>NZ_CP109943.1:0-12500 GCF_001673705.2 Brevibacillus sp. WF146
GAACGACGTAACGCCTAAACGCCGTTTTCCATTTCCCTCAACGGTCGTCAAGCAATCTCCGCCAAAGATGCTTGACAAAAAGACCTAAACCTTTTGATGGCTTGCCTATGTGATTCCGGTTTACCTCCGAAGAGTTGCGCCAACAACTCTGAGAGTGCGGGTCATTGTAGAAGCCATCGGACCAAGCGAGTAAAATCGCTTTCTTTCGGGAGTCGCCCTTCGCCAAAAGGGCGATTTTTTCTTTCACAAGTAATTCGTCCTCGACGACCGCCAAATCGTCGATTGGTTCGAAGTACTCTTTCCTTTTTGTCTTAGAATCAGAAACCTCGCCTAAATCGTCAAGGGACTGTATCTGTTTTAGCTTTTTTCGCCCCTATTCTTCAGAAAATGGCTTTTTGCTTGACGTAACCTGAACTGCATTTGCCACGAGAAAGAACCTCGACTTGGGTCAAACCTTTTGATAGCGTCTTCTAAACGCTTGTAACAGTATGTTTCAAAAGCGTCCGTGTCCTCGATGTAGTACCAGATGCTCTTAGACAATCTTTCGATAATTGGGATGTAATGCCTTAGCAGCTCATCCTTTGCCTCAGGACAACCTAGCTTTGCGCTTGTTGCAAGCCTATTCAGTTGTTTATTTGTGATCACTTTATCGTCCCCTCCATTCGCCCTATACTTTAATAAGCACGATTTCTAGTAAAATTGGTACATGCTTTACGGACTTTTTTTGAATGTTTTCCCTCCTTTCCTGTATAATAGAAGTATATTCCCAAAATACAGTTTTGTGAATACGGAAAAGTTACTTTCTGGAGGGAAGGCCATGATCAACTACGACCCCCTCTTCCGGACCATTGAGAAGAAAACATACAACTGATCGACCTTGTTAGGGAATGCAAACTGTCTCCGGCAACGGTGGCAAAGTTCAAGAAGAACCAAAGTGTTACCCTCGAGACCATAAACAAGGTGTGCTGCTATCTACGGGTCCCGATTGAGGAAGTTGTGAGGATTAAATTTAATTAAAAGTATAGAGGTGCCTGATGTCTTTCAAAGTCGGAAGGTGCCTACTCGCAAGAAGGCTAAGAGAGGCCGGAATGACGCAGCAGGAGCTTTGTGAGAAGCTCAATATGCCGCCTCTCAAGTTTCCGACTGGGTGAATGACGTCAAGAAGATGTCGTTAGGCAACGCAAAATCAGTAGCCCACGCACTAGGAATCCATATCGACGATCTGTACGAATGGATTCCGGTGAAACCGTCGGAACGTAAGCGTAGGCGTCAAAAGGAGTAGGGATCTACCTACTCTCCGACACCGATTACTCTTTAAAGAGTAATTTGCCAGCGAATCTCTACAAGGCACCGCTTCCTTCACGATAGACACCACCTCCTCTAACGATCCCACCTCGTTAACATCCTTGCACCCAACCGGAATCTCAACGTCATACAACTCGCAGTATCCCGCCATCTTCTCGATCACTTGCGCCTTCAACCGCTCGCCCGCCTCGTCATTGTCCGTCGCGATCCGCAGTTCCTCTATCGGACTCTTCCGCAACAACTCCGCCTTCTCCTCGCTAAATGACGATCCGCCAACCGCAACCGCCGGAAAACCCGCCGTCATGACGTACATCGCGTCAATCTCCGCCTCGACCAGTACGGCCATCTTCGCCCGTTTTCGGTAGATTAGGTCTATTCCGTAAATTAACTCGCGTATCGGCCAACCGCCATTGACGTACCAAAACGTCTTCAAATCGACTCGACGGAACTTCACGTTGGCTAGCGAACCGTCCGGAAGGAACCACGGAATTGTAATCGCTTTACTCTTTATATCGTACCCAACGCGCATCTCCTTCTGTATCTCCGGGCTTATTCCGCGTAGGCCAAGATACGGATGTTCGCGGTCCCATACGTTTAGGATTCGTGGGTCCAACGGCTGCTTTCGCTCGTGTAACCGCAGAACTCCCGACAGGTCTAGCGTTAACGGCTCGACATCGGCAGCGACCGGGCCGTCCCGTACTTCCACCGCAGGTACTCGCGCGTTTCCTCTTCCGTTTCGTTGCGGAGGAATGCGAGGAGTTTGACGAAGCCGCCGCGTCGGTATTCCGGATCGGCCGCGCCGTAATCGCCCCAATCGCCTGCACGCGCGCCAGTTACCGGGTTATCGTGGAGCCAGACGTAGAAGGACGGTGTGCTGTCGTAGCGGAACGGAGAGGCTGCGATTAACTTGTCCGGCGTCCAGGTAGCTCGCTTCCACGGGAAGACTTCGAGCTCAGCGCGGATGTCTACTTTCAGATTCATCACTCCTTTCCGGTGGGTTGCCGAAGACTCTAACCGCGCCGCTATAAGTGACTAGCCATGTGCCGCCTGATTTACGTGCCTCTTCTTCAGTAAAGGCTCCGCGAACGCATTTCAACTTCGTGGTTCCTTGCGGCTTATTCCACAGTTGGTCAACCTCTGATGCGGTTAGTACCTCTTTCAAGCAATCCATTTCAATTACCTACCATTCCTCAAATCTTCGATACTATCTCGTATCGTAGTTCAAATTTACCAGATACGATTTCGTATTGCAAGAAGATTTTTCTAAAAAACTGATTTGAATTGCTGAACGGCCACATCCCCCGTCTCCAACTCTTTCACAATCCCATAATTCGGCAGATACACGACCTCAACCGTGACGCCCTCGCCTCCATTACGCCCTTTGTTCAGTTGAATGACGCCGATCCCGTCCAGCGTGTCAATCCCGAGCGTCAACGCGGAATCCTCCAGGAACGCCTTCGACTTCTTCAACTCAGCACGCGTCGGCGGCCGCAACTCGCGATTCCCCTCGTCATCTTTATCGTCGCGGACTTCCTCCGCCTGAGTGATACCGTGAATCACCGTTTGCGTACGTCCGGCCAACGCCCGGAGCTTCTTCGACGTCTCCGCCGCGTCCCGCCCGCCGTTTTCGACGTGTTCGCCTCGTACGTCAGGTAGTAGTACGGGTCGATCACGACCACATCCGCCTTTGTCGCGATAATGTCCGCTTCCAGATCACGGACGCGCCGCGAAGTAAAGTCCGGATCATCGACCGCGCGCACGATAATCGTACCCGGCACCACGTCGTTAAGTCGCGCTAGGAACGCCTCAAACCCGCGTTCGAACTCTTCCGTCAGCTTACCGGCCAGCAACGCGCGGTTCTCGAAGCCCGCCTCGTAATCCACGCCGTCAATTTGCGCGTTGCAGACGCCAAGCCGAGCGCTAATCGACGAGTAGGCGCGCGCCATCCATTCGAACCGCGACATCTCTATCGCCCATATGAGAACGGTCGCCCCCTGGAACGCGGCCTCGATCGCCTCCTCCATCGTAAAGATCGATTTACCGCGCCCCGACCGCCCGTACCACGTATAGAGGTTGCCGGAAAGGTACCCGCCAATCTCGCGGTTGATCGTCGGAAACTTGCTGCGCCAAATCTTGAACGAGCGCCCCTCTTTGCGCTTGCGGTACTCGTCGAGAAATGCGTCCGTATCCCGTTTGAGGTCCGTTCCCACTTTCGTCCGAACGCGGGTGCGGTCCGTTATCTTTCCGAGCTCCTCCGTCACCCACTCCGCGAACCTCTCCGGCGGGAGCGACGCGTATTTCTCGTTGAACTCGCGGCCGGTAAAGAACGCGTATTGCGACCGCTTGCCCGCGTCTTCCTTCACCTTGCGCGCCAGCCACTCGAACGAATCCGCAACCTCCGGCATGTACGTAAAGCCCGCGACCTCTGCCGCCACCGTCCGGTAATCCGGCGCGGCCCCTCCGTTGGCTGCCGCATAGTCGCGGATGAACCGGTAGGCCCTCCGCTCGGCCTCCGTGCCAAAGTGTTCCTCGCGGATGTCGTAACGGGTTAGGGCGGCCGGGTCGTTCGCGTCGATCACCTTCGATAAAAGCTGCTCGCCATATGCCACACGCAGTCACCTCGTTTCACGAACGTTTGTTCCCGTTAGGTACAAGTAGATTGTACACCTACCGGGTTATTTTGGCAATAGTACAAATTTGTTTTACCTGTGCAACACGTACCACTCCGCGAAATGCCGATCCCACAACCGGCGAGCCTTCGCCTCCAACCGGATGGACCGACGCAGTTGCCACGCGTGGTACTTCGTCAGGAACCATCGGATCATTCCGTCACACCTCCGCGTTTATGCAGCAATTCGTACCATTCCGCCAGTTTACCGTTTAGAAACACGTATCGGTCCCAGTCAAACTCGCCGTATCCAAACCGTTCGTCGAGCGCGTGGTCATACCGAATGGTAGCGTCCTTACAATACGCGTACTCTTCCGCGGATAGTTGCGGCTTTTGGCGGCGCTGACGGGTGCGCTTCGGTTGGGTCATCGCGAATCCTCCTCATATTCGGATAAGTCCTCGTAATGGTCCTCGCCAGGGTGGCTCGGAAAGGAACGCTTACCATAATCCAGCCCGCCGTCCACCGCGACCTTTCCGCAAGAACAAGTCACGTAATCGTGGCGGTGTTTCGATTCGATGACATCCCCGCAATGTAAGCACCGAATCGCATTTCGTTTTATCCTCGGTCTCATCTCCGCACCCCCCTTTTCGATTCGCCAACGAACGGAACCACCGCGCATTGATCCCGGACCCGATCCGCCAGCCGCGCGTCAAACACTTGCGCGAGTTCCTCGATCGGCACGTTCGACGTATACACGGTCGGCAGCCGGTTCGTCACCCGCGCGTTAATAATCGCGTGTAGATCGCCCCTAAACGCGTCAGTCGCGTCACGCACGCCGATATCGTCCAGCACCGCGAACGGCGCGCTCATCGCCGCCTCCATCGCGCGATAATACGCCGCCGACGCTGGCCCTGCGATATGGTCCGGCACGCGCGGACGATTGAACCGGTTGAACAGCGTCTGCCACTCGTTCACATCGAGGAAGTATACCGGTCGCTCCAGCGGTCGCCTATTCCGTTGAAGGCTGCCGATATAGTGCGCGATGAGATACGCGTTCGCAATCGCGGCGGCCGTCGTTGTTTTGCCGGTACCAGGCTCGCGCGAGTACAGGTATAACGACTTGATCCGGTCGGCGGGATCATCCGAGAACTGACGCTCGAATGTCTCGATATAAGACGGATTCCCGCGAATCCGTTCGGTCAGTAAGCGATACACCTCCGGTTGACTTGCACGCACGACCGAGGTGGCTACCGTTACATGGCGGTAGTCGGACGGTATGTTCGCTGCGCTCACTCTACCACCTGCGCCGGACGCCCCGTGGAGCGCGATGAAGTGCGGGCATAAACGGGTGCAGACGGTGGGGTCCGTGGCCGTCCGGCAGGGTTCGCGGAGAATGCAGTTATGCGCGTTTGTTTGCGTCAATTAGCGGACACCTCCACATCCTTCTCACTCTAATATTTGACCTTTTTGTCCGAAAGTTAGGCATTGATTTTTAATTTTCTTCGAGCATGACGACGTCACCTCCGAAGAGTAATGTACGTCAGCGTGGGAAAATCACACGCTTATATCGTAATCGAATTGTCGACCGCGATAACAGACGGAACACTTCCGGAACATTTTCCGGATGAAATACGAACACATGTCGAACGTTCGCCGTTTGTTCGCATCTTACAACCACTCCGCCAGCTCCTCGAAACTTGGCCGCGACGCCTCCGCCAGTTCCCGCCTTACCTCGCGCTTCGCCTCCGCCAGCACCTTCGGCAGCACCCTGCCGCGCATATACGTGTACATAAACGTAAAGTTCACGCCAGGGTACTCGCGAGTCGGCCGGTACTCGCGGAAGCACCCGTCGATGAATCTCCGGACGACTTCCGGACCGTGCTCGTCGATCATCCGCTTGATCATGCCCTGCTCCGCGCGCCAACCGCCGCGACCGGGAACGTACGGGATACCGTAGAGTTCCGTGTGGCGGTCGCGGAGGTACTCCGTGAAGCTGGCGGTATTCCACGTTTCGACCGGGCGGGCGCGCCAGTCTTTGGCGGGTGGGAGGCGGTTATTCCGTTTGGTCATCGGCGGTCGCCCCCTCTGTCAAGTGCTCGCCGCACCACGGACTACACGCGAATTCTTCGGGATCGATCGCAACGAACGGACGGCCACAGACGCAGCATTTACGTAATTTCTTCCGGAGAGCTTCGAATTGCTCTCGCGCCTTAGCGCGTTTTTCCTCAATGCATGCCAACCTCGCCTCCAACTCCGCGACACGTTTTTCCGCCGCCAGCGCCCGCTCAATCGCGTGAGGCCATCCGGTGCGGGCTTCGGCGATGAAACGGGCGTCCGTGTCAGTCAGAACGCAGTCTGTATCGTCTTGTTCCGCGCAGACAACGGACCCATCCGCCTGGCTGTATACATAGTTGCCTCGTTCAGATTGCTCGTATCCCTTATCGGCCGCCCAAGGCCCCGAAGTTGCCGCGTTGCATATCGCGAGGTCGACGTTAAGGTCACGTTTAGTTTCGCTCATCGCGTAGCACCCCCGATAACGTCCATGATTTCACGGATTGCGTAATACTCTGGGCTCACGACATGCATGACCCCGTAAAGTAAAAGTGCGAACGCAAGCACACCGGAAATTCCCCCGAGCATGTTGTAAGCAAAAATCCCCTCGCTTATATCGTCCTCCCTGTTGAAGTACGATTTACTCGCGTTGCGTTCTCGGATTTCCGCTTGCTTAGCGTATAGCTTCCGCCCTAACCATACGAGAAAACCGATATAGACCGCGCATCCAACCGCCCATACGATACCCTCCGCCAACTGCTGCCGCACGAGCACGCCATAAACGTGTTCCGCCGCGACACCGAGTTTGGCCGCCATTTGTTCGAGATACTGCGTGATTTTGTCCGTGTTCATTCCGCGTCACTCTCCTTTTCGGAATCCGCTCTTATCGAGTATCGTCCGCACTTTCATCGCAAAATCGTAATCGGTGCTATCCTCGTACCACGCGCGATTGATCTCTTCTAACGCGGTACGTAACCGCTCAATCTCCGCAAGCAACCGCGGAATGTCCTCGCGGGCGTGGGCGATGAACTCGGCGTCATACCCGCCATTTTCGTACGTATCCCCGAACGTTATTAGTGTGTCCGCGAGATATGACCCTTGCGGAACAAACATGTACTTACCGTTAAGAACTTTCGCGCCACTCCACAACCACGGTCCCGGCGTCGCCTTCTCCGCACGCTCGCGTATCGCGGTGAGTTCTTCCGGTGTGATTCCGTTAGGTTTCGTTGTCATATCGTTACCTCCTCGTCAACATTTTCGACTTGCTCCTCGTAATAGGCGTTAACGTCCTTATTCGGGAACTCGACGTGAATCGGATAGTTGTCGCGCCGTCCAATCGCGTAGACCCTTCCGATCTGGCCCGCGTACCATCCCGTCAGCACGCGGACGCGGTCGCCGGGTTTTATCGTGAGCATACGTTACCTCCTCGTATAGTTATCGTCTGAGACCGTTTATACGCCGCGTAGAGCGTTTGGTTTGCGCATGGTACCCGTAATATACCCGCGAGGCAAACGCGGCTTATAGGGCGGTTCTAGCGCGTCTGGCGATGTGTTTGCGTGGCGTAGGCGTGGAGCAGACGCAACTTGGTGCGCGGGGTGAGGCGACGCCAGGTTCCGGTGAGAATGCGCATAGGTATCGGCTCCTTTCAGCGGTTTTGTTCGATCGCAAGTAGCGCGTCGGCTTCCGTTAGTTCGCGTATGGGTTCGTCGTCATACGCGATGAATGCGTTGCCGGTGCGTCCGCGATCCTTGTACCACGTCATAACGACATAGCCGTCTTCGAACGGGACGTATCCGATGGAGGCGGCCTCCATGTCATCGCGGTAGGTCGTCCGCATTTTGCGGGAGATGTCACGCAAGGCGTTCATGGTCGCGCAGTTCCAGTTGTCCGGGGAAAATACGCCGGTTTCGAAGGCGCAGCGCGGGTCGTCTCCGTTCCAAGTCTTGCCGCGTTCGAGGCAGAGTTTGCAGGGCATGGGCATCGGGCTCCTTTCAACAGGAAAACATTTACTCGCGTAGAATAGGTATCTAAACCTACAAAAAGGAGGCATTTGTCATGATTCAGTCCAAAGTTCGGTCAATCCATGAGGACTATTGCCCTCATCTAGAGGACAATCACTCAATCGAAATTAGGTCAAATATCTTATACATAGGGAGGTGGTACGCATGCGTACCATCACCGAACTGCTCGAACGCTTGAATAAACCTAGTAGCTGTCTGGCGCGTAAACTCTACATGCTCAGTTAGCCACTTTATCCACCCGCCTACCTCCTCCCGTTGTTGCGCGATAAGTCGCTCTCTCGGGTCTTGACTGTCAAGTTTAGCATCGCGAACATCTTTCAGTCGCCGCCCGATCTCAAAGATTGCTTCACCCGCGACTCGCTTGTAGGCATTTATCTCGGCGGCGATAACAGCCAAGTCGTTGGAGAGCGCGGCGGTCTCGTTCGATTGCCTTGCTTGCACATTCATCTTTACCATCCTTTCTTCGCGTTGCGTGTGTTCAACTATCTAACTCCTCACTGACGATCCAACCATTTAACCGCGCGTACTTTAACTTCCTTGAGTATCTACGTTTCCACTCTTGCCAGTCTTTTCTTGTCTTACCGCTACACTTAAATGGGTAATGGATGTTGTTATATTTCTTTTCCAACTCAAGGATTTCAGCGACCCATTTTGGAACAACAGGCTTATACACACTCATGTGTCATCCTCCCTGTTACTTGATCCCTTTGTCGCGTTGGATTGCCTGTGTGTTTATACATAGATAGAGACTGCGCGAAGGATGAGTGAAACGAATCCTGAGCGCTATCTCTTATCTAGTTAAAAGATGGTTCTTGTTTAAAGATGGATATAGTTACTGTCAAGTAGAGCCATATACGGGTCAACCCGTGTCGGCTCCAGCGGACATGGACTCCGCCTCCCCGTCGAATATCGCGAGCTGACTGACGGGAAGCACCGTGTACCTCGTGTTCTCAAACCGCTGTGTCCCGTCCTCTCGCGCTTTCGTCGCGATCACCAAGGGCCGCCCCCGCCATCTGTACGCGAGTAGCGATTTGATCCGCTTTCCTGCCGCCTGGCGCGATACGCCGAGCCTTGCCGCGATATGTTCCTGCGACGGGTAGCAATCGCCACTCGCGTCCATGAACGAGGCCAGAACGCAAAGGGTCTGCCACCGTTCCGCGCCCATGTCCGCGATGAGCCCGGAGCTTGCGGCTTCGACGTACATCTTTACGAAGATGCGCGTTTCACGGCGGCCGGTTGTGACGGAATATTCCGACTGGGTTTCGACGGAAACGAGGTTTTGCTCAGCGGACATTTACGGAAATCACCTCCGCGTGGTAAAATTTTGGTAATCCCTTCGGGTGTTCTGTCGTGCCAATGCGGACGCCTAGCGCTTTGGCGCTAAAAACGACAGGGAGGGAGGGCTGCGATCTGAACCATCGCAGCAATAACACCTACAACATCACGATTTACCTCAGCGCCGAGGAAGCATGGTGGGTCGTGCTCCTCGCCGAACTGCTCCTCAGGCTGCTGTCCTGAGGGGCTTTTCGGTTTCTTTACTTTTTATAAGCACAATAGTGAGCAAAATTGGTACATCACCTCGCGCATTTTTTTTCGCTTTCTACCCTCTAATAACAACCGAACTTCGATTTTGTACACCTCCCGATTATTTTTTTTTTCGCTGTCTACTCCGTTAAACGCACGAAACTCGATCTCGCACAACTTACGGACAAAAAAAATAACGCCAGCCCCGAAGGACTAGCGTCGTTTACCGGCACGAAGCCGCATGATCGGCGAAAACTGCGCGTGCTGCGCCCGTATGTTCTCGTCGTCCATTTGTACGTATTTGCGCGTTGTTGAGATGTCCGCGTGGCCCACGATTCGTTGTAGCGTGAATAGGTCGCCCCCGTTAAGCAGATACGTTTTGCAGAAGTAATGACGGAATGTGTGCGGACTCACCCGGACTTGCCCGTCAATGCCCGCCTGTTTCCCGTATCGGGTTAGTCGCTTCCGTACGGTATCGCCCGTCAAAGGCTCGCCATATGCCGTAAGGAAAATGTGTTCGGCGTCCGGGAAGAACGTTTTGTTCTCCGTCATCAACTCGAACAACAAGCGCAGGACTTCGTGAGATACCGGCACAATCCGCGGCTTGCGGTTTTTGTTCATCGCGGCCGGCAAGTGGATGCAACGCGCTTTCACGTCGATATGTTCCGCCGTTAACGCGAGCGCCTCGTTAATGCGAAGGCCCGTATCTGCAAGGAGCATCATGAGCGTTTTGTCGCGAAACCCCGCAAACGTCCGCGTATCTGGCGCGGCCAAGAGGAGGCGGAGTTGGTCGTCCGTGAACGCTTCGATTTCGTCCTCGTCCTCTTTCGGCGGCTTCAAATTAGCGACCGGGTTAATGTCGATCATTCGTTCGCGCGCCCAGAAGTTGAACATCGTCCGCAACGTCCGCAACCGGATTGCGACGGTCGTCGGCGATAGAGCTTGTCCTTCGATTTCGCGGCCCTCTACGCCCTCGTACTTCGTCCGCCCATCCGCCATGTAGATGTAGTACTCTCGCGCAATAGACGGCGTTATATCGTTTATTTTTACGCCGGGGTAGTTATCGTCTACCCACGCGCGAAAATAGCGCCAGTGGGCCTTATAATCGGCCAGCGTGCGTTCTCGCATGCCCTCCGCCTTCTTCACGTTATAAAAGAGTTCGAATGCGTCATCGAGGCCGTAGGACACGCGTTCGTTTACGGTCGTCGACCGTTGACCGCGGATGAGTTTCCGGCCTGTACGTTTATCCGTAGACACGACAAAACCTCCCGTTGATTCGTTTTTGACGAATCCGCAGGAGGTTTAACCGTTAACGCGTCAACGTTCTCTGGCGATCGGTTCCCGCTTTCTCCCCGCACGCCTACCGTAGACCGTTGACCTTTCGTTCGGCCTGCCGGACTCATTCCCGGCTGACAAACGTTGATATTACGGGATTTTTAACGGATGGCGTCCCAGGAGAGATTCGAACTCCCGACCGACGGCTTAGAAGTCCGTTGCCTTACCGCTTGGCGATACCCCAATGGATAATGGAAATGGTGGGGAGAGACGGATTCGAACCGCCGAACCCAGAGGGAGCAGATTTACAGTCTGCCGCGTTTAGCCACTTCGCTATCTCCCCAAATTCCTACCAACGAAGTGGTACGAATGGAATGGTGGAGGCTGACGGGATCGAACCGCCGACCCTCTGCTTGTAAGGCAGATGCTCTCCCAGCTGAGCTAAGCCTCCACAACACCCCACAAAGTCACGGTATGCTTGGAAGCACATTCCGTTTCCTTTGCAGGGACCCACTTCATTACATGGTGACCCGTAGGGGATTCGAACCCCTGAATGACAGCGTGAAAGGCTGCTGTGTTAAACCACTTCACCAACGGGCCAAAGGTAATGGTGCTCCCGACAGGAATCGAACCTGCGACCTCTTCCTTACCATGGAAACGCTCTACCGACTGAGCTACAGGAGCAGATGAATGGCTCCTCGGGAGGGACTCGAACCCCCGACCGATCGGTTAACAGCCGATTGCTCTACCGACTGAGCTACCGAGGAACGTTGAAGACTTCGCGCCTTCAAAACTGGATACGCATGGTTGGCAAAGGATCATGGAGTGGATAAGTCCTCGACCGATTAGTATTCGTCAGCTCCACGCGTTGCCGCGCTTCCACACCGAACCTATCAACCTCATCGTCTTTGAGGGGTCTTACCAGCTTGACGCTGTGGGAAGTCTCATCTTGGAGGGGGCTTCACGCTTAGATGCTTTCAGCGCTTATCCCGTCCGCACATAGCTACCCAGCTGTGCTCCTGGCGGAACAACTGGTGCACCAGCGGTGCGTCCATCCCGGTCCTCTCGTACTAAGGACAGCTCTCCTCAAACTTCCTGCGCCCGCGACAGATAGGGACCGAACTGTCTCACGACGTTCTGAACCCAGCTCGCGTACCGCTTTAATGGGCGAACAGCCCAACCCTTGGGACCTACTTCAGCCCCAGGATGCGATGAGCCGACATCGAGGTGCCAAACCTCCCCGTCGATGTGGACTCTTGGGGGAGATAAGCCTGTTATCCCCAGGGTAGCTTTTATCCGTTGAGCGATGGCCCTTCCATGCGGAACCACCGGATCACTAAGCCCGACTTTCGTCCCTGCTCGACTTGTAGGTCTCGCAGTCAAGCTCCCTTCTGCCTTTACACTCTACGAATGATTTCCGACCATTCTGAGGGAACCTTTGGGCGCCTCCGTTACCTTTTAGGAGGCGACCGCCCCAGTCAAACTGCCCACCTGACACTGTTCCCCGACCCGATCAGGGCCGCGGGTTAGAACTCCGATACGATCAGGGTGGTATCCCAACGGCGCCTCCACCGATGCTGGCGCACCGGCTTCTCAGGCTCCCACCTATTCTGTACAGATCGTACCAAAGTCCAATATCAGGCTACAGTAAAGCTCCATGGGGTCTTTCCGTCTTGTCGCGGGTAACCTGCATCTTCACAGGTATTATGATTTC
>NZ_CP109943.1:17500-80000 GCF_001673705.2 Brevibacillus sp. WF146
ATGCCATGCGGCAAAATGCCGACCGCGAAGATGAGCCACGGGCTTATTCCCGCCGCGCTGTACTGCGCCAGGATATAGCCGAACAGCACGCCGTTGGCCACCATCCCGATCACGGGGAAAACGGCAAAAAACAGCCCCAACGCCATCATCATCAGCGAACTGGTGACGTTGTTGACAAAGATCGCCCAAAACAAAGCCGTCACCCCTTGGCCGCTATCCCTGATGCGCTGGGTCATGTCCTTCAATTCGTCCATCAGGCCGCTGACCATATCGTGCACGGCATGGGACTGCAGAAAGCCGACCATGGCTCCACCCAAAAACAGCAGGCAGGCGGTCACAATGTACCACTTGTTGTCCGTCCACAGGCGTCGAAACCGAGTGTTCATGAAGTACGCTCCTTTACAGCCTGGTTAGTACACTATATGCATTGTACCGCAACAATACCCACCCGGACAAAGAATATCCTCCTCAATCCGGCATAAACTGTAAGGGGACAAAGGAGGTGCCGTCATGAAATTCATGTTCGTCTTGAGCGCGCAACGCTTGAAACAGGTGCTGATCATCCTCACCGCTCTCCTGATGGCGGCTGGCATCGCCTATGCCGAACGGGACGCCATCACCGTCATCTCGGACAGCAGCAAAGCTCCCCAAGCCATTTACAAGGTGGATACCAACGAGAAAAAAATCGCCCTGACCTTCGACATTAGCTGGGGAGAGACGAGAGCCGTGCCCATTTTGGACATCCTGAAGGAAAAAAAGGTAAACAAAGCGACCTTTTTCCTGTCTTCCCCCTGGAGCCAGCGTCATCCGGAGATCGTCAAGCGGATCGTCGACGACGGATTTGAAATCGGTTCCCATGGGCATAAACACGACTATTACAGCAAATATACGGACGAGGAAATTCGCGCCCAGATCGGCAGGGCCCACACGATTCTGACCGAACTGACGGGGAAAAAGCCCAAGCTGATCCGCATGCCGAACGGAGACTTCGACAAGCGCGTGCTGCGGATTGCCGATGAAATGGGCTACACGGTCATCCAGTGGGACACCGACTCCAAGGACTGGATCAATCCCGGCGTCGACACGATTGTAAACAACGTCCTGTCCAAAGCCCATCCGGGCGACATCGTGCTGCTCCACGCCAGTGATTCATGCAAGCAGACCCACCTCGCCCTGCCCCAGATTATCGACAAGCTGCGGGCCGATGGCTACGAGTTCGTCACCGTCTCGGAACTGATTGCCGGTTCCCAGGTACAAAGCCAGGAAGTCAAGTAAGCGAAAAAAGCTGACCGTTGACAGCGGTCAGCTTTCCCGTTTGACCAGACGATGCAAATGCATGACTTGCCAGACGTTGCAAAACAAGAGCGGCACCAGCATCGACAAGGTGGCGTGCACGTTGTATTGTTTCAACGCGGGAATCCATTCGATGGCCGAAAACACGAACATGAAAAACAGCGTGGGCACCCATGCCGTCTGGTTGGTCAGGCGCGCTTTCCCGTAGGCGGTGACCACGGCGACCAGCAGGAGCAGGATCGGCTCCACGAAAAACGGCCAGACGGAGCCGTCTTCGCCCAACAGGGTGTAACGCAGGTACACCATGTCAAAAAATACAAACAACACCAAAAATACCTGGATGCTCTTCCACAACGAGGGGTTTTTGAACAGCCCCCGCGCAAGGTAATTGATCGTCATGTAGGCAAAAAAACCCATTTGCGCCACAATGCTGATGGTCATCCCATACAGCATTTGCATGAACGTGCCCATAAAAAAATTGGCCATGCCGCCTTCCAGCAATTTGTCCGATGCGAAAATCATGCCGACCAGAATCCCGCCCAACCCGCCAAGCAGCAGGGTGGTAAAAAACAGCCAGCCGTACTTGCGCAGACTCACCGTACGTCCCTCCTATCCACATCGATAATGATTGTACCAACCCGTGCAAGAAAATACTAGCGTAAGAACAAAACAATCGGTGCACGTTAAAGGTAGCCGGGTAAAGGAGGTCACCGCCCATGAGGAAGCGAACCGTATCGTTTTGGTTGTTGCTGGCGGTCAGCCTGGTCATGACAAGCTGCGGCGTCGGCGGAACAGCTCAGAACACGACACACCCTGATTATAGAAGCATGAAGGACATGGTCCTGGACATTTTGAAGACGGACGAAGCCAAAAAATCCGTAATCAACATGATGAAGGACGAATCGTTCAAGCGAAGCCTCATCATGGACGAGTCCACGGTACGTACCGCGCTGATCCAGAGCATTTCCAAGCCGGACAATCCGCAAATCAAAGAAGCGTTCAAGGACCCGAAATTCACCAGCACGCTGGCCAAATCGATGAAGAACGAGCACAAGGCGCTGATGAAAGACCTGATGAAGGATCCCGAGTACCAGAAAATGATGATCAGCATCATGCGGGACCCGGAGTTTGAAAAAAATATGATGGAACTGATGAGAAGCTCCGCCTACCGGAAACAAACCATGCAAATCATGAAGGAAGCGATGCAAAGCCCCCTGTTCCAGGCCGAGATGATGACGTTGATGACCAAGGCCACGGAAGACATGATGAAGCCGAAAACCATGAAAAAAGGCAAGAAAAAAAGCGGCAGCGGGGAAGGCGGCGGAAACAGCCAATCCTAAAGAGAAAGGTGAGCTCCCATCAAGAGCCCACCTTTTTGTTTTTCGCTTATTGGCCGATGGCTGCTTCGCACTTTTCGGCGACGCGCTTGGCCATATCCAGATACAGCTTGCCGATCGGCGAATCGGCCCGGTAGACGGACGGCGAATAGTCCGGCTCGGCCGGATGGTTGTCCGGCTGACCGAGCGGAATCTGGGCCAGCAGCTCGGTGCTGAGCACCTCGGCCAGTTTCGCCCCGCCTCCTTTGCCAAACACGTACTCCTTGGAGCCATCCTTCGCCTCGTACCAGGCCATGTTTTCCACGACCCCGAGGATCTCGTGTCCGGTCCGCTTGGCCATCGCCCCCGCCCGGGCGGCTACAAACGAGGCTGTCGGGTGCGGCGTCGTCACAATGATTTCCTTGCTCTGCGGAATCATCGTGTGCACGTCCAGGGCCATGTCCCCCGTTCCCGGCGGCAGGTCGAGCAGCAAATAGTCGAGATCATCGCCCCAGTGCACTTCCGTAAAGAAGTTGCGCAGCATCTTGCCCAGCATCGGACCGCGCCAGATCACCGGCGAGTTGTCCTCCACGAAAAAGCCCATGGACATCACTTTCACGCCGAATTGTTCCACCGGCAAAATCGTTTCGCCGATCACCGTCGGACGCTGTTCGATGTTCATCATGTCCGGTACGCTGAACCCGTAAATGTCTGCGTCGATAATGCCGACGCGTTTTCCCATGCGGGCCAGCGAGACGGCCAGATTGACGGTGACGGTGGACTTGCCGACGCCGCCTTTTCCGGAGGTGATGGCGATAAAGGTGGTGTGGGAGTCTTTGGCCAGAATCGGGTTCAACAGCGGCGCTTGTCCCGCAGGAGCAGCCGGTGTCTGCCCCCCGCGCAATTGGGCGCTTAGGGCGGCCCGCTCCTCGTCTGTCATCGCTCCAAATTGGAGGCGTACCTCTTTGGCCCCCAATTGCTTGAGCGCGTCGATGACGTCCTGCTCGATCTTCGCCTTCAGCGGACAGCCGGTAATCGTCAGCACGACGGTCAGGCTGACTGTTTCTCCGTCGATGCGGATGTCGCGAATCATGTTTAATTCCACCAGGCTGCGGTTAATTTCCGGGTCTTTTACGTCACGCAGCGCTTCCAGCACTTGTTCTTTCGTCAACATATCGTCCACCCCAGGCATCAATATTTGTCAAACGTGTCTCAGCCATTTGTCCTACAGTCGTACGCGCGTCCATTATAGCATATCCAAAAGGGCTGGACACGTTTGCAGGCGCGCTTACGGCAGGTTTGGCACCTTTTCGCCCGAATAATGGCGCAAAATGCCCTGGTAAATGGCGTTGGCCAGCGCTTTCTGATACTCGACGGAACGGAGCCGTTTCGCCTCCTCCGGGTTGCTGGCAAAGCCCACCTCCACCAGCACGGCCGGGCAGCTCACTTCGCGGATCAGAAAGACGTCATCCGTCTTGAGCGGCAGGCGATCGGTGTTGTTCAGCACCCGCTTGATTTCGTTCTGGATCAGGTAGGACATTTCCGCGCTCTTCTTGTAGGCCGGATAGTAGAAGGTCTGCGCGCCGGACCACCGCGGCGAGGGAATGGCATTGACGTGAATGCTGACGAGAAAATCGGGCGTGTTGTCGTTGACCAGCTTGACCCGGTTGCGAATGTCTTCCGACTTGCGCTGCCGCAGCTTCTGCACCTCCGGGGAAGCGAGGTCCTTGTCTTCCTCCCGGGTCATGATCACGTAAGCTCCCGACTGCTGCAGGAAATCGCGCAAATACATGCTGATGGCCAGGGTCACCTCTTTTTCCACGACCGTGCCGTCCGCGGAAACGGCCCCGCCGTCCGGCCCGCCGTGCCCCGGATCAATGGCGATCACCGTACCGGCCAGCGGCAGCGACCAGGCCGTCCAGGAGGAGCGTTCCGGCGCTTCGTAGGTGAACAACACCAGCAGCAAAAAGAAGGCTAGCACCCAGCCGACTACTTTTCGAGCCACCTTGCACCGTCCCCTTTGTCCCATTCTCTTTCCCATCATATGGACAAAACCGGACAATTATGACGGCTCGCGGGAAAAACAAAAACCCCTGTCTGTAAGCCAGACAAGGGGTTTTGCATCGAACAGCCGATTAGCGCTTGGAGAATTGCGGAGCGCGGCGAGCTGCTTTGAGACCGTATTTTTTACGCTCTTTCATGCGCGGATCGCGAGTCAGGAAGCCGGCGCGTTTCAGGGCGCCGCGCAGTTCCGGATCTGCTTTCAGCAGCGCACGAGCCACACCGTGACGGATGGCACCAGCTTGACCGGTGGTACCGCCACCTTTGACGTTGACCAATACATCGTAGCGACCCAGCGTTTCGGTCAGTACGAGCGGTTGTTTCACAATCAGTTTCAGGGTTTCCAACCCAAAGTAGTTATCCATGTCACGCTTGTTGATCACAATGCGACCTTCGCCAGGAACCAGGCGAACGCGTGCTACGGAGTGCTTACGACGACCTGTACCGTAGTATTGTACTTGTGCCACGAGTCTTTCCTCCCTTTACCTTATCCGCGGATTTGCCAAACTTCCGGTTTTTGTGCTGCGTGCGGATGTTCCGGACCAGCATATACTTTCAGCTTGGTGAAGATTTGACGTCCCAGGCTGTTTTTCGGCAGCATGCCTTTTACAGCCAGTTCAAACATTTTTACAGGTTTGTTTTTCAGCATGTCGCCTGCTGTCGTCTTTTTCAGACCACCCGGGTAGAGGGAGTGGGAGTAGTAGATTTTGTCCTGCAGTTTTTTCCCGGTCAGTTTTACTTTGTCCGCGTTGATCACGATTACGAAATCGCCGGTGTCAACGTGCGGGGTGAATTCCGGTTTGTATTTGCCGCGCAGAATGGAAGCGACTTCGCTAGCCAGACGCCCGAGCGTTTGACCTTCTGCGTCAACGATGTACCATTTGCGCTCGACTTCGAGCGGTTTCGCCATATATGTGGTACGCATGTTTGTCCCTCCTAAATTGTTACCGTTCCATCTGGAATCATGGAAATCATGAAGTGGAGAATGCTGCCTGTAACGGGTGAGCAACTTCTCCAGGTGTTTCATTGAAACCACGTTCTTGTTTTTCAATCCCGGGGCTAGAGTGGGGCTAGCGGGGTATGAAAATACCAAGGAATATCGTACTACATCGGAGAGGCTGAGTCAAGAGCCGACTTCCTCCCCAACGGCTGGAAAAAGGACTGTCCGGTCTTGAGCCGGTCGCCGAGCGTCAATAGATGACCTCCCACATCGTCAGCCCTTTCGCGGGCGCCGTTTTTCCGGCCTGTTCCCGGTCCCTCGCCCGCAGAATCTCCTTTACCTCGTCCGGGTGGCGCTTGCCCTGGCCCACTTCCACCAGGGTGCCGACGATGATCCGCACCATGTTGTACAAAAACCCGTTGCCCCGGCAGACGACCCAAATCTCGCTGCCCGTCCGCTCCACGCGCAGGTCGTACACAGTCCGCACCTTGTCCTCGACAAAGGTTTTGGCCGAACAAAACGACGTGAAGTCGTGCTCGCCGATCAGGTGAGCGGCAGCACACCGCATCGCCTCCAGATCGAGCGGGTGGCGGATATGGTCGGCGTAGCGATGGCGGAAGACGTCGGGGACCGGTCCGTTGTCGATGCAGTAGCGGTACTCCTTGACCTTGACGTCGAAACGGGCGTGAAACGCCGGATCCGCCTCCTCCACCGAGCGGATGACGATGGAATCGGGGAGCTGATTGTTCAGCACAAACGCCCACTTGTCGATCGGAATGCCGCTGGCGGTATCGAAGTGGAAAACCTGGCCGCGGGCGTGGACGCCGGCGTCGGTCCGGCCGGAACCGACAATCTGGATCTCCTCTCCGGTGATCCGCCGCAGCGCGGCTTCGATCTCGCCCTGAACCGTAATCTGATCGGGCTGTACCTGAAACCCGCTGTAATCCGTGCCGTCGTAGGCCACGACGCACTTCAAACGCCTCATGTGCGCCACCATCCTATCACAAACGTAAGTGCACAAGCCGCCGCGGCCACGCAGCCGTCCCGCCAGCTCCACTTCAGCCTGCGCAGACGCGTGCGCCCCACTCCCCCGCGATAGCCGCGCGCCTCCATCGCCAAAGCCAGCTCTTCTGCCCGGCGGAATGCGCCGACAAACAGCGGAATGACGATCGGCATCAGACTGCGGGCGCGGCGGACGAGGCTGCCCTCGGTCAAATTGGCCCCCCGGGCCGTCTGCGCCTTGATGATCTTGTCCGTCTCCTCCATCAGCGTGGGGATGAAGCGAAGCGCGATCGACATCATCAGGGCGATCTCGTGCACGGGAACGCCGATCCGGCCGGTGGGACCGAGCAGCCTCTCCAATCCTTCCGTCAGGTCAATCGGGGACGTCGTCAGCGTCAAGAGGGAGCTGATCAGCACGAGCAGCGTCAGGCGGAGCGAGATGAACACCGCCTGGCGGACCCCCATTTCCTCCACGCTCAGCCATCCCCAGCGGAAGTAGACCTCTCCCCCCTTGGTGATCACGAGGTGCAGGACCACGGTAAAGAGGATCAGCAGCCAGACAGGGCGCAGGCTTTTCAAAATGTACGACAGCGACAGGCGGGACAACAGGATGCCTGCCAGCATGAAACCCACCAGGACGGCATAGGTGGCCGCGTTGTTGGCCCAAAAGACAAGCGCGGCGAACAGGATGACAAACAGCAGTTTGCTGCGGGGATCGGTCTGGTGGAGAAACGATTGTCCCGGCACGTACTGGCCGATCGCAATGTGCTGCAGCATGGCCTATCGCTCCTTTGCCACGGACAGCCGCGCCAACAGATGTTCGATCAGCGCTTCTTCCCGATACAGGGACGAAGGCAGCCGTTCCGTTTCCGGCAGCCGTTGATTCAATTGCGTGACCAGCGCCACTGTCTCCGGCACGTCCAGCGCCAGCTCCCGCAGTCGGTCGGCGTGCGCGAACACCTCATCCGGGCTGCCTTCCAGCACCGCCCGTCCCTGTGCCATGACAATCAGCCGGTCGGCGTAGCGGGCCGCTTCTTCCATGCTGTGCGTGACCAGCACGGTGGTGAGCCGCTGTTCGCGATGAATCCGGTAAATGGCTTCCAAAATCGCCTTGCGTCCGGCGGGATCAAGCCCTGCCGTCGGTTCGTCCAAAATCAGCACCTTGGGCTGCATCGCCAATACGCCGGCAATCGCCACGCGCCGCATCTGCCCGCCGCTCAGATGAAACGGGGAGCGGTCCTTGACCGCTTCATAGTCAAGGCCGACGATCTCGAGCGCCTCCCGGACCCGAACCTCCGCCATCTCCGGCGGCATGTCAAAGTTGAGCGGCCCAAACGCCACATCCTTGGCGACCGTCTCTTCAAACAACTGGTGTTCCGGGTACTGAAAGACGAGGCCGATGTCGCGCCGGCGGGCATGGGGCATTTTTTCCCGCGGGGTCACCTTTACGTCCCCCAGGGTGATCGTACCCGACGTCGGCTGCAGCAGACCGTTGAGGTGCTGGATCAGCGTGGACTTGCCCGATCCCGTTTGGCCGATGATGCCCACAAACGAGCCCGCCGGAATGGTCAGCGAGACGTCGCGCAGCGCCGTCCGTTCAAACGGCGTTCCTCTGCCGTAGATGTGGCTTACCTGGTCAAAAGTAATCTGCATAAGTGCTCCACCAGCTCCTCTTGGTGCAGTACAAACGGAAGCTGTACTCCCTCGTCCGCCAGCGCGCGGCGAAGCCGGACGGCAAACGGCACGTCCAGGCCCAGTTCCTGCAGGCGCTCCGGCCGGGCAAACACCTCGGAAGGGGAACCGTCCAGCTCGATCCGCCCGCCGCTCATGACGATGACCCGATCGGAAAAGACGGCTTCTTCGGGAAAATGGGTGATATTCACCACCGTGATTCCCTCTTCCCGGTTGAGCCGGCGGGCCAACGCCAACACGTCACGCCGTCCCTGGGGATCCAGCATCGCTGTCGCCTCGTCCAGAATGAGCACGGATGGGCGCATCGCCATGATGCCGGCGATCGCCACGCGCTGCTTCTGACCGCCCGACAGGTGGTGGGGTTGGTCGTGCAGGTGGCGCTCCATCCCGACGGCCGCCAGCGCTTCGTCCACACGGCGGCGCATCTCGTCCGGCGGCACGCCCATGTTCTCCAGGCCGAATGCCACATCGTCCTCCACAGTGGCCCCCACGATCTGATTGTCCGGATTTTGAAACACCATGCCGACGTGGCGGCGCACTTCCCAGAGCAGCTCGCCGTTCCTGGTGTCCATGCCGCTGACGATGACGGCTCCCTCGTTCGGGAGCAGCAGGCCGTTCGACAGTTTGGCCAGCGTCGACTTGCCCGATCCGTTGGGACCGAGGATGGAGACAAAGGTTCCTTTGGCAATCTCCAAGTCGATCCCGTTCAGCACCGGTACGGCCGCCCCTCCCTCGCCCTCGTAGGCAAAAGAGACGCCCTGGAAAGCCAGCAGTTGTTCCTCCTTCATGAGGCGCTCACATCCTCCCAGCCTTGGACAGGGATTTGAACAAAGAAAAAAGGGCATGAATCAGAGTCCAGCCTAAGACCAGAGTCTGTCCCCACCCTTTTTCACAATCTGCGTGTGCTATTACACTAATTCGATGTACGCCATCGGTGCTGCGTCGCCGCGGCGAGGACCTGTCTTCAGGATACGGGTGTAACCGCCGTTGCGCTCTTTGTAACGAGGCGCGATCTCATCGAACAGCTTTTGAACCGCATCGCGGCCTTCTTCATTCGCCACTTCCTTGCGAACGAAAGCAGCGACTTGACGGCGAGCATGCAGGTCACCGCGCTTGGCCAGCGTAATCATTTGTTCAGCGATGGAGCGCAGTTCTTTTGCCTTCATCTCGGTGGTTTCAATGCGCTCGTTGATGATCAGGTCGGTTACCAAGTCGCGGAACAGCGCTTTGCGCGCCGCGCTACGACGACCCAATTTACGGTATGCCATGTTCTTACCTCCTTTTTCACGCTGGCACCGCTCAGCCATGGCTGGAGCGAAGCCAGATCTGAAATCCCCTCTCCGGAGGGAATGTTCCGTGAGGACGGAGTCCAGGCGCTGTCAGCCTTCCCTAGTCGTCGCTGCGCAGGGACAAGCCCAACTCAGCCAGCTTTTCCTGCACTTCTTCCAGGGATTTGCGGCCCAAGTTGCGCACTTTCATCATGTCCTCTTCGGTCTTCTGCGTCAGCTCTTGCACGGTATTGATACCGGCACGCTTCAAGCAGTTGTAGGAACGGACAGAGAGATCGAGCTCTTCGATGGTCATCTCGAGCACTTTCTCTTTCTTGTCCTCTTCTTTTTCCACCATGATTTCCGCATCTTTCGCCTCATCCGTCAGGCCGACAAACAGGTTGAGATGCTCTGTCATGATTTTGGCGCCGAGACTAACGGCTTCTTCCGGACTGATGCTGCCGTTGGTCCATACTTCAAGCGTCAACTTGTCATAGTTGGTCATTTGCCCGACACGGGTATTTTCCACTTGATAGTTGACGCGCTTGATCGGCGTATAAATCGAATCAATCGGAATCACACCGATCGGTTGGTCTTCCGATTTGTTACCATCTGCTTGAACATATCCACGTCCACGTCCAGCTGTCATACGAATGTGCAGACGACCGCCATTTGCTAACGTTGCGATATGAAGATCAGGGTTCAAGATCTCCACATCGCTGTCGGCGCGGATATCTCCCGCCTTGACGACGCCTTCGCCCTCTGCGTCAATCTCGATGACTTTTTCTTCATCGGAATGAATCTTCAGCGCCAGGCCCTTGATGTTCAGGATGATTTCCGTCACATCTTCCACAACGCCTTCAACCGTAGAGAACTCGTGAAGGACCCCGTCAATTTGAACGGTGCGCACTGCCGCGCCTGGCAAAGACGAGAGGAGAATCCGTCTCAGCGAGTTGCCAAGAGTGGTGCCGTATCCGCGCTCCAGAGGTTCAACAACGAACTTCCCGTACGAGTTGTCGTCGCTTACTTCCACAACCTCGATTTTCGGTTTTTCTATTTCTATCATTAAACAAACCCTCCTTCAAAACGTCGAAATTCTTGGGTGGGCCGATTCAGCCCACTCAGGAATTTCCCCGGCGGTTTACCGTTTGCGTGCATGACAAGCTATTGAATCAGAATTTACCATTCTAGTATGGACATGTTCTGAACGATATAAACCCGTTACACGCGGCGACGTTTTGGCGGACGGCAACCGTTGTGCGGAATCGGCGTCACGTCTTTGATCATGTTTACTTCCAGACCTGCTGCTTGCAGGGAACGGATCGCGGCTTCACGGCCAGCGCCCGGTCCTTTTACCAGCACTTCGCAAGAACGCATGCCATGTTCCATTGCCACGCGCGCAGCGGCTTCGGCAGCCATTTGCGCAGCGAACGGCGTGCTCTTGCGGGAGCCCTTGAAGCCGAGGGCACCTGCACTGGACCAGGAAATTGCGTTGCCGTGCGGATCAGTGATGGTTACGATCGTGTTGTTAAACGTGGAGCGGATGTGAGCTACGCCGACTTCCACGTTTTTGCGATCACGACGACGGGTACGAGTAGCAGTCGCTTGTTTTCTTTTCGCCATGTCCAATTACCCTCCTTTACTTCTTCTTGTTCGCTACAGTACGGCGCGGGCCTTTGCGCGTACGAGCGTTGGTTTTCGTGCGTTGACCGCGAACCGGCAGGCCACGGCGGTGACGGATGCCGCGGTAGCAGCCGATTTCCATCAGACGCTTGATGTTCAGGGAGATCTCACGACGAAGATCGCCTTCCACCTTCAGGTTTTTGTCGATGTAATCGCGCAGTTTGCTGACTTCTTCTTCTGTCAGGTCACGAACGCGAGTATCCGGATTTACGCCGGTAGCGGACAGAATTTTTTGGGACGTGGGACGGCCGATACCAAAGATGTAGGTAAGAGCGATTTCCACGCGCTTTTCGCGAGGCAAGTCAACGCCTGCAATACGTGCCATGTGTCAAAAGCACCTCCTTGATTACCCTTGTTTTTGCTTATGCTTAGGATTTTCACAAATAACCATTACGTTACCTTTCCGACGGATAACCTTGCACTTTTCGCAAATCGGTTTAACCGAAGGTCTCACTTTCATGGTTCTTGCCTCCCTCTTCTAGGGGTTTCGCTTATTTGTAGCGGTACGTAATGCGTCCGCGTGTCAAGTCGTACGGCGACAGCTCAACCGTTACCTTATCCCCAGGCAGAATGCGGATAAAGTGCATGCGGATCTTTCCGGAGACGTGAGCGAGCACCTTGTGCCCATTCTCTAATTCTACCCGAAACATCGCATTCGGCAAAGGCTCGATTACCGTACCTTCCACTTCAATCACATCGTCTTTTGCCATGGCAAGCTCTCCTTTCCTCTGTCTTCAGTCAGACCATGAGTTTTGCGTTTGGCTCACACAACGAACTTAACGTCGACACGTTGGACGACAATTCCGAAGCGAACCCGGGGCTTCGGCTACGCCCGCGTTAAAATCTCATAGCCCTCTTCCGTAATCGCGATGGTGTGTTCAAAATGAGCACATTTTTTTCGATCCACTGTCACAACCGTCCAATTGTCCTCCAAAGTGCGGACATAACGTTCGCCGGCATTGACCATTGGTTCGACTGCCAACACCATTCCCGGTTTCAACCGTGGACCGCGTCCAGGCGGGCCGTAGTTGGGAACCTGGGGGTCTTCGTGCAAGTTTTGCCCGATCCCATGCCCCACATACTCGCGAACGAGCGTGAAGCCGGCAGCCTCTGCGTGGATCTGAATCGCGTGGGAAATGTCAGACAGCCGCGCACCGGGCATGGCTTTCTCCAGCCCCTTGTACAGCGACTCTTCCGTCACTCGCAGCAAACGCTGATCTTCTTCCGAAATGTTGCCGACCGGATACGTCCAAGCGGAGTCTCCATGATACCCTTGGAACTGGGCACCGATGTCGATGCTGATGATGTCTCCTTCTTGCAACGTCCGTTTTCCTGGGATCCCGTGTACGAGTTCTTCATTGACTGAAGTACAGATACTTCCTGGAAAGCCACCGTAGCCTTTGAACGATGGAATGGCTCCCATGCTGCGGATAAAGGTTTCGGCGAGTTCGTCCAGTTGCTTTGTCGTCACGCCAGGCTTGATGGCCTTGGCAAGCTCTTGATGGGTGAGTGCGACGATCCGACCAGCTTCGCGCATAACCTCAAGCTCTGCTTTCGACTTCAGGATGATCATGCTCCCTTACCCTCGCAACACAGACGTGATTTCCGCGAATACGACCTGGATATCCTGTTCACCATTGATGTTTCGCAGGAGGCCTTGCTCAGCGTAGTAGTCGATGAGCGGTTGTGCTTGGGCGATGTTGACATCGAGGCGCTGCGCCACCACTTCCGGCTTGTCGTCATCGCGCTGGAACAGCTTGCCGCCATCCTTGTCGCACACGCCTTCCTCTTTCGGCGGATTGAACAGCGTGTGGTAGCTCGCTCCGCAAATCGGGCAGATCCAGCGACCGGTCAGACGTTCGATCAGGAACTCCCGGCGAACGTTGATATTGATCACATGGTCGATCTCGCGGCCCAGCTCCTTCAAGGTAGCCGTCAATGCCTCCGCCTGCGGCACCGTGCGCGGAAACCCGTCGAGCAGGAATCCCTTTGCGCAATCATCCATCGCCAGGCGCTCCCGCACGATCCCGATGACGATCTCATCGGGGACGAGCAGCCCTTTATCCATGTAGGACTTGGCTTCAAGTCCGAGCGGCGTCTCGTTTTTGACCGCTGCCCGGAACATGTCGCCAGTCGAGATGTGCGGGATGTCAAACTCTTTTACGATTCGTTCCGCCTGCGTACCTTTGCCGGCCCCAGGCAAACCCATCAAAATTATATTCACGTCCATTCCCTCCGTCCCGTGCGAAAAGCTTCACCGCGCATCGCGCAGCCTCCGGTCGGCTGAAGAAAGCTTTTCAACACCTCGGTTACTTGATGAACCCTTGGTAGTGGCGCTTGATCATCTGGCTTTCGATCTGCTTCATCGTATCGAGCGCAACCCCGATCACGATCAAAAGCGACGTACCGCCGATGTAAATCGACTGCGGCAGGTTCGCCAGCTTGCTGAAGAAGAATGGCATGATGGAAATTACCATCAGGAACAGAGCGCCCGCCAGTGTCAGACGGTTCAACGTACGGGTAATGTACACCTCGGTGTTTTTACCGGGTCGGATACCAGGAATGTAACCGCCATTTTTCTTCATGTTCTCCGCCAGTTGTACAGGGTTGATCTGTACAAAGGTGTAGAAGTAGGTGAACCCGATAATCAAGAACGCGTAAAGCGTCATCCCAAACGGTGCGCTGGGTTGGAAATGCGTGTAAATCCAGTTGGCGATTCCCGTTCCGGATGGATCCACCCAGAACTGTGCAATGGTTGAGGGGAAAATCACCAGCGAGACGGCGAAGATGACCGGAATCACACCCGCCGAGTTAATCTTCAGCGGGATGTGCGTGGATTGACCACCGTACATTTTGCGGCCAACCACGCGTTTGGCGTACTGTACCGGAATCTTGCGCACACCTTGCTGCATGAAAATGACCCCGACAATAATGGCGATGATCACCAGCAGAATGAGCAGTACCTTCACGATACTGAAGAACAAATTCTGGCTCGGATCGCTGAACTGGGACGTGTAAATCGTCGCGATGCCGGTCGGGATGTTGGCCACGATCCCGGCCACGATGATAATCGAAATCCCGTTGCCGATCCCTTTCTCCGTAATTTGTTCGCCCATCCACATCAGGAACGAGGTCCCTGCTGTAAGGGTGATGGCAATCAATGCGTAACTGCCAATGGACGTGTCTTTCAGCAAACCAGGCGCCATGTTGTTGAAGCCGATAGTCATCCCCACCGACTGGATGAGGGCGAGGACCACCGTGAAGTAACGGGTCACCGTCGCGATCTTGCGGCGTCCCACTTCCCCTTCACGGGCCCACTGCGTAAACTTCGGCACCACATCCATGGACAGGAGCTGCATGATGATCGATGCCGTGATGTACGGCATGATCCCCATCGCAAAAATCGAGAAGTTTTGCAGCGCCCCGCCGGAGAAGGTGTTCAACAACCCCAGCAGATGGTTCGTGTTCTGCTGAAACAACTCGACATTCACGTTGGGGACAGGGACGAAGCTCCCGATTCGGAAGACGACCAGCATCATCAGTGTAAACAAAACCTTACGACGCAGGTCGCCTATCTTAAAAATGTTAGTGAGCGAGGCTAACATTAGATCACCTCGGCTGTTCCACCGACTTGAGCGATCTTCTCAGCAGCAGCAGCGGAGAACTTGTGAGCTTTTACGGTCAGCTTCACGTTCAGTTCGCCGTTGGCAAGAACTTTTACACCGTCACGCAGAGCGGAAATAACGCCGGTTTCTTTCAGCAGTTCAGGCGTCACCACGGTGCCTTCTTCAAAACGGTTCAGCGCGTCCAGGCTCACAATCGCGTATTCCTTGCGAGAGATGTTGGTGAAACCGCGCTTAGGCAGACGACGGTACAGCGGGTTTTGACCACCCTCGAAACCAGGGCGAACACCGCCGCCGGAACGGGCGTTTTGACCTTTGTGACCTTTGCCGGCGGTTTTGCCGGTACCGCTACCGATACCGCGACCGACGCGCTTACGAGTGTGACGGGATCCTTCTGCAGGTTTCAGTTCATGCAATTTCATTCCTTGCACCTCCTAACCTTATGGAAATGGTGATTACGCTTCTACTTCTTTTACTTCAACCAGGTGCTTCACTTTGAAGATCATCCCGCGGATTGCCGGATTGTCTTCTTTCACAACGGTTTGGTGAATTTTACGGAGACCCAGTGCTTTGACGGTATCCTTTTGATCGACGGTGCGGCCGATCAGACTGCGCTTGAGGGTGATTTGCAGTTTTGCCATGTTCATTCCCTCCTTATTAACCCAGCAACTCGTCAACAGTCTTACCGCGCAGTTTCGCGACTTCTTCCGCTGTTTTCAGGCGGCTGAGGCCTTCCAGCGTAGCGTTGACCATGTTGATGGGGTTGTTGGAACCGAGAGACTTGCTCAATACGTCGCCTACACCAGCAAGCTCCAGTACCGCGCGGACAGGACCGCCGGCGATGACACCGGTACCTTCGGAAGCCGGCTTGATCAGCACTTTGCCGGAGCCGAAATGGCACAGGACTTCGTGCGGAATCGTCGTTCCTTTCAGCGGTACGCGGATCAGTTTTTTCTTAGCGTCTTCAATCGCCTTGCGAATGGCGTCCGGAACTTCCTGCGCTTTCCCCATACCGGCGCCTACATGACCGTTGCGGTCGCCGACAACAACCAGGGCGCTGAAGCTCATGCGACGGCCACCCTTAACCGTTTTCGCAACGCGGTTAACGGCGACTACTTTTTCTTCCAGCTCTAATTTGCTAGGGTCGATACGCATTCCTTACCCTCCTTGTTGTTAGAATTGCAGGCCAGCTTCGCGAGCTGCTTCTGCCAGTGCTTTGATGCGTCCATGATAGATGTAACCGCCACGGTCAAAGACCACTTCGGTCAGGCCTTTTTCCTTCGCGCGTTTTGCGATCAGCGCGCCAACTGCTGCAGCGGCTTCCACGTTTGCGCCGTTTTTCAGGCCCAGCTCTTTATCCAGCGAGGATGCGGCTGCCAGTGTGTGGCCGGCCACATCGTCAATCAGTTGAGCATAGATGTGCTTGGAAGAACGGAATACGTTCAGACGCGGACGTGCGGCAGAACCTACGACGCGCTTGCGGATACGCAGATGACGTTTTTTCCGAGCTTTGTTTTTATCAGGTTTCGTAAACATTACGCGGCCTCCCTTCTCATGAAACTACGAAGCTTATTTACCCTTTTTGCCTTCTTTGCGGCGAACCACTTCATCGCTGTACTTGATCCCTTTGCCTTTGTACGGTTCAGGTTTGCGGATCGAGCGGATTTCGGCAGCAACTTGGCCTACGCGCTCCTTGTCGATGCCTTTTACCACCAGCGTGGTTTGGTTCGGTACTTCGATTTCGATCCCCTCTTCAGGAGTGATCTCTACCGGATGGGAGAAACCGAGAGAAAGCGTTACGCCCTTGCCGGACTTGGCGGCACGGTAACCGACACCCACCAGCTCCAGCGTACGGGAGAAGCCTTCGGATACGCCCGTTACCATGTTGGCGATCAGTGCACGGGTCGTACCGTGCAGGGAACGGTGCAGTTTGTTGTCGCTAGGACGTTCAACGATAACCTCGTTATCGTTGATGTTAATTTTCATATCCGGATGGAATTTACGAACAAGTGTACCCTTAGGGCCCTTTACCGTCAGCTCGGTACCGTTCAGAGTGAGGGTAACGCCTGCAGGGACCACGATCGGTTTTTTACCGACACGAGACATGTGGTGCACCTCCTGTGCTTTTCAATCTGTAATTACCAAACGTAAGCGAGAACCTCGCCGCCCACGTGTGCTTGGCGTGCTTGTTTGTCGGTCATCACGCCGGCAGACGTGGAGATCAGGGCAATGCCCAGACCGCCGAGAACTTTCGGGATCTCGGTGCTTTTCGCGTACACGCGCAGACCCGGTTTGGAGATACGCTTCAGACCGGTGATAACGCGCTCGTTGTTCGGGCCGTATTTCAGGAACACACGGATAATCCCTTGTTTGTTGTCTTCCACGAATTCCGCATCGCGAATGAAACCTTCTTCCTTCAGGATGCGAGCGATTTCCTTCTTGATGGTGGACGCCGGAATTTCCACTTTCTCGTGGCGAACCATGTTGGCATTGCGAATGCGGGTAAGCATATCTGCGATTGGATCAGTCATAACCATGAGAGAGAACCTCCTTCCCGTTTCAAATTACCAGCTTGCTTTTTTCACGCCAGGGATTTGGCCTTTATAAGCAAGTTCACGGAAGCAAATACGGCAGAGCTTGAATTTACGCAACACGGAGTGAGGACGGCCGCAGCGCTCGCAGCGGGTGTAAGCGCGAACCGCAAATTTCGGTTTCCGTTGTTGCTTGACGATCATCGATTTCTTTGCCACATTCTTCCCTCCTTACGATGGGGTTTATTTACGGAATGGCATACCCATTTGAGTCAGCAGTTCACGTGCCTCTTCATCCGTTTTTGCGGAAGTGACGATGACGATGTCCATACCGCGAACCTTGTCGATCTTATCGTACTCGATCTCCGGGAAGATCAGTTGTTCCTTCAGACCGAGCGTGTAGTTGCCGCGACCGTCAAACGCCTTGGAAGAAACGCCGCGGAAGTCGCGCACGCGCGGAAGCGCAACGTTCATCAGTTTGTCGAGGAAGTGATACATGCGTTCGCCGCGCAGGGTTACTTTCGCGCCGATTGCCATGCCTTCACGCAGTTTGAAACCAGCGATGGATTTTTTCGCACGGGTTACGACCGGCTTTTGGCCAGCGATGGTTTGCAGATCTTCCACTGCGGAATCCAGCGCTTTGGCGTTGCCTACCGCTTCACCCACGCCCATGTTGATGATTACTTTTTCCACTTTCGGAACCTGCATGATGGAAGAGTAGTTAAACTTGCTCATCAGGCTAGGCACGATTTCTTTCAGGTATTTTTCTTTCAATCTTGCTGCCATCTAGGACATCCTCCTTTCCGATCTGACTACTTGTCGATAACTTCGCCAGATTTTTTCGCGTACCGAACTTTTTTACCGTTTTCCAGTACCTTGTAACCGATGCGAGTAGGTTTGCCGGTCTTCGGATCGATCAAGGATACGTTGGAAACGTGAATCGGAGCTTCTTGAGTTACAATGCCGCCTTGCGGATTGGTTTGAGACGGACGGGTGTGTTTTTTCACAAGGTTGATACCTTCAACCAGAACGCGCTCTTTCTTCGGATATGCAGCGAGAACGCGACCTTTTTTGCCTTTGTCTTTGCCCGCAATTACGATGACAGTGTCGCCTTTCTTTACGTGCATCGCTTGGTGCACCTCCTATCGAACAAACTACCTGAGTATTTCCGTACAGATTAGATAACCTCTGGAGCCAGAGAGATGATCTTCATGAAATCTTTCTCGCGGAGTTCACGAGCCACCGGTCCAAAGATACGGGTACCGCGAGGAGATTTGTCTTCACGGATGATAACCGCTGCGTTTTCGTCAAAACGGATGTAGGAACCGTCCGGGCGGCGAACGCCACGTACGCTGCGTACCACAACCGCTTTTACTACTTGACCTTTCTTGACAACGCCGCCGGGTGTTGCGGATTTAACGGAGCACACGATTACGTCACCGATGTTCGCCGTTTTGCGACCGGAACCACCCAGAACCTTGATGCACATAAGTTCTTTTGCACCGGAGTTGTCAGCAACAGCCAATCTCGTCTGAGTTTGGATCATTTACTGTTCCTCCTTTCGGATGTGTTTACCCGAAAATCTAGCTTATACGATTACTGCCTCTTCGACGATGCGTACCAAGCGGAAGCGCTTGTCTTTGGACAGCGGACGAGTTTCCATGATTTCCACGATGTCGCCCACTTTTGCCGTGTTGTTCTCGTCGTGAGCCTTGAACTTCTTGGAGTACTTCACGCGCTTGCCGTACAGCGGGTGCTTTTTGTAGGTCTCAACCAAAACCACAATGGTTTTGTCCATTTTGTCGGAAACGACACGACCTACCATCGTTCTACGCATATTGCGTTGTGCGGTCATTGTTCCAACCTCCTTCCTTTAATTAGCCGATCCCCAATTCTCTTTGGCGCAGGATGGTTTTCGCACGTGCGATATCCTTACGTACTTGCTTGATGCGAGCCGTGTTTTCGAGTTGACCGGTAGCCAACTGGAAACGAAGGTTGAACAACTCTTCTTTCAAAGAGGCGATGTTTTGTTCGATCTCGGCAGTGGTCAAATTGCGGAACTCATTAGCCTTCATGTGCGTCACCACCCACTTCTTCACGCTTCACGAACTTGCACTTGATCGGCAGTTTGTGCATGGCCAAGCGCATAGCTTCGCGAGCGGTTTCTTCAGGTACGCCGGCAAGTTCGAACATGATCTTGCCAGGCTTCACTACCGCTACCCAGTGCTCAGGAGAACCTTTACCGGAACCCATCCGTACTTCCAGCGGCTTTTGCGTAACTGGCTTGTCAGGGAAGATTTTGATCCATACTTTACCGCCACGGCGGATGTAACGGGTCATCGCAATACGGGCAGCCTCGATTTGACGGTTGGTCACCCATGCCGGCTCCAGTGCTTGCAGACCGTATTCACCGAATGCAACAGTGGTGCCGCCTTTTGCGTTACCGTGCATTTTGCCACGATGTTGTTTGCGGTGTTTCACGCGTTTCGGCATCAACATGATTACTTGCCTCCTTCCTCAGTAGCGACGTTCTTTTTCGTCGGAAGGACTTCTCCGCGGTAGATCCACACTTTTACGCCGATACGACCATAGGTGGTGTGAGCTTCAGCCGTGCCGTAGTCGATGTCAGCGCGCAGCGTGTGAAGCGGAACCGTACCTTCGCTGTAACCTTCGGAACGTGCGATGTCAGCACCGCCGAGACGACCGCTGACCAGTGTTTTGATCCCTTTCGCGCCTGCACGCATGGTACGGGAGATGGCTTGCTTTTGCGCACGACGGAAAGAAATGCGGTTTTCCAGTTGACGAGCGATATTTTCAGCTACCAGGGTAGCATCCAGATCCGGTTTTTTCACTTCGTTGATGTTGATGTGAACGCGCTTGCCGGTCAGCTCCGTCAGCGATTTGCGCAGAACCTCAACTTCTGCACCGCCCTTACCGATTACCATACCAGGCTTAGCGGTGTGAATCGTTACGTTCACGCGGTTCGCTGCGCGTTCGATTTCAATGGTGGATACAGCAGCATCTTTCAGACGCCCTTTGATGAATTTGCGGATTTTCAGGTCTTCGTGCAAGAGCGTAGCGAAGTCCTTGTCAGCGTACCATTTGGACTCCCAGTCGCGGATAATGCCAATGCGAAGACCAACCGGGCTTACCTTTTGACCCACACGTAATCCCTCCTTATTTCTCGTTTAATACCACGGTGATGTGGCTGGTGCGTTTATGGATGCGGCTAGCGCGACCCATAGCGCGCGGACGGAAACGCTTCAGCGTCGGACCTTGGTCGACGAAGATTTTGCTCACCACGAGGTTGTTCGGATCCATCTCGTAGTTGTGCTCAGCGTTAGCGATAGCCGATTTCAGGAGTTTCTCAACAACGGGAGAAGCCGCTTTCGGCGTGTGCTTCAGGATCGCCAGCGCTTCACCCACCTGCTTGCCTCGAATCAAGTCAACCACCAGGCGAACTTTACGAGGAGCGATGCGAATATAGCGAGCAACTGCTTTAGCTTCCATCTTTGTACCTCCTCTCTGTCAAGAGAAAATTAGCGCTTCTTGGATTTCTTGTCGTTGTCGACGTGACCCTTGAAGGTACGAGTTGGTGCAAATTCACCCAGTTTATGACCAACCATGTCTTCCGTTACGTATACCGGTACATGCTTGCGGCCATCGTACACGGCAAACGTGTGTCCGACGAATTCCGGGAAGATGGTCGAACGGCGAGACCAGGTTTTAATCACGCGCTTCTCGTTTTTTTCGTTCAGCTCAACAACTTTTTTCATCAAGTGGTCATCCACGAAAGGACCTTTCTTCAAGCTGCGTCCCATAAGTGAACCTCCCTTCGCCAAAGGCGTTCGGTTAATTGTCTAAAGCCGGCCTTACTTCTTGCGGCGGCGAATAATGTACTGATCGGATTTGTTTTTCTTCTTACGGGTTTTGAGACCCAGAGTAGGTTTACCCCAAGGTGTAACAGGCGCTTTGCGACCGATCGGAGCACGGCCTTCACCACCACCGTGCGGGTGATCGTTCGGGTTCATTACGCTACCGCGAACAGTCGGACGGATACCCAGCCAGCGGGAACGACCTGCTTTACCGATGTTGATCAGCTCGTGGTCGAGGTTGCCGACTTGACCGATGGTTGCGCGGCAGTTGTTGTGAATGCGGCGAGTCTCACCGGAAGAGAGACGTACGATAACGAAATCGCCGTCACGGCCGAGCAGTTGAGCGGATGCGCCGGCTGCGCGAACCAGTTGGCCGCCTTTGCCAGGTTTCAGCTCGATGTTGTGGATCGTCGTACCAACCGGGATGTTTTCCAGCGGCAGAGCGTTACCGATTTTGATGTCGGCATTCGGACCGGAGATGATCTCGTCGCCTACTTTCAGACCCAGCGGCGCGATGATGTAGCGCTTTTCGCCGTCCACGTAGTTGATCAGCGCGATGTTGGCGGAACGGTTCGGGTCGTACTCGATGGAAGCTACGCGGCCTACGATGCCGTCTTTGTTGCGTTTGAAGTCGATGATGCGATATTTGCGTTTATGACCGCCACCTTGATGACGAACGGTGATTTTCCCTTGGTTGTTGCGGCCTGCTTTTTTGGTCAGGGGCGCCAACAGGGATTTTTCAGGAGTCGACTTGGTGATCTCCTCGAAAGTAGAAACCGTCATTTGGCGACGACCAGGAGAAGTCGGTTTAAACTTTTTGATACCCATGTAAATTCCCTCCTTTTCTGTAGCCGTCGGGGTTATACACCTTCGTAGAACGTCAGCTCTTTGCTGTCTTCAGTCAGCTTAACGATCGCCTTTTTCCACTCGGAGGTGTAACCGGAGTATTTGCCGTAGCGCTTCGGTTTCGCAGGAACACGCATGGTGTTGACTGCCGCCACTTTCACGCCGAACACTTTCTCAACCGCTTGCTTGATCTCGGTTTTGTTCGCTTTGAGAGGTACTTCAAACACGTACTTCTTCTCTGCCATCATGTCAGTGGTGCGCTCCGTAATGACAGGGCGCTTGATGATGTCGTGAAGGCTCTTCATTAGGCGAGCACCTCCTCTACTTTCGCAACCGCATCTTTCGTTACGATTACTTTGTCGTGCGCCACCAGGTCGAGAACGTTAATGCCGGCAGCATCTACGAACTTCGCACCCGGGATGTTGCGGGAAGAGAGCGCTACGTTTTGATCGAATTCGGACGTTACGATCAGCACTTTGCGATCTACTTTCAGGTTGTTCAGGACAGCCTTCATATCCTTGGTTTTCGGAGCCGGGATATTCAGCGCGTCCAGAACCAGCAGTTCGTTGTTTTGCACTTTCGCGGACAGCGCGGATTTCAGCGCCAGACGACGAACTTTGCGGTTCAGTTTGTATCCGTATTTACGCGGAGTCGGACCAAATACGACACCGCCGCCTTTCCATTGCGGAGCGCGAATGGAACCTTGGCGGGCACGACCCGTACCTTTTTGGCGCCACGGTTTGCGGCCACCACCACTTACTTCAGAACGGTTCTTTACATCGTGAGTGCCCTGACGTTGGGAAGCTTGCTGCATCACGATTGCGTCGAAGAGCACAGCGTTGTTGGGTTCGATGCCGAATACGCTGTCAGCCAGCTCGATTTCGCCCACTTGAGAACCGGCTTGGTTGTAAAGAGCTACTTTTGGCATGTCAGTTCCTCCTTTCCTTACTTGTTCTTCTTGACTGCCGTGGATACTACAACGTAGCTGTTTTTCGGGCCAGGCACGGAGCCTTTTACCAGAATCAGGTTGCGATCCGCATCTACCTTGATGATCTCCAGGTTTTGGATGGTTACGTTGTCGCCACCCATTTGACCCGGCAGGGTTTGACCCTTGAATACGCGGTTCGGAGCGATCGCACCGAGAGAACCAGGTCCGCGATGGTAACGGGAACCGTGAGCCATCGGACCGCGGGCTTGGTTGTGGCGCTTGATGGCACCTTGGAAACCTTTCCCCTTGGTTACTCCGGCAACGTCTACGAATTCTCCTTCGGCAAAAATGTCAGCTTTCAGTTCTTGACCAACCTCGTAATCTGCGAGGTTTACTCCGCGAATTTCGCGAATGAAGCGCTTAGGTGCAGTGTTTGCTTTCGCTGCGTGTCCTTTTTCCGGTTTGTTTGCACGCTGTTCTTTCTTGTCTTCGAAGCCGAGTTGGATCGCTTCATAGCCATCGTTCTCTTGATCCTTCTTTTGCAGAACGACGCAAGGACCAGCTTCGATAACCGTAACAGCGATGGCTGCTCCGTTCGGACTAAAAACTTGCGTCATGCCAAGTTTTTTCCCTAAGATTCCTTTGGTCATGTGTGCCACCTCCTGTACTTATCTCCAAAAAACATTCGTGTTGTATCAAGTCCCTGCCGATGCGCAGGGGTGCCGTTTACGGGGTTTGAAGACTTGGTATATCGCGTTCGTTAAGACAACGCCCGCGCGTGTATCACTTTTACAAGCTTACAGTTTGATCTCGATGTCCACACCGGACGGCAGATCCAGACGCATCAGAGCGTCAACCGTTTGCGGCGTCGGGTTCAAAATGTCGATCAAACGCTTGTGCGTACGCATTTCGAACTGTTCACGAGAGTCCTTGTACTTGTGAACAGCGCGGAGAATCGTGTAAACCGCTTTTTCCGTCGGAAGCGGAATCGGACCGGATACGCTGGCACCGGAACGCTTCGCGGTGTCTACGATTTTCTCAGCAGACTGATCGAGGATTTTGTGATCGTACGCCTTTAAACGAATACGAATCTTTTGTTTTGCCATTTTAGTCCCTCCTTTTTCGCCCATTTTATAAACGGACATTTCTCCGTGGAAATATCCTGCACCCCGGTCATGGCAAAGGGGCCGGGTGTGTCAGCAACCTCCCACATCATCGCAAGTCCATGACCAACATTCAATATTGTACTAAAATGCACTGGGCAACGCAAGTTTTTTCTTGCCGCACAAGGGATTTTCCTGCTTTCCTCCGTCCCGCTGCCCACTTGCGCGCCGGTGCGTTCTCGTACAACATGAGCCCGGAGATCGACTCACTTTGACCATCTTACCCAATTTCCCCGTGTGAACGCAAGCGGGATCGGCTGGCAATGGCATCCGGCATGTTCCGCCCTATATATAATAGAGGAAACGCGCTATACTAAAGAAGGTACACGCTTGTGTGTACCTGCCATCCGAAAAGCGGCACGCGAAGGAGGTTACCCGATGTCCCAACCCCTGAAGACACCCTATGAATTGATCGGCGGAGCGGAAACGCTGGCCCGCCTGGTGGATACGTTTTACGACCTGGTCAAGGAGCATCCCGATCTGGCTCCCCTGTTTCCGGAAGACTTTACCGAGGTCAAGGAACGGCAGTATCTGTTCCTGACCCAGTTTCTCGGCGGCCCGACGCTGTACAGCGACCGATACGGCCATCCGATGCTGCGTGCCCGCCACATGCGCTTTCCCGTTACGCCGAAGCGGGCGGAGGCGTGGCTCGCCTGCATGAGCGAAGCGATGGACCGCACCGGCCTGGAAGGAGACGTGCGCCGGCACATATTCGAACGCCTCAGACTGACGGCGTACCATATGGTCAATCAATGGGAACCGGACGAAGAAAAAGCGTAGGAGCTGCTCCTGCGCTTTTGTCGTCATATCCGGTTCAGGTTTGTTTGTTCGCCGCCCCCCAGAGCTGCCGCTTCGACACCTGCCGGGAGCCGAGATAGACCCCTGTCACGATCATCACCAAAGCGAACAGATGCAGCAGTTGAAGCCTCTCGTTCAAAAACAGCGCAGCAAAAAAGAGGCTGGCAAGCGGCATGCCGTTGAGAAAGACCGCCGTGCGGCTGGCCCCCAGGTGACGGATGCCGTAATTCCACCCCACCGATCCGAGAGCCGTGGCCAGACAGCCGGACACCAGAATCACCAGCCATTGAAACGGTGTGACTTCCAGCGACACATAGTAGCTGATCGGCTCCGCATAGAGGGCTGCCCCCCAGAGAAAGACGACACCAAACATCTGCGAGACGGCGGTCACCAGCAGCACCGGCACCCCGCGCGTCGTCAGCTTGCGGATCAGCAGACCTCCCGTGACGTACATGAGCATGGAGGCAAACATGATGACGTCTCCCCAACCGTTCACGGCAATCGCCCCATGCTGGGTCAACACGACGACCAGAACGCCGCTGAACCCGACTGCGATTCCCTCCGCTTTTCGCCAGGACATCGCTTCCCCGAGAAACACCCTCGCCAGCAGCGCCGTGGCCAGCGGATTCAACCCCAGAATCAGCGAAGCATTGCCGGCGGACGTATACTGCACACCAGCGGCAAGCGTAATCTGGTGCAGGGCGATCGAACTTGCGCCCACTCCGGCGAGCAGCAGCCAGTCGATCGCGTTCAGCTTCAATTGGCGCCTGTAGGTCCACAGAATCGGGCTCAGGCAGACGCCCGCCACCGTCATCCGAATCGCTGCCACGTACAGGGGTGGAAACGTCGTCAAATACTTCACCATTACCACATTCAGCCCCCATAACGTGACGACACCGGCCAGTATGAGGTACAACCAGCGTTCATTTCTTCCCATCCCATGCCCTTCTTCCCCTTGAGGTTGCTTCTGATTTCCTCATTGTAGCACAGGCAGACCGCACGATTTATTCGATGTTTTGATCGATGCGATGCAAAAGAGACATCAACTGTCAAATACAAAAAAACCCGACAGCCAACACTGTCGGGTTTGATCGTAATGCGATTACTCGATGATGGAGGATACTACGCCAGCACCAACGGTACGGCCACCTTCGCGGATAGCGAAGCGAGTACCTTGCTCCATCGCAACCGGTGCGATCAGTTCAACGGTGAACTCGGTGTTGTCGCCCGGCATTACCATTTCAACGCCTTCCGGCAGTTGGATGATACCGGTAACGTCAGTGGTGCGGAAGTAGAATTGCGGACGGTAGTTGGAGAAGAACGGAGTGTGACGGCCGCCCTCTTCTTTGGACAGAACGTATACTTCCGCTTTGAATTTGGTGTGCGGAGTAACGGAACCCGGCTTAGCCAGAACTTGGCCGCGCTCGATGTCTTTACGCTCAACACCGCGCAGCAGGGCACCGATGTTGTCACCCGCTTCAGCTTGATCCAGCAGCTTGCGGAACATTTCCACGCCGGTTACGGTAGTGGACTTGGTTTCTTCAGCCAGACCCACGATTTCTACTTGGTCACCCACTTTAACAGTACCGCGCTCTACGCGACCGGTAGCAACGGTACCACGACCGGTAATGGTGAATACGTCCTCTACCGGCATCAGGAACGGTTTGTCGGTAGCGCGTTCCGGAGTCGGGATGTAGTTGTCAACTGCATCCATCAGTTCGATGATTTTCTTAGCCCATTCGCCAGTCGGGTTGTCCAGAGCTTCTTTCGCGGAACCTTTGATAACCGGAATTTCGTCGCCCGGGAACTCGTATTGGGAGAGCAGGTCGCGAATTTCCATTTCAACCAGTTCCAGCAGCTCTTCGTCGTCAACCATGTCGCATTTGTTCATGAATACGACGATGTACGGAACGCCTACTTGGCGGGACAGCAGGATGTGCTCGCGAGTTTGCGGCATCGGACCGTCAGCAGCGGACACAACCAGGATTGCGCCGTCCATTTGAGCGGCACCGGTAATCATGTTTTTCACGTAGTCGGCGTGGCCCGGGCAGTCAACGTGAGCATAGTGACGGTTTTCCGTTTCATACTCAACGTGAGCGGTGTTGATGGTGATACCGCGCTCTTTTTCTTCCGGAGCAGCGTCGATGCTGTCGTACGCCATCGCTTTGGCTTTACCTTGTTGAGCCAGAACGGTGGTGATGGCAGCAGTCAGCGTGGTTTTACCGTGGTCAACGTGACCGATCGTACCAATGTTAACGTGCGGTTTCGTACGTTCGAACTTTTCTTTTGCCATGAGAGTTGAAGCCTCCTTAAATGATAAGGGTTTTATAGGGTGAAGAAAGGTTTACCCTATCAACGGATGTCCCCTCAATATTGTAAACCTTTCTCGTTTCAAGATAAAGTCAGTCCAGCCGATTATTCACCTTTGGACTTCTTGATGATTTCATCGGCAATGAACTTCGGTACTTCTTCGTAGTGGTCGATCACCATGGAGTAAGTACCGCGGCCTTGCGTACGGGAACGCAGTACGGTGGAGTAGCCGAACATCTCGGACAGCGGCACCATGGCGCGGATGACTTGCGCGTTTGCGCGAGCTTCCATACCTTCGATGCGGCCGCGGCGGGAGTTCAGGTCACCCATTACGTCACCCATGTACTCTTCCGGTACGGTTACTTCCACTTTCATGATCGGCTCCAGCAGAACCGCGTTACATTTCTTCGCCGCTTCTTTCAGCGCGAGAGAACCAGCCACTTTGAACGCCATCTCGGAGGAGTCGACGTCGTGGTAGCTACCGTCAAACAGCGTCGCTTTGATATCGACGAGCGGGAAGCCGGCGAGAACACCGTTTTTCATCGCTTCTTCGATACCTGCTTGTACCGCCGGAATATATTCCTTCGGCACTACGCCACCGACGATCTTGTTCTCGAATTCAAAGCCTTTGCCCGGCTCGAGCGGAGAGAATTCCACCCAAACGTGACCGTATTGACCGCGGCCACCGGACTGGCGAACGAATTTCCCTTCCACCTTCGCGGTACCGCGGAAGGTTTCGCGGTAAGCAACCTGAGGTGCACCTACGTTCGCATCCACTTTGAATTCGCGCTTCAGGCGGTCGACGATGATCTCCAGGTGGAGCTCACCCATACCGGAAATAATCGTTTGACCGGTTTCTTCGTTTGTATAGGTTTTGAAGGTCGGGTCTTCCTCGGCCAGTTTGGCGAGAGCCATACCCATTTTGTCCTGGTCTGCCTTGGACTTCGGCTCGATCGCAACGGAGATAACCGGCTCTGGGAAGGTCATGGACTCCAGGATAACCGGTGCCTTTTCGTCGCAGAGCGTGTCGCCGGTCGTCGTGTCTTTCAGACCAACGGCAGCGGCGATATCACCGGAGTAAACCTGAGAGATTTCCTCGCGGTGGTTTGCGTGCATCTGCAGGATGCGGCCGATGCGCTCGCGCTTGCCCTTGGTGGAGTTGAGCACGTAGGAACCGGAGTTCAGCACACCGGAGTACACGCGGAAGAAGGTCAGTTTACCCACGTACGGGTCGGTCATGATCTTGAACGCCAGAGCGGCGAACGGACCATTGTCGTCAGCCGGACGGGTCACTTCTTCATTGGAATCGGGCAGAACGCCTTTGATCGCCGGGATATCAACCGGAGACGGCAGGTAGGCTACTACCGCGTCCAGCATCGGCTGAACCCCTTTGTTGCGGTAGGAAGAACCGCACAGCACCGGAGTGATTTTGCACTCGATGGTGCCTTTGCGCAGAGCCGCACGAATTTCGTCGTTGGTCAGCTCTTCGCCTTCCAGGTATTTCATCATCAGCTCTTCGTCTTGTTCCGCAGCCGCTTCGACCAGTTGCAGACGCAGCTCTTCGCACTTGTCTTTCAGTTCGGCCGGGATTTCGGTAGCGTCAGAGGTTTTGCCCAGGTCGTCGGTGTAGATGATCGCTTTCATCTCGATCAGGTCTACCATGCCGACAAACTTGTCCTCTGCGCCGATCGGGTATTGAATCGGTACGGGATTCGCACCGAGGCGCGTACGGATTTGCTCGACGCACATGTCGAAGTTGGCGCCAATGATGTCCATTTTGTTGACGTAGCAGATACGCGGTACGCCGTAGCGGTCAGCTTGACGCCATACGGTTTCGGTCTGCGGCTCAACGCCACCCTTTGCGTCAAAGACGGTAACGGCACCGTCGAGTACGCGCAGGGAGCGCTCAACTTCAACAGTGAAGTCTACGTGGCCAGGCGTATCGATGATGTTGATTCGATGGCCTTTCCATTGAGCAGTGGTAGCAGCCGAAGTGATGGTGATACCGCGCTCTTGCTCTTGTTCCATCCAGTCCATGGTGGCAGCGCCTTCGTGCACTTCACCAATCTTGTGAACGCGACCGGTGTAGAACAGAATACGCTCGGTAGTGGTCGTCTTACCGGCATCGATGTGAGCCATGATACCGATGTTTCGCGTATTCGGCAGAGAGAACTCGCGAGCCATGTGGTATGCTCCTTCCATACTCGAGTGTGAGAATATACGGGTATCCAAAGCGGACACCCGCTTTGGATACTACCAGCGATAGTGTGCAAACGCTTTGTTTGCTTCAGCCATCTTGTGCGTGTCCTCACGCTTTTTCACTGCTGCACCAGTGTTGTTAGCCGCGTCGATGATTTCCGCCGCGAGACGCTGCTCCATGGTTTTCTCACCACGGGTACGCGCGTAGTTTACCAGCCAGCGCAGACCGAGTGTGGTACGGCGCTCCGGCTTCACCTCAACCGGTACTTGGTAGTTGGCACCGCCGACACGGCGAGCTTTCACTTCCAGTACGGGCATGATGTTTTTCAGCGCTTCTTCGAATACTTCCATCGGGTTGCGGCCGGTACGCTCCTCAACAATCTTGAATGCATTGTACAGGATGTTTTGCGCAACACCGCGCTTGCCGTCGTACATCAGCTTGTTGATCAGTCGGGTAACCAGCTTGCTGTTGTAGATCGGATCAGGCAGCACGTCACGACGGGCTACAGGACCTTTACGAGGCATCGTATTCCCTCCTTCTGTTTTATATTTTTCTCACGCCGTTTCACGTAGGCGATGGTTGTTATTTTTTCGCTGCAGCTTGGCCCGGTTTCGGACGTTTGGTACCGTATTTGGAACGACCTTGCTTGCGGTTGTTCACACCGGCAGTGTCAAGCGCACCGCGGACGATGTGGTAACGAACCCCCGGCAGGTCTTTTACACGGCCGCCGCGAACCAGCACCACGCTGTGTTCTTGCAGGTTGTGGCCAATACCACCAATGTAAGCTGTAACCTCAATACCGTTGGTCAAACGCACACGAGCGTATTTACGCAGCGCGGAGTTTGGCTTTTTCGGAGTCATGGTACCCACACGAGTGCAGACACCGCGTTTTTGAGGAGAGCTTTGGTTGGTTTGGGTTTTCTTGAAGCTGTTGTACCCCTTTTGCAGAGCAGGGGACTTCGACTTCACAACCTTGTCCTTGCGACCTTTGCGCACCAATTGGTTCATTGTAGGCATGGATGTTACCTCCCTTCTTATTACCCAATCTCAAGACCACAGATCCAGGTGAGTCATTTTTGGGTCAAATAGAAAGTCTTTGCAAGCAACCCGTAGGGATCGCCAACAAAAACATCGTTAACCACTTTTCTTGATCGCGGCAGTCGCCGCTCCCACCTCGATTCCGCACGCTTTGCCCAAACGGCGCATGGAATCGACGTAGATGACTGGCACACCCTTCTCTTTGCAAAGGAGCTCGACCTTTTGGGTCAGTCGGCGATCGGCGTCCGTGGCGATAAAGACCGTGTCCGCCTGCTGGTGTTCCACAGCTTTCATCGTCTGCTTGATGCCGATTGTCAGCTCCTTGGCCCGCTCTACTTTTTCATAAGACATGATGATCATATCCTCCAAAGTACAGATGTCAGGCACACTTGAATATAATATCAGTTGGGTGCTTGAATGTCAACGCCTGCGACCCTTAATTTTTTATGCAAGACAAGGTGCCCCTCCCGAGCGGAAGGGCACCTTGCTTGTGTCACGATCTATTCTACCGAAACAGCTTCGAGCTGTTCCTGACCTCCGTTCGCCTGCGCTTCGTGTTCGGCGCGGCTCATCACCTTGATGTTGCGGTAGCGCGACATGCCGGTGCCGGCCGGAACCAGTTTCCCGATAATGACGTTTTCCTTCAGGCCGAGCAGGCGGTCCACCTTGCCCTTGATCGCGGCGTCGGTGAGGACGCGCGTCGTCTCCTGGAAGGATGCAGCCGACAGGAAGGAGTCGGTTTCGAGCGACGCCTTGGTAATCCCCAAGAGGACCGGACGACCCACGGCAGGCGTTTTGCCTTCCATGAGCACCTTGGCGTTTGCCTGCTCGAACTCGTGCACTTCCACGTAGGAACCCGGCAGCAGGTCGGTGTCGCCGCTGTCGATGACGCGCAGCTTGCGCAGCATCTGACGGATCATGACCTCGACGTGCTTGTCGTTAATTTCTACCCCCTGCATCCGGTACACTTTTTGCACCTCTTGCAGGATGTAGTTGGACACACCGCGCTGGCCGCGTACTTTCAGCATTTCTTTCGGGTCGACGGAACCTTCGGTGAGCTCGTCGCCGGCACTCAGCTTGGTGCCCACGGACACCTTGATGCGGGAGCCGTACGGCACGGCATACACCTTGTTTTCCGCCTCGCCGCGCACCTCGATCTCGCGGCGGTCTTTGCCTTCGCGGATGTCGATCACTTCCCCGTCGATCTCGGAGATGACCGCCTGCCCTTTCGGATTGCGGGCTTCGAACAGCTCCTGAATCCGCGGCAAACCTTGGGTAATGTCGTCACCCGCAACCCCGCCGGTGTGGAACGTCCGCATCGTCAACTGGGTACCCGGTTCACCGATGGACTGAGCGGCGATGATGCCGACTGCTTCGCCGATCTCCACTTCGGCCCCGGTCGCCAGGTTGCGGCCGTAGCAGCGTTTGCAGACGCCGTGGCTGGTGCGGCAGGACAGCACGCTGCGGATGTACACCTCGGTGATGCCGGCTTTTTCGATCTTGTCGGCGATCTCCTCGGTGATCTCCTGATTGCGGCCGACGATGATCTCGCCGGTCTCCGGATGGCGCAGGGTCTCGAAGCAGGTGCGGCCGATGATGCGGTCAGCCAGCTTCTCGATTTCTTCCTTGCCGTCCTTGATCGCGGAGACGCGGATGCCCTTGTCGGTGCCGCAATCCTCTTCGCGGACGATCACGTCCTGCGCCACGTCGACGAGGCGGCGGGTCAGGTAACCCGAGTCAGCCGTCCGCAGCGCCGTGTCGGCAAGACCTTTCCGCGCGCCGTGCGTGGAGATGAAGTACTCCAATACGGTCAGACCTTCGCGGAAGTTGGACTTGATCGGCAGCTCGATAATCCGGCCGGACGGGTTGGCCATGAGACCGCGCATCCCGGCCAACTGCGTAATCTGCGACACGTTACCGCGGGCACCGGAGTTGGCCATCATGAAGATCGCGTTGAATTTGTCCATGGACTTCATCAGGACGTCGGTCACTTCATCCTTGGCCTTGGACCAGATGGAGATGACCCGGTCGTAGCGCTCGTCCTCGGTAATCAGACCGCGGCGGTACTGCGTCATGACGGTTTGTACCTTTTTGTCTGCTTCTTCCAGGATCTCTTTCTTTTTCTCCGGCACGACGATGTCGGCGACGGCGATGGTGATCCCGGCCTTGGTCGAGTACATGAAGCCCAGTTCCTTGATCTTGTCGAGGATCTTGGACGTTTCCGTCGTTCCGAAGCGGCGGAAGCACTCGGAGATGATCGTTCCGAGGAAGCCTTTTTTCACGGCTCCCTGGTCCGGCAGCTTCTTGATAAACTCTTTCACGTTCGTGCCTTTTTCAAAGATAAAGTACTCGTTCGGCACGCCTTTTTGCAGGTTGGCCTTGGTCGGCACATTGATGTACGGCAGTTCCGGCGGGAAGATCTCGTTGAAGATCAGTTTCCCGACGGTCGTGACCAAGAGCGCGTTCTTCTGCTCTTCGGTGAAGCTGGTTTTGTTCAGGCTCTTGGTCGGCAGCGCGATGCGCGTATGCAGGCTGATGTAGCCGTGCTGGTACGCGGCGATCGCGTCATGCGGATCGCGGTATACCGTACCTTCGCCCTTGTCGCCCTCGCGCTCCAGGGTCAGATAGTACGACCCCAGCACCATGTCCTGGGACGGCGTAACGACCGGTTTTCCGTCTTTCGGGTTCAGGATGTTTTGCGCCGCCAGCATGAGGATGCGGGCTTCCGCCTGCGCCTCTGCGGAGAGCGGCACGTGCACGGCCATCTGGTCGCCGTCGAAGTCGGCGTTGTACGCCGTACATACGAGCGGGTGCAGACGGATCGCGCGGCCTTCCACCAGGACCGGTTCGAACGCCTGGATACCGAGACGGTGCAGGGTGGGGGCGCGGTTCAGGAGCACCGGGTGTTCGCGGATGACGTCTTCGAGAACGTCCCACACCTCAGGCTGCACGCGTTCCACCTTGCGCTTGGCGCTCTTGATGTTGTGAGCGAGGCCCTTGGCCACCAGCTCCTTCATCACGAACGGCTTGAACAGTTCCAGCGCCATTTCCTTCGGCAGACCGCACTGGTACATCTTCAGGTTCGGTCCGACGACGATTACGGAACGGCCGGAGTAGTCCACGCGCTTACCCAGCAGGTTTTGGCGGAAACGGCCCTGTTTCCCTTTCAGCATGTGGCTGAGGGATTTCAGCGGACGGTTGCCCGGACCGGTCACCGGACGGCCGCGGCGGCCGTTGTCGATGAGCGCGTCCACCGCTTCCTGCAGCATGCGCTTCTCGTTTTGCACGATGATGTCGGGAGCGCCCAGTTCCAGGAGGCGCTTCAGACGGTTGTTACGGTTGATCACGCGGCGGTACAGGTCGTTCAGGTCGGAGGTGGCGAAACGCCCCCCGTCCAACTGAACCATCGGACGCAGCTCCGGCGGAATGACCGGCAGCACGTCCAGCACCATCCACTCCGGACGGTTGCCGGAGTTGCGGAACGCCTCCAGCACTTCGAGGCGCTTGATCGCGCGGTTGCGGCGCTGACCCTGTGCCGTCTTCAGTTCTTCCTTCAGCGCTTCCACTTCTTTGTCCAGGTCGATTTCCTGGAGCAGGCGCTTGATCGCTTCCGCCCCCATCATCGCCTGGAAGGAGTAGCCGTATTTTTCCCGGTAGTTGCGGTATTCCTTTTCGGACAGCAGCTGTTTTTTGTCCAGCGGCGTATCGCCCGGATCGGTTACCACGTAGGATGCAAAGTAGATAACTTCCTCCAGGGAGCGCGGCGACATGTCGAGCACGAGGCCCATGCGGCTCGGGATCCCTTTGAAGTACCAGATGTGAGAGACGGGGGCAGCCAGTTCGATGTGCCCCATCCGCTCACGACGAACCTTGGCGCGGGTCACTTCCACGCCGCAGCGGTCGCACACGACGCCTTTGTAGCGAACGCGCTTGTACTTGCCGCAGTGGCACTCCCAGTCCTTGGTCGGACCGAAAATGCGCTCACAGAACAAACCGTCCTTTTCCGGCTTCAATGTGCGGTAGTTGATCGTCTCCGGCTTTTTCACTTCCCCGTACGACCAGGAACGAATCTTGTCCGGGGAAGCCAAGCCGATCTTCATGTATTCGAAGTTGTTCACGTCTATCACAGGGCGTTACCTCCCTTTGTACCGGAATCTTACTCTTCGTCCAAGCTTCCAGCTTCAAGCACGAGGTTCAGCTTTTCACCGGTGCCCTCGTCCTCTTCTTCCATTTCGCGCATTTCAATTTCCTGCTCGTCTTCGGACAGGATCTTCACGTCCATACCCAAGCTTTGCAGTTCCTTGATGAGAACCTTGAAGGACTCAGGAACACCCGGCTCCGGTACGTTTTCGCCTTTGACGATCGCTTCGTACGTCTTCACGCGGCCCACGACGTCGTCGGACTTGACGGTAAGGATTTCCTGCAGGGTGTACGCAGCGCCGTACGCTTCCAGCGCCCACACCTCCATCTCCCCGAAACGCTGGCCGCCAAACTGGGCTTTCCCACCCAGCGGCTGCTGCGTGACGAGGGAGTACGGACCGGTGGAACGGGCGTGAATCTTGTCGTCGACCAGGTGCGCCAGCTTCAGCATGTACACGCAGCCGACCGTGACGCGGCGGTCAAACGGTTCGCCCGTGCGGCCGTCGTACAGGATGGTTTTCCCGTCGCGGTCCAACCCGGCTTCTTCCAGGGTCTGGAACACGTCTTCCTGACGCGCTCCGTCGAATACCGGCGTCGCCACGTGGATGCCCAGCATCTTGGCTGCCATCCCCAAGTGGGTCTCCAGCACCTGACCGATGTTCATCCGGGACGGTACGCCCAGCGGGTTGAGCACGATCTCAACCGGCGAGCCATCCGGCAGGAACGGCATGTCTTCCTCCGGCATGATGCGGGCGATAACCCCTTTGTTACCGTGGCGGCCCGCCATCTTGTCACCCACGGAGATTTTCCGTTTTTGCGCGATGTAGACGCGCACCAGTTGGTTGACGCCCGGCGGCAGTTCGTCGCCGTTTTCGCGCGTAAACACCTTGACATCCACGACGATACCGGAACCGCCGTGCGGCACGCGCAGGGAGGTGTCGCGCACTTCACGCGCCTTTTCCCCGAAGATGGCGTGCAGCAGGCGCTCTTCCGCGGTCAGCTCGGTAACCCCTTTCGGCGTCACTTTCCCGACCAGAATGTCGCCGTCCTGAATTTCCGCACCGACGCGCACGATACCGCGCTCGTCCAGGTTTTTCAACGCGTCTTCACCCACGTTCGGGATGTCGCGCGTGATTTCTTCCGGACCCAGCTTGGTGTCGCGGGCTTCGGACTCGTATTCCTCGATATGGATAGACGTATAGACGTCGTCTTTTACCAGTTTTTCGCTCAGAAGGATGGCGTCCTCGTAGTTGTACCCTTCCCAGGTCATGAACGCAACGATGACGTTGCGGCCCAGCGCCAGTTCGCCTTTTTCCGTGGACGGACCGTCAGCGATGATGTCGCCCTTCTCCACCCAGTCGCCTTTTCTCACGATCGGGCGCTGGTTGATGCAGGTGCCCTGGTTGGAACGGATAAACTTGTGCAGCTTGTATTTGTCGAGGTCGCCCGCCACCTTCTTGCCGTCGATCTCCTTGTAGTGGCGCACCCAAATTTCGCGGGCGGTCACGCGCTCCACCTGGCCGTCGTGCTTCGCCACGATCGCCACGCCGGAGTCCTGTGCCGCCTTGTGCTCCATCCCGGTGCCGACAAACGGCGCCTGCGGCACGAGGAGCGGAACGGCCTGCCGCTGCATGTTGGAACCCATCAGCGCGCGGTTGGCGTCGTCGTTTTCCAGGAACGGAATCAGCGCCGTCGCCACCGATACGACCTGCTTCGGCGAAACGTCCATGAAGTCAACCTTGTCGCGCGGCACGCTCAGGATCTCGCCCTTGCGCCGACAGATGACCATCTCGTTGATGAAGCGGCCTTCCTCGTCAAGCGGCTGGTTGGCCTGCGCCACGTTGTACACGTCCTCTTCGTCCGCCGTCAGGTAGACGATTTCGTCCAGCACGCGGCCCGTCTCCGGGTCCACTTTGCGGCGCGGCGTTTCGATGAAGCCGTAGTCGTTGATGCGGGCGTAAGTGGAGAGCGAGTTGATCAAACCGATGTTCGGACCCTCCGGCGTCTCGATCGGGCACATCCGGCCGTAGTGGGAGTGGTGAACGTCGCGCACTTCGAAACCGGCCCGTTCGCGGGTCAGACCACCGGGACCGAGCGCGGACAGACGGCGCTTGTGCGTCAGCTCCGCTAGCGGGTTGGTCTGGTCCATGAACTGGGAGAGCTGGGAGCTTCCGAAGAACTCCTTGATGGCAGCGATCACCGGACGAATGTTGATCAGGGCCTGCGGCGTGATCTGGTTCTGATCCTGGATCGACATGCGTTCGCGGACCACGCGCTCCATCCGGGACAGACCGATGCGGAACTGGTTCTGCAGCAGTTCGCCCACGGAGCGGAGACGGCGGTTGCCCAGGTGGTCGATGTCGTCGGTCGAACCCACGCCGTGCAGCAGGTTGATAAAGTAGTTGATCGCAGCCACGATGTCGGCCGGCGTAATGTGCTTGATGGATTTGTCCACATTGCCGTTGCCGATCACCTTGATGATCTTGCCGTCTTCGTTCGGAGAGAAGATGTTGATTGCCTGCAGGCGCAGCGTGTCTTCCTCCAGAACGCCGCCGTGGGTGCGGACTTCCACAAACCCGACGCTTTCTTCCAGCGCCGGCAGGATGCGGTCCAGCAAACGGCGGTCAATCACCTGGCCGGCTTCGGCAATGATCTCGCCGGTTCGGGTGTCCACGAGCGTCTCCGCCAGCCGTTGATTGTAGAGGCGGTTTTTCAGGTGAAGCTTCTTGTTCATCTTGTAACGGCCGACAGACGCCAGATCATAGCGCTTCGGATCAAAGAAGCGGGAAATGAGCAGGCTCTTCGCGTTTTCCACTGTCGGCGGCTCACCCGGACGCAGGCGCTCGTAGATTTCGATCAGCGCCTTTTCCACGGAATCGGTGTTGTCTTTCTCCAGAGTGTTCTTGATGTATTCGTCCTCGCCCAGGAGGTTGAGAATTTCGATGTCGGAGCCAAAGCCGAGCGCACGCAAAAGGACCGTTACCGGGATTTTGCGGGTACGGTCGATGCGGACGTAAATGACGTCTTTCGCATCGGTTTCCAGTTCCAGCCATGCGCCGCGGTTTGGAATCACCGTCGCGGTAAACGTCTGCTTACCGTTTTTGTCCACTTTGGTGTTGTAATATACACTGGGGGAACGAACAAGCTGGCTTACGATGACACGCTCAGCCCCGTTGATAATGAAGGTTCCCGTTTCCGTCATGAGCGGGAAATCCCCCATGAAGACCTCTTGTTCCTTCACTTCGCCCGTCTCTTTGTTCAGCAAGCGGACCTTCACGCGCAGAGGCGCCGCATACGTGACGTCGCGTTCTTTCGACTCGTCCACGTCATATTTCGGTTCACCCAGGCTGTAATCGATGAACTCCAGCACGAGGTTTCCGGTGAAATCCTGGATCGGCGAAATATCCTGAAACATTTCGCGCAGTCCTTCGTCCAAGAACCATTGGTAGGACTTCTGCTGAATCTCGATCAGATTGGGAAGGCCCAGCACTTCGTTAATGCGTGAGTACGTACGACGCTGGCGGTGTCGGCCACTTTGAATCACTTTACCTGCCAACTTATTCACCCCTCAGGTTGTGTTTTCACACAAAATAAAAATGGGTTAAAGCAGTAACACCATTTTTAACCCAGAGAAACTCTATTTTAAAAGAATTCCCATATTTTTACACCCACATTCCTCCTCTATGTAAAAAAGAAGAAAACGGTTGACAAAACGGGAATTGCTGAAAAATAGACATTGATCCCATATTGACATTTTATAATGCTACCACAACGAAATATTCGCGTCAAGGGCGTTTTTTCTACTTCACCGCGCGGAAAATATGGTACCCCTTGCTCCGTTCCACTTCCTCCACGTCGCGGTACGTCTCCTGCAGCTTTTTCCAGGCGGATGGCGCTCCCTGCTTCTTTTGGATCACCACCCACAGTTCGCCCCCCTCCCGAAGCAGCCCGTGCCCTTCGGTAAAGATGCGGTGAACGATTTCCTTGCCGGCGCGGATCGGCGGGTTGGTGAGAATCACGTCGAACGTCTCCCCCTGAACCGCAGCGTACACGTCGCTGACCCGGACCTCCACATTGCCAATGCCGTTCAGTTGGGCGTTGCGGCGAGCCAGTTCCACGGCCCGTTCGTTGATGTCGATCATCGTGACCCGCCCTTGGTCTGCCAGCTTGGCGGCCGCAAGCCCGATCGGTCCGTACCCGCAGCCCACGTCAAGCACGCGCGCGTCCCGGTCAACCTGCATCGTCTCAATCAACAGGACACTGCCGAAGTCCACCCGGTCGCGGGAAAAGACGCCGGCATCGGTAATGAAGCGCAGTTCGTGCCCGCGCAGGGTAAAGGAAAACTGGCGCTCGTCATGCGCGGCGCCGGGGCGGCTGGTGTAGTAATGGTCTGCCACGGTTCATCCAACCTTTCCTCGTCCGATCTGGGTGCATGTGTACAGAAAATCCCCCTGCCGCAGGCAAGGGGATGTTTCCGTTTCAGGAAGCCAACTTACTTGATTTCTACAGTTGCGCCAGCTTCTTCGAGTTTTGCTTTGATGGATTCGGCTTCTTCTTTGGACACGCCTTCTTTGAGTGTCTTCGGAGCGTTGTCTACCAGGTCTTTTGCTTCTTTCAGACCCAGGCCGGTCAGCTCGCGAACCACTTTGATCACGTTGATTTTGGAAGCGCCGCCGCTTACCAGGTTTACGGTGAATTCGGTTTGCTCAGCAGCAGCATCAGCAGCGCCAGCGCCGCCAGCAACTACAGCTACCGGAGCAGCAGCGGTTACGCCGAACTCTTCTTCGATTGCTTTAACCAGTTCGTTCAGTTCCAGAACGGACATGCCTTTAATCGCTTCAATGATTTGCTCTTTGCTCATCTTCTAATCCTCCCATTCCAGGAAATTGTATTGGCGACGGCCGTTTACGCGGCCCGTCGAATGTGAAGTCCGTTTACGCTATTACGCGCCTTGGCCTTCTTTTTGATCGGATACTGCTTTGACAGCCAGCGCGAAGTTGCGGATCGGCGCCTGCAGTACGCTGAGGAGCATGGACAGCAGACCTTCGCGGGACGGCAGGGAAGCCAGCGCCTTGATTTGCTCCGGACCTACCACTTTGCCCTCGATGACGCCGCCTTTGATTTCGAGCTGCTCGTTTTTCTTCGCGAATTCCACCAGGACTTTCGCCGGAGCAACCGCATCATCCTTGCCAAACGCCAGTGCGTTCGGGCCCGTCAGATACTGATCCAGTTCAGTCAGGTTTTCTTTCGCGGTCGCAAGGCGGGTGAGCGTGTTTTTCAACACTTGGAACTCAACGCCTGCTTCGCGCAGTTGTTTGCGCAGTTCGGTCACCTGCGCTACGGTCAGGCCGCGGTAGTCAGCCACCACGGTGGTTTGGCTTTCGCGCAGTTTGGTTGCGATCTCATTTACCGCTTGTACTTTCTCTTCACGAATAACGGTTGGACGGATTTCTGCCAATGTTTACACCTCCCGTGCTCTATCCTCGAAAAAGAAGAATGCCCTCGTAGACACACGAGGGCATAATGTTCTATCGTCAAAGGAACGCAGCGGCTCCTTTTTCCGTACCATTACACGCCTCGGAGGGATATTAAGCATCGCTTGGACAAGCCAAGCTCCGCACCTTCTGTCTACGGCATGACATATTCTTTTCATCAACAGGCACTATCATAGCAACTTCCCCACGGGAAGTCAAGTGTCATTATTTTACAGCGACGCGTACGCCCGGACCCATCGTAGAGCTGATGGATACGTTTTTCATGTAAACGCCTTTCGCTGCTGCCGGTTTCGCACGGTTGAGCGCTTCGGTCAGCGCAGCCAGGTTTTCCGCCAGCTTCTCGACGTCAAAGGACACTTTGCCGATCGGCGCGTGGATGTTACCTGCTTTGTCTACGCGGTACTCGATTTTACCGGCTTTGATTTCGTTGACGGCTTTGGCTACGTCGAAGGTAACGGTGCCGGTTTTCGGGTTCGGCATGAGGCCTTTCGGACCGAGTACGCGACCCAGTTTCCCTACTTCACCCATCATGTCCGGGGTGGCTACCACAACGTCAAAGTCAAACCAGCCGCCTTGGATTTTGGCGATCAGATCAGCATCGCCCACGTAATCGGCGCCAGCCGCTTCCGCTTCTTTCGCTTTTTCACCTTTCGCGAACACGAGAACGCGCTGTACTTTACCAGTACCGTGCGGCAGTACCACCGCACCGCGGATTTGCTGGTCAGCACGCTTCGGGTCTACCCCCAGGCGAAACGCCGCTTCCACCGTTTCGTCAAACTTGGCGGACGCTGCTTTTTTCACCAGCTCGATCGCTTCGGTTACTTCGTATACCTTGTTTTTGTCAATCAGCTTGGCAGCTTCTTGATACTTTTTGCCTCGTTTTGCCATGTGTAAAATCTCCCTTCAATGTGGTCGTAGCGGTTTGATCCTCCCACAAATAGGGGGCACATTACCTGTACCCCCTCACAACAGCACCATTAGTCTTCGATCACGATACCCATGGAACGAGCCGTCCCTTCGATCATGCGCATAGCCGCTTCCACGGATGCAGCATTCAGGTCAGGGCGTTTCAGTTCCGCGATCTCGCGTACTTTGTCACGCTTCAGGGTAGCGACCTTGGTTTTGTTCGGTACGCCGGAACCGGACTCGATGCCAGCAGCTTTTTTCAGCAGAACAGCAGCCGGCGGAGTCTTCGTGATGAAGGTGAAGGAACGGTCTTCATAAACGGTAATTTCTACCGGAATGATCATTCCTGCTTCGCTCTCTGTACGAGCGTTAAATTCTTTACAGAATCCCATGATGTTCACACCAGCTTGGCCGAGAGCCGGACCTACCGGAGGTGCAGGATTTGCTTTACCTGCCGGGATTTGTAACTTAATTACGCGGATAACCTTCTTAGCCACGTAAGACACCTCCTTACTTCACATGTGGTTAATGCGGGGGCATGCCCCCTCCCACCGTTTTGTCGAAAGCCTATGTAGACTTTCCATCTATAGTGAGAGTGCAAGAAACCCCAGAGTTTGCGGCGGGATTGCAAAGACGGCGTCGCCGTTTTTGCTGCCCTTTGGGGGCACATCATCTTTTTTAAAAATCGCCGAGACGATTTTTAAAACAAAATGAAATGTACCACATAGCGCGATACTTTTCAAGATCAATCCTAATCCAATTTTTGAACCTGCGTAAAGTCCAATTCCACCGGTGTTTCACGCCCGAAGATGTCCACCAGCACACGGACCTTCTGTCTGTCTGGGTGAATCTCGATGATCTCTCCCGTCCGGTTGGAGAACGGACCGTCCGTCACCCGCACCATATCGCGGAGAGCGAAGTCGACTTTGACCTTGGGAATCTCGATCCCCATCTGACGGAGGATCGCATCCGCCTCTTCAGGACGCAGCGGAGTCGGTTTGGAACCGGCGCCCGTGGAACCGACAAAGCCGGTAACCCCAGGGGTGTTGCGCACGACATACCACGAGTCGTCCGTCATCACCATTTCAACAAGGACGTATCCGGGAAACACTTTTTTCGTGACGGTGCGTTTTTTGCCGTCCTTCGTCTCCACCTCTTCTTCGGTGGGGACGAGAACGCGGAAGATCTTGTCTTCCATGCCCATCGACTCGACGCGTTTCTCCAGATTGGTCTTTACCTTGTTTTCATAACCTGAGTACGTATGAACGACATACCATGCTTTTTCCATATCCACAAGGACGTTTCCGTCCGTCCCTCCTAGGCTTGCAAAATTACTTTCCTAAAATCAAATCGATCACGCGCGAGATACCCAAGTCGATGACGAAGAAGAACAGCGCAAGCAGCGTCACCGTTACAAGAACGACGATCGTGTAGCTGGTCAGTTCTTTCCGGTTGGGCCAGCGGACCTTCTTCAGTTCGGACATGACGTCGCCGAAAAATTCGCCTGTCCGGCGAAATCCGGCACCGATTCGTGCTAGGAAACCCACAGTGCCACCCCCAGACTTCGTCGCTTCCATGCGTTACTTCGTCTCGCGATGAAGGGTATGCTTCTTGTCACGGGAGCAGTACTTTTTCAGTTCCACACGCTCGGTAGTCGTGCGCTTGTTTTTGGTGGAGATATAGTTACGCTCACCACACTCGGTGCACGCCAACGTGATGTTTACTCGCATTTATTGCCACCTCCATCTCATTTCAAACCTTCGCTGCTGATAGAAAGGGAACAAAATAGTACGGGAAAACCGCTACTTTTCCTGACCATTTGTGAGACAGCAGCCATCAAACACGAGAGAAAATCGTTTATGGCTACCTAAACAAATTTATCACACCCGTCTACCCATGTCAACAAAACGGCTTGACAAGAGGAAAGTATTTTGTTCCAGAATGCAAAAAAGAGATTCTCTGTATCACAGATGAATCTCTCTTCCTTCCAGATACCGTTCCAGCTTGCGCTTCACCCGCTGCAGGGCGTTGTCGATCGACTTGACGTGACGCTTCAGCTCCACGGCGATCTGCTGGTAGGAACGTCCGTCCAGATACAGCATCAGCACCTGCCGTTCCAGGTCGCTCAGGATTTCGCTCATCTTTCCCTCGATGTCGTCAAATTCCTCGCGGTTGATGAACAGCTCTTCCGGATCGGTCACCTTGGTGCCGCAGATGACGTCCAGCAGCGTACGGTCGGAATCTTCATCGTAGATGGGCTTGTCCAGCGATACGTAGGAGTTGAGCGGAATGTGTTTTTGGCGGGTAGCCGTTTTGATGGCGGTAATAATCTGGCGGGTGATGCACAGTTCGGCAAACGCTTTGAACGATGTGAGTTTGTCCCCTCGGAAATCGCGAATCGATTTGTACAGGCCGATCATGCCTTCCTGCACAATGTCTTCGCGGTCGGCCCCAATAAGAAAATAGGAACGCGCTTTGGCCCGCACGAAATTTTTGTACTTGTTGATCAAGTACTCCAGGGCCTCGGCATCATTTTCGCGAACCAGGTCGACTATCTCTTCGTCGGACATCATCTCATATTGGGCATGTTTAAACTCCTTGAGGTCAACACTCACGAATGATCCCTCCGCCAACCGGTTTCTCACAGATACGGCTATTATACATGCGGCATAAAAAAGCGTCAACCGAATCCAAGTTATTCCCTTCGCCATTTTTCGAATATTTTCGCTATTTCCCCGTCCAGCGAAATGCGGGTGGAAAACCGCTCTTCATGCGTTTTGTCCACCTGCTGCTTGATCTCTTTCCCGACACTTTCCATGTCCAGAAGAAGTTCCCTGGCCGACTTGCGCAGCGCCCCCTGGCCGAAGATGACGCGCTGGGAGGTGTAGTCGGACGTCGCTACATAAATTTGTCGATTTTTTTCGTGAAATTCCAAGACCAACTGTTCAATTTTTTCGTCGGCCGTCTCTTTCTGCTTGGTGTAGTAGATGTCCACCCGGTAGTCCTGCATCTGCCGGCCGGCACCAGGCACGTTGTAGGCGTCAAACACAATGATCACCTTGATCCCGGTAAAGCTCTGGTACTCGGCCAGCTTGGAGATGAGCAGGTCGCGCGCTTCGTCCATGCGATCCTGGTCCTTGAGTGCGCGCAGGTCGGGCCAGGCCCCGATGATGTTGTAGCCGTCCACAATCAACAGTTGTTTGGCTTTCCTTTTCGCCATTTCACTTCACCCGTGCCGGCAGCGGACTCCTGGCGCGGTAGACTTCGTACATGAGCAGGGCAGCGGCGACGGAGGCGTTGAGCGAGGTGACGTTTCCCGCCATCGGCAGACGGTAGAGAAAATCGCAGTTCTCCCGGACCAGGCGGCTCATGCCTTTGCCCTCACTGCCGATGACCACGGCCAGCGGCATGGTGTAATCGCCCTCGCGGAAGTCCTGCTTGGCCCCCGCGTCCGTGCCGGCAATCCAGACGCCCCGCTGTTTCAGCTCCTCCATGGTCCGGACCAGGTTGGTTACCCGGGCGACGGGCACGTAGTTGATCGCCCCCGCAGACGCTTTGGCCACGGTCGCCGTCAGCCCGACGGAGCGCCGCTTGGGAATGATGATGCCGTGCGCTCCGACCGCATCGGCCGTCCGCATGATCGAGCCCAGGTTGTGCGGGTCTTCCAGCTCGTCCAACAAGAGCAGGAACGGCGGTTCGTTCCGCTCCTCCGCCCGCCGGAGAATGTCCTCCACCTCGACGTAGTCGTAAGCCGCCACCGACGCGATGACGCCCTGATGGTTGTCGGTGCCGCTGAGCTGATCCAGTTTTTTGCGATTGGCCGTGGTGACTACCACACCCTGATCCCTGGCCAGGGAAAAAATCGGCCCCATCAGGTTTTTGTTCGTCCCTTCGGCGATCCAGATCTTGTTGATGGCGCGCCCCGACCGCAGCGCTTCGATGACCGGGTTTTTCCCGACAATCCACTCTTCACTCATGTTCAGATGCTCCTTCCACAATCGCAAAGGCCTGCTGCACGATTTCAGCGACCCGCTCTTCTTTTCCGCACAGATACAGGTACCCGATCAGGGCTTCGAACGCGGTGGCGTGCCGGTAGTCAATGATGTCGGCGTTTTTCGCGCTGGAACCGGACTTGGCGTTGCGTCCGCGCCTCACCACTGCCTGTTCCTCCTCCGAAAGAGACGGCAGCAGGGCGTGCAGGATGCCCGCCTGCGCCCTGGCCGACACGTACCGGTTGGCCGCCTTGTGGAGCTGGTGCGGCTTCACCAGCCCCTTGGCGATCAAATGGTAGCGGACGCAGTGGGCGTAGGTGGCGTCGCCCAAAAAGGCCAGCACCAGCGGATTCATCAGGTTGGGGTCTCGGGACAGTTCTTCCTTCTGCATCGTGTCACCGGCCCTTTACTTGCGGCGCCAGCGAACGCCCTGCGGGGTGTCTTCCAGCACGATTCCCTTTGCAGCCAGCAGGTCGCGAATCTCGTCTGCGCGAGCAAAATTGCGCGATTTGCGCGCTTCCGTCCGCTCCGCGATGAGCGACTCCACTTCGCTGTCCAGGAGCTCCTGTTCCTGCTCCAGCTTCAGGCCGAGCACGCCGGTCAGCTCCAGCAGCAGGTCGCGGTAGGCGGCAAGCTGCTCCCGGCCGACGTTTTGGTTGCGCATGTACAGGTTGGCTTCCTTCACCAGGTCAAACAGCACGGTAATGGCATTGGCCGTGTTCAGATCGTCGTCCATCTCGGCGATAAACCGCTCCCGCAGTTCGCTTACGATCCGGGCCTGCTCCTCGGCCTGGCCGTTTGGCTCCTCCGGACGGGCCGTCTCCAGCCGGTGCAGCAGGTTGGCGTAGGCGGTCGTGATCCGCTCCAAACCGTTGGCCGCCTGCTCCAGCAGATCGTCGCTGAAGTTGATCGGGTTGCGGTAGTGGCCCTGCAGCATGAAAAAGCGGATCAACTGCCCGCCGTACCGCTCGATCAGCTCCCGCGCCAGGAGGAAGTTGCCGAGCGACTTGGACATCTTTTCGTTGTTGATGTTCAGCATGCCGTTGTGCAGCCAGTAGCGGGCAAACACTTTGCCGGTGTAGCATTCCGACTGGGCAATTTCGTTTTCGTGGTGGGGAAACACCAGGTCGGACCCGCCGGCGTGGATGTCAATCTGCTCGCCGAGGAATTTGAGCGCCATCGCGGAGCACTCGATGTGCCAGCCCGGCCGCCCCTGGCCCCACGGACTTTCCCAGCTCACTTCGCCCGGCTTGGCCGCTTTCCACAGCGCGAAGTCGAGCGGGTTTTCCTTCTTTTCGTTTACCTCCACGCGGGCACCCGCCTGCAGATCGTCCAGCGGCTGGTGGGAGAGCTTGCCGTATTCGTTGAACCGGCCGGTTCGGAAATAGACGTCCCCTTCGCTCTCATACGCATAGCCTTTCTCGATCAGTCCCTCGATAAAGCGGATGATCTCGGGAATCGTCTGCATCACGCGCGGCTGAACGTCGGGCGGCAGCACATTGAGGGCCCGCAGGTCTTCGTTGTAGGCCGCCATGTAGCGGTCGGCCACTTCCTTGACGGTCGTGCCCTCCTCGTTGGCGACGCGAATCAGCTTGTCGTCCACATCCGTGATGTTCTGCACAAACGTGACCTGGTATCCGCGGTACTGCAAATACCGGCGCAGGGTATCAAACACGATCGCCGGGCGGGCGTTGCCGATGTGAATGTAGTTGTACACGGTCGGTCCGCATACGTACATCTTCACCTTGCCCGGCTCAAGCGGAACGAACGGTTCCTTTCGCCGGGTCAGGGTATTAGTAAACTGAATGCTCATTGCTTTTCTTTTCCTCCCTCAATGCGTTCACTTCGTTGCGCAGCTGCTCGATTTCCCGCTGCATCTGCCGAATCGTGTCAGCCAGCGGGTCGGGCAGATTGACATGATCCAGGTCGCACGTGACGCGCTTGCCGTCCTGAATGACGATGCGGGCCTTGATCCCGACCACGGTGGAGTTGGGCGGCACCTCCTGCAGCACGACCGCTCCCGCCCCGATTTTGGAGTTGTCGCCGATCTTGAACGAGCCGAGCACTTTCGCTCCGGTGGCGATAATCACATTATTGCCGATGGTGGGATGGCGCTTGCCTTTTTCCTTGCCCGTACCGCCCAGCGTCACCCCCTGGTAGATGGTGACGTTGTCGCCGATTTCGCAGGTCTCGCCAATGACGACGCCCATCCCGTGGTCGATAAAGAGCCGTCTGCCGATCTTCGCTCCCGGGTGAATCTCGATGCCGGTCATAAACCGGACAAACTGAGAAACGACCCGGGCCAGCGTACACCATCCGGCCTTCCACAGTTTGTGGGCAATCCGATGGCCCCAAATGGCGTGCAGGCCGGAGTAGGTCAGGACCACCTCCAGCGTGCTCCGGGCTGCCGGATCGCGCTCAAATACCGCTTGAATGTCGTCTCGCATCTGTCTGAACATAGGGTGACACCTCCTGCCAGATTGTTTTCGTTGGAATAAGAAAAACCGCCCCGGCCTCCTTCGCGTGCGAAGGAGGCAGAGACGGTGTGAACCGCGGTTCCACTCTGCTTAGACCGTCCCGGAAACGGCGCCTTGGGCCCGTGCGGACGATCTCGCTCATCTCCCGGTAACGGCGGGGCACCGTCTGCCCTACTGCCGCGCCCCAAACGGACGCGGGTTCAGGTCACTGCTCCCAGGGGCATTTCCAAACAGCGCGCGCCGGATGGCTCCCACCTGCCCATCCTCTCTGGAGACGCGAAGGCTGCCGTACTTCTCCTGTTCCTCGCATTTGCCTTTATCCATGCATTATTCGCCGTTCGTCAGGACGCGCTTGACGCGTTCCAGCACCTTGTCTTTGCCCAGCAGATAGAGCGTCACGGCCAAATCGCGCCCGTGGGCCTGACCGGTAGCCGCCACGCGCACCGGCATGAACAGGGCCTTGCCTTTGTGGCCGGTTTCTTTTTGCACCTCTTTCAGCACCGCTTTGATTGTATCCGTATTATATTCGTCCTGCGCCGACAGGTGTTTGACAAACGATTCCAGCACCTCGGGCAATTGCGGTTCCTTCAATACCGCCTTCGCTTCTTCATCGTACACCACTTCGTCGAGGAAGAAAAGCGCCGCCAGCGGCACGATCTGCGCACAGTAGGACATCTGCTCCTGGTAGAGCGAGACGATCTCGCGCACCCACGCCCGCTTCTCGTCGGACAGCGTCTCCTCGATGAACCCCGCCTTTTGCAGGTGCGGAATGCACATGTCGGTGATGAGGTCAAGCGGCTGCCGCTTCAGGTAGTAGTTGTTCATCCAGTTCATCTTGGCCGTGTCGAAGACGGCCGGCGACTTGCTGACGCGGTCCAGGGAGAACAGCTTGATGATGTCCTCCATGGCGAAGATCTCTTCCTCCCCGCCCGGCGACCATCCGAGCAGCACCAGGAAGTTGACGATCGCTTCCGGCAAAAAGCCCAGTTCACGGTACTGTTCGATAAACTGGATAATGCTCTCGTCGCGCTTCGACATCTTTTTGCCTTCCTGGTTGAGAATCAGCGCCAGGTGCGCGAACTGCGGCGGCTCCCAGCCCAACGCTTCGTAAATCATCAACTGGCGTGGGGTGTTGGACAAGTGCTCCTCGCCGCGAATGACGTGGCTGATCTCCATCAGGTGGTCGTCGATCACGACCGCAAAGTTGTAGGTGGGAATGCCGTCCGGTCGACAGATGACGAAATCGCCCATCTCTTTGGTTTCAAACGTCACCTGTCCGCGAATCAGGTCGTTGACGACGTACACCTTGTCGTCCGGCACCTTGAAGTGAATGGACGGAACGCGGCCCTCCCGCTCGTACTGTTCCCGCTGTTCCGGCGTCACGTTGCGGTGTTTTTCCGAAATGCGCGGAGTCTCGCCGCGGGCGATCTGCTCCTCCCGCTCCGCGTCCAGTTCTTCCTTGGTCGCGTAGCAGTAGTACGCCTTGCCCTCGGCCAACAGTTGGTCGATGTATTTGCGGTAAATGTCCAGCCGGTCCATCTGCCGGTACGGCCCGTACGGCCCGCCGATGTCGGTGCCTTCTTCCCACTGGATGCCGAGCCATTTGAGATTCTTCATCTGCTCTTCGTCAGCGTTTTCCACGTTGCGTGTTTGGTCCGTATCCTCGATGCGGACGATGAATTCGCCCCCCATATGCTTGGCAAACAAATAGTTGAACAGCGCCGTGCGCGCGCCGCCGATATGTAGATGCCCCGTCGGACTGGGAGCGTATCGCGTACGGATTTTTTTCGCCATGAGAAGCACCATCCTATTCGTTGAAGGTGTAAAAAAGGCGGAAACAGGGCTGGACTGCGGCGCCCATGTTTCCGGGTCTGCATCACTGTCTTTTTCGTTTCTAAGGTCTTATCTTACACCTCTCCCCGCTGCTTGACAAGCAAGCAGACGGCCTGTGCAGCAATTCCCTCTCCGCGGCCGGTAAAGCCCAGCTTTTCGGTGGTGGTTGCCTTCACGTTCACCTGGGACAGCTCGTCCGCTTCCAGCACGCGGGCAATGATTTCCCGCATCTGCGGAATGTACGGCGCCATTTTCGGCGCCTGGGCGATAATCGTAGCGTCTACGTTGCCCAGGCGGTATCCCCGCTCCTTGACCAGCTTCCAGACGTGTTCCATCAGCTTGACGCTGTCCGCGTCCTTGAACGCCGGATCGGTATCGGGAAAATGGCGGCCGATGTCCCCTTCGCCGATCGCCCCGAGCAGTGCGTCGCTGATCGCGTGCAGGAGCACGTCCGCGTCGGAGTGGCCCAACAGCCCTTTTTCGTAGGGAATGGTCACGCCCCCGATAATGCAGGGGCGGCCTTCCACCAGTTGATGCACGTCAAATCCCTGTCCAATTCTCATCGCTGCTCTCCCCTTCTTCTGCGCAAAATCTCCTCGCCCAGCCACAAATCGTCCGGCGTGGTGATTTTAATGTTTTCATAGCTTCCCGGCATGACGGTGACGGGATGGCCCAGCCACTCCACCAACATGGCGTCGTCCGTCCCCGTTTTGCCCGCCTCGAGGGCCGCCTGATGCGCCTCCCGCAACAAGGAAACACGAAAAGCTTGTGGGGTTTGCACCGCCCACAAGCTCTCGCGCGCCGGGGTCGACTGGACCTTGCCGTTCGCCCCTACCACTTTGATGGTATCCTTGACAGGAACGGCCATGATCGTCGCCTGATCCCGCCGAACCTGCCGAATCAACTCGCTGATCTGTTCCCTGGTCACGAAAGGACGGGCGGCGTCGTGCACAAGTACGTACGAGCAGTTCGGGGAAAGTGCGGCCAGCCCGCTGCGGACGCTGTCCTGCCGTTCGGCACCCCCCAGCGCGACGGTCAGCTTCAGCTTCTCCCGTTTGAGCCAGGCGAGCACATCGGCGTGGTCGCGCTCGCTGACCACCAGAACCACTTCACCGATCTCCGGGTGAGCGGCAAACAGGCGGACGGTATGGGCCAAAATCGGCTCCCCGCCCAGCGGCAGCCACACCTTGTTGCGCTCCGCTCCCATTCGCCTGCCGGAACCGGCTGCGACTATCACGACTCCCGTGTTCACGTCCCCATTCCTCTCCAGTCTCTACAACGCTTTTTCCAACAGCTTGGGCTTGGCGAAGATCATCCGCCCCGCCGAGGTTTGCAGCACGCTGGTGACCAGCACGTCGACGTCGTTGCCGATGTATTCGCGTCCCCCTTCGACGACGATCATCGTGCCGTCGTCCAGGTACGCCACCCCTTGGCCGTGCTCCTTGCCGTCCTTGATCACCTGGACGGTCAGCTCTTCACCGGGGAGAACCACCGGCTTGACCGCATTGGCCAAATCGTTGATGTTCAGCACCGACACGCCCTGCAGTTCGCACACCTTGTTCAGGTTGAAATCGTTGGTGACGACCTTGCCGTTCATCACCTTCGCCAGCTTGATCAGCTTGCTGTCCACTTCGGAGACCTCTTCAAAGTCTCCTTCGTAGATCTGCACCTTGACCTTCATCTCTTTCTGGATCTTGTTCAGGATGTCCAGTCCGCGGCGGCCGCGGTTGCGCTTCAACACGTCGGACGAGTCGGCAATGTGCTGCAGCTCTTCCAGCACGAAGCCGGGAATCACCAGCACTCCTTCCAGGAAACCCGTCCGGCAGATGTCGGCAATCCGCCCGTCAATAATCACGCTGGTGTCCAAAATCTTGTACTCCACGTTGGACGGCGTTCCGCTGTTTTCCTTTTTGCCCTTTTCCCTGCGTCCGATGGAAAAGACGGCCATGATCTCATCACGTTTGCGGAAGCCCACCTGGAAGCCCAGGTATCCGAGCAGACACGACACCATCAACGGCAGCAGATCGCCTATCACCGGAATCGGGATGTTGCTGATGGGAAGGAATAATAAAAAGGCAACAATTAGACCAATAATCAACCCCATCGCGCCGAACATGACATCCACAATCGGCAGCTTGATCAGCGTCTCTTCTCCCCAGCGGACGATGCGCAGCGTGTAATCGACCAGCCAGTTGGCGAGGAAGAAGAAAATCACGGCACCTAAAACGGCTCCGATATAACTCTTGTAATGCACGTCACCGAAATTGAGCAGCGTATCCAGCAAGTCAAACAGGTCGGGACCAAATTTGTAACCCAGGCCGCCCCCGACCAGCACAAAAAAGCTTTTTCCTAATCGGCGAACCATGCCTTCACCTCCTCTTACTTAATATAGACAGAAGTCCGCAGGAAAAACCCTGCTTCCTTAACATGGCTCACACATTTCATGGCGGCATTTCTCCCCCACTATATCAAAGATGAAAACTCAGTGTCAAATAGCCAAAAATTTTAACATACATGTTAAATTTCCGTCAATGGAGAACGCCCGTTTTCCTCCGTTCCCAAATTGACAGGGGACGGATTCCCTTCTTATAATGACAGTAGCAAATTGAATGAAAAATTCTGACGATATCAACAGCCTGAAGCAGAGGTGACTCACATGGACCATCGAAACGTGGACGACTTTCAAACGCAGGTCTCGGAGCTGCTGCTCAGACACCGCAGCGTACTGGACGTCATGTCAAAAATTCAGGAAACAGCGGCCCGTATCAACCGTTCACTGACCAAAGCCATCACCGAATGCGGCTGTGTCGAAGTGGTTGCCAAGAAGCAGTCCTACGATCCCCGTAAAAGTTTGCAGGAAAACCAATCGCTCTTGGACACTCATTTTTCCGGCCCCTTGTGCGAACATTGCCGCGACGTATTGACGGCGGAGCTGGGCAAAAACCTCTTCTACCTCACCGCGCTGTGCAACATTACCGACATCAGGCTGGAAGACGTCATCCGGCAGGAGTCGGAGCGCCTCAATACCCTCGGGGTATTCAACCTGTCATAGACTCCCATTTGGTATTACGATTGTACGCAAAGAAAAGTTGCATGTTCAAAGAAAAAACCCGCTTTCGCGAGCGGGTTTTCTCTCGACAGCCGGACCGGATATCCGACAGGCCAGGCGGGACCGCATCCGAACGGTACCGGCATGCGTCCGTGAGGCGTTATTCAAACGGCAGTGACTCTTCTTCGCTTTCCTTTTTCTTGCGCAGTTTTTTCACCAAAAGGTCAACGTTTTTTTTTATTCCGTACAGGGCGTAAAAGGCGAGCGGCAGGAAGACGATTTTGGGAAACTGCTGCGGGTACTTGATCGCCACGACGACCACAAGCGCCACGATGAGGGGCGTGATCCAAAACGCCGATTTCGGGATGCCCACCTTTTTGAAGTTCGGATACTTGATGGTGGACACCATCAAAAAGGCCAGCAGCAGCATGCCGACCGCCAGCATCGCCACGTTGAACACCTGGTGGTACAGGGCCAGCGTCGCAAGCACCCCGCCCGCAGCCGTGATCGGCAGACCGACGAAGTAGCCGGGCACGCCTGCCTGGACGTTGAAGCGCGCCAGCCTGAGCGCCCCGCAAATCGGGAAGATGGCCGTCACCACAATGCCGAACAGGTGCAGATCCTTCAATGCCACCACATACATGATAAACGCCGGGGCCACCCCGAACGTAATGACGTCGGAAAGGGAATCCAGCTCTTTGCCAAACTCGCTCTGCACGTTCAGCATGCGGGCCACCCGTCCATCCAGTCCGTCCATCAGCATCCCGACGATAACGGTAATCGCCGCGTAATCCACGTACTGGTCGCCCTGAAACGCGAGAATGATGGCGACGATCCCCAAAAACAAGTTACTTATGGTTAGCATGTTCGGCAACGATTTCACGAACATAGACTACCTCCTGGTTTGGTTCGCAAAGGAGACGCGAAAAATCTGTCCATTGCCGGCAAGTCCCCTTGGCAAAGATCAATGCAATCATGCCTGTATCCTATTCTACCTCAAATGTGCCTGTCAATGAACACCTGCTCCTGGATCCGTTTCAACCCTTCCTTGATCGCCCGCGCCCGCACTTCGCCGATGCCGTCCACCTCGTCCAGTTCCTCGATGGTGGCCATCATGATCCGCGGCAGATTGTGAAAATGATCCACCAGGTTGGATATGATCGTCATCGGCAGGCGGGGAATCTTGTTGAGGATGCGGTATCCGCGCGGCGACACCGACTCCTCCAGCATGCTGGCGTTGGCGGGATAGCCAAGAATTCGCAAAAATGAACTGATTTCCAACATTTCATCGGCGGTCAGTTTCTTCATTTCCTTGAGCACCTGTTCCGCCGGCAGGTTGGGGTCGCGGCTGTAATCGCGAATCAGCATGCGGGCTTCCTCTTCGATATTGGCGACCAGCTCATCCACCTGCATGCTGACAAGCCGCCCTTCCGTCCCCAGTTCATAAATATACTTGGTAATCTCCGCTTTGATGCGTAAAACCATCTCGATCCGCTGCAAAACGGAGGTGACTTCGTGCAGCGTCACCAATTCTTCAAACTCCATCGCGCCCAGGTTGGTCAGCGTCTGGTCCAGCACGGCCTTGTACTTTTCCAGCGTGGAGAGGGCCTGATTGGCCTTGGCCAAAATCACGCTGATGTCGTTCAAGACGTAGCGGAAATGGCCTTGATACAGCGTGATCACGTTGCGCCGCTGGGAGATGGCGATGACCAGGTGGTTGGTCTGAATGGCCGTCCGCTGCGCCGTGCGATGGCGCGTTCCCGTCTCGCTCGAAGGGATGGAGGCGGGGGGAAACAACTGAGCGTTGGCGTACAAAATCCGCTTGGCGTCTTCACTTACTATGATCGCCCCGTCCATCTTGGCCAATTCATACAAATGAGCGGGCGTGAAGTCGCAATTAATGGAAAAGCCCCCGTCCACGATGCCTTTCATCTCCGGGCCGTATCCGACGACGATCAGGCCGCCCGTTTTCGCCCGCAGCACGTTTTCCAGCCCCTCGCGAAGCGGCGTCCCGGGAGCGACGAGGCGCAGGACATCGCTGTACTGAGGCTCTCTTTTGTTTGTCTCGAACATAGGTTGCGTCTACCCCCTTAGCACCTCGTCCAATGCTTCGGCGATGTTGCTGATGCCGATTACGTCCATGCCGGTCGGGACTTCCAGGCCGCGGATGTTCTTTTCCGGAATGATCACCCGCTTGAACCCCAGCTTGTGGGCTTCCCTGACCCGCTGTTCGATCCGGGAAACTCCCCGCACTTCGCCCGTCAGCCCCACTTCGCCGATGACGACGTCGTGCGGGTTGGTCGGCTGGTCGCGGAAACTGCTGGCGATGCTGACCGCAATCGCCAAATCGACGGCCGGCTCATCCAGCCGCACGCCGCCGGCCACGTTGACGTACGCGTCCTGGTTTTGCAGCATCAGTCCCATGCGCTTTTCCAGCACGGCCATGATCATGGCCACGCGCTGGTGGTCCACCCCGGTCGCCATCCGCCGCGGCGTCACAAAGCTGGTGGGCGCCACCAGCGCCTGCAGTTCCACCAGCACCGGCCGCGTTCCTTCCATGCTGGCCACCACCGTGGAACCAGCCACGCCGACGGGCCGCTCCGCGAGAAAGATTTCCGACGGATTGCCCACCTCTTCCAAGCCCCGTTCCTTCATCTCAAAAATGCCGATCTCGTTGGTGGAGCCAAAGCGGTTTTTCACCGCCCGCAAGATACGGAAGGTGTTGTGCCGCTCCCCTTCAAAGTAGAGCACGGCATCCACCATGTGCTCAAGCATGCGGGGACCGGCGATGGACCCTTCCTTGGTCACGTGGCCGACAATGAAGGTGGCGATGCCCTTGCCCTTGGCAATGCGCATCAACTGGGCGGTCGCCTCCCGCACCTGCGCCACACTGCCCGCCGCGGACTGAACGGCGGGATGAAACACGGTTTGTATCGAGTCAATAATCAACACATGCGGATCTACCTGATTAATATGCTGTTCGATCAGTTCCAAGTCGTTCTCCGCCAGCACGTACATGGGCGGAGTGTTCATCCCCAGGCGGTCGGCCCGCAGCTTGATCTGCTTGGCCGACTCCTCGCCGGAGACGTACAGCACTTTGAACCCCTGATGGGCGAGCGCAAAAGACGTCTGCAGCAGCAGGGTCGATTTGCCGATCCCGGGATCCCCGCCGACGAGAATCAGCGACCCGGGAACAAGTCCGCCGCCCAACACGCGGTTCAGTTCGCCGATCGTCGTATCCAGCCGCGGTTCTTCCTCGCTGGCCACCTGCGTCAGCGGCATGGCTTCCTGACGCTGCCCGCCGACCGTCAGCTCGTACCGGTGAGACGATTTGACCGCCACTTCTTCGACCATCGTGTTCCAACGGCTGCACCCCGGACATTTGCCCATCCATTTGGGCGATTCATAGCCACATTCTTGACACGCGTATTTCGTTTTATACTTTGACATAACGGTACCTCGTCTGGGATTTCTCCTTTACATGTTTATCATACATGGGCGCACAAAAAAAGAATACCTCCAGTTTCGGAGGCATTCCTTTCTTTCGCCGATTACGACGTGGTCGTTTCCAAGCGCTTCACGACCAGTTGATCGTCTTCCGCGTCGATGGTGACCGTATCGCCCTTGTGAATCGTGCCCTTCAGCAGCTCTTCGGACAATTTGTCCTCGATGTGCCGCTGGATGGCGCGGCGGAGCGGACGGGCGCCGTACGCCGGATCGAAGCCCTCTTTGGCCAGCACTTTCTTGGCCGCATCGGTCAGTTGGAAATCGATCTCCTGTTCTTTCAGGCGCTTGCGCAGTTCTTCCGTCATCAGGGTGACGATCTGCTCGATGTGCTCCTGCTCCAGCGAGTGGAAGACGATCACTTCGTCGATCCGGTTCAGGAATTCCGGACGGAAGCTTTTCTTCAACTCGTCCATCACTTTGTCTTTCATATCCTGATACTTTTTCTCGGTATCGCCGGTGGTGAAGCCGAGCGTCGTGTTTTTCTTGATCATGTTGGCGCCCACGTTGGAGGTCATGATCACCACCGTGTTGCGGAAGTCCACCGTACGCCCCTTGGAGTCGGTCAGACGGCCGTCATCCAGGACCTGCAGCAGGATGTTGAAGACATCCGGGTGCGCTTTTTCGATTTCATCCAGCAGGATGACCGAGTACGGTCTGCGGCGCACTTTTTCCGTGAGCTGGCCGCCTTCGTCGTAGCCGATGTACCCCGGAGGCGCGCCGACGAGACGGGCGGTCGAATGCTTCTCCATGTACTCGGACATGTCGATGCGGATCATCGCGTCTTCGTCGCCGAACAGGGCTTCGGCCACAGCGCGGGCCAATTCCGTTTTCCCGACGCCGGTCGGGCCGAGGAAGATGAACGAACCGATCGGCCGTTTCGGGTCCTTCAGACCGGCACGGGCGCGGCGGATCGCACGGGAGATGGACTTGACCGCTTCGTCCTGGCCGATGACGCGGTCGTGCAAAATCTCCTCCATCTTCAGCAGGCGCTCCGTCTCTTCTTCCTTCAATTTGACCACGGGGATGCCGGTCCAGTTGGCCACCACATGGGCGATGTCCTCCGGCGTCACTTCCATGTTCAGCTTGCCCTGACGCTCTTTCCAATCTTTTTTCGTCTTCTCCAGTTCTTCGCGCAGCTTCTGCTCTTGGTCGCGCAGCGCCGCCGCTTCTTCGAACTCCTGCGATTGGACAGCCGCGTCCTTTTCCTTGCGTACTTCTTCCAGGCGGCTTTCCAGCTCTTTCAGATTCGGCGGTACGGTAAAGGATTGCAAACGCACCTTGGAAGCCGCCTCGTCGATCAGGTCAATCGCCTTGTCCGGCAGGAAGCGGTCGGTGATGTAGCGGTCAGACAGCTTCACCGCCTGTTCGATTGCCTCGTCCGTGATTTTGACGCGGTGGTGCGCTTCGTAGCGGTCGCGCAATCCGTGCAGGATCTTGATCGCGTCCTCCACTGTCGGTTCATCCACTTGAATCGGTTGGAAACGGCGCTCCAGGGCCGCGTCCTTCTCGATGTATTTGCGGTATTCGTCCAGCGTGGTCGCGCCGACGCACTGCAGTTCACCTCGGGCCAGCGCCGGCTTGAGGATGTTGGAAGCGTCGATCGCGCCTTCCGCGCCGCCCGCCCCGATCAAGGTGTGCAGCTCGTCGATGAACAGGATGATGTTGCCCGCCTGGCGGATTTCATCCATGATCTTTTTCAACCGGTCTTCAAATTCGCCGCGGTACTTGGTTCCCGCCACCACGGTGCCCATGTCCAGCGTCATGACGCGCTTGTCGCGCAGCGTTTCGGGAATTTCGTTGTTGACAATCTTCTGCGCAAGCCCTTCGGCGATCGCGGTCTTCCCGACGCCGGGCTCCCCGATCAGCACCGGGTTGTTTTTGGTCCGGCGGCTGAGCACCTGGATCACGCGTTCAATTTCCTTCTGCCGGCCAATCACCGGGTCCAGGCCGCCTTCGCGGGCAATCGCCGTCAAGTCGCGGGCCAGGCTGTCCAGGGTCGGCGTGTTGGCCGCCGGATTGCCGCCGGACGGCTGATGGGCGTTCATCATTTCAGAGCTTCCCAGGAGCTGCAGCACTTGCTGGCGGGCTTTGTTCAGGCTGACGCCCAGGTTGTTCATGATCCGCGCGGCGATGCCCTCCCCTTCGCGGATCAGGCCGAGCAGGATGTGCTCCGTGCCGACGTAGGTGTGACCCAGCTTGCGCGCTTCGTCCATGGACAGTTCAATGACCTTTTTGGCACGGGGGGTGTAGTTGGGCGTGTAGTTGCCTCCGGTTTGTTCCGTGCCGCGGCCGATCAGCGACTCCACTTCGCTTTGGATCTTGTCGAGACCAAGCCCCAGCGATTGCAGCGCCTTGGCGGCAATGCCTTCGCCTTCCCTGATCAGCCCGAGGAGCACGTGCTCGGTGCCAATGTCCTTGTGACCCAAGCGGACGGCTTCCTCCAACGCCAGCGCCAACACCTTTTGAGCTCGTTCGGTAAAACGTCCAAACATCATATCGCGTACACCTCCAACCAGTATGTTCTCTCTATGGATAAAACTAATGCGTGATTCCGTCGATCATCAACCGATGTTCTCAGTGGGCGGAGAGGCGCTCCCGAATCAGGCGGGCCCGCCGTTCGTCCCGCTGTTCCGGCGTCAGCTTCTGCCCCGCGCGATGCTGCAGGAACCCGGGCTGAGTCGTCACCAGCAGCTCATTCAACAACTGGTGCGAAACGTTTTTGATGAGGCCCAGATCGAGGCCCAGCCGAACGTCGGAGAGGCGCTGTGACGCTTCCTTCGATTCCATCGTCCGCGCGTACCGCAAAATGCCGTACGAACGGAAGATGCGGTCCTCCAGGTCGACGCGGGAGTGCTCCATCAGGTAGCGGCGGGCAACGCGCTCCTGTTCGATGATCTGCCGCGCGACGCTGTAAAGGTTGGACAAAATGTCCGCCTCCGACATCCCCAGCGTCACCTGGTTGGAAAGCTGGAACAGGTTGCCCAGCGCTTCGCTGCCTTCGCCGTAGATGCCCCGAACCACCAGTCCCACCTGATTGATCGCCTGCAGAATGCGGTTGATCTGCTGGGTCATCACCAGGGCCGGCAGATGCAGCATGACCGAGGCGCGGATGCCGGTGCCGACGTTGGTCGGACAGCTCGTCAGGTATCCCCGCTTCTCGTCAAACGCGTACGTCAGGTGCTTTTCAAACACGTCGTCGATTTTGGTGCCGATCTCCCATGCTTCATTCAACTGGAACCCGGGCAGCAGCACCTGAATGCGGATGTGGTCCTCCTCGTTCACCATGATGCTGACCGATTCATCCTCGCTGAGCAGGACGGCCCCTTTGCGGGATTCCTCGGCAAGGTGGGGACTGATCAGGTGTTTTTCCACCAGCACGCGTTTCTCCAGCGGGCTTAGCTGGTCCATCTGGATCAACTGGAGCGGCGAACGATTTTTCATCGCTTCGACCTTGCTCACCTCCGCCACTTTCTTCACCACCTCTTCCGCCTGGGAATCGGTGGCGAGCAGCGGGAACGGATGCTGCCGCAGGTTGCGGGCGATGCGCAGCCGCGTGCTGATGACGATGTCGGAATCGGGTCCCTCCCCTTTCATCCAGTTGCTCCACGGGTTTTGCATGAACTTCTGTTGGGACATATCCGCCTCACCTCCCCCTGCTTACGATTGCGCGATTTTTTGTTCCAGCGCCCGGATGCGGTCGCGGATTTCGGCCGCCTTTTCGAACTCTTCGCTGGCGACATAGCGCTGCAGCGCGCTTTTTAGCTGTTCCAGCTCTTTGCGCAGCTTGAGCTGACCGCCGGTTCGCTCCGGCACTTTCCCCATATGCTGGGTATTGCCGTGAATCCGGCGGAAGAGCGGATCCAGCCGGTCGCCCAAAAACGTGTAGCAATCGCTGCAGCCGAACCGGCCGCTTTTGCTGAACTGGGCGTACGTGAGCCCGCAGGTTTCGCAGCGCAGCGGCTTTTGTGCCGTTTCCTGCGATTTTTTGGTCATCGGATCAAAGTGCAACAGCCCCGAAAGGAGATTGTTGATGCTGAAGTTGTGAAAACCGGCAAAGACATCCCCTTTTTCCTGAGCGCAGTGCTCACAAATATGATATTCGGTTTTTTCACCGTTGACGATTTTGGTCAAATGCAGCGTCGCCGGTCGTTTCCCGCATTCTTCACAGTTCATCAGATCGTCCCTCCTAACCGGTTGCTTGACAGTCCGGGGTGGCTTGGTGAATGTTCTTACCGCAGCAAAATGGCAGCAATCATCTGTTTTAAAATGTTGGCCCGCAGGCGGTCGCGCACTTCAGCTTCCACCGTCAGCACATTGCGCGAGGTGGCGATTTTCATCAGGGCCGCTTCCCGGTTGTTGATCAATCCTTCCTCCAGCAAGCGGTCGACAATCGCATGACCAACTCCCTGGGAGATGCTCTCGCCGATCAGCTCCTCGGTCAACAGCTCCTGCAGCCGGGCCTTGCTGACGATCTGCACTTTGCGGATGCGGATGTAACCGCCCCCGCCGCGCTTGCTTTCGACGATGTATCCTTTTTCGACCGTAAAGCGGGTGTTGATGACGTAGTTGATCTGAGACGGCACACACTGAAATAGGTCGGCAAGCTCGCTGCGCTGTATCTCGACAGAGCCGGTCGGACTCTCTTGAATGATGCGCTTAAGATGCTGCTCAATAATGTCCGAGATGTTCCGCAAGTCGTCGCCTCCTGTTCCACTGTGTTTGATCTTGACTTTGACTATCTTTGACTTTGATTATAATGGCTTTACGCCGCGGATGCAAGAGGGGAATACACTTTCTAGTGTAGGCAAAAAGGCTTCGGTTGAAACCAAAACAAAAACCATCCCCGGCGGATGGTTTAGGGATGGTTGCAGTTGACTGTTGTTGGGGCCGGCAGGTGGTCCGGCAGCTGCGAGAATTCGGTGATGATCACATCGGCTCCGTCCAGTTCCCCCGATTTGGCAAAGCCGAAGTCGCAGCCCACGGTAAACAGGCCGTTCGCTTTGCCCGCCTCCACATCGGAGTGCCGGTCTCCCACCATGACGGCCTGTTTCACGTCGTGATCACGCAGCAGTTTGGCGACGAGATCCCGTTTGGAACGCGTGTGAAAGCGGCCCGCGGAGTACAGGTCGGTAAACAGCGGCGTCAGCCCGTAATGCTCGCAGATGGCTTCGATGTACCGTTCCTGCCCGTTGCTGGCGACAAACAGGGCCACGCCCCGGGCATGCAGCTTCGCAAGCACTTCGCGGACACCCGGGTAGAGATCCGTGACGTTCTGCCGCAGCAGGGCCAGTTCGTTTTCCAGCAGCAGCCGGTCGGCCGTTTTTTTGGTATCCTCGCTGATTCCCGGCAGCAATTTTGCCCAGACCTGCTCAATCGTCAGGCCCAAGACGTTGACCAATTCCCGCTCGTCGGGGGTGGGCCCGTCCCACAGCCCCTGTTCGCGGAGCTGTTCAAACGTCCGCTGGAACGCAGGCGTCGACAGCTTCTCCGTCTGCAGCAGGGTTCCGTCCATGTCAAACAAAACAGCGTACGGTATACTCATGGCTCCCTCCTCGTCCTGTCCGGTTACTCTGTCTCTTTGTCTTCTCCAAACAGGGTTGTCATGTCGTTGTGAATGAAATCGGCGATGCGTTCTGCAGCATCCGGTTTGGCTATTTTTTGTGCCATTCTTTTCATGTATTCCACCTTCGTCGGATTGTGCAGCAATTCCTCGATAAAATAAATCAACTGCTCGGACACGTTGGCGTGAACGGCACAGCCGTTGTTGAGCAAAAAGTGGCTGTTGCGTTCCTCCTGGCCCGGCAGGGGGTTGTAAATAATCATCGGCACCTGTTTGCTCATCACTTCCGCCGTCGTCAGTCCCCCGGATTTGGTGACGATCAGATCGGCAATCTCCAGGTACTCGTGAAAGTTATTGATAAACCGCAGCGGCACCACCTCGTGTCGGTAGGTGCGTGCGGATACCTTGCGATACAGCTTGTCGTTGGTACCGGTGAGGATAAAGGTCTTCAGCGGTAGGTTGATCGCTTCCAGTCCGTCCAGAACCTGCTCCATGGAACCGAGTCCCAGTCCGCCTCCGGAAAGGACAATGCAGCGCGTGCCAGGCTCAAGCTGCAGTTTCTGCCGGATGAGCTCCTTGTCCAACGGTTGGCGGAACTTGCGCATGATCGGAATCCCCAGCGGGATGAACTTCCGATGATCGTGCCGGTAGATGTCCACCAGGTAATACAACTGTTCATGCGCGATAAAGTAATAATTGATGTGATGATTGATCCATGACGGGTGAATGGTGTAGTCGGTAATGATCGTGTAGATGGGCTCCCGCCAGCCGTTTCGTCCTTTCAGCACGGACAGCATACAGCTTGCGAACGGATGCGTGGCGATAAACGCATCGGGCTGCACGCTGTTGATCAGCTTTTTCAGCTTGTTGGCGAGCAGCTTGTTCATCCACACGTTCATATCGAAGAAACGGATTTTTTCCGTATTGTGGTAAATCCGTCCCCACATTTTGGGGGAAAGCCGCAGCAGGTTCAT
>NZ_CP109943.1:87500-240000 GCF_001673705.2 Brevibacillus sp. WF146
TGACGCCGGCCGGCACCTGCACGTCGACGATGGCTCCTTTGGCCTTGCCCAGCAGAGCCTGGCCCACCGGAGATTCGTTGGAGATCTTGTTGTTCATCGGATCGGATTCGGCGGAACCGACGATGGTGTACTCGACGATGTCGCCAAACTCCAGGTCTTTCAGCTTGACGGTGGAGCCGACGCTCACCACTCCGGTGTCCACATCCTCGTTGGTGATGATGCGGGCGTTGCGCAGCATTTTTTCCAGCGTCAGAATGCGCCCTTCGATAAAGGCCTGCTCGTTTTTCGCCTCTTCGTACTCGGAGTTCTCGCTAATATCGCCATAGCTGATCGCTTCCTTGATCCGCGCCGCTACCTCTTTTCGTTTAACCGTTTTCAAATCCTCAAGCTCTTGTTCCAGTTTCGCCAAACCTTCTGGTGTAAGAATCACTTCTTTTTCCGACATGGTTCAATTCCCCCGTTTACAGATAATTCCTTCACACCTGGTAAAGTACAAAGGATTATATGTAGATGTTCTATACAATATACAGCTCGAACGTGCATGCTCATGAGGCTTCATAGGGAAAGCTGCCAGGTTGAACTGGCAGCTTGAGTCCTGATAATACGACGTATTATAGGATATGAAGGAACCCTTGTCAATGTCTGGGATGTTAATAGCTGACGGCTTCTTCCTGCACGGAGACGTCCGCTTCGTCGAGATCGTCGGCGTGGTTTTCCACCCATTCGACGTAGTCCATCAGGATGCGGCGCAGCTCCTCCTCCGTCTCCACGGCATTGATCAGGTTCTTGGTATGGGTGGCCCCTTTCAGGCCTTTCAGGTACCAGGCCGCGTGCTTGCGCATCTCCAGGACGCCGACGCGCGGTCCCTTCAAGGCGATCAGCCGCTGCGCGTGCAGCAGGCAAATCTCCACCTTTTCGCGGGCTGTCGGCTCCGGCGGCAGTTCCCCTTTGGTCAGGTACTGAACGGTGCGGTACAGCATCCACGGATTGCCCAAAGCGGCGCGGCCGATCATGACGCCGTCGCAGCCGGTCATGTCCAGCATGCGGCGCGCATCTTCGGGCGTCGCGACGTCGCCGTTGCCGATCACGGGAATGGAGACCGCTTCCTTGACGCGGCGAATCCAGTTCCAATCGGCCTTGCCCTTGTACATCTGCACGCGGGTGCGGCCGTGGACGGCAATCGCCTGGGCGCCCGCACGCTCCACCGCCTGGGCGTTTTCAATCGCGTACAAATGCTCGTCGTCCCAGCCCAGGCGCATTTTGACCGTGACCGGTTTGTCCACGGCATCGACGACCGCCGAGACGACCTCGTAAATCTTGTTCGGGTCCAGCAGCAGCCGGGCGCCGGCGTCGCAGTTCACGATCTTGGGGACCGGACAGCCCATGTTGATGTCGATAATGTCCGCGTTGGTATTCTTGTCGACATACTTCGCCGCTTCCACCAGCGTTTCCTTGTCCCCGCCAAAAATCTGCAGGCTCAACGGCTTTTCCCGTTCGTCGACAAACAGCATATCCATCGTCTTCTTGTTGCCGTGCACGATTCCCTTGTCGCTGACCATTTCGGCACAGACCAGACCGGTGCCGAACTCTTTGGCGATCAAGCGGAAAGCGGGATTACACACCCCGGCCATCGGCGCAAGAACGACGTTGTTTTTCAGTTCGATGTTACCGATTTTCATCTATACTCAACCTCCTTTTCCCGCAAGGTACAGGTGACCTCTGCGCCGCATACGTGCGCGGGCGGGTGATGCGGAGAGCGTCAGACCCATCCAAAAGGTCATTTATTATTTATAGCACATAATTCTTCGTAGTCCACCTGTAAAGTGCTGGCAATTTTGCGCAGCACCGGTTCGGTCGGCGTGCGGGTGCCCCTCTCCAGTGAACCGACAAACGACAGGGACACGCCCATCTTGTCGGCCAGGGTTTGCTGCGTGTACCCCTTCAGCTTCCGGAATGACCGAATGCGATTGCCCAATCGATTGTTCCCCATTTTCGTACCCCCTTGTCATCCTGCGGCAACAACCCGAGAAGGTCTTCGACGGTCCGGCCGAATACGGGAAGCGGCCCTCCCTCCCAGACGTCGCGCAGCGGGATCAGGACAAACGCCCGCTCCACCATCGCCGGATGGGGAATGACCAGGTGTTCCTGTTTCACCGCTTGGCGGCCGTACAGCAGCACGTCAATGTCGATCGTGCGCGGCCCCCAGCGGACGGTGCGCACCCGTCCCAGTTCCCGTTCCACCGCCAGCGCTTCCTCCAGCAGTTTTTCCGGGGACAGGTCCGTTTCCACCGCGACCGCCATGTTCAGGAACGCGTCCTGCTCCACGTACCCGACCGGATCGGTTTCGTACACGGGCGAGACCCGCACGACGCGGATGCCCTTCCGTCCGTTTAGCTTCTGCACTGCCTGCCGCAAGTTGTCCGCCCGGTCCCCCAGGTTGGAACCGAGGGCGAGATACGACCGTACCGTCATGCGTTCCTGTCCTCTCTTCTGCGCGTCATCTCGATGGCAACCGAGTCGTACTGGCCGTTGATGGGCGGGTTGGGCTTCGTCACTCTCACGGTCACTTCCGCGATCGGAAACGACTGCAGCAGTTGGCCGGCAATGCGGGCCGTCAACGCTTCCACCAGGTTGTATCGCTCTGTTTCGACGATTTTTCGAACACAATCAAAGATATCGGCGTAATTGACCGTATCGTTTAGATCGTCGCTGGCTCCGGCGCGGGACAAGTCCAACGACAGCACCAGATCCACGTAAAAGCGCTGTCCAAGCTGCGCCTCCGCCTCGAACACGCCGTGATAGCCGTAAAACGACATGCGGTTGAAGTAGATTTTATCCAACAGGGAGGCCTCCCTTGCACATCGCGTCCATCATCGCGACGACGCGCTTCATTTCCTTGACGTCGTGCACCCGGACGATGTGGCAGCCCTTCGCCACGCCCAGGGCAACGGTGGCAGCCGTACCCTCCACCCGGTCATGAACCGGCAGGTCGAGCACCTTGCCGATCATCGATTTGCGCGACGTGCCGAGCAGTACCGGATAGCCGAGCGCGACCAGATCGTCCAGGCGGCGCATCGCCTCCAGGTTGTGGTCCAGCGTTTTGGCAAACCCGATCCCCGGATCGAGGATGATCTGCTCGTCGCGGACGCCAGCCTCCCGCGCGATGCGGACCGATTCCCGCAGATCGCGCACCATGTCGCTGAAGAAGCGGGTGTAGGCCATGTCCTCCCGGTTGTGCATCAAAATGATCGGAACATCGTAGCGCGCGGCAACCTGGGCGATCCGCCGGTCTCTTTTGGCTCCCCAGACGTCATTGATGATGTGGGCGCCGGCTCTGATTGCCTGCTCCGCCACTTCGGACTTGTAGGTGTCAATGGACAGCGGGACCGGCACTTCCTCCACCAGCGCGCGGATGACCGGCATGACGCGCTCCAGCTCTTCCTCCAGCCCTACCTCCGCAGCGCCGGGACGCGTCGACTCCCCGCCGATGTCGATGATGTCCGCTCCCGCTTCCACCATCGCGAGGGCCCGGGCAACCGCCTGATCCAGGTCCACGTAACGGCCGCCGTCGGAAAACGAGTCGGGCGTCACATTCAAAATCCCCATCACCAGAGTCCGCTGTCCCAACGGCAGCACGTAACGGCCGCAGACCAGCTCCCGGCGCTGCTGAAGCTGCCGACGCATGGCCATCAGCTCCCGCACTTCCTCGGCCGCTTCCCGCAGGCCGCCTTCCTGATCCGGCAGACGGTGCAGCAGGCCCTCCAACTGGCCTCGCGTCGCCTGGATGATGACGTCGGACAAGCCGGACGCAGCCGGATTGTCGAGAACGACCGCATCGCCTCCGCACGCCTGTACGCTTGTCCGCAGCAGTCCTGCAGCCGCCGGCGCCAGCCGCTCCAGGTGGATCAACAGCGGTTCTCCCGCATCGGCCAGCCGCTCCAGGTCGGACTCGCTCCCGTTTCGGCCGGACAGTTCCGCCGCCAGTTCGGCCCGGCTCCGGCCATGTATCACGAATGGATTGTGCTTCATCTGCCTAGCTCCCCTTCACGTTGCCATGACAAGGTGGCATGTTGATTGATAGCATACCATACTTACCCACCGGACGCTACCGATTCGCGGTAGGCGCGGCGCAGGGCACGGGTGTGTTCCCCGTACGGAGCCGGCACCGGTCGGCCGTCGATTTCACTCACCGGCACGATCTCCTGCACCGAGTTGGTCACAAACACTTCGTCCGCCTGCACCAGCGCATCCGGCCGGTACCATCCCTCTTGCGCGGGGATGCCGAGCCGCCGCGCCAGGTTCAGCACATGCCGCCGCGTCACGCCGTCGAGAATGCCTGTGTCCGTGGAAGGCGTGTACAACCGGCCGTTCGTCACCCAAAACAGGTTGCTGACGATGCCTTCCGCCACATAGCCGTCCCGCGTCAAAAACAGCCCTTCCACGTCCGGCTGCGCCCCCAGCTCCAGGCGGGCCAGCGCGTTGTTCAAATAGTTGTGCGATTTGAACCGCTGATGGCCCTCCGCAGTCTGGCGCGGTACAGACAGCGTCTGCAGCTTCTTGGGCCGGGGCGGTTCCGCCAGGGGCGGCACTTCCTTGGCAAAGATAAACAGCGACGGCCGCGCGTACCCGTCCGCCGCCAGGCCGACTCCCTCCAGACCCGCCGTCACGCTGAGCCGCACATACGCGTCTTCCAGCCCGTTGGCGTCCGCCGTCCGCAGGATCGCGTCGGCCAGTTCCTCAGCCGTCCACGGCGCTTTGATGCGCAGCGCCAAAAGCCCGGAGCTGAGCCGGGCGTAATGGTCGTCCCACAGAAAGAGGCGTCGCTGGTACACGCGCACCGTTTCAAACAGGCCAATCCCGTACAGGAAACCGTGATCCAGGACGGACACCGACGCCTTTTCCGCAGGCATGATCGTTCCGTTTACGTAGACATGCATCGCGCTCGCTCCCGAAAATCCGTATTCGAGAGCATCATACCACATTTCTACCCGTTCAGCGCTCCTTCCGGGACCCGTTTGCGGTGAACCACCCGGGAGATGGTGACGGAGAGCTCGTAGAGGACGATCAGCGGCACAATCACCAGCACGTCGGAGACGAAGTCGGGCGGCGTGATGGCAATGGAAACGACGCAGAGCAAAAAGTAGGCCGGCTTGCGCATGCGGGCCAGCCGGTGCGGGTTGAGAATGCCCAGATGGCTGAGAAACAGCACCGCCACCGGCAGTTCGAACAGGAACCCGAACGGCAGACAGATGTTCATCATGAACGTAAAGTAGTCGTTGGCCGTAATCACCAGGTCAAAGCTGCCGTTGGACAGTCCCAGGACAAAGCGGTACATCATCGGGAACAGCACGAAATAGGCAAAGCCCAAGCCGAACAAAAAGAGCAGAAACAGGGCGGGAATGTACATCAGCGCCACCGTTCGCTCCCGCTCCGTCAGCGCGGGGACGACAAACCGCCACGCCTGGTACGCGGCGATCGGAATGGTGACGGCAACCGCGCCTACCCCGGCCAGCTTGAGATAAATGGCCAAGATGTCGCCCGGCCCCAGAACCGCCAGCTTTTCCGTCGCGCGGCTGGCCAGGAACCGGTAGATATGGTCGACAAACAAAAAGCACGTCACCAGGCTGACGACAAACGCGGACAAAACGATGATCAGGCGGCGGCGCAGGTCGGTCAGGTGTTCGAGAAACGGCATCTCCTGGCGCACGCGTATCCCTCCTCCACAAGGCGACATGGTAAGCCACGCTACAGGGAAAAAGGCAGTGCGCACGGGACGCACCACCTTTTTGTGCCGGATGGCTGACTTTGACTCGCTTCAACGCTTCTCCCCGCTGTTCGCGGAGACGTCCGGACCCTTCACTTTCTTTTCCTCATCGTCGTCTTTGGTCAGGTCCCTGGCCGCCGACTTGAACTCCGTCAGCGTCCGGCCAAAGGCGCGGCCGATCTCCGGCAGCTTGCTCGGCCCGAAGATGACCAGGGCGATGATCAGGATCAAGATGAGCCCGGGGATGCCGATGCTGGATAACATGTCAGGCTACACTCCCTCGCGGATTAAAAGCCGGTGATGGCAATGACGCCGGGCAGAGCGACCGCGCTGCCGCCTTTCGGCCAGTGGCTGGTCGGCCGGTCGTAGGACGTCAGGTTTTCCCCCGGATGCTGCACGGAGAGGAACAGCGTCGTTTCGTCCGGCGTAAACCACGGGCCGGTCATCTCCGCGCCGATCGGTGCAGAAGCGAACTGCACCGCTTCCCCTTTGTGGGCACCGGAGGTCGGGATGAAGTAGACGCCGTTGTTGCCGAATGTCGTGTAGATGCCGCTGTTCATGGACGACGACGAGATGTCGGTCACCACCCAGAGGTTGCCCGCGCTGTCGAACGCCAGGTTGTCCGGTGCGGCAAAACCGCTCTGCGGACCGCCGGCGGCAAAGATTTCAAAGGTAAACGCGGTGCCGGCATGATTGCCGTCCTTTTCAAACAGGCGGACGATCTGGCCGTAGAAGTTGCCGTGCTTGGCGTTGTTCGTCATCGAGATAAAGACGCTGCCGTCGATCGGATGCACCCTCGACGTCTTCCGGACGGTCCATCGGGGTGGCACCAACGGCTTTGGCTGCATCGCGGCAGTTGACCAGCACGTCGGCCTGGGAGGCAAACAGCGGTTTGCCTTCGCTGTCGGCTGCCTTTTGCAGCGCTTCGTTGGCCGCATAGTCCAGCGCGATCCATGCGCCCTTGCCGAAGTTGGCCACGTACAGCGTGCCTTCTTCCAGCAGCCTTGAGTTGTGTTTGCCCGCTTTCGGGTCGAACGTGCCTTTGGAGACGTATTTGTACACGTATTGGTCGTTGGCGTCGTCGCCCATGTAGACGACGAGCTGTCCCGTCGGAGCGATCACCATGGCCGTGTTTTCATGGGAGAAACGGCCCAGGGCGGTATGCTTTTTCGGCGTGGAATTCGGATCGAACGGATCCACCTCCACCACCCATCCGTAGTGGCGGCTGTCCGGCAGCTTGCAGTCGTTCACCACGTCCTGGAAGTTCTCTTCGCAGGAGAGGACGGTGTTCCACAGCGTCACGCCGCCGGAGCAGTTGGCGAACGTGCCGGTTACTTCCTTGGCGGTGGACGCGGCCGGACCGGTGAGCACGTGTTTGGTCAATCCGCTGACGCGGCGGCCGTACGTGGAGTCGCTCACGAGCTTCCATCTGCCGTTTTCCTTTTTCACTTCGATCACGGAACCGCCCAGCGCATACAGGTACTTCCTGATTTGCTCCGGAGTCCGCTGGTTGTTTTTCGGATCGGCGTTGAGAGCGTCATAGCCGGTGACGTAGTATTCCAGTTCGCCCAGATACTCGTGGTTGACCCACAGGAGGCCGTGATCCGCCTTGCCGTCAATCGGCAGGAAACAGGTGAAGTCGGCGTTGAAGCCAAACGTGTCGCCGGTTTTGTTGATTTTGTCGCCGTAGACGGCCACGACGTCGTATCGGAATCCGTCGGGCAGCACCACGTCGTCCTTGGTGGTCGGCTGGATCGGTTTGAATTTGGGGGAAAACTTGTGCGTTTTTGCCTCCAGCCCGAACAGGTGGTCAGCCGTTTTGCTGGAGATCGATTCTCCCGCCGCCAGCGCCGGAATGCCGGTCGCCAGAGAAGCCAGGGCTGCCGTACCCGCGCCGAGATACGTCAAAAACTGTCGACGATTCACGTCCATTGCACGTTCGCTCCTTTACTCGGATCTTTACGGATCTTTTACGTCGATTGTACAAGCGGATCGTCGACACACGGTTAATTCTGGATAAATATTGTGTTAATATTTTGTTTTTTCGAGTGCGCCGCGCGTGCTGCATGATGAACGGCGAACCGGAAAAAAGGGGCAGATGATACGCAACCGTTCACCTGCCCCGCCTTGCTGCATCGTCCCGCCGGTATGATCGGCCGCTGCCTGCACGCTTGTTCAGCGAACAGCTTTCTTTCCCCTTTCCAGATAGGTTTCCCCAAGCGTACCGCCACCCGGACGCAGGTAATCCTCCAACCGGATCTCTTCGTATCCGGGGATGTTGATTCGCAGGTACCGCATCGGCTCACTGCCCAACGGAACGGTACAGTCCAAGCCCATTTTCGACCCGACGCCGTCCTTGGTCGAGGGGTCCAGCCTGGACGACTGCGCCCCATGCACCACGACCAAATCCCGCTCGGCCTGAAAGCGGGTAGCGACGGCCCATTCCACCTCTTCCATGTTGAAGATGTCAACGTCTTCATCGACGACGACCACATGTTTGATGTCAAAGCTGTTGGCCAGTGCGGCAACGATGGCGTTTTTCCCTTCTCCCTCGTTTCTTTTTTGGATGGACACCACCGCGTGGTAGCGGCACGTTCCACCGGGGCTCATATGGACCGCCTTGACGCTCGGCACCGCTTGCCGAATCGTTTGGAACAGGCTCGCCTCCCGCGGGATGCCGCCGAGCAGCAAATGTTCATACCCCGCCGGCACAATCGTGTAAAAGATGGGATGGCTGCGATGGGTCACGGCTGTAATTTCGACGACTTCCTTGTCGCTGCGCGGACCGTAGTACTTGGGAAACTCACCGAACGGCCCTTCCGGTTCCCGAACGTTCGGGAGTATCCGGCCTTCCAGCACAATCTCCGCATACGCCGGGACGTCGATGTCGACCGTCTCGCACCGCACCACTTCGAGCGGTTCGCCGCGAAGCGCACCTGCGATTTCCAGTTCGTCCACCCCAAACGGCGTACTCGCCTGCGACGCCAGCAGCGTAGCCGGATCGACGCCGATGGCGATTGCGCATTCCAGCGGTCTGCCCGCTTCCTCCGCCTGTTTGTACAGATGAAAGGTATGCCGGGGCAGGAGCAAAACCCCCAGGCGGTTTTTCCCGGAGACCTGCAGACGGTGGATCGACACGTTCTGCTTCCGGGTAACAGGGTCGCGAACGATAAACAGGCCGGCGGTGATGTAGCTGCCCGCGTCCTTCTCATGGTGCACGGGAATCGGAAGCATCCGCATCAGATCGATATCATCCAGCCGGATGTGGTCCTTTACGGGAGCCTCCTCCTTTTTTACCTGCCGGCAGGGAACGGGGGAGGCGACCGCCTGCGCAAACTTGGGGATAAGGCCGTATGGGTCGGTTTCCAACGCTTCCGCAAATTGTTCCCGCGTCGAGCATATCCCCGAAACCACAGGCACCTGGTAATCGTCCACCTGTGAAAAGAAGACCGCTTTCCTGCCGTCCAGTTTTTTGGCCAACGCGGCAAGCTCAAACCGCAGGCTGACCGGTCTGTCAATGACGGCCAACCGGTCCTGCGCCTGCAGGTATTCCAGCCACGTGCGAAACGTCTTTGCTCTCATCAACGATCAAGCCTCCGATCCCCTCACCATCATCATGCTTCCGTTCACCATCGGCCCCCTCCTGTTCGCTTACACGGATACCGGTTTGCCAAAGATATCTCTCAGCCGACGCTCAAACATTTTGGTCAAGCGCTCGCGTCCCCGAACCTCAGGCGGCGTAGGGTATTCCCGTCCATCCACGACGACCGGCTGATCGTATCGGATCAGGATGTGCGGCAGATATTCGTCGTACAGCGCGCGGATGCGCCTGGCATGCGCCGGGTTGCGGGCAAACAGCTTCAGCATCCGAAGGCCGAACCCCACGTGACGTCCTTCATCTTCCTTGATCCGGGCAAACCCTTCGCCTAATCCCGGCAGCAGCCCTTTGCTGCCGAAGACGGCTTCATACACGTCGTAACCGGTCATGGCCTGAACGCCTTCGATGATGCCCTGGTAGTGGGTCAACCCTTCCACCAATGCCGCCTCGCGTTCCTCGGGCCCCTGCTCGAGCGCGGCCAGCATCTTTTTCACACGTTCATCGAGCTTCTGCTGCACGATGTTTTGTACACCGGAAATGCGCTCACGCCCGAACACTTCCTTGAAATACCGCATGAAAAACTCGGTATGCTTGAATTCCTCGAGCAGTTGGGTACTGAGAAAAGCCTGCTGTTCCGTGGAAGAACCCAGCATGATCCATGGGCAGAACTTTAGCGCCACGTTTTCTTCCGCATCCAGAAACCCCGTGCAGAAATGAATGAGATACCCTTTCAGATCCTCGTCGAGAGCCGCAAAGTCTTGCTTGTCTTGGCTGAGGTCAATGGCCGCCGGATCCCAATTGCCAAACCGGATGGCTTTGCGGTACAGATCCCATGCGACTTCGTCCGTTGTCTTGTCCAGGCTGGGGATGAACTCATCCGTCGTGTCTTGATGAAAATGGCTGCTCATGATCGCATACCTCCCGAAAATGTTATCAGATGATGATCCGCTGCACCGCCGATCAAAACGCTCGCCGTAACAATTCCCTTACTTCCTGTTCGGTCGGCTGGCGCGGATTGCACGTCATCATGCCGCTCTTGAATGCGTCTTTGGCGATCGCGGGGAGCTTCTCTTCAGGGACACCGACGTCACGAAGCCGGGTGGGCAGCCCGATATCTGCAACCATCCGGGCGACAGCCGCCGAAGCCTCTTCCCCTCGTTCCTCCCTCGGATTCGCCTCCACTCCCAACAGTCTCGCAAGCTGTGCCGCCTTGTCCGGACGCGCGGGGGCGTTGAAGGCGACCACATGGGGCAAAAGCAGCCCGATGGCAATCCCGTGAGGAACGTGGCAATGCCCGGAAAGTGCACTTCCAATCGCGTGGGCAAGCCCCAGAAATCCATTGGTGAAAGCCATGCCAGCCAACAGACTGCCATGTGACATCCCGATGCGCGCTTCGACGTCAGATCCGTCATGAACCGCACGGCGCAAGTGGGCATTCACCGCGGCGATCGCTTCCATGGCCAGGGCGTCGGATGCGGGGCGGGATCGCACGGAAAAGAACGTCTCGATTCCATGCGCCAGCGCATCAATCCCGGACGCGGCCGTCATTTTGGCGGGCAGGCTCACGGTCAATGCCGGATCGACCAGGGCAATGGTCGGCGCCATGTGCGGACTTGTCACGGTCACTTTCACGTGGTTATGCCAATCGGAATAGACCCCAAACATCGTGACTTCGCTGCCTGTGCCCGAAGTGGTGGGAACGGCAACAAGCGGGACTGCCGGAGCCATTGGGACACGGTTCACGCCCGCATAATCGGCAATGCTTCCCCCGCAGGACGCGACAACCCGCATCCCCTTGGCCGCATCAATCGGACTTCCGCCGCCGACCGCAACCAGACAGTCGTACGGTTTTGCGCGAAAGACCGCCGCCCCGCGATCGATCGTCTCCAGACCGGGATCGGGCTCCACTTCCGTATACAAGTCGAACGCAATGCCCGCAGACTGCAGCGACCCCACCAGTCCATTCAGCAGGCCTGCCGCTTCCACGCCTTTGTCCGTCACCACAAACACGTTCGTGACCCCCAGATGCTGCAGTCGCTCTCCGAGACGGGAAGCCCTGCCGTACCCAAACTCGATCAACGTGGGGAGGTGAAAGGAAAAGGCAAAATCCGTCCCCTGAACCGTTTGACTCAAACGCATCGTCTCGCTCCCTTCTTCCTGATCCCGGCATTACTCGATCTCGAAGTGGATATGCTTGGTCTCGCAGTATTCCATCAAGCCGTCAATGCCCCGCGTACGCCCCAAGCCGCTCTGTTTGTAGCCGCCGAATTCCGCCTCGGGAAAGTTTTTGTTGTACGTATTGATCCAAACGGTTCCCGCTTTGATACCCTTTGACATGCGCAGCGCCCGGTTCACATCGGAGGTCCAGACGCCCGCCGACAAGCCGAAGTCGGTATCGTTGGCCAAGGCAAGCGCTTCCTCCTCGCTGGAAAAGGTCTGTACGGCCAGAACCGGACCGAAAATTTCCTCCCGCACGACACGGCAGGAGGGCGGCAGATCATCGATAATCGTCGGCGCAAAGAAGTAGCCCTTGTCATAGTCCCCGCCCTCCAACCGATAACCGCCCGTAATGATCCTGCCCTCGCGGCGGCCGATTTCACAGTATTCGGCAATCAGATCCAGTTGGGTTTGGGAAATCACCGGTCCCATGTCTGTGGATTCATGCAGTCCGTTGCCAACGCGGAGACGTTCGGCATAGTCCTGCAGGCAGGATACGACCTCATCCTTGACGGCCTCGTGCACCAGGAGCCGGGAGCCGGCCATGCAGATCTGGCCTGCGGAAATAAAAATGGAGCGTCCAATCAGGGGAATCGCTTTATCCAAACGGGCGTCCTCAAACACCACGTTGGGAGATTTGCCCCCCAGTTCCAGCGCGAGCTTCTTGATGTTGCTCGTGGCCAGTTCCATGATCGTCTTTCCGGTCGAGGTATCTCCGGTAAAACTGATCATGTCGATTTTCCTGCTTCCTCCCATGGCTGCTCCGATCGAACGGCCCGGGCCGGTGACCATGCTGACGATGCCTTTGGCGAACTGCGGGATTTCGTCAATCAGTTTCACGATCTCCACGGAAATGGCCGGTGTCAGGCTGGCCGGCTTTACCAGCACGGCGTTGCCCGCAGCAAGCGCGGGGGCCAATTCGCGAATCATCAGCAGCGCCGGCCAGTTCCAGGGCGAGATGATGCCGACCACGCCGATCGGCTCCTTGGCAATCACGCCGAAATTCCCCGGCTCCAGTTGGATCGAGCGGCCGAACACGGCGCGCGCCGCACCCGCGAAGTATTTCAAGGTGTCCACGCAGCCGGCCAGTTCAAGGCGGGACTCGCGGATGGTCTTCCCCTGCTCGCAGGTCAGCAGCACGGCCAGGCGCTCCAGATTCTCTTCGATTTTGTGCGCCAATCCGAGCAGCGCCTCATAGCGGCGTTTGGGATTGCAGCCCCAATCGCTGTGCTGGAATGCCTGGTACACCGCGTCGATCGCCTGCTCCACGTCTGCAACGGTGGAGTTCTGCGCGCAGCCCACCAATTCGCCGGTGGCCGGGTTATACGACTCCAACCGCTCTTTTGAGGAAGATTCCGTCCATTCTCCCCCCACGTAGTTGTAGTACACAACAGGTTTTTGTTCCGTTACGGCAAACATGCGTCCCCTCCGTCTGTTGTCAGATTGGCGAACGGACACCATCAGTCCATACTCTCTGAAACAGGTTCGCCTCCACATGAAACTGGTTACACGTCTGTTGCCCGCCCTGCTTGCACCGGATTCCGCCACCGGATCAGTCGAACTTCCCTTTTGTTTCCGGGATGACCAGACTGCCAATCAGATACAGGACGAACACCCCGATGGAAAAGTACATCAACGAATAGGGGATGTCGGCTGTCGTTCTGCTGGCCAGCGAGACGAACGTCGGCATCATTCCCCCGACCGCAAACCCCATGTTCCAGGACAACCCGGTTCCGCTGGAGCGGATCACGGTCGGAAACCGTTCGTTGAGAAAAATGAGGATGGGCGCATACGCCGCGTTTCCCAGAAACGCCAGGGCCAGCGCGTAACACGCAATGGCCGGCAGGGATGCAGCGTCTGCCAGTCCCAAATAAAGGAAGGGCAGAACAAGCAGGTTGAGAACGCCGATGAACATGAATATCTTCTTCCTGCCGAACACGTCGCTGAGCGATCCGAACAAGACCGCCGATATGATCGCCATCACGCTGGCCCCCATGAGCACCATCGAGGAGGTCCCGCTCGACAGCTTGTTGATGACGCTGAGAAACGTCGGCAGGTACCCGGAGGTCAGGTAATAGGCGGTACCGCCTCCGATGACGAGCAGCAGGTTGACCAGCAAAACCGTGAAGTACTGCGAAAAGACCGTTCGCACCGGCGAGACCACCGGCTTCGCGGCTCCTGCCGACTGTTGTTTCGATTGCATCCACAGCGGAGACTCCTCGAGCGCTCGAAAGACAAACAGACCCAGGACCGAACTGATCAGTCCGGTGAAAAACATGAACCGCCATCCCCACTCGTGAAAGGCCGGCCCTGGAAAAGCGGCAGAGACCAGAAAGTACACGATGGAAGCCAGCAGGGCTCCCAGGCCGGCCCCTCCTCCTCCGACAAGACCCGACATGAATCCGCGCCACTTCGGGGGAACGGACTCGGTGCCAATGGTGTGTGTCGAAGCGACCACGCCGCCAACAAAAATCCCCTGGACCAGCCGCAGGATGATGAACAGCACAGCCGCCGACGCTCCAATTTGCTGCACGGTCGGCAGCGCTCCGAACAGCGCGGTGGAGATGCCCACCCCGGTCACCGCAACAATCATCGCCCGCCTCCGACCGTGCCGGTCTGCATAGGAACCGAACACCGCGGAGCCGATCGGCCGCATCAGCAGAGTGACGGCGAACGACGCATACACGGCCGCCAGGGAGAGCGTGGGAACGTCTGCAGGAAAGAACAGCGTGCCAATCACGGGAGCTACATACAGAAGGATGAACAAGTCAAACAGATCCAAAGACCATCCCAACAAAGACGCCACGGACGCCGTGACCATCTGTCGGCGGCTGATAACGACGTGGGTCGCGTTATCAGCAGAAAGCGCGCTGGTGCCGTCAACCGTCGACATTTTCTTCCCTCCTTCAACGTATGGGTGATACATGCCAGAAATGGATGGGGTACTGCCGGCTCCCGATGATCGTGTCCCTGACACGCCGCCAACCGGCCGGACCGTACGTCACCTCCTTTTCTCCCCGCCCGGAAATTGCAAGCATTTCCCTATTCGTCCACTGCCGGAAGCGCGTCAGATTGGCCAACCGCAATGTGCGTGATCCAAAAATGAAAGGGGTTTCAATTTGCGGGATGAGCATTGGGCGTGGACGCGATGCAGGCGAAAGAATGTATGATTTAATAATACGAATTTTCTGAAATAGTCATTTTCAAGATCATATCAACCTATCTTTTATATTTTTGCTCACCCTGGCCGGTTGGGCTGCGGAAAGGACGGTTCCGGCAGTCCCATTGTCGAAACGTAAAAAACCGCCCGAGTGGATCGGGCGGTTTCGCATGCTCAGCGTCTGTATCTATGCGTTATCCTGCCGTGTGTCTCGCGTACGTGTCCAAGAAGTTTTGCAGGAGCTGTTTGCCGTGCTGGGTAATGATCGACTCGGGGTGAAACTGCACGCCTTCGATCGGGTAATGGCGATGGCGCACGGCCATGATCTCCCCTTCCGCCGTCCGCGCGGTCACTTCCAGCACGTCAGGCAGGCTCGCCTCCTCCAGAATCAGCGAGTGGTAGCGCGCCGCCGTGAACGGGGAGGGAATGCCGCGAAAGATCGTCTGTCCGTCGTGAAACACCTCGGACGTCTTGCCGTGCATCAGCCGCTCGGCGCGCACGACCTTGCCGCCGAACACCTGCCCGATCGACTGATGGCCCAGACATACGCCCAGCATCGGGATTTTGCCGGCGAAATGGCGGATGGCCTCCATGCTGATGCCCGCCTCATTGGGCGTGCACGGCCCCGGCGAAATCATCAGGTAGTCCGGCGCGAGGCGCTCGATCTCCTCCAGCGTGATCTTGTCGTTGCGGACGACCCGCAGCTCCTCGCCCAGCTCCCCCACGTACTGCACCAGGTTGTAGGTAAAGGAATCGTAGTTGTCAATCATCAAAATCATACGCTCAACTCCTCTCGACTCGCCTTTCTCTGCTCACTAAACTCCAATGCTTTCCACAACGCTTCCGCCTTTTTCAGCGACTCGGCATACTCCGCCTCGGGACGGGAGTCGATGACGATGCCCGCTCCCGCCTGCACGTGGGCCATGCCGTCCTTGACCACCATGGTACGGATGGCGATGTTGACCTCCACGTCGCCGTTAAACCCGAACCAGCCGATCGACCCGGTGTAGACACCCCGTTTGACCGGTTCCAGCTCCTCGATGATCTCCATCGTCCGCACTTTGGGCGCACCGGTGATCGTCCCGCCGGGAAACGCGGCCGCGACCGCGTCAAACGCGTCTTTTCCCTCCGCCAGCTCTCCTTCCACATGGGAGACGATGTGCATGACGTGGGAGTACTTTTCCACGACCATGAACTCGCTCACCCGCACGCTGCCGTACCGGCATACCCGGCCGAGGTCGTTACGCTCCAGGTCGACCAGCATGACGTGTTCCGCCCGCTCTTTCTCGTTCTCCACCAGTTCGCGCACCAGTGCCTCGTCCTCCGCGTCGTTATGCCCCCGCGGGCGCGTGCCGGCGATCGGCCGGGTGCTGACTGCGCCGCCCTTTACCTTGATGAGCAGCTCCGGCGAGCCGCTGACCAGTTGAAACTCGGGGAAGTGCAGGTAGCCCATGTACGGCGACGGATTCAGCTTGCGCAGTACGCCGTAGACGTCCGCTGCCGCCACCCGCATCGGTTTGCTCTGCCGCACCGAGAGGTTCACCTGGAACACGTCCCCTTGGGCAATGTACGCCTGCACGCGGCGCACCGCCTCTTCAAACTGTTCCCGGGCAAACGACACCTGGGCCGGGGTGGCCGACTCCAGCGGCCGTTTGCGCAGCGCGTCCCAGTCGGTGTTGTCCGCCTCCGCGTCCCGCGTCAGGGATGTAAGCTCGCGGGCCCGGCGTGACAGGCGCTCCGCCGCGTCGCGGTACGAATCTTCCGTCAATCCACTCGTCGGCAGGTGCGTCAGGCAGAAGCATTCCCGCGTCGCATGATCAAAGACAAGAAGGTCTTGCACTATCATAACATACAGGTCGGGCAGCCGTAAGTCGTCTGCGGCGATCTGCGGCAGGGTCGGTTCAAAAAAACGGTTCATGTCGTAGCTGAGGTATCCCAACGCGCCGCCGCAAAAGTCGGGCAGCCCCGGCACAACCGGCGTCCGGTAGCGGGCCAGCAGCTCGCGAAGCGCAAACAGCGGGGTTTTCCCTGCAATCCGTTCGGTTTGGCCGTCGGCGAACGCGACCGTGGTTTGCAGGTCCTTGCTCTGCATCACCGCGACAGGCTGCCAGGCGAGGTAGGTAAAGCGGCCGGCTCGTCCGCTCTCCAAGAGCGCCGCCCCCTCCAGGGAAGGCTGCAGGGCCTTCAGCAGTTCCCACGGGTCCAGGTGGTCCGGCCAGGCGAGGCGAACGGCGAGCGGGACGTACGGATACTCGCCGGCATACTTCTGGATGTCGGTAAAGGATGGCAGGATCAAATCAATTCACGCTCCGTCATTCTGCATTTTCGCCTCTAGCATACCACAACCGCCGGGGACTTTTGGCGGCTACTTATTGGCTGCACGGAGCGTATCGCATGCAAAAAGAAACGCCGGCCGCAAGCCGACGTTTCGTTCCGTCCTATTCTTCAAACTGATACAGCGGGGTGGACAGGTAGCGTTCACCGTTGCTCGGAATGACCGCCACCACTTTTTTGCCCCGGCCCAGCTTCTGCGCCACCTTCAGCGCGGCGAAAATGGCCGCACCGGAAGAAATGCCGCCGAGAATCCCTTCGTTGCGGGCGACGCGTCGTGCCGTTTCGAAGGCTTCCTCGTTTTCTACCTTGATGATCTCGTCATACACATTGGTGTCCAGAATCGCCGGTACAAAGCCGGCACCGATGCCCTGAATCTTGTGCGGGCCCGGTTTGCCGCCGGACAGGACGGGCGAGGCGGCCGGTTCCACTGCGACAATGTGGACATGGGGGTAATGTTCGCGCAGCAGTTGACCGACGCCGGTGATCGTCCCGCCGGTGCCGACGCCGGAAATAAACGCGTCGATCCCGCCGATTTCCTTTGCCTGCTCCAAGAGCTCCCGACCGGTCGTCTCCCGGTGCACTTTCGGGTTGGCCGGGTTGTTGAACTGCTGCGGCATGAAATAGGAAGGATTTTCCCGCACCAGCTCTTCCGCCTTGCGAATCGCGCCGCCCATGCCTTCGCTGCCCGGTGTCAGCACCAGGTCCGCTCCGTAGGCGCGCAGCAGATTGCGCCGCTCAATGCTCATCGTCTCCGGCATGACCAGGATGGCGCGGTATCCTTTGGCCGCCGCCACCATGGCCAGGCCGATCCCGGTGTTGCCGCTCGTCGGTTCGATAATCGTGTCTCCCGGTTTCAATTTGCCTTCCGCCTCGGCGGCTTCGATCATCGCCAGAGCAATCCGGTCCTTGACGCTGCTGCCCGGATTGAAAAACTCCAGCTTCAGGTAAATGTCGGCCATATCAGCGCTGACGACGCGGTTCAGCTTCACCAGCGGCGTATACCCGATCAGGTCCGTAATGGAATTGGCGACACGCATTGTGTCCATCCCCCTTTTGATAACCGAGTAAAATACTAGGTTTTATTGGCATAATTATAACAAGGTATGCCCAGCCGGTCAATGAGGCATTTGCCCAGACACCTGGACGCCGACCGCTTTCCGCAAACGCTCCAGAACGACATCCAGGGATTCCACCTGGGCGAGCGCCATCTCCCGGCGAATCTCGTCCTTGGCCTGTTCAAACGTCACCTGTTCCGCTTCCCTGCGATCCACGATCCGGTAGATGGTGAACGTTCCGTCGATCTCCACCGGTTCGCTGTTCACCTGCATCCCCAGCGACGCGATCACCTCTTTGGCCGCTTCCGGAAGCCGGGAATCGTTCAGCGTCACCCACCCTGCGTCGCCACCGTTGGCCGCCGTCAGCGAATCGATGGACCGCTCTTTGGCCAGCGTCGCGAAGTTGGCGCCGCCGTTCAGTTCGTTCAGCACCTGCTGCGCCTCGCCGCGGGAGGCGACCACGATCTGCAGGAGCCGCACCTGCATCGGCCGGGCGTAGCGCTCCGGATGGCTGCTGTAAAAGGCGAGCAGCTCCTCGTCGCTGATGGCGATATCCTTGATGGCCAGCTCCTGCAACAGCAGTTGGTAGGCAATCTCCTGCCGCAGCGCGTCCAACGTGGTGCCGGCCTGCTTCGCCAACGCCTCCCGAAACTCGGCGTCGGTGCGGCTGCCGTAGCTCTCACGAATCTGCGCCAGCTCATCCTCCACCCGCTTGGGATCGACTGTGACGCCCAGCCGCTTCGCCTCTTGAAAGACCACTTCCCGGTTGATCATGTCCTCCAGGACCTGCTGTCCGTACTTCTGTTTGAGCATCGCCACCCAGTCGGCTTCGCTGATCGTCCGCTCCCCGACGATCGCCGCCGGGTGGAAGGCGGCGGACGATCGGTACCAGGACCAGCTCACGACGAGCAGCAGCACCACCAGCGCTCCGATCAGCGTCCACAGCGTTTTGGCGTTCGTCACACCTTTCCCTCCCCCAAGACGGGTTTACATCTCCTGCAGAATCTCCTCCAGCGCCGCTTTATCGTAGTGGTAGCGCTCGTTGCAGAAATGACAGTGGACCTCCGCTTCGCCCTTCTCTTCAATCAGGGCCGTCATTTCCTCCCGGCCCAGGCTGACCAGCGCCTGGCTCACTTTTTCCGGCGAACAGGTGCAGCGGAACTGAATGTCGGTCCGGCTGAGAATTTTCGGCTCGTCCACCACGCGCGCCAGAATCTCCTCCGGCGTCAGTCCTTCCCCGATCATGCGGGAGACCTGCGGGAGCTGCCCCAGACGCTCTTCGATCTGGCTCACCACCTCGTCCGGCGTACCCGGCATGAGCTGCAGAATAAATCCGCCGGCAGCCAGCACGGAGCGATCTTCCGGGTTGACCAGCACGCCCACGCCGACCGCGGACGGGGTTTGCTCCGAGGTGACAAAGTAGTAGGTGAAATCTTCGCCGATTTCACCGGAGACGATCGGGGAACTGCCCTTGTACGGCTCCTTCATCCCCAGGTCCTTGACCACGTACAAAAACCCGTCGGTGCCGACCGCGCGGGCCACATCCAGTTTGCCCTTGTCGTTCAGTTCGAAGTGGACGTGTGGGTTGGTCACGTACGCGATGCCTTCCCCGTGGGCGTTGGCCTCGGCGATAATCTGCCCAATCGGCCCGCCCCCTTTTACTTTGACGGAAAGCCGCTCGTCTCCTTTCAGCATGGCCCCCATCATCAGGGTGACGGTCAACGTCCGCCCCGCGGCCGCCGCCGCCGTGTTCCACATGTCGTGGCGGCGTCTCATTTCTTCCACAATGCCGGTCGTCCGGGCGGCAAACGCGCGCACATGCCCGTCAAACCCGGTCGCCCGTATCAAATAATCGCTCATGCAGCGATCCTCCTTTTGCCATGACGTCTGCAAGAAGTAGTGTACCACAAGAGAACCGGTACCGTTCAAGCCGAGGGGTGCAGCGCGGAGCACGGACAGAAAAAGGCGACGTTTGGGGCGTTTGGTGGGGGTGGCGAATAGGGAAAGCGGCAGCTTCCCGCCCAATCCGGGCAGTATTTAGCATCCCTGCGGTACACGCACTGTGGACCGGCGGCTTGGCCAGTGAGTGCCCCAACAAGCCGGACAGGTGGTATCTCCCAACAAAAAACCCCTCGGCGAGCGAGGGGATGCGTTTTGTATAGAAGCGCTGTCATGTCAGGTATTCTTTCAGCACGCGGGAACACTTTTGCTTGCGCAGCCGATCGATGGTGGTCGCCTCGATCTGGCGGATGCGCTCGCGGGTGAGGCCGAACATCCTGCCCACTTCCTCCAGCGTGTAGACCTGGTCGTCGTACAGGCCGTAGCGCATGGCGATGATCTCTTGGGCGCGCGGGCTGAGCCGTTCCAGCGCGGCCCGCATGTGGGCACGCAGATCGATCTTCTCGATCCAGTCCTCCAGCGACGCCTCGCCGTCGTCCACGATCTCCGCGTAGCTCAGGCATTCGTCATCGTGTTCAAACGAGTTCGGTTCGTCGTCCAGTTCAGCATCAATCGATTCCATTTTCAGCATCAACGCATACTCGATCGCTTCCACCTTTTCCACGGGGATGTCCAACCAGTCGGCAATTTCCTGCCGCTCCGGCGTGCGGTTCAGCATGTGGGCCAGGTGGATCACCTGCTTTTGATACTGCCGAATCTGCTCGTGCATGTGAACGGGAATGCGGATCAGTGTGCCTTTATCGTTAATCGCGCGGGTGATCGCCTGCGAAATCCACCAGTGTGAATAATGGTAGAGACGGACCCCTCGGCTCACGTCAAACTTGTCAATGGCGGTGAACAGGCCGATCGTCCCTTCCTGAATCAAATCCATAAACGGCATGCCCTTTTTCAAATGGCGCAGGGCTGTGCTGACCACATAGCGCAAATAGGCCCGCACCAGCGTCTCACGGGCGTTCAAATCGCCGTCACGCTGATAGCGAACCAGGCAGTCCAGCTCTTCCTCTTTGTCCAACATGGGTGTTGCAGCGACGTTTTCCAGAAACAGCAGGGCTGACGTGTCAGACCGCAACGAGCGGGGCACGGTTATTCCCAACTGCTTTTCGACTTCCCGCCAGCGACGGGGAGTAGACTGGAAAGTGGAGGTACTCACAGTCATATGCAACCCTCACTTCTCTGGAATGGATATTCACGTTGAGGTTCAGCCAGGTGTTCTCGGATGCGTTACTGTATGCGTATTTCGACAAAGCCTGGGCAATTCCTCCCTGTTTACAGAATATTAACGTTAGTATATGCAAATAGTTGATGGAAGCGCTGCCATTTTTAGGTCGAGCCGACTTTGTTTCTTTACATAAAAAACATCCCGGAAAGACGGGATGCATGGAGAAAAAAGTCGAAGATTGGCGATGGTCACGAAGGCGGCATTACCGCTTCAACTCCTCGACGCTGACGACGGGAAAAGCGTGAGCGGGCAGCACCGGCAGAAACGGACGTTCGTCGACGTACGCGACTACCACATGGGAGGGGCCCACCATTGTTTTCGGGGCAAGCCGGAGTTCCTCTCCCCGCTCGGTCACCACCGCAATCTGCAGATGGCCGCCGGACGGACGCTCTGCGCCGGTTACCGCCTGCTCCAGGATCAGGGCGGCTCCGTCGTATCGCAGCCGGAGCTGCAGGTCTTTGCGCCAGGAACGAAAGTCGACGTAATGGCGAACAAACCGCAGCGGATCGGTAGTGACGCTGTCGGCGGCAGGCACGTAGGCGCTTCCTTCCCGGCGATAGCCGCCGTTCTCCCGCATGCGCTGGTCAAAGCGGAGCAGCGCCTCTTCCTCGACCAGATCGATGACGCCCTCTGTCTTCAACACCGGCTCGACCGCAAAGGTAGCGTGATGGTTGGCCAGTTCCAACAGCGTTTTGACTTCCGTTTTTTTCTGCATGGCGATGTCGGCGTCGACGACAAACAGACCGACCAGCAGAAATAACAGCAGGGCCGAAATGGACAGCACATTGATGCCCGTAAGCCTCCCCTCCCTTCCGAAACGGTTCGGCAGCCATTTCCCATGGGCGCCGCCATTCTATTGGGCTGACCGCCTCATTCGCAGACCGATTCATAAATCGTAATCCATGATATTGATCGTCCCGTACCGCTCGACCCGCATCGTTTCGCTGCCTCCGGGAAGCAGTTCGGTCAGGCGGGGATAGGGGACTTCCACCTGCAGCAAAAATTCGTCTTCGTGACTCCACAATACCGGATCGGCCGCCCGCGTTCTGGTGATGCGGACGGACAGATCTCCGTCCGGCAGGGAAAACGATTTCTCTGCCAGTTCCCGCGAGACAAAGGAACGGACGTCAGCCATCACTTCTGCATCGCTGCCGCCCCCGTGATTGCTGACGTATTTGGCGGCGGCAGCGCTCACCTCCAACAATTCGTTATGCGTCTGCACCACGGTATGAATCTGCAGGATGCCCAGAGGGACCAGCAGAAGCACCATCACATTGAGAAGAACCGCCACGACTTGTCCCATCAGCCCGTCCCAAACCGCGTCGCGTTTTCCAGCAGGTCCCCGAAAAACCGCGTGCAGGCCGAAAGGAGGTTGTCGGGGCCGCTCAACAGCAGGTGAACGGTTATGGGCAGGACGATCACCATCAATGCAAGCACGGCAATTATTTTGTTCACACTACCACCCCGGATCGAAATATTCGGAGGGACGGCTGCCCGTAAAAAAGAACGCGGCATTGCCTTCCGCAAACTGATTCAACCATTGAGCGACACGGGAAGGCCGAACGGTGAGGGTAAGCGTGACCATCTCGTTTCGCTCCTTCAAGGCCCGCTGCTGTTCCGCTTGCGGCCAGCTCCCCGCAAACACGTCTCCCGTCACATCCCAGCCCAGCTCCGCCATCTTTTGCCGGTAGTAATCGGCAAGGGCCGGATCGAGATAGCCGATATCCTGCATGTCATCCAGCACATCGGCGAAAATTCCGCGTGCGATCGCTCGTTCCATCGCGTACATCTGGCAGGCGGCGACGGCGGAAAACAGCACAATCATGACAGACAAGCAGATGAGAAAAACCTTTGTCTTGACCATCACAGCCGGTCAGCGATCGCCCATTTTTTAATGAAAGCTGAACGTCGCTGCCCTGAACACCCTTTCCTGTTGGGTTTGTTTCAACTGTTTCGGGGGGTCGGTCCCCCATATGAACGCGCACAGGCTGCCAACCATGACCAGGATGATGAGAAACGCCTGAAGATTCAGCATCAGTTGCTGGTATACGGAGTGCCGTCCTGCATTTGGAACTGCACCCGTTCACTTCTGGTGTCGTATTTGAGCGAGCTGACCGAATTGTTGATACGTTCCGCCGATTGGTTGGCCGATGGGCTGAGTTCGTTTCCGTAGGAACTGACGCCGATGCCAAGCACCATGACGCACGCCAGGAAGATGAAAAACATTTTGGACATGAGAAACACTCTCCTTCACATGATTTGATCAGGTTTGATTGACAATCTGCAGGACGAATGAAGCGGGGGAACAGGCTTGCCCTAGGGGATGGCCTGGTCAATCCAATGAACCGCCCTGTCGCGCAAACCGCCCTCATTCACAATCGAGCCGTTAACCTTTGACAGACTCGATACGATAATGCCCAGTGTCAACACAATGCACATCAGAATGGAAAAGAGCTTTGTCATGCGGCTGACCCTACCTTACGTCAAGTATTTGTCGAGAATCTCGGTAAGCAGCTTGTACCAGGGAAACATGGCCACCAACAATCCGATGTAGAAAGCCGGGTAAACAATCACGCTGTAGCCAATCCCCAGCGATTTAATCTGCTTGCGGTGGCGAAACATGCGGCGATGGTCGACCGCCCACTCCAGCCGCTGCATCGTGACAGCCATCTGTCCCTCGCTTAGCTGTTCTACCGTCCTCATGCTGGACACGAGCATGATCGCATCGTCCACACCGAGCCTGCGCTTAAACGCCTCCAGCGCTTCATCGCGGTCCTTGTTCCACTCCGACAAGGTCGGCAGGTACTCCTTCAGCTTGCGCGTAGGCCGGGCTGCCTTGACCATCGCATTGTATATGGGCACCTGGTTTTCCAGCAGGTTGACGTACCGGTTGACGAAGCGGGCGATATCGGTGCTGAGCACTTCCTCGCGGTACCCCGCCCACATCTTCAGACCGAAGTACGGCAGCATAAAGCTGACCGCAGACGCCACAACCAGGGAAAACAGCGGGAAAGACTCGCTTCCGCTCAGCATCCCCCACAACAGGATCAGCACGCAAACGGCACTCCCGCTGGCGAGCTGCAGGAACACCCACTCCGGCTTTCCCCAGCCAAACGGCCGGCCTGCTCGTGCCAGCAGCTTTTCCCACGCTTCGTCTTCCTCGGCGTTGACCGCCTTTTCCCACATGCGGCGCCACTGCCCGGTGACGAACAGCCTGGGAAGGCGCATCGCCGCCAACTGCTTGCCGATGGCAAACACGGCCACAAACACGAATAGGGATCCCAGTGTGAGGCAGGCATACATGAACAACAAGGGCATCAGCGATACCTCCGTCCCCAGATGAACGCTAACAGAATGGAAAGAGACCAGACCGTTACCGCGAGCGACAGGATGGCCTGTCCGTCAGCGGTAAAGAAATACAGGCGGTACGAATCTTTCAGCAGGCTCTGGTTGTAGGGAATCAGGCAGATGCAGATCAGGATGACCAGAATCAAGCTGACCCAGATCGCGTAAATTTCACTGTCTCTTTCCTCTTTTTCGTCTTGCTGAATAAACATCTCGTTGGTCAATCGATTCAGTGCGTTCTGAATGTCCTCCGTTTCGCCTTCCAATCCGCTGGCCGCATACATGGCAAAATCGTGGGCCCACGGATGATTAATCCGCTCGGCGAAAATCTCCACCGCCCGGACGGGATTTCCTCCGTCCGACAGATGGTTGATGAGCAGCAGCAAATCGGGCAGCAGCTCTTTCGGACATTCTTCCACCATATCTCTGAACGTCAGGATGATGTTTTTACGGCTGCTGTAATAACGCGCAAACAGGTCGACAAAGCGGCAAAACGCGCCGATTTTCTTGTTGATGCGTACCGTATAGCGGGCGTACAGCAGCAGGGTCGGCAGCAATACCAGCAGCACAAACAGGGACAGGGACACGACGATATTGCCAAGCAGGATGCCGGAGACAAACCCTGCAGCTCCCCCAAAGAGCGACAGCAGAATGTGGGCTTCCGGCGTCCCGCCAGCGATTCCGCACCATCTCTCGTACCTCTCGTATATGATGCGGTTTGTTTTGTGGCGCAGCATCCTCTCCCGCCACACGGCCACCGTCTTGGGAAAGAATACGTGGGGAGCGGACCAGGTACGGTACAAATGAAGCCCAAGCAGCCAAAATCCGGCAAACAGGCAGACAGACATGGGAATAAACAGAAGGTGTTTCATAGCGTCCTGCCCATATCGATGAGACGTAACTCCTTCAAGACATCCATATCCGCCCTGCCCACGTGGCACATGTATTCGACCAGATGTTCGTCCAGCTTCTTTCCGGTCCATTCATAGGCGCCCGTCTGCCTGTTGCGGAAGACAAGCGGCACGGACTCGACCCGGCTCATCACGTCGTTCCATTCGCTGACGTGAATGGCGTCGATAAAGCGGTGACCATTGTTCCGGTAGGTCAGCGAATTGACGAAATTGACCGCCCGGCTGATCCTCTCCTGCGTCAGTTCAATGCTCCGTCCGCCATATTGATAAACAAGGTCGGTCAAATCCTGCAGCGCCTTGTGCGGAAAGCGTTCATGCATGGCGGCGATCGTAGCGTCGGTTCCCCGCACGCCGGCGTTGACAAAGTGATAGGCTTCGATCGGTTCCCGAATCTCCCCGATCAGAATCGTGTTGGCGGTGGTCCGGTACATGTCCTTGAAGCAGCTTTCCAGTTCGATGCCGATCTCTTCCACGTTTTGCAGTTCGATCACCTCTCCCGGCCAAACATCGCCAAATCTCATTTCATGCTCGCTTTCAAAAATCGTGACGTACTCGGTCTGGGGGTCTTTCAGTTTCAGCATGCAGAGCATCAGCGTCGTCTTGCCCGCCGCCATCGGTCCGATCACCAGGACGTTGCTCCTGCCGTACACCTGCTGCTCAAGCAAAAGCTGCACCCTTTCGTCAAACGTCGGCAGCGACTGCGTCCGCAATTGGTCCAGCGAAAACGAGGGCGTGGTAAAACGGCGCACAATGATGGTCGGAACCCGGGAATAGGGAAAGGTGAACATGGTCAGCCTGGCTTTCAACGAATCGAGATACCCGCTCAAACGCGGCTTTTTTTCATGAAAGGACAGGCCGGCCGCGTTGGTCAGCTTTTGCTGCAGGGTCTCCACTTCCGTCCATGTGGGTGTGTACGGCAGGCTCTTTTTCCGCCCCTGCTCGATGTACGCCACCGGACGTCCTGCCGCCACCCGTACCTCTTCCACCCATGGCGACAAATGCAGGACGGCATCCAGAATTCCCCACCCGTACGTGGCAAACAACAGCCCTTCGTATCCGTTGACATGCGGCAAAATTTCCTCGGTTACCGGCCGTTTCAGGACTTCTTCAAAGTAATGCTGCAAGCGCAGGATGACATGGCTGTGGCTGTTCCGGTCGCCCAGCTCCGCGAGGGTCAATATCCGCTGCATCTCCATCTTCTCCTCGGGAGTGGTGCCAAAGTGATTCAGGTAGTCGCGGGCTGCTTGCTTGAGGTCTTCCACATCCTTGAGCCGGGATGCGGTCCATTGTCGGAAAGCGGTTTTCATCGGCAGACCACAGCTCCTTTGTCCGCATGTACCGCATCCACCATCGCCTGCAGGCTGGTGACGTACGGCTTGGGCGGGAAGATCTCTTCCACCAGCACGCTGTGACTGCGGTGCGACTGAATCAGCCGGGTATCGGAAATGCGCGGTACCACTCCATAAACGGAGATTCCTTCGCCGATGCGGTACGTCTGCCCCTTGTCCAGATGGCTGAGCATCACCTGATACTCCACGCCCCGCTCGGCCCATGCATGAATCCACGCCTTTGCGTTCTCGATGCCAAACGGATCGGCCCGCACAAAAAACAGATTGCGGTCGGACGCGTAAATCAAGCGCTGTAAGGCCTCCGTCTCCGGAAAGCAGTAGCCCCAGTCGATGTAGACGTAATCGAACTGCTGGCGCAGGGCCGTCAGCAGGTTGGAGATCTCTCCGCTTTTCCAGCTGCATGTGGCGCTGGCATAGTAGAGGTTGGGCATGTGGCTGATCTGCTTGCAGCCGCGCTCCCAATTGCGGGCCGCCGCTGTTCGCACTTCCAGCAGGTCGGGCCGGAACAATGCCAGATGATGCTGCTGCAGCTTGAAGAAACGGGTCAAATCCGGCTTTTGCGCGTTCATGTCAAGAACGACGATGCGCTTGTCGGGATTGCGCTTTGCCAGCAGGATCGGGTAATTGATGCAAAACGTGGTGATGCCTGAGGAACCGTAGCTCATCAAGGTGTAGACAATGCCGTCGCCCTTTGCGGTGGGCAGCTCCTCGCTTTTTTGCGAAACACCCAGTATCAAAGCGATTTTCTCCCGAATCTCCTCCTGATTGAGAGTGGCCGGGAGGATGTACAAACCGGCCGGATCGGTTTCCTCCTTGACCTTTGCGATCAGGGATTCATCCTTGTACAAGGGCACAATGATGACAGGCACGCCCTCCGGGAGAACCTCCTGCACGCGCGGCAGCCACTCCCAGACCGGTTCGTCGAACATTTCGGAAAACAGCACCGCTGCTTCCGGTTGGTACAGTTTGGCGAGGCGAAAATACTCTTCGGCCGACTCCGCGACCAGCGACTCGCATTCCGTCGGCATGTAGGTTTTGGCCAGCGATTTCATCGGAAAACATACCAGGGTTCTCATGGGGTCCGTTCCTCCGCACCGGAAATTTGACCAATTTGAATGGTCCCGTACATCATGGCTTCGCTCAACGCGACATACTGCTGATCGGAAAGGTTAAAGCCGATAAAGGCCGTCAAGGCGGTCGGCTGGGCCCGGTAGTCGCGGTAACGCTTTTCTCCGTTCAAGAGCGGTTTTTCCCGGGAGCCGTTAAACACGGCATCCATGTGATCGGGGGCCGGAAGCATGCTTGGCTTCAGCGTGTAAATCTCCGTACCGTTGCTGTCCTTCACCGTTGCCAACCGGCTTTCAAACAGCAGATCGGCCGTCGGGTTCGTCTTGCGAAAATGCGTTGGTTCGGGCAAATGCTCCAGCTCCGCCGGCGGCTTGTACTTTACCCACAGCTTGACGCGGTCTCCTTTCCGCAATTCGGTTATGGGGTCGATAAACGTCAGCGGAAATTCGTAGCGTGCCTCCCCCTTTTCCGGCAGCAACTGCGTATCGGTCAACTTGTGTTTCAGCACTTGTTCCCCGGCATAGAGCGTCTGGGAACTGCGTTTTCCCAACACGCTCTCCAGCGTTTGAAGGGACCCGGGCAAAATCTCGTCCACTTCTTCCTGGACCAGCACCACGTCGTCTTGCGTGATCGGTTCAAAGGGGTCGATCTGTTTTCCTTCGGCCACCTTTACCACCGGCGCAAACAGCCGTTCAACGGCCAGCGCGTCGATATACCGGGTCGCCGCGTAGAAGCAGGAACCGGCCAAGAGAAACGAGAGCAAACTGATGAGCAGCAGGGTCTGCTTTTTCATAACATCCTTCCCTTTTCCGAGTGTAGCAGCGATTGGAACCGATGTTCCTCCTCCGGATACAGCTCCAGCAAGAGGCTAGCTTTTGTATGGGCAATCGCCGTTTTCTCGCTGTCAATCAGGGGAACGACGGCGTCAATGCCCGGCCCGAATCGTTCGCCGTTCCAGAGCGAGACGGTTCCTTCCACCTTTTTCATGACGGCGGAGCGGCTCAGATACTCGTCCCATTTGTTTGCGATCAGCCTGATTTTATCGCCGTGTTTTTCCCACCACGAGGGCGGCTCTTCCGTCAGAAACAGACGAGTAAACCTGGCCAGGTCGGAATCGAACACCACCCAGATTTCGTCGGCCAGATCCATTACCCGGACAGCCTGTTCTTCCTTCCAGCGCGAGGACAAATCGATGACGACCGTGGCGCTCTCTTTGCTCATTCTCAGCAGCCAGTCCGCCGTGTCGGTCGGGGTTGACGATTCATTCGACAAAGGGGTATCCACCAAGATGCGCAAGTGATTGGATTGCATGAGGAGCACGGATGCGGATGAGTTCTTGAAGCGATGATGCGCTCTGCGTTCACAGTCGAGCGCGAAGTAATAATAGGAAGCGGTGCCGGGCAGCTCACACAGCGTGACGGAGACTCCGCTGCCGGCCAGCAAAAACGACGCGTTGCCCGCCAGGAAACTGGCGCCGGCCTGGGCGTACAACCCGGTTACGGCGATGCAGCGGCGAACTGCTGAAGGTTGTTCTTCCGTCGGAGAGGCTGACAGTTTGTCCTTTAACGACTGCCACAACCGCTCCTCTTCCCGGGAGCGGGCGTATTCCCTTTTCTCCAGTTCGCGGAACTGGGTGACGAAGCGGTTTACCTGCTGAAACATCGCTTACCCCGCCTGCGAATCCTTCTGATTCTCTTTCGTCAGCAGGTACTTTTTAAATTTTTCCACCATTTCCTTCATGGTCAGCGACTTGCGGTGATAGTAATAGATTTTTCTGAGCCGTTCGCGTTCCTGCGGGGTAAGCTCCGGCTTTACCTGGCTGACCATGTCCTGCAGCAGGGCCAGTTCCACGTTGTTGGGCCTGCCTTTGCGCGGAGGGTTGGCAAAAAGCTGCTGCTGCTTCTTGTCAAACGCGTTTGGATACTCCACCAGCCACATGTCCACCAACGATTCAATGTCATCATACGTGCGAATCCCGAGCTTGATCAGGTATTTGAAGTAGGCGGGCAGCGTCCGTTCGCGGGCCTGTCCCATTTGCCAGCGCTTGATAAACCCCGTCGGCGTCGTCAGCAGTTTGGTCACGTCCCGAATCAGTGCGCTGCGATTTTCCGACTGGTAGTGCACAATCGCCTCTTTGACAAGGGCAAACAAAATGTCGTGGTAGTTGGCCTCATCCGACCGGCAGCCGTACTGGAGCAGATACCAGTCTTCCACCGCCTGGTCAAAGTCCTTGCGGCATGTGGTTAACCGGATTTGGTCAAGGTGTTCGTAAAAGCGATCCAGCCCGTACCGGGCAACGATCTCTTCCTGGTAACTGCCGAACACGTACGCAATGAACACTTCTTTCAGCTCTTCCAGTGAAATCAGGCAATTCGTTTGTTCGTAGCAGCGTTCGACCAATTCGATTGCGCTATTCACCATCACTTCAAATTACCCCCAATATTTACATATTTATACATTTACAGACATTTTGCTACATCTTTCGCCCTTCGTCAAATCATTTTTTCATATCGGAAAAATGGGGGATGATTCGCCTCGCACGCACTCGTGCAAGGCGAATCCCGAGAGGTCTACTCCGCGAAAAAGTAGAGTTCCTCTCCCGTTGCGAGCAGAAGAGCGATTCTTCCCCCGCGCTCCATGACGGTTGGAGCACTCTCCATCGTGACAGCCCCGTCATTGAGTACAACTCTGCTTCCAAATCGGTGCACGGACTCGATTTGAAAGACTCCCTGCGGCATGCGGTCCAACGACAGATGCCTGCCGGGCTTGTGCTTTTGGTAGCGGACTCGCCTGCCCAAAAGCAGCTCCACGTTTGCGGAGCAATCTTGGTGAGCTTCTACTGTTGCCATGCGCAACGCCTCCTTTTCTCACCAACATACGGCCGTTTCATGTGCTTATAAGCCAATGAAACTACCTTTACCGTAAGAAAAGACAGCGCATGGACGCAAATAATTTTTACGCTTCATTCCACAAATCAGGATCGGCCAGTTCGGGATACATGTCGGTGATCATGTCGAAAGGGGAGAAATACAGGGTATCGACCAGGATTTTCAGCTTGTACTTTCTCAGCAGGCTGTACGCCTGCTCCGTCTTTCCGAAGATGCGGGGGAGCTGGCGCAGGTCCTGCAGCTTCATCAGTTCGCGGCACATGAAGTCGAAACAGATTTTGGCCCGTTCCTCCCCCTTGACGCTCTGAAAGTAAAGCGGCGGAAAGTGGCGGCGGACGCCCGCCAGCACTTCCTGGTACACCCACAGCACCTTTTGTTTTTCCGACATCCGCGGAAGATACGGATAAGCAAATTCGACCATGTAGTAGACGTCCTCCGGCTTTGCCTCTATCGGCGGGTCGATGTACTCGCGGACCAGATGCAGTTTCAGCTCCTTGACGTCCTTGATGCTCAACTCCTTCCGCGCCTGCTCCGGTGTCCATTTTTTCACCTGTTCGATCGCGTACCGCAAGACAAGCTGCACTTTTTGCTTGCGGTATTGGGCATCTTCAAATTCGTACGGCGAAAAGCGCTTCTGTTCTCCGTTGAGAATACGCTTGTACCGTTCGACAATTCTTGACGGCACTGCTACCTCACTCCTGTCCCATTTCTGGAATATACTGTTACGTTACCATGCAGAAATAGGACAAAAATAACGGTTCGCCCGTGCGCATCTGGTTCAAAAATCATAGATTCCCGACTGGGACGTTCTGTCCAGCCCGGCTTCGACCTCTTGCCACAGGAGAGGAAGTCGGCTGAAAACCTGCACGCGTACGTGATAAATGCCCTGCCGGTACAAATGTTTCTGCTCTCCCTTTTGATGAATGATCACTGCTTCATCCGCCCGCCGTTCCACGGCCGGACTGTTCAGGCGCCACAGAATGTCCGCCTCCTCCCTCGCGCCGCGAACGATGTCGGCATTGTGCCGCCTCGCTTCCCTCGTCGTGGCGAACAGATACGTCCGCTTGCTGCCCTGGTCGTCGATGTACTCCCACTTTCCTGCCGCCCGCGCCCCTTTGGACACGATGTCGGCCGTCTGCTGCGCCTGCATGCTCAACAGTCCCGCCTGGCCCAAGAGCAGCAGCAGCGATACCAGTCCGCCCAGACAGAGGAGAAAAAAGAGCGCGGTCAACGTGATGGTCCCGCGCTCCTCCGCCAGCCGCTCGCTTATCCCGCGCAAGCGCATCATCTTCCTTCCTCCGCGTTTTCGATCATCACGTGATAGCTTTCCGTCACTTCCTGCGGCGTGCCGGATGCAAGCAGGCGAAACGCGATCGTCGCCCTCGCCTCGACGTGATTTCCTTTTTTCCACGTCCCGCCCTGCAGGGACAGCCGCACCTCCCCCCACGTCGTGCCAATGCCCTGCTCCAGTTCCGCCTCGCCCCGTTCCCTGGCGTGGTACTGCGCCAGTCCGAAATTGGGCTGCACGGCGGCGATCCGCCCGGCCTCGTAGGCGGCCTCCAGCGCTTTTTGCCGGTTGTAGAGAACGGTAAACTGGTCAAACGTAAACACGAACAAGATCCAGACGAGCGGAAACACCAGAACAAACTCCAGGAGCTGGCTGCCCCGCTCGTCCCAAACGAAACGGCTCCATCGCTTTCTCATCCGCTTACCTCCAAGCCGGCTGCAGCAAATAGGCGGCCAGCAGGAAAACCGCATAGGGAAAAACGAGGGCCGATTCTGCCCGTCCAGGCAGCCACAACTGCCTGTGGGCGGTCCAGCCCGCCGCCAGGCCGTGCACATTGATGCGCAGCCGCCGCCACGTCCCCGGACGGCAGCAGACCACAGCCAGGCACAGCAGCAGCGCATGCAGAAACAGCGGATACACCTCCGCCCAACTGGTCCAGGCGCCGACCGCCATCAGCAGCTTCTGGTCCCCCATCCCCATGCCCCGCACCGCGACCGGCCCGACCGTCAGCAGAAACGCCCCCAGCAAACCGCCCAACGCCGGCCATCCCGCCCCGCTCTGCCACTGATAGAGCAGACCCGCGGCCATTGCGGGCATGGTCAACCTGTTCGGCACCTTGCGGCAGCGCCAGTCAGACCACGCGGCCGCCGCCAGCAGGGCGAACAAGACCGCCTCTTTCATTTGCTGATCTTTTCCTCCAGTTCCTTCAGCTTGGCGTCCTCCGCTTCCCCCAGGGTAGCCAGCGTGGGAATGATCAGAATCAGGATGACGGCGATGATGATCACCATCTCCACAATCGTGACGCCATCCTCCTCCCGGGCAAATCTGCGCACATATTCGTGAACGAACGACATACAATCCCTCCTTTGCGGTGTGTACTATCACTCTGACAAAAGACAGCGGGTGCCGCAAAAAAAATTACAGCCGGGCGCCAATGCCCATGAAGGCGGGCCCCATTACCAGGTACAGCAGGGGTACGCCCATCAGCACGATCACAAACGGCAGCAGCCGGACGTTCAGCCGATTCATGTGGGCGGAAGCCTCGTCTTCCTGCTGGCGGACCTGCTCCTCCACCTGTACGGCCAGCATGGGGGCCACGCTTACGCCTTTGCTGATCGCCTCGTTGATCTCCAAGGCGATGGCCGTCAGCGTATCCACTTCCCAGCGAAAGGCCAGTTCCTCCAGCGCCTTGCGCCAACTGCCGCAGCGCTTCTCTTCCACTTCCAGCCTGGCAAGTTCGCGTCCCAGCCTCCCGTCAAAGCGGCGGGCCGCCTGTTTGACCGCTGCCTGTATCGGCATGCCCGCCTCGACAAGCGCCTGCACAATGCTGAAAAAGACCGGCACCTGTTCCGCCATCTCCGCTTTCGCTCGCTTGTCCGCCCATTCCAGGAGCAGGGTGGGCAGCAGAAACACCAGGACGGCCCCCAGCATCGGCCAGGCAGCCAGCACACTCCACTCCCGCCCGCTGTACAGCCGGGCAGCCATCTGCAAGACCGCTCCCAGCATGACGGCACCGCCCACCGCCTTGGCCAGCGCCACTTCCGTCACCGTGATCGGGGAGCGCAGACGGTAGAGCATGTCCGCCGTTTTCTTTCGGTCCACGCCCGTCCATCGGCACAGCGACTCCAGCCACCGTTCACGCCGCTCCAATGCGCGTACGATCGTCCAGGAGGAACGCCGCCGGCGAAAGGATTCCGCCAGGCGGGCCTGCCGCTCCCGCTCGATCCGCCCGAACAAATCTCCCTCATCCGCAGCCGTCTTTTCCAGACAGGCGGGCAGCCCAAACAAGAGCACGGCCACCCCGGCCAGCGCGCTGATCAACAACACCGGGTCATCCTCCTTTGTGAATGCCTTTGCGGGCGAGGTGGCGGATCACCTCTCCGCCGGTCAAAATGGAGAGCAGCGCGCCCAGGATGGACAGGCGCCCCTGAACCGTTGCCGTCAGCGGATCAAAATGGTGCGGATTGTTTGCGTACAAGGCGGTAACAAAGACAAACGGCATGACGCTCAGCACGTTGACCTGCGCCACGATCTGTGCCGTCGCCGCCCTCTGCCTGCGCAGCGACTGGCGCCGCCTGAGGATGGTGGACGCCGCCAAATCAAGCGTTCTGGCCATGTCTCCGCCCATTTCCCGCTGAATCTGCACGATGGTCGCCAGATACCGGACGTCTGCCGAGCCCGTCCGCCGGTAAAAGGCCGCCATCACCTTATCCAGCGGCACCTGCACCCGCAGCAGTTCCACCACCCGGCGGTATTCGTCCGTTACGGTCTTGTTCACGTACGGACTGGCCGCCACCTCTTCAAATGCGTGCAGGTAGGACGGGGAGGTCCGGAGCGAGCTTGCCATCAAGCGAATCGCCTTTACGTTATCCTCTTCAAACCGGTCTTTTCGCCTCGCCCCCAATACGCTGACCAGCCGCTCCGCAAACAGGATGCCTGCGGGCAGGGCGGGAAGCGCCAGCCACCAGGAGCGCAAAATCTGCCCGCTCAGCCCGTATGCAACCAGTCCGAACAGGCAGACCAGCGCCGCGTACTGATGGACCCCCATTCCTGAACCCGACTGCTGCAGCCGCTCGTCCAGCCGGTCCCACACGGTCTTTCGTTCCTTTTGAAGCTGATCGACGATCGCGTGCCTGCCCGCCGGTCCGCCCTGAAAGAAACGGCGGGGAAGCAGCAGCAGGACGACTCCCGCGCCGGCCCCGGCGGCAACCAACATTCCGATATCGGCCATTGTTTGTCCCTCCTACATCGGGATGGGCGTCGGAAAGAAGACGCGTTCCGCCTCTTCCGGCCGCAATCCCTTTTCCAGCCAGCGCCGCACCAGCTTCTCCGGCTTGTAGCCGGTCCATTTGAACTGTCCCACCACTCTGCCGTCCCGTACGCCTGTCGGTTCGTACACGTAAATGTCCTGCAAATAGACGCGGTCGCCAATGACCTGCCTGACGTTGCAGGCCCGCCGGATCAGCTCCTCGTGCGACTGGCCGGTTCCCACCACCTCGGTGATCGCCACCACTTTGCGGCTGCCGTCCTCCTCGAACCGCTTGACCTGCACGATCAGGTCGAGAGCCGAACCGATCATCAGGTTGCGTTCCAACGAACTGTACGTCTCTTCCGCTTTGCCGAACAGGATGGGCAGGGTGGAATCGACCAGCGCCCGCGGTGAGTTGGCGTGGGCCGTGCTCCAGCTTCCCGGGTGGTCGGTGTTCATCGCCCACAGCATGTCGACGATCTCCCCTCCGCGCGCCTCGCCGACGATAATCACGTCCGGCCGCTTGCGCAGCGAAAGGCGGACACAATCTCGGATGGAAAACCCGCCTCTTCCCTCGTGGTTGGGCGGTTTGGCCAGAAAACGGCGGACGAACGGATGCTGCAGCTTCAGTTCCAGCACATCCTCGATGGTGATAATGCTCAAGTGGTGGGGCACGTATTGCGAGATCAGATTGAGCAGATGGGTCTTGCCCGACCCCGTCCCGCCGCTGACCAGCCCGGATGCGCGGGACAGGCCGACCGCCCACTGCAAAAAGGCAAGCATCGGCTCGCAGATCGATCCGTAGGCCAGGTAGTCCGCCTCTGTCAGCAGATCGCGGTGTTTGCGTATCGTCAGCATGTGGCCGTCCGGCGAAATGGAGCGGTGGGCAGCCGCGATTCGAGAGCCGTCAGGGAGCTGGGTGTTCAGTTCCGCCTTGGTTTCGTTAAACTCCCGGCCCATCGCGGCGGCCATCTGCTCCAGCAGGCGGAGCATCTCCTCCTCGTCCCGGAACACGGGAACATCCGGCACCTCCAGCCTTCCCGTGCTCTTTCGCTCCACCACCAAGCGGTCGTAGCGGTGAAACAAAATCTCCGTGATGTCCGGGTCCTCCAGCAGCGGGTCCAAGGGGCCCCAGCCAATCAGCGAGCGCAGCAGCCGCTCCACCTCTGCTTCCAAATGGGCGGAGGCAAGCGTCGTGCCGGTCTCCAGCAGCAGGCGGATATCGCGGGCCAGCTCGTCCAGATACGCTGGCTGATGCTTCTCTTCCCACAGCCGCTTCCCGTGTTTCTCCACAATCTGCGTGCGGACGGCCGCCTCTGTTTCCGCCGGCACCCGCTTGTCCCCGGCCGGCTGCGGCATGTGCATCCGCTCGTTCAGCGTTTGCGACGCACGCGCCGTTTCCCGCACATGCGACCGCAGGTCAAACCGCTCCCGTCCCGCCGCCTGAATCCCCAGCAGCGTTTTTCGGTCAAAATTCATCGTTTCCCCTCCTTACCGCCACAGCCATTTCAACAAGGCGGGCCGCTCCTTCGCTTTTCCCTTGACGCTGCCGCTTTCGGCCGCGTCCAGCGGCAGCAGGATGCTGCCGAGCGCTTCGATCGCCTCTTTCGCCGCGCTTCTGCCGGGATGAAGCACAACCGGCGTCCCGGTGTTGATCGACTTTTTCACTTCGGCGTCATCCGGGATCGGATGGATCTTTTTGCTCGGATGCAGGTGAAAATACGCCCGAATCTCGTCCAGCGTAAACATCTCCCTCTTCTGCAGCCGGTTCATGCACAATTGAATCCGCTCCTCCGGGTATTCCGCCTCCCGGAGCAGTTTTAACATCCGTTGAATATTTTCAATAGAATCCACCACCGGATTTCCGATCATGACCACCCGCTCGGCAAAAAACAGCGCCTGGATTGTCGCGTCCGTCGTATCGGGAGCCGTGTCGATCAGGATCACGTCGTACGCACTGTGTTTGAGCGTTTCCAGCATCAGGTACAGGTGGTAGTCACGAATCTCAAAACTGTGCCGGATGTCCCGCGGCGACGTGAGCACGTGAAGGCCCGTCTCTTCATAGGTGACGACGTACTTGTCCACCTCTTCGGGCTGCGTGTGTACGGCCGCGACATACTCCTGCCACTCCTCGGGGCGTACGTCCAGCGGATCTCGGCCGTGACGGCGAACCAGTTCGTGCAGCCGGGCATCGATTTCCTGCACCCAGGTGAACAGGTTGGGCGAACGCGGCAGATTGAGCGACGTGGCGAACGTGCCCAGATCCAGGTTAAAGTCGACTGCCAGCACCTTGAGCGGCCGTCCGTCCCGCTTTTGCAGGGAAAAGTAGACCGCCAGCTCCCGCGACAGAAAGGTCTTTCCCACCCCTCCCTTGGGGCCGTAGACGGTAATCAGGTGCTTGGTCGACGAGCGGCCCGCCAGGTAAGGCTGGACCGGTCTCGCCTCGGCGACGGCGTGCAGACCGGGCGTAGGTCCTGTCTCTCCGGCAAACGATGGGGCTCCTCCCGCCTGCACTCCCCCCATCGGCAGGACCTGCAGGGAAGCGAGCTGCATCGCCAGCGCCTCCAACTGTCCGGGCTGGATCGGCTTGGCGATCACCCAGATGCCCAGGTTGCGAAAAAACGGTTCCCACGCCAGCTCCCGGGTCCCGCAGGCGGCGATAAACGCCAAATGGGGAAACGCCAGCCGAAATTGCTGGCACAGCACGCCCCGTTCCGCCTCCTTGATCCCGCCCAGCAGCACCAGATCGGGCCGGGCGTCACGCAGCATCCGCCAGGCGGCTTCCACATTCTCCGCCTGGCCGCACGGCTCCAGCCACCGGCTGCCCGCCAACTGCTCCCCAAGCGCGCTGCCCACGGCGGGATCGTCATCCACGATCAGCAGTCGTTTTCTCACTAACGTTCCTCCTCTCCGTCGATCCATCGTTTTTTGGTCTTGATCAAGGCGCCGGCAAACGCCGCGTCGCCAATGCCCGCTTTTTGCCCGTCCGCCGTTGACGCCTGTCCCAGGCGAATTTTGCCGTAGTGAAGCGCATGGGTGAGCAGAACGGCCTCGTCCAGTTCGAGCGACAGGGTCACCGCCTGCAGCCGGGGATGATCCCCCTCCATCTCCCGCTGGACGCCGATGACCGGCATGTTTTTCAGGAGCAGCCCCGTGTGGGCGCCGGCGTCGTCTTCAAACGATGCGTACACGTGCACCCGCTCCCCGACGGCGACGTAGGGTGTCACACCGGACACGTTGTCGACGGGGATGCTGATGCCGGTCATGGATGCTCCCAGTGCCCGCTCCTGCCCTGCTTCTCCCGGCCGTTCCACATCCTCCGCCAACAGCGGCCGTCCTCCCTCCACCCGGCGGGCAAGGGTCCGGCCGACGAAGCGCGGCGCCTCCTCCCACGCAATCAGCCCGGGCACCGGAGACGACTGCATGCGAAACAGGCCGCCCAGCGACAGCTCCGCCCGCTCCAGGTCGGACGCTTCCAGCCGTTGGCCGCTCTCTTTGGCGACTCCCTCCCGCAGTTTGACGTAGGCGATGGTGTGCGGCTTCAGCACGTGATATGCACCGGCCGCCACGCAGGCCGCCAACAGCAGGATCGCCACCAGCCGCAGCGGATGTATCGACATCCCGCAACCTCCTCTCCTGTGTTCTGCCATCAGCGTACAGGGGAACGGCGGGACAAAAAAAGCCGCTCCAGGTGTGGAGCGGCACAGACGGAGGACAAAACGTTTGGATTGACGGTGAAGCATGTTTCCAGGCAGAGCGACATGCGATACCCTACCCAGCGGAGCAGCGATTTGCGGTTTACCCTTTTCTTTCCCGCCCTGAGATCATCCAGTCGCCCCCCCGTCAAAAACCATGTTTATTTCCCCACCTCTCCGCATATGGACTTACTAGGGGGCTGCAACGAGACATTGCCAAAAAGGGGGAACGCCCATGCCCATTTACCCGTTTTTCTGTGAAACATGCGGTGTGTTTGACCTGCACCGCAGCACAGCCCAGGCAGCGGAGCCGGTCCACTGTCCCGAGTGCCGGAAGCCGGCGGCCCGGCTCTTTTCCCCGGTCGGTCCGGCTACCTCCTCCCAGGCGGTGCGCACCCGGAGCGTGCAAAACACGGTGCTCCACGTGGGGAAAAAGGAGCCGCCCCGCAGCTCGGGACATCAGCACGGCCGGTACGGACATTTCGGCCACCACGGACATCACGAGCATCACACCCATGCCCGCTCACACCGATACGGCGCCTCGCCCATGTCCCCATTCGTCCGTGGCAGGTTGGCCAGTGAATCGTGGTATGATTAGAAGTACCTCGATCTTCCCGCAGGGCAGGTGGCTGGAATGATTTCGATTGAACAGGCGACGGCACGCGACGCCGACGCCATTTGCCGTATCGACGCGACCGTGCTGGGCGATATTGGACGAAACGGGCAGCTTCGGCAGTGGATCGCAGCCGGACAATGCTACGCAGCCTGGCAAGACGGCGAGGTTGTGGGGTTTGTGGTCATGGACCAGTCGTTTTTTCGCCAGAGCTTTGTCGAACTTATCGTTGTGCATCCTTGCACCGTCAGCGAAAAGGCATTGGCAAAGCACTGCTCCTTTATCTGGAGGCGGTCTGCCCAACGGAGAAATTGTTCATCTCAACCAACCTCTCCAACAAGCAAATGCAGCGCCTCTGCCGCCGGCTGGGGTATATGCCGAGCGGCATGATCGACAACCTCGACCCCGGCGACCCGGAAGTGTTTTCCTGCAAAAAGCCGCAGCGTTCCTGACGAAGCTGCGGCTTTTTGTGACGTATTTTTCAATTTGGAATTATTTTACTTTTGGCCAACTCGACAACCCATTGCTTTCCGTCTTTATTCCTTTCCATCTTCACGTTCAAAATGATCGTTTTGGATATATCGTCATTTACCCACAAACAGAAACGCTGGCCGTTTACCGAACAATCCGTACGGTAGTGTGAGAGGAAAGGGGATGGGGTAGCCTCTACCTTCTACTTTTATTGTTGGTAAATCATATTTCCATCTTTATCTAGTGCTACGATTTTAGCTTTCTCTTCCTTTCGAGGAGACACATACAGAAACTGTTTCTGGTCTTCACTTATCTTAATAACATACATACGATCATCAGTCGTAGTAATATTTATTTGTTTTACCCTTTTGTCATGTATATAGCCTGAATAAATTCGAAACGGCTTTTCTATCGTTTCATTTTCTTCTATTAGATCATTACCCACAGTCATTTGTAACGCAACAGGTACAGCGATTTCGGGCCCCTCATCGATTGTTTGAATTACCCAGCCTTTATCTTTGGGAAAGGCATGAACAAGCCCATAATGCAGCTTACCGTCCACCTTGAAGTTGATGGTGCAAAATATTGTCTTGCTTATTTTAGAGCAATTCGTAACCTCAAAATCACTTACAGATCTCGGATTATAATGCTTAACCAACCTCTCCTTGATAGGCTGTTCTATGCTTTTCTCGTCTGTTACATCGCCAACAATGGGAGGATTATCAGCCGGAAATGTAGACTCATTTATTGATTGGGTAACTTGCTCATTGTTTATTGATTTCTCGGTATTACTACATCCACTAAATATTAAAGCAAGTGTAAAGAATAGAATTAATCTTCGAATCATACAATCACTCCATCCTATTTTTTGCTTCTTGTAAAGACCTGTTAATGTCAGTTGTACTATTTTGTTTTCAACCAACCTCTCCAACCAGCGTATGCAGCGCCTCTGCCGCCGGCTGGGGTATATGCCGAGCGGCATGATCGACAACCTCGACCCCGGCGACCCGGAGGTGATTTACTGCAAAAAGCCGCAGCGTTCCTGACGAAGCTGCGGCTTTTTCCTTCCCACTGCGTACGCATTTCCTGCGCGTACGCCCCTTATTGATTCCGTTCGTAGATCAGGCGAAGTCCCTTCAAGGTCAGGTAGGGATCGACCACGTCGATGCACGACGTCTCGCCTGCGACCAATGAGGCCAGGCCGCCGGTCGCCACCACGGTAGGACGGGTTTTGTACTCGGCGATGATCCGCCGGACGATGCCCTCCACCTGGCCCACAAACCCGTAGTAGATCCCGGCCTGCATGGCGGCAATCGTGTTGCGCCCCACCACGCTGGGCGGTTTGGCGATCTCGATGCGCGGCAGCTTGGCGGCGCGGCTCACCAGCGCTTCCGTGGAGATGCCGATCCCCGGAGCGATCGCTCCGCCCCAGTACTGGCCCCGCTCGTCCACGTAGCAAAACGTGGTGGCCGTCCCGAAGTCGACGACGATCAGCGGCGCGCCGTAGTGGTGGATGGCCGCCACCGCGTTGACGATCCGGTCCGAGCCCACCTCGCGGGGATACTCGTACTTGATGTTGAGGCCGGTCTTGATCCCCGGTCCGACGATCAGCGGTTTGATACGAAAGTATTTGTCGCACATCCGCTCGATCGTAAAGTTGAGCGGCGGCACCACCGAAGAGATGATCACCCCGTCCACCTGATCCAGCGTCAGGCCGACGCTGTCAAACAAGCTGCGGACCAGCATGCCGTACTCGTCCTCGGTCTTGTTGCGGTCGGTGGCGATCCGCCAGTGGTGCCGCAGCTCTTCGCCCGCGTACAGCCCCATGACAATATTGGAGTTGCCGACATCCATCACCAGTAGCATGCGGGTTCCCCTTACCGTTTCCGTGTATTGAGATCGAGACTGATATCCAGCGCCTTGACCGAATGCGTCAACGCCCCGACGGAGATGACGTCCACGCCCGTCTCCGCGATGGCCCGGATCGTTTCCAGCGTGACGCCGCCGGAGGCCTCCACCACGGCGCGGCCGCCAATCAGCGCCACCGCCTGTTTCATCACGTCCAGCGGCATGTTGTCCAGCATGATAATGTCCGCCCCCGCGTCCAGCGCCTCCTGCACCTGGTCGAGCGTCTCCGTCTCCACCTCAATCGTCATCGTGTGCGGAACCGCCGCGCGGGCCGCGGCCACCGCCTGGGCAATGCCGCCGGCGCCCTTGATGTGGTTGTCCTTGATCATCACCGCGTCGTACAAGGCGTAGCGGTGGTTGTGTCCGCCGCCGACGCGGACCGCGTACTTCTCCAACATGCGCAGCCCCGGCGTGGTTTTGCGCGTATCCACCACCCGCGCCTTGGTCCCGGCGACGGCTTGGGCGTACTGGCTGGTCCGGGTGGCGATGCCGGAGAGGCGCTGCAGCAGGTTGAGAGCCAGCCGTTCCCCGCTGAGAATGGAGCGGACCGAGCCGCTCACTTCGGCGATCTGCTCCCCCTTTTCGACGCGGGCCCCTTCCTTCACCAGAGCGGTAAAAGAGAGCGCCGGATCCACGGTCTCAAACACCAACTGCGCCACCGGCAGACCGGCGATGACGCCCGCTTCCTTTGCGTACAGAATCCCGACGCCCTGCGCCGCTTCCGGGATGGTGCTCATCGTGGTCACGTCGCCAAAGCCGATATCTTCCTGCAGCCACTCTTCGATTTTGCGCTGCAATTCCCGTTTACTCCACATCGTACTGTTCACTCTCCTCGCGCACGCCTTCGCCGATCGATTGGATGATGTGCTTGCGCCAAATCAGGTCGTCCTTGTTGGGGAAATCGATACGATAGTGACCGCCCCGGCTTTCCTCCCGCAGCAGCGCCGCGCGCGTCGTCAGCACGGCGGTATTCAGGAGGTTGAGAAACTCAAACGCTTCCCGGTCGCGGTACACACCGTAAAAGAACCGCTGCATGCGCTCCAGCTCGTCCAGCGCTTTTCGCAGTCCCTTCTCCTGCCGCTTCAATCCCACGTGGCGCAGCATCAGCTTTTGCAGTCGGACCCGCTGCTCCCGCGTGTCCACGCTGCGGGACGTCCGCTTTGGTTCCACCGCGGCAAACGGACGCACCTCGGGCAGCGGCGGCAGCTCGCGGATGCGGCGAACGATGCGGTGGCCGAACACCACCGCCTCCGACAGCGAGTTGCTGGCCAGCCGGTTGGCGCCGTGCACCCCCGTGCAGGACACCTCCCCGCAGGCAAACAGCCGCCTGGTGGAGGTCTCGCCGTTCAGATCGGTCTGCACCCCGCCCATGATGTAGTGGCAGGCGGGCGCCACCGGAATCCAGTCCGTCACCATGTCCAGGCCGTACTGCAGGCAGAACCGGTAGATGGTCGGAAACCGATGCTTGATCAGTTCTTCCGACTCATGGGTAATATCCAGGTACACGTAGGCCGAATGGGTCCTCTCCATCTCCGACACGATCGCCCGGGCCACGACGTCGCGGGGAGCCAGTTCTTTTTGCGGATGGTACTTTTCCATGAACCGTTCGCCGCTGGTGTTGCGCAAAATGGCTCCTTCACCGCGCACCGCCTCCGAGATGAGAAAACGGGGCGCTCCCGGGTAGTAAAGCGCGGTGGGGTGGAACTGGATAAACTCCACGTCCTTGATCCGCGCCCCGGCGCGGTACGCCATCGCGATCCCGTCTGCCGTGGCGATGTCGGGGTTGGTCGTGTAGCGGTAGAGCTGGCCCGCTCCTCCCGTCGCCAGCACGGTTGCGTTTGACTCGAGGAAAAAGAGGCCGCCTTCCGGGTTCTGCACGATGACGCCGACGCACTCGCCGTCCTGCGTCACCACGTCGATCGCGAAGTGGTTTTCCAGCACGGTGATGTTGGCGTGTTCGCGCACACGGGCGGACAAGGCGCGGACGATCTCCGCCCCGGTCGCGTCGCCGTGGGCGTGCAAAATGCGCCGCTTGCTGTGCGCTCCCTCTTTGGTTAGCTCATAACGCCCCTGGGCGTCCTTGTCAAATTCCGTACCGTACGCGATCAGCTCTTTCAACCGCTCCGGCCCTTCGTGCACCAGCACCTCCACCGCCGCGTACGAGCAGAGGCCCGCTCCGGCGATCAAGGTATCCTGCCGGTGCAGCGCGGGGGAGTCCGATTTGGCCGTCACAGCGGCGATCCCGCCCTGGGCCCAGCGGGTGTTGCTGTCGTCCAGCCCCTTCTTGCTGATCATCACCACGTCGGCGTACTCGCTCGCCTGAAGCGCCGTGTACAATCCGGCAATCCCGGCGCCGATTACCGCCACGTCCGTTTTTACGCGAGGCAGGGAATGCAGGTCAAAGTCAACGATATAACGGGGGATCATACCACTGTGTCCCTTCTCTCTTCCGTGATCAAATGGCACATCTTGTCCCACTCATTATAGCAAATACCCGTTTGCAGCCAAAAGCCGGTATGCCGCCGGACAAACGAGCGGATGGCCGATTGCCGCTCGTTACAGCCAGCCGCGAACATTCACACGGCCTCCAGCCCCCTCGAACCCTGGAGCGGCTGAACAAAACGAAAACATGCCGCCCATCTCCAGGCGGCATGTTTCGCTAACACTTTCGTTGGCGGAAACCCCATCTCGTCCCTTTCTCTGAGGGATTCCCTTCCTCTCGTATCGTCGGCAGGCGGGCCATCCCCGCACTCACTGCGCCGCCCGGCACTCCTTGCACGTTCCGTACACCTCAAACTTGTGGCCGGTCACCTGGAATTCCTCCGGGATCGCTTGCAGCACGCTCATCGGACAGCCGGGCAGTGCCGACGTCTTGCCGCATACCGTGCAGATCACGTGATGGTGGTGGCGGCCGTCAGCCGAGCAGGCCAGTCGGTACTTCCCTTCCCCGTCCAGCTCCGTCTCTTCCAGGATGCCCAGTTCCACAAACGTGGAGATGTTGCGATAGACCGTGTCAAAGCTGAGAGAGGGGTAGTGGTCCTTGATTCGTTCCATGATTTCCTTGGCCGACAGGTACCGTTTCTCTGCCGCGCAGATGCGGATCATCTCTTCCCGTTTGCCGGTGTATTTGTACCCGTTTTCTTTCAGTATCTGCAGCGCTTCTTCTACCGTCATCGCCAACGCTCCTTCCCGCAAAACTATGGTCTTACCGCAGAGCGGCCCTCAGCCGTTTCACACCCAAGACCGCGAACAAGATGAGTACGGCCATCAACACTATGGTACCACCCGAAGCCCAGTCCAGCAGATAGGCAAAGTAGAGTCCGCCCAGCACGGACGTCTCCGCGAACACGATCGCGTACAGGATCGTCTGGCGGAAGCTGCCGGCAATCTGCAGGCTGGCCGCCACCGGAATGGTGATCAGCGCGGAGATCAAGAGCACGCCGACGATCCGCATCGACGCCGCGATCGTCAGCGCGACCAGCACCATGAACCAGAGGTTGATCGACCGGCGGGCCACGCCGGAGACGCGGGCAAATTCCTCGTCAAACGAGACGGCAAACAGCTCCTTGTACATCAAAAACACGGTGACCAGCACCACCGCCGCCACGCCAATCAGCGCATACAAGTCGTCTTTGGTCACGGCGACGATCTTCCCGAACAAATACGAGTACAGGTCGGCATTAAACCCTTTGGCGATGCTGATCAGTACCGTAAACAGCCCCAGCCCGCCGGAGATGATGATCGGTATCGCCAGATCCTGATACGATTTGTACACCTTTCGCAGCCGCTCGATAAACAGCGACCCCACCACCGAAAACAGCATGCCGAAAAACAGCGGATTGATCGCCTGAAACAGCGCCACCTTTTTGGACAGCAGCATCCCCGCCGCCACGCCGGAGAGCGTCACGTGGGACAGGCCGTCTGCCATCATCGACAGGCGGCGCACAATCAAAAACGTCCCCAAGATGGGACAAATCAGTCCAATCAGCACCCCGGACAGCAGGGTGTAGCGCAAAAAGTCATACTGCCACCAGTCAGCCAGCATGGTCATACTCCTTCTTTCCGTTCCCCGTTTGTCAATGATGGTGAGCCAGCAGCTTCACCGTGTCGCCGTACATCTGCTGCAGGATCCGCTCGTGATTGTGGGCAAACTCGTCCGCCGTCCCGTGGAAGTGCAGCCGCCGCTGCAGGCAGGCCACCTTGTTCACCCACTGGGTCATCACTCCCACATCGTGGCTGACGATCATCATCGTCATGCCGTTCTCTTCCTTGAGCGAGCGCAGCAGTTCGTAAAACTGGTCGATCGACTCCTGATCCACGCCCACCGTCGGTTCGTCGAGGATCAACAGTTCCGGCTCTGCCACCAGCGCCCGGGCGATAAACACCCGCTGGAGCTGACCGCCGGACAGGCTGCCGATCCGCTGGTCCAGCTTTTCCGTCAAGCCGACGCGTTCCACCACGTCCCGCACCTTCTCGTGATGATGCGGCTTCAGGCGGCGGAACAGCCCGACCTTGCCCACCAGGCCGGAGGAGACCACTTCCCGCACGGTAGCCGGGAAGCCGCCCGCTCCGTGGGCGGCCTGCTGGGCGACGTAGCCGATCTTGGTCCAGTCGCGGAACCGGGAGAGTGGCTGCCCGAACAGTTCCACCTTCCCTTTTGTCGCCGGCAGCAGGCCGAGGATCAGCTTCATCAGCGTCGATTTGCCCGACCCGTTGGGACCGACGATGCCGACAAAATCGCCCCGCTCCAGCGTAAAGGTGACGTCGTCCAGCACCACTTTGTCTTCGTATTGAAAGGTGACCGAGGTGAGCTTTACCACGGCCTCTTCCTGATGTGTCCGTTCCATAAGGCAATCCCTTCTCAAATCGGATTTGTTCTGATTTGCTTACTTCATCCTACTACGATTTGGCCGGTTTCACAAGGCCGCCGTTTACAGCAGACCCAGGCAAACCAGCAATTTCATAAAAAAGATGCCGCTTTGGGGGAGCGGCATCCGACGTGTCGATTATTGCAGCGCTGCGCGCAGCATGTTCAGATTGTCGCGCATGATGGAGAGATAATCCTTGCCGGACTTGGCTTCCTCCTCGGTCAGTCCTTCCAGCGGGTTGAGCGTGCCCGTTTTCACGCCTGCCTCTTTGGCGATCACTTCCGCCACTTTCGGAGAGACCAGCGTTTCAAACAGAACGTAGGAGATGTTGTGCTCCTTGACGTGCTCCACCAGTTCTTTCATGTCGGCCGGGGACGGTTCGTCCGCCGGGTTGAGTCCGGAGATGGCCACCTGTTCCAATCCATAGCGGTGGGCCAGATAGGCAAACGCGCTGTGGGAGACCATAAATTCTTTTTTCGGCGCTTTTGCCACCATCTCCTTGAACTCCTTGTCAAGCTGGTCCAGGTCGCTGGCCAGTTGCTGGAAGTTCTTTTCGTAATCGGCCGCGTGCGCCTGGTCTTTTTGCGCCAGCGCCTCCTTGATTTTTTCGGCCTGCGCCTTCAGCATGGTCGGGTCGAGCCACACGTGCGGGTCAAACTCCCCGTGCTCGTGGGCCTCCGCCGTGGAGCCTTCCTGGTGCTCCTCGTGAACCTGTTCCGCGGTCCCCTCCTGATGTTCGTCGCCGTGCTCGTGATCCTCCGCCGCCTTGAGCAGCTCCAGCCCTTCCGTGGCGTTGACCACAGCCGTCTTGTTTTTGTCGAGACCCTCGACCGCTTTGTCCACCCACGCCTCAAAGCCGCTGCCGTTGTAGATGAACAGATCGGCTCCCGACAGAGAGACCATGTCCTGGGCCGTCGGTTCGAAATCGTGGGGTTCGACGCCGGTCGGCACGATGTTGACCACATCGGCGTGATCGCCGGCGATCCGCTTGGCCGCGAACTCCAGCGGGTAGATGGAGGTGTACACTTTCAGTTTGGACGCGCCCGCATCCGCCTGCGGCGCGTTTTGGGAGGCTTCCTGCGCTCCGCAGCCGGCAAGCGCTGCCGCCGTGATGACACTCAGCATAGCCAACAGGCTCTTTTTCATCCTCACTCGTCCTCTCCAAATTCATAATCATTACGATTTACAAAATGTCGTTCTTAATTATACGGACAGTTGCCCGGAATGTAAATAGGATTTGTTCCGATTTATCTGTTTGCCTTCACACTTTCTGCACAAGGATATGATATGATTGTCGCGAGGAGGTATGTCCCGAATGAAACGGAAACCGTTGCTCGCCATCAGTCTCCTGGCCGTAGCCCTGATTGCCGGCTGCGCTTCACAGGATAACGCCCAGGGCGGCCACGCCGGTCACCAGCAGCACGCCCCCAACGGAGACCTGCAGGAACTGACCGCTTCGGCGGACCAACTGCCCAGCTTTTTGAACGACCTGGATCCCCGGATCGTAGAGGCCTACAAAATCGCCGCCGCCAACCGCGACCTGCTGAAATCCATCCCCTGCTACTGCGGCTGCGGGGAAAGCGCCGGCCACCAGCACAACGGCAACTGCTTTATCAAGGAAGAAAGGGAAGACGGCTCCATCGTCTGGGACGATCACGGCACGCGCTGCGGCGTCTGCATGGAAATCGCCGTCATCTCGTCCAAGCTGAAGCAGGAGGGCAAATCGGTCAAGGAAATCCGCCAGTTTATCGACAACACCTACAAGGAAGGCTACGCCGAACCGACGCCAACCCCGATGCCGTCGTAATCACGCGCATCCCATCCCGCAAGGAACGCTTCCCCTGCATGAATGCCGTAACCCCCCACAAGCAAAAAAACCTGCTCCCCCGCGCATTGCGCACAAGGGTGCAGGTTTTTGCCTGTTTGCTAGCCTTTTTCGTTACGCCGGCGCCACTTCCAGCATGCGCTCCAGCGAAGCGCGGGCCCGGTTGGCGACATCCTCCGGCACGTAGATTTCCGGTTTCATGTTTTCCAAGGCTTCCACGCATTTTTTCAGGTTGTTTACCTTCATGTTCGGGCAGACCAGGTACTTGGACGCGAAGATAAAGGTTTTGTCCGGACTGTCCTTCTCCAGCATGTAGCGCGTGCCGTCTTCGGTCCCGATGATGAACTCCTTGTGGGAGGACTCGCGGCAGAACTTCAGAATGCCCGTCGTGGAGCCGACGTAGTCCGCCAGGGCGACCACTTCCGGACGGCACTCCGGATGGACGACGACCAGCGCGTTGGGATGCTGCCGTTTCAGCGTCATGATGTCTTCGACGGAGAGCTGGTCGTGGGTGTTGCAGTACCCTTCCCAGATGATCATTTTCTTGTCGGTAAACTGGGAGACGTAATGGCCCAGGTTTTTATCCGGCACCCAGATGATCTCGTCGCTGTCAATTGACTCGATCACCCGTTTGGCGTTGGAGGACGTACAGCAGATGTATGTTTCCGCTTTCACGTCTGCCGATGTATTAATGTACGCCACGACTTTGGCGTTGGGGTGCTGGGCTTTGAGGCGGCGCAGGCCTTCCACGTTGACCATGTCGGCCATCGGACAGCCGGCCCGCTCGTCGGGGATGATCACCTTCTTGTTGGGATTGAGAATTTTTGCACTTTCTCCCATGAAGTGAACACCGCAGAACAGAATCACGTCCGCATCGGTCTCTTTCGCCTTTTGGGCCAAACCGAACGAATCTCCAATATAGTCAGCCACTTCCTGAATCTCCGGCCGTTGGTAGTAGTGAGCCAAGATGATGGCATTGCGTTCCTTTTTCAACTGCATCAGCCGTTCGCGTAACTCAGCATTTCGCTGCGCTTTTTTCTCTAACGCCAAGGCTTCCATGGATTATCCCCCTACATGGTGTCATAACTTAGGGCCATTGTAATCCCAACGCTCCCCCTTGTCAATGTATTGTCCTTGGGGGAACTGCTGGTTTTTACCCGCGCCCGAGCACGCGTTCCCGGATAAACCGGGCGACCCCGTCTTCGTTGTGGTGCGGGGCGATAAACCGGGCGATTGCCTTGATCGCCGGGTCCGCATTCTCCATCGCCACGGAGTAGCCGGCATGGGTCAGCGCTTCGCGGTCGTTGTCCGCGTCGCCAAACGCCATGACCTGTTCCGGCGCAAAGCCCCACTTGCGGCAAAAATAGAGAAGTCCCTCCCATTTGGATACGTTTTTGGGAATCACCTCGATGTTGTAGGGACCCGATGTGGTGATCGCCGCGGACTCGCTCCACTGTTCCAGCTGCCGGCGCACCGGTTCCAGCCGCTCCGGGACGGGGTGCCAGACAAACAGCTTGACGATCTCCGCCTCGCCTGTCGATACCAGCCGCATCATCTCCTCCAGCGGTGCAACGCGGGACCACTCGTAAAACGAAAAGCGGCGCAGCGCCAGCCCTTCCACCGAAGTATCCTCCCCGATCAGCGATTCTATGCGCTCCCGGTCTTCCTGCACCATCCAGCGGTTGCTGGCCGTGTCGTGCAGCTCGTAATACAGCAGCTCCTGCCTGAGTGTATGTACGACTTCCCGCACCATGTCCGCCGGCAAAAAGGTGCGCTGTACCAGCCGTCCGTCCGCTTCGTACACGGCCGCCCCGTTGCTGCAGACGTAGCCGTCAAACGGAAAGTCGTCAATCGGAAGCCGGGCCGACGCGTACGTCCTGCCCGTCGACAGCACCAGCTTGCAGCCGCTGGCCTGAAGCAGGCGGCACGCCTCCCGGGTCGCCTCCGTCATCCGTGCGTCCTCGTTCAACAGCGTACCGTCCATGTCAAATGCCGCCATGCGCAGTTGGGAAAACAACGCGATCTCCTCCTTTTGCTAAAAGAAAAGCGCAGGCTGCCGCTCCTGCACTTTTTCATTCCGTTCGTGTTCCGTTGATCCACCTTCACTGTACCCGATTCTGTCCCGAGTTTCAATAGGAGGTACGCATAAATCCCGATCATACCAGATGACAAGCGACGTAGTGCTCCCCGCCCACGTGCCGGTAAGCCGGGGGCTGTTCCCGAATGGTCCATCCAGATAATCTCGTTATACTCACCCATTTCTTTTTGTCAATTGTACATTTCTTTCAAATACAAGAGCAAACAGTAATGTTTCTGATACGGGAATGAGTGGATACAAAAAGGCAGAAACAGGGTGTATCTCATACATGTACCAAAGGGTAAACATGATCGCCAGCAATGAGTAGTAAATAAAGCTGTTCACGCTTATTTTTTGGGTCAACCACCGCTTGAACCATACACTCAAACCATTTTTGATTAGAGTAGCAATTGAAAACAAACCCCACAAGTAGAAAAAAGCAAAAAAGGGCATTTGTTTGGAAACCTTCTCGAAACTGTCCAAACCAGGGTCATAGTAATTGATAATTAACTCAAGGGCAGCCATGTAAGCACCCATGATAAGGTTAATACCCAACAATAACACCCATATCTGCTTGTCTTTCATCATTTTCAGATTCCCCCTCCATATATAGTACCATAAGAAAGCGACAAATAACAAAATTTATTAAGAATTCATTTTTATGGAATTTCAAGTAGATACGTATCATGCATTACCCATTTCTTATCGTCTTTCTCAAGCGGGATTTCATCAGGAAAAAAGACCAACTCCCATAGGAATTGGTCCAATATAATATATTCACTTACAGATTTAATAATCCTTTTTCACCCTGACGATGTTAAACAGATAACGATCTTCTCCGTAAAAGCAATAGTTTTTCTTCCGATTACCGTCATCGTATACCTGAATGGAAGTAGAACCTGATCCATCCAATACGATGGCATTCTTAGGATCCAAACCAATAAACTCAATAGACTGTTTCGCATGAGGAACAGTGACAGGGTCCGTGAATGCGATCAGATATGCATTTGTATCGTCCCAAGCGAAAATCGTTCGATAGGTAGGTAACTGGTATGCCAAAGGAGACCAATCCGATTCCGCAAAGCTGGTTCCCCCAATTACATTGGTAATATTGTCATAACGAGCTTTGACGTCATCCAAGTTTCGAGCATACATGTAGTCAGCCTTGATGGTTCCTTTCTTTTCATAAAGAACGGCTGTTTTTCTGGATTTCTGATTCTTGGCTGTACCGTTATACTCGTAGATCTCCGGAAGCGTCCGTCCTTTATAGGTTACCTTATCTCCTTCGTCAAACTCGTTATACGCAATGGAACGACCTTCTGTCGGTGGTTCGTCATAGCTGTCTGCTGCAAAGAACCCACCATTGATTCCCGTGTAATCAGTTTTGGACAGCGGGCGCAAAATGGTTTCGGTACGAATGTTATCAAGTTTGGTTTTGATAATGATCATCTCAGGGCCAAGTGAATGATTGTTTAGCGGACGGCCAAATTTTTTCATATAATCAAAATATTTAGCCATAAGACATTTCCCCTTTCTGTTCTCTGAGCGACTTTGACCGGTCATAATGTCGCCTTCACCTATCTAGGCAAAAAACCCAAGGCAAAAACAACCAAGAGAACATATTTTCTTTATACAGAAAAGGGAAATGTATGGAAAAGGAAAGGAGCGCTCTCGGCGCTCCTTATTCCTTCGGTTCTCCGTTTGTCTCTTCGTCCTTTTTGGGCTGGATATTGACCACGACGTCGCTGTTGTCCGCCGCGTCGTCTTCTTCCAGTTTGCCCGTTTCGATCAGCCGCTTGATCTGTTCCGCATCCAGCGTTTCGACGCGCAGGAGCGTGGTCGCCACCAGCTCAAGCTGGTCGCGGTGCTTGATGAGCAGCTCTTTGCATCGCTCGTAGCACTCGTTGATGATGCGCTGCATCTCCTGGTCGATCTCGTACGCGATCTGATCGGAGTAGTTGCGCTCGTGGCCGATGTCGCGGCCGAGGAACACCTGTCCCTGGTTGCGGCCGAACTGCATCGGGCCCAGACGGCTCATGCCGTACTCGGTGATCATGCTGCGGGCGATCGCCGTCGCGCGCTGGAAGTCGTTGTGCGCGCCGGTACTGATGTCGCCCAGCACCAGTTCTTCCGCGACCCGTCCGCCCAACAGACCGGTGATCTTGTCAAGCAGGTCGGACTTGGTGGCAAAGAAGCGGTCTTCTTTCGGCAGCATCACGGTGTAACCGCCTGCCTGACCGCGCGGAATGATCGTCACCTTGTGCACCATTTCCGCATTTTTCAAATGATAGCCGACGATGGTGTGGCCCGCTTCGTGGTACGCCACGAGGCGGCGTTCTTCCTCGCTGATGACGCGGGATTTTTTCGCCGGACCGGCGATGACGCGGTCGATCGCCTCGTCCACTTCTTCCATGCTGATCTGTTTCTTGTTCTTCCGGGCGGTCAGGAGAGCCGCTTCGTTCAGCAGGTTCTCCAGATCGGCGCCGGTAAAGCCCGAGGTTCCGCGGGCGATGACGTCCAGCTTCACGTCGTCGCCGAGCGGCTTGTTGCGGGCGTGGACTTTCAGCACCGCTTCCCGTCCCTTGATGTCCGGGCGGTCTACGGTAATTTGACGGTCAAAACGTCCCGGACGCAGAAGGGCCGGGTCCAGAATGTCCGGACGGTTGGTCGCGGCGATGATGATAATGCCTTCGTTGCCGGCGAACCCGTCCATTTCCACGAGCAGTTGGTTCAGCGTCTGCTCGCGTTCGTCGTGGCCGCCGCCCAAACCGGCTCCGCGCTGACGGCCGACGGCGTCAATCTCGTCGATAAAGATAATGCACGGCGCGTTTTTCTTCGCGTTTTCAAACAGGTCGCGAACGCGGGATGCCCCCACCCCGACAAACATCTCCACGAAGTCGGAACCGGAGATGCTGAAAAACGGCACACCCGCCTCACCCGCTACGGCACGCGCCAGCAGGGTTTTACCCGTACCCGGAGGGCCGACCAGCAGCACCCCTTTGGGGATGCGGGCACCGACCGCGTTGAATTTGCGCGGGTCCTTGAGGAAATCGACGACTTCCTCCAGCTCCGCCTTCTCTTCGTCTGCCCCTGCCACATCGTCAAACGTAACGCGTTTCTTCTCTTCGTTATACAGCTTCGCGCGGCTTTTGCCGAAGTTCATCACCCGGCTGCCGCCGCCCTGGGCCTGATTCAAGAGGAAGAAGAACAGGATGAAGATGATGACAAAAGGAATGATCGAGGTCAGGAACGTCAGCCAGATGCTGTTCCCTTCCTGCGGGCCAAACTCCACCCGTTTCACCTTTTGTTCATCAATCTTTTCGTTCAGCAGCGCGATCATATCCGAATCGTACAACGGCACATACGTAACGAACTTACCGCTTTCCTGTCCCGGAACTGCTTTCACCAACGTACCTTCCACGCGATAGGTGCTGCCCTCGGGACGGAGGGAGAGCTCGCTGATGTTGTTGGCTTGCAGTTGTACCCGGAATTCCTGATATGTAAGTTTCCCAACCTTATCAGTACCGGAGAGGATAAAATTCACGATCCCGACCGTGACAAGAAATATTAGTAGGTAGAACCCGGTGTTACGAAAAAAGCGATTCATTCCTTACCTCCTCTCACGAACAGACACTTTTCACATTTTACCATAGGAAGCAGGGTCTTCACAACAAAGCTACTTGGTGTAAACTTCCGGTTTCAACACGCCGATGTACGGCAAATTGCGGTAGTGCTCGGCGTAATCCAGCCCGTAGCCGACCACGAATTCGTCCGGAATGGTAAAGCCGCTGTAGTCCGGCGAAATGTCCACTTTGCGCCGCTCCGGCTTGTTCAGGAGCGTCACCACTTTGACCGAAGCCGCCTCCCGGTGGCGGAGCAGCTCCACCAGACGGCTCAGGGTGAGGCCGCTGTCCATGATGTCCTCGACGACCAGCACGTGCCGGTTCTGTACGGAGGTGTCCAGGTCCTTCAGGATTTTGACCATGCCGCTCGACTCCGTGCCGCTGCCGTAGCTGGACACGGCCATGAAGTCCATTTCGCAGGGGATGTTCATCTGCCGGACCAGATCAGCCATGAACAAAACGGCCCCCTTCAGCACGCAAATGACCAGCGGGTTTTTGTCCCTGTATTCCTCGCTGAGAATTTCGCCCAGCTCTTTTACTTTTGCCGCGATTTCTTCCTGCGTCAGCAAGATCTTCTTGATGTCCTGATTCATGATAAAACCTCCCGCCAATCTTCTCCAAACTCAACTTCCATGTACAAAACCCGCCTGGTCTGATCATCGACAGGCGCAATGGCGGAACGGCGGACGCCGGGCACCCAGATCAGCTCCTCCCCCGACGCCACAAGCGGCAGTTTGTCCCGCCACGCCAGCGGAACCTTGGCGTCGATCAAGAGCTCTTTCAGCTTTTTGGCACGTTCCGCACCAAACGGGGTGAACCGGTCGCCCGGGGTTCGGCTGCGTACGAACAGCGGCCCGGGAAGCCGATCCGCATCAAAAACGGCCGCATTGTCCGGCAGTTGTGCCCAATCGACTGGGCTTTCACGAAAAAACGTATGTATCCTGGCTCCGCTCTCCGCGATCAAGGTCGTCCCCGGGACAGCGAGCGGATAACAAAAACCGTGTATGTGTCGATTCCGTCCATCCCGCTGAAAACGGACCTGCCCGTACATCCGCTGTACGGTCACCTGTTCGGGCAAATGCAGCTCGGCCGATGGACGGTTTCCCTCTATCATGTGCAAAACGGCCTCCACATGCTGCGAAGACCATTCGGTTTGCCTTGAGAGATAACTTAATATTAGAGTAATCATTCTCCTTTGTAAAGCAACGTCACAAGTTTGAAACTTGTCAATATCAACCGTTACAGCGTCCTTTTTTCTCCGGGTCACCACCTGTTCCAGCCGCCGTTCGCTTTCCCGCTGCAGATACGCCTCGTCCTGCCGCACGGCATCCGCGAGCGACAGGATGTGTTCGCGGTAGCGCTCGTTCACCTGCTCCAACAGCGGCATGACGTCCAGCCTGAGCAGGTTGCGCTTGTACTTTCGCGAGCGGTTGCTGCTGTCCTCACGCGGCGCAAGGCCGTTCTCGCGGCAGTAGCGCTCCAGGTCGGCCCGGCTGGTCGAAAGCAGCGGCCGCACCAGCTCGATTCTGCCCTCCTCCAGCCAGCGGCGCCGCGGCATGCCCGCCAAGCCGTGCAGCCTCGTTCCGCGCAGCAGCCGAAACAGGATCGTCTCCACCTGATCGTCGGCGTGGTGCGCCAGCGCCACTTTGCCCGCGCCGTGACGTTTTGCCACCTGTCTGTACAGCTCGTAGCGAATCGCCCGGCTGGCTTCCTGCGCCCCCATCCCCGTTTCTTCCATATAAGCGGGGACATTCCGCTCAAACAGGTGAAACGCGACCCCGAGCCGCCGGCAGAGCGCCTCCGCAAAGCGGGCGTCCTCCCTGGCTTCCTCCCCGCGAAAGCCGTGGTTGAGGTGCACCGCGTGCAGCGTCCAGCCGTACGGATAGTGTTGATTTAACGACCACAAGATATGCAGAAGCGCCGTCGAGTCGTTTCCGCCGGAAAGGCCGACCACGATGGTGTCGCCCGGTTTCAACAGGCCTTCCCGCTCAATGTCGCTGCGCACGTTTTCCAGCATGGCGGACTCCTTTCCAGATGGTCACGAGCGACATGCCAAAAATCAGCCCGAATGCAATCGCTCCGGCCACCATCGCCGTCTGCGTCGCCAGCGAAATCCCCTCCATGGTCTGACCGTTGACGAACGCGAGCATCGCCTTGTAGGCCAGCGAACCGGGCACCAGGGGAATAATGCCGGCCACGCTGAAGTTGGTCGACGGGACGCGCAAAAAGATGGAGAGCAGTTGGCTCAAGAGCGAGACTGCCGTCGCCGCGGCAAACGTGGAGAGGATCACTTCCGCACCCCCCAGCGGAAGCAGGGAAAAGACCAGCCACCCCGTCACGCCGGCCAAGCCGCAGGCCAACAGCGTGCGGACGGGCACGTTAAACAGCATCCCCCACGCGATCGAAGAGAACAAGCTCAATCCCAAGCCTTTCAACAGTACCATCGCACCTCACCTCGTAAACCACAGGGTAACCGCTGTCGCCGCCGCCACGGAGAGTGCCGTGAGCAGCGCTTCCGCTCCTCTGGACACGCCGGCCACCAGGTCGCCGGCCATCAGGTCCCGAAGCGAGTTGGTAATGGCAATCCCGGGAAAGAGCGGCAGCATCGCCCCGATGATGAGGACGCTGATGCGCAGTTCGGGAAACAGCGCAACGAACAGCAGCGCCAGCATTCCGCCCAACAGCGCGGAGACAAACTCAAAGAAAAATTTTACCCGTAAAAACTGTTCAAAAAAATCCGAGCTGATCTTGACCGTTAATGCCGCCAACGCCGCCGGCAGCACTTCGTACCAAAATCCGCCGGTGAGCATGGCAAAAGAGCCGCTGGCAACGCCAGCCGCCACAAGCTGCAGCCACTGCGGATAGATGGTTTTTTTTCGATCGATTTCGCAAAGCATCCGATACGCCTGCTCCAGAGTGATTTGCCCGGAGACAAAGCGGCGGGACACGTCGTTGGCGAGCGTCACCTTGTTCAGATCGATGGTCCGGTGGGGGGTGCGGATCATGCGCGTATGGTCCTGCCCGTTGGCGCGGAACGAAAGAATAATGCTGGTCGGCGTCGCCGAGCTGTTGACCGAATCCATGCCGGCCGCCCGCGCGATCAACGTCATCGTCTCCTCCGAGCGGTACGTCTCGCCGCCGTTCTTCAACATGATTTCGCCTGCCAACAGGCACGTATCCATAACCAGGTCTGGGGACACCGACAAGTCACACCCTTCACATCATCCATGCGTAATACAGAGTCCCCGCAAGCAGCAGCAAGGAGGCGACAAACAGCCCACCCACCAGCTTGCCTGCAGAGTCGGACGCCTGTTTGCCCCGATGGCCGGTCGTACGCTCGCGCACGATGGCGAGCATCTCCGACCGCATTTCCCCCGCCGACGCGTACTTGCCGTGAAACGCTTTTACGAGGGACACCCGGTACGGGTACAGGCTGTCGCTGTTCCGTATTATATCACAGAGCAGACCGGTTTGACGCGGTTCCTGGCGCCTGCTTTTCCACACCTCCGGATCGGCCGACAGACGCACGGCCATCACCGCCAGGGAAAACAGGTCGTACGCGATGTCCGCCCGCCGGTCACCCGCCTGCCAGGCGGCGCGGTCGTACTCCTCGGTGAACTGGCGGACCGCGTTCCCCATCTTGGTTACTCCGCCGAAATCAATCAGACGGACCTGCTTGTCCGCATGGGTGACCATCACGTTTTCCGGTTTCAGGTCGCCAAACACCCAGCCGTGCCGATGCAAAATCTCCAGCCGGGCCAGCAGTTGGATCATCAGGATGGGCACCCATTCGGTCCCCATCCGCTTGACATAGCGATCCAACTGCTCCCCCTCCAGGTACTCCATGGCGTAAAAGGTGAAGGTCCTGCCGTTGATGACCAGGTCGTCCACGTCGCTCACCAGCGGCGCGACGCGGACGTCCCGCCCCTGCTGCACGCTTTTCAGCACGTTCACTTCCATTAAAAGATCCATGCCTTCCGCCCCGATTTTGACGGCCCGGCGCACGCCCCCCTGAGCGGCCAGATAAACGGCGCCATTCGCCCCGCGTCCCAGCTCCCGCAGGACGCGGTACGACTTTTGGTTCCATTTTCCGCAAAACTGCAGGGGCAGGTCGGGTATCGCCGGTTTGTTAGAAGACATGGTCGCGCAGGCTGCCGTCGTCGTCTTCCGCTTCGGCGCGGTAGCGGTCGGACAGCGGGGCCGGGAGCTGGACGTGCTCAAAGAGCGCAATCGCTTCCACGATCGCCGGGCCGGTAGGCGTGATTCCGCTCATGGTCAGCCCTGATGTCAATTGATGTGCCTGATCCACCTGATCCGTCCACGGAATGCGCACATCCAGATGCTTTTGTTTCCCAGGAAATGAACAAACGGCCATGCGGCTCTGCCCGCTGCGCGAGCGCAAGCTGATGCTGAAATCGTGGATTGCCTGCTGTACGGCGCTGAGCTTCGGCTTCATGCTGCCGGAGGTATCGACAAGCATGACCACGTCCAGGCGGCTTCGTTCCCCCAGCTCGTCCACCATGCCGGCTACCTGGACCCGTTTTTCCGGCGCCAGCACGTCCATGGCGGAATCGCCCAAAATCTCCTTCAATTCCTTGTTGACGACATGATGGATCGTTCGGGTCATCGCTTTTCGCGTCAGCATCTGCACCGTTTGCGCCAACTGCTGCGGATAGACGATGTCGTACAGGCCTCCGCCCGCATCCGCGATCTCGCGGATTTCCTTTTCCCCCTGCTCGCCCATTTCGCCTTTGTCAATGACGCCGATGACGTTTACCGTTATCCCTTGTTCCCTGGCCAGCGCCGCCGCCGCCACCGGGCTCATGCCGGCATTGGAGCAGCCGTCCGTGACGACCAGAATCTGCCGCAGTGTAGCTTCTTTCACAAAAATCTCCCCATTCTGCCTATATTTGTATTTTGGTACCAGTATCGACAGGGGGGGAGAGAATCATACCTTTCAGCTCACGACCCGCGGCCGTTCCAGCTTGGGCATGCCGTGCACCTGGATGGCCGACCACTGCGGCACGAAGCGGTCGAGGCGGGCCACCAGCACAGTCATGTCGTCGACGATGCTGCCGGAGTGCTGCCGGATCACCCGCTCGAGCAGCAGGTCGGCCACTTCCTGCGGGTCGTCCGTCTGCAGTTCGGAAATCAACCGCTTCATCCAGGCCTGCCTGTTTTCGATGTGGCGGGGCGCCTCGTAGATGCCGTCGGACATCATGATCAGCAGGTCGCCCGGCTTCATCGTCCGCGAGACCACATCCACCTCGATCTCCTCCAAAATGCCGGCGGGCAGGTTGCTGGCGGTCACGGTGATGACGTCGTCGCCCCGTTTGATGAAGCTGGGGGTGGAGCCGATTTTGACAAACCTGGCATGGGCGGTCTGCAGGTCGATCAGCGCGAGATCGACCGTGGCGAACATCTCGTCGGTGGAGCGCAGCGCCAGGACGGAATTGACCGTCTTGATCGACAGCTTCTCGTCGATTCCCGACCGGAGTAGCTGCTGCAGCATGTCCAGCGCCGACTGGCTCTCCAGAAACGCCCGCTCGCCGTTGCCCATGCCGTCGCTGATCGCCAAGGCCATCTTGCCGTTGCCCAGATCCATCGTGCGGAAGCTGTCGCCGGACAGCAGCTTGCCGTCCTTGGCGGCTCCGGCCACGCCGATGTCGATGTCGAACGCTTTGGCGGAAGCGAGGCACATCCGGCACGTCCCGTCCTTTTGCGGCTCGCAGTGCCGCTCCCTCACCACGATGTTCTCGCCCAGGATCTCCGTCAGCATCGGGGCGACGATTTTGGCGCACTCGTCCCGTCCGTAGCAGGTCGGCTGGCTGATCTCGATGTCCACCTTGCCTTCTTCCAGATTATGGATTTCCACACGGCGCACGGACAGCCCCAGTCCTTCCAGCGCCTGCGACACCTGCTTTTCCTGCAGGGTCAGCTCCATGCCCTCCCGCTGAATCTCGCGGGCGAAATCGCTCATTACCCGGGAGACGCCCGACAGTTGGTCGGCCACCAGCTTCCGGCTTTCCCGCACCTGCCGCTTCAACTGCTCAAAGGACTGCTCCCGGTCGAACTCCTGTTCCATCACGGTCAGCACCTTTTCCACCTTGACGCATTTGCGCTCCCAGTCGCGCGGCGGGGTCACGCCGGCCAGCGTGCCGGTTTCGTACAGTTTTTCCGTCAGCCAGCGCATCCCCTGATACGTGGCCTGCGTTTCCTTTTCCCAACACTGTTCCTTTTTCCAGCACTTCTGGCAGGTAAACGAGGTCACCCGGCTCAGGAACACGTCCGCCTGTTCTTCCCGCTCCTCGCCGTCGGACGTCTGGGCGAAGCTTTTGGAAAGCTGCGTGAACAGCTCGGAGAACTGCTGGATTTTCCCCGCCGTCACGTCCCGCACCCGCCGCATGTACTCCTGATGGGACTGCAGGTTTTCCGGCGTGCCGGGGATAAACCGGGCCACTTTTTTCCACACGGCCGCCGGCGTCAGGACGAACAGGAGGATCGCCAATCCCGATTCGACCAGCGACAGGTACAGGGTGTCCTCCGCCCCGCCGTAAATCGCCAGAATCGCCGTGCCGATCAAAAGCCCGGCGGAGACCCCCGCCTTGCCCGCCTCCTTGAGCAGTCCGGCCAGCAGCCCGGAAAAGGCGAGCAGATTGATTTGCAGCAGCGCACTGACGTTGGCCAGGCTGAGGATGAGGCCGGTGACGACCCCCACCGCCGCCCCGATCGTCCCGCCCCCGGTAAAGGCAAACAGCAGCAGCAGGTAGCGGGTGAGCACGTGCTCCATGGAGACGCCCTCGATGATCCAGTCCACCGTCCCCGTCATCAGCGACGCCAGCAGGATGACCAGCGACACCACTTCTTCATTTTTCAGCGGTTCGTACGGTTTGGCCAAGTGGACGATCGACAGCGACTGGATAAAGATCAGCGTCAGCACGAAGCTGAGCACGCCCTCCACCGCCACCATCACCAGTTTGTACGTGGTCACCTGATTGGTAATGGCGGCAAACAGCAGATGGCTGACGAACACCGTCACGAACACCAAAAGAGGCGTCCGGGAAAAATCCTTGCGCCGGAACCGTTCACTCCATTTGCAAACGAACAGACTGAGCGCGACGCTGACGGCCGCCTGCAGGCCCAGCGGGATCGTCTGCGTAAACGCGCCGAGGATCAGCGCCGCGGCCGAAATGATCACGCAATCCCGCCGCAGGTAGTACATCACCATGAGATACGGCACAACAAACGGCGACAGCTCCTCCAGGATCAGGGCCCGTCCGAGCAAAAAGCCCATCAGCAGCGGAAGGACATTCCATTTTTGCGCGGTATCGGCGACCTTCTCTCCCCAGCTTACCGTCGCCGCACTCCATTGATGTGAGACGCGGCGCGCCCATACATGGCCCGTGCCGGTTACGTTCTTGTTTGCGATCATCGTTACACCACCCCGTTCTGGCTTCAATGTGGTTACCATTATACGGAGGCGGCCTTGTAAATTTTGTCAAAATACCTTGGCGTATTCACAGAATCGTGCGACAAATTCATTGACGCAATGGGACAAAAAAAAACCGACGTTTTTGGCGGTCAACGTCGGCTGACAGGTGATTCGCGCTTAGCGAAACGGGCTTATTATTACCATTCGTCACGTTTTTAAAATGCCCTTCCTCAATTTATCGTCAAATTGCGCATTTTTGTTAGAAAGAAAAGTAGGAAAAGTCAAAACTTTTATCTAACGCCCTCGTCCTCTCTTGTCCCGGTTTTTGCGCAGGGACAACTGGCGGTCTTCGCTGTCCTTGAGAAACCGGCTCAGCTTCTCTTCAAACCCGTCTCCGCGCTCCCGCTGGGGACGCGGCCCCCGCTCCTTGTCCTGGGCTTTTTTGATGGACAGGCCGATCTTGCCGTCACGGACGTGCAATACCTTCACCGTCACGACATCGCCCACTTTCAGGTACTGGTGAATATCTCTCACATACGTGTCCGCAATTTCGCTGATGTGCACGAGACCGGTCACACCGCCGGGCAGCTCCACAAACGCGCCGAATTTCGTGATGCCAGTCACTTTTCCTTCAAGCTTGCTCCCTACCTCGACTCCCATGAAAGTGGAAAGCCTCCCTCTGCATGTAGATATCCTATGCGACTATTCCGGAATCACGTATATGCTCTCCCCCGGCTTGGTGAAAAACCACTCTTTCCGCGCCAGTTCGGCGATGTACTCCTGGTCGTACAGACGGCTTGCCTTGTACGCCAGCTCCGCTTGCTGCTGCTGTACCTCGGCCGCTTCCTTCTTCAGGGTTTCCAGCTCCGCTTCCTTCTCGGACAGCATTCCACCCTGCAGGTAGAGCGTGTAGCCGATCCAGACAAACAGGCAGAGGACGAAGAACAGAAAGAGACGAATTCTCCGCTTTTGCCCTTTTCTGTTGACGTGAGAGGGGGATGGTGTAGTCATGTCAGGCCACCTCGGATGTCGTTACTCCTGCTTCTTCTTAGAGTGAAACCAATTCTTCCAATTGGTCCAAAATCCTGTTGATTTCCGGTACATTTTTTTCCCCAAATGCCGACCCCATCTGGCAAAAGGAGACGCGGCAAAGCGCGCCAGCTTCCACCCAAACCCGAACACGGTCATCACGGCCGCGTACAGAAACGCGAGCAGCATGAAGACCAGGCGGTAGACAAACAGGATGGGCCGGATGACGAGAAGGTCGATCACCCGCAATATGGTTCGATATAACCACTTACAAAATTTTATCACGGCCCTCAGGAATTGGATATACTTCTTACTTCCTATGACAAAATACACCCAGGCCCCGAACAGCATGCCGATAAAGATGGGAAACCGCACAATGCCGTCGTTCACCTTGACCAGGATGAAAAAGACGAGCCCCATGCTGCCCAGCCAGAACAACACGTCAAAAACAAACAACAGCCACGCCGGGAGCCTGCTTCTTCCCGTAAAGACGTGGTAGGTGTCGTACCCCATCCCCATCAACGCCCCGCACGCCGACATGACCAGAACCGTTTGAAACTGAACGGCAATGCTCACTTGAACAACTTCCCGAAGAATCCTCTGGACCGATCGCCGGCCTGCCCCTGTTCCAGATAGGCCATCTCGTGAACCAGGCCTTCAATCGCCACTTCTCCGGTCTCCAGACTCAGGTTTTTCATATGCAGGTTCTGGCCGCGTATGGTTAAAAAGCCGCCTTCCGTTTCCAGCAAAAACTCCTCGCTGTCAAAGCTTTCGACGTTTTTCACTCCGGAAATCGCCAGGCTGCGGCGGTTAATCATCACGACTTCGTGGCGAGGCCGCTTCATCTGGTCGTTCATCGTGCTCCCTCCTAACGTACCGCTTCTTGTACCATCGTATGGAGGGGGATGTCCTTTTAGACCAAAAAACAGCCCCACCGCGATGACGGTGAGGCTGCCGGTCGGCACGTCCTGCATGGCTGCGGGGCTTGGACGGAAACGGGAGCAGGCGAAAGCGGACGTTGACGCAGGCATGCACAAAACAAAGCCCCGTTTCCACGGAAACGGGGCAGGCTCGGACCGTGCTGTCGTGCTCTTACTTGTACACGGTGTAGTTGCCGTTGTAGTAGGTGATCTTGTACTGCGTCTGCTCGGCGACGAACCGGAGCGGCACCACCGGCATGTTGTTGCGCGCCTGTACGGCGACCGGCAGCGTCACCGCCTTGCCGTTGACCGTCGCTGTCTTGGATCCCACTGTGAACTGGATGGTGGTGCCCCCGCTGACGATCCGCGCGGAGGTCTTGGTCCAGGTCACGGACATGCCGAGCGCGTCGCGGAAGAAGGACGCGGGCATCAGGGTGTGGCCGTTTACGGTGAACGGCGCAGCCGCCAGGGCTTGCGTCTTGCCCTGTTTGGTAAACGACGCCACGTTCGCCTTGAAGCTGACCCCGTTTGGCGACACGACGGTAACCGGGCGGGCGAACAGCAGTCCCGGCTCTTCGGACGAATAGACCCCGATGCTGTAGGTGCCCGGCGCCGCCGGTGCGGCGATGCCCGCCGACTCCAGCACGTTGACCTGAACCGGCACGCCGACCGGAATGTCCTGCGCGGGGTAGACGAGCAGGTTCTGCCCGCGAACGCCGACGTACGCGGCGGCGACCCCGTTGACCGTCACGCTGTTCGGCTGGATGTACGCCGGTACGCGGAATTCGAGCGGCAGCACGATTTCGACAAAGTCCTTGTTTCGCACCAGCGGCACGCCCAGCGCCTTGATTCCGACCTGCAGGCCGGTGACCGCCTGCGCCGCCGTTTTGGTCAGTCCCACCGTCGCCGTGCTGTTGTCCACTGCCACCGGCGTGGCGGGAGCTGCCGAACCGGTGATGTCGAACGGCTTGGACCAGTACTTTTTCTTGTCCACCGTGACGACCATCTCGTACGTTCCCGCTGTTTTCGGGTTGGTCACAAACGCCTCCAGGCCAAACACGATGCTCAGCTTGCTGCTGCTGGTGAACCGGCTGGGCGTGCGAAATGAGACCTTGCCGCCGCTGACGCCGACGTTGGACGCCTGTTCGCCGTTCACCGTGACCGCGTAGTCGGAGATGAAGGGCGGGACCATGTTCGCACTGGGGAACTCCACCGTGATATCGGTGCCGGCGCTCACCTTGGCGTCCAGATCCAGGTCCATCCGGTAGCTGCTGCGGGCTCCCGGGGCCTTGTCGGAGAGGGCAACGTCAAAGGACGCCCGTTTGGAAGCCTTGACTTCGACCTTCTCCGACTGGTAGGTACGGCTGTTGTACGACACCTTGTACACGTATCCGGTGCCGGCCTCGGACGGGTTCTGAATATCCGCCGATGTGGCGAACTCCAGCTTGATGTAGTTGTCTCCGTCCGCGCCGCTGGGCACTTCGATCCGCACGGTGTCGCTGTCCGTGACGGAGACGTTCTGGGCCTTGTAGCCGTTTACCTTGACGTCGGCTCGGTCGATGCTCTTCGGCAGCATGTCCTTGGCCGGGAAGTCGACGTAGATGTACTTGCCCTTTTTCAACTTGTCTGACGAGGACAAGCTGATTTTGCCCAGCGTCAGCGAGGTGGCCGCTCCTGCTTCATGGCTGCTTTGGCCGACCTCGAAAGTCTTGCTGCTGCTTGTGGATTTGCCGATGGAAATCTTGTGGCTTTTCGACGACTCGTTTGAGGTTTCCACTTTGATGGTGTAGTCGTCCTTGCTTTTCGGGTTGGTGATCTTGTCGACCGTCAGGGTCAGCGTGGTGCCCGCCTTCACCCGTTCATCCACTGTTACGTAGACGGTGGTCTTGCTCACCGACACGCTCTTGATGTCGATCGTGCCGCCCCGGTCATCCTCCAGGCTGACGTCCGACCGTTTCAGACTTTTGTAAACCTTGTACTCGGCAGGAAACTTGACGATGATCTCGTCTCCGGCCTTCAGCTCTTTGTCGATTTCAAACTCGATCGTGTATTCGGTCTCCTCATCCGTGTCCGTATCGTCGGCGGATACGTCCTCCACGGTCAAGGCATGGGCGGCCTGCGGAACCGCCGCGAACGGCCCGGTCAACACCGTGGCGGCCAACAGCGCGGACAAGCCTGTTTTCGCGCTTTTGTTCACCATAAACGCCTCCTTTTCCTGCAACTCTCTCCATGATAGGAAATGAGTGGGAAGGAAGTCGTTACAAACAGGTAACAAATCCTTGCGAACCGCTTGTTCCGGCTTGTTTCCCGCAGCCGTGTTCTCGACACCCTGATGGCCAGGAGGCCGCCATTCACACGTCCATCTTCATCGATTCAGCCACGCCAGCAGCGCCCACCGCCGTTCCGTGCGCCGCTTGTAGGCCGGCAGTCCGCGATAGACCTCAACCGCCTCGCGAAACGCCTGCTTGGCCCGTTCCTTCTGCGTAAGCTCCGCGTACAGCTTCCCCAGCTTGTAATAGACCTCGCACGACGACGTGTGCATGGACGCCAGCTCTTCCAGGAACCCCAGCGCCTTTTCGCGCTGGTTGTGGGCGGCATAGGCTTCGCCCAGCCGGAGGTACGGTTCCCCGTATTTGACGCGCGGATTGAGCGTCAGGGCTTGCTGAAGCAGCCGCTCTCCCTCCTCCACCCGGCCCAGTTTGAGGCAGCAGATGCCGCGATCGCTCAGATACTCGGCCGATTCTCCCATCAACGGCGCGATCTCTTCCAGGTAGGCCAATGCCTCCTGGTACCGCCGCCTCTCCATCAGCAGCCGGGCGGCCTCCAGCTTTGCCGAGGTGTCGTGCGGATTGAGCGCCACCTGACGCTTGAGCGCAGCCAGACGCCGGTTTTGGCGAAACGGTTTGGTGATGTCGGGCAGCAGCCGGACAAAGCGAAGATCAAGCAGATACAAAAGAAGCAAAATGATGATCAGGGCCGCAAACGGGTTGCCGGTCAGCCACCACAAGATCGAAAACAAGAAGACTTTCCCCACGGTTTCTCCCTCTATTCTTCGCGTGTGTTGTTCGCTTTTACTATTAAGAGGCTCCCCGATCATTGTCAATTTTTGTGAGAAAAAGAAAAGACTACCCTCTCAGGTAGTCTTCCTCTTCCTTTTCGTCGCGCGGCACCGGCACTTCGCCCACTACGGTGTAGAGCGAAGCGGCCTCCTCCTTGCGCGGGTTTTCCTTGATGTCCTCCACTTTGACCACGACGATCTTCTGGCCGAAGCGGATCGCCAGCTTGTCGCCGATCTTGACGGTGCTGGAGGCTTTCGCGGGCCGGTCGTTGATCTCCACGCGCCCCTGGTCGCACACTTCCTTGGCCAGCGTGCGGCGCTTGATCAGCCGCGACACTTTCAGGTATTTGTCCAGCCTCATGGTCACGGTTCCCCCCTTCTTTTATTCGTGATGTTTCGCTTCCTCCCACCAGGCGTCCATCTCCTGCAGATTGGTCTCGGCAAAGGTACGGCCCGCCTGGCGCAGTTTCTCCTCGATGTAGGCAAAGCGGCGCTTGAATTTGCGGTTGGTCTTCGCCAGCGCTTCCTCCGGGTCCAGCTTGAGGAAGCGGGCGAGGTTGACGACGGCAAACAGCAGATCGCCCAGTTCGCCGGCGCGCTCTTCCGGCGCGGCCTCCCGCAGCTCCCGGAACTCTTCCTCCACTTTCCGGCAGACGTCGGCGATGTCGTCCCAGTCAAACCCGACTTCCGCCGCCTTTTTCTGCAGCTTGTAGGCGTACATCAACGCCGGCAGGTCGCGCGGGATGCCGTCCAACTGCGACCGGGAGCCCGGCTCGATGCCTTTGGCCGCCTTTTCCCGGGCCTTGATCTCCTGCCAGTTGGCCAGCGCTTCCTCCGCGTTGCCCGCGCTTTTGTCGCCAAACACGTGCGGGTGACGGCGAATCAGCTTTTCGTTCAGTCCGGCGACGACGTCGTCCACGGTAAAGTAGCCGTCCTCCGCCGCCATCTGGGCATGCAGCATGATCTGCATCAGGAGGTCTCCCAACTCCTCGCACATCGCGTCGGGATCGTCGTCGTCGATGGTCTCCAGCACCTCGTACGTCTCTTCGAGCAGATTCTTGCGGATGCTCTGGTGCGTCTGCTCCCGATCCCACGGACAGCCATCCGGGCTGCGCAGGATGGCGACGATCTCCTTCAGATAGGAGAACTGCCGGTAGCGCACCCGCTCCTCCTGCGTCGGCGCCACGTAGACCAGCGTCAGGTTGCCGAAGTGATCCAACCGGTCCAGCTCGTACAGCGGCACCGTTTCGATCCGCTCCTGTCCGGCTACGCCGACCGCGGTCGCCACCGTGACCGGATACTCGTCCGGCAGCACCTCCATCAGCGTCAGCTTGACGTCGGAGGCCACAAACGTGTCATACACCTGGGCGATAATGGTGTGCAGCGCCGGATTTACCTGATCGGCTCGCATGTCCGTGCCGTCCAGCAGGGCAAACCCCTCGATCGGATCGATCTGCAGGCGGGCAAACAGCGGGTCGAGAAAACTTTGTCCGCCGCCGATCACGACGCGGATCTCTCCCTTCGCCTCCCGCTCCAGCAGCAGTTGGACGGTCCGCTCCGCCACCAGCGGATGACCGGGCACGGCGTAGACGATGCTGCCCTCCTCCGCCGTTTTTGCCAACAGCGTCTCGACAATCCGTTCGTACACCTCTTCAAACGTCCCGTGCTGTTCGTAAATCTCGTCGAACGACTCGTAGGCGACACCCTCCGCGGCCAGACTGGCCACCACCGGGTGCTCCCGGGTCCTGAGGTAGAGCCGTTTTGCCTGCTTCAGCGTACGGTAGACCCCGTACGGCAGTTGTTCCAGGTCGCCCGCGCCGAGTCCGACGACCGTAATCGTGCCCGCCGCATCACTCATGCGCCGTCCCTCCTTGTTTTCCATCTCGTCTCATGGTTCGCGCAGCAAACCAAACCGTTCCAGCAGCGCGGCGATGCGCGCCCCCTTCGGCAAAAAGCGGATATCGGCCCGCGTCAATCCGCCCGTTTTTAACAGCGCCAGCAGATAGACCACCGCGCCGGAACCGACCGCCGCCAGGCCCACCAGCGTGTAAGCCAGCCGGCTGGACGGGATCGTGTCGTGCAGCAGCAGCATGCATCCCCATTCCACCACAAGCACGACGACGGACATGATCAGCACCGACAAAAACGGCTTCCCGGCGATTTGCCGCCAGCCGATTCGCGCCTTGGTGTACTTGACGACACCCAGCACGTTGAGCCCCATGGCGACCAGATACGCCATCACAGTGGCAAACGCAGCGCCGGCAATGCCCCAGAACGGCACCAGCGCCAGGTTCAGCACCAGTTTGACCACCACTCCGATCAACAGGTTGCGGGCCGGGCGCATCACCCGTCCCAATCCCTGCAGGATGCCGGCGCTGGCAATGCTCAGCGTGGCAAACAGGATGGTAAAGGCCTGGATGGCCAGCGCTTCCGTTCCTTTGTCGTCGCCGTAGAGCATGACGTTGATCGGTTCCGCCAGCAGCGCCAGTCCGACCGAAGCCGGCAGTCCCAGCAAAAAGGTGAGCCGGATCGCCACTTCCGAACGGCCGGCGATCAGCCGGTACTGCCGCTGTGCCGCCGCCTCGCTGATCGCCGGAACCAGCGCCAGCGAGAGGGAGGTGGCAAAAAACGTGCCGAACTGAATCAACGGCTGCCCCCGGTCAAAGGCGCCCTTTGCCACTTTCGCCAATCCTTCCTCCATGCCGCTCCACTGCAGCATGTTGACGACGGTCAGCGAGTCCACCAGCGGGATCAAGGGCAGCACCAGCGCCCCCATGCAGATCGGCAGGGCGTAAAACACCAGGCTTCTCAACACCTGCCGGTTGCCCCAGACCGCCACGTCGGCCGATTGCGTCACGCCCTCCCCGATCGGTCCGGCCTGCTTGTCCTTTTTCCAGTACCACAACAGGACAAGCACCGCGGCCACCGCCCCGGGAAATGCGGCAAAGACCGCGCCCGTCCCGGCCAAATAGGCGTCCTGGTAGACGCTCATTGCCCAGTAGGCGGCCAGCAGAATGAAAACGACCCGGATAAGCTGTTCGATCACCTGCGATACCCCGGTCGGCATCATGTTTTGATGACCTTGAAAGTACCCTCGCAAAATGGCTGCCATCGGCACGATGGGCAGCGACCAGGCGACCGCCCGGAGCGGGGTGACCAGGTGTTCATCCCCCATCAACCTGGCGATCAACGGTGCCCCGCCGTACAGCAGCGCGAAGAAAAAGAACCCCAGCACCACCAGCGTGACGCTGGCGACACGAAACGCCTTGCGCGCGCCGAGCACATCCCCGACTGCGACGCGTTCGGAGACGATCTTGGAGATGGCGATGGGAAACCCGGCCGTCGCCAGGATCAGCAGCGTGGTGTACAGCGGATACACCTGCATGTAGACATACAAGCCGATGTCGCCGGCAATGTTTTGGTACGGGATGCGGTACACTGCCCCCAGCAGCTTGGAGACCAGCCCGGCTGCCCCCAATATGGCCGCTCCTTTCACAAATTGGACGGATGCCTTTTCCTGAGCCATGCGCGTGATGTTCTCCTCTCCAAACACAAACTGCGTCCATTATATCACAACCGATCAACGGGAAGAAAAGCCGGGGATTCACGCGCGCGCCCCGCATCCGGACGTAAAAAAACAGCCCCGCCGCGCGAGGCTGTTTGAAGCGTTACTGCTCCATCTGCTTGGCCAGGAAACCGGCCGCTGTCTCCGCCATTTTCATTTCCAGATCGCCCATCTTGGTCCCCTCGTTTTTCGTGAGGAGAATCACCGAGCCGATCGGGTCGCCGCCGGCCACGATCGGCGCGATTACAAAGGACCCGTACGTTTCGTTCAGGTCGCGGCAGATTTCATACGTGCCCGTATTCTTCTCGACGCGCGTTTTCCGCTCTTCCAGACATTTTTCCACGATGCTGCCGATCGCCTTCTCCAGGTACTCCTTCTTGGATGCGCCGGACACGGCAATGACGCTGTCGCGGTCGGAAATCAGGACGATATGGTTCAGGCTTTCGTACAGCGAGTCAGCATATTCCTTGGCGAAATCACCCAGTTCTCCGATGGGCGAATACTTCTTCAGGATAACCTCCCCGTCGCGGTCCACGAAGATCTCCAGCGGATCGCCTTCGCGAATGCGCAGGGTGCGACGAATCTCCTTCGGTATCACGACCCGGCCGAGGTCGTCGATGCGACGAACAATACCAGTTGCTTTCATGTCATGTTGCCTCGCTTTCGTGAGAAGTGGGTTGTGAAAGGGTTGGTGGTTACCTGTATTTTTTCCTCAGATTCTCATTTTAACGACGGGTGACGACTGCAACATTTTCCAGCTTGTTTCCGTTACTCTCCCCCGGGCGGTAGCGAGTGACTATAGTATTCGCCGGTGCTTCAAGAATATGCGAGAAAACGAAAAAACAGGGAACTCAGGTTCCCTGTCTGTTCGACGGACATGGGCGAACGAGTCCCCCATCGGTGAAGGGACGGGACGTCGAAGGACCCCGTCACTTTTTGGCTTGTCCCGCAGCCGGTTTCGGCTCCGGAAGGTTGTACTTGGTGATCAGCTTGTCCAGCTCGGTTTTGCCGAATTTGTCGTACTCCTGCTCCAACGCCTGCGCGCGAAGCTGTTCTTTCATCTCGTCGAAGCTCTTTTGCTTGCGGCTTTCCACCTTCATCACGTGGTAGCCGTAATCGGTTTTCACCGGTTCGCTGATTTGGCCGATCGGCAGGTTCAGGGCGGCGTCCTTGAACTCCGGCACCCATTGGCTCACGTCGGCGTCTTCGTACAGACCGCCGGTGTCCTTGCTGCCCGGGTCGTCGCTGTACTCTTTGGCCAGTTTGGCGAAATCCTCCCCTTTTTTCAGGCGGGCCGCCAGATCGTTGGCCAGTTTGAGCGCTTCTTCCGGCTTCCGTTTCTCGGTGGAGATCAGGATGTGGCGGACAGAGGCGACGGTCAGCGATTCCTTGTTCATCCCGTCGTACATCTTTTTCAGCGCCGCGTCATCAATGTTCTTTTTCAGCACGTTGATCGAGTTGTTGATGAGCGTCATCTGATCGATCACGACATCCTTGGAAACGCCCTGGTTCTCCATCAGCTTGTCAAACTTGGCTTCGTCCTTGCCCAAGAGGCTGAGATACTGCCCCTTGATCTTGTCGAAGCTTTTCTCGGCCGTCTCCCTGGACTCTTTCTCGATGGCAGCGTCGGCTTTGGCGGCCAGGATTTTCGTCGCCGTGAATTCGCGGGCGAACGTTTTCAGCATCTCCTGGTCGGCCGCCTCAATCATTTGGCCCTGCATCGGATTGAGGAAGTTGATCACCCGCAGGAACGTCTCAAACTCTTTCCCGCTCAGGGTGCCTCCCTGGTACTCGACGACGGCGGCGTTGGGATCGACGCTGAACGGCAGGTTCAGCTTGGGAAACTGCGCCAGCGGATCGTTGGCATTGGCTTGATCACCCGCTTGTGCCGGTTGGTTCTGGTTGGTCGGTTTGGAAGCCTCCGCGTTGTCGTCTCCTTTTCCGCATCCGGTCAGCAGCGCCACGACCAGGACGGCGGAAGACAAAATGGCTACAGATCGTTTCATGGAATGGCTCTCCCTTCCCGAAAAGCCCTTTCCCCCTCAGGAGACGGTGCTTTCCGTACTGGTGTCCTTGCGCACCAAGTGAAATTGACGCAGCAGCTTTTCTACAAGCTGCACGCCTTCATCTTCCTGTAACCCTTTTACTTTAACAGTAATGACGATCTGTTGTCCACCCGAGAGACCCAATCGCCTGCTCCAATTGCTGGCTAGCGCGAACAACGCGCCGCCGTCGATGTTGTTGTTCTGGCTGGGGTGCAGATACAGTTTGATCTCGTCCGGATTTTTCTGGCTGATCTCGGTGATGCGGTGTTTCAGCGCGTAGACGCGCAGGCGGGAGATGGTGAGCAGGTTCTCCACCGGTTTCGGCACGGGGCCGAAGCGGTCCAGCAGCTCTTCCGCCAGGTCGTCCACGTCCTCCAGGGAGGAGACGGCCACAAATTTTTTGTACATCTCGATTTTCTGCCGGCTGTCGGTGATGTAGAGCGACGGGATGTAGGCGTCCAACTGCAGGTTGATCTCCACCGGGGAGACGCTCTCCTGCTTCACTTCCCCTTTCAGCTCGTCGATCGCCTCTTTCAGCATCTGGCTGTACAGGTCAAACCCGACCGAGTTGATGAAGCCGTGCTGCTCGGCGCCCAGCAAATTTCCGGCGCCGCGGATGGAGAGGTCGCGCATCGCGATCTTGAAGCCGGAGCCGAGCTCGGTAAACTCCTTGATCGCCTGCAGGCGCTTCTCCGCCACTTCGGTCAGCACTTTGTCCCGCTGGTAGGTAAAGTAGGCATAGGCAATCCGGTTGGACCGGCCGACCCGTCCGCGGAGCTGGTACAGTTGGGACAGGCCCATTTTGTCCGCATTGTAGATGATCAGCGTATTCACGTTGGGGATGTCGACGCCCGTTTCAATGATCGTGGTGCTGACCAGCACGTCGTAATTGCCTTCCAAAAAGTCCAGGATGATGCCTTCCAGCTCGCTCTCGTTCATCTGGCCGTGCGCCACGGCGACGCGGGCGTCCGGCACGAGCGCGGCGATTTGCTCCGCCATCTGCTCGATCCCCTGCACCTGGTTGTAGAGGAAAAAAACCTGGCCGCCGCGGGCCAGTTCCCGCTCGATCGCCTCCCGCACCAGCGCCGGGCTGTACTCCATGACGTACGTCTGCACCGGGAACCGGTTTTCCGGCGGCGTCTCGATCACGGACAGGTCGCGCACGCCGATCATCGACATGTGCAGCGTCCGCGGAATCGGCGTCGCGGTCAGGGTCAGCACGTCCACGTTGGTCTTCATCTGCTTCAGTTTTTCCTTGTGGCTGACGCCGAAGCGCTGTTCTTCATCGACGATCAGCAGCCCGAGATCGCGAAACTGAACGTCCTTGGACAGCAGACGGTGCGTCCCGATGACGACGTCCACCGTGCCTTCCTTCAGCCCTTTCAGCGCGGCGTTCTGCTCTTTGCGCGAGCGGAACCGGCTGAGCACCTCGACGCGGATCGGGTAGTCGGCAAAGCGCTCGCGGAAGGTCTCGTAATGCTGCTGCGCCAAAATGGTGGTGGGCACAAGCACGGCCACCTGCTTGCCGTCCATGACCGCCTTGAACGCCGCCCGGATCGCCACCTCCGTCTTGCCGTAGCCCACGTCGCCGCAGACGAGCCGGTCCATCGGCCGGCGCTTTTCCATGTCCGCCTTGACCTCGGCGATCGCCCGGAGCTGGTCCGGCGTCTCCTGGTAGGGAAACATCGCCTCAAACTCCCGCTGTTCCTCCGTGTCGGGCGAGAACGCGTGGCCCACGGCCGCTTCCCGGGCCGCGTAGAGCTTGATCAGGTCTTCCGCAATGTCCTTGACGGAGGACTTCACCTTGTTCTTGACGCGCTTCCACTCGCTGCCGCCGAGGCTGTAGATTTTCGGCTCCGCCTCTTCGCTGCCCACGTATTTCTGCACGTGGTCAATCTGGTCGATCGGCACAAACAGGCTGTCTCCGCCGGCGTACTGAATATGCAAGTAATCTTTATGAATTCCGAGAATTTCTTTGGTTTCAATCCCCAGGTATTTGCCGATCCCGTGGTTGACGTGCACGACGTAGTCGCCCGGCTTCAGCTCCAGGTAGTTTTTGATCCGCTCGGCGTTGGTCATCGTCTGCTGGACCTTGCGCGCCTTGCGCTGTTTCGGGGTAAAGACTTCCCCCTCGGTGATGACGACGAGCTTGTTCAGCGGCAGTTCAAACCCGGTTTGCAGGTTGCCGAGAATGATGGTCGGACGGCCGGGCGGGACTGATTCCACCGGCTCCGTCAACAGGTCCGCCTCCATCTCGTAATCGTGCAGCACCCGTTCCAGACGCTTGGCCCGCTCCAGATCGGCGGCCACGAAGACGATCTGGTCCTGCGATTTTTTCCAGCGGGCCAGCTCCGTTTTCAGCACGTTCATCTGGCCGTGGAAGTTTTGCATCGTCCGGCAGGTGAGATTGACGATGTTTTGCGGCTGCGTCTTCGGCGACTGGCGCAAAAACAAAGACAGGTAGACGATCTGCCGCTTTTTCGCGCCCACGGTCTCCTCGTAGGAGCGGGACAGGCTCAGGTTGGCCATGTACTCCCCTTCGGCGATCCGGCCGGTCAGCCACTCCGCCTCCTCTTTTTGGAGCTGCGCCGCCGTATCCAGCACGCGGGACGGTTCGTCCACGATCAGCACCGTGTCGGACGGCATGTAGGAGAGCAGCGTGTCGTTTGTCGGGTAGATGACCGAGATGTAGGAGTAGAGATGGGAAAACCGCTGTCCCTGCATCATTCGCTCCACGTCGGCGCCGATTTTTTGCACCACTTTTTCCTTGGCCGCCCCGTCCTTCAGCTTGGCCACCGTTTCGCCCAGCTTCTGCTCCAGCCGGACAGCCGCCTCCTGCAGCAGCGCGGTCGTGGCGATGACCTCCTTGGCCGGCCCGATCGTAAACGACTGGACGGACTCCAGCGAGCGCTGCGTCCCCATGTCAAACGTGCGGATCGAGTCGATTTCCACGTCAAACAGCTCGATCCGCACCGGCCATTCCGAGTCGATCGGGTAGAGGTCGATGATCCCGCCGCGCACGCTGAATTCGCCTTTTCGCTCCACCATGTCGACGCGCTCGTAGCCCAGCTCCACACAGCGGAGCAAAAACGTGTCGATGTCCAGTTCTTCGCCGACCCGCAGTTCGATCTGCGCGTCCCGCCAGATGTGAGGCGGCACGACCAGACGGCGCACGCCGGCAAACGGCGCAACCAAAATACCCGTAAAGCCCTGGGCTAAACGGTTGAACACGTGAATGCGCTGCGCCAGCATCTCGGGACTGGCGATCGCCAATTCGGAGCCGATCAATTCGTTTCCGGGGTAGAGCAGCACCTCGTCGGCGGGGAGGAGTTCGATCAGGTCCTCGTACACCTTTTGCGCTTGAAACATGTTATGAGTGATGACGCACATCGGACGGCCCGCCATCTGTTTGAGCGCGACCATCAGCGCCTGCCGGGCGGAACCGGCCAAACCGGAGACGAGCTGTTCGTGCAGCCCCTTTTCCAGGCCGGCGACAATTGTCCCGATGTTGGCGTCCTGTTTCATCGGGTTAATGATGACTTGCATCCATTAGTCCCCTCTCTGGTTTTTCTGTCATGCGAAAAGAAGCCTTAGCTCAAGAAGCCAAGGCCTTGTCCTTGCAAGCCTTCCACCGAAAGCCTTTCGTTTCCTATGTTATTGGAGCGGATTGCCGACCAGGGAAAGTTCCGGGTGCAGATCCAGCGCCTCACGGCAGTAGGCGCACGTGATGCTGACAACCGTGTCCCCCTCTGGTTCTTTGGTTATTATAAGAGCACGTTCTTCCGGGGTCAAGGAATCCAACCCCAACTGTGCTTCCGTCACGCGCGTGTCGTCAAATTCCGCAATCCTGATGCCGCAGCAGCGGCAGACATAGCGAAAGCTCACTCGCATTACACCCCCCGGCCATTCTACCGCTTAGTATGGCCGAGGGGGTGGAAAAACATACTAGACCCGCCGCCTGGCGCAAGCGGGTCCTTTGGCTCTCGGGCGCTTATCCGCGTTACTTCCGACTGTTGTAGTGGTTCATCACGATCTCAAACGGTTCTCTCGCCCACATCGCGGCGGCGTCGGCCGCCTGCTCCACGGCGGCGTCAATCACCGGACGCTCGGCGGCGGAAAAAGACTGCAGGACGTAATCGCTTACACTCCTTCCCGGTTCGGGGCGGCCGATGCCCACCTTGATTCGCTTGAACTCCTGGGTGCCCATGTGCTGGATCAGCGATTTGATGCCGTTGTGTCCGCCTGCGCTGCCCTTTAACCGCAGGCGAAGCTGGCCCGGAGGCAGATCCAGATCGTCGTAAATGACCACGACATCGTCCGGAGTCAGCTTGTAAAACTTCAGCACCTCGGCTACGGACTCTCCGGACAGGTTCATGTAGGTCTGCGGTTTGACCAGCAGCACCTTTTCCCCTTCGATCCGGCCCTCGCCGACGATGGCGCGAAACTTGTTCTGCTGTACGGGAATGTTCCACTTGTCGCTAATTTTATCTATGGCCATAAACCCTGCATTATGTCTTGTATCTTCATATTTTTTGCCGGGGTTGCCCAGTCCGATGATCACTTTCACGGTTGTTCCCTCCTAACCTCCCCTCATTGTACATAGAAAACCTCGCTCCGCCAAGCCGATGCGGTGCCCCGTGGTGCGGCATCCGTCCACATCGGCCGGCGCGGGCCGTTTTCCCGCTCCGCCTTTCCTGCGTCAACGCCAAGGAGGTGTCGCGGCCACAAAAAAAGCCCCGAACGTCCCGGGGCAGGAGCCTCTATGCGTTTTTGGCTTCCTCTGTCGGCGATCCCGCCTCTTCGGCCACAGCCTCGGCCGACTGTTCCGCCTCCACCGATTCGTCCGATTGGGCCTTCACCGGCAGCACGCTGACGATCACTTCCATCTCGTCAATCCCGAGATCGACATCGGGCGGGATCTCCAGATCTTTGGCCAGCACCACGTCCCCGATGTTGAGGCCGTCGACGTTGACGGTAAACGATTCGGGGATGCTGCCGGGCAGGCAGGAGATTTCCACGCTGTGGCGGACCAGGGTGGCCACCCCCAGCTCCGGGTCGCCCGACAGTAAAACCGGTACGCTGGTGTGCACTTTTTCATTCATGCTGATTTTCTTGAAGTCGGCGTGCAGGATGCTGCCCTTCACGGGATGACGCTGCAGTTCGTAGACCATCACGGGATGTTCGTTGCCGTTGATCACCAGCTTGAACGGCTTGTTGGTCGACTGATGGCGCAGGGCCTGATCCAGCTCCCGTCCATTCACCTGGATCGACAGGTTCTGGACGTCGCTTCCGTAGACGACGGCCGGGACCCAGCCCTGGCGGCGGAGCTCGTTGTTCGTCGGCTGTTCTCCCTTGCGGCGGATGATCGCCTTGATCGTTTCCACAAAAAAACCTCCTCTGGACAGCTAGCAGATTCTTCCTACTCCCTAGCTTGTCCAGCGGAGGCGTATTTCAATCCCCTGACCGGGTTGTACTAATCAAACAGCTTGCTGACGGACAGCTCTTCGTGAACGCGGATGATCGCTTCCCCGATGATCGGCGCCACGGACAGCACCTTGATCTTGTCGATCATCCGGTCCTGGCTCAACGGAATGGTGTTGGTCACCACCAACTCGCGAATCTTGGAGTCGTTGATCCGCTGGATGGCCGGGCCGGACAGCACCGGATGCGTGCAGCACGCGTACACGTCACGCGCACCCGCTTCCACCAGCGCGTTGGCCGCCAGCGTGATCGTGCCGGCCGTATCGATGATGTCGTCGATGATGATCGCCGTTCTGCCCTCGATGTTCCCGACGATGTTCATCACTTCCGCCACGTTTGGTTCCGGACGGCGCTTGTCGATGATCGCGATCGGCGCTTCCAGGCGCTCCGCCAGCTTGCGGGCGCGGGTTACGCCGCCGTGGTCCGGCGAGACGACGACAATGTCCTGCAGACCTTTTTCGGAAAAGTATTTCCCCAGAATCGGCACGCCCAACAGGTGGTCGACCGGGATGTCGAAGAAGCCCTGGATCTGCGTCGCGTGCAGGTCCATCGTGATGACGCGGTGCGCCCCTGCGGTCTCGATCAGGTTGGCGACCAGCTTGGCCGTGATCGGATCGCGCGCGCGGGCTTTCCGGTCCTGGCGGGCGTACCCGTAATACGGAATCACGACGTTGATGCTCTTGGCGGAGGCGCGTTTCAGCGCATCGACCATCACCAGCAGTTCCATCAGGTGTTCGTTAACGGGAGCACATGTTGGCTGAATCACAAACACGTCACAACCGCGAACGCTTTCGTTCAGTTTGATTTGACACTCGCCATCGCTGAAGCGGACTGCTTCCGCATTGCCCAGCGGCACGCCGATGTGCTCCGCAATCTCTTTCGCCAGTTGGCGATTTGCGTTGCACGTAAAGACCTTCAGTTTAGGATCGCGGTAGTTAGCCATGATAGTTAAGAAAACCCCCCGTTGTTAATCCTTCTTGCCTTTGCGCGGCAGTTTGTTGGCATAACCCGGCTTGTTTACCTGACGTTCACGAGCGATGGCCAGCGCTTCGTCCGGCACGTCCTGCGTAATGGTGGAACCTGCGGCCACGTACGCGTTTTGTCCCACGGTAACCGGCGCAACGAGATTGGTGTTGCAGCCGATAAAGGAGCCGTCCATCACGACCGTTTTGTGTTTGACGGCGCCGTCATAGTTGACCGTAATCGTGCCGCAGCCGATATTGACGCCCTCGCCGATCTCGGCGTCGCCCACGTAGCTGAGGTGCGGCACCTTGGTGCCTTTGCCGATTTTCGCATTTTTCAGTTCGACAAAGTCGCCGATTTTGACATGCGGGCCGATTTCCGTTCCCGGCCGCACATAGGCAAACGGTCCGACCGTAGAGTCTGCCTCCACACGGGCGTCGACCATGACGGAGTAGGAGATGGTGACGCGATCCGCCACCTGCACATTGGTCAAATCCGCCTGCGGACCAATCACGCAATCGGCGCCAATGGTTGTCCCTGCACGCAAAAACGTTCCGGGCTGAATCACCGTATCCGCACCGATCACCACGTCCGCTTCGATGTACGTGGATGCGGGATCGACAATCGTCACGCCGTTTTTCATATGGCGCACGGCGATGCGCCTGCGCATGTACGCTTCGGCTTCGGCCAACTGCGCGCGGTCGTTGACGCCCATCGTTTCATCCGGGTCCACCGCTTCGAAGGCGGCCACCTTTTCGCCCGCCTGCCGCAGAATGCCGATGCAGTCCGTCACATAGTATTCGCCTTGAGCGTTGTCATTTTTCACTTGTGCCAAGGCTTTCAACAATTTTTGATTGTCAAAACAGTATATGCCTGTGTTGATTTCTCTGATCGCCCGTTCCGACGGAGTAGCGTCCTTGTGCTCGACAATGCGCAGCACCTCGCCCGTTTCACTGCGCACGATGCGTCCGTAACCGGTCGGGTCGGGGACGACGGCAGTCAGTACGGTCGCGGCCGCCTGCTGCTCTTCGTGATAGCGCAAGAGAGCAGTGAGCGTCTCCTCGGACAGGAGGGGTACATCTCCGTACAAAATAAACGTAGTTCCTTCTTTCGCCTGCAAAAACGGTACCGCCTGCTGCACGGCATGGGCCGTACCCAACTGTTCCTTCTGCAAAGCGTACGTGACGCGTTCGCCCAGCGTGGAACGGACAGCGTCAGCACCGTGACCTACGACGACAATGACATCTTCCACCCGCATGGAAGCCAGCGTGTCCACCACATGCTGAACCATGGGCTTGCCGCAGACGGGGTGAAGAACCTTGTACAGCTTCGATTTCATCCGTGTTCCCTGGCCCGCAGCCAGTACCACGGCATGGATCTTAGACATGTCAACCCTCCAGCGTATAAGTTCCACAATGACTATATCTTAATCAAATGGTGATTTCAAGACGGTAGGCACTGGTTTCCGATGGCGATTTTTAGACGTTTGACGCCTGTTTCCCGCCTGGATTATGATGGGAAGGGAACCGAGAGCGGATCGCCGCAGGAATCGTCCGTCTTTTCCGAAAAAGAAAAACGGACTTCCCACCTCCGCCCTCCGTGTTCTCACCGTTACATGAAAAGGCAAGGGGGATGGACGCGTTGAGCGCTGGCGTATACATTTTGACCGGGTATCTGGGCAGCGGCAAGACGACGCTGATGCAGAAACTGCTGGCCTATCTGCGGAACCAGGACGGCCGGGTCGTGGTCCTGATGAATGAAATGGGCGAAGAAGACATCGACGGCGAGCAGATTCAGGGCTTCGGCTTTCCGGTGAAAAAGCTGCTGGACGGCTGCATCTGCTGCTCCATTCGCGGGGAGCTGACGGATGGACTGAAGGACGTTCTCTCCTCCTTCGAGCCTGACCACATCCTGATCGAAACCACCGGCGTGGCCGATCCGGTTGACGTGGTGGACGCGCTTACCCATCCGGAGCTGTACGACAGGATGGAGCTCAAGGGAATCATAAGCGTCGTGGACGCTTCCCGCTTCCGCGACCTCAACTCCCGCTTCCAGTCGAGCGGCTCGCTGGTCAAGACGATCCGCAACCAGGTGAAGTACGCCGATTTGCTTCTATTAAATAAAATCGATCTGGTCACCCCGGAGGTGTTGGAAAAAGTAAAGGCCAAGCTGCTTGAGCTGAATCCGCACGCCCCGATCCACCAGACGATCCAGAGCGACATGGACCTGCGGGAACTGTTGAGCGTCAAGCGCGCCGCCGAACGCAGCGCGGCGGAACGGGCCCGGGACAAGGCGGCCGGCTCTCCTGTGCAAAAAAGCATAGGACGAATGTCCGCCCTGGAAAAAGTGAAACGATCGCTCGGCATTTCAGCCGGTCAGCCGTCGCTGTACAACAGCATTGAGACCTTTTCCTACCATTTTACTGGACCGGTGGACGCAAAAAAGTTTGAGGATTTTCTCTGGGATCTGCCGAAAAACGTCTACCGCGCCAAAGGATACGTGCTGTTTAAAGGGCGGGAGGAACTGATTTCGTTTCAGCACACCGACAATCAGGTGAACCTGTTTCCCTTCGAAAACTTCGGCCCGAAGATGGTCGCCGTTTTTATCGGCGAAGGGTTGGACAGGGAAAAAATCATAGCCGATCTGGAGGCCTGCTATTAGCGGAGGGCCGCTGCCGTCCGGCTCTTGGCCGGCGGCGGGTCGGCAGCCGGGCCGGGACCGGCCGAACAGCCGCGCCTGGCTCTCCCCTGCCGGCTGCTCAGGCAAGAACAAAGCACCCAGTCGTCGCGACCGGGTGCTTTTGTTGGGCTTGAATCAAGCGCCTGCTTCGATGGTGTTCTCCTCTTCTTGGCCTACACGCTCGTATTCAGCCAGTACAGCAGCTTGAATCTTTTCGCGCGTGGCAGAGGAGATCGGATGTGCGATGTCGCGGAACTCCCCATCCGGGGTGCGTTTGCTGGGCATCGCAACAAACATGCCATTGTTCCCGTCAATGACACGGATATCATGAACCACGAATTCATGGTCAATCGTAATGGACGCAATGGCTTTCATTCGACCATCCGTATTCACGCGGCGAAGTCTTACGTCTGTTACTTCCATCAAGTTCACTCCCTTTATCTATCAAAGCGTTTAGGAGTAATTCCACGCTCTGGGTAAATATTCCTGCCTGGTTACCGAATTTTTGCAAAAAAAACTATTATTTTATCTCCCCTGCCGAATAAACTGGAAAAAACAAGCCCGACACTGCCTGGTGTCGGGCTTCTCATCCCTGTTTTTTATTTTCCCGTGTACGCAACGACTTCGATTTCCACCTTTACATCGCGCGGCAGACGGGCCACTTCCACCGTGGAGCGGGCCGGTTTGTGATCGCCGAAGTATTCGGCGTACACTTCGTTCAGCCGGCCAAAATCGTTCATGTCCTTGATAAACACGGTCGCTTTCACCACGTCGGAGAGCGTCAGCCCGGCTTCGGCCAGGATCGCCTTGATGTTGGCGAACACCTGGTGCGCCTGTTCCACGATATCCCCTTCGACCAGGGTGCCGTCCGGGCGCAGCGGAATTTGGCCGGAAGCAAACAGGAACGGGCCTGCCTTGACCGCCTGACTGTACGGACCGATTGCCGCCGGCGCCTTGTCCGTCGAAACAAATGAAATCGCCATCTGTCCATTACTCCTCTCTCTCGTGAAAATAACTGCCCAGCTCGATCTCGATCTGCTTGCCCTTGACGTCCACATCGCGCAGCTTGGCCAGCGAGACGTACTCGTCCACGAGGCGGTCCGTGACGTCAGCCGTCTCCACCAACACGCCGCAGCCCACCACGGTGGCGCGGAACTCCTGCAGGAGATCGATCATGCCGCGAATCGTGCCGCCGGCCTTCATGAAATCGTCGACGATCAGGACGCGGGACTGTTCGGCCAGCGCACGGCGGGCCAGCGACATCGTCTGAATGCGCTTGCTCGAGCCGGACACGTAATTGATGCTGACCACGGACCCTTCCGTCACCTTGTTGTCGCGCCGGACGATCACGACAGGCACGTTCAGATAAGCGGCCGTCGCGTAGGCGAGCGGAATCCCCTTGGTTTCCACCGTCATGACCACTTCCACGTTCTTTTCCGCAAAGGCGGTGGCAAACAGCTTGCCGATCCGGGCCATGGTGGCCGGGTGGCCGAGGATGTCGGACATGTACAGGTAGCCGCCCGGCAGCAGGCGGTCGGGATTTTCCAAATGGCCGATCAGTTCGCGCATGAAGTGAAGGGCGTGTTCCGTCTTCATCTGGGGAATGTACTTCACTCCGCCGGCCGCTCCCGCTACCGTTCGCAGCGCGCCCACACCCTGGCTCTCAAACGCTTCCTTGATAATGGACAGGTCTTCGCTGATGGACGACTTGGCCGCCCCGTACTGTTCGGCAAACATGGTGAGTGGAATCAACGTGTGGGGATGGGCGAGCAAGTGCTGCGTCATGTCGACCAGACGCGCACTTCTGCGCATTTTCTTCATGATTCTTCCTCCAAAAAACCGAATATTATGGTGCTAATGTATCATTTCCATACGGGTTCATGCAAGCATTTCCCCATCCGGCATCCCCAGCATGCGGGCGACGAACACGTCTTTGACAAACCCGCGCAGCGCGTTGTAGATACGGTGCACCTTCGCTTCCTTTTGTACGAGGGCAAACACGGTCGGGCCGCTCCCCGACATCAGCACGCCGTCCGCTCCCGACTGCTCCATCAGCTCCTTGATCTGCCGCACTTGCGGGTGCATGGCCAGCGTCACCTCTTCCAGCACGTTGCCCATGGAGCGGCACATCAGCGAAAAATCCTGTTCGCGAATCGCCTTGATCATCTGTTCCGTCGAAGGATGGCGGGCGATCTCCTGAACGCGCAACTGGCCGTACACGTCAGCAGTGGAGACCCCGATCGGCGGTTTCGCCAAAATGACCCAGCAGGGAGCGGGAGCCGGCAGATGGGTGATCTGCTCGCCCCGCCCCCTGGCGAGTGCCGTGCCGCCGTAGACGCAAAACGGCACATCGGACCCGATTTCCGCCCCGATGGCGGCCAGCTCGTCCAGACTCAGCCCGAGGTTCCACAGCTTGTTCAGGCCGCGCAGGGCGGCTGCCGCGTCACTGCTTCCCCCGGCCAGTCCGGCGGCTACGGGAATCTGTTTGTCGATATACACATGTACGCCCTGGCGCACCTGATAGCGTTCACGCAGCAGCACCGCCGCCTTGTAGGCGTGGTTGCGTATGTCGTCCGGTACAAAACTGGCAGAGCAGTCCAGCGTAATGGCGCCGTCCTGGCGCAAGGTCAGGTCTACGCGATCCGCCAAGTCCACCGTGGTCATCACCATTTCCACTTCGTGATAACCGTCCGGCCGTTTGGCCAGCACGTCGAGAGTCAGGTTGATTTTGGCGGGCGCTTTGACCGAGATACGCATGTTGTTCACCTCTGCCTACGTTCAGATTTCCTAGTCTCTTATTGTAGCACAGGGGTTCTCTGCCATGCCAGTTGGACGGAAGAAAAGCCTATCGCTGTTTTCCGGGATACGCCCAGATGCCCGACGCTCTCAGCAGGTCACGGTAGGTGACCAGCCGCTCGTCTTTCGTCACCTGCTGCGCCTCCTCGATCGTCGGGTAATCCAGGCTGGCCGCATGGCTAAATCTGACGCTCCCGCTGCCGCCGTTCATCTTCGCGTATAATTCGCCGGCTTCGCGAAAGACGGTCAATGCCCGTCTCATATGGCTCGCGCTGGTCACCAGCGTGACGTCGCGGATCCCTTCCCGCTCCAGGATCGCCGTCGTAAACAGGGCGTTTTCCACCGTGTCCGTCGACTTGTTCTCCAGGAGGATGCGGTCCTGGTCAATCCCTTGGGAGACCAGCCACCGGCTCATCGCATCCGCTTCGGTGACGCCCTGCTTTGGCACTCCGCCGGTAACGATGATGTTGGCCTGCGGGTATTGTCTGGCGACCGCCAGGCCCGTTTTCAGCCGGTCCACGAGCGGCTGGCGCATCGAACCGTCGTCCGCCAGCGCGTAGCCCAGGATCACGATCGCGTGCCGGGTTTGCGGCAGCCCGGCCGGAACCGCGGTATTAAGCCTGCCGGCCAGGATCTCGTCTGTCGCCCGCAGCTTTTCCAGATAGGCGGCCGTCCTTTGCGGATCGATCGTCCGCAGCCTGGACACGGCCTCCTGAAACGCCCGCTCGTCTCCGTTCGCCTTGGAGTAGACGGCGAACAGCAGGGTGGCGTTGAAATTGTCAGGGTCCAGGCGCAGGATCTGCCGGTACGTCTGCAGGGCTTCGGGCAGCTTTTTCTGGATGACCTGCGTCGACGCCAGCGAAAACTTCAGATCCAGATTGTACGGATCGAGGATCGTCGCTTCCCGGAAGGCGTGTTCGACCACATCGTATTTGCCTTTCAGGGTGATGCCCTTGAAGATTTCCTTTTCCGCTTGCTGCAGGTCGCCGCCGTGCCAGTAGTAGTACATGGCCGTGTCGACCAACTGATTGATGCGGACGGATGTGGGCTCGTCGTTTTGGATGACGCTCGCCGGCGCTTCCGCAGACGCTGATGGCGGCGCCGCGGGAGATACCGCCTCCGTTTGGGCCGAAACTGGCGTATAGAGCGCCGTAGAGATGACAAGAGCGGCCACTGTTCCCCGTACGATTCCCTTTCTTTTCCACATGCTTCCCATTCCTCCTGTCGCTGATCGATCTGTTTGGTGCGTAACCCTCGCCTGTTCCCGGTCTGCTGCCCGCTTTCACCTCCTGAAAAAAGCATGAGCGTCCGGAGCAGGAGGACTCGCCCCTTGCCGCTTCCGTTCGCTCATGCCTAGTTCGCCTAGTGACACGCGTGTGTATTTTTCTGAATATTCTATCATAATAGGCAATGCGGAGCAACTGCCGCGAAACCAAAAACGCAGGAAGAAGCCGGGTTGCCCCGGCCCGTCAACGAGTTTATTTGGCATTCTGTTTGGCTAACGCTTCCTCGGCGATCTGAATCGCGCGTTTGACCAGATTCCCGGCATCGCGCGTGGTGATGGCGCCCCAGCCTTCGGTTTTCACCGTGTCGTAAAACCCCAGCTCCTTGGCCAACTCCATCTTGAACGCTTCAGACATGATGCCTCGTCTGCGACCCATAACATCCTCCTTTTCCCGTTGACAGCCTTAGTATGCGCGAGGCCGGGCAAAAAAACCCCGGCCGCTGTCTCGATTCAGCATACACCGAAACGGCGCCGGACGTATATGATATCGAGTACACCGGACCGGGGACGACAGGAAGGCAAAAACAAAACAGCAGAGCCGCCAGGGCTCTACTGCTGTACAAAAGTAATGCGAATGTGCTCGTTGTCACGGCACACTGTCAATTCTACTGTTTCCGTCAAGATGTCAGCATAGCTGTATGAAACTCGCTCAAACAATTGGTCGTCATCAAGCTTTACAACGAATACAGATGGGTACGTTTCTTCGAGGATGCCCGTCCGTTCGACGGTTTTGCGGCGACCGCCATTGGCTTTCAGCAGGATGCGTTCGCCAATGTGCTCGTCTAAACTGCGTTTAATGTCAAGTAACGCGTTTCTTGCCATTGTTCCATCCACCTCGCTTGATTCCATTATAACAGTCTATGCTTATTTTGTCAAAGAAATAAAAAATTATAGCAACCAAAATCAGTTCTTGTCAACGGTGTTTTTTTCGTGAAATCAGCGGATTTTTGTCACATGGCTTGTCCGGGGACAGGCACGTCCGGCAAAAAAATTCCCGACCGACTTCCGTCCCATTATCATCGTGCCCTCAGATGGCTGAGACAGTCCCCTTTCGCCGAAAAAAGAGACTGTCCCAACAATCCGAACGCCCCTTGTTTCCAAGGGGCGTTCCTCATGTTCGATGCGGCATCAGATTGCTGCGGCGGATGGCGTTGGCGAGCCGGGCAAATTCTTCGATGCCCAGGGTCTCGCCGCGGCGGCCGGGGTCGATCCCCAGCTCAGCCAGCAGCCCAACCACATCGTCTTTTTGAGTTTTGTCGAACAAACCGTTCATCAGGTTGTTGAGCAGCGTCTTCCGCCGCTGCGCAAAACAAGCCCGTACCACGCGGAAAAACAGCGCTTCGTCGTCCACCTCGACAGGAGGCTGCTTGCGGATCGTCAGCTTGATCACGGCGGAATCCACATTGGGCCGGGGAATGAAAACGCTGGCCGGCACCACCATCGCCACTTCCGTCTCCGCGAAAAACTGTGCGGCAACGCTGAGCGAGCCGTAGTCCTTGGTACCCGGCTTGGCGGCGATCCGGTCCGCCACCTCTTTCTGGATCATCACCACGATATGCTCCAGCGGCAGCCGTTCCTCCAGCAGCTTCATCAGGATCGGCGTCGTCACGTAGTACGGCAGGTTGGCCACGACGCTCACCTGTTCGTAGCCGGCCAGCTTGTCCGCCAGGAGCGCCCGCAGATCCAGCTCCAGCACATCCCCGTGCACCACTTCCACGTTTTCATAGGGAGCCAGGGTTTCCGCCAGGATGGGCAGCAGCCGTTGGTCGATTTCGACCGCCACGACACGGCCGGCGGCTCTGCCCAACTGTTCGGTCAGCGCGCCGATGCCGGGACCGATCTCCAGCGCCGCCTTCCCCTTGTCCAGTTCGGCCGCCGCCACGATGTTGTGCAGAATGTTGGTGTCGATCAAAAAGTTTTGGCCCAGGCTTTTCTTGAACGAAAAGCCGTACTTCTCCAGGATTTCCCTGGTCCGCGTAGGCGTGGCGATATCTTTGCCGACGGCTCGGGTCATGGCTGCTCCCCTCCTTCGTCAATGGCCTTCATGGCGGCGAGAAACTCCGCCCGGCTGATTTGAAAGGCGTTCAGGCGCTGCAGCATCTGCTTGGCGTTGGCGTACCCGATGCCCAGCCGTTCGCCCAGTTTGATTCGCCGCTCCTTGGAATCCGGACCCGAGGTCAATCCGTAGGCGATCATGTCGTCGGGCGTGATCTCCCCAGCCTGATCGGCCATCTCGGTACGCACCTCGGAGAGCGCGCGGACGATTACCTCGGGGGAGGCGTTCTCCACGCCGATGTCCCCTTTTTTCGTCCCGTCCTCCTGGGTGATGAACGCGTGCTTGCAGCCCGGTACCGCCCGGCTGATGATCTTGCGTATCCGCTCTCCCTGGTAATCGGGGTCGGTAAAAATAATGACGCCGCGTTTTTGCTGGGCCAGGCGAATCTTTTCGATCGTTTTCGGGTTGATGGCAGACCCGCCCGTCTCGATCGTGTCCGCCTGGACGGCCCGCTTGATGGCGGCCGTGTCGTCCCGCCCTTCCACGACGATGACTTCTTTGATCTTCATGTCGCTGCTCCCGCTTTCCTACCGTGTTGGAATGGTATTAGTGTACACCAAAAACAAGTTCCGTTTCTGTCCGTGTGGCTGAAACGTTTCCGCTCCCCACCCGTCATATTGGTAAGACAGCAAACAGAAGACAGGAGCGCAGGCTCCTGTCCCTAAGGCTTGTGCGGTCCGATAATGTAGACCGTGCGATTTCGCTTGCGGCCGAACTGGACCGCTTCCGCTTCGGTGCTGACGAACACGTCGATCTTGTGACCGTGTATCGCTCCGCCCGTATCCTCCGCCCGACGATACCCGATTCCGTCGATAAACACCCACCATCCCAGTGGAATGACTTTGGGATCGACGGCAATGGTGTGCCCGGCTTTCGCCTTGACACCGGTAGCCGTGCGGCCATAACCCGGCGAGCCGACGGGTTTGCCTCCTCCTGCCGGAGAGTAGGCGGTCAAAGTAACCCCGTTCAGTACCTGTTTCGGCCGGAACACTTTGCCGCCGCGGGAGACCAACCCCGCTGCGGCAACGACCCGTTTTGACGTGTCGGCTTGAACGGATGCGGCCGTTCCCACCGCGACAATACGGTCTTTTTTCGGTGTGATGACATCTCGTTTTACCAGTTCACGGGATATTTCTTTGCCGTTTTCCGTGACCAGTCTGTAGTGCGCGATGGCCTTCCCTTCCTGCCCGCTTTGCAGTACGCGGGTCTGTCCCTTTGTCAGAGAACCATCGCTTTTGCGAATTTCCTGGTATGGCACGCGCTCCTCCACCGTGACGATCCGTTCGCTGACGCGCGTAACGGAGATCGTCGAGTCTTTGGAGAGAGACGCTGTCAGTGCCGGTTCCACCCGGTCCTGTTTGCCCAGCGTGATTCCCGCGTCCTTCAAGACGCCGGCGACGTCACGGCTGAGCGTTTGCACGACTTTTGTCTGCCCGTCCACGTGGACAGGGATTGCCCAGCGTGTATGTAAGGTAATGGTTGTTCCGTTGGTGATTTTGGTGTCTGCGTCTGGCTGCAGGTAATCGCTGTCTGTCACCGCAATGTGTCGTTCTTCCAAAAACTGCTCGACGGTTTGCGCCTTGGTCCCCACCTTTTGGGTGACGCCGTCCAAGGTAAACGTGACCTGCTTCGGTTGCGTTGCTTGGGCAGAAAAATAGCCAATCATGGGTACCAGCACCAGAGCGAGACCGCCCAGTACGGCAATCGCTCGCTTCTTCTGCCGTTCCCATACCGTGCGTAACTCCATTTCCCACACTCCTTTTTCCTAGAAAAGCACAAGGCTTTTCCTGTCTGGTCAGGCAAGGGTGATGAAATCGCACCAATATTTTGGAAATTGGCCAGTTCTGAACAAGGTCGGTCTTGATTGTATGCTACTTTCTCCGGTTTGTCAAATTGCCCCCTTCCTAGATCCAAATGATGATTGCTACCAGCCTAGCAAAAAGCGAATGGCGAATGGAAGCAAGTTTGTGTCGAGCAGCTCTGTCGAGGAGAATGGAATCGTTCGACATATGGACTATGGTATGCAGGGCAAAACGGTGGGAGAACCTGGCTTGGCGGGAAACGCTCAGCCGCCTGCCGGAAAACGCCGCCGGATGTGCGCAAAGAACAAGCCGGGATTTGTTTTGGAAAAAAACAGGGCCCTTCTGCGATGCGCTGATGCGCGAACACAGAAGGGCTTTCGTCATTGGTCATGCGGCTTCGGACACGGTTATTCCGTACGGGCCTCCAGCCGGAACAGCCGGCGGGCATTCTCGGCGGTGATCCGGGCCATTTCCTCGTAGGACAGGCCGTGGATGTCGGCCATTGCCTCGCAGACGTAGCGGACGTACCCGCTCTCGTTTCGCTTGCCGCGATACGGGTGCGGGGTCAGGTACGGGCAGTCGGTCTCGATCAGCAGCCGGTCGAGCGGCACCTTGGCCGCCACCTCCTTCGGCTGCTTCGCGTTCTTGAACGTGAGCGGACCGCCGAACGAGATGTAGAAGTTCATGTCGAGCGCCATTTTGGCCGTCTCCCAGCTCCCGGAAAAGCAGTGCATGATGCCGCCCACTTCGGCCGCCTTCTCCTCCCTCAGAATCGTGATGACGTCCTGGTGGGCGTCCCGGTTGTGAATGATGATCGGCAGGCCCAGCTTTTTGGCCAGGCGGATCTGCTTGCGGAACACCTCCGCCTGCACGTCCCGCGGCGAGGTGTCCCAGTAGTAATCCAGACCCATTTCTCCCAGTCCGACCACTTTCGGGTGGCGGCTCAGCTCCTCCAGCCACTCCAGATGCTCGTCGGTCATGTCCTTGGCGTCCTGCGGGTGCCAGCCGACCACGGCGTAGATGAAGTCGTAGCGCTCCGCCAGCTCCAGGCAGGTGGGGATCGTCTCGGCGTTGAAGCCGATGTTGACGATGGTGCTCACGCCGTTTTCCCGCGCGCGGGCAATCACGTCCTCACGATCCTCGTCAAACTCCCGGGCATTGAGGTGCGCGTGCGTATCGAATAACACGGGATCGACCTTCCTTTCCCTACTTCACGATTGCTCCGTTCGGCATGCTCGGATCGACGGTCGCCAGCGTCAGTTGATCGCCTGCGGACGCGGCCAGGATCATGCCCTGCGACAGTTCGCCGCGCAGTTTCACCGGTTTCAGGTTGGCGACCAGGATCACCTTTTTGCCGATCATTTCTTCCGGCGTGTAGTACTTGGCGATGCCGGAAACCACCTGGCGCTTCTCATAGCCGAGGTCCAACTGGAGCACCAGCAGCTTGTCGGCGTTGGGGTGCTTCACGCACTCGACGACTTGCGCCACGCGCAGTTCCACTTTGGCAAAATCGTCGATCGTGATTTCCTCTTTCGCGTCCGCCGGTTTGTCGTTTGCCTGTGCTTCGGTTTGGTTCGCGGTTGTCTCGTTCACGGATGCTTCTCCTTTCAACGCTTCCTGTTTTCGCTTGTTCTCTTCTGCCTGACGGCGCGCTTCCGCCGTGGATTCGTCGATGAACGCCAGCTCCGCCTGCACGTCCAGACGCGGGAAGAGCAGCTCCTTGCGGCTGACCGTGCTGCCGACCGGCAGGCCTCCCCAGACGCCGGCGGACTCCCAGGTCAGTGCTTCCGGCTTGTCGAGGATGCCCAATTGGTCCCAGATTTTCGCCGGGGCTTTCGTCATGAACGGCTGAATCAGGATGGAGACGATGCGGATGCATTCCGCCAGATTGTACATGACGGTGGCCAGGCGGCCTTTAGTCTCGTCGGATTTGGCCAGGTTCCACGGCATGGTCTCGTCGATGTACTTGTTGGTCCGGCCGATCAGCTCCCAGATGTGGGCCAGCGCATTGCTGAAGCGCATTTCGTCCATGTGCTCCTCCACCAGCGCTTTCGTCTTGGTGGCGAGTTCGATCAGGCTGTCGTCCGGTTCGCCCGCCTCCTGCGGAGCAGGCACGATGCCGTCGAAGTATTTTTCAATCATCGTCGCGGTGCGGCTCAGCAGGTTGCCGATGTCGTTGGCCAGGTCATAGTTGAGCCGCTGGATGAACGACTCCGGCGTAAAGACCCCGTCCTGGCCGAAGTTGATTTCCCGCAGCAGGAAGTAGCGCACGCCGTCGGAGCCGTAGCGGTCGATCAGGAGCTTCGGATCGATCACGTTGCCTTTGGATTTGGACATCTTTCCGTCCGGCATCAGCAGCCAGCCGTGGCCGAACACCTTTTTCGGCAGCGGCACGTCCAGCGCCATCAGGAGAATCGGCCAGTAAATGGTGTGGAAACGGAGGATGTCCTTGCCCACCAGATGGACGTCCGCCGGCCAGTATTTGCGAAACTTGCTGTCGTCGTCGGACAGGTAGCCCAGCGCGGAGATGTAGTTGGTCAGCGCGTCAATCCAGACGTAGATGACGTGCTCGGGATCGTCCGGCACCTTGATGCCCCAGTCGAAGCTGCTGCGGGAGACGGAGAGGTCCTGCAGACCCGGCTTGAGGAAGTTGTTGATCATTTCGTTGCGGCGGGACTCCGGCTGGATGAAGTCCGGATTCTCCTCCAGGAACTTCAGCAGCTTGTCCTGGTACTTGGACAGGCGGAAGAAGTAGTTTTTCTCCTTCACCTTTTTCACTTCGCGGCCGCAGTCCGGGCAGAAGTAGCCTTTGTCCGTCTTGCACTGCGTCTCGGTCCAGAACGCCTCGTCCGGTACGCAGTAGTAGCCCTCGTATTCGCCCAGGTAGATGTCTCCCTGGTCCAGCAGCCGTTTGAACACCTTTTGCACGACTTCCTTGTGGCGCGGTTGGGTCGTACGGATAAAATCGTCGTAGGAGATGTCCAGCTTTGCCCACAGATCCTTGATCCAGTCGACAATCGGGTCGATAAATTCAAGCGGCTGCTTACCGTCTTCGGCCGCCCGCTCCTGCAGCTTTTGCCCGTGCTCGTCCGTACCGGTCAGGTAGTAGACGTCGTAGCCGCGCAGCCGTTTGTAGCGCGCCATTGCATCGGCGGCAATGGTGGTGTAGGCGTTGCCAATGTGCAGCTTGTTGCTCGGATAGTAAATCGGCGTGGTAATGTAGTACGTCGGTTTCATGCAACAAAACCCTCCTGACATACGTTAAAAAATAAAAGCCCGCCCCAGATTGGGACGAGCCTTGTTCTCGTGGTACCACCCAAATGCTCCGCCTTCTCGCGAACAGCGGACTTGTCGAGTCAGACTGCTGCTGACTCACCCGTAACGCAGGCTTGCGTCGCAGACTACTTGGCGCCGGAAACGGCGGTTCATCCGCGAGACTCGGGGGCCATGTTCGGCTTGATCGCTTATACCGGTTCGCAGCTACCCCGGCTCTCTGTCATAAGGATGGCAAGCCTACTCTTCCCGTCATCGTCGTTCGCTATGAAATACCTGATTCACCCTCTATTGTACACAACCGCCTCATTTTGTAAACCACCCGCCTGCAACTTTGTGGCGGGACAGACGCTTGACGGGCAAAAGGGCAAAAAAAGGAATCAAGGGGAAAAAAGGCCACTTTTGTCGAACCACCTTCTCTATCATTCGACATAAAGTGACGAATTCGCCCCTCCACGCTCCCAGTTACTTTTTTCCAAGATACCGATGAATATTGATGTCGAGCACATGCAAACAATGATGCTGTACATATCTATCAAACCCGCGCCAGATGTGGCTTCAAAGATTTGTAAAAATCATATTGACACCTTTGGGAATCGCTGGTATGATGAGAACAACGGAAATTGTCGAATATTGACGATTAATAATCCGATTTGCACAATAAACGACACTGGGCAACATTGTGAGAGGAGAGACGATTCATGATGAAATCGACGGGGATTGTACGTAAAGTGGACGAGCTGGGCCGCGTGGTGATTCCGATTGAACTGCGCCGCACCCTGGGCATCGCCGAAAAGGACGCGCTGGAAATTTACGTGGACGGAGAGCGCATTATCCTGAAAAAGTACGAGCCTGCATGTATTTTCTGCGGCAATGCGGACCGGGTCTCCTATTTCAAAGGCAAAATCATTTGCCAGGACTGCCTGAACGAACTGCCTGCGGTCAAGCGTTAATCGTCCGCTCAACCATACAGAGCCGCTTTGTACGAAGCGCTGCCGGTAAGACGATGGAGGCCGGGGATGACTCCCCGGCCTTTTTTCATGCGATCACGCTTCCGGATCGCGGTGGTATTCATTGTAGACGTCCCGCCTGGACAGGCCCCGGTCGTCCGCTGCCTTCTTGATCGCTTCCTTTTTGCTCATGCCTTGTTCGCAGTAGCGGTCGACATGCTCCCGGATGTCAAGCGGCTGCCACCAGGCCGCTTCTTCTTCCGGAGCGGCCGGCGCGCCGCGGTATCCTTCCACGATCAGGCAGTACTCGCCTCGCGCCTCCCCCGCCGCCAGCCAGTCGATCAGCTCCCCCAGCGTGCCGCGGGCAAACTCTTCGTAGCGCTTGGTCAGCTCCCGCGCCAGCACGGCCCGGCGATCGCCCCAGGCTTCCCGGATCGCCTGGAGCGTTTTCACGATGCGATGGGGCGCTTCGTAAAACAGCAGCGTCTCCGGATAGCGCTCCAGCCGCTGCAGTTCTTCCCGGCGGTCTTTGTTGTCGCGCGGCAAAAAGCCGCAAAACACAAAGCGGTCCGTCGGCAGGCCGGAGGCGATCAGCGCAGTCAGCGCCGCGTTTGCGCCGGGGACAGGAACGACGGGAAAGCCGGCCGCCACGGCATCCCGCACCAGATCGGCCCCCGGGTCGGAGATGGCGGGCAGACCGGCGTCACTCACCAGGGCAATCCGCTTTCCTTCCGCCAGCCATTGCAAGAGACCGCTGCCGCTGGCCTCCTTGTTGTGCTCGTGGTAGCTGACCGTCCGCTTCTCAATCTGAAAATGGTTCAGCAGCTTGCGGGTTTGCCGGGTGTCTTCGCAGGCGATCACATCGACGGCCCGCAGCGTCTCCAGACAGCGAACCGTGATGTCGTCCAGGTTGCCGATGGGCGTGGCCACCAGGTAGAGGACTCCCGTCTGTTCGTCGGCGAAACTGCGCTGGACGTTCATGACTTACGACCACCTTCCTCGATCAGTTCTTCCTTTTGAGAGCGGGTCAGGCGTTTGATCGCTTCCTCCCGCCTGATTCCCCACGAGCGGTCCGTCCCTTCTTCCCAATACATCAGCTCCACCGGCCCTCGGCCCCGCGTGTACTTGGCCCCTCTGCCCTCGTTGTGCTCCCGGATGCGGCGGGCCAATTCCGTGGCATACCCGGTGTAATAGGTCCCGTCCGCGCAGCGCAGGATGTAGACAAAGTGGCTTTTATGCGAGGGAATCCCGCTTTCCGAAATAGATTTCCTGCAGTTCTTCACAGTATTCCTCTCCGTTTTCGTAGACAATCAGCGGCGGCTGGATGCGCAGTTCCGGCCTGCCGTTGCGCATCCCCTCGATCAGGAGCATGTTGGGCTCGGCGTCGCGGCGCGGGTAGACCAGCCGCATCCGCTTCGGCTCGATGCCGTACTGGCGCATCAGCGTGATGATGTCCACCAGGCGCGTCGAGCGGTGCACCAGGGCGATCTTCCCGCCGTTTTTCAGCAGTTGGCTGCCCACCCGAATGACGTCTTCCAGCGACAGCAAGATTTCGTGGCGGGCGATGGCAAAGTGTTCGCTGACGTTTTTCTCGCCGCTGGTCGCCGGCATGTACGGCGGATTGCAGGTAATCAGGTCAAACTTGCCGTGCCCGAACAACTGCACGGCGTCCTTCACGTCGCCGTGGTGCATCGTGATGCGCGATTCCAGCCTGTTCAGCTTGACGTTCCGACTGGCCATGTCATACAGCCGCTCCTGAATCTCGATGCCTTCAAACACCGCTTCCGGCGACCGCGTCGTCATGATCAGCGGGATCGCGCCGTTGCCCGTGCACATGTCGAGCACCCGTCCCCGTTTGGGCACCGACGCAAAGCGGGCCAGCAGCACCGCATCCATGGAGAAGCAAAACACTTCGCGGCTCTGGATGATTTTCATTTCATGGGTGAGCAGGTCGTCAATGCGCTCCGTCTCGTAGAGCGGCACGTTGATTTCCGGTTGCATCCGTTGTTCCATACTCCTTTTTCCACCATCAGTCTGTAACGGCCTCTGCACGTTGTCTGCAAAAAGCGACCTGCCGCAATGCTCAGGTCGCTTCGGTACAAAAAGGCCATGCTATCCTGTTATTTGTGAACACCGCCGCTGAGGAAGGAGAGGCAGAACAGGCAATCTCCCTCTTTGCGCAGGCTGCCGAAATGAACGTTGCAAATGTGAAAACCTTCCGCATACAGCCGCGCCAGATTGTCATAGCCTTCTCCGACCACTTTCTTCTTGGCGGTTTCCTGCTTGACCGTTTCTTTTGGTTCCGGCGGCGGACTGGCTGTCTTCTTGTCCAGCCGATTGCGAAGGTGTTGGTTCTCCACGAGTAATTGGGCGTTTTCCTCCATCAAGACAACGATGACGTCTTTCAATTCGCCAATTTCCCGATACAGATCGCCAATTCGTTCCTCGATGCTGGCCATCTTGACGAAGATTTCCCGTTTGTCCACTTGCTCACCTCATCCCCGCTACCCAAATCTAACCTGCTCTGTTCTCTCGTTAGTCAAACGTCGGATGACCCACGACAATCTCATCGAGCGCAAATTCGATGACGCGCTTGTTTTCCGAAAGCTCTACCTGAACGGACTGGTCGAGCACGTTGACGGAGACGACACGCCCTTCGCCCAACGGCGTGGTCACCGTCGCGCCGATGTCCGGCATTTCGTCCCGGGTGCTTTCGTAGTTGTCGTTTTCGTATTTCAAACAGCACATCAGCCGGCCGCAGAGACCGGAGATTTTGGCCGGATTCAGCGAAAGGTTTTGGTCTTTTGCCATCTTGATCGACACCGGCTCGAAGTCGCCCAAAAACGTAGAGCAGCAGAGCAGCCGGCCGCAGGGCCCGATGCCGCCCAGCATTTTCGCTTCGTCGCGCACGCCGATCTGGCGCAGTTCGATACGGGTGCGGAAGACAGAGGCCAGGTCCTTGACCAGTTCGCGGAAATCCACCCGCCCATCGGCGGTAAAATAAAAGATGATTTTGTTGCGGTCAAACGTGTACTCCACGTCGACCAGCTTCATCTCCAGCTTGTGTTCCTTGATTTTGGTCTGACAGATGGAAAACGCGTTTTTGGCGGCCTGCTTGTTCTCCTCCACCTGCTTGGCATCCCGCTCGTCCGCCATCCGGATGACCTTCTTCAGCGGCAGTACGACATCCTTGTCGGCCACTTGTTTGCGGCCGATCACCACTTTGCCGTATTCGACCCCTCTCGCCGTTTCCACGATGACGTGCGAATCCTTTTCGATCGGCAGTCGGTCGGGGTCGAAGTAATATATTTTGCCCGCTTTTTTAAAGCGGACGCCCACAACCTCATACAAAGGTTATCCCTCCTGGATTTGAAGAACCAACCGCTCAAGGGCCAACTGTGCGTTGGCGTTTCGCTCTATCCGATTTTTCGTTTCCATGACCAGATCGATCCCATGCAAGAGCTCGGCTTTCGTCCAGACCAGGGCTTGTCCTTGCAGCACATCCTGTTGGTCGCTGTTGATGAGATGGGCATGCCTGTCTACTTGCACGTACAGGATATCGCGCAGCCAAAGGATGAGCAAATCCAAAAAGAGGGGCAGTTCCTCCTTTATTTTGTCGCTTTTTTGCAACAAATCGTGAATGGTATAGAGCGCAGCAGCATTGCGCTGTTTGCACTCCTGCACCAATTGTATCACTAGATTTCTAAGCTGTGCAAACCAATCTGACTGGCTGAGCACACGAGCTTCTTCCAGATTTGTTGTGATGTGGGAAGCCGCCCGGGCGATCCCGGCCGGCACGCCTTCCGCCTGCAGCTGCTCGGCGATGACGTCGGCGGACAGCGGCGTGAACGGGACAATCTGGCAGCGCGACAGAATGGTCGGCAAAATGGCGTGACTGTGCTCCGTCAGCAGCAGCGCGACGACTCCGGCCGGCGGTTCTTCCAAAAACTTGAGCAGACTGTTGGCCGCCTGGGTGGTCATTCTGTCCACGTGCTCGACGATGTACACCTTGTGAGCCGATTCCACCGCCCGCATCGCCATCTCCTTTTGCAGGGCGCGAATCTGGTCGATCTTGATCGAGGCCCCGTCCGGCTCGATCAGCAGCACGTCGGGATGGTTGCCCGCCTCGATCCGCCTGCATGTGAGACAGGCCCCGCAGGCGTCCGCCTCCCTTTCCGGACAAAAAAGAGACTTCGCCACATGCAGGGCCATCCGTTTTTTTCCTGCACCCTTGGGACCGGCGAACAGGTAAGCGTGCGCCAGCCGCCCGTTTTGCAGACTATGATGCAGCAGTTCCGCCGCACGCGGCTGCTGCGCAAACATCGTCCATGTCATCTTGTTCCACCTAAAAGTACAAGTTGATCAGCATGCCGCGAATTTCGCCGATGCGGGCCAAAAGATCGATCATCGGCGCCTGATCGCTTAACAGTTCGTCGGCAAGCTTGAGCAGTTCCGCGTCCACTTCCTTGACAATCTTGTACAGCCGGCTGCGTCCCCGGCGGTTTACGCCCCGCCTGTCGTCCAGCGCGATGCCGTGCTTGACGGCCTCTTCCATGAACTGCTTGACGAGATTTTTGTAATGGTAGAAGTCGCGGATAGAGCGGGAACGGGCCAAAATCTGTCCCTGTTTGTCAATGTCCTGCAAAAGCCGGGTCAGCCGCTCCTGCGACATGCGCTGGTCCTCGCCCTTGATCAATTCCCCGAAATTCGCTTTTTCCACCTGCGGCCCTTTGCGCATGTCGGCCGCCTTGAGCAGATCCACCTTTGGCCTGGGCCCGTCTCCGATTTTCATGCCGCTCCCTCCGTCCCCTGTCCGATCGTTTTCTTCCTTCAGTATAAACGAAAGCTGGCTGAAAAAGGAGGGGGTTCCCCTTCCATCAGACGCCTAGAACGAATGGAACTGCTCGACATCCAGCACAAACACGGCGGCACCGCCCACCTGCACCTCGAGCGGATACGGCATGAACGAATCGACGGCATTGCTCAGCGGCGAGACAGGCGTGACCATCTGTTTGCGGGACTTGCAGTGCTGCTGAATGATCTCGATCACTTCCGGCACGTTTTCGTCGCTCGTTCCGATCAAAAACGTCGTGTTGCCGGCCCGCAAAAAGCTTCCCGTACTGGCCAGCTTCGTGGCACGAAATCCTTTTTTCACCAACTGCTGCGACAGACGACCACTGTCTTTGTCCTGAACAACAGCAACCACCATCTTCATCGGCTCTCACCCTTTCCGCACGCGTTTGGTATCTGGGGGTACCTGTCTTCCTTCATTGTATGAAGAAAGGCTGGACGGTGTAACGATATTCTTCTAAAACATAGTATACAGCATGTACATACCCGGACGGTACTTAAACCTTACAGACGCGAACCTTGCAGACGCGCCTCCAGCGCAGCCAGCGCCTCTTCAAAGACCCGGTCCATCGGCTGTTCCGCGTCGATGACGACAAACCGCTCGGGAAAGCGCTCCATCACCAACCGGTATCCTTCCCGCACTTTTTCGTGGAACCGCAGGTCTTCCATGTCGAGCCGGTTTACCTCCCGCCCCTTGGTCGCGTTGATGCGGGCCAGACCCACTTCCGGCCGCACGTCGAAAAACAGCGTCAGGTCGGGCATGCAGTCTTCCACGGCAAAGCGGTTGATGGCAAACACTTCGTCGATGCCCAGGCCGCGCGCATACCCCTGGTACGCCAGACTACTGTCGATGAAGCGGTCGCACAGGACCAGCTTCCCCGCCGCCAGCGCCGGCAGCACCCTTTCAGCCAAATGCTGACGCCGTGCCGCCGCGTACAGCAGCGCCTCCGTCCGCTTGTCCATGGTGACGTGCTCCGGATTAAGGATGATCGACCGGATCTTCTCCGCGATCTCGATGCCGCCCGGTTCGCGGGTGAGGATCACGTCCCGTCCCCGCGCCCGCAGTTCGTCGTACAGGCGGGCGATGACGGTCGACTTGCCCGCTCCGTCGCCTCCCTCGACGGTAATAAACCGGCCTTTTCCCTTTGTTGTCACACACATGCTCCTTTCACACTCGTTGTCTCTCATCAATTACCCGTATCGTCTGCAGCCGGCCGTCCTGCACCCCGTGGAAGCGGGTCTGTCCCTTGCGAAGCTCCAGCAAAAGCTCCAGCAAATCGGCGTCAATGCGCTCACCCGGCACCAGCAGCGGAATCCCGGGCGGATAGGGGATCACCATTTCCGCGGCGATCCGTCCCAGTGCCTGTTCCAGTGCCACCGCCTCGTGGGGGGCGTCGACCGCTTCGTGCATCGGCATCGCCTGTTCGCGCAAAAAGCTGGAGGCCACCACGCCCGGCTCCACCATTCGCACCGCTCCCGGCCGTCTCTCGGGGGAGACGGATTCCAGCAGCCGGGCCAGCGCGTCGAGATCATCCGCGGAGGTCCCGGCGGAGGCGGCCAGCAAGACGAGGCCGCTCTCGGCCAGTTCGGGATAGATGCCGTGTTCCTCCAGCAGCCGCTTCAGTTCGAAGCCGTCCACGTCGGCGGAGCGCAGCACCAGCAGCAGTTTGAGCGGATCCCATGTCGCGCAGACGCTGTTTGGCACTGGCCCCGCCAGCTCCACCCACGAGACGCGACCCAGCCGCTCGCGAAGCTTGTCCAACTGCGGCAGCAGCCGTTCCCACTCCCGGGCCGCTTCCGTCACCAGGTGGCGGCGCGCCAGGTCGAGCGAAGCCATCAGCAGATACGACGGGCTGGACGACTGTATCAGCGCCAGATTGCGCGCCAGACGCTCCCGGTCGATCCGCTCGCCCTGGATATGCAGCATGGACGACATGGTGAGCGCTCCGGTCATTTTGTGGGTGGACTGCACGGCGGCATCCGCTCCGCTCTGCATGGCGGAAGGGGGAAACGCGGGGTGAAAGCCGAAGTGAGCCCCATGCGCTTCATCGACGAGGAGCGGCACGCCAAACCGGTGGACGGCCGCCGCCATCTTGGCCACGTCAATCCCCATGCCGTAGTAGGTGGGATTGGTCAAAAAGACCGCCTTGGCATCGGGATGGGCCTGCAGGGCGCGTTCCACGTCCTCCCGCCGCAGTCCGACGGCGGTGCCGGTCGCCGGATCCACCGCCGGCACGATGTACACCGGCGTCGCCCTCGCCAGGATGATGCCGTGAAACACGGACTTGTGGCAGTTGCGCTGGACGAGAATCTTGTCTCCCGGACGGCAGACGGTCATGATCAGCGCGATGTTGCCCGCCGTGCTCCCGCCGACGAGAAAGCGCGTCTCCTCCGCGCCAAAAGCCTCCGCCGCCAACGCCTGTGCCTCGGCAATCACGCCCTCCGGCTGATGCAGGTCGTCCATGCCGGTGATCTCGGTCATGTCCAGTTCGAGCACGGGCCCAAACCGCTCTCTGCCGTGATGGTCAAAGCTTCGCCCCATCTTGTGACCGGGCACGTGAAACGGATGGGGACGGCGCATGGCGTGCCGTACCAACTGTTCGTACAAGGGAGCCCGCCGCTGCCTCTCCCAAAAGTCAGCGCTTCTTTCCCGCACGGTCATTCACGTCCTTTTTTCAGAGTACCTTTTATTGTAACACGATTTGCACCCGCGGAACGGAAAAAGGCATCGGGGGAGCCGATGCCTTTTGGCCGAACGTGTCTACGCGTCTTCCGTGAGCCAGATGCGCCGCATCTGATGAATAAAGAACGTGTATTTTTTATCCTGCACGTCCGTATTGACCATTTCCTGTTCGCAATGCTGACAGATAAACTGCTCACAGATGGCGATTCCGTCCGTCCGTTCCTCTTCACAGACGATACATCGCTGAGCGACTCTTTCCATTGTGCAAACGCCTGCCCTTTTCCTCAATCTACCAACCATTATACCCCATTATAATCCACTCCATTCCCAAACGTTCGTCTTTTCCCCGATGGTTCGGTAGATCATCGGCAGCGCCTCCGCTTCCGGCAGCGGAAAGCAGGCGCAGGCATCGACGACGATGGGTTGGCGCATCTGCCTGATCAGCTCGGACAGGGGCAGTTCCATGAGGTCGGGGTCAGGCGAGGCGACGACCAGCAGATCGGCCTGGGCAAGCGCTGTTTGCCAGGTGGTGCACCGCTCCCCTGCAGTGCTTTCACCGTTCGGAATTTGCTCGTCCCGGGGAACGTACAGCCGCACCTCCTTGTCCGCCAGCCAGCCTGACGGCATCTGCTGCCACAGGCTCGTCGGCCCCCACAAGGCGACGCGGCGCACGTTCGTCTTGCTCATGACGAAGCGGCACTGGCGGACCAGCCACCTTCGCAGCGCCGCACGATCGTTCCGCTGCGGATCCAGCCAGCCCTGGCCGACGCGGCTGTCCATGCCCAACGCACGCGCGACCGTCTGCAGCCGGACGCCGCGCCGGTCGCAGCTCTCTCCCAGCCGGAGGTAAAACCGTTCCTTCCAGGCCAGAAACCGCGGCAGTTGGCGGATGACCTCCTCCGCTTCGCGCATCCCGCACACCATCGCGATCACGTCATGCTCCGCCAGTTGGCGGCAGAGGATGCGGGTCCAGGGGCTGTTGGGATCTCCGCCGACCAGCGCCCGCTCGCCGCCGGCAAAGCGATACAGGCGCACCACTTCCCAGCCGGGATATTGGGCCGCCAGAACTTCCGCCGCTGTGTTCGCAACCCGGTCGCCGTATACGAGCAGCAGTCCGGGACGGTCCCACTCGGCCAGGCCCGCCGACAGCCGCGCGGCATCCGACTCCCCCGCGACCAGGAAGCCGCACGCCCCGGCCGCTGTCCGTCTCCGGTTTTCGGCCGGCGCGACGGATATGCCGATCGCCGCCAACTCCCGCACCAGCGCGTCAGGGAGCGGTTTCTCCGACACCTGTACGAGCACCGTCACACCTTTGCTGGACACCTCATGCACTGCCTCCTTTTCCCGCCGCCGCTCCCCTGTTCGACCGCGCCCGCCAGGCCGGACATGCCTTCTGATCCGGGCATGCCTTCTGATTACGAGTCAGGCTGGCGGGGAGAGACCGGCCGGCGCATCTCCCGCCAGACCGCCGACAGCACCTTGGTGACGTAGGGCACAAAGCGGATAAACGAACGGCCCGTCGTCCGCACCTGATAGCGGATGGGAATCTCTTTCATCCGGTAGCCCTTGCGCACCAGGTTGAGCGTCATCACCTGCGCGTAGTTGTAGTCGTGAATGATTTCCAGATCGGCCAGGGCTGCCCGGTTGAACGCCCGCATCCCCGATTGACCGTCGGAGATAAACCGGCGCAGCAGGATCATCTGCAGCGCGGTAAACAGGTAATTGCCGAGGCGGCGGTGCCATTTCATCCCTTTTATCGTACCCATAAAACGGGAGCCCATGACGTAATCGGCTTCCCCCGCCAGGAGCGGCGCGACCAGTTCGGGAATCTGCTCCGCGGGATACTCGTTGTCGGCGTCGATCATGACGGCATAGTCGGCGCCCCGCTCGTACGCCTCCCGCAGTCCGGCGCGAACGGCCGCGCCGAGGCCGGTATTGATCGGCATCGTGTAGATTTCGTCCGCTCCCGCTGCCAGCGACACGTCCACCGTCCCGTCGGTCGAGCCGTCGTCCACCACCAGCACTTTCACCGTCAATCCGGGGAAAAAGGAGCGCGGCACGTTGCGGATCACTTCGCCGATCGCTTCCTCTTCATTTTTTGCCGGTATCACAATGTATAGAAGGGCCTGCTGCCTCATGGATGTTCTCTCCCGTGTCGTAACCTTGCGTGCGGAGGGCGTCCACCAGCACGGGGCCGCGCGACTTGTCCGGATACGGCGCCCCCATCAGATACGCGATCGTGGGAGCGACGGACACCAGCGAGTTCCACTCCCGGATGACAGCGCCCTGCTTGATCATCGGACCGTGCATGATAAACGGTACGTAGCGCTCTCCTTCGTCCAGGTGGCCGTGACCGCCGATGCCGTCCGACTGGCCGTGGTCGGCACAGACGATAAACGCCGCCTTTTCCAGTTTGCCCCGCTCCCGCAGCCACTCGTAATACGAGGCGATCAGCGCGTCCGCCTCCGCGATTTTTTCCAGGTATTCATCGTAAAAGACGCCCCGGCTGTGGCCGGTCTGGTCGGTCGCGATCAACTGCACGATCAGGACGTCGGGGTCGCTTTCCTCGACGATGTGCCGCGCCCGGCGCATGATCGTCGGATCGGCGACGTCGTTTTTCATCACCGCCGTAAACGTCTCCACGTCCTCGCCAAACGCGTCGACCAAATGGGCGCAGGCGAGCATCACGCCCTTCTTCCCGATCTTGCGCAGACTGTCGAACAGGCTTTCCGTCCTGACGCCCAGCTTGTACACCATGTTGCTGGTAATGCCGTGCTCGCGCGGATACGTGCCGGTAAACATGGAAGAAAAGCAGACGACCGTGCGCGCCGGGTAGACCGTCTCCATGTTGGCGTACTCGGTGCCGGTCTGCTTCAGCCAGTCCAGAAACGGCGTTTTCGCCTGAGCCAGCCGGTCCTTGTTGCAGCCATCAATCACTATCATATACACCTTGCTCGCCAATGGCTTGGACGGTTGGACATTGTGGGTGTAGGTGGGGATTTCCATCGGTTTCCAGGTGAACAGCCAGCGGTGGATGAGAAAAGCGTACACCCCGACGGCTGCCGCAAAGAACAGCGGCGCAAGACCCGGTCCGGCAATCCCCGCTTCGGCCGCCGAGCGATAGCACCACTCCATCACCAACAGGGCCGTCAGGAACTTCGGAATCTGTTCCTGCGCGTTGCCGCTGGTGGAGTCGCTGTTTTTCAACACCAGCTTCCAGAACCGCGTAAAGTTCCACAGCGTGGTACCGATGCGCAGATGGTAGTAGATCGTGCCCCAGAAGATGACCGTAAAGAAAAAGTACATGCCGATCGCAAGCCATATGAGCGGCCATACCCCCGCCTGGGCAAAGAGCGCGCAGGCCGCCAGCAGCGGCAGCCACAGAAAGAACCGCAAACGCAGCGGAAAATCGTACAAAAAGTAGACAGCCAAAAGCGGCAGCGTCCAGAGGAGCGCGAGTGCCGCATCCGCCCAAAAGGACGACAGCCCCCACGACTCCCAGTGGTACAGGAGAAAGATGCCGGTCACAAAGACGGGGGTAAACGGCTTTCCTTCATTCAGCACATTCCAGCACCGAGCGGCGATCTTTTCAAATGTCGACGCTTTTGTCATGGTGACCCTCCTCACTCGCCTCGCGGGCCTCCCGGAACAGCGCCAGGGGCGATAGCGACAGACGCCAGGCGGCAAGCCCGCCCGCGACAAACGAATAACAAAACTTGAATCCGTGCGACAAAATCGCCACCTGCAGGGCAAACGCCAGGGAGTGGCCTGCCGTCTCGTGCAGGAGGGAGGCCATGACCGCTTCGTAGGTGCCGATGCCGCCCGGCGTGACGTGAAAGGTCTGCCCGATAATCGTCAGCACGTGGACCAACAGGGCGGACGCCGTTTCCAACTGCCCGCCAAGCGCCCTGACGACCGACCAGACGACCGCTGCCTCCAAAAGCCAGCCGGCCGCCGTCAGGAAAAAGGCGGTCAGCCCGTGCGGCCCTTGAAAAAACGCCCGGCGATAGCGGGCGACAGCCGGAAAGCGGCGCTCCGCGTACCGCGAACCGGCCAGTACGGCTGCAGCCGCAGCCGCCGACACGGCGACGGCCCAGGCAAGCCTCTCCCCGTACCAGAGCTGGATCTGCCGGGGAGCGATCAACAGCAGCGCGGCCGCCGCCAGGGCAGCCAGGCCGGCCATGTCCATCAACCGGTTGCCGGCCACGCTGACGACCGCCGCGCTCCACGCAAATCCTTCGCGCCGGCGCAAGAGGGCCATGCGCGCCAGCTCGCCGGCCTTCACGGGCAGCAGATGGTTCAAGAGCAGCCCGATGTGATGGTAGTACCACAAGCGCAGGACCGGCACCCGATGGACCGTCTGCTTTTGCCATGCCCAACTGCGCAGCCAGAAGGCGGCTCCGTAACAGACGGTCATCGTCAGCAGCAGGCCGGGATGGGCGGCCAGCTTTTGGACGCCGTCGATCAGCGCCGACGCCTCCATGCGGGTTGCGATCAGATAACCGGAAACAACCAGCAGCAGCCAGCCAACCGCCCGAACGATCTTCTTCCTCACTGTTTTCGCCACCACCTGTAGTACCGTTCCAAGCCCTCCTGCAGCGTCACCTGCGGCGTCCATCCCAGCAGCCCGCGCGCTTTGGCGATGTCCGCCCAGGTGCCGGTCACATCCCCCGGCTGGGCGCCGCGAATCTCAAGACGGGCCTTTTTGCCGGTCACATGCTCCAGCGTCTGCACCAGTTCGAGCAGGCCGACGGGCCGGCCGCTGCCCAGGTTGTAGACCTGATAGCCGTCCATGTGTGCCAATGCCGCCCCGATCCCGTCCACAATGTCGTCCACATACGTGTAATCGCGCATGGAGTGCGGGTCATACAGCGGCAAGGGCTGCTCGTCCGCGAGCAGCCGCAGAAAACGGGAGATGGCCATGTCCGGCCGCTGGTGCGGTCCGTACACGGTAAAAAAGCGCAGGCAGGTGACCGCCATCCCGTACAGATGGGCGTACGTCCGGCAAAACACTTCCGCCGCCAGCTTGCTGGCCGCATACGGCGAGCAGACGGCCAGGTCCGCCTCCTCTTCCCGCAGCGGGCGGGTCAGGGCGCGCTCCCCGTAAACGGACGACGACGAGGCGAACAGAAAGCGGCCGACGCCGAACTGCCGGGCCAGTTCCAGCAGCTGCACCGTTCCTTTTACATCGATGTCCACGTACGTCAGCGGCTGCTCCAGAGACCCCCGCACGCCGGGAATCGCGGCGAGGTGAATCACCGCATCCGGCCTGTGCCGGGACAAGACCTCCCGCATGGCCGCTTCATCGAGAATATCGGTCCGGTAAAAGGAAAAGTCGCCGTGGCGGCGCAGTTCGTCGATCCGCGCCCGTTTGAGGGACGGATCGTAATAGGGATGGAGCTGATCGACCACGGCAAGAGCGTACCCCTGCTCCAGCAGGAAGCGGCACGTGTGGTAGCCGATGAAGCCCGCTCCGCCCGTAACCAAAACGTTTTTCATGGCAGGTGGCTCCTTGCAGAAAAAGCCGATGGCTGACGGCCACCGACTCGAACGTTCTTGTCTGTCCGTGAATGAGCGTGCGACGGCAAACGCGCTTCCGGTTCGGAAGCTTTTCCGGCGCCCGCAGGTTGTGAGATAATAGGGGAAAACCGAAAAAAGAATTCCTAATCATGATAATCATTCTCAGTGAGAATTATATAGGGAGAACCCTGCCCTGTCAATTGCACAAAGCCTGGTTCTCCCCGGACCCGGATCGGGTCTGACCCCGCTCGTACACATGTAATCGCAGAGGTCATTGACGTGATGAAAGAGCAAACCATTTACAGCTACAAACTGCTTCGCCGCTTTCGCTGGCGATTGGCGGGCTGGCTGTTCCAGCTCCTGCTGATCGGCCTGTTTCCGGTCGCCGCCTCTCTCTGGCTGAAGATTCCGGCTGATCGCCTGATGGTGACGCTGGCCGTGCTCCCGGCCATCGCCGTCAGCCATCTCTGCCTGTTCCGGCTTTACGCCCGCCTGCGTTCGCACCACCCGCAAACCACGCCGGACCTGCTCGTGTCTCCCTGGTGGGGCGCCGGCTGCCGCCATCCCGTTCCGCTCCGCGCATACCGTGGGGCGGAGGCGACCGTCCTCGCTGGCAGCCTGTTTTTGGCGGCCGCCGTCTTTGTCTGGGTGCCGCTGCCGTACGGAATGGCGCTGCTCTGGGGAACAGCCGTGCTGGGCTTGCCCCGCCTGCTTGCGCTGCTGGCCTCGCTGCGCCAGCCTCCGCACTGCCGGGTCAAGTACGAGAGCGGCAGCGTCGCCTTTTTGCTGACCGACGGCTGACCGCCTACATCACCCACAGCTTGATGATGATCAGCGCGGCCAGACCCGGCAGCCGCAGCAGCCCGGTCAGCAGCGCCGTCACCGGATTGATCGGAATGTGGAAGTCGGCCAGTTCTCCGACCAGATTGGCGAAAAACAGCAGCACCGCGCCGATGACCAACTGCACGGCGACAAACCCCGCCCAGCGGATCGGCCCCATGACCGACCTGCTCGCGGCAATCACCAACAACAGACCCGTGACAATCAAGGCGATGACCCATCCCGTACTCATGACTCATCCTCCCTGCGCGTGCCGGCGTTCCCGCTCCCGTTTTGCTTGCGCGAGCAGGAACATGTAGCGCTTTTCCGTCAACTGCAAATAGTAAATGGCATCCTCCAGCCCGTTGTCCGGCTCGCTGATTTCCATGAGATGACGGGCGTGCTGCCAATCCAACCGTGCGCGGTCGACGGCTTCGTCCAACGCCTCCGGCCCCCAATGGACGGCCGCTCGCGGTTTTCCCCACAAACTCACTTCTCCCACGCCCCTTCAGTGAAAGTAGTGCAGCACACCGGTCAGATTGTTGATCACATGCAGCACGACAGCCCCCCAGATGGACTGAAACCGATGCCGCAGGTAGCCCAGGCACAGGCCGATGACAAACAGCGGAGCCAGCAGGGCGACATCCACATGCATCAACGCAAACCAGAGGCTGCTGAGAACAATGCCGACAAACGCGCCCCAGCGCCGAACCAGGCAGGTCTGAATCACGCCGCGGAACAGCAGTTCCTCGGCAATCGGCACCAGGATGCCGATGACCAGCACGGATGCAGCGACCGCCCAGATATCGCCGTCTTTGGCCTGAACGATTTCCTGTTCGATTTGCCGCTCCCGCTCCGAGTCCAGCGACAGGTGGAACCAGTCGGCCACCGGGGTGGTGACGACCGCGTCCAACACCCGCGTGATCAGCAGCAGCACCACCACCAGCGCGGCGATCATGCGCCCGATGCGGCGGGGACGGCAGACGCCGATCTCGTCCATCCGGCCGCGAAACCACAAAGGCACCACGACCAGGATAAACAGTTGAAGCGACGCCGACTCGAAAAAGCTGCCGACCGATCCCTCGGGAAACACGGGGTGCGGCAGTACCAGGCCGTACAGCAGCAGCGTGCAGGCGTGAAACACCTGCAGCCAGGCGACGACATGCAGCAGATCCGCCCACGCCGGTGCGGGGCGATGCCGCAGCCAGGCCGTCCGCCGTCTGTCCCGCCAGACGTTGACGGCAAAGCCGATGGCCGCGAAAAAGCTGAAGACCGCCACGGCCAGCACCGTCAGCGACAGCCACAGCTCAGGAACCTCTGCAGTCGACACGATCCACCGGCCATCCGGTCCGCGTTCAAAGCGGAGCATCATCAATTCGGCGGCAAACACGATCCAGTACCCGACAAACAGCGGAATCGCCCAAGGCGCAGACCTGCGCTTCTCCGTCCCGCCCCGCAGCGACATCCCCGGTCCTGTCAGCATCTCCTCACACTCCTACTTCAATCTATGTCTTGTCCAGACAAAAAAGTCCTCGCGCTCCCCATCTCTTGCGAACACGAAAAAAGACAGGGAGTCCCCGTCTTTTTCTTGTCCTACAATTCCCGGCGACCTTCCAGGGCCTTCGTCAGCGTCACCTCGTCGGCGTACTCCAGATCGCCGCCCACCGGCAGTCCGTGCGCAATCCGCGTCACGCGAATGCCGAACGGCTTGATCAGCCGGGAGATGTACATGGCGGTGGCCTCGCCCTCGATGTTCGGGTTGGTCGCCAATATCACTTCTTTTACTTGATCGTCGCTCAACCGCTTCAAGAGGTCAGGGATGCGGATGTCCTCCGGCCCGATGCCGTCCATGGGGGAAATCGCTCCGTGCAGGACGTGGTAGTACCCGTCGTACTCCCGCGTCTTTTCCATCGCCACCACGTCCTTGGGCTCCTGCACGACGCAGATGATGGAAGCGTCACGCCGCTTGTCCCGGCAGATGTGGCAGGGGTCGATATCGGTGATGTTGTTGCAGACGGAGCAGTAGTGGAGCTGCCGTTTGGCGTTGACCAGCGCTTTGGCCAGATCCAGCACGTCGTCCTCTTTCATGTTGAGCACGTAAAACGCCAGGCGGCTGGCCGTTTTCGGCCCGATGCCCGGCAGTTTCATAAAGCCTTCGATCAATTTGGATACCGGTTCGGGATAGAACATCGCCTCGTACTCCTTAGAACAGACCCGGAATATTCAATCCTCCGGTAAATCGGCCCATTTCCTTGGCGATCATTTCATCGGCCTGTCGCAGCGCGTCGTTGACAGCGGTCAGCACGAGGTCCTGCAGCATTTCCACGTCATCCGGGTCGACCACTTCCGGCTTGATCGCGATGTCGACAATCTGTTTGTGGCCGTTCGCCTTGACGGTTACCGCACCGCCCCCCGCAGAGCTTTCCACCACTTTTTCCTTCAGGGCCTCCTGCGCCTTTTGCATCTCTTCCTGCATCTTTTTCACTTGTCGCATCATTTGTTGCATGTTTTTCATCGGGGTGTCCTCCTTCATTTTGCCGGTTCAGCTTATTCTTTCACTTCGACAAGTCCCTCGCCGACCAGGCGAATCGCCTCGGCGACAAACGGATCCTGCTCTTCCTGGGCGGGCTGTTCTCCCTGCCCGGCCTGCTGGCAAACGCTCTGCCACTCTTCCTCCATCACGGAGAGAAGCTGCAGCGGCCGCCCCAGAACGCCCAGCATCACCCGCTCCACGACGCCCTTCAATTCCGGCTCCATGGTTTTCTCACAGTGAATGGGACTGGTAAAGGTGACGACGACGGCGTCGCTGCCGGCAGCAGCCGGCTGCCCGTTCACCAACCAGGCCTGATATTGAATCTTGATCTTTTTGACATCGGCCAAAATCTGGCTCCACTGCCCGCGTACCTGCCGGGTCAGTGCTTCATCAACCGCCTTGGCCACCTCTCGCACCTTGTTCATCGGCGTGCGGGAACTTCCCACGGCGGCAGCCGGACGGCGCGGTTCCGCCCTGCGCGGCTCTTCCGTTCGCGGCTGGGCGCTCGCGTGCGCCTGTCCCTGCATCAGTTGGGCCAGCCGCTCCTCCAGCGTACGGACCCGGTTGGCCAGTGCGGCCAGCTCTCCTCCTCCGGCCGCGGCCGTCTCCGGCGCAGCGGCAGCCTCTTTGACCGGCTGGCACAGTTTGACCAGCGTCAGCTCCACCAGCACGCGGGCGTACGTGGACCACTTCAACTGGGCCAACGCCTGATTGCAGGTTTCGATGGCGGCGTATACATCAGGCAGCGCGTACATCCCGGCCACCTGGGCAAACTGGTCGTCCAGCATCGTCCGCTCGACAATCTCTTCCAACTGCGGAGCGGTCTTGAACAGCAGCATGTCGCGGTAGTAGTAGAGAAAATCCTGCAAAAACTGTTCGGGATCTTTTCCCTGCACCATCACCCGGTCAAAATGCTCCATCACCCGGGCCACGTCCCGTTCGGCGACGTATTTGGCCAGAACGGAAAAGTGCCCCTGGGAGACGGTGCCGGTAATCTGCATGATGTCGGAGGCCCGAACCTCGTCTTTGCTGTAGCTGATCGCTTGGTCCAGCAGGCTGAGCGCGTCCCGCATCCCCCCTTCGGCCATTTTGGCGACCAGGTGGAGGGCCTGCGGTTCCACCCGCACTCCCTGGGCCTCGCAGATGTATGTGAGCCGCTTCACCATTTCCTTCAGGGGAATCCGGTGAAAATCAAACCGCTGGCAGCGCGAGATAATCGTCGCCGGCAGCTTGTGGGGCTCGGTGGTAGCCAGGATAAAGATGACGTGGGAAGGCGGTTCCTCCAGCGTCTTCAACAGCGCGTTGAACGCCTCCGTCGTCAGCATATGCACTTCGTCGATAATATACACCTTGTACCGGACGTCGCTGGGGGCAAACTTCACCTTGTCGCGGATGTCGCGGATTTCCTCGACACCGCGGTTGGACGCGGCGTCAATCTCCAGCACGTCGGTAACGGAACCATCGGTAATGGCCCGGCAGGTGGCGCACTGGTTGCACGGCTCGCCGTCCTGCGGCTGCTCGCAGTTCACCGCTTTGGCCATGATTTTGGCCGCACTCGTTTTGCCCGTACCACGGGGACCGTTGAACAAATAAGCGTGGGACAGCCTGCCTTCACGCAACGCGTTGCGCAAAGTGGTCGTCACATGCTCTTGTCCCACCACGTCTTGAAAGGTTTGCGGTCGGTATACGCGATACAGCGCGGTATAAGCCATGATGGTGTGACACTCCAATCTGCACAGTCCTCTTCCGAATCCTAACTATTATACACCATCCGCCCTTGCTCTTACAAAGAAAACGCCCCGTGCGGACGACGGGACGCCGGGCTGGATGACGGTTGTCAGAGATACGGGAGCAAGATGTGAAACGTGGTGCCGTATCCTTTGGACGAAACGCGGATTTGGCCGCCAATGTCGTGAATGATTTTCTGACAAACGGAAAGCCCCAGCCCCGTCCCCTCTTCCTTGGTCGTAAAGAATGGATCGAAAATTTTGTCGATGATGTACAGCGGAATGCCCGGACCGGTGTCGTGGATGTCGATGCTGACCTTGTCCCCGTCCGGATCGATGTGATGGGAAATGTGCAGCGTCCCCTGCTCCCCCATGGCCTCGATGCCGTTTTTGCAGATGTTGATGAAGACCTGTTTGAGCAGTTCCGTGTCCCCCACCACCAGCGGAAGCTGTCCCCGCGAGGAGAACTGGACGTCGATGCCGAACAGGAGCGCCTGCGACTCCACAATCGGGAGAATCTCCTCAAACACCGTGTTCAAATCGACCAGGGAATACTGGACGTCGCGCGGCTTGCTCAGCAGCAGAAATTCGCTCACCAGCGAATTGATCCGGTTGATCTCCGTCAGCATGATTTCCGTATAGGTCCGTTCCCGCTCCATGCCGTTGTCGCTGAAGGATTGCAGGAACATCTGCAGAAAGCCCTTGATCGACGTGAGCGGATTGCGGATCTCGTGAGCCGTGCCGGCGGCAATTTGTCCGATCATCGCCAGCCGCTCGTTCCGTTCGATTTTCTGTTCAAACGAGCGCAGGTTGGTAATATCCTTGAACAGGACGAAAGCACCGGCGGTTTTGCCGGCCTCGTCCTGAAGCGTATGGGCGTCCACGATCAATTCGTAGCGCTGGTTGTCGTTTGTCCAGGACGTGGCGATATTGTGCAGCTTCACCCCGTCGAGCAGCTCCCGCTTGATCAGGCGGTGCTCTTCGGGAATGCCGACAAACACATCGTCCACGTGCCGGTTGAGCACTTGCAGCCGCTCCATTCCGAGGAGTTTGCAGGCCGCATGGCTGGCTTCGACGATCCGTCCCTGTTCGTTGAGCACGAACAACCCCAGGCTGGTATCGGTGGTCAGTTTTTCCATGAGCCGCTGCGACAGCGCGTAATCCGTCTCTTTGGTCAACTGATACAGGTGAACCAGAAACAGCGGCTCCTCCTCCGTCTGCTGCACCAAAATCATGGCTGGCGTTTTGCCGCTTCTGCCCTGCCTGTCACGCCATTCCACCTCTGCCGGCATGTCTGCCTCCGCTTCCCGGCGCAGCAGTTCCTGATACAGTTGTTCGATGGAACCCCGGTACGGCAGCAGGACGTGAAACGGCTGGTTCACGAGTTCTCCGCGTTGGTACCCGGTGACGCGAAGAAGCTGTTCATTCACTTCCACGATACATCCCGTTTGCGCCACCAGAAATACGGCAGTCGGGAAGTATTGCAAAAATTTCTGCAATCGTTTGGACGAACCGGCGAGATGTAACGAGAATGATGCACTCACAGCTTGTCCCCCCTGACCCTTGACGTTTTTACAGGCAATCACCGCTCTCTACACATTCGTCACCCCATCAGGAATGACCTGCCTGAACAGAAGGATTCTGAAAGGAAATGTTTCGCTAGGGATCGTCAGAAATCAACAAAAAGTGGCCTGTTCCTCACGAACAGGCCACTCGACTTTCCTGGAGAAGACCGTGCACCTATCTTCGATACTCCCCATCCAAGCGTTACATATGGAGGCAGCTCAGACCAGGCTGCCCTGCGGCACACGCGATGATCCACTTATGGCTGCTTCCTTCCGGACCTGACCAGGTTCATGGGTTCGCGTTGCACAGGACCCGATCCTCAACACCGCCGCCCATATGGCAGCCTTACATGAGAAGACCTCTGATAGGAATTCGACCCTGCTATTGCGGATTGCAGGTTACAGGGCACCGCAACCTCCCCGTCTAGCACGGCACAATTAGCATACCAAAGAACAGGAATGATCGCAAGGCAAAAAGCCATCCATAACAGGAAAGGGTCCCCTTACGTGACGTTGGCCGCCGTTGTCTGCACATCATTCCTGGCGTCGGGCGAAGTCATGGCCGCGGCAATCGCCTCATACGCCCGGCAAAACGCACGGACGATCTCCGGGTCGAATTGAGTGCCGGAGCAGCGGACGATTTCCGCATACGCTTCTTCTGCCGTCATCGCCTTGCGGTAGGAACGCGTCGATGTCATGGCGTCAAAGGTGTCGGCGACGGCCAGAATGCGCCCCAGCAGGGGAATGTCCTCCCCTTTCAGTCCGTCCGGATACCCGTTTCCGTCCCAGCGCTCGTGATGATGGCGGACGCCGGGACTGACGTGGGCCAGGCTCTCGATCCGTTCCACGATGTCGGCTCCGATGGTGGTGTGCAGCTTGATCAGTTCGTACTCCTCGTCATTCAGCTTGCCTTCCTTCAACAGCACCCGGTCGGGAATGGCCACCTTGCCGATATCGTGCATCAGCCCGGCATAACGCAGATCGTTCCGGGAAATCGTTCGTTTTTTCGCGTCATCCCAATAGTCGTAGATGAGCAGCGCGTACCGGGTCACCCGCTCGCTGTGGCCGGCCGTGTACGGATCTTTCATCTCGACGGCCAGGTAAAAGCTGCGGACGATCTGGTCCATCCCTTTCTGCATGTACTCCCGTTCCCGCCGGATCAGCGTGTCCAACTGTTCAGCCATCTGGTTAAACTTGTTTCCCAAGCGCGACAGCTCCTCCATCCCGTCCACCGGCACGCGAATGGAAAAATCCCCTTTCTGCAAGGCCTCCGTCGCTTCGACGAGGGTGGAAATCGGCCGGTCAATCCAACGGGCGACCTGCCGGGCCACAATGGCGGCAAACAGCACCACCAGCAGCGTGCCGATCAGCAAAATCAGCTCCAGCCGGCCGAGATGACGGTCAATCGCCGCGGCCGGCAGCAGTTCCACATAGGTGTTTCCCGTATGCGGGGACACGTATCGAAAGAGGTGCACCATCTCGTTCAGCCGGCTGTCATACCGCACTTCTTCCGTTTGGCCCGCATTGTGCATCCGTCCCAAATCGGCATAGGACTCCTCCTGCCGCCCTGCACCCGATGGCTCCGGCTCGACCCGAATCAGCAGGTGTCCGTCTGAGGCAAACACCAGCAGCGTGCAGTGGTGCCGCTTGGTGTCCGTGTTCAGCCACCTTTCCAGGAGATCGGGCTTCCATTCCGCCACCAGCACGGCGAACGGCCGCCCCTGCGCGTTCGTTACCGGCTGCACCGCGTACAGCCAGGACGGATCGGCCCCCGCTTCCGCTCCAGGCAGCAGCCGGGGAGCGCCGCGCTCATCCTCCAGTGTGTCGCGGTACCATGACAGACGGGGGAAGTCTCCGCCCGTCCAGTGCGCGTCGGGAAACAGGGAGAGACGTCCACCGTCGTCGGCGAGCAGATGGACATTGCGGACGGAGGGGTTCCTGCGCTGAAAGTCCCGGAACAGTTTCTCCGCCGCAGCCGTTTGTGCGCTGCGCGGCAAAAGCGCCACCTGTCCCTCCGTTCCGCGCACGGCCGGTTCGTCAGCCAGCCGTTGGACGCTGTCCAGCAAAAGCTGGGCATACAGCGAAAACTGCTCGTCCGTGTGCCGCAAACGCTCGCGAATGCTGGTGGCGTACTGTTCGTACACCGCCGTTTTCGCCGCGTCGTAATTGACAAAGCTGACGACGAGTATCGGGATCAGGCACAAGCACAACAGTGCTGCAAATAAGCGGTCTCTTACCTTGGTAAACAACGGCCTCCCCCTTGTTTCGCCTGCTTCCTTTCCCGAGGTGGACGGCATAGGCTCCCTCCGACTCTGCACACGCTGGGAAAATCTCCAGCCGTCCGGGAACGATGCTCACATCGGTGACATTCTTTACCTACCACGCGGAAGCAGAGCGTAAACCTCTTCCTGGCGTTTTTGCAGAAAGGTTCCAATCCTTTTCATACATGGACAACCGCACGCCGCCGAACTGCCCACGGCCGTCTTCTCCTCCCGCGCTGTCCCGGGAGAGCCGGTCAGCCTGCTGCAGGGGACTGGCGTCGCCATCATCCCGCTCGGCATCGCCTGCCCGGCATGGTCCCGCTGCCGGGAAAACAAAAAACTCCCTCCTTCCCGCAACGACGGGAACCGGGGGAGTTTCCTTGCGCCTGCCGGACATGCTAGTGCGGCAGAAACGCCAATTGATAGGCAAACAAAGCGGCAAACAGGTACACCAGGGGATGGGCCTCCCGCCACTTGCCCCTGAGCGCCTTCATCAACGGATAGGAGATAAAGCCGAGCGCGATCCCCGTCGCAATGCTGGAGGTAAGCGGCATGCTGACGATCACGAGAAAGGCGGGAAACGACTCGTCCATCTCCTCCCAATGGATATGACGCACGCTGCCGAGCATCAGCGAACCGACGACGATCAGGGCCGGCGCGGTGATGGCGGAAAGGCCGGAGACGGCGCTGACGAGCGGACTGAAAAACGCGGACAGGCCGAACAGCACGGCCACCACGAGAGCGGTCACCCCCGTGCGTCCGCCCGCCGCCACTCCGGAGGCCGACTCGATGTACGCCGAAGTGGGGCTGGTGCCGAACACGGAGCCGATCAAGGTGGCCACCGAGTCGGCAAACATCGCCCGCTCCGCCCGCGGCAGCCTGTTGTCCACCAGCAGCCCGGCCTGTTTGCTCACGCCGAGCACCGTCCCTGTCGTGTCAAACAAGGTCACCAGCAAAAACGAGAAGACGACCGCGTACAGCCCGTATTGAACGACGTCGGAAAAGGCCTGTACGGGATTGGAGACGATCAGCCCCTCCGGCAGCGTGGGCACGGACACGATCCCCTTTTCAAACGAGAGCTGACCCGTGAAATAGGCGATCAGCCCGGTCGCCACCATCCCGAAAAACAGCGCGCCGTTCACATTGAGCGACAGCAGCACCAGGGTGACGAACAAGCCGATCAAGGCCAGCACAACCTTTGGCGAGTGAAGATCTCCCAGCGTCACCAGGTTGGTCGGGTGGGCGGTGACCAGACCGGTCAAACGCAGGCCGATAAAGGCGATAAACAGGCCGATCCCGGCGGTGATGGCGTGTTTCAGATTGTCCGGGATGACCTCGATCAATTTGGAACGCAGCGGTGTCAGCGACAGCAGCACAAACAGCACCCCCGCCACAAACACGGCGGAAAAGGCGATCGCATACGTCAGTCCGCCCTCCGCTTTGACCACCGAGTAGGCAAAGTACGCATTCAGCCCCATCGCCGGCGCGATGGCGATCGGGTAGTTGGCCCACAATCCCATGATCGCGGTTCCCACGATGGTGGCGATAATGGTCGCCGTAAATCCCTGTTCAAACGGGAGCCCGGCGTCCGCGAGAATCAGCGGGTTGACCACCATGATGTAGGCCATGGTGAAAAACGTGGTAACCCCCGCGAGAAGTTCCTTTTTCCATGAAAACGACCGATGAGCTTTCATGATGACTTGTTCTCCCGTCCGTTACTAGATTCACACGTTACCAGTATGTACGATCCGAGCTCACCGTATCAAGGGGCACGGCGGTCCCGGCCGGGCAGAACGGCTGCGGCGCAGGCTCCGCGGCCAGCACACCAGCGCGGTGTCGAAAACAGCAAAAAATCCACAGCAAAAAATCCTCCGTCGGCTTCGGAGGATTTTTGCCGGGATCACGATTCGTTACGCGTTCAGGCTGCCCATCGGCCCGAAGAATTCGAAGTGGATGCGTTCTTCCGGCACGCCCCAGTCTTGCAGCGCCCGGTAGACGGTTTTCATGAACGGCACCGGTCCGCAGAAGTAAAAATCGGCCTGGTTGTCGGGCAGAATCGACTGCAGCCACGGCAGGTCGATGTAGCCTTCCTTGTCAAAACGGCGCTCGGCCCGGTCGTCTTCGGTCGGCTGCGAATATACTACATGGAAGGTCAGCGCCTCGTGCCGATCGGCCAGCGCGGCCACGTGCTCCTTCAGCGCGTGCGTCCGGCTGCTGCGCGCGGCGTGGATAAAGTGAACGCGCCGCTGCGGCTGCCGCTCCACCAGCGTATTCAGCATGCTGACCAGCGGGGTGAGGCCGACGCCCCCGCTCAGCAGGACGACCGGCGTCTCTTTTGACGTATCCAGCACGAAGTCGCCTGCGGGCGCGCTGATGGGCAGCACGTCTCCTTCCCGGACGTGGTCGTGCAGGTAGGTGGAGACGATGCCCGCCGGTCTGCCTTCCGCGGCATCTTCCCGTTTGACGCTGATCCGGTAGTAATCCTTGCCAGGGCTGTCCGACAAGCTGTACTGACGGATGTGCGTATAGGTTTCGCCCGGAATCGCCAGCTTCACGCTGATGTACTGCCCCGGCTGGAACGTCGAAATGGGGCCGCCGTCCTGGGGTTTCAGGTAGAACGAGGTAATCACGTCGCTCTCTTTCACCTTTCGGGCCACGACAAAGTTGCGAAAATCCCGCCAGCCGCCGGGCGCCTGCTCCGCTTCGCGGTACATCTCTTCCTCCACGCTGATGAACACGTCGGCGATGACGCCGTACGCTTCCGCCCACGCGTTGATGATCTCGTCGGTCGCCGCGTCGCCGAGCACGTCCTTGATCGCCGCGAGCAGGTTTTTCCCGACGATCGGGTAGTGCTCCGGCTTGATGCCCAAACTGCGGTGTTTGTGGGCGATTCGCTTGACTTCCGGCAGAATGGCTTCCAGGTTTTCAATGTGGGCCGCCGCCGCATAGACCGTGTTGGCCAGCGCCGTCTGCTGACGCCCCTGTTTTTGGTTGGCGTGGTTAAATATATTCAGCAGTTCCGGATGGTTGGTCAACATCATCTTGTAAAAACGGGTCGTAATCGCCTTACCATGTTCCCTAAGTACAGGAACAGTCGACTTGATGATTTCTATTGTATGTCGGTTCAGCATGTTCGCTCCTCCTCGATGATTCCGTGATCATTCGTGACGCCTTTAGTATAAGGCGTTGCGATCTTTTTCACTGTGATTGCAATCACATCGCAAGTGGAGGTTTTGTGAACACCTGAGCGGCGCGAATGATGCGTGTCGGCCTGCCGCAATCCCTCCGTCTCCGGTCTGACCTGCCGATCGCGCTTGCGCCGGTTGGGGGGATTTGGAAATATGAGGTACAATAAAGTAGCAGTCATGAATGTTCATCACGACAGGGAGGTAGCAAAATGGATCACAAGGGAGTCAAGGCGATCACCCATGCCAGCACGTTTTTCGCGCCAATCCTGGTGCCGCTGGTTGTCTGGCTGCTGATGCAGGACCGGAACGTAAAAAACCTGGCCCTGCAGGCATTGCTGTTTCATATCATCATGAGCGTACTCCTCTCGATTTCCTGGGCGCTGTCGTTTGTCCTGATCGGTATCCCGTTCCTGCTGGCATTCGGCTTTATGGCACTCTACTATCCGATCAAGGGGATCATTTACGCGCTGCAGGACAGACCGTTCCGCTATCCGGTCATCGGATCGCTGATCGGCTAGACGGATACCACGGAAAAGGCGGGAGTGAAACGCTTCACTCCCGGGTCGGAAAGCGGGGAGTCGGCTTTTTTTCCGCCAGCACGCTGCCAACGAAGACAAACCCTTGATTGACGGCATCGGCAACGGAGTGCATGGCCGAAGCAAACATCGCCCCGCTTCCGCTCATAAAGGCCGCTGCCCCTTTCACCAGGGCCAAACCGGCATTTCCCACCGCTGCCGTGGCGGAAGACGTATTCCCCTTTTTGATCCACTTCCAGATGGATTCCATGAGGCCCCCCTTTTCAGTCATCACACAATATGGAACATGGGAGGCAATCAGCCTCTCCTGTATCGAAATCCTTCGTTTGGAAATGATTGTAGAAAAAAAATTGGAGGCGATCAAACTGGCGAAGTGTCATCTCTTGACAGCGAAAAACCGCAGGGTGTATGCTTATTACATCAAAAAAAATTGATGAAAGGGACGACACCATGAAACAGCCTCAGGCAGCCATTGAACCTACCGACGCCTTCTTTGAACAGTACGAAGCCAAATTCAAGGCATTGGCGGACAGCAAGCGCCTGCGAATCATGCACGAACTCACCCGGCGGGGCAGCGTGTGCGTCTGCGATCTGGCGGACGTGATGGGGATGGCGCAATCGAAACTTTCCTACCACCTGAAAATCCTGCTGGACGCTGAACTGATCACCAGGGAATCGGACGGGGTCTGGAATTACTACAGCTTGAACCACGCGGAAGTAAACCGCCTGCTTTCCGACGAACTGTGCTGCATCTTTCGCCGCAGCGGCTGCTGCTGATTTTTTTTCTCTTTTCATCAAATTTTTTTGATGTTTATTTCAAAAATATTTGATTTAGGAGGAGCTGCCATGAAGTACGTGCATGTCGGCATCAACGTCACCGATCTGGACCAATCGGTCGCCTTTTACAGCAAGCTGTTCGGAACCGATCCCGTAAAGAAAAAGGCGGACTACGCCAAATTTTTGCTCGATGCTCCCGGTTTGAATCTGACGCTGAACCTCGTCGACGCCGTCAGCGGCAATCAGGTGAATCACTTCGGGTTTCAGGTGGAGCGGGCGGACGAGGTCCTCGTTCACCAGAAGCGTTTGGAGGATGCCGGCCTGCCGATTGCCAAAGTGGAGGCCGATACGACCTGCTGCTATGCCGTTCAAGACAAGTTTTGGGTCGTGGACCCCGACGGCAACGAGTGGGAATTTTTCTACACCAAACAGGACGCCGACGTCCGCAGCATCCAAACCGACAAAAGCTGCTGCACGGCCTGAAAAAACGAACCAATCACTTCCCTGCGGACGGGGAAGTGATTGGTTTTTCCTGAATGCTCTCTCTCGGGTTATTCGCCTTCTCTCAGAAACCGTTCGATGCGGTTCCTGATGGCATCGCGGACGCTGCGAAAGCTGTCCATGATCTCCGCCTCGGTACCGGAGGCTTTGGCCGGGTCGTCGAAGCCCCAGTGCCATTTGACCACATGCTTGTTGGAAATCACCGGGCAGTGTTCATCTGCGTGGCCGCACAGCGTAATGACGTAATCGGCGCGGTTCAGCACCTCCGGGTCAATCACGTCCGACGTCTGGCCGGAAATGTCGACACCGGCTTCTTTCATCACTTGTACCGCGTGGGGGTTTAGGCCGTGCGCTTCCAAACCGGCGCTGCGCACTTCATAGCGGTCTGCGCCCAACGCTTTCAAAAATCCCTCCGCCATCTGGCTGCGGCAGGAGTTTCCGGTGCAAAGAAAGTAGACGAGCGGTTTTTTGTTCATTCCGATTCTCCTTTATTCGTGATTCCGGTTCGTTCACACCGGGGACTTGTGCGGAAAAAACGTTTGCCGAAACCGGAGGGCGACGTTGACGAGGGCAATCATGACCGGCACCTCGACGAGCGGTCCGATGACGGCCGCAAACGCCGCACCCGAGTGGATGCCAAAGACGCCGACCGCCACGGCGATGGCGAGTTCGAAGTTATTGCTCGCCGCCGTAAACGCCAGGGTTGACGTCACGGGGTAATCCGCGCCTGCCTTTTTCCCCATGAAAAACGAGATGAAGAACATGACGACAAAATAGATCAGCAGGGGAATCGCGATGCGGATGACATCCAGCGGCAGTTGAACGATGACCTCCCCTTTCAGGGCAAACATCACGACGATGGTAAACAACAGGGCAAGCAGGGTGATCGGACTGATTTTCGGGATAAACACGCGTTCATACCAGTCACGCCCCCTTGCCTTGACGAGCAGGAAGCGGGTGAGCATGCCCGCCAGAAACGGGACGCCCAGGTAAATGAACACGCTCTTGGCCACTTCCGCCATCGTGATGTCGATCACCATGCCCTTTAGGCCAAACCAGCCGGGCAGGACCGTTACAAACACATACGTATACACGGAATAGAACAGCACCTGGAAGATGGAGTTGAACGCGACCAGCCCCGCCGCATATTCGGTGTCTCCTTTGCATAAATCGTTCCAGACGATCACCATCGCAATGCAGCGGGCCAAGCCGATCATGATCAACCCCACCATGTATTCCGGGTACCCCTGCAGAAAGACAAGGGCCAGCACAAACATGAGGACCGGACCGATGATCCAGTTTTGCACGAGCGACAGGGCCAGGACCTTTCCGTTTCGAAATACGCGCCCCAGTTCTTCGTAACGAACTTTCGCCAGCGGCGGATACATCATCAAAATCAGCCCGATCGCGATCGGAATGGATGTCGTCCCTGCCTGGTACTGATTGAGACGGGCGACGACATCGGGGAGGAACACACCCGCCCCCACTCCGACAAGCATGGCGGCGAAAATCCACACAGTCAAATAACGATCAAGGAAAGACAATTGCTTCCCCACACCCCCGGCCACTCGCTCATTCACTCCTTCCGGTTTTACTCGCATGTGACCAACAGCCCTTTGTCCTCCAACTCTTTCAGGGGACCGGACATATCGGGCAGATGACGCAGATGGAAACCGATTTCCTCCAGTCTATGTTCGTTCAACGAATAAAACACCCACTGCCCCTTTCGCGTCTCCCGCACCAGACCAGCCGTTTTCAGGCGGCTCATATGCCGCGACACGGCCGGTTGGGAAATGTTGAAGATCGGCACCAGCTCGCATATGCAGCACTCGCGTACGCGCAGCAAGGCAATGATCTTCAGCCGGGTGGGATCGGCGAGGGCTTTCAACGCGTCAGCGATGGTTTCAAAGTGATCGGTCATGGCTGCCTCCCATACATTATGATCATATAACTATATTGTTATTTTATGCGGACAATAAATCAATATGTAATTTTTTTTAATGGTGTCCACGTCCATCCTGTTGTGATTGGGTGTCGTGAATAAAAACATTATTGCGCCTCCATTTTTCTCTTCACTTCAACCCCCTGTATTTCCCATGCAAGAAAGAATACGTTACGCAATGTGAACACCAGATTTCCGGCATAAATGGCACGGATTTGATTGTGGTGATCATAGTCGATGATCTCAAAAGCTGCCAATACCTGCGCTTCGTCTCCAGAATTTGTTACCTCTTTCACCTCGACTCTGGGGCGGCCAAGTTTTTCCCGAATCTGCTTTTCAAAACGAGCGCGTTCGGCGATCCGCTGCTGCTGTTCGGCGTAGTACCGCAATCGCTCCTGGATCCGGCGCAGCTCGACGTTCACACGCTTCATCTCGCCTTTGATCTCTTGCGCTTTTGCGGTCAGAACCGCAATCTGCTTATCGTTTCGCTCTGTAGACTTTCCTTTTGCCCCCTTTGTCACTCCAAAAACACTAACCATGCCCGTTCTGGTCGCCGTCGTTTACGCCATCGGTTTGTCCCCTCATGGGGTACAGTCTACGTCTCAGTCCCCATATACTGCCAGCGTTGTTTGTCTTGTGACCTCTCGTGGACGGTAGAGTGGGAAGGGGTCCCTAGCCGTGGGATCGCCACACAAGCGTACCAACAAATGAGTGTCCAGATGTGTAGTAACCGGGATATCCTCTCCGTTTCCAAACAACTTGACATCCCCTATACAACCCTTGCGTTAGTACTACCAAGTGGCTACGGAACGCTTGGCTCAACCCGAGCATCACGTAGCACCCGAAGTGATTTGTCTGGATGAATTTGCTCTTCAAAAGGGGCATACGTATGACCTGAACCTGATGGATGCACTCTCCGGCCATACCTGGAAGTTATGGAAGGACGGTCACGAGAATAGATCCAGCAAGCTCATGAACAGGCTCTAGGTAAGCTGTCCAATGCAACTCAGAATGGCGTTCCCAATTGACAATCTCGAACGATGGAAGTCCGATGAACACTGTGCTAAAATCAATAGACAACATAGATTTCCTCCTTTTCTTGGTATGTCTCGACAACATCCACAAATGATTCATTGTATAATAATTACATATTTGGGCATGATTAAAAAGAAGTGGAGGAATGAAAATGAAAAAAATATATTTATTGACATTGAGTGCGTTTATTATGATTTTTTTTTCTGCTTGTAATCATATGAATAGCGAGAATTCAAATTTTGTTCCAGAGATCACTCTGAAAGTCGGAAACGATAATATCAGCTCTACAATAAAGTCAAGAACATTAGATACAGTTGATTTTGAAGATACTTCACTTTTCCAATCCATTATGAATGATCCTGAGATAAAGATTCCTTACGTCAAGCTTGGTGAGACCGTATATATTTCTTTTAATAAGGAACCAAAATCATATGAATTAAGGGAGAGTATTCTTAATACAGATGGCGTTTTTAAATATAAAAGTCAACCAGCGCAGCAACAGCCAGTAAACATCAAATTTAATAATAAATCAGCAACCTTTAATCTTAATGAAAACATTTATGCCCGCTTGAGTTCTAACAGTTCGGATTATAAACCAGGCGGGACAATCCGAGGTTTTCGCTTAGTATGTAAATGGGAAGACCGAACACAGGAATTTGTATTTGTCATAAAAACTGATGCCTACAAACCTTCCACCACTAAGTAAATTTGATTGTCACAGTCCTATAGGATTGTTTATAGGTAGAAAATCACGCTGATGTACAAATTGATATACATGAACTTGAAGAACCCTTGCTGTTACTGATTACATTCATGTGCAAATCTACTCCCTGGGCTTTTAATGAGTTCGTTCTAAAAGGACATCTAGGACTTTCATGGTGGTTTTAGGCAGGTGAATGCTGATTTGCCTCAGCCGTGCTTGGATATGATACCTGAGCTGCTCCTCCGTAATGAATGGACTGTACCGATTCATAAATGTGATCTGTTCTCTGGATAATGACACTTCACTCTCCCCCTCGTTCGGAAGAGCAAAAAACCCTGCACACGAGTCTATAAACTATTTTGTGTAAACTCCTAACCTTCAAAATAGGGTACAATGAATTCAAAGAAAGGTTGGGAGAGCCCATGAGCCTGATGTCCAAAGAGCAACTGAAGCAGTGGATCAAGGAAAAGAACATGCAATCGGTGGAAGACGTCCAGTCGGCCTTGAAGGAGTTGTTTGCCGAGACCCTTCAGGAAATGCTGGAAGCCGAACTGGAGACGTCACTTGGCTACGCCAAGCACGACACGAAAAATAAGAAAACCACCAACAGCCGGAACGGCTACAGCAAGAAAAAGGTGCGTTCCGAGTACGGCGATGTGGACATTCAGATTCCGCGTGACCGGGCCGGTGAGTTTGAGCCGACCATCGTCAAAAAGAACCAAACGAACGTGACGGGTATCGAAGACCAAATCATTGCCATGTATGCCAAGGGTGTTTCTACCCGCGACATTCAGGATCACCTGCAGCAGCTCTACGGCATCGAGGTTTCTCCTACCCTCATCTCCAACGTGACCAACAAGATCGTCCCCCTGATCAAAGAATGGCAAAACCGTCCCTTGCAGGCGGTATATGCGGTCGTGTTCCTGGATGCCATTCACTTCAAGGTGAAACAAGACGGTGCCATCGTCAACAAAGCCGCCTACATGGCCATTGGCATTGACTTGGAAGGCCACAAAGATGTACTTGGCATCTGGATCGGGGAAAATGAATCGGCAAAGTTCTGGCTTCATGTCGTAAACGAGTTGAAAAACCGGGGCGTGCAAGACATCCTCATTACCTGTGTGGACAATCTTCGCGGCTTCTCCGAGGCCATTTCCGCTTGCTATCCCATCACGGAAATCCAGAAGTGCATCATCCACCAGATTCGCAACTCGATCAAATACGTTTCCTACAAAGACATCAAGAAGATCACGTCGGCCCTGCAGCCGATTTATAAAGCGGCCACGGAAGAGGCCGCCTTGGAAGAACTGAATCAATTCGAGCAGACGTGGGGACAAAAGTACCCCCTTATTGTCCGTTCCTGGCGTACGAACTGGGCGGAAATCTCCACCTTCTTCAAGTACTCACCCGAAATTCGCAAACTGATCTACACAACCAATGTCATTGAGAGCTACCATCGCCAACTCAGAAAGGTCACCAAAGGAAAAGCCATTTTCCCTACAGACGAAGCCCTGCTCAAAATGCTCTACCTGGCAACCATGGATGTGTTACGAAAGTGGACGGGGAGAGTTCAGAACTGGGGCCAAATTCTGTTACAACTGTCCGTTCAGTTTCCGGAGCGAGTTCAACCATATCTCCGCTGAGCCTAACGGCTATTGGAGTTTACACAAAATCATTGACAGACCCCTGCACACCGCTTAATTCGGGTGAGCAGGGTTCTAATTTTGTCAGAATTTATTGGCTATCTATAGTAATATCTTATAGCTGATTCTGAAACATAATAAGGGCAATCTTTAGCATTATGTCTATATAAACCAGCTTGTCCCCATTTTGAAGTTACTGTGAGTAAGGCTGCCATATCTCCATTGGAAGGTGGCCCGGCTACTCTTGAAGTTATTACTCCCGTATGTTCATTTCCAGAAGTTGAATAGTAAATTTTGTTTCCTACTCCAGGATTAGTAGTTCTTTTATAACTACCATCAGTCCAGTAAGCGCTTGGATCATTCATCCAATAAGTGTTACTAGTAGATTGACTATACCAAGCATAAGAATGGCAATTATAATTTGTAGTAGCTGGACTAAGTAAAACAGCATTAGGGTAACTAGCTTTTATCATGTTTGCAATGGCTGTTTTATCACTAGAGCTTAGTTGCTCTCCTAGTTGCATTACTTCAACTTTTGTTCCATTAGGAGTTGTTACATATTGTGTTGCAGCAATAGAAACATGATCTTCAATTTTATTTTTTGTTTCAGCATGAAAACTTTCTAGTTCTTCTGGTGTTAGTTTTGATGCAAATTCATTTTGTGTCAATAATATTTCTAAAACCATTAATTTAATTCTTGTCTCATCACTTACTTTTTTCTTTTTTTGAGACGATTTAAGTTCACTATATGCTTGAATTAGATGTGTCCCTGCATCTTCTCTTTTAACCAACTCTGAAAGACCATTAAAATTCGAAGAAACAGCTTTAAAACCTTGCTCATATGAATCAAAAACAAACAGATCACTTATGAGAGGGTAATTTAATACCGTCTCAATCAAATCACTTGTTGATAAATTTTTTAGATCGTTTTCAGGAATCTGAGTCAATTTCAACTTTTCTTCTTTTGAACTTAGATTCTTCCATTCATTGCTTCCAGGTTTAACAGGAAAATCATAACTTTTTGCAATCACTGGATTATGATGGTTATTTTTCGCTTCTGTAAATCCAATATTCAAAAATAGAGTAGACATTACTAACAATGAAGCCAATGAGTTTTTAAAACACTTAGAAAACCTCATAAAACCACTCCTTATTTTGATTTGGTAAAGGGGCATAGGTTGTTGCTACATTCCCAGTCTTTTGGGAACGTAGTTTCCGAATAATTAGTTTATTCACCAGGGATGTCTTTGGAGGATTTACCAACCTCTCCCTTCTAGTTCCAAAATATAACACAACAGAAAAGATATGTAAACCTTTTTTGTAAGATTTAGTATAACTAGGTATTTTTTGTTTTTTTATAGTTCAATCGCTCACGATGGATCCCCAGAACCAGCGTAGTTGCTACCAAAGCAAAGCATCTCGCGGTTCGACACGAAACGGCATCACCTTTCCCTTGGAGTGAAGACTGTAAGTCATTTAAAACTAAACCCGTAAAATAATGGTCTTACCCCTGTCAAGTAGACAGACTTTAACAAGCCCTATAGTTTTAAACTGCCTGAGCTCGGTATTGTACCGGGCTCAGGTTGTTTAAACGGGACTGAAAACGTTTGTGATTGTAAAAACGAATGTAGCTACGAATGGCGTTTTGTACTTCTTCATCCGTTTGGAAGTTGTGCAAATACAGACACTCTGATTTCAGATGGCTGAAAAAACTCTCGATACAAGCGTTGTCCAGACAATTTCCTTTTCTGGACATACTCACTGTGATGTTATATTGTTGGAGTAGGTGATTATATTGTCGGGATGTGTATTGGAATCCTTGATCGCTATGCAACAGGACCCCACTCACATCTCCTTTTTTTATGGCTGCCTTTACTGTGTCTATCACTAGTTTCAGATCGTTCCTCTTACTCATTTTGTAGGCAACAACTTCGTTGTTGAATAAATCGTAAATCACGGATAGATACAGTCGGCGTCCATTGAAGATTACGTAAGTAATATCCGTTACCCATTTTTCGTTCGGACGTGAAGCAGTAAATTCACGGTTCAGTTTGTTTTCGGAAATCACGACCTTCTCTTTGCGGCCGAAATGTTTTCGCTTCTTCCGAATGCAAGCCTGGATGCCTAGTTCCCTCATGAGTCGATACACCCGCTTATGATTCACATGAATCCCATACTTTTGGCGAAGCCACACCTTTACTCGAAGATAACCGTATATTTTGTTTACCTCTTGATGACACTCCAAAATCTTTGCCTTCAAATCCTCATTCTCCACCATCTTGCGAGACAGATCCTGTTGCCGGGCTACCCACTTGTAATAACCACTTCGCGAAACACCTGCGAGGGAACACAGCAAAAGAATCGGATATCTTTCAGACAGTTCCTTTATGATGGCGTAGGCTTTGGTTTGTCCTCTTTGATTCTTCACCGCCTTTCGAGTCCAAGCCACTTTTTTAGATATTCATTCTCCGCTCGTAACCTCATATTTTCCTCTTCTAAGCTTAAGGGACGTTTCCTTGGTCTTCCTGTATACGGGCCTATGCTTTTACCGCGTTTTTCCTCAAGTCCGGAAAAACCCTCGTTTTGGTAATGCTTCACCCATCTCAGGACAATTTTGTGGCAAGTGAGCCCAAGTTCTTTTGCGATAGCTTTCGATCCCATTCCATCCTCTTCGTATAGTTGTATGGCTCTTAGTTTCACTTCCAGTGGGAATGTCTGCCTTACTTTCCCCATAAAGAAATCCCCTCCAAGTAAACTGTAAAGGGGCTTATCCTTTACTGTCTACTTAAAGGGGATAATATCATAACCAGCTATTGGGTTTGAAACAACATAGCCAGAGGAAATATCCAAATATTTTTGGTAATACTTGTTCGGTATGTAATTCCATTTTATATCCTTTTATTTGTATAATAGTTACAAAATGGTTAAAATCATGGAAATAAAAAAGCACAAGCTGGACGATTCTGCCAACCTGTGCTTAGCTTGCAATCTGTATGGCGGAGAGAGTGGGATTCGAACCCACGCACGCCTCACGACGCCTAACGCATTTCGAGTGCGTCCCCTTATGACCACTTGGGTATCTCTCCACTGTGTGCTTGAAACAAAATTAAATATAGCAAAAGATCGTCCAAAGCGCAAGAGTAAATCCATGCCACCCCTTGATTTGCCGTCGGCGTTGGGCCAATATAGTAACAGCACAGCGAAAACGATGAGAAACGGGGAATTCAATTGAAGCGAGAGCGATTGGACAAGGTCCTCGCCAACATGGGATTGGGGACGCGCAAGGAAGTGAAACAACTGGTGAAGCAAGGGCTGGTGGAAGTAGACGGTTCCCTCGCCACTGACCCCGGCATGCACGTGATACCGGAAGAGCAGGAGATCACGGTCGAGGGGGAACCGCTCAACTACAAACGCTGGCTGTACATCATGCTGAACAAGCCGCCCGGCGTCGTCTCCGCCACGGAAGACAACCTGCACGAGACGGTGGTGGATCTCCTGCCGTACGAGTGGGGCCACAAGGTACACCCGGTCGGCCGGCTGGACATCGACACGGAAGGACTGCTGCTCCTGACCAACGACGGACAGCTCTCCCACAACCTGCTGTCGCCGAAAAAGAAGGTGGAAAAGGAGTACTTCGCCCGCATCCAGGGACGCGTCACCGAACAACACGTGGAGGCGTTCGCCCGGGGCGTCGAGCTGGAGGACTTTACGACCCTGCCGGCCAAACTGGAGATTCTCTCCTCCGGCGACGTCTCGGAAGTCCGGGTCACGATCATGGAAGGAAAATTTCATCAGGTGAAGCGGATGTTTGCCGCGTTTGGCCTGCAGGTGGTCTACCTGCAGCGCGTCCGCATGGGGCCGCTTCATCTCGACACGACGCTTTTGCCCGGGGAATACCGGGAACTGAGCGAGGAAGAATTGGAACTACTTCGCCGCCATATCCAGAAGGACAGCCCGGTTCAATCCTGACCGGGCTGTTTTTTCTTCCGCAGACCGCGAAAAAAGTCTTTCAGCATCTGGCCGCACTCCTCTGCGAGCACGCCCTCCACTACCGGCACCTGGTGGTTGAATCGCGGCTCATCCAGCAGGTTCATCAAGGTGCCTGCGCATCCTGCCTTCGGGTCGCGGGCCCCGTACACCACCTGTTCGATGCGGCTCTGCACAATCGCTCCCGCACACATCGGACACGGCTCCAGCGTCACGTACAGCGTGCAGCCGATCAGCCGCCATCCGCCGAGCCGGGCGCTTGCCTCCCGGATGGCGATCATCTCCGCGTGCAGGGTGGGATCTTTTTGCGTCTCCCGCAGATTGTAGCCGCGTCCGACGATTTCCCCGCCGCGCACGATGACCGCCCCGATCGGCACCTCGCCGATGGCCGCCGCCTTTTTCGCCTCTTCCATCGCGGCTCTCATGTATGTCTCGTGTTCCTGCATCTCCATCACGTGCGTCCAAATACCCCTTCAAACACAGTCTCGGACAGTTCCCGGCGTCCCGACGGTTTTTCCCGCTCCTGCAAATGCTCGGGCAGCGCGTCCTTTTCCCCTTGGTAGCCGATGGCGATTACCGCGTGCAGCTCGTATTCGTCCGGCACGCCCAGCACTTCGCGTGCCTTGTCCGGGTCAAAGCCGCCCATCGCGTGGGTAATCAGACCGCGCCGGGTTGCCTCCAGGGCCAGGTATCCCCATGCCGCGCCGGCATCAAACGCATGGGCCCGGTTGTGCGCTCCCTTGACGTTGACCGTTTTGGACAGGATCAGGGCCAGCACCGGCGCTTTTTCGCACCAGACGCGGTTGCCGTCCGCGATGAACGGGTAAAAGCGCTCCTTATCCTCACGGCTGCGGGCCAGGATAAACCGCCAGGGCTGCTCGTTGCTGGCCGACGGTGCCCAGCGCGCCGCTTCAAACAGGCTGAACAAAACCTCGTCGGGAACCGGGTCCTGCTTGAACGAACGGGGCGACCAGCGATTGAGGAAGACCGGGTCCACCTCGTAGGACGCTTTCCGGTTTTCTTCCACCTGGGGCAGGTACTTGTTCATCATCGTTACCAAACCTCCTTCATTTTTTTACAGAAAGGTACTGGATAAAACCTGCCAACCTGGAGTATAATAGAGAACAAATGTTCCTATCACTTTATTGAGGGAGGGTTCTTCATGTTTTCAAGCATTTCGTCTTTTGTCCAGGTATGGGAAAACGAGGCGCAGGCGACCCAGCGGATTCTCGACGCCTGTACCGACGAGTCCCTGCAGCAGCGCGTCACTGCCGAAGATCGCACGCTGGGCCGGATCGCTTGGCACATCGTGACCACCGTTCACGAAATGATGTCCCGCACCGGCCTGCAATTTGAAGCGGCCGACGAGCACCAGCCCGTGCCGTCCTCCGCCCGCGACATCGCCGAAGCGTGGCGCAAAACCAGCGCTTCCTTTGTAGAAGCCATCCAGTCCCAATGGAGCGACGCCACCCTGCAGGAAGTACGCGAGATGTACGGCGAGCAATGGCCAAACGGCCTCACCCTGTACCTGCTGATCCTGCACATGGTCCATCACCGCGGACAGATGACCGTCCTCATGCGCCAGGCCGGTCTTCGCGTGCCGGGCGTGTACGGACCCGCACGCGAAGAATGGAGCCAGATGGGCATGGAGCCGCCTGCCCTGTAATCGCCCAACCAATCCGCCGCCTCGCTCTCCGCGTCTCCGGAAAGAACGCCGAGTTCCGCGCGAGGTTTCGTCTCCTTCCATTCACATACTCTCTTTGTGTTTACATACATTAACAGTGTAAGCGCACGAATGTATACAACCTCTGTGAGGGGGGATGTGAGTGGGAGTAACCCCTGTTAGCCCCGTCCTGTTCGACCGGTTTCACAGTCCGACGATCGGGCTTCTGGACAAGGCAGCCGTCTTTTCCAACATCGAGCAAACCGTATCCTCGACAGCCGGGACGTACGAAATCATTGTCGGCGCCGACTCGAAACTGCGGAACCGCGGCACGTCCTTTGCCATCGTCATCACGCTGATCCGTCACGGTCGCGGCGGGAAGTTTTTTTACCATACGTTTCAGGAACGGCATTATTCCTCGCTTCAGCAGCGCATTTTCCAGGAGGCGTTTTACGCCGTGGGGTTGGCTTCCGAACTGCGCCACTATCTGCGTGAACGCAATATCGACATCCCCATCAGCCTGCATTTTGACATCGGCAAAAACGGTCCTACCCGTAAGTTTATCCAGTCATTGCTAAGTCTAGCAAGAACCAACCACTTCCGGGCGGAAATCAAACCATACGCGTATTGCGCTTCCACCATTGCAGACAAGTTTACCAGATAGGAAACACCCTTCGCGGAACGCTGCCCAGCCTTCCGCCTTTTTTGTGCGGCAGGGAACGATTTCGCTTCGCCCGCGTCTTTTCCCTGCATGATTGACAACGGCAATCCGGTGCGTTATCATGAAAATGGAGTGAAGCGTTTTCACATAAGCGTGTTACTGGTAATGCAGGCATGAGCTGAGAAGATCTTTTTTTACCCAAAAAAGGTTTTTTCAGCTCTTTCTTTGTTGGTAAGGTGGGTGGTAACGGGTGTCTCGTGAACAGGAAAAACCGTATACGATCACGCGCGTTCTGAACCACAACGTCGTTCTCGTCGAAGAACCCGGCTCCGGCCAGGAGATTGTGCTGTTCGGAAAAGGCATCGGCTTCGGCACCAAACCCGGGAACACCATCCTTCCCCACGACGCACGTGTCGAAAAACGCTTCCGCTTGGAAAATGAAAACCACCAGCAGCAGTACCGGACCCTGCTCAGCCAGGTGGACCCGGCCGTAGTAGGGATCGCCGAAGAAATCATTGCCCTGATTGCCAAGGAAATCACGCCGCACGTAAACGAACACGTCCATGTCGCCCTGCCGGATCACATCCAGTTTGCCATGTACCGCCTGCGCAACGGCATGGAAATCGTCAACCCGTTCCTGTTTGAGATACAGACGTTGTACAGCAAGGAATACGCGTTGGCCAAACGAGCGGCCGAGATGATCAAATCGGCGTTTTCCCTGGAGATACCGGAGAGCGAGATCGGCTTTCTGGCGCTGCACATCCATTCTGCCGTCAGCTATATGCCGGTGAGCAAAGCGGTCCAATTCACCAACATCATCACCGAGTTGGTCGGCATTATCGAGGAGCGGACGGGCAGATCCATCGAACGCAACACGATCGATTACGTCCGCCTCATCACGCATCTGCGGTTTGCCTGCGAACGGATCCGGCAGCAGAAATCGATTCACAACCCGCTGTTGGACCGGTTGAAGGAGACCGCTCCGGAGGCCTACGCCGTGGCCGAGGAATTGGCCCGGCACATCTCGAAGCGGCTGGACATGAACGTACCCGAAGATGAGATCGGGTACATGGCGATGCACGTGTTCCGGCTGACCCAGCAGCCCTGCGAATGAACAGAATCAATACCTGCGTGTTACTAGTTCGACTAGGCATGAGCGGTGAGAGCATGCGGACATAGCAAGAATGCCGCATGGATTCCCCGTTCATGCCTTTTTTCGTACAGCAGACGCAAAAGGAGGAGCTTATGTTACGCAGTTTGTTTTCCCGCAAAAAAAAGCAGCAAGAAGTGACGATCCTGGCCCCCTTGACGGGCGTGGTGGTGCCGTTGAGCGAAGTGCCCGACCCGGTCTTCGCGCAGCAGGTTGTCGGCGACGGCGTAGCGATCGACCCGACCGAAGGGGTGCTCGTCTCCCCCGTCGACGGGAAAGTAACCCATCTGTTCCCCACCCATCACGCCATCGCCCTGACCAGCGACAGCGGCCTGGAGATTCTCATGCACATCGGCATTGATACGGTGAAATTGAAAGGGGAAGGGTTTATGCCGTTTGTGGCCGTCGGCGATCAGGTAAAAGCCGGCGACAAGCTGATCGAATTTCAACTGGAAACGATCCGGCAGGCAGGATGCGCCACGGTGACGCCCGTGGTCATCACCAACGGCGATGTGGTCGCCGAGAAACAGGTGGTCGCCCCGCCCAACGTGCATGCCGGTCAGGAGCCTCTGATGAACGTCGTGGTAAAAGGAGGCACAGCATGATTCAGTTTCAGGTAACCGTCACGGCGGAAGGCGGGCTGCACGCCCGCCCGGCAGCCCTGCTGGTGAGCCGGGCCTCTCAATCCCGGTCGACCGTCACGCTGGCCAAAGGAGACAAACAGGTGGACGGCCGCAGCATCCTCAGCGTCATGACGCTGGGAGCCGCACAGGGCGACGTACTGACCGTACAGGTAGACGGCGCCGACGAGGAAGAAGTGGCCGCGGCCATCAAGGAGCTTTTCGACAAAGAATGTAAGATGTAACAGGTATATCCTCCGTGGAACACGCTCTCTCTGTCCACGGCAGAAGAGGTATCCCGTTAACTGAAAGGCAAAACCGAATCACCGGTTTTGCCGTCACCCGTTTGCAAACGTTTTCATCTGTTATTCTCCATTCGTCAGACGAGTCACTCTCCGGCTGTGTCCTTATTTTATCGCTCCTTTCTGAACTCCGCCGGAGAGCGGCTTTCTGAATATCACTTTCATCCCAAGGAGGTTTTCTCTATGCTTGCTTTTCTGCAAAGGCTCGGGAAAGCACTCATGCTCCCGGTAGCCGTCCTGCCGGCAGCGGCGCTGCTGGTGTCCATCGGTCTTCTCGACTACGAGAAGAACATCCCGCTCGGCTCCACAGTGGGCGGCTTTCTGAACACGTACGTCGCTCCCTTCCTCAATGCCGGCGGCACTGCGATTCTCGGTAACTTGGCCTTGATTTTTGCGGTGGGTGTCGCCATTGGTTTTGCGGGGGACGCGATTGCCGCCCTGGCGGCGGTCCTGGCTTACCAGGTGCTGGTGGGGGTACTGGCCAAAGTGCCCGCCGCCATGCCGTTCATCGATGACAAGGTGGAACTGAACATGGGCGTTCTCGGCGGATTTTTGGCCGGCGGTGTAGCGGCTTACTGCTACAACAAGTACCGCGACGTCAAGATGCCTGATTGGCTCGGTTTCTTCAGCGGCAAGCGGTTTGTGCCGATCGTGACCTCTCTGTTCATGGTGGTCATCGGGATCGTCATCGGCTGCGTCTGGGGACCGATTCAATCCGTATTGGACGCCTTCGGGAACTGGGTCGTCGGGCTGGGCGGCATCGGCGCGGCCATCTTTGGCTTCTGCAACCGTCTGCTCATCCCGTTTGGCCTGCACCACGTGCTCAACGCCATCGCCTGGTTCCAAATCGGCAGTTTTACCGATGCCGCCGGAAAAGTGGTTCACGGCGACCTGTGGCGCTTCTTTGCCGGTGACAAATCAGCCGGCATGTTCATGACCGGCTTCTTCCCGATCATGATGTTTGCCCTGCCCGCAGGTGCTTTCGCCATTATCCACACGGCAAAACCGGAAAAGCGGAAAGCCGTCGCCGCCATCTTCCTGAGTTCGGCCCTGGCTTCCTTCCTGACAGGTATTACGGAGCCGATTGAATTCGCGTTCATGTTTGTGGCTCCCGTACTCTACGTGGTTCACGCCGTCCTGACGGGTATTTCCGGCTATGTTGTGTACGCCCTGGGCATCAAACACGGCTTTGGCTTCTCCGCGGGCCTCATCGATTATCTGGTCAACTTCCATCTGTCGACCAACGCGCTGCTGATCATTCCGGTCGGCCTGGCATTCGCCGCGGTTTACTACTTCCTGTTCCGCTTCCTGATCGTCAAGCTGAACCTGAAGACGCCGGGCCGCGAAGACGACGAAGAGGGGACGGCAGCCCAAGCGGCCGGCAGCGGCACGATGCAGGAAAAGGCGCAAAAAGTGCTGGCCCTCATCGGGGGCAAGGAAAACATCGTCAGCGTGGACGCGTGCATTACCCGCCTGCGGCTGGTCTTGAAGGATGACAAGGTCGTCAACGAAAAAGGCCTGCGCGATCTCGGGGCGGCCGGCGTAATGAAACTGGGGCAGGGCAGCGTACAGGTCGTCTTCGGTCCCCAGTCGGAAGCGCTGAAGGACGAAATCAAAAAGATGTAAGCCCCGTATCGACGCTCGCCAGACGACGATGCACTTTCCCACCCGGCCACGCCCTGCCGCGCCGGGTGGGCTGCTTTATGTCGGCACGACATTGTTGTCACAGGGAGGAAGACGATGAAACGATTGTTGGACTGCACTGCTTCCGATTTTTCGCAGATGACCGGGCAGGATTTGAAGCGGGCGATCAAGGCCTCGGAAGGGCGGGTGCTGGTGGCCGAGGTGATCTCCGCCGTCGCCCCGCTCTACCCCAGCGTCACCAACGCGGAACTGGCCGCCGCCTTTGGAGCCGACATGATCCTGCTCAATTTCTTTGACGTGTTTCAGCCACACGTGGAGGGACTGACCGCCTCCGCGCCCGATGAGACGGTACACGAGCTGAAACGGCTCATCGGACGTCCCGTCGGCCTCAATCTGGAACCGGTCGATCCACAGGCCAGACCGGCGGAACAACTGCTCACCCTGCCCCCAGGGCGGCTGGCCTCGGCGGAGACCTTTGCCGAGGCGAAACAGCTCGGATTTGACTTCCTCTGCCTGACCGGCAACCCCAAGACCGGAGTGACCAACCGGGAAATCGGGCAGGCGATCCGCACCGCCCGTGAAGTCATGGGCGAAGACATGTTGATCATGGCCGGGAAAATGCACGGCGCCGGCGTGGAAGGCGAAGCCGGCGGTGATTTGGTGGGAGAGCAGACGATCGTCGGGTTTATCGAAGCGGGGGCGGACATCATCCTGCTCCCCTCACCCGGTACCATTCCCGGCATCACGCTTGATGCGGCCAAAGCCATGGTCGATCGGGTCCACCGCCACGGCGCGCTGGCCCTGCTGGCCACCGGTACCAGCCAGGAAGGGGCGGACGAGGCGACCATTCGCCAGATCGCGCTGAACAGCAAAATGGCCGGGGCCGATCTGTATCACATCGGCGACGCTGGCTACACCGGCATCGCCATCCCGGAAAACATCATGCACTACTCCATCGCCGTACGCGGAAAACGGCATACCTATGTGCGGATGGCCGCATCGGTCCTGCGGTAACGCCAGGCAGCACAACGAAGCGGTTTCCCCGTGGGCACTTCCGTTCGGGGAAACCGCTTTTCTTCATCACGGCACCCGCCCGGCAAACGGGGCGGTCAGCGCCGCTTCGCTCTCCCTTTGCAGTTCCCGCTCAAACGACTCCAAGCGCCGGAGAAAATCCTGGCAGGCAGGAACGCTTTGGGGCTCCATCATCGCAAGCTCGTACGCCAGTGTCTTTTTCCAGATTTCCAACTGCCGTTTATTGGCTTCCCGGGCTTCCACCTCTTTCCCCCCCGACTGATCTCTCGCCGTATCGTTCTGTGGTCTGCTCGCCTCTTTGTTTGTCATATCAGCAAAATCAAACACTGAAACAAGTCGCGCAGTTCGCATTTCAGCTTTCTGGCCAATACCGGCAGATGGTTCGCCTTGAAGTCGTACTCGCCCTTTTCGTACTTCAGGTAGGTAGACGCGTTCTTGAAGCCCAGCGATTCCGCCATGTCCTGCAACGTGATCCCCGTTTCGAGCCGTCGTCTTGCGATGAACTCCAGGTTGACCCTGTCCAATCGGCATCCCCCTTTATTTGCCAAATCAGCAAATTCTTAACCATTATCATACCGTTTCAATTTTCACAAAGTCAACATGTTCTTTGTCAAATTAACAAAGTTGTGTTTTCCGTTATGGAAAATTGTTAGAATGATTATTGCCATAGCGGAAAGGTTGTGACGAATGATGTCAACAGTCGGTCAACGGATCAAATGGCTCCGGGAACAAAGGCGGTGGTCCCAAATCCAATTGGCCGAAAAATTGCAGATTCACAACACGGTGCTCTCGCGGATTGAGTCGGGTGAGAAAAAGAGCGTGGACAACCATCTGCTTTCGAAAGCTGCCGATGTGTTCAACGTCTCCGCCGATTTCCTCCTCGGCAAAACGGATGACCCGACACCGTCGTGGGGAACCCGGAAAAACCCGGAGGAGCATATTTCGTTCTTTGACTTGGAGGGATTGAGCCCATCCGAGATTGAAGAAGTGAAAAAGCACATCGACTATTTGCGGTGGAAAGCCCGACAGTCGGACAAACAATGACCGGCAGGGGCAGGACGTGCCATTCCGAACACCTGTCCCGTCCCGTGCACGGCATTTTCTTTTTGTCGCAAAACCGAACATATGTTCTTTTACAAAAAGGGGGAATGAACATGCTCCGCGATTACAAACAAACGGATCTGGAAAAATGGGTGGGCGCTTTTTATGCCGAACTGGGGATGCGGCATGCGGGAGATCTGCGCGAGGAAGCGGTCGCCGACGCCCTCGGCATTGATCTTGTGTACCGCCCTTGCCCGTCGATGCGGTACGAAGCCGGCCGCTACCGCTGCATCACGATCAATTCCGCCCTGCCCAGGCCGGTCCAGCGGGAACAGTTTTTTCATGAGCTGGGTCACATTTTGCGCGGTCACACCGGGAAACAGCTTGAGATGAGAAAATCGTTCCGCGACCTGCAGGAGGCTCAGGCTTCGCAGTTTCAACTTTACGCGGCCCTGCCGTTTTTCATGGTAGCCAAGTTGAGACTCACCGACTGCCAGACCCATCCGGCCTGCTTGCTGGCCCAGGAGTTTGGAGTGACCCGGCAGCTCGCCGAAAAACGGCTCGCCCAGATTCGCCGCCGCATCATCAGCGAACGCCTGCACCGCCAGTTTGTCGCCGGCCTCCACGGCAGGGGCCCGCGTCCCGCTTGATCCGCTCTGCCGCCGGAGCATGTTCGGAGCATGTCCGAAACATGTCCCGACAAGGAAAGCGTCCCCGCACGAAACGCGGTCCTTTCCAATAAATCAGCGCCGAACACATGTCCGGCGCTTTGTTTGTGGTCCGTTCAGTTGGCTGCTTCCTGATCCAGTTCGATCCACATTTGTGCCCATTTCTCGACGCCTTTGATGATCGGTTCCAGGGCGCGTCCTTTATCCGTAAGCGAATATTCCACCCTCACCGGAGCGGAATCCGTATAGACCTCCCGATGTACGAGTCCTTCCTTCTCCAAATCCTTCAGCCGTTCCGACAAAAGCCTGCCGCTGATCGGAAGCGCCTCTTCAATCGCACAAAAACGCTGCGGTCCCGAAAGAAGCTGGTGCAAGATCAGCCCTGTCCAACGCTTGCCAAGCAGATGCATGGCTTTTTCAAACTTCGGGCACAAAGAAGACTGCTTCATGGAAATCACCTCATTCTTCATTCAGTATACCGCTCTTTTTTACTTGCATCAAAACCTGGACTGTAACAATCAGGCGGAATGAGCCGTGCTGTCGATTCCCGTAATGGCGGGCATGACGTATGCCGTCCACGGCTGCAGCCCATTTCAAATGGGGCCGGAAAACGCGGCCATTCCCCCGCCCGTATGCCGCCTCCTGCAGATCGGCATGCTAGTGAATGGAATCGTCAGGAGGTGAGTGCTCCATGCCCGGCCAAAAGGACAGGGCCAAGGCCATTTTTGAAGTGGAAGACAAGGTTCCGGTCGGTTCCGTTGACAAGACCCGAGCCGGAACCCCCGATCGCTCCGAGCAGTATCCCATTCCGGCCCCTCGACCCGTTCCCTGGGAGGAGGTCTGAGGACGTCCGGCCTTCCCGGTCCATGCGGCAGGGGAAGGCCGTTTTGTTTGTGGCGTCGCGTTGTTTTTTTCCAAAAGAGCCTGGTCACGGTAGGTACATAACTTGCCAACGTTGTTGGGACAATATCGCTAGGAGAAAAAGGGAAGCCTATTGTCACAAAGGAGGGCGGGTTACCTTGAAGCGCTTCACCATTCTTTCCGCTGTCTTGCTGCTCGTTACCATCGTTACGGCACATGCGGCTGCCCATCCGGATACGGCGTACCATTTTGGCTTTAAAAAGAGCAGGGACGGCCAGCTTCCTTCCATCGACCAGGAAGGATTCAAGTCCGTTGTGGAGAAGCACGGGGCCATCTTTTTGGGGGATACGACCAAAAAAGAACTGTTTCTTACCTTTGACAACGGGTACGAAAACGGCTACACGGGGCAAATTTTGGACACGCTCAAGGCCAAAAAGGTGCCGGCCATTTTTTTTGTGACCGGACATTACGTGAAGGACCAGCCGGAACTGGTCAAACGGATGGCGGACGAAGGGCATCTCATCGGAAACCACTCCTGGAGCCACCCCGACATGACGACAATTCCCAACGCCCGCATCAGGGAGGAGTTGGAAAACGTACAGACGGAAGTTGCCCGGATCACTGGTCAAAAAGAGATGCGCTTTTTGCGTCCGCCCCGGGGAATTTTCAGCGACCGCTCCCTTGCCGCCTGCAAGGAGTTGGGCTATACCAGCGTCTTCTGGTCGATTGCCTACAAAGACTGGGACACCAAGGTGCAGAGAGGCTGGCGGTACGCGTACGACAACGTCATCTCGCAGCTTCACCCGGGTGCCGTCATCCTGCTGCACGCCGTCTCCCGCGACAACGCGGAAGCGCTGGGCGCAATCATCGACGAGGCGCGCAAGCAGGGGTACGAATTCAAGAGCCTGGATCAGTTGGTCCCGCAGCAGCCCCCGACACCTGTTCCGTAAAGCGGCTTGCCGGGAAAGGGCTGCCTGTTCGTCCCTGCCCTGTCATGGAAAAAGCGGCGCGTTTGTTTGAAGCGATGCCGCTTTTGACACGGAAAAAACCGACGCGTTCTTCCCCGACTGAAGCCGCCTTTCTTCTGAACCCAAACCGCCCATACACGGATTGGACGCCACGAAAAAACCGTCTCCCATCAGAGAGACGGTTTTTTGCCCAGGTCCGATTTCGTTCCTGTATCTTCACGGTTTTCTTTATAACAATCCATGCAAAGCTCGTTGTTATTTTCAATTTCGTACTCCGTTAGACGAACCTGACATACTCGACATTGTCTTTCGGTCAATACCAAGTTCAATGAGTATACCCCTTTCTTCTCACGGTAGTCATTTTCATTGTATCTCATAAATGGGAGCAATGAATAAGCCCGATGTTAAAATTGTGTGAATTCTTAATAAAATATTGCCAGTTTTTTGTAGTGGAATACCTGCGCCATACGCTACAATCAGGGGGTTAATAAAGGTTGCAGTGTGTCTCGGCCAAAGTGGAACTGGATCATCCCGTGAGATAGCCATATACGTTTTCCTTTCAGATTCATTACAAGAAAGAGGAAAACTGGTCTGTTTTTACAACCAAAGGAGGAACTTTCATGATAAAAAATGATCAGTCTTAGTGTCATTCTGGCGATGCCTGTTTGGATTCTATGGGGGTGCTATTTCTGCAGCAGCACAATCCGTAAAAAGAGAAAAAACCGCGCCATCGCGCGGTTTTTATGGCGTCCCCGAGAGGACTCGAACCTCCGACACGCAGTTTAGGAAACTGCTGCTCTATCCTGCTGAGCTACGAGGACGTAATGCACCTACCTTAATTATATGAAGGATGACGACTTTTTGCAAATGGGAGGACCAGGGACAATGCCCCGGTCCTCCGTTTCATCAGCTATGGGTAAACTGCTCTTCCTCGGTGGAGCCTTTCAAGGCCGTGGTCGACGAAGTGCCGCCGGCGATCACCTGTGCCACTTCGTCGAAGTAGCCGGTGCCGACCTCCCGTTGGTGGCGGGTCGCGGTATAGCCGTACGCCTCGCTCGCGAACTCCGCCTGCTGCAGCTCGGAGTAGGCGGCCATGCCGCGCTCGCGGTAGCCCCGGGCCAGCTCAAACATGCTGTGGTTGAGCGTATGGAAGCCGGCCAGAGTGACGAACTGAAACTTGTAGCCCATCTCGCCCAGTTCATCCTGGAAGCGGGCGATGGAATCTTCATCCAGCTTCTTTTTCCAGTTGAACGACGGGGAGCAGTTGTACGCGAGCAATTTCCCCGGGAATTGCGCGTGGATCGCTTCCGCGAACCGGCGTGCTTCCTCCATGTTCGGCTCCGAGGTTTCGCACCAGATCAGATCAGCGTACGGCGCGTAGCTGAGGCCGCGGGCGATGGCCGCGTCCAGCCCGCCGCGCATGCGGAAGAATCCTTCGGGTGTGCGCTCGCCGGTGAGGAACGGCTTGTCGCGGTCGTCGATGTCGCTGGTGATCAAAAAGGCGCCGTTGGCATCCGTGCGGGCGACGATCACGGTCGGCACGCCCATCACATCAGCGGCAAAGCGGGCTGCGACCAGATTGCGGACGGCCGACTGCGTGGGAATCAGCACTTTGCCGCCCATGTGGCCGCACTTTTTCTCCGAAGCCAACTGGTCTTCGAAGTGAACGCCGGCGGCTCCCGCTTCGATCATGCCTTTCATCAGCTCAAACACGTTGAGCGGTCCGCCGAAGCCCGCTTCCGCGTCAGCCACGATCGGCGCAAACCAGTAGATGTCGCCGGTCCCTTCCGCCTGCTGGATCTGGTCGGCGCGCTGGAGCGCCTGATTGATCCGCTTGACCACCTGGGGAACGCTGTTGGCCGGATACAAGCTCTGATCGGGGTACATGTGCCCGGCCAGGTTGGCGTCGGCCGCTACCTGCCAGCCGCTCAGGTAGATGGCTTTCAAGCCCGCTTTCACCTGCTGGATCGCCTGGTTGCCGGTGAGGGCCCCCAGCGCCTTGATGTGGTGTTCCGTGTTGAGCAGGTGCCACAGCCGCTCCGCCCCCAATCTCGCCAAGGTATGTTCAATCTGCACCGAACCGCGCAGCCGGACGACGTCCTCTGCCGTATACGGGCGGACAATTCCCTTCCAGCGCTCCGCCTTCCAGCTTTCCTCCAACTGTCTGATCGCCTCTTGCTTGTTCATCCTCTTCCACTCCTTTTTTTATTCAAGATAGCCATAGCCCGGGATGGTCAAGAACTCTTCGAATTCGTCAGCCGTCACCAGCCGCAGAAACAATTCGCCCGCCAACTGGTATTTGCCGCTCTCGTACCGTTCCCGGCCGATGGCTTGTTTCAACGTTTGCAGTTCCTCGCTCAACCACTGTTTGACCAGTCCGGCGGTAATCTTCCTCCCGTCCGGCAGCACGCCCCGGCGGTGGCGAATCCACTGCCAGACCTGGGCGCGGGAAATTTCCGCCGTAGCCGCGTCTTCCATCAGGTTGTTGATCGGCACGGCGCCGTGGCCGCGGAGCCAGGCTTCGATGTACTGGATGCCGACGCTGATGTTGGTCCGCACCCCCTCTTCCGTAATCGGCCCTTCCGGCACCGCCAGCAGATCGGCAGCCGTGACCTGCACATCCTCCCGCTTGTACCAGATCTGGTTGGCTTCCGGCATCAGGCGGTCAAACACTTCCATCGCCACCGGCACCAATCCGGGGTGGGCCACCCACGTGCCGTCATGGCCGTCGTAGGCTTCCCGCTCCTTGTCGGCCCGCACCTTGGCCAGCGCCTCTTCGTTTTTGACCGGATCGTTTTTCACCGGGATTTGCGCCGCCATTCCCCCGATGCAGGGCGCCTGCCGCTTGTGGCACGTCTTGACCGCAAGCGTGGTATACGCCCGCATGAACGGCACCGTCATCGTCACCAAAGCGCGGTCGGGGAGGATGACATCGGGCTGGTTGCGCAGTTTTTTGATGTAGCTGAAAATGTAGTCCCAACGGCCGCAGTTGAGTCCGGCGCTGTGCTCCCGCAGCTCGTACAGGATCTCATCCATTTCAAACGCGGCCAGGATCGTTTCGATCAACACCGTCGCCTTGATCGTGCCGCGCGGAATCCCCAGTTCGTCCTGGGCGAACAGGAAGACGTCGTTCCACAGCCGGGCTTCCAGGTGGTTCTCCAATTTGGGCAGGTAAAAGTACGGGCCCGATCCGTTTTCCCGCAAGACATGGGCGTTGTGGAAGAAATACAGTCCGAAGTCAAACAGACTGCCGGAGAGCGGCTGCCCATCCAGCAGCACGTGTTTTTCCTCCAGATGCCAGCCGCGCGGACGGACGATCAGCACAGCCGTTTTGTCCTTCAGCGCGTACTGCTTGCCTTCCGGACTGGTGTAGGTAATGGTGCGTCTCACCGCATCCCGCATGTTGATTTGTCCCTGGATTGTGTTGGCCCATGTCGGCGAGTTGGCGTCTTCAAAATCGGCCATAAACATCCGGGCTCCCGAGTTGAGCGCGTTGATCACCATCTTGCGGTCGCCGGCCGGACCGGTAATTTCCACCCGGCGATCCTGCAGGTCGGGCGGCAGGGGAGCCACTGTCCAATCAGCCTTGCGAATGTGGGCGGTCTCGGGCAAAAAATCGGGCAGCTTCCCGCAGTCAATCTCCTCCTGCCGTTTGCTCCGCTGTTTCAACAGGTCCCGCCGCCTCTCGCCAAACGCCCGCTCCAGTTTGATCAAGAATCGAATCGCGTCGGGGGTGAGAATTTCCCCATACTGCGGCGGCAGCTCGCCGGTGATGGTCACTTCGGCAGGATAATGGTTGGTGTGCAGCGTAGTCAAAGCAGGTTCCTCCTCTCCTGAACCGGAACGTTATTATGATACAGACGACAAATGATGCAGACTATTATAGTACAGCACCAGCAAAAAAAAATGGCCTTAATCCAGATACCCGCTGCCGCTGCAGTGGCTGCAGCTTACACAGCCGTCACCGTGACAATGATGGCACGCCACCCCGTGCTCGTCATAGCCGGCCCCGCCGCACTGCGGACAATTTTGTTCGCCGTTTCCTTCACACCGAGAGCAGTTCATTATCGTTCCCTCCATTCCTGTATTAATACAATAATCAACTGTTTTGTTTTTATTATATAACAGGGATTCGTACAAAGCAACAGCATTTTCAAAAAATTCCGCCGCTGATGTCACAAACAAAAACGGCTCTCCATCCCGTGGACAGAGAGCCGTTTTTCCCTATGCTGGTTGTCTGTGCGCCGCACGCCGTCAGCGGCTTTCCTTCGGCGCGATCTTTTCCAGGCCGCCCAGGTACGGACGCAGTACTTCCGGAATGACGATGGAGCCGTCCTCCTGCTGGTAGTTTTCCAGCAGAGCGGCCACGGTGCGGCCGATTGCCAGACCGGAGCCGTTGAGCGTATGGACGAACTCCGGCTTGCTCTTCGCGTCGCGGCGGAACCGGATGTTGGCCCGGCGCGCCTGGAAGTCCTCAAAGTTGGAACACGAGGAGATTTCCCGATAGGTGTTGTAGCTCGGGATCCATACCTCCAGGTCGTACTTTTTCGCGGCGGTAAACCCGAGATCGCCGGTGCACATGCTCATCACGCGGTACGGCAGGCCGAGGAGCTGCAGCACTTTTTCCGCGTTTTTCACCAGTTTTTCCAGCTCGTCGTAGGAGTCTTCCGGTTTGACGAACTTCACCAGCTCCACCTTGTTAAACTGGTGCTGGCGAATCAGTCCGCGCGTATCGCGGCCGGCCGAGCCCGCTTCGGAACGGAAACAAGCGCTGTACGCGGCGTAATAGAGCGGCAGGTCGGCTGCGTCGAGAATCTCGTCGCGGTGCATGTTGGTCACCGGCACCTCGGCTGTCGGGATCAGGAAGTAATCCGGCCCCTCCAGCTTGAAGGCGTCTTCCTCAAATTTGGGAAGCTGGCCGGTGCCGGTCATGCTGGTGCGGTTGACGATGTACGGCGGCAAAATCTCTTCGTAGCCGTGTTCGCCGGTATGCAGATCCAGCATGAAGTTCATCAGCGCCCGCTCCAGACGCGCGCCCAGCCCCTTGTAAAAGACAAACCGGCTGCCGGTTACTTTCGCCGCCGCTTCAAAGTCGAGGATGCCCAGATCGGCAGCCAGCTCCCAGTGCGGCTTCGGCTCAAACGCAAAACGGCGCGGTTCGCCCCAGGTCCAGGCCACCACGTTGTCTTCTTCCGACGTACCGATCGGCACGCTCTCGTGCGGCAGATTGGGCAGGCTCAACAAGATCTGCTCCAATTGTTCGTCCAACTGGCGCAGTTCTTCGTCCAGCGCCTTGATGCGCTCGTTTACCTGTTTCATTTCGGCGATCAGGTGGTCGGCGTTTTCCTTGTTGCGCTTCATGATCGCCACCTGTTCGGAGACCGTGTTTCGTTTATTTTTCAACGATTCCGCTTCTTGAATCACCTGGCGCCGCTTTTCATCCGTTTCGGCAAACCGGTCCAGCGCGGAAATGTCTTCGTTGCGATGTGCCAACCGGCGTTTTACCTCTTCCAAATCGCTGCGCAAAACTTTCACGTCAAGCATGGAAATCCCTCCTAATCCCTATGATCACTGGAAAGCTTCTTTTGTCCAGTCGAACCCCTTTTTGCAGGGCGATCGGAAAGCGCGCGTTCCTGCGGCACACTTCCCGCATCAGACGCACCTGCGGGCAGGACAGTAAAAAACACCCGTCCCCTCTGTAAGGGACGAGTGTCGTATACCCGCGTTGCCACCCTTGTTGACAAATGCGTCGTACGTTTCCATCCGCATTTGCCCACTCTCATCCGTCGTAACGGGACGGTTCCGGGCAAAGTTTGAACCTTTGCCACTCCGAGGTGGATTCCTTTGCACGCCGGATCGGTTTTCACCCGCCACCGACTCTCTGGGCCTGGCTCATGCAAAGTACTAGCCTCATCATCGCATTCCTTATCCGTACTTCTATTGTTAACTGTACTACAGGTTCTATACCTGTGTAAAGGAGGCGGTTGACAAAAAAACCGGCACCACGGACGGTACCGGTTTTTGCTGCGGTGTGGGATCAGGCCTGAACTTTATCGGCCCGGTACTCCTTCACCATGTCGAGGAAGAATTTGTGGATGCGCGCATCCTCCGTCAGTTCCGGGTGGAAGGCAGCCGCCAGGTAATGGCCTTGGCGGGCGGCGACGATTTTGTCTTCGTACTTCGCCAGCACCTGACCGTTTTCTCCCAGTTCCATGATGTACGGCGCCCGAATGAAGACAGCCGGAAAATCGGGAGCGATGCCCGCCACGGGCAGATCGACTTCAAAGCTCTCCTTTTGACGTCCAAACGCGTTGCGCTCCACCTTCATGTCCATCAGACCGAGGTGGCAGTCTTCCTGGCCATTGATGCGGTTGGCCAGCAGGATGGCGCCGGCGCATGTGCCGAAAATCGGCTTTTTGGCTTCGCCAAACTGGCGGATGGCTTCCATGAAGCCGTATTTGTGCATCAACTTGCTGATCGTGGTGCTTTCCCCGCCGGGGATCACCAGACCGTCCAGATCGTCGAGCTCTTCCACTTTTTTCACCGGGACCGCTGTTGCTCCGACCTCTTCCAGCATGCGGATGTGTTCAGCAACAGCCCCCTGCAGGGCAAGTACGCCAATTTTCATGTTGTCCACCTTACCAGCCGCGCTCTTGCATGCGATCCGCTTCGCGCAGTTTGGAGATTTCGATGCCCGGCATAGCCGTACCCAGTCCTTTGGAGACGCGGGCAATCAGATCGTAGTCGGTGTAGTGCGTCGTCGCTTCGACGATGGCGCGGGCAAATTTCTCCGGATTCTCCGATTTGAAGATACCGGAGCCGACGAACACGCCGTCTGCCCCGAGCTGCATCATCAGCGCAGCGTCGGACGGCGTAGCCACACCGCCGGCGGCGAAGTTGACGACCGGCAGCTTGCCGTTTTTATGAACGTATTCCAGAAGTTCGTACGGAGCACCCAGGTTTTTCGCTTCCGCCATCAGTTCGTCGTAGGACATGCTTTGCACTTTGCGGATCTGCGCCTGCATCGTGCGCATGTGGCGAACCGCTTCCACGATGTTGCCGGTACCCGGCTCCCCTTTGGTGCGGATCATGGATGCGCCTTCACCGATGCGGCGAAGTGCTTCGCCGAGATCGCGGGCGCCGCAGACAAACGGAACCGTAAAGTCTTTTTTGTTGATATGGAACATGTCGTCGGCAGGAGTGAGCACTTCGCTCTCGTCGATGTAGTCGACGCCCATCGCCTCGAGCACGCGCGCTTCAACGAAGTGGCCAATCCGTGCCTTGGCCATGACCGGGATGGATACGGCTTTCATTACTTCTTCCACGATGCCCAGGTCAGCCATGCGCGCCACGCCGCCGGCCGCGCGAATATCAGACGGTACGCGTTCCAGTGCCATAACGGCCACGGCACCGGCCGCTTCCGCAATCCTTGCTTGTTCGGCATTCACGACGTCCATGATGACGCCGCCTTTTTGCATTTCAGCCATACCTTTTTTAACGCGGGACGTTCCTACTTGTACCATGCTTTTTGCCTCCTACCCAAGTGGACTCAGGATCTGCACGTTTGTTGCAAACGTTGTCTTAATATTCACCATTGTAAACGAAGTGCGATTTTCGGCACAACCACCTATTTGCCCGTGACGCTGCTGAAAATGTTACTAATAAACTGGATGATGCTGCGGAAGAACAGGCGAATCCAGCTCGCTTCCTCCACATCTTGACCGGCCACGAGGTTGACGCCCGCCTTGGCCGCGTCCTCCGGCTGCAGGTAGTCGCTGTCCTTTGCCCCTTCTTCTTTAAAGGCCACTTTCCCGATGACCTGTCCTTTCGTCAGCGGCGCATTCAGATCCTGGAAGGTCACGACCGGCGTAAACTTGGTGTCCTCGCCGATTTTGGTCAGGACGGTTACCTCTTCGCCCGTTACAGCCGGTACGGTCAGGTCCACACCGTTTTTCACCGGCGCGGTTTCATAGCCTTTCACCGCGGCTCCCTTCTCCAACTGTTTGGTCAGCTTGAAGTTGCTGAAGCCGTAGTCCAACAGCTTTTTGGTCTCTTCGAAGCGCTTCGTCTCGCCGTTTGCCCCCATGACGACGCTGATCAGGCGCATGTCGTCCCGCGTTGCCGTACCGGTGAAGCAGTGTCCCGCCGCCTGCGTATAGCCGGTCTTCAAGCCGTCTACCCCCGGATAGTAGTTGAGAAGTCCGGGAAGCATCCAGTTGTAGTTTTTCTTTTTGATCTCGTTTGGCATACCTTCACGGAACGCCAGCACCGGAATTTTGGAGTATTCCAATGCTTCCGGGAAATCGCGAATCAGCGCGCGGGCCAGGATCGCGGAGTCGCGTGCCGACATCATGTTTTCCTTTTGTTCGGTTTGCGGTGCGTACGGTCCCAGATCGTCGGTGGGCAAACCGGTCGACGTCACGAACGAGGTGTTTTTCATCCCCAGTTCCTTGGCCTTTTTATTCATCATCGCCACGAAGTTGGCTTCGCTGCCGCCCACTCTTTCCGCAAGCAGCACGGTCGCGTCGTTGGCGGACACGATCGCCATGGCCTTGTACAGATCCTTGACGGTATGGGACTCGCCCATGTTCAGGTAGACGCCGGCGGAATCCGGCATTTTTGCGATGTAAAAGGCGTATTCGCTCACCGGGACCTTTTCGTCCCACTTGATTTTCTTTTGTTTAATCGCTTCCAGCACGAGGTACTCGGTCATCATCTTGCTCATGCTGGCCGGCGGCAGCGGCACGTCCGGATTGCTGCAGTACAGCACCTTGCCCGTGGACGCTTCCACCAGAATGGCCGATTTAACCGCCAACTGCAGGTTGGGCTGTGCGGCTCCTGCGCCAACGGCCATGCCGCCCCACGCGGTCAAAAACACAGCGACAGAAAGGAACAGCCCCATCAATCGCCTTGTCCATCTTTTTTGTTTCATTTGCTTTACTCACTCTCCCGTTTCTGTCGTTCTTCGCCACGATTGGCATGAGCACACAAATGTAAGTGTACCATACAAGCAGGCCTTCCTTGAAGCTTGTTTCGACCTGTTTGTCCGTGTCGGAGACTAGAAAAAAACCCCTTTCCAATCGTGAAAGGGGTTTTTGCGTCGATCGTCCTAGGAAATGGAGTAGTTGGGTGCTTCTTTGGTAATCTGCACGTCGTGCGGGTGGCTTTCCCGCAGACCGGCACCGGTGATGCGGACGAACTGGGCGTTGTCGATCAGGTCCTGAATGGTTTTGGCCCCGCAGTAGCCCATGCCGGCACGCAGTCCGCCGATCAATTGATAGACAACGTCAGCCAGCGGTCCTTTGTACGGGACGCGGCCCTCGATGCCTTCCGGAACCAGTTTTTGTTCGTTTTCCTGGAAGTAGCGGTCCTTGCTGCCCGCTTTCATCGCGCCGATCGACCCCATGCCGCGGTACACCTTGAACCGGCGGCCTTGGTAAATCTCGAATTCGCCCGGGCTTTCCTCGGTTCCGGCGAACAGGCTGCCGATCATGATTGCCGACGCGCCCGCTCCGATCGCTTTTGTCAGGTCACCGGAGTATTTGATGCCGCCGTCGGCAATAATTGGAATATTGTACTCGCGGGCAACGCGGGCACAGTCGTAAATGGCGGTAATCTGCGGTACGCCGATACCGGCCACGACGCGGGTGGTACAGATGGAGCCGGGCCCGATCCCTACTTTTACCACGGAGGCGCCTGCTTCGATCAGGTCGCGGGTCGCCTCTCCGGTAGCCACGTTTCCCGCCACGATGGTGAGGTCCGGATAGGCTTGTCTCAGCTTTTTCACCGTATTGATGACGTTGACGGAGTGGCCGTGTGCGGTATCCACTACCAGCACGTCAACGCCGGCCTTCACCAGCGCTTCCGCCCGTTCAAACGTGTCGGCCGACACTCCGACTGCCGCACCGCAAAGCAGACGTCCCTGCTTGTCCTTGGCCGCGTTCGGGTACTGGATCGCCTTCTCGATGTCCTTGATGGTAATCAGCCCTTTGAGAACGTTGTTTTCGTCCACCAGGGGCAGCTTCTCGATCTTGTGTTTTTGCAGGATGGCTTCCGCCTGCTGCAGCGTCGTTCCGACAGGAGCCGTCACCAGATTTTCTCTGGTCATGACATCTTTAATGGGAGTGGAGAAGTCGTGCACAAAACGGAGGTCACGGTTGGTAAGAATCCCGATGAGGTGGTTCTGCTCATCGACGATGGGGACGCCGGAAATGCGGTATTTGCCCATGAGCTCGTCCGCATCGGCGACGGTATGGTCCGGAGTCAACGAGAACGGATTGGTAATGACGCCGCTTTCCGAACGCTTGACGCGGTCCACTTCGCTGGCTTGTTGTTCAATGGTCATGTTTTTATGAATAATCCCGATACCGCCTTGACGAGCCATGGCAATAGCGAGCTTAGATTCTGTCACCGTGTCCATGCCGGCGCTGATCAGGGGAATGTTCAAGGTAACGTTTTCGCTCAGCTTCGTCGTGATGTCGACGTCTCGGGGAAGCACTTCCGATCTGGCCGGAATGAGGAGAACGTCGTCAAACGTCAAACCTTCTTTCACGAATTTGTCTTCCCGCACAGTAATAAGCTCCTTTCGCCAAAATATTTTATCGCCAGTGTAACAAACGGCTTAATTTACTGTCAAGGAAAGCTTGTATCGTTCGGGTATACCATCAATTATCCAGATAAATCAAAAAAAACATCAGGAAAGCGTTACCATAATACGAAAGTTAACCAAAGGTGATGTCGATGCAGGATGCTTGGTCCGCGCTGCGCTTGCTGGAAACGGAGCCAGCCGCGCGCAGGTATTTGTCCCACTGCTACCAAACCAGGGGGCTGCCGCACCCCGATCGATTGGCGTTCCACCAGAGCACCCGTTTTCTTTACACCTGGCAGCAGGCGCGGCAGTTTTACGAGACGGCTCATGGCGCCTCGCTTTCGGTTCGGCCGCTGCTGCTGTTTTACGGGTATGTGCATCTGCTGAAAGGATGGCTGATTACCTGCGACCCCGACTATCCGCAAAACAGCCGCGTGCTGCAGCACGGCGTGACCACACGCAAGCGGAAGCGCGGTGCTTACCACCTGTTGGAGGATGAAGTGCGTCCGCAAAAGGAAGGGTTGTTCGCCCATCTGGCCCGTCTATTCGGCCCTACGCCCCTGCAGGATCGGTACTCGCTGGATGAGCTGTTTGCGTCCTTGTCGGAGTTGGGCGGTCCGTATGCAGCCGTTACCGGAAGGAAATCGCCGTGGGTCCGCGTTGGTCTGGACATCGCGCAGCTGCACGACGACAAACAGGGGACCGTGTTCCGGGTGACGTTCCCCGCCGGTTCTGACGGGCCGCTTGCGTATTCTCCCGAGACGTTTCGGCAGTATGTACGGCGGCTTGCTCCCGACGGCTGCGACGCTTTCCTGTTTCAATGGGTGGACGGCACCGGCAAGGAAGCTGTTGTCCCTTCGACCGCTCTTTCGGAATGGGAGAGGCACCCGCTGTTTTCTTTTCATCACGGCTCCCTGTACTTTTGGAACGGTGCGCCGGAAACGCTTCTTCTGCCAATCTGGGCCAGCCACTACCTGATTCTGTACGTGCTCAGCATGCTCTGCCGGTACGAAACGGAGTGGTGGGGGGAGTTGGCCCTATCTCCCGCCTATGCGGAGCGATATCTCGTGGAGTGCTTTCTCGATAGCCATGCGCACACCCTGCCTATGGTTATTCTGAAGCAAATGCAAAAAAACAACCCCCTCTTTTGCGAATAAGAGGGGGCAAAACAAAACAGCCTTCCCAACGACATTGTTGAGAAGGCCGTACCTCATTCCCTGAAAACTGGATACGCATGGTTGGCAGTGGATTATGGAGTGGATAAGTCCTCGACCGATTAGTATTCGTCAGCTCCACGCGTTGCCGCGCTTCCACACCGAACCTATCAACCTCATCGTCTTTGAGGGGTCTTACCAGCTTGACGCTGTGGGAAGTCTCATCTTGGAGGGGGCTTCACGCTTAGATGCTTTCAGCGCTTATCCCGTCCGCACATAGCTACCCAGCTGTGCTCCTGGCGGAACAACTGGTGCACCAGCGGTGCGTCCATCCCGGTCC
>NZ_CP109943.1:245000-720000 GCF_001673705.2 Brevibacillus sp. WF146
TCGGACGGCTGGTTTCTTCCGACTCGACCGCCACACAAACAATGGAACGGATCTCTCCGTTCCTCAGTGTCTAACACTTTATCACCTTGACAATGGACAAGTGACGCGATTCCGCCAAGTTGATGATCCGCCCGCCCGTTTCCACCATGGGACGTGTCGGTTGGCTGCGGTCGGTAAAGACCACCTTGCCGATGGTTCCATCGCTCAGTTCCACAACCGTTCCCACAGCAAAACGGGTGATGCCGTTTACAAACGTATGCACGATGTGCGGATCCAGCTTGCCGAAGCTGTCCTGCAGGAGCTGCTCCGCCACCAGATAGGAAGAGAGCGCCTTTTGGTAGACGCGATCGGAACACATCGCATGATAGACATCGGCTACGGCCACAATTTTGCTGTACGGATGCAGCTTGCTGCCCGTCAACCCCAGCGGATACCCCGAACCGTCCTCCCGCTCGTGATGCTGCAGGGCAGCCAAGGCCACGCCTTCGTTCAAGCCCGTGGACGCCTTGATAATCTGATACCCGTACACCGTGTGCTTTTTCATCTCTTCAAACTCGTCCGGTGTCAATTTACCCGGTTTTTGCAGAATCCGGCGGTCAATCCTGGTTTTTCCCACGTCCAAAAGCGTTCCGGCCAGCGCGATTTGCATCCATTCCTTTTCCGGCATCTTCAGCCATTTGGCAATCATGTACGAAATCAGACCGACCGCGATGGAATGTTCGTAGGCGTAGCTGTCAATGCGGGACATGCTGTTCAGGGAAAGCAGGATTTCCGGCTGATCCTGCACCTGCCTGAGCAGCGGCGCGACCACTTCCCGCACTTCCATGACGGGAATGTTCTGCCCCCCTTCCACCCCGACCATCAGATTTTTCAGAGTGGCGACCGCCTTGCTGAACGACTGTTGAAACGATTGCTTCTCCCTGCTGGTCTGTGCGCTGACCGGCTGCGGTTCATTCGGCTGATCGTCCGACCATTCGCCGCCGGCCGCATGGGCTTCCTCCACATGCACCTGCTCAATCATGAACGCTTCGAGAATCTCCCATTCTCTCTCGTACAAAACCGTCCCTTTGGGAAAGAGCAACCCACCCAACATCGTGTTTACATCCTCTGCCAGCTTCACTCCAACTGTTGCATTCTTCACATGTATGATGGGCAATGTCCCCACCCTCCGCATCAGTATTGTTACTGTTATAGTACTCTTTTCCCAATTTCATGACAACGGAAATCCAAATCATAGGAAAATATGATCAGATTCCCGCAGAATAAAGCAAAAAGGAAGGCGTTCCACTGCAGCGGAACAACCTTCCCTTTTATCCGATCAACATACTTGTTATTCTTGCTCCTCAGGTTCGCCGGCGGACTGGTCCGCTTCCGGCTGCTGCCCCTCTTGACTGCCGTCCGACTCTTCGTCGTCGTCGCTCGGCGGCACTTTGGCCACGGAGACGACCTGCTCGTTTTCGGCGAGGCGAATCAGCTTGACGCCCTGGGTGTAGCGGCCCATTACCGAGATGCCTTTGATCTCGGTGCGAATAATGATGCCGGACGTGGTAATGATCATCAGGTCTTCTTCCGGTTCGACCACTTTCAATCCGACAACGTGTCCGCTTCTTTCCGTGACGTTGTGCGTCTTGATGCCTTTGCCGCCGCGGGACTGCAGGCGGTACTCGTCAATCGGAGTGCGCTTGCCGTAGCCGTTCGCCGTGACGATCAGCACCTCCGCTCCCGGCTTCACGACGTCCATATCGATCACGTCATCGTCATCGTCCAGGGTAATGCCCTTGACACCGGTCGCGCTCCGGCCCATCGTCCGCACGTCGCTTTCCTTGAAGCGGACGGACATGCCGTTGCGGGTCCCCATGATGATCTCCTGGTGGCCGTCGGTGAGGCGAACACCGATCAGCTCGTCGTCTTCCCGCAGGTTGACGGCAAACAGGCCGCCTTTTCGGATATGCTCAAACGCGGACAGCTCCGTCCGTTTGATAATTCCCTTTTTCGTAGCGAAGAATAAGTAGGCGTCTCCGCCCAGTTCCTTGACGGGGATGACCGCGTTGACCCGCTCTCCTTTTTCGATCTGGATCAGGTTGATCACCGGAGTGCCCTTGGCCGTGCGGCTCAGGTCCGGAATCTCGTACCCCATCAGGCGGTACACCTTGCCCTTGTTGGTAAAGAACAAGATGTGGTCGTGCGAATTGGTGATGTACAGGTGTTCGACAAAGTCGTCGTCCTTGGTGCCGATGCCCTGTACACCGCGGCCGCCCCGCTTCTGCGCACGGTAGGTGGAGACGGGCAGGCGCTTGATGTAGCCGTCATGGGTCAGCGTGATGACCACGTCTTCTTCCGGAATCAGATCGGCATCCTCGATGTGCTCTTCGCCAAACGTGATGACGGTCCGGCGCTCGTCGCCAAACTTCTCCTTGATCTCCAGCAGCTCTTCGCGGACGATCGCGTAGATCTTGCCTTCATCGGCCAGAATGGAGCGCAGCTCGGCGATTTTCGCCAGCAGCTCCTGGTACTCGTTCTCGATCTTTTCCCGTTCCAAACCGGTCAGGCGCTGCAGGCGCATGTCGAGAATCGCCTGGGCCTGCTCGTAGCTCAATCCGTAACGGGACATCAGTCCATCGCGGGCCTCTTCCGCCGTCTGCGATCCACGGATCAGGCTGATGATCTCGTCGATGTGATCCAGCGCGATCCGCAGCCCTTCCAAGATGTGGGCGCGGGCTTCCGCCTGCTTCAACTCGTACTCGGTCCGTCTGCGGACGATCTCCCGCTGATGCTGGAGGTAGTAGTACAGCATGTCCCGCAGATTCAGCACGCGCGGACGGTTGTCCACCAGCGCGAGCATGTTGACCCCGAAGGTGCTCTGCATCTGGGTATGCTTGAACAGGTTGTTCAATACGACTTTGGGTACCACGTCCCGGCGCAGTTCGATGACGATCCGCATCCCTTTGCGGTCCGACTCGTCGCGCAGGTCGGTGATTCCGTCGATTTTCTTTTCCCGTACCAGCTCGGCGATCTTTTCGATCAGTTTGGCCTTGTTGACCTGGAAAGGAATTTCCGTCACGATGATGCGCGGTTTCCCTTTGTCTTCCTCGATCGTCGTTTTGGCCCGCATGATGATCGATCCGCGGCCCGTTTCGTACGCCCGGCGAATGCCGCTGTAGCCGAGGATTTCCCCGGCGGTCGGAAAATCGGGCCCCTTGATGATCTTCATCAGTTCCTGAACCGTTATGTTCGGATTGTCGATCATGGCCACGACGCCGTCAATCACTTCGCTCAGGTTGTGAGGCGGAATGTTGGTCGCCATGCCCACGGCAATCCCCGCCGAACCGTTTACCAGCAGGTTGGGGAAACGGGACGGCAGCACGACCGGCTCCTCTTTCCGGCCGTCGTAGTTGGGTGTAAAGTTGACTGTCTCTTTATCGATATCGCGCAGCAGTTCGAGAGCAATTTTGGACAGGCGGGATTCGGTGTACCGCATCGCCGCTGCCGGGTCTCCGTCCACGGAACCGAAGTTGCCCTGCCCCTCGACCAGCATGTAGCGCATGTTGAAGTCCTGAGCCATCCGAACCATCGTTTCGTAGATGGCAGAATCCCCGTGCGGATGGTAGTTGGCCATTACTTCACCGACGACGTTGGCCGACTTCCGGAACGCTTTGTCCGGCGTCAATCCCATGTCGTGCATGGCATACAAAATACGCCGGTGAACCGGCTTCAGCCCGTCGCGGACGTCTGGCAACGCCCGGCTGACAATTACGCTCATCGCATAGCTGATGAACGACTCTTTCATTTCCTGGCTAATATCGACTTTGGGAAACCGAGCTGTTTCTTCTGCCATAAAGGGTAAACCTCCAACTGGTTTTCGCAATACGTTATTATACCATAGAGAAAGAGGTCACGTCCAAAATCTCTCCCAAACGCATCGCGGCACCAGTCCCCGGTCTCACGGCAGCACCAGCCAGGCATCCTCCAACGCGGCGATGATCGCCCCGGATGTCCCCTCCTGGTCCGGTTGGGCGGCATCCCACACCGTCGCGACGAGAAAACGCCCGCCCTCCTTCACGGCTTTTCCCGCCACACCGGCGGCAGCCCCCGTCCAACCCGCCAGACTGTCCGCTTCCGGCAAAACCGGCCGCTGTTCCAGCCGCAGCCATTTCCCAACCGCCAACGCGTCGAGCACGTTTTCCATCGTTCCCGGCATGTCGCGAACGCGTTCATAGAGCTCCACGCGGATGCGCTCATACGTCTGCTGCTGCCTGGTTTTGGCAAAAATCGGGTCGTGGTGGTTCGCCATAAACGCACGGTAAGCGGCTTCGTCCCGCCAACAAGCGAGAATGACCGCCTCAGCCGGGTCGCTGACATTCCACCCACCGACCTGGCCGAGAAAGCCGTCCACTTCCCTGACGGCTCTCCACTGCTCCTGCCCCCGGGAAAAGGACTGCTTTTGGCCCTCCCTCACCTGACACGCAATCCATTTGATGAACATGACACGCCCCCTGCTTCTTTTGTGTCCTGTCAGACCGGCAAACCGCCAACAGGCGGCCGCCTGTTCATAAAACCGGTGCTAGAAAAAAACCCGGACCGTCTCAGGACGAACCGGGTTCCAGGCGAGAACGCCGGCGCCGCTCCCTGGTCACGTACGCCAGGTAGATGATCAGATAGAGCAGAATCACGACGACGGAGCAGCGATACATCAGGGCAAAACCGGTCGCTTTGGCCACTGCGCCCAGGAGCATCGCCCCCGCTCCGATCCCCAGGTCGAATGCGGAAAAAAAGGTGCCGTTCGCCGCCCCGCGCCGGTCGGGCGGCACGCGGTGGATGGTCCAGGCCTGCAGCGACGGCTGAACCGCGCCAAACCCACTTCCAAACAGGATGGCGGCTGCAATCAGCCCAAAAGACGTCGTGCTGTACGACAGCGTCAGAAGACCGGCAGCCAGCACGACGCCGCCGGGCAGCAGTACCCAGGCATGCCCTTTTCGGTCAAACAGTTTCCCGGCAACCGGTCGAATCAGCATCAGCGACAGCGCGTTGAACAGGAAGAACAGGCCGACATTGCCGATCCCCGCTTCCTGGCCAAACAAGGTGATAAAACTGACAATGCCGCCGTACGTCACCCCCAGAAACAGCACCAGGAGCGACGGAAACAGCGCTTTTCGCTCCACCAGTCCGCTCCGTTCTGCCGCGGGCTGCCGCCGCCCCGCGCCGGCCGGGGCGGCCATTTTCACCGGTCTGGACAGGAGCATGGCCAATGCGGTCAAAACGGACGAGATCGCGAACAGCCAGCCAAATCCGAACGATTGCGCCAGCCACAGCCCCACCAACGGTCCCAGAGCCATCGCCAGGCTGCTGAACATCCCGAAATACCCCATGCCTTCCCCGCGCCGCGCAGCCGGGATCAGATCGGAAGCGATCGTGCCGTACGTAGTCGTGGCAATTCCCCAGCCAATGCCGTGCACAAACCTAAGCCCCAGCACGAGAGCGATCGTCGCCATCCAGTAATAGCCGGCCACGCACAGCAGAAACAGGGCAAGCCCCACCATCAAGACCGGCCGCCGTCCGACCGAATCCAGCGCTTTCCCGGCAAACGGCCGAACGAGCAGGGCGGACACCGTAAACAGGCTGACGACCAGACCGACGGCCAACTGGTCCCCGCCCCGTTCGGTCACAAACAGCGGAAGCGTCGGGATCAGCATCTGAAACCCGACGAAGAGAAAAAAATTGGAGAGCGCCAGCAGCACGAAATCTTTCGTCCAAAGCGGCTCCGTTTGGTTCATGGTTTCCCCTCCAGCGTGTCGGACATATCATTTCCTATACATTATGATTTTGTAAGTTTAAAAATGTCAACAAACGAAGTGCGGCGTCATCGCTGTCGTCTCCGCCCCATAAAAAAAGCCTGCCCCATTCGGGACAAGCTTTTTCCGGTTTGTTGCGAAAACGCATGCGCTTCCTTGAAAAACGACCGGTTCCATCCGCACCCATCCGGCATGGGGGAACCGTCCCCTCAAATGTCCAAATCCCGCACCGTGGCGGCATACTGCTCGATAAACTCGCGGCGCGGCTCCACGTCGTCGCCCATCAGGGTTTCGAAGACCATGTCCGCTTCCATCGCGTCTTCCAGACTGACCTGCAGCAGGGTGCGCACCTCGGGGTCCATCGTCGTCTCCCAGAGCTGGTCGGCGTTCATCTCGCCCAACCCCTTGTAGCGCTGAATGCTCGGTTTGGGCGTGCTCTTCAGCGTGGCCAGAATCTCGTCCCGCTGCTTGTCGTTGTACGCGTAGTAGATCTGCTTGCCCTGCTTGATGCTGTACAGCGGCGGCTGGGCGATGTAGACGTAGCCCGCCTCGATCAGCGGCCGCATGTAGCGGTAGAACAGCGTCAAGAGCAGCGTCCGGATGTGCGAACCGTCGACGTCCGCGTCCGTCATGATCACGATTTTGTGGTAGCGGGCCTTGGAGATGTCAAAATCTTCGCCGACACCCGTGCCGAGCGCCGTGATGATCGCGCGGATCTCATTGTTGGCGAGAATCTTGTCGAGACGGGATTTCTCCACGTTCAACACCTTGCCGCGCAGCGGCAGGATCGCCTGGAAGTGGCGATCGCGTCCCGCCTTGGCCGAACCGCCCGCGGAGTCCCCCTCCACGATGAACAGTTCGGACTCGGAGGCGTCCTTGGACGAACAGTCGGCCAATTTGCCCGGCAGCGCACTTACCTCCAGCGCGCTTTTCCGCCGGGTCAGCTCGCGTGCCTTGCGCGCCGCTTCCCGCGCCCGTGCCGCCATCAGCGCTTTTTCCACGATCCGCTTGGCCACCGACGGATTTTCCTCCATGAAGGTGGCAAAGCGGTCGCCGAACACGGACTCGGTCACGCTGCGCGCCTCGGAATTGCCCAGCTTCGTCTTGGTCTGCCCTTCAAACTGCGGCTCCGGGATCTTTACGGAAATGATCGCCGTAATCCCTTCGCGCACGTCATCGCCGGACAGGTTGGGGTCCTTTTCCTTCAGGAAGTTGAACTTGCGGCTGTAGTCGTTGATGACGCGGGTGAGCGCCGTCTTGAAGCCGGACTCGTGCGTCCCGCCCTCGTGCGTGTTGATGTTGTTGGCAAAGGAGTAGATGTTGCTGACGTAGCTGTCGTTGTACTGAATTGCGACCTCTACGTGCAGCCCGTCTTTTTCCCCTTCACAGTAAATGACTTCTTCGTGCAGCGGTTCGCGGTTCTTGTTCAGGTACTCGACAAACTGCACGATCCCGCCCTCGTAGTGGAACGTCTCTTCCCGCTCCTGGCCGGGCCGCTCGTCTTTCAACGTGATGCGCAGCCCTTTGTTCAGGAAGGCCAGCTCGCGGATGCGCTTCTGCAGCACCTCGTAATCAAATACGGTCGTTTCGGTAAAAATAGTCGGGTCAGGTTTGAAGGTGACCTTGGTGCCGGTTTCAGTGGTTTCTCCGACAACCGCCAGATCCGCCTCCGGAACCCCGACGTTAAAGCGCATGAAGTGGATCTTGCCGTTCTGTTTCACTTCCACTTCCAGCCACTCGGAGAGCGCGTTCACCACCGAGCTGCCCACGCCGTGCAGACCGCCCGACACCTTGTATCCGCCGCCGCCGAATTTCCCCCCGGCGTGCAGGACGGTCAGGACCGTCTCGACGGTCGATTTCCCGGTCTTTTCGTGGATGCCCGTGGGGATCCCCCGGCCGTTGTCCGTCACGGAGACGGAATTGTCCGGATGAATCACCACTTCAATATTGTCGCAGTATCCGGCGAGCGCTTCGTCGATGGAATTGTCGACAATCTCCCACACCAGATGGTGCAGACCGCGGCTGCTGGTCGACCCGATGTACATCCCGGGACGCTTGCGCACCGCCTCCAAGCCCTCCAGCACCTGGATCTGGCTGGCGTCGTAATTCGTATCCTTCGTCGTTACTTGGTCCACTACTCTGTCAACTCCTCCACTTCAGCTTGTACGGGAACCTGATCCAAGCTGTCCACGAACTGAGCGCGTCGCTTCAGCGTCAGGGAAGATATGGGCGAACAGTATACGGCATCCTTGGTGATGACGTACGATTTCGTCTCCTCCACACCCTGGTCCACCACCATGCTCCGCTTTGCTTGCAAAAACGCCTGGTTCACTTTTGACGATTTGACAGACTGATGGTCGAGAATCGAAATCACGTCCTTGGTGCTCACCACAGTATCGCCACCAATGTGTATAAACATAACCTGTTCTCCCTACCTTTCCCCGGAGATTTTCCCTTCCCGCACGTAAAAACGCGAGGCTTGCTGGAGAACCTGATGTTTTAAGCCTTCCACACCCGTGGTGCTTACAAACGTCTGAACGCGATCCTGTATGGTTTCCAACAGCAGCGTCTGCCGATGTTCATCCAATTCGGACAGCACGTCATCCAACAGAAGAACGGGGTACTCACCCACTTCTTCCTTGATCAGCTCGATTTCGGCCAGTTTGATCGACAGCGCGCTGGTCCGCTGCTGTCCCTGGGAACCGTACGTCTGTACGTCCATGCCGTTCACTTTCAGACTGAAATCGTCCCGGTGCGGGCCGATCAGCGTGCTGCCCCGCGCCATTTCCCGGTCAAACACCTCTTCGTAGGCGGCCAGCATCGCCTCTACCGCCTGCTCCGCGGCCATCTCTTCCGTCACCGGCGAACTGTTCTCATAATGCAAAGAGAGCGTTTCCTTGCCGTCGGTAATGCCGGCGTGGATCGCTCGGGCCCACGTTTCCAGCTTCCGAATGAACTCAAAACGCTTCCGTAACAATTTTACCGCTAAATCAGCCAATTGGGTATTCCAAATTGCCAGCATTTCCAGCGAGTTACTTTTCTTCATCGCCATGTCTTTCAGCAGTTGATTGCGCTGGGCCAGCACCTTGTTGTAATTGCTCAAATAGTACAGATACGTCGGAGACACCTGGCCGATTTCCATGTCGATAAACCGGCGCCGTTGGGCAGGCGCCCCCTTGACCACTCCCAGATCTTCGGGGGCGAACATGACCACGTTGAGTGCTCCGACGTATTCGCTTAATTTTTGCTGTTCCATCCCGTTGATTTTGGCCCGTTTTCCCTTGGCGGTCAACTGCAGCTCCAGACGGACCGATCCGTAGCGGCGCTCGACGTCGCTGCGGATGGCGGCAAAATCGGCATCCCAGGCGATCAGCTCCTTGTCCCGGGGCGTCCGGTGGGATTTGGCCAGAGCGAGAACGTAGATGGACTCCAACACGTTGGTCTTGCCTTGCGCGTTGTTGCCGATAAACAGCTGAATAGGGCCGTCAAACGTGAGGGACAGCGCGTCGTAATTGCGAAAATGGGTTAGCGACAGGTTCTTGAGAAACAAGAATCACGCTCTCCTCTCAGCGGCGTACCACTTTGAACCGGCCGTGCCCTTCGACCGTCACCTCATCGCCGGGATACAGCTTGCGGCCGCGCCGGTTTTCCTCTTCGCCGTTGACCAGGATCGGCACTTCGGCGAGAAACGCTTTGGCCATCCCGCCGGTGTCAATAATGTCGGCCAGCTTGAGGAACTGGCCCAGGGCGATGTACTCGGTTTGAATGGACACCTCTCGCATGGATGGGCTCCTTTCCTTTTCCAATTGCTAATAGGTCCGGACCGGCAGGATCAGGTGAAGCATCCAGTCATGGTCGGTCGGACGGATGACAAACGGGCTCATCGGGCCGGTAAAGCTGGCTTTGATTTCGCTGCTGTCGATGGAGCGAAGCGCGTCAATCATGTACTTGGCGTTAAAGGAGATTTTCAGCTCCTCGCCGTTGAGCGACTTGGGCACGACGATCTCCGTCACCTTCCCGATCTCCGGCGCGTTGGAGGTGATCTCCACGCTGCCGTCCGGCAGTGTCACAAGGCGCACCACGTTGGATTTGCCCTCGCGGCTCAACAGGGAAGCGCGCTCGATCGACTGCAGGAATTCCTTTGTGCCGACCGTGATTTCCGTCTTGCTGCCCTGCGGGATGATCCGGGTCGTGTCCGGATACGTCCCTTCCAGCAGACGGGAGTAGAACAAAATGTGCTTCGACTTCACCAGGATCTGATTGTCGGCCACGACGATGTCGACCGGATGTTGGTCTTCATCCAATATTTTGACCAATTCGTTGCAGCTTTTACCCGGTACGACCACATTGTGGAAGGAAAGCTCTTCCGGGCACTCCACCATCGCCGTGCGGCTGGCCAGGCGGTGGCTGTCGGTCGCGACGAATTTCAGTTGGCCGCGGTCCAGCGACCACATCAACCCGGTGAGAATCGGCCGCATTTCGGACGTGGACACGGCAAACACGGTCTGGCGAATCATCGCTTTCAGCAAATCGCCCGGCACGCTGAACACCTTGTCCTCTTCCAACTGCGGCAGCTGCGGAAATTCGTTCGCGTCCATCCCGTTGATCGTGAATTCCGCTTGGCCGGACCGGATTTGCGTCACCAGGCGGTCATCCACCTGGATCTGAATTTCGTTGCTCGGCAGTTTTCGTACGATTTCGCTGAAAATGCGCGCGGTCAGCACGATGCTTCCCGGCTGGTGAACGGTTACCCCCCATTCGTCTCCTTCCTCCGTGGGTATGAGCACTTCGATGGAGACGTCGGAATCACTGGCGGTCAGCGTCAGTCCCTCTTCATCCGCTTTCATCTTGATCCCGGTCAGGATCGGAATTGTCGTTCGGCTGGATACCGCCTTGCTGACGTGCGAAACGGCGTTAACCAGTTTTTCGCGTTGAACGGTAATGTGCATCACCGTAAACCTCCCTTTTTCCTGCCATCTCGTTTTGGGCCGCTGTGCATAATGCCCGCTTCTCTTTCATATCCTATTAGGATCTATGTTTTTTAACAGAAGTAGTACTAGGCCCTGTGGGTTTGTGGATATCCCCATTTCTGACGTAAAAGATAGCCTATACACATGTGGGTAAGTTGTGTATAGGCTTTTGGCGTTATTCACAATTCACAGGTTAGTGGTTGGCTTTCAGCTTTTCGATCAACGATTGGATCGTCGCCTGGAGCTGCGGATCGGTCGCGAGCGCCCGGGAGATCTTTTCGTGCGCGTGAATGACCGTTGTATGGTCGCGGCCGCCAAACTCGTCGCCGATTTTGGGCAGCGACGCGTCCGTCAGCTCACGGGACAGATACATCGCGATCTGCCGTGGAAACGCTACCGATTTGGTCCTCTTTTTCGCCTTGAAGTCTTCCAGCTTGAGGTTGAACGCCTCGCCGACCGCGCGCTGGATGTCCATGATCGTGATCACCCGCGGACGGGAAGACGGAATGATGTCTTTCAGCGCTTCCGCCGCCAGGTGGGTGTCGATGTCGCGGTTGATCAGGGACGAGTACGCCACGACACGAATCAGTGCGCCTTCCAGCTCGCGGATGTTGCTGTCGATCTGGTTGGCGATGTAGATCATGACTTCGTTGGGGATGTCCAGGTTTTCCGCTTTGGCCTTTTTGCGCAGGATGGCAATCCGCGTCTCCAGATCAGGCGGCTGGATGTCCGTGATCAGTCCCCATTCGAAGCGGGAGCGGAGGCGATCCTCCAGCGTGGGGATCTCTTTCGGCGGCCGGTCGGAGGAGATGACAATCTGCTTGCTTTCCTCGTGCAGCGCGTTAAACGTATGGAAGAACTCTTCCTGCGTCTGCTCCTTGCCTGCCAAAAACTGGATGTCGTCGATCAACAGCACGTCTACGCTGCGGTATTTGTTGCGAAAATCGACGGTCTTGTTGTCTCGGATCGAGTTGATGAATTCATTGGTGAACTTTTCCGACGACAGATACACCACTTTGGCCGAGGGATTGTGCTGAATCACGTAATGGCCGATGGCGTGCATCAAGTGAGTCTTCCCCAGTCCGACTCCTCCGTAGATGAACAGCGGGTTGTACGCCTTGGCCGGTGCTTCCGCCACGGCGAGCGATGCAGCGTGGGCAAACCGGTTTCCGGAACCGATGACGAACGTGTCAAACGTGTACTTGGGATTCAGGATGCTGGGGGGCTGGTCATCGGCGTTGGCTGGAGGAGTGGACACTTTCACACGGGGCGCCGGCTGCTCTTCGGCAAAGGCGCCGTCCGTATTTTGCTGGACGACGAACTTTACTTTCATATTTACGCCGGTCACCTCATAGAGTGTATCGGTGATCAATTGAGAGTAGCGGGTTTCCAGCCAGTCCCTGGCGAAGTCGTTGGGCGCCATGACGATCAGCGCGTCCTCCTCCAGTGTGGTTGCTTTGGTCGCCTTGAGCCAGGTATCAAAACTTGGTTTGCTGAGCGATTTTTCTATCTTGGCCAGCACCTTTCGCCAGAGCTCGCTAATCGCTGCATCCAACCAGAATCCCTCCTTTCGGGCAAACGATTATGGAATGAATGAAAATGATCGGAATGGCGGATGACCAACAGGACGAATTTTCAACACGCTTACAGCGTGTCGACTGTGGATAAAAAAAGTCGAAAAAAAGGGATTTCGCTCAGAGAAGCGAAAAAAAGTAGACGGTTATCCGCATCATTGTGAATACAATCATTCACAACTGAGGAAAGCTGTCCACAAACTTATCCACACACTGTGGAAAATCTGATTATCCCAATGGAGTTATGCACGTTCCAAAACAAAAACATAATAACAGATAAAAGGCATGGTATCAATGGTTTTTTCGCACTTATCCACAAACACAACCACTGGTGTTGGGCACATATTCACACCCCTATATTTTGTGTACAAGCTGTAGATAACCTTGTCGAAATGTGCGAGTGTGGATAAAATGATATCCACAAGACGGGAAATAGTTTTGTGGGGATATTTTTCCTTGGATGGCGCTGCCGGGTCCGCTTGACTTTTTAGGCAAATCTCCTTATAATGCGAAAGAATGCCTTTTGAGGACGGAGGTGTATAGGGAATGAAACCAACGTTTAATCCAAATAATCGCAAACGCAAAAAGGACCACGGGTTCCGCAAGCGCATGAGCACGAAAAACGGCCGTAAGGTCTTGGCAGCCCGTCGTCGTAAAGGTAGAAAAGTGCTTTCCGCATAGGCCACAGCTACAGTGGCCTTTTTTGCTGTATGTGATGGATATCAGTCGGGACATCACCTGACCGCAGGACTTGTGTCCGCAGCAGGCGCCGATTGGCGCCGCTCCTTGAGAGGGACTGCCCGGAGAGAACGCGCTCGCCCGGCTCACCGCTAGTGCGGCCGAGAGGGAAGAGTGCGTAGGGACAACCGGGCGGGCGTTCTTGCCGCAGATTCGAAACCTTTTGCGAATGCGTTCGTTTCTATATAGAAGAAGGTCTCGTTTTACGAATGCGGGGGACGGCAAGGAGGAGGAAGGACATTGGAACGCGAGAGGGATGGGACCGGCTTTTTTCTTAGCCTCGCCGGACGGTGTATCTGCGCGGGTGCCGGACCGGAATCATCCGCGCGCGTGCGGGAGGATCGGTCGGACGGGGGAAAAAAGTGGACGAAACCAGGATATACTGGTAGATGCTGCATACGTTTTCTACTATAATTATGATGTTAGGGGTTGTTTACCTTGCATCGTTCGCATCGGCTCAGAAAAAACGAGCACTTCCAAGCAGTGTTTCAAAAGGGGAGCTCGGCGGCAAACAAGCAGTTTGTCCTGTATTGCGCCAAACAGGAGGGACAAGCCGCGTTTCGCGCCGGGATTTCCGTCAGCAAAAAAATCGGCAACGCCGTGATCCGGAACCGGGTCAAGCGGTTGATCCGCGAGGCGGTGGGCCGATTGGAAGGCGTCATCCCGCCGGACGTGGATCTGGTCATCATCGCCCGACCCGGTGTGGAAGCGATGACGCTGGACGCGATTGAACAATCGCTCCTGCACGTGATGAAACGAGCCAAGGTGATCAAACAGACACCCGTACATAACCAAAAAAGAGGGTGAAACAGTGATGGCGCGCATAATGGTATGGCTGATACGCGGATACCAACTGTTTCTGTCCCCGTTGAAACCGCCTACATGCCGGTTTGCGCCCACCTGTTCGCACTACGCGATCGAGGCCATTCGCCGGTTCGGGGCGTGGAAGGGGGGCTGGTTGGCCCTGCGCCGCCTGTTGAAGTGCCACCCGTTTCATCCGGGCGGATTCGATCCTGTGCCGGATCAACGCAATTCGTAATCAATCGTGAACAACCGAATCAGGGAAAAGGAGGACCATCCTTTGAGAAGACGCATCCTCAGCATATCCATGCTGGCCCTGCTGGTACTGATCCTGTCGGGCTGCAACCCTCAGGCCGCTGCGCCGATCGGTCCGGACGCCACCGGCATATGGGACAAGTATTTCGTCTGGCCGCTGTCCTGGCTCATCAAAGAGAGCGCGGTGGTACTGGGGGGCAGTTACGGTTTGGGGATTTTGGTGGCCACCATCATCATCCGCCTGCTCGTGCTGCCGCTGATGGTCAAGCAGATCAAGAGTTCCAAGAAAATGCAGGAGCTTCAGCCGGAACTGCAAAAAATCCGCGAGAAGTATAAAAACGATCCGCAAAAGGCCCAGCAGGAAACGCTTGTGCTGTTCCAGAAGAACAACGTGAATCCGCTGGCCGGCTGCCTGCCGCTGCTGGTGCAGATGCCGATTCTGATCGCGTTTTACCACGCGATTATCCGTACGGAAGAAATCAAGAACCACACCTTCCTGTGGATGTCGCTGGGGGAAAAGGACCCGTACTACATCCTGCCGATCGTGGCGGCGATTACCACGTACCTGCAGTCCAAGATGATGGGATCGGCGGTGCAGAACAATCCGCAGATGCAGTTGATGACGATCATGATGCCGCTGATGATTCTGGCGATCGCCGTAACGCTGCCGTCGGCGCTGTCCCTGTATTGGGTGTACGGCAACCTGTTTACGATCGTGCAGACGTATTTCCTGTATCGCGACACAAACAAAGCGCCGCGTCCTAAGGAGGGAACCTCCAAGTGAAAAAGGTGGTAGCTGCGGCAAAGACCATTGACGATGCTGTGCGAAAGGCCTTGGAAGAACTGGGCGTCACACGTGACAAGGTGAGCGTGCGCGTCCTGGAGGAGCCGAGCAGGGGGTTGTTCGGGCTGATTGGTTCGCGGGACGCCAAGGTGGAAGTGGAGGTCAATGTCGATCCGGTGGATCAGGGCCTCGCGTTTCTGCTGGATGTGCTGGCCAACATGAACGTGGACGCCCGAGTGGAAACGCGCCCCGTGGAAGACGGCATCCTGTTTGACATACAGGGGACCAACCTGGGGATCATTATCGGCCGCAGGGGACAGACCTTAGACTCACTACAGTATCTCGTAAATGTCGTAGCAAACCGCCACGCGGACAAACACGTCCGCATCATTCTCGATGCTGAAAACTACCGCACGCGCCGCAAGGAAACGCTGGAGCAGCTGGCCGAGCGGGTGGCCAAAAAGGCTGTCGCCACCAGGCGCTCCGTCCGGCTGGAACCGATGTCGGCCGCGGAACGGAAAGTGATTCACTCGTTTTTGCAAAAACGTGCGGATGTGGTCACCTACAGCGAAGGGGACGAACCCAATCGCTGCATCGTGATCGCGCCCAAAGAAGCCTCCAGGTAGGCTTCTTTTTTTATACCCGGCAGGGACGTCATGGATGCAGACCGCATGGAAGCGGAATCGGCTTGTTTTCCATTCGCTACGGCTCCCTTTTCATTTTCTTTTGTGTGAAACATTAGTAAAATTATGATGATAAACGATATGGAAAGCGAAGAACTTTTCTTGCTAGTTATGGGAATAAGCTCACAAAAATCATGGGTATATCCAAGGAAACGATTACCATCAAAAAAATTTTGTGGTATTCTAATCATAAGGAAAAGTGAAAATTCCTAAAGTTTTAGGTAGGGGGCTTCTGCCATGGGGTTTGGAGACTTTGCAGATGTGCTTCTCAGGTACAGGCATCAGGAAAATATCACATTAAGCGAACTGGCGGAGCGGTCAGGCGTCAGCAAAAGCGTCCTGTCTCGGATTGAATCCGGGGAAACGAAACGGCCTGGATTTGCCACCTGGAAAAAGATCGGAAGCACATTGAATATTCCCTACGGATTGGTAATCAGTACGTATCTGGATGTAACAGAACGGGCGGAAACATTAAAGTTCCTGCTCCAAGAAGCCATAGCCCACAAAAACAAAACCGTTATCGAAAAAGCGGCCCAAAAATTGCTGGACACGCCCAGAATGGATACATTTCTTGCTCTGGACCACCTTTTCCAAACGGCAAATGGTACGGACGATCAGGGCATTAAACTGGTATTGTACGATGTGCTCATTGAATATACCAGAAAGCATGGAATTCCCTATTACTTGGCGAAGGGGCTTTATGAGCGGTACTTACTAGAACGTGATGATTTTTGCAACTTTGAAGAAACGTACCGCAGAGGAAAGGAACTGTTGCACTACTTGGATTCCTTACAACCGATTGAGCGCATTACTTTTTATTATCGAATTGGTGGACATGCTTCAATCTTGGGGTATTATAACGAATGTATAGAGTTGTGTAGAAAAGGAATACTAGAAGACCAAACGGACAACAAACAGAAAGCCTCTGCGCTAATTGCGATTGTGAATTCATACTTGCGACTGGGTGATTTGGTTCTCGCCGAGTTTTACTTAAAACAGTATGAAAACAGCGAATATGCGGACTTTCGTAAAAAACACCTGCGAGCGCTTCTTCACGCCAAAAAGGGACAACACGACGAAGCGATCAGTCTCTATAAAAAGTGTCTTGATGAGGCTGACCACAACAGCCGTATTTCCATTGCAAGTGATCTTTTGGAAGTGTACCTGGAGACCGGTAGAAACGATCTGATACATGAACTGATTGAGTCAGAAGGAGAGTTTGTGCCTTCTGGTTACATCAGCCACCCAAATAGGATTAAACAGGCAGCCAGGTATTATAAGCGAAAAGGCTTGTGTCAGTTTGCAGTTGGACTGGTTGACGAAGGGCTGCATAGCATACTTCAAAGTATTTCTTATTATCGACAGCTAGGGGCTTTCAAAAAAGTAACCGAGTGCATTTGTCTCCTCTTGGCCTACCATCGAAAAAACGAGAAAAACTTATCGTTTGAAGTTATGGAATTAATTGAAAATATCTGTCATAATGAATAAAAAGTATAAGGGAGGTATACCCTGTGAAAGAGTTTTTTTCCATTATCTGCACTGCTGCTCTACTTTTCGCATTTACCGTGCCTTCAACACTGCCGAACCAAAATGGAAAAGCAGTTATTGTTGTGAATGATGCCGATATCGATTGGTAACGTTACGCAAATGTAGGTACAACCCCCCTTCTAATGAGAATGGATATTCTCGTTAGGGGGGGCTTTTTTTGTTTACTTAAATCCATGAAGTTGATCCGGAGGAAACCCGGTGCGCCATGACTGTGGATAGTGCGATTGGATCCCTTTTCAAACGACCATACTGTGGATAACGTACCGGACAGGGAATCTCACGTTTTGAACGGGAAAACTGCATGTTCCGCTGTGGATAACGCCGCTTCATCGAAAAGGGTCGATCGAAGCGTTTCGTGCTTGGATTTTTTCAGGTGGTTCTGCTATGCTAAGAAGTTAGTACTGATTCGTCAGTGGAAAGCTTGAGGTGAAACAGCGTGGAATTTGACACCATCGCGGCGGTTGCGACCCCCATGGGGGAGGGCGGGATTGCGGTGATTCGCGTCAGCGGCCCGGACGCAATCGAAGTTGTGGATAAGATATATCGGGGCAAGCGGAAGTTGTCCACTGTGGAAAGCCACACCATTCATTACGGACATCTGTACGATCCACAGACCGGCGAGCGGGTGGAAGAAGTGCTGGTCTCGGTGATGCGTGCGCCGCGGACGTTTACGCGGGAGGACGTGGTGGAGGTGAACTGCCACGGCGGGATCGTGTCCGTCGAACGGGTGCTGGAGCTGATTCTGGACAACGGCGCTCGCCTGGCGGAGCCCGGGGAGTTTACGAAGCGCGCGTTTTTGAACGGACGCATCGATTTGTCCCAGGCCGAGGCGGTGATTGACCTGATCCGCGCCAAGACGGACAAGGCGATGAAAGTGGCGCTCAACCAGGTGGAGGGGAAACTGTCCCGCCTGATCCGCAAGCTGCGGCAAAACCTGATCGAGGCCATGGCCCACATCGAGGTGACGCTGGACTACCCGGAGCACGATGTGGAAGAGGTAACGCAGAACTTTTTGCGCGAAAAATGCACAGAGGTCAAAGAGGAGATCGGCCGGCTGCTGCAGACGGCCCGGCAGGGGAAGATCCTGCGCGAGGGGCTGTCCACGGCGATCATCGGCCGGCCCAATGTCGGCAAATCGTCGCTCTTGAACAGCCTGGTGCAGGAGGAAAAGGCGATCGTCACCGACGTGGCGGGCACGACCCGGGACGTCATCGAGGAATACGTGAATGTGCGCGGCGTGCCGCTGCGCTTGATCGATACGGCCGGCATTCGCGAGACGGAGGACATCGTGGAAAAGATCGGCGTGGAAAAATCGCGGCAGCTGCTGCAGGAAGCCGATCTCGTGCTGCTGGTGCTCAACTACAACGAGCCGCTCACGCCTGACGACTACGCCATTTTTGACGCGGCCAAAGGATTCCAGGTGATCGTCATCGTCAACAAGGTCGACCTGCCGCAGCGCATCGACCTGGACGAAGTCAGACGGCACTTCCCCAACCGGCCGCTCATCCTGACGTCGGCCAGGGAGGAGACGGGCATCGACCAGCTCGAGCGGGCGATTGCCGATCTCTTTTTCAGCGGCCGCGTACAGCAGGACGACCTGACCTACGTGAGCAACGCCCGTCATATTCAACTGCTGCGCCAGGCGGAACGGGCCGTCGACGATGCGATCAGCGGCATCGACAACCTGATGCCGATTGACATGGTGCAGATCGACATCAAAAAGGCGTGGGAACTGCTCGGCGAAGTGATCGGAGAGAGTGTGGGCGAAGATTTGATCGACCAGATTTTCTCCCAGTTTTGTCTGGGCAAGTGACAAAACAAGAGATTGCGCCCATACTGGACATAAAGGAGGAGAACCATGAACGCAACCTACGAAGCGGGATCGTTTGACGTCATTGTGATTGGGGCGGGTCATGCCGGCTGCGAGGCGGCGTTGGCGGCGGCGCGCATGGGGTGCAGCACGCTGCTTTTGACCATTAACCTGGATGCGGTCGCCTTCATGCCGTGCAACCCGTCTGTCGGCGGGCCGGCCAAGGGGCATGTCGTGCGCGAAATCGACGCCCTGGGCGGAGAGATGGGCAAAAATACAGACAAAACGCACATTCAGATGCGGATGCTGAACACGGGAAAAGGACCGGCTGTCCACGCCCTGCGCGCGCAGGCGGACAAGTTTGCCTATCAGCATCAAATGAAACACACGATCGAGCAGACCCCCAACCTGATCCTGCGTCAGGCGATGGTGGAGGAGCTGATCGTCAACAACGGCGTCTGCGAAGGGGTGATTACGCAGACGGGAGCCCGCTATTCGGCGAAAGCGGTTGTGCTGACCACCGGGACGTATCTGCGCGGGAAAATCATTCTGGGCGATCTCCAGTACGAAAGCGGCCCGAACAACATGCGGCCGTCCATCCGTCTCGCCTATAATTTGAAGGAATTGGGCTTTGAGATGGTTCGCTTCAAGACCGGGACGCCGCCGCGCGTGCACAAGAGCAGCGTCGATTTCTCCAAGATGGAGATTCAGCCGGGCGACGACGTGCCTCGCGCGTTTTCGTACGAGACCACGGAGTTTATCATGGATCAACTGCCGTGCTGGCTGACCTATACCAATGAAGAAACGCACCGGACGATCAACAGCAACCTGCACCGCGCGCCGATGTACTCCGGCATCATCGAGGGGACGGGGCCGCGCTATTGTCCGTCCATCGAGGACAAGGTGGTGCGTTTCAGCGACAAGCCGCGCCATCAGGTGTTCCTGGAGCCGGAGGGGCGCCACACCGAAGAGATGTACGTGCAGGGAATGTCCACCAGCTTGCCGGAGGACGTGCAGTTGGCCATGCTGCGTTCCATGGCCGGTCTGGAAAACGTGAAAATGATGCGGCCGGGCTACGCCATCGAGTACGACGCGATTGTGCCGACACAGCTTTGGCCGTCGTTGGAAACCAAATTGGTGGAAGGGCTGTTCACCGCCGGTCAGATCAACGGTACGTCCGGCTATGAAGAGGCAGCCGGCCAAGGCTTGATGGCCGGGATTAACGCCGCGCGAAAAGTACAGGGCAAGCCGCCGGTCATTTTGGGCCGGGAGCAGGCGTACATCGGGGTGTTGATCGACGACCTGGTGACCAAAGGAACCAACGAACCGTACCGGCTGCTCACTTCCCGGGCGGAATACCGGCTGCTGCTGCGTCACGACAACGCCGACCTGCGCCTGACCGACATCGGCTACGAGATCGGCCTGATCAGCGAAGAGCGCTATCGCAAGTTCTGCCGCAAGCGGGAACTGATCGAGAAGGAAAAGGAACGGGTGATGAACACCCGCGTCCGTCCGGATATGCCGCACGTGCAGGAAGTGCTGCGCGCGGCCGGTTCGCCGGAATTGACGGAAGTGATCGACCTGGCCCAACTGCTCCGCCGTCCGGAGATTACCTACCAGCACATCATCCAAATGGTGCCGGCTCCGGAACCGGTGCCGGAAGAGGTGGCCGAGCAGGTGGAGATTCAAATCAAGTACGACGGCTACATCCGCAAGTCGCTGCAGCAGGTGGAACGGATGAAAAAGATGGAGGAGCGCCGCATTCCGGACGACATCGACTACCATCAGATCGCCGGCATGTCCAAAGAAGCGCGGGAAAAAATGAGCAAAATCCGCCCGCTGAACATCGGGCAGGCATCCCGCATCTCCGGCGTAAACCCGGCAGACATCTCCGTATTGATGGTGTATCTGGAGCAGTACAATCGCGTGAGAACGGCCGAGTAAGGAGACGAGGGCATGAACAAAGAGCAATTTGCCGAGGCGCTGGCAGCCAAAGGCATCGTGCTGTCCGCCCGCCAGTTGGAGCAGTTTGACGGGTATTACCGCCTGCTGGTGGAGTGGAATGAAAAAATGAACCTGACTGCGATTACGGAAGAAGGACAGGTGTACGTGAAGCATTTTTACGACTCGATTACGCCTGCCTTCTACTTTTCCTTTGATCAGGTGGAGTCGGTGGCAGACATCGGCGGGGGGGCGGGATTTCCCAGCATCCCGTTGAAAATCTGCTTCCCTCATCTCAAGATGACCATCATTGACTCGCTGAACAAACGGATGACCTTTTTGAATCACGTCGCCGCCGAACTCGGTCTGGACGGCGTGTATCCGGTCCACGGCCGGGCGGAGGAGCGCGGACAGGAAGCGGCTTATCGGGAGTCGTTCGATCTCGTGGTGGCCCGGGCGGTCGCCCGTCTGAACGTGTTGGCCGAGTATTGTCTGCCGTTCGCCCGCGTCGGCGGCCACTTCATCGCGTTGAAGGGAGCCGACATCTCGCCGGAACTGAAAGAGGCGAAAAAGGCGATCAAGACCCTGGGCGGCAAGACGAAAAAAGTGGAGACGTTTCAACTGGTGGAGGAAGCGGGGGAGCGCAACATCGTCATCATCGAAAAAGTGGGCGCCACCCCGAAAGGTTATCCGCGCAAGCCGGGCACCCCTGCCAAAAAACCGCTGCTGTAGAAGCAGACTGCAGCGGGGCGGCTGCGGGATCCCGACGTTTTTGGAGACCAGGAGGGCTATGGCACAACGCTGTGGCCCTTTTTTGGCAGGGAGGAACGTTTGAGCGTTCCCCCATCGACAAACGCGTGGCGAAGAATCTGCCGAAACTGTTTGGTGGCCGGCTGTTCCGACTGTTTCCGATGGAAAGACTTCCTGTGACTGCGTCGGAACAACCGGAATCGCCTCCGCTTCCACTGGAGAAGAACATGTTTTGCCGAGTGAGCTGCCAGAGAAGCTTTCCGCAGCGGACAGCCGCTCATTGATAATTGCGGCTTTGTCCGCATACCTTCAAAGAAGGCGGTCTTTTCCGCAAGAGACGATAGCATGAACGGGAGGATGAGAGGGAAATGAATACGATTCATGCGACATTTTTCCCACCGGAACTGCCTACGATTTTGCTTCGACTGTTTTTGGCGTTTGTGACCGGCGCCATCATGGGATTGGAGCGGGAGCGTTTCATCAGAGGGGCCAATCGGCAGCGGGGAGCCGGTTTCCGCACGTACAGTCTCGTCTGCTTCGGTTCTTGCCTGTTTGGACTGGCTTCCATCTACGGCTTTTCGAGCAGTGGCGTAAACAACGATCCCGGCCGCGTGGCTGCCCAGGTGGTTACCGGGATGGGCTTTTTGGGCGCGGGGGCGATCATCAAGTTTAACGGTACGGTAAAAGGGTTGACTACGGCGGCAGGCATGTGGGTGGCCTCGGCCATCGGTTTGATGTTCAGCGCCGGCATGTATATTACGGCGATCGTTGCGGCGTTTTTCGCCTATCTGACGCTTGATTTTCACCGCTTGTTCCCCCATCTGTTCAACTTCCGAAACCAGCAGGAGCCGGGAGACGACGATTACGATTTTGGACAGCAGGAACGAGACGGAAACAGGCATGACAATTATTGATGTTTCACGTGAAACAGCGGGGGCGAAAGAAAGACGCGTTGAAGGGGAGAGATTGCCGAATCGGGCCGCTCGGCTGACAGATCAGTGAGAGATGAATCGATGGCTGCCACAAGAGCGTCTGATCAAGCGGCTCACGGCATGCCGACCAGCACGTACTGACAGACGCTCTCAGGAGGTATCGGCTGTTTTGCGTGGTTGCTGCTGCTCGGCCTGTTTCGCGAAAAGGCGGCGGACAGCGGCGATGGTCATGAGAAGAGGGAATGGATGCCACGCAAGCAGACGATTCTGCCCCCAACGTCCTAACGAGTATGCGAAAAAAGGAATCCCATCCAGCAGCGAAAAAGGGGATGGGAAAATCAGCAGAGGAGAAATCGGCGAGACGCCCTTTATATGAGCGCCGCCCCATTCGCATACTGGAATATACACAGCTCATCATCGACGTGGTGCCAGTGAGAGTGGCATGTTTTCCCTGGAAGGGCCGGAGCGGCGTCCGGGTCGAAACCGAAGAAATCACGTTTTCCCAACGGACACGATCGGATTCATCCAAGCGGGCGGCAGGTTCGCTTGGTTTTTTGTTTGCCGGGACAAGCGTGGCGGCCGGCAGCATGTGAGACGAGTCCTGGGCAGAAGGGAGCATGCGGGACGGATTGGCTGTTTCAAAGACCCGGCTATCGTTTGGCGTTGACTGTCGTTCAGCGGAAATGGTCGTTTTGTTCCACAAAGGCGGACGGTTTGTTCTGTTTCTCACGCGAACGATTCCCGTTCGCGCAATGGCCTGGGTGATTCGCATCTTCGTGAAAGCTGATCGATAGGAGGATGTTCATGAACGGGAATTGACGATATCCCGACATGCGGATTGGCATGAAGGGAGGAGGGGAATTGCTCCATTGTACCGGGGATGACTCCGGATTTTCGCTTTTTGCATTTTTTCCAAACAACATCATCTTGGATGGACAAAGGAGGGAGCAGAATACCAATGAGTTTCGCCATGGAAAAACGTGCTACCCTCAACCTGCTCCCCAATCTCTTTTTCGTTATTTTCCCGATTTCCTCTGATGCATGACCTCCGAAGATAAATAGATTCATCGGTTCTTTTGCCATGTATGGGTTGCCGGTTACCGCTTTCTGCACCACCGGGCATGATCCATTCATCATTGCTTGTGTGCGGTATGGCGGCAGGAGACGCCCGCTTGCACGGTTCAGGCTGTTCGCTCAACAATCGGGCTGAAAATGAATACGGAACGTTCCCTGACGCAATAAAGAGAAGGAAGAACGGGGCCATCTGGTGATGAGGCGGGAACGGCGATTTGCTGCGGATGCGTCTGCAAGGGCGGCAGGGGTGGGCAGCAGCTTCCGTTCCATCACGAATCCCGGCAGCACACGATTCAGGAGTGCGTGCTGCATACGTAGGGCGTAATCCGTTGAGAAGCGATTGCTAAACGAGGGGGCACGTTCATGTATTGGATGTTTCACGTGAAACACGTTTCCGCAGCAGGAATTAAACGGACCGTGCAGAATAATTAGGAAAGAAGAGTACGTGAGACAGATACGTATGTGCCTCAGCGTCGGCTATCGGCATTTCTTTGGTAACAAATCCGCAGGGGAAGCACTCGACTGCATCGAAGAGACGACGTCGACTGTTTTTCTGTTTCAGAAAAAAGCACACTTCACGATGATTTGCCTGGAGCAGTAGGAATACGCTTGGCTGGTGAAGGTTGATCATCCTCGGAAGGACTTCTGCAGAAGGTGTTCTTCCTGTTTCAAAAAGCAAATGCTTCAGCGATGTGCAGCCTGAAACAGCAGGAAGAACCATTCGCAAAAGAAGGATCGACATCTTCGAAAAACGACTGGTAGAAGTTTTTCTTTCGGCCGTATCACCCAACCCAGCATCGTGTGAGCTCGCCAGACTGATACGGGAAGAAAACGTTCCGAAATCCAATAAAAGAAACGGCTGCGTCGAACGGCTCAGGCGGAAGTTTTGTCAACCAGGGAATCGTCACGTCTTGTTTAGCACAGCGGCTGATGGAACGGTTGGAAGTGGGGGATGCAAACCATGGCAGTAAAAGATTCGTTTTCTCGCATTTTCGGGTTGACGGACAAAACAGACAATGAAGAAATACGACAAATACCCGTTGACGAAATTGTACCCAATCCATATCAGCCTCGGACGGTATTTGACGACGAAAAAATCGACGAACTGTGCCAAACCATCCGCACGCATGGATTGATTCAACCGATTGTCGTTCGCCTGCGAAACAACCGTTACGAGTTGATCGCTGGGGAACGGCGTTGGCGTGCGACGAAAAAGCTGGGGATGGAGCGTATTCCGGCAATCATCAAGGACTTTAACGATACGCAGACGGCATCCATCGCCTTGATCGAAAATCTGCAGCGCGAAGGCTTGACGGCCATCGAAGAAGCCATCGCGTACCAGAAGCTGATTGACCTGCACAACCTGACGCAGGAAAGCCTGGCGCAGCGTCTGGGCAAAGGGCAGTCCACCATCGCCAACAAGCTGCGGCTGCTCCATTTGCCGCAGGAGATTCAGGATGCCCTGCTCACCCGAAAAGTGACGGAGAGACATGCGCGTGCCTTGATCCCCTTGAAGGATGCGGACCTGCAGCGAAAAGTCCTGCAGGAAATTCTGGAGCGTGAATGGAACGTCAAGCAGACGGAGACGCGCGTCAAGCAGCTCCTGGAGGCAGCGGAACAGCCCAAACCGGAAAAAGAGGCAAAGCCCAAGTGGAAAGCCTTTTCCCGGGATGCGCGCATCGCCATCAACACGGTGCGTCAGTCCATTGACATGGTGCTGCAGACCGGTCTTCCGGTCGAGACGAATGAAGAGGATCACGAGGAATACTATCAATTTACGATTCGCATTCCCAAACGGATGGAAGGGAAATAAGACAGAGACGCGATAGATGCACACACGGATTTCCAAAGGGGAAAGAAGAAAGAAAAGAAAGAGGAAGAATCGTTCCGGAAACAGGAACACGGTGGCGGACAACGGCCGCCTTTCTTTTTGGCACTCGTCCCATTCTGACGCTTCGGGAGGAAAATACGCCCCGTGTCACGCTGGGCACATGGACGGAAAATATTTCATTTCCAAAAAACAGCGTACGACAGAACAGCAAATCTGGTAACATGGTTAGTAGAATGGTGTAAAAATGAGGTGGAGAAGTTGGGTAAAATCATTGCGGTAGCAAACCAGAAAGGTGGCGTAGGAAAGACGACCACGTCCGTCAACCTCAGCGCTTGTTTGGCCACGTTGGGAAAAAAGGTGCTGCTGGTGGACATTGATCCGCAGGGAAACGCAACCAGCGGGATTGGTGTGAACAAAGCGGATGTGCGCTACTGTATCTACGACGTGCTCATCAATGATGTCAGCCCCGTAGATGCCACGTTGCCTACTGACATCGATGGTCTTATGATCATTCCTGCTACCATTCAATTGGCCGGCGCGGAAATTGAGCTCGTCCCAACCATCTCGCGTGAGGTTCGTTTAAAAAAGGCGCTGGAAGTCGTCAAAGATAAATACGATTACATCATTATCGATTGTCCGCCTTCGCTCGGAATCCTGACGGTGAATTCCCTGACGGCGGCCGATTCTGTGCTGATTCCGATTCAGTGTGAATACTATGCGCTGGAAGGATTGAGCCAACTGCTGAACACGATCCGCCTGGTGCAGAAACACCTGAATTCCCAGTTGACGATCGAAGGCGTCGTCCTGACCATGCTGGATGCGCGTACCAACCTGGGGCTGCAGGTTATTGAAGAAGTGAAGAAATACTTTCAGGACAAGGTGTACAAGACGATTATTCCCCGCAATGTCCGCTTGAGTGAAGCGCCGTCGCACGGACAGGCGATCATCACGTATGATCCGCGCTCTCGAGGAGCGGAAGTGTATACCGACTTGGCGAAGGAAGTGGTAGGGGTATGAGCAGGGGCTTAGGGAAAGGTCTGAACGCGTTGATCACGTCCAATCTCATTGAAGAGGGGGAGAGCGTAACGGAGATCGCCGTCGGAGACATCCGTCCCAACCCGTATCAACCACGGAAAGAGTTTGAACCGACAGCGATCGAAGAACTGGCCCAGTCGATCAAGGAACACGGCATCATTCAGCCGCTGATCGTTCGGAAAAGCATCAAAGGCTTTGAATTGGTGGCGGGAGAACGGCGATTGCGGGCGGCAAAAGCGGTCGGATTGAAAAAAGTGCCCGCCGTGGTCAAGGCGTATTCCGACCAACAGTTGATGGAAATTGCCCTGATCGAAAACCTGCAGCGGGAAGATCTGAATCCGCTGGAAGAAGCGGAAGCGTACGAAAAGCTGATCGCCCATCACTCGTATACGCAGGAACAACTGGCCCAAAAGATCGGCAAGAGCAGACCGCACGTGGCCAATATGCTGCGCCTGCTGCAATTGCCCAAAAAGATTCGCGAGATGGTGTCGGTGTCTGCGCTGTCGATGGGACACGCCCGCGCTTTGTTGTCCGTGGAAAAGGAGTCGGTCCAGCTCCAGCTTGCCAACGATGTCGTCAACAAGGGGTTAAGCGTGCGGCAGTTGGAGGAGCTGGTGAAACAACTGAATGTTTCACGTGAAACAAAGAAGAAGAAGCCGCCCAAAAAGGAACCCCAGCTCATGGAACTGGAGGAACGTCTGCGCAGCCGTCTCGGCACATCGGTGAAGATTAAAAAAGGAACCAAACGGGGGAAAATCGAGATCGATTTTTACTCGCAGGAAGACTTGCAGCGCATTTTGGACATATTGTATGTGGAGTAACCCCATAAGGAGGAAGCAATGCGGATCATTTACCTGGACAATGCTGCTTCTACCTGGCCCAAACCGCCCGGGGTAAAAGAGATGATGGTCGAGGTACTCGATGATTTTGCGGCCAATCCGGGCAGAGGCGGGCACGCGTTGGCGATGAAGGCGAGCAAGACCGTGTTTCGGACGCGGGTGCAATTGGCTCGGTTGTTTGGGATTCAAAACCCGAATGACCTCTTTTTTTATCTCAATGCCACCCAGGCGCTGAATCAGGCGATCAAAGGGTTTTTGAAAGAAGGAGACCATGTCGTCACGTCGTCGATTGAACACAACTCCGTGCGCCGTCCGCTGGAGTACATGCGCCGGACGAAACAGGTGGAGATTACCTATGTGGAGCCGAGAGAAGACCAACTGTTTCACGCGGAAGATTTTGAACGGGCGATCACGCCCAAAACGAAACTGCTGGTGATCAGCCACGCCTCCAATCTGACCGGGGTGATTCTGCCGGTCGCCGAACTGGGGGAAGTGGCCAAACGGCACGGTGTCGTACTTCTGGTGGACGCGTCCCAAACGGCAGGCGTTTTGCCGATCGACGTGGAGAAGATGAACATCGGCATGCTGGCGTTTCCCGGACACAAGGGACTGTACGGGCCCCAGGGGACGGGCGGCCTGTACGTTCACGAGTCGATTGAACTGGAGCCGTTGATCCACGGAGGGACAGGCAGTCAATCGGAAGCGATCGATCAGCCGACGACCAGGCCGGACCGCTATGAGAGCGGAACGGTCAACACGGCCGGATTGGCTGGTCTGTTGGCTGGCGTGACGTTTGTGATGGAAAAAGGCGTGGAAGCGATTCGCGCGCACGAGTGGGCACTGACGAAGCGGACGATGTTGGGACTGCAGGAGATTCCGGGAGTGGAATGGTACGGACCGGGCATCGAAACGGAAAGAGTGGGCGTCGTTTCCTTTAATATCGCGGGAGTCGATGCTGCGGAGGCGTCCTTTATCCTGGACCAGCAGTACGGCATTGCGACGCGGGCCGGCTACCACTGCACGCCGCTGGGACACCAGACGGCGGGAACGGAACAGCGAGGAGCGGTGCGGGCCAGCTTTGGCGTCTTTAATACGGAAGAGGACGTGGACGCGCTGCTGAACGCGGTCCGCGAGATCGCGTCCGCTTTCAATCCGGCGTAGGCGGAAGAGGCCCCGTAGCTTGCTCATTTGATGACCGGCAGAATCCCTTTGGAGATAGAGATTCTGGAATGATTGCGCGGGCAGCAACCAGATTGAGGTTCCGCGAACGGGCATGAATCGGCCTGGAGAGAAAAGCTTGGGGAGGAACGTGCAGAAGGCGGGTGTGCCTTCGCGGCAGCGCTTTGCAGGGGAACGGCGGAAGAGGGGAAAACGGCAGATTGAAAACAGGCTTTGAACAGGTGTGCAGAAGAGGCTGTTTCGGAAGCCCCTTTGAAAAAGCCTCCCGGTAAAGCGCTGCGTACAGAACGGCAAAACGGAGTTCCTCCAAAAGCTGCGATCACAGAGGAGTGGAGAACGTGTTTTTGTTGGGGACACTGGTAAATGCGCTTGCCATCGCGGCGGGGGCATTGGCGGGGCGCTTGTTGTCCGGCATCCCGGAATCAATCCGGCAGACGGTCATGCAGGGGATCGGCCTTGCCATTGTCGTGCTGGGATTGAAAATGAGCCTGGATACGAACAACATTTTGCTCGTGATTGTCAGCATCGTGCTGGGCTCCATGATCGGAGAGCTGATGGGCATCGAAAAAAGCCTGAACCGTCTGGGCCAATGGCTGGAGAAAAAGATGGGAGGAAACCGGCAGGGGAAAATCGCCACAGGGTTTGTAACGGCAACGCTGGTGTACTGTATCGGTGCCATGGCCGTCTTGGGCTCGTTGGACAGCGGTTTGCGCAACAATCACGACATTTTGTACACGAAAGCGATGCTGGACGGTTTGTCGTCCATCATTTTTTCATCGACGTTGGGCATTGGCGTCATCTTCTCCGCCGTCCCCGTCTTTCTCTATCAGGGGACGATTGCCCTGTTGGCCACGCAAATCAACAGTCTGGTCAGCCCGGCGATGCTGGAGGCCATACTGGCGGAGGTAACGGCGGTTGGCGGACTGATGATCATCGCGATCGGCATCAACATTCTGGAATTGAAAAAAATCAACGTGGCCAACATGCTTCCGGCGCTCGTGATCGCAGCGGTCGGCGTGCCGGTGGAGAAATGGCTGTCGGCAGTGATGGGCTGAACAAATGAGAGGGACAGGCTCTTCCGGAGGGAGGAGTCTTTCTTTGTGAACCGGATGTGCCCGCCGTCATCTGGCGTTTCACGGGATGCAGATCGACGGGCCGCAACCTATGCAGGGGCACCGCATCGTGCGATAATACAGACAGGAGTGAGAGGAGAACGGGCGAGGAGAGGGCGCAATGCTGGGATTTATCGTCAACCCGGTGGCGGGAAACGGCAGGGGAGCCGTCGTGTGGAAACGTCTTGAGACGGAATTGAAGCGGCGTGGTGCCGTTTATCGGGTGCGGATGACGTCAAAAGAGGGGGAAGCCAAAAAACTGGCTGCCGAGCTGCTGCAAAAAGAGGAAGTAACGCACATTGTCGCGGTCGGCGGGGACGGAACGGTCAGCGAAGTGATCAACGGCATCAGCGAGTCAGGGATTTGCTGCCCGTTTGGCCATGTGCCGGCCGGTTCGGGAAACGATTTTGCCCGCGGCCACAACCTGCCGAGCGATGCGCTGCAGGCGTTGGAGCGGATTTTGGCTGCCGGGAAACAAAAGCGGATCGATTTGCTTCGCGTCAACGGGCAATTGGCTGTCAATGCCGTGGGGGCCGGGTTTGACGGGCAGGTGGCAAAGATCACGAACGAAGCCGGCTACAAACGTTGGCTCAATCGGGTTAGGCTTGGAACGCTCTCCTATGTGATTTCCATGCTGCGCGTGCTGGTTTCCTATCAACCCTGCCGGGTCATGCTGACCGTCGACGGCAAACAGGAGCAGTTGGAAAACGTCTGGCTGATCGCCGTCGCCAACATTCCCAATTACGGCGGAGGGATGCTCATCTGTCCGGGGGCCGTGCCGGATGACGGTTTGGCTGAGGTGTGCGTGGTCAGCGGCGTCAGCCGTTGGTCCCTGCTGAGGGCCTTTCCCTTGATCTACAGAGGGGCGCACGTCCGGCATCCGGCTGTCCGCTTTTTTCGCGGCCGCCACATCCGGATTCAGGCGGAAAACCCGCTGGTCGTCCATGCCGACGGAGAGGTGGCGGCCGTGACGCCGGTGACGGTGGAGGTAACCAGGCAGCGGCAGGTTGTAAGTCTGTAGACGATCACAACCAAAAGACTTGTTTGTCCCCGCGCGAGAGGAAAACAAGTCTTTTTTCGGTGTCCCATCGTTGAAAACATCACACCGGGCTGTTCCCTGAAACCGCACCATACCGCCGGGAAAGAAGATCCGCCTTCATCGCGAAGGCTTCGATAGAAACGCGTCATCCCCGTACAGAGTGGGCAAGGGGTTACTCGGGGGAAGCAGTGCCCAGCCGCTGCGGATCGCCCGAGTGAAGCACGGCCGCCTGGAACAGGGCGGAGGCGATGATGTCCGCCATGCGCATGACCACGTAGAGACGCGTGTTTTGCAGGACGAAATACTCCATGAAACCACCCACATTGACAATGCCGGTAATGTGAAAGGTGCCGACCGAGGGCAGGTCCTTTTTCACGCCGGCGCCTGGCTTCAGGGGCCCGTCCGCCACATTGATATTGCCCACATTGCTGAACTGGCCGAGACAGGCGTCGATGGCGATGAGCAGTGCCTGCGGATGGGTCCGGCGAATTTCATCCAGTTTTTCGCTGAGATTCATGGCGTGCACGGGCTCTTCCAGGGTTCCGTATACGTGCAGCAGGTGGTGCGTGCGGGATTTCAGCTTGCTGCCGACCAGCGGCCCAAGCGCGTCACCGGTAGAACGGTCGGTTCCGATGCAGAGGATGACAATTTCGTCGTGGTACGGCTTCAGGAGAAAGCGCTGCGCCAGGTGCTGAGCCAACTGATCGGCAGCGTTTTCATTTCGATACTCGACTGTAAACGGCGGCAAGGAGCTGTCCTTGCGCTGGCTATCGAACAGGTTCATGGCTACCCCCAAGTCTCGCGTCGTTCGGACGGATAACACCAAAAGTATTCACAGTATAGTACCGGACGGGCATTTTTATACCAGCTAATGCAAAGGTTGCGGCTGTTTTGAACGCTTCGGAAAGTGAAACAACGACAGGAGAAGCGTCCGGGAATACCAGCCGTCCGCAGCCGGCGGTTCACGGTCTTGCGGCGGCAGCTTTTCGGGCTGAGCGATGGGTCCTGTTCCATTTCCATGCCCGGAAACATGCCCGGCAAAAGCAATTCTTTACAACCGGGGAAACTGGCGCGGTTGTACCTGAACAGGTACAATGGGAACAGAAAAGTGGAGGGAGGGGATCGATGTGGAAGGCGAGACCGTACTGATCGCGTTTGATTCCACCCAGCAGGCGCTGCGGGCGGAGATGCTGCTGGAGTATGCCGATATCGACATTGACACCCGCCCGACCCCGAAAGAAATCACGGCCGGCTGCGCCCTGTCCATTGAGTTCCCGCTGGCTGACTACCGGCAAGCCAGAGAGATCATCGAAGGGCAGCATGTGGAAATTCGCGGCTACTTTCGCTTGTTTTCCGACTGCTACCACGAAATCGACGAACACGGAAACAGAAAGGAGCGGTTTGCATGACAGAGGAGATCGCCAAGCAGGAGCGATGGTTTGAGACATTGTATGCGCAAGCGAGCGCTTATCTGACAAATCCGGATACATGGGTCAGAATCGGATTGGTCGCCCTGAAAATCCTGATGATTATCATCTTGTCCCGCATCGTGGTATCGGTCGTCCAGGCGGCGGTAAACCGGGTGTTTCAGCATCGGCAGGGCAGCAAGCTGCAGATTGAGCAGCGGCGGGTCGACACGCTGCGGGTGCTGGTGAACAACGTGGCCCGGTACACGATCTATTTTTTGGCCATGTTGCTGGTGCTGCAGCAAATGGGCGTCGACCTGCGTCCCGTTCTGGTCAGCGCGGGGGTGCTGGGGCTGGCGGTCGGGTTTGGCGCGCAAAGCCTGGTGCGCGACGTGATCACCGGCTTCTTCATCATTTTTGAGGATCAGTTCGCCGTGGGCGACGTGGTCACGATCAACAACATGACGGGTACGGTGCAGGAGATCGGCCTGCGGATCACCCGGATTCGCAGTTGGACGGGAGAGGTTCACATTTTCCCCAATGGCACCATCAATCAGGTGACCAACTTTTCGCTGCAAAACACGTTGGCAGTTGTGGACGTATCGGTAGCCTATGAAGAGGATCTGGACCACGTCGAGCGCGTCTTGAAAGAGATTTTGAAAAAGGCGCAGGAAGAAATGCCGGATATCGTCGCGGAACCGCAATTGCTCGGCGTTCACGCCTTCGGACCGTCGGAAGTGATCATGCGCGTGACGGCGGAGTGCAAACCGAACACCCATCACGGCGTGAACCGCAAGCTGCGGGCGATGATCAAGAGAGAGTTCGACGCGCGCGGCATCGAGATCCCGTACCCGCGGATGGTGTCCATCCAGCCAAAAGGACAAGCCTGACACGAGGGACGAGGAGAAGGAGGGAGACACATGGAACGAAAGCAGTTTGCCCTGGGGGACATCGTGCAGATGAAAAAGCCCCATCCGTGTGGGACCAACGCCTGGAAAGTAATCCGCATGGGCATGGACATCCGCATCAAATGCACCGGATGCGACCACAGCGTAATGATCCCGCGTCTTGAATTTGAGCGGAAAATGAAAAAAGTGCTGGTTCGTGCAGAGGACCAACCGGAATCGTAACCGTTTGGGAAGACCCGGCCTGTTGTTTTCCACAATGCCCGTAAACGGCCGGAATGCCGGGTAACCGGAAACGCGGACAAAGGACACCGCAAAAACGGACAAGCGAGCGCAATGGAAAGAGGATGCAGCCGCATCACGGGCTGCATCCTCTTTCTTTTGGTCAATGGTGGCGAAAGGCAAGGGAACCGGGTGGGTGCCGTCTTGCCTTGCGCAAAACATCTTGTGGATGACCTCTCGAAAATTCAGTCGAGCCATTCCGGCGAAGCTGCTGCCGAAGCGATGCCGGGGCTGGATATGCAGACGCTCGTGTCAAAAGGATGTACACCTTTAAAAAGGTTGGATGGCGGCGGGGACGTTAGTCGCAGTCACAACCAACGATGACAAGCAGGATGAAGAGAACCAGCACAAGCGCGAAACCCTCGAAGCGGCCGTTGAAGATACCCACTAGCTAACACCTCCTACCCTGGATTCATTACTTATGCTATGTCGGAAGAGAGGAGGCGGTATGGGCGTTTGTCACGTTGAACGGAAAATAAGTTATGCACAGCACTATCCACAAAAATGTGGACAACCAAGTCGTTTTTTCGGGATTTTCCGTAAGAAATGTGGACAATCACGCTTTTCGACAAATGTTATCCACAATTTTATTCACAAACAGCGTAAATCTTTGGATAAATAGGATTAAATATTTAAAATATTTTTATTAGTAAGAAGGAATTAAGGGGGAGGGATATAATTACAGTATGTAGCAAAGATAAAACATAAAGAAAAGGGGCGATTCTGAGTGAAAAAACGAGCGTTTGCATCTTTTGCGGCGCTGGCGATCGCGTTGACGACCGTATCTTCCCCGTTTATCCCGTACAGTACGGCGGCGGTGGCGGCTGCGGCGGAAGCGCCCGTTTACAAATCCCGCGCCGACATTCCCGACTCGTACAAATGGAAGCTGGAAGATATCTACCCGACCGTTCAGGACTGGGAGAAGGACGTCGCCAAGGTGGAAGCGCTGGCGAACGCGTTTACCAAGCATCAGGGCAAACTGGGCCAGTCGGTACAATCGCTGCTGCAGGCGTTGGACGACTACAGCGCGCTGATGCGCTTGAACGACAAGGCGTACGTCTACGCCAACATGTCCCTGGACGTCAACTCGGCCAATTCCGAGCTGCAAAAACTGGCGGACCGGGCGGAAAAAATGAACACGCTGGTCTCCGAGAAGACCTCGTGGATGCAGCCGGAGATCGTCGCCATTCCGGACAACAAGATGAAGAGCTTCCTGGAAGCCAAGGAATTGGCGCCGTACAAAATGATGCTAGAGGACATGATCCGCACCAAACCGTACTCGCTGTCCAAAGAGATGGAGGAGCTGCTGGCCAAGTCGTCGCCGCTGGGCAACTCGCCGACCAACATCTACGGCATGCTCTCCAAGGACGTGAAATTCCCGAAAATCAAGGACGAAAAGGGGAACGAGGTGCAGTTGACGCGGGCCAACTTCGTCTCCTACCTGGAGAGCAAGGACCCGCGGGTGCGGAAGGATGCCTTCAAGGCATACTATCAGGCGCTGACAGACTTCCAGGACACCTTTGCCCAGACGCTGGCGGCCAAAGTGAAAGCGGACAACTTCTACGCCCAGGCGCGCAAGTACGGCTCCGCGCTGGAGGCCAGCCTGACGCCCAACAACATTCCCACGAAAGTGTACGACGAACTGATCGAAACCGTTAACAAAAACCTGCCGCTTTTGCACCGCTACATCGCGCTCAAGAAGAAAATGCTCGGCGTGAAGGAACTGCACATGTACGACATTTACGTCCCGATCGTGCCGTCTGACAACAGGTACATACCGTACGAGGAAGGCAAGAAAATGGTCGTCGACGGCCTGCAGGCGCTGGGGGACGACTACGTGAAGGTGCTGGCCGAGGGGCTGGAAAGCGGCTGGGTGGACGTCTACTCCACCGACGACAAGCGCAGCGGGGCGTACCAGTGGGGAGCGTACGACACGCATCCGTACGTGCTGCTCAACTACCAGGGAACGCTGGACGACGTGTTTACGATTGCCCACGAACTGGGCCATGCGATGCAGTCGTACTACACCAACAAGACGCAGCCGTACATCACGTCCAACTATCCGACCTTTACGGCGGAAGTGGCCTCCACGATGAACGAAACGCTGCTGTTCAAGAGCATGTACGAAAAGGCCAAGACCAAGGAAGAGAAAATGTACCTGCTCAATCACTACCTGGAGAACTTCCGCTCCACGCTGTTCAGACAGACCCAGTTTGCCGAGTTTGAGCGGGTGATTCACGAGAAGGAACAGGCGGGTGAATCGCTCAACGCCGAAGCGATCAAGAAGATCTATTTGGACCTCAACAAGAAGTACTACGGCACGGATATGGTCTCGGACGAGGAAATCGCGATGGAATGGGCGCGCGTCCCCCATTTCTTCAACTACCGCTACTACGTCTATCAATACTCCACCAGCTTCGCCGCTTCCCAGGCGCTGGCCAAACAGGTGCTGGACGAAGGCAAACCGGCCGTCGACCGCATCCGCACCAACTTCCTCGAGGCGGGCAACTCCGCGCCGCCGATTGAAGTGCTGAAAGCGGCAGGCGTGGACATGTCCACCTCCAAGCCGATCGAACAGGCGATGGAGATCTTCGAAGAGACGCTCAACGAGCTGGAAAAGCTGGTGAACGAGAAGTAACGCGGCAGATCGAACCGGCTGGCTCCCTTTCACGCGGAAAGGGAGCTTTTTTTGTCCCAGCACAGGATGCTAACGTAAGAGGCGTAAAAGACGCTCACAGACGCACCCGCAAGCCGGAATCTGCTGCCACAAGGAGACAATTGTATTCTTTCAGCCAAATCTATATACTGAAAAGGATATGAGGATGAAAACAAGGAGTGTATATAGATGGGTGCATCTTGTGGCATTGTAGGCCTTCCCAACGTAGGCAAGTCGACTTTGTTCAACGCGATCACGCAGGCGGGCGCCGAATCGGCCAACTATCCGTTCTGTACCATCGACCCCAACGTGGGCATTGTCGAGGTGCCGGACCCGCGCCTGACCAAGCTGACGGAGATCGTCGTGCCGAACAAGGTGGTTCCGACGGCATTTGAGTTTGTGGACATTGCCGGTCTGGTCAAAGGGGCAAGCAAGGGCGAAGGATTGGGCAACCAGTTCCTGGGTCACATTCGCGAGGTGGATGCGATCGCTCACGTGGTGCGCTGCTTTGAGGACGAAAACATCACGCACGTGGCGGGGCGCGTCGATCCGCTGAGCGATATGGAGACGATCAATCTGGAGCTGATCTTCGCCGACCTGGAGTCGGTCGAACGGCGCATCGACCGGATCGGCCGCAAGCTGAAAGCGGGCGACAAAGAGGCGAAGCAGGAGCTGGACGTGCTGGAACGCCTGAAGGCGGCATTTGAAGAAGGCAAGCCGGCGCGCAGCGTGGAGATGGACGAGGACGAACGCAAACTGATCCGCGACCTGCATCTCCTGACCATCAAGCCGGTGCTGTACGTGTGCAACGTGGCGGAGGACGGCATTCACGACGCCGACAACAATCCGCACGTGCAGGCGGTGCGCAAGCAGGCGGCCGAGGAAGGGGCGCAGGTGGTCGTGATCAGCGCCAAGGTGGAGGCGGAGATCGCCGAGCTGGAAGGCGAAGACAAGCAGATGTTCCTGGAAGAGCTGGGCCTGAAGGAGTCCGGTCTCGACCGTCTGATTCGCGCCGCCTACGACCTGCTGGGGCTGATTACCTACTTCACCGCCGGCGTGCAGGAAGTGCGTGCATGGACCATCCGCAAGGGCACCAAGGCGCCTCAGGCGGCCGGAGTGATCCACAGCGACTTTGAACGCGGTTTTATCCGCGCCGAGGTGATCTCCTACGACGACCTGGTGGAAGCCGGTTCCGTGGCGGCCGCCCGGGAAAAGGGCAAGTACCGCCTGGAAGGGAAAGAGTACGTCGTTCAGGACGGCGATGTCATGCATTTCCGGTTCAATGTCTAGAACGCAACCTTGCCTCGCATGGGGTGTTTTGCTATAATACGAAAATGCGAGTATTTATGGAGTGCATGTCCCATGCGTATCTATCTGCACTCGCTCCTTGCCCGCACAGGGCCGCTTAAGTCCATAAGGAGGTGAAAAGGTATGCGTCAATACGAAGTCATGTACGTATTGCGTCCAGACCTTGAAGAGGAGAAAGTAAAAGCCAACGTTGCTCGTTACCAGGAAGTTGTCACCAACTTCGGCGGCGAAGTGACCAATCTTCAAGAGATGGGCAAGCGTCGTCTTGCGTATGAGATCAAAAAGTTCCGTGAGGGTTACTACGTTTTGATGAACTTCAAAGCGAATTCCGATGCTGTTGCGGAAGCAGAGCGTCTCATGAAAATTAACGACGACGTGATTCGCTACTTGTTTGTTCGTGAAGAGAAGTAATCGTCGTCGCGGGCAGAGGGGGACCCAAGATGAATAAAGTCATTCTCATCGGAAACCTGACGAAAGATCCGGAGCTGCGCTATACGCCAAACGGCGTCGCTGTTGCCACCTTTACCCTTGCGGTGAACCGTCCGCGCCCCAATCAGGCGGGCGAGCGGGAAGCCGACTTCATCAACATTGTCGCCTGGCAGAAGCTGGCCGATCTGTGCGCCACGTATCTGCGCAAAGGCAGACAAGCGGCTGTCGAAGGACGCATTCAGACGCGATCCTACGACAACAAGGAAGGAAAAAGGGTGTACGTGACAGAAGTTGTGGCGGAAAACGTCCAGTTCCTGGGCGGGCGCGGCGGTGAAGGCGCAGGTTACGATCCCGGCTTTGGCGGCGGGAAACCGGCCGGCGGTCAGCGAGACGACTTTGATCCATTTGGAGATCCCTTTGCCGATGCCGGCAAGCCGATCAACATTTCGGATGACGACTTGCCGTTCTGATTTGGGGTTGCGTTCAATCGTAGAACTTCACATTTCCTGCAAAAGGAGGGACTTTTCATGGCGCGCAAAGGACGTCCGAACAAGCGTCGCAAAGTGTGCTACTTCAAGGTAAACAAAATCAAGCACATCGACTACAAAGACACCGATCTGCTGAAGAAGTTTATCAGCGAGCGCGGCAAAATCCTGCCTCGTCGCGTAACCGGCACTTCTGCGAAGTATCAGCGCATGCTGACCGTAGCGATCAAACGTGCCCGTCAAGTGGCACTGCTGCCGTACACGGCTGAATAATTGACACAAGCAAAAAGGGGGACACAATTGCGTGGCCCTCTTTTTTCCATATTATTTGTCATTGCCAGATTCTCAGAGAGGTGTCGCCATGCCTTCCAAAACCAAACAACTGGCGGAAAACGCCGTGCTGTTGGCCATCGCGCTGATTCTGCTGTTCGTCAGCCTCTACACGGTGCTGGGCGTCGCAACCGGTTTATTGCTTCCGCTGCCGTTCGTGCTGCTGGGCATGAGACGAACGGTGCCGAACATGATCTGGATCGTGTTGGGCTTTGCCTTGTTGGGCGGAGTGCTGACCGGGCCGATGACCGGCTTTATCGCGCTCCTGTTCGGGCTGTGGGGCGGCGCCATGGGCGTGATGTACGCCAAACGCGGGACGGCGCTGTCCGCGATTACGGCTGGAGCCGGCGTGGTGTTTCTCGGATACGTTTCCTTTTTGGCTCTCGCTGCGTTTGTCCTGCATGTCGACTTCCAGGCGGTCATGCGGGAGGCGGCAGCCTACAAGCCGTCGTTTATGACCAAAGAGCAGTTTGAACAGTCCGTTGCGCTTGGCAGAATGGTGATGCCGGCGTTTCTGGTCATGCTCAGCTACCTGCAGAGCGGCATCACGCACGGGCTGGCGCGCCTGATCGGCAAGCGGCTGGGATACCCCGTGCCCGCCTTGAAGCCGGTACGCGAGTGGAGTTTTCCCCGCTCCCTGCTGTACTACTACTTCGCCGCCCTGATCGGCCTGTTTTTGATCGGGCAGGAGCCGGAGGGAACGTTCTGGTCAAGCGCCGTTCTCAACGTAAAGGTGATGCTGGACGGCATCTTTGCCCTGCAGGGATTGGCTTTCTGTCTGTTTGCGATTCATCTGTACGGATGGAAGCGATTGGCTCCCGCGCTAGTTGTCTCTCTATTTATTTTTCCTTTCCTAACTACTATACTTAGTTTATTAGGCATTTTTGATCTGGGGCTTCAATTGCGCAAAAAACTGGAAACAAGAGTGAAGAGGGGCTGAGGAAATGCCCAAATTCCTGTTAAAGCGTTGGTACGGGCTGCATATGGTCCTGGCTCTCAGCTTTAGCTTGTTGCTGTTGGGGATTTTGACGCTGCATCACTGGATGTACGGGGCGATCGGGATCATCTGTCTGATTGGCCTGGTTCTTTATGCCCTGCAAGCGGAAAAAGGCTTTCAACGGGATCTGCGCCTATACCTGGCTACGGTGACGCACCGGGTGAAAAAAGCGGGAGACGGCGTCATCCAGGAACTGCCGATCGGCATATTGCTGTACAACGAAGAGAAGGTAATCGAGTGGGTAAACCCGTTCATGACACAGATGTCGGGAGACGAGATGATGATCGGCAAAAGTCTCCAGGACGTTTTTCCGCATCTGACCTGGAAACCGGAGCAGAAGCGGCTGGAGTTTACCTACAACGAACGTACCTATGAAGTGCTGATCCGGCCCGAGGAGCGGCTGCTCTACTTTACGGACATTACCGACATGAAAGAGCTGACGCTTCGCTACCATCGCGAAAAGGCCGTGCTCGCCATCATCCACCTGGACAATCTGGACGAAGTGGGACAGGTCATGGACGAACAAAGCCGCACCCTTTTATCCACCAGCGTGTCCGGGGTCATTACAGAGTGGGCCAACAAGCACGGCATTTACCTGCGTCGACTCACCGCCGACAAGTTTTTGGGACTGATGGAGCGAGAGACGCTGGACAAATTGGAAGAAAGCCGTTTTGACATTTTGGACGTCGTGCGGGAGATGACGGCCGACAACAAGATTCCGCTGACGCTCAGCATCGGGGTGGGAGCGGCGGCCGACACTTACATCGAACTGGGACAAATGGCCCAATCCAGCCTGGATATCGCGTTGGGACGGGGCGGCGACCAGGCGGCGGTCAAAGTGGGGAACAAATTGACGTTTTACGGCGGCAAATCCAACGCCGTGGAGAAGCGCACGCGCGTACGGGCCCGCGTGATCGCCCACGCGCTGCGCGATCTGATCCACGAGGCGGAGCATGTCATCGTCATGGGCCACAAGCAGCCGGACATGGACTCGATCGGCGCGTCGCTCGGGGTGCTGAAGGCGGTGCAGGTCCACAACAAAGACGCCTACATCGTCATGGACGAGGGCAACTCCTCCGTGGATCGGCTGATGAAGGAGATCTACGCCCATCCGGAGCTGGCCGAATCGTTCATCACGCCGGAGCAGGCGATTCGTCTCGTCACCGGCCGGACGCTGCTCGTCGTCGTCGACACGCACCGGCCGTCGCTGGTCATCGAGCCGCAGCTTCTGCAGGAAACCAGCCGGATCGTGGTGATCGACCACCACCGCCGCTCCGAGGAGTTCATCGAGCCGGTGCTCCTGTACCTGGAACCGTACGCCTCCTCCACGTCGGAGCTGGTGACGGAGCTGCTGCAGTACCAGAGCGAACGGTTAAACATCGACAGCCTGATCGCGACGGCCCTGCTGGCCGGGATCGTGGTGGATACCAAGAGCTTCGCGTTCCGCACCGGTTCGCGTACCTTCGAGGCGGCGTCGTTTTTGCGCCGCAACGGGGCGGACACGGCGGCGGTGCAGCGCCTGCTGAAAGAAGACCTGCAGCAGTACGTAAAGCGGGCCCGCGTCATCATGAACACGGAGACGTACCGCGACAACATGGCGATTGCCGTGGGCGATCCGAACGAGGACTTTACGCAGGTGCAGGTGGCCCAGGCGGCGGAGCAGCTGCTGACGCTGTCCGGGATTGCCGCTTCGTTTGTCGTCGCCAGACGCGCCGACGACACCGTGCTGATCAGCGCCCGTTCCCTGGGGGACATCAACGTCCAATCCATCATGGAGCAGTTGGGCGGCGGCGGCCACTTGAACGGCGCGGCCACCCAGATCGAGGGCATTTCCCTGCAAGAGGCGGTCAAGCGCTTGAAAGAAGCGATCGATGCGGTCGTCTAGGCGGGGAGGAAGCTGTTTTGCGCTCTGCCCTCGACCAGTTTTCGATGAAAAGGGGGAAACGACGATGAAAGTCATTTTTCTGCAAGATGTGAAAGGACAAGGCAAAAAAGGCGAAGTGAAAGACCTGTCCGAAGGCTATGTGCGCAACTTCCTGCTGCCGCGCGGACTGGTCAAGGAAGCCACGGAAGCCAACCTGAAGACGCTGGAGGCGCAGAAGCGCAGCGAGGCGAAACGCAAGGAGCAGGAGAAGCAGGAAGCCCAGGAACTGGCACAAAAGCTGAACGAACTGACCGTGAAGGTAGCGGGAAAAGCGGGAGAAGGCGGCCGCCTGTTCGGCGCCATTTCGAGCAAACAGGTGGCGCAGGCCTTGGAAGAGCAGTTCAACATAAAGGTAGACAAGCGCAAACTGGAAATGGATGCGATTCGTTCGCTGGGCGTGACCCAGATCAAGGTCAAGCTGCACAACGAAGTGACGGCAACGCTCAAAGTGCACGTGGTGGAAGAATAAGCTAGGCAAGCGAGGGGTGTGACGTGAGCGACCTGTTTTTGGACCGTGTGCCGCCGCAAAACAACGAAGCCGAGCAGTCTGTTCTGGGGGCCGTGTTCTTATCCAAGGAAGCTCTCATCACGGCCATCGAGATTCTTCGACCGGAAGATTTCTACAAGACGGCGCATCAGCGGATTTTTAAAACGATGCAGGACCTCTACGAAAGAGGGGAACCGGTCGACCTCGTCACGGTGACGGCGGAACTGCAGGACCACAAGCTGCTGGACGAAGTGGGCGGCGTCACCTATCTGACGGAAATCGCCAGATCCGTGCCGACGGCGGCCAACATCGAGTACTACGCCCGCATCGTCGAGGAAAAGTCGCTGCTGCGCCGGCTGATTCGCACGGCGACGAAAATTGCCAATGACGGTTATTCGCGCGAAGACGACGTCACGCAGATTCTCGCGGACGCCGAGAGATACATCCTGGAAATTGCCCAGAACCGCAACAGCGGGGGCTTTACGCCGATTCGCGACGTGCTGTTGGAAACCTACGAGCGGATCGAGTTTCTCAGCCAGAGACGGGGCGACGTGACCGGCATTCCGTCCGGTTACCCGGACCTGGACAAAATGACCTCCGGCTTTCAGCGCAGCGACCTGATCATCCTGGCCGCCCGTCCGTCCGTGGGGAAAACCGCGTTTGCGCTGAACGTGGCGCAAAACGTGGCGGCCCGGGCGGGAGAGACCGTGGCGATCTTTTCGCTGGAGATGGCGGCGTCGCAGCTCGTACAGCGGATGATCTGCGCGGAAGGCAACCTGGATGCGTCCCGGATGCGGACGGGTTGGCTGGAAGAGGACGATTGGCAGAAGCTGACGATGGCGATCGGGACGCTGGCCAAAGCCCCCATCTACATCGACGATACGCCGGGGATTACGGTGCAGGACATACGGGCCAAATGCCGGCGGCTGCAGGCGGAAAAGGGATTGGGGCTGATCCTGATCGACTATCTGCAGCTCATTCAGGGACGCGGGCGCGGAGAAAACCGGCAGCAGGAGGTTTCGGAAATCTCCCGTACGCTGAAAGGGATCGCCCGCGAGCTGAACGTGCCGATCATCGCGCTCTCCCAGTTGAGCCGCTCCGTGGAGCAGCGCCAGGACAAGCGGCCGATGATGTCGGACATTCGCGAATCCGGCTCCATCGAGCAGGACGCGGATATCGTGGCGTTCCTGTACCGGGACGACTACTACGACAAGGAAACCGAGAACAAAAACGTGATCGAAGTCATTATCGCCAAGCAGCGGAACGGCCCGACCGGAACCGTGGAGCTGGCGTTTTTAAAGGAATACAACAAGTTTGTCAGCCTGGACAACCGCTTCCGCGACATGGCGGGTTGAGCATCGGACCGCGGGCAGCGAAGGCGGCACAGGCAGGCGCAAGGCCGGACGACCGTCCGGCTTTTTTGCTGCATCCGGACGCCGGCGGCAAATGGGGGATCAGCGGCGGTTTTTCTGAATAAGATAAAAATACCGAACGTAGAATCTACCCAAACTCCTAACGTTCGTATTTTCGTTGACAGGTATGAAATGGTTTAGTACACTTAGAGTGTTTCAGGCCCAATAAGGATATGATGAGAGCAGGAGGTGTTTTTCGATGTCAACGGTCGTTGTCGTCGGAACCCAATGGGGCGATGAAGGAAAAGGGAAGATTACGGACTATCTGGCGGAAAGCGCAGAGGTAGTGGCCCGTTACCAGGGGGGTAACAATGCGGGGCACACGATTATTTTTGACGGAAACAAGTATAAGCTGCATCTGATTCCTTCCGGGATTTTCTATAAAGACAAAATCTGCGTCATCGGCAACGGGATGGTGATCGATCCGAAGGCGCTGGTGGCGGAGCTGGAATACCTGCACGGCTTCGGTTTCTCCACGAAAAACCTGAAAATCAGCGACCGCGCGCACGTCATCATGCCGTACCACATCAAGCTGGACAGCGTGGAAGAAGACAGCCGCGGCCAGAACAAGATCGGCACCACGCGCAAGGGGATCGGCCCGGCGTACATGGACAAAGCGGCGCGGATCGGCATCCGCATCGCCGATCTCCTGGACAAGGACGAATTCGCGCGCAAGCTGGAACGCAATTTGGCCGAGAAGAACCGCCTGCTGGAGAAAATGTACAACACCAGCGGCTTTGACCTGAAAGAAGTGCTGGAAGAATACCTGGGGTATGCGGAGATCATCCGCCCGTACGTCACCGACACGTCGGTGGTGCTGAACGACGCGATTGACCGCGGCAACCGCGTTCTGTTTGAAGGAGCGCAGGGGGTACTCCTGGACATCGATCAAGGCACCTATCCGTACGTCACCTCCTCCAACCCGATTGCCGGCGGGGTCACGATCGGTTCCGGCGTCGGTCCGACCAAGATCAACCAGGTGATCGGCGTCGCCAAAGCCTACACCACCCGCGTCGGTGACGGCCCGTTCCTGACCGAACTGACCGACGCCACCGGCGACCACATTCGCGAAGTGGGGTACGAGTACGGCACGACGACCGGACGTCCGCGCCGCGTCGGCTGGTTTGACAGCGTGGTGGTCCGCCATGCCCGCCGCGTCAGCGGGATCACCGGCCTGGCCGTGACCAAGCTGGATACGCTCACCGGCATCGACACCCTGCGCATCTGCACGGCGTACGAGTACAACGGGCAAATCATCGAGTCGTTCCCGGCCAATCTGAACATGCTGGCCAAATGCAAACCGGTTTACGAAGAGCTGCCGGGGTGGAAGGAAGACATCACCGGCGTGCGCAGTCTCAACGACCTGCCGGAGAACGCCCGCCACTACGTGGAGCGCATCACCCAGCTCACCGGCATTCCGCTCTCCATTTTCTCCGTGGGTCCGGACCGCGAACAGACCGTGGTTGTCCGCGGCATCTACGGATAATCCTTGCGTATCGGGCGGGTTTTCCGCAAAAAAGCTGCCGTTTCGGGCAGCTTTTTTTATATGTCCTGCGATGTTCCTACGACCGGTTTCGTAGTGCGAAGGAGGGAGTTTCCCGCCCGTTTGGCCAAACGTCCTGGTCCGTCCGTCCCATCCCGAGCGGAAAGAAGGCCCGTACATTTTCCTGCCCCTGTCGGCTGCGTTTATGCCTGCGGAGGATAAGCATGGAGCAAATTTTTTTCCGCCGGACAGACACAAAACGACTTTGTCTGGGCATATGGTAAGGCATACCAAGGAAAGAAAATGAGGTGGTCGCGATGATGGGATTCGATCAAAAGGCAATGAAACTCCTGGGCAAGAACGTTCAGGTGAAAATGTTCAACGGCTGCGTCATCAAAGGAACCATGACTCATTTTGACAACGGGTATCTCTGCTTCATCACCACATACAAGCAGCGGGATGCGGGGAAAACGACGATTCGCCGTCTGGCGCTGAAAGACATCACGTCGATGGTCGAGGTGTGACGTCCCGATGCACATGCCAAATACAGCCACCTGCCCCGATGAGAGGGAAGGTGGCTTCATTTGCGATTTGCGGCTAGACCATGCCGCCGCAGGCGCGGATGATGTCGGTCGCTTCGTCGCCTCGTTCTTCCGGCACGACTGCGGTGAGCAGGATGCTGGCTTCCAGATTGTCGTCGCCGCGGTCGGCCATTCCGCTCGCATCCGGATTGGCCGCCGCCAGAATGCTGGCGTCGCGGCCGCTGGGGAAATCGCCCGCTGTGGTCATCTTCGCCAGACTGGGGATTTCTCCGGTAATCGGGTTGAGGATGTTCTCCACGCCATCGCCGGGAAACTGACCGATCCGGTCGATCTGAACGATGTCGAAACCGGCCTGGCGAAGTTTGTCGCCCGCCTGGACAGCTGCTTCCTCGGTCTTGAATCCGGCCAAAATGTTGCGTTCCTTCACGTGTGCCGCTCCTCTCAACATTTCTGCATGAGCACTGCCGCTCTGGTGTCCATATGATGCCTTTTTGTCGGAGCGTTTATTCGACAATATTTTACACTTGATGTTGTCGTTATTTTTGTGGTAAAGTCGACATAGTTGGTTTCTTTAGGCAATTTGACAGGCAACTGGAAACAAGAGAATAGGCTTTTTGACCTGGACGGTATTTTTCAAATATTCAGCAAGTACCGGCAATTGGAAAAGCTGTACTGTTTTCAGGAGGGACAAGGTATGCAATGGGCCGAATGGAAGGCCAGGCTGCAAAAGCGGATGAGCAGCTTCATCCAGAACGGCAGCCAACTGGCGAAGCGCGCGGCGGCACGCACGAACGCGTATCTCCGCACCCATAAAAAGCAAACCCTATCCATAGCGGCAGGATTGCTACTGACAACGACAATTGGAGTATCAGCCTACAGTTACTATACGAGCAACGTCATCCCGATCTATCACGTGTTTGTAAACGGACAGGAAATCGGCGTGGTGAACAGTCCGGACGTGGTGAACAACTGGATCAAGGCAAAGCTGGCGGAGGAAAAGGACAAGCACGGCCTGAACCTGACGCTTTCCAACTACATAACGTTTACGGAAGAGAAGGTTTACAAGGGCACATACGACAATGCCGCCGCGATTGAAAAGCTGTCGGATCTTGCCGGCATCAAGGTGGAAGCCGTCAAGCTGGTCGTCGACGGCAAAGTGATCGGCTACGCCGCCGATCGCCGTTCGGCCGAAGAAGCGCTGGCCAAGGTGAAGGAAAAGTTCTCCGGCATCCCCGCCGTGAGAGGAAAACAAGCGATGGTGGCGGCCGCGTCCATGCCGCCGGCGATGCCTGAAAAGGTCAAGGAAGTGACGTTCAAGGAAGACGTGAAGCTGGAAAGCGACTCGGTCGCGGCGGCGCAGGTGCTGCCGGTGGACAAGCTGGAAGAACTGCTGTCCAGAGGCACGTTGAAAACCGTCACCCATACCGTGGTGCAGGGCGATTGCATCGGCTGCATCGCGCAGAAGTACGGCATCACCTCCAAGGACATTTACGCCAACAACCCGGGGATTACGGAAGACACCGTGCTCCAGTTGGGGCAAAAGATCAACGTGACGGCCATCCGGCCCCTGGTCACGGTCCAGGTGAAGGAGGAGGTCTCGCAAAAAGAGGCGATTCCGTACACCACGCAGATCAAAAACAACGACAAGCTGCCCAAAGGGGAAACCAGAGTCGTCCAGGAAGGACGCGACGGCAGCAAGCTGGTCAGCTACCAGGTGGTCAAGGAGAATGGACAGGTGGTTGACCGCAGGGTGCTCAACCAGCAGGTGCTGGTCCAGCCTGTGGCCAAAATTGTGGAACGGGGCACCAAGGTGATTCCGTCCCGTGGGACAGGCCGTTTCGCCTGGCCGGCCAGAGGCTATATCAGCAGCGGCTTTGGCATGCGCTGGGGCAAACTGCACAAAGGCATCGACATCGCCGGTTCCGGTACGGTCCGGGCGGCCGACAACGGCCGTGTCGTGTTCGCCGGATGGGATGGCGATTACGGGAAATCCATTTTGATCGACCACGGAAACGGGATGAAGACCCGCTACGGCCACTTGCGTTCCATCAATGTAAAGGTCGGCCAAGTGGTGGAACAGGGCGCACCGATCGGCGTCATGGGCTCTACCGGAGATTCCACCGGGGTTCACCTCCATTTCGAGGTGATAAAAAATGGACGAGTCCAGAACCCGCTTCGTTTCCTGAATTAGCACATTCATCGAAAAAAAGGGCGTTCCTCCGAAAACGGAGGAGCCCTTTTCTTGTTGCGCGAGAGGCGTCCGTGCAGGGGGATGACAAGTATTACAAGGCGGGCTTGTGGAGGAAAAAACCGGGGTCGAGTGGAATCCAATAGACAGAAGGGGGGAGCGGAATGGCAAAACTCCTGGTTGTGGACGATGAAAAGCCAATTGCCGATATTTTGAAGTTTACATTTGAAAAAGAAGGCTATCAGGTGGTCTGCGCCTATGACGGCGAAGAAGCGCTGCTTCAGGTGCAGAACGAAAAGCCGGACCTGATCCTTTTGGATGTGATGCTCCCCGGCCGGGACGGGATGGACGTCTGCAGGGTGGTGCGGCAGACTTGCGACGTGCCGATTATCATGCTCACGGCCAAAGATTCGGAGCTGGACAAGGTGTTGGGATTGGAGCTGGGGGCGGACGATTACGTGACCAAGCCGTTCAGCGCGCGGGAACTGGTCGCCCGCGTCAAGGCCCATCTGCGCCGGCAGAAACCGAAAAACGAGGAGCAGGACATCCGCCAGATCCGCGTGCACGAGCTGGAGATCGACCTGAATTCGTACACGGTGGAGAAGGCGGGAGAGCCGCTGGACCTGACGCATCGCGAGTTTGAACTGCTCGCATACCTGGCTCGCCATCAGGGACAGGTCTTGACGAGGGAGCACCTGCTGCAGTCGGTATGGGGATTCGACTACTTTGGCGATGTGCGCACCGTCGACGTGACGATTCGCCGGCTGCGCGAAAAAATTGAGGACGATCCCAGCCAGCCGAAGTACATCATTACGCGCCGCGGTCTGGGGTACACCATGCGCAATCCGGGTCTGGGAGGAACGGCCGGATGAGACCGCTCCGGCTGTTTACCACGGTCCAGTGGAAAGTGGTCGTCATCTACATGCTCTTGATCTTGATGGCCATGCAGTTTATCGGTGCCTATTTTGCGCGGGAAGTGGAAAGCTACTACCTCAACAACTTCTCGGAGACGCTGAACGCCCAGGCCAGCCTGCTGGCCACCCATCTGGAGGGGTACCTGCGCCCGCGCGACGCCAAGGAACAGAGTGCCGATGAGGTCAGGCAGGGCATCGACAACCTGATCAACAACCTGGTGAAGCTGAACGGGGCCAACGTCCAGGTCATCGACTCCAACGGCACGGTGATCAGCACGACGGAAGACAAGCGCATCATCGGCCAGCGCACGTCCCAGCCGGAAGTGACGATCGCCCTCCTGGGAACGCGCAGCGAGTCGATGCGGATCGACCCGCGGACCGGAGACCGGGTAAAGGTGCTGGTGCTGCCGGTCAAGGGAGACAACATCGTCTACGGGGCCGTGTACATGGTCGCTTCCATGGAAGGCACGTACATGACGATTCGCAAGATGAACGGGATTCTCGCCTCGGGGACGATGATCGCGCTGCTCTTGACGGCCGGACTGGGCGTGGTGCTGGCGCGGACGATAACCACGCCGGTCAAGGAGATGACCCGTCAGGCGCGAGCCGTCGCGGACGGAGATTTTAACAGAAACGTACGTGTGTACAGTGAAGATGAAATCGGCCAGCTGGGCATGGCCTTTAACCACATGACCCGGCGGCTGCAGGAGGCCATTCTGCAGCAGGAAGAAGAGCGCGAAAAGCTGGCCGGCATTCTCAGCAACATGTCCGACGGTGTGATCGCGGCCAACAGGGATGGCCAGATCATCCTGCTAAACCGATCGGCGGAAGAGATGCTGCAGGTGACGATGAACGAGTGCGTGCAAAAAGGGTCTACCCTGCACGACCTTCTGCGGCTGCCGCCGGAGGAGGAGATGCCGCTGTACGCCCAGGAAGAGCCGCTGTTTATCGAGATGATGCTGCCCAACCGGGATGTGCTGATTCTGCGCGTGACGTTTACCCCGCTGCAGCATGACAGCGGCAAAAAGGGCGGCATCATCGCCGTGCTGCAGGACGTGACCGAGCAGCAGCGGCTGGAGCAGCAGCGCCGGGAGTTTGTGGCCAACGTGTCGCACGAGCTGCGCACGCCGCTGACCACGATCAAAAGCTACGTGGAAGCGCTGCTGGACGGAGCGGTCGAGGAGCCGGAGCTGTCCAACCGCTTCTTGCGGGTCACGATGTCGGAGACGGAGCGGATGATCCGGCTCGTCAACGATTTGCTTCAGCTTTCCCGCTTTGATTCGCAGGGCGTCCGCCTGCACTGCAAGGACGTGAATGCCAACCAACTGCTGCGCTACGCGGCGGACCGCTTTTCCCTGTTCGGCGAGCAGCAGGGGGTGCAGCTCAGCCTGGACATCCAGGAAACGCTGCCCGACGTCCACATCGACAAGGACGCGATCAATCAGGTGCTGGACAACCTGCTGTCCAATGCGATCAAGTATACACCCGCGGGCGGCTCGGTGGTGCTGCGGGCGCACGCCAACCGGCATCAAAAACGGGTGTACATCTCGATCGCCGACACCGGCATCGGCATTCCCAGCCGGGATTTGAAGCGGATTTTCGAGCGATTTTACCGCGTCGACAAGGCGCGTTCGCGCGGACAGGGCGGAACCGGCCTCGGCCTCGCCATCGCCCGCGAACTGGTGCAGGCGCATGGAGCCGAGATTGAGATTGCCAGCGAGTTGAACCAAGGAACCACGGTGACGTTCTGGGTGCCGTTTGCCAAAGGGGGGAAGGCGGGATGAAGCAGTGGAAGGAACCCGCCAAAACCGTGCTGCTCAACCTCCTGGTGCTGACCAGCTTTTGTCTGACCGCGCTGTTGTGGAGCAATCAGCCCAAGTTTCAATTCATCGAGCCGGCCCAGTACAAGGAGTCAAAGCCGGTGCAGGAAAAACAATTGGAAGAGCTGGTGACGCCGGAGTCGGTCATTTTCCACTACGGGCAGAACCGGCACACGAAGGCGAACGCGACGGACGGGCAGTATCGCGTCATCGTTCAGGTGGAAATGCCCAAGTGGATCTTCCTCGACTTCGCTCCGTATCCGCTCACCACGGACAAATGGGAGGCAATTGCCCGGGAAAAGCAGGGGGTGGAGATTCGCTTTCGCAGCAGCGTCCCCATGTCTGTCGTGGGCCGTTTGGTGACGATCCGCGATGAGAACGAAGCCAGGCTGAAAAGCATCGACCGTTTGTGGCTGTATTACGAGGAAGAGGAAGACGTCGTGTACGCCCTGTTCATTTCCACGGAAGAAGAGCGGGTGATGCGGGCGCGCACGTCGATCAGTCCCAAGGATTTGCGCCAGTCTTACCTGCCGACCGGCAACGCCATGCCGGAACAGATCCTGAAAGTGGTCGGGCCGCCGCGGAGCATGCCCACGGTGGAGCAGCGATATGCTCTCGGAGACATGTACTATCTGCCCAAAAACCAGACGAGGATGCAGGCGTTTCGCTACAGCTACCATACGCTGACCAACGACCAGTTGATTGACGCCTACTTCCTCGACCGGACGCTGGTCCGACAAATCATGGAGCGGGACAAAACGCTGATTTTTACCGACGGCAGCCGCTCGATCCTGCTGCGCTCCGAACAGCAGGCGATCACCTTTACCGACCCTGCCTTTCAACCGGGCGGGCAGGAACTGACGGACGAGGAAAAGGTCAAAGGGGCGGTCTCGTTTATCAACAAACACGTGGGGTGGACAGGCGACTTTCACTTCGAGACAATCAAAAGGAGCTACAACGAAAAAGACGTGATCACGTTCCGGCAGTACGTCGGCGCCTATCCGCTGGTCAGCCAGGACGGTTATCCGATCGACGTGATCCGTATCACCTCGGAGGCGGGGCAGGTGGTGACGATGGATCGTTCGCTGTTGGATCTGGACCGCTACATCGACAACCACGAGTGGATCGTGATGTCTGGACCGGAGCTGTACCAGTATATCCGCGACAAACAGTTGGCGGATACCGAACAGATTACCAACGCGTACCTGGCGTACGAGACCCGAACGACCCCCGAGTACGTCGAACTGACGCCAGTCTGGGTCGTGGAGATCGCCAATCGGGCCAATCTGTACATTCCCGCCCTGGTGCAGCGGGGAGGAGGACAGGCACATGGATTGGAGTAGAGCCAAGACCATTTTGATCTGGGCCTTTCTCTTCCTCGATCTGTTTCTCGGCTACCAGGTGTACGTGACCCGGTTCAGCCATTGGCAGAGCCCGGAGGCGGTGCAGGCGGACAGGTGGGACATCGAGATGTATCTGAATCAGCAAAACATCTCGCTGGAAGCGGAGGTGCCGCAGGAGACGCCGGCGATGACCTACCTCAACGCGGAGTACGCCGGCATCAATGCGATCACCCTGCAGGAGATACCCGGGATTCGGGTGACGATGGAAAAAATGGCGCTGGCCGCCCGGCTGGACCCGCCGCTTCCGATCCGCGGACAGTTCACCCCGGGCGATCTGCTGCGCCAGCTCGGCCCGCGCATGCTGCACGCCGACCAATACACGGCCGATCTGTATCAATCCAGCCAGGGACGGCTGCTGTACTGGCAGACCTACAAGAAGCTGCCGCTCTTTGTGGCCCCGCTGGAAATCTACCTGGAGGACGGCGCGGTCCTCGGATACCGGCAAACCTACCTGCACCTTCGCAGCCAGGGGGCGTCCCGGCAGGTCATTTCGCCGTACACGGCCATTCGCTCGCTGGTGGACAAGCGGATCATTCAGCCGGGCGAGCGGATCGAGAGTGTCCGTCTCGGATACTACGGCTCGTACGATGCGGACGTCCAGGTGCTGGCCCCGGTGTGGCGCGTCATCCACGACGGCAAGCAGCATTTTGTCAACGCGTTCACCGGCGCGCTGGAACGGCCGCTGGTGACATCCAAACCGTGAGGGCCGTCCAAACTGACCGTGAGGCCCGCCCGGAACGCGGGTCGGCGACCGCACGAGGAGGACAGTCCAAACTGTGAGGCCCGCCCGGAATGCGAGTCGGCGTCCGCACGAGGAAGACAGTCGAAATTGTGAGGCTCGCCCGGAACGCGAGTCGGCGACCTCATGAGGAAGACAGTCCAACCGGCGGCGGCGACCGGGCGATAAGGACTTCCAGACGGTGTCGTGACCATCGCCGACGTGTTTCAGACCGGACAGTTTTTTGCAACGTGACGTGTGAAGGAAGAGGGATATGCGGTGAGATTTAGTGTTCTGGCAAGCGGCAGCACGGGCAACGCCATCTACGTGGCGACCGACCGTGTTTCCGTGTTGATCGATGTGGGCATTACCGGAAAACAGGCGGAGGCGGCCCTGCGGGAGATCGGGGTCAATCCGGGGGAGCTGGACGCCATTCTGGTTACCCACGAGCATGTGGACCATATCAAAGGAATCGGCGTGATGGCCCGCCGCTACAATCTGCCCATTTATGCCAACCAAAAGACGTGGGCCGAGCTGGACAAACAGATCGGCACCATCAGGGAAGAACAGAAGCGCTTCTTTGAGGTGGGCGAAAAGAAGGAACTGGAGGATTTGGGGATCGAGTCGTTCGGCATTTCCCACGACGCCGCCGAGCCGATGGGGTTTTGCTTTTACCACGGCAGGAAAAAACTGAGCGTCGCCACCGACTTGGGCTATGTCAGCGACCGGATCAAGCAAACGATTCGCGACGCGGACGCCTACATTTTTGAAGCGAACCACGATGTGGAGATGCTGCGCATGTCGCAGTACCCGTGGAGCATCAAGCAGCGGATTCTGAGCGACGTGGGCCATCTCTCCAACGAAGCGGCCGGCGAGGCGCTGGGCGATTTTTTGAGCGGCCGTGCGGAGCGCGTCTACCTCGCCCACCTGAGCAAGGAAAACAACATGATCGATCTGGCGCGTCTCACGGTGAAAAGCCTCTTGGAAGAGCGGGGACTGAAAGTGGGCGACGACGTCCATCTGCGGGAGACCTACCCCGACCGGCCGACCCGATTGGAAGTGCTGTAGATACGCATGGTCAGGAACGCGGCTTGAGCGGTGTGACAGGAGGTTCATAGGGAGCAGGGGAGAGCCCGGCAATCTGTTGGATGCGGTGGTGCAGCTCGGCGTCCAGCTCGTGCATGCTGCCGATCAGCTCGTCCTTCGTCAGCAAACCCCTGGCCTCCAGCAGTTCCACCAGCGCGTGCAGCAGCAGCGCGTTCTGGTATCCCACTTCCTGCAGGTCGGCCAGCTTGGCGATGACCTTTACGTCTTTCATGCCTATCAATCCTTTCTCGCATCTCTGCGAATCCTTCGCGGAAAGCCTTACCTCCAGCATATCCGCGCCGCTTGCGGTTTATGCCGGTTTGCTGGTGCTCTTCCACAACCTTTCCATATTTCTCACGCGATTTTGCCGAAAACACGTCGTATACTGAAAGTGTCGCAATCGTATGTATACGTAGGCAAAAAAGCCGCTAAGCTAGGTAAGTAGAGAAAGGAGAGCGAGAACCATGGGTTTTTACGATGATATGGCGCATGTGGAGCAGAAAAAGCGCAAGCAGCCGGGTGTCGGACGCTTGATCATGACGTCGATCACCTCGGCCGTGATCGGCGGGATGGTCGTCCTCTTGATGCTGCCGACCCTCTCCAAATCGGGATACATCTCCATGGTGGAACCGGGCACGGCCAATGCCATGACCAATCCGGCCGCCAAACTGTTTGCCCAGCCGATCTCCGTCGAAGTCAATACCGCGACGGTGGAAGCCGTGGAAAAAGTGGAAGACGCGGTCGTCGGCGTGATCAACATCCGCCGGGTAGTCAACTGGTTCAACCAGGAGTCGGTGACGCGCGGTGAAGGGTCCGGGGTTATCTTTGAAAAGAAAAACGGCAAAGCGCACATCATCACCAACAACCACGTGATTGACGGTGCCGAAAAAGTGGAGGTCGTCCTGCCGTCCGGGGACAAGGTGGACGCCAAAGTGATGGGGTACGATCCGTTTACCGACCTGGCCGTGCTGGAGATCGACGGCTCCAAGGTGACGAAGGTGGCGGAGTTGGGCGACTCGAGCACGCTGAAAGTGGGCGAACCGGCGATCGCCATCGGCAACCCGCTTGGCATGGAGTTCTCCCGCACCGTTACGCAGGGCATTATCAGTTCGCTGCAGCGCTCCATGCCGATTGACGTGGATCAAGACGGGCAGGATGACTGGGAGCTGGACGTCCTGCAGACGGACGCGGCGATCAACCCGGGGAACAGCGGCGGCGCGCTGGTCAACATCTACGGACAGGTAATCGGGATCAATACGCTGAAGATTTCCAAGGAAGGCGTTGAGGGGCTGGGCTTTGCCATCCCGATCAACGACGTGAAGGCGATTGTCGGCCAACTGATGCAGTACGGCCAGTTGAAACGACCGTATCTGGGCATTATTCCTTACGATTTGACCAACGTTCCCCGTTATCACTGGAAAGAGACGCTGAATCTGCCGGACAGCGTGAAAGCGGGCGTCGTCATTCGCGACGAGGTGCCGAAATTCTCCCCGGCCGGCCAAGCGGGTCTGCGTATGTACGACGTCATCGTCAAGCTGGACGGCAAGGAAATCAACAACGCCGCTCAACTGCGCAAATACCTGACCCTGAACAAGAAGCCGGGTGACAAGATCGAAATCACCTACTACCGGGATGGCTTCCAGAAGACAACTACCGCCACTCTGACCAATCCGCCGCAGCGGTGACGCGGTCCCAACCGGGCTGCCAACGCGGCTGTCTCTTTGAACCAACTGCGCTTCCTCCTCTAAACGGGTGTCGAACTGAATCGGCACCCCTTTTTTGCGTGTTCGCCGCCCGAGGCCTGCCTCCTCGTGACCATGTGCATGCAGTGCCGCACATCGTGTACAATGAAAGAAACATGAATCGAGAAGGAGACACCTGTGCCCGGTCCCTGCGCCGCAGACGGGACCGCCGCGCCAACAGGGACGGATGGGATATGGAACTGTTTCAACAAATCGTTTCCCTCTTGACGATTGCCAACCTGCTGCTGGCGGCCATTCTCATTTTTATGGAGAGGCGCAACATTGCCGCCACCTGGGCGTGGCTGATGGTGCTGCTGTTTTTGCCCGGCGTGGGATTCGTGTTTTATCTGCTGTTCGGACAGAAATTGACGAGGCGGAAGCTGTACAGGCTGCGCGAAGGCGAGTTTTCCCGGTTTCAGGAGGCGGTGGAGCAGCAGATGCGGCAGCTTGAAAACGGAACGCTGTGCTTTCGCGATCCGGCCATGCGCGATCATCGGGACATGATCCTGATGAATGTGGCCAGCGACGCCGCGCTGCTTACCCAGGACAACACGGTCGAGGTGTATACCGAAGGCTGCAGCCTATTTGACGCGCTGTTTCAGAGTATCGACGAAGCGCGTGACCATATCCATATCACGACCTACATCCTTCGCGATGACGACCTGGGCGGACGGCTCATCCGGGCCCTGGCCGACAAGGCGCGGCAGGGGGTGGAGGTCCGATTGCTGTACGACGCGATCGGCTCGTCCCACCTGTCCACCCGCTTCTTCCGCCCGCTGGTGAAGGCGGGCGGACAGGTGGCCGCGTTCTTTCCGTCGCGGATTCCCTACGTGAACATCTGGGTCAACTTCCGCAACCACCGGAAGATCGCCGTCATCGACGGCAGGACCGGCTTCATCGGCGGATTCAACGTCGGCAACGAGTATCTGGGACTGCACAAACGGCTCGGCTACTGGCGGGACACCCATCTGAAGCTGACCGGCAGCGCCGTTCCCATGCTGCAGGCCCGCTTTTTCCTCGATTGGAACCTGTCCGCCACCCGGCGAATGGAGGAGCTGCTGCGGTACTTCCCCGAGCCGGTCGCGGCCGGCAGCGTGGGCGTCCAGATCGTGTCCAGCGGCCCCAATTCGGAGAAGCAGCAGATCAAGCACGGCTATCTGAAAATGATCTACAAGGCAAAAAAGCGCATCTTTGTGCAGACGCCCTACCTGATCCCGGACGACAGCCTGCTGACGGCCCTGAAGATGGCGGCCATGTCCGGCGTCGACGTCCGGGTCATGATCCCCGGCCGCGCCGACCACAAACTGGTCTACTGGGCGTCGCAATCGTACATCGGCGAGCTGTTGAAAAGCGGCGTCCGCTGCTTCCGGTACGACAAGGGCTTCCTGCACGCCAAGACGATGGTCGTCGACGGCGAAATCGCCTCGGTTGGCAGCGCCAACCTGGACATCCGCAGCTTCAAGATCAATTTTGAGACGAATGCCTTTCTGTTCGATACGGATCTGGCCACCCATCTGGAGCAGATCTTTCGGCAGGACTTGGCCGACTGTACGGAAGTGACCATGGAGGCGTACGAGCAGCGGCCGATCGTCGTGCGGCTGAAAGAGTCGCTAACGCGGCTGCTGTCGCCGATTCTGTAGGGAAGGCGGGCGTATTTCCGGACGACACCCACCGCCTGGCGATCCGGTCGGCCCGCCTCCTTCCCGGGAAATGGCGGGGCGCTTTCTCGGAACGGGGGCAGCGTCATTTGACCTTTCCTGGAACTTGGGTAGAATAAGGACGGGTAACGAGAAAGAAAAAGGAGCAGAACACATGGAGCAGAAGACCAGAAACACGAACGAGCAGCCAACCGCACAAACAATCCGCATCGCTGGAAAAGAGGTGGAGCTGCACCCGGAACACCCGGTGCGGTTTGCCTGCATGGAGCACGTCGACCAGGAGATCGATGAGTACGTGGATCAATTTGAGGCGGCGCCGGACACGTATCGGGCCGAGGACGTGGAAGACGAGACGCTGGACAAGCGCTGCCGGGTGTGCGGCGCCGAGGGCAAGATTGCGCTCCTGCGCGGGAAAGGAATGTAGGACGTGCAGATCGCGATTGTCGCCGTGGGCAAACTGAAAGAAAAATATCTGCGTGAAGGGATCGACGAATACAGCAAGCGCCTCTCCGCCTACTGCAAGCTGCAGGTGGTGGAGGTGGCCGACGAAAAAGCGCCGGAAGAGCTGAGCCCGAGCGAGATGGAGCAGGTGAAGCGCCGGGAGGGCGAGCGCATCCTCGCCCAGCTCAAACCCGACCAGTACGTGATCGCGCTCGCCATCGACGGCCAGATGTGGTCCTCGGAGAAGCTCTCCGCCGAGCTGGACAGGCTGGCCCTGCACGGACGCAGCCAGATCGCATTCGTGATCGGCGGCTCCCTCGGACTGTCGCCCGAGGTGCTGAAGCGGGCCGATGCGCAGCTGTCGTTTTCCAAGATGACGTTTCCGCATCAGTTGGTGCGGTTGATCCTGCTGGAGCAGGTGTATCGGGCGTTTCGGATTAGCAGGGGGGAACCGTATCATCGTTAAAGGTAAAATGGGGAGGGAATTGAATAATTCCCCCGCATTAAAGTTGTAGCTCGACTTACGTTTTTTCCAAGGTTGGAGCTGTTCTTCAATATCAGGATAGAGTTGTTTCAGCAACTCACAGGTGTTTTCCATTGCATCAATCGTGAAGTCAAAGTGAAGATTGATTTTCTCGATTCGGCGACCAATCCCACGAGGCGCTTCTTTGCTGACGGTAATATCTTTGATTACGAGGCGAAGGAGCGCTTTTTGCTGTTCTGGTTCCACTTGGGATAAAACCTTTTGAAAATCGGACAGTAGAATCCGAAGAGCATCATAATCAATTGGTTTGGTGTCGGCTTCAGAAAGCTCGGTTTGAAGTTGTCGAAGACGAGATTCCAGTTGCGTTTTCTCCTCTTCAAGCTCATTCAGCTTCTTGCTAATGATGCTCTTTGGCATGGATTCATCAAGCAGCGCTTCGAGCAGCTTGTTCGTATTTTTTTCTATTTGCTTCAGCTTGGATTCAGCTAATCTCTTCTCTTCGTAGAATGGCTTTTCTGCACTGGCTCTTTGTGCATTTACTTGGTTAATAATCATTTTTAATGCAAAGGGGTCAGTTACTAGCAATGACAAGCGGGACAATACTTCTTGCTCTGCAATGTCGGCTCGGATAGAGTTGGCCTTGCAGACGGTTTTTCCTTTGTTGTGGTGTTGTCCGCAAACATAATACCGATACCTAGTACCTTCTGAACCTTGAGAATAGCCTGGAACCATTCCATAACCACACATTGGACATTTGAGAAGACCACTAAGGATAAATGGCTTTTCTGAGCGTGATGGTTTGTAGGAGCGTTTTTTGCGTAAGTTTTGGACACGTTCCCATTGCTCTTCAGAAATAATGGCTTCATGTTCTCCATCAACTACTATGTATTCTTTGTTTTGGCCTTTGCGCCGTTTTTCTGACCAGTTCTCCTTCTGGTTGAAGCGGACTTTCCCGATATAAATCGGATTGCTTAAGATGTCTTTGACACCATTCACAGAAAAAGCGTTCCCTTTTTTGGTTTTATAACCTTTACTGTTAAGATGTCCAACAATTGCCTTATAACCGAGGCCTTGTTCAGCAAGATTGAAGATTTCACGAACGATTGCAGCTTCTTCCTCATTCACGACCAGAGTTTTATTTACGGAGTCATAACCCAAGCATATTCCGCCGTTAAATTTCCCCTGTTTCGCACGCTCGGTCATTCCCATCTTTACCCGGCCCACAATGGTATTACGCTCCATCTCCGCAATGGAACCAACCATTTGAAAGACCATTTTTCCCATTGGTGTCGTTGTATCTATATTTTCATTAATACTCACAAGCTGGACAGTTGAGTCCATATAATTGTGTAAAAACGGAGTCTCTTTAAAATAAGAGAGCCATTTCAAAAAACCCTCGGTTAGAATGAAGTTGTCCAGACAACATTCCAGGAGAGGGGATTTTGAAAATGGCTCATTACCAGATTACTGTAGATTCGCAGCTTTTGCAGCAACTATTTCTCGGAAATTCGCAGGATTCGGGGGTGGCCAAGCTGCTGGAATCGGTATTGAATCAGGTATTGCAGGCCCAGGCTACGGAACAGCTTTCTGCGGAACCGTACGAACGTACAGATGAACGTCAAGGTTATCGAAACGGTACATATCCTCATCAATTGACCACGCGTGTGGGAACGGTCACCCTTCGGGTGCCACGAATTCGAAACGGAAAGTTCTCGACAGAAATGTTTGCCCGCTATCAGCGAAGTGAACAAGCCTTGGTTTTAGCTCTCATGGAAATGGTGGTGAATGGGGTATCAACTCGAAAAGTTGCCCAAATCACGGAGGAACTGTGTGGAACCGAATTCTCTAAGTCTACTGTTTCCGACCTGTGTAAACGCCTGGATCCGATTGTAACGGCTTGGAACAACCGAAATCTACGAGAGAGCTTCTATCCATTTCTCATTGTAGATGCCCTCGTTTTAAAGGTGCGTGAAGAGGGGCGTGTACGCTCTCGTGGCGTGATGTTGGCCTACGGGGTGAATAAGGAAGGCTACCGAGAAGTCCTTGGACTGATGCTTGGAGATAGTGAATCAGAGGCCAGTTGGAGTGAGTTTTTTAGCTGGCTGAAAGATCGAGGCTTGCGAGGCGTAGAACTGATTGTGTCCGATCAACATGGTGGGCTCGTACGAGCCATTCGTACTCATTTTCAAGGGGTGACGTGGCAACGGTGTCAGACTCATTTTATGCGAAATATTCTTGACGCCACCCCCAAGCAGCTGCAGGAGGAGTTGTATCCCCGTGTTCGTGCGATTTTGGATGCCCCTGATCTTGAAACGGCACGGTTGTTGTTGCAACAAACGGTGGAAATATACGAGGCCAAAGCTACAAAGGCGATTTCGGTTTTGGAGAATGGTTTTGATGATGCCACAGCCATTCTTCTGCTGCCCGAAAAGTACCGTAAACGACTTCGGACAACAAATGGCATGGAGCGACTCAACGAAGAAATTCGACGACGAGAACGTGTCATTCGCATTTTTCCTAACCGTGAATCGGTTATTCGCCTAATCGGAGCTTTGCTTATGGAGATAGACGAAAAATGGGCAAGTGGCAAAAAGTATCTCGATATGGCAGAGTATTTGGAATGGCGAGAAACTCAGGCAACAAAAGCGGTGTCTAAAGTGACTCGCATTGGCTAATTTATTTCTCTACCGAGGGGAATTTACACACAAATACGGACTTGATCAGCTGGACACCGTTTCGCTCAAACTCATCATTGATTTCAAGAGCATCTTTAAGCTTTCGCGCTAAACGGTCAATTCTGTACACCAGAACGACATTGAATTTGCCCTGTCTGCTGTCTCTAAGGAGACGTTGCATGTTAGGTCGCCCCTCAATGCTTTTACCGCTATAACCTTCATCTACATACTGTTCTACAATCTCCATATTGTGAATTTCAGCATAACGATGTAAGTCAGCAAGCTGTGCTTGTATGCTAAACCCTTCGTTTGCTTGCTCTTCTGTACTTACACGAACGTAAAGTGCTGCTCTAAGCTCTGTTTTCAAGTAAACTTCTCCTCTCTGTTTAGTGTTAGTTGACCTAATTTATTGACTAAACTAGCAAGTTCGTTAACAAACTGTTCCTTATGTTTTTCACTTTGCTTACTTTTCGATGGAAGATTAACTTTCCCGTGGTAGGGTACTTTTGAGAAATAAAAATGGTCCATTTTATCAATCCTTTACCCCTAGTTATTAACTGCATTCTGCTGAAGCCGGTTCAATTCCTCAATAAACTTGTTTGTTTCCCTGTTGACTGTAATTTTGCCGAGCAGAAGTACTGCCTGATTTAAAGGTTCAAGCAAATTAATAAGCAGTTGTATTACAGAAGCATCTGCATTCGTTTCTATAAGCTGTTTTATCAAAGCGAGCTTAGCATCTGCTGTGGATTTATCGGCCTGTTGGTAAAGCTTAGTGGCAATTTCTAGGGACGCATCAAAGACAGTATTTTCGTCTAATGACAGCGGTTGAAGAGGAAGGTTTGTTTTTACCCATTCCTCATAAGGAATCCTGACATTGTTTTCATGGCATACCTTAATAAATTCCAGGAGTATGTGTCTTAGGTGACTTTGGTAAGTTTCAACAATAATTAAATTAGGATTCATATCCATTGCTTTAGCCAATTTCATGGTTGTATCAAATGATGGTGCACATTTCCCGTTTTCAATCTCCGAAATGTGAGTGTGAGAAACACCTGTTTTTTCTGCGAGTTGCCGAAGGGTAAGATTAAGTTCATTTCTACGGTTTCGTAACTCCTGACTCAATTTCAATATAATCACCTCAACATCATTATAACATGTTCGAAATTAACTTTACAAATTAATATCATGTTTGGTATGTTTAAATAGAAGAAAGTTCGAAATGCATGTTACAATCAACTAGTATCCTAGACCGATGTAGAGAAATGTAGTCTGAAGGCTAAACAAGTGTTAAATAGGAAGTGAGGAATTTGATTGTGCCCATTCCCCATAACTATAAGCACTAAACATTAAAATTAACAGAGGATGGAAAATAGTAATCCACTTCCCCGTACTTGTTGCACCTTAGGGGGAGATTACCGATGAAGGTAAATCAATGCTCCCAGAAGGAGTAATTTCATGTGAAAGTATCATCCTATTGGAACAAGAAGGTGCAACAACATCCTCAAGGCTGCATTAAGTACAGGACACTATTTGAACAAAAGACCGAGTTAAGAGAAAGTCCAATTGACGGTATTATGCTGTTCTTTGAAGGGCCCGTAACGCCTGAGTTTTTCGCTCTGCTAAATGAGTTTGGAATCCACCATAAATACTGTGACAAAAAGTCAATGTATGACCATGTTTTTTCACTGGGCCCGGTACGCGTCTTCCAAGGACCAAGATTTTCAAAAATACCACAAGTTATGATAAAGATTAACCCATCAAATGCGGGTCTTACCCTAGAACAAATAAGTCATTGGTTACGATTAATTTGCGGAGATGAACAAAATGCAATGGTTTATAGGGTGGATTACAAAGTAGACTTGCTAGGCTGCGACACAAGTGAATGCATTAACAGCTTCTGGTGTTCTGGCTTTAGAAAATTTGATGATTCAAGGTATACAGGTGAGACGCTATACATGGGGAGTAGACGAGGAAAGCGGCAAAGAGTAGTGTACAACAAAACGAAGGAATCAAAATTGCCCTTTGTTTTAACCAGGATTGAAGTTCGTGAACGGTTCAAAAAAGGTCAACGATTAACATTTAATGACTTCTGTTCGACCATGATTACATACAATCCCTTCGAGGGCGCGTATCTGGTAAATGTGAATAGTCCCGATTTCCAATTTTGTCTTAAGAAGTTCGGAAAGTCCCTCATTGAAAATAGTGTTATTAAGACACTTAAAAGCTTGAGTCCTTACCAAAGAAGGGCGCTTGTAAAAGTAATCGAAAGTGATTATCGAAACAATAACATTGCGCTGGTATATCAAGACCAACTTAATAAGTGGTTAAACCATGAAAACCAAATGAGAAGCATATCATCACGGAAGAGAGGCTATGCATAAATGAGTGTAATAGCCAAAATTACAGAGTTAAATCCTAAATATAATGTTCTGGCAACAGCACAAGTGAAAATAGACGGCTTTGGAACCATAAAGGGAATTCAATTGCTTCGTAACCTTAACACAGGTGAGTACAGGATTATCTTTCCTATCCCAGAGGGTAGGAAAACCCCTTGTATTGAAATCAGTGATGTCAATTTAAGAGAGAAAATCCTTGATGCTGTTGTAGCAAAATATGAAGCAAGGAATCGAAAACGGGATTTTTTGGACACGGAGGCTAACCGTAAAGATTTAGAACAAGAGAGAACCGCTACCAAGAAGAGACGTGAATACAAGAAGGAATTGTTGAGATTCTACAGAGGTTCATAGATTTCTTCGGACGACAACGATGTAGTAATCAAGGAAAAAGTAAGCCTGTCAAGGTACGTTCTTTGCCTTGACAGGCGATTCATATCTCCGACACTTTTGTTTTCCCAGCAAGTCATTGCTGGGCTGGCTCACGCCGAGTGACGGGGTGCAGGGGTGGTAATCCCTGCGTTTCCCCCTTTGGGGGACGGAAGGGGGCTGCGTGTTCACTTATTGTCATGTATCCATACGGTATATGTTACAAAACTCTTATTTCAATGGTATATATAAGAGATTCAATAAGTGGTACAAACCAGTTTGTATATTCTACCCGCTTAGTACATCTAAAACCGCGATACGACTGGGATGTTCTTAAGAGGGAGTGCAAAGTGCCATCTTAACAACCAAAATCAATCATCTTAAATCCTCCCCTGTTCTTTAAGTGAATAGAAGCATTCGAAGCCAACGATTACATGGTCGAGAATGTCGATACCGATAATTTCACCGGCCTTTTGCAGACGTTCCGTGACAATAATATCTTCTCGACTCGGTTCCGGTTGGCCGCTTGGGTGATTATGAACTACAACAGCAGATGCGCAGCTTTTCCGAATTAATGGTTTGAAGACTTCACGAGGATGCACAATTGAGCTATTAAGCGAGCCGATGAAGACGGTCTCCTTAAATACAACCTGATTCTTCGTATTCAGTCCTATGACGACGAAATGTTCTTGCGTTAAAAACTGCATGTCCTTGACATACTCAAAAACATCACGTGGCGACCGAATGGTATAAGTGTCTTTGGAGGGAACAGGCAGCATTCTGGTGTGAAGATCAGCGATAAAATCCCCAATAGAATCGGTTGAAAATTCCCCATTTTCATCGCAGACTCTCTCCTTGGAGGAGAGAGAAATTATGGTAAAGAATGGGGAGTTTTACATGATTCACGAGATGAGGAAACGTGGCATGAGTATTACTCGGATCGCGCAGGAAATAGGGAGGGATCGAAAAACCATTCGTAAGTGGCTAAACAAGAAGGAACCTGAATCCTATCAGCGAAAGGTCACTCGTCTCGGCAAGCTGGATCCGTTCAAGGATTACGTTCGCCGCCGAATGGAGGAAGGTTGCCTGAATGCGAGAGTTATCCTGGAAGAAATCAAGGCAAAAGGGTATACCGGTGGGATTACCACTCTGCGAGTCTTCATGAAACCGTTCCGGCCCACCGTCATCAGCAAAACCACCGTCCGATTTGAAACAGATCCCGGATACCAAGCCCAAGTCGATTGGGGACGGTTTACGGTGGACTGGCACGGCAAACCAAAACGGCTCTATGCGTTTGTCATGGTCCTCAGCTATTCTCGCATGATGTATCTGGAGTTCACTGAAGATGAGAAGTTGGATACGCTCATCAGTTGTCACCATCGGGCTTTTGAGTATTTTGGAGGGGGTACGGAGGTGATGCTGTACGACAACATGAAGACCGTTGTGAAAGACAGAGATGAACAGGGCCATCCCGTCTGGAATGAGCGTTTTTCCCGATTTGCCAGCCACCACGGCTTCCTTCTTACGAGCTGCCGGCCCTATCGCGCTCGCACTAAAGGAAAGGTCGAAAACGGAATTGGCTATGTTCGCAAGAACTTTTGGCCGCGCGTTCGGGCATTTACCGGATTGGACGATCTGAATCGCCAAGCACGCGAGTGGTTGAATCAAGTAGCTAACGTGAGGATTCATGGAACCACGCACGTCAGGCCGGTTGACCGCTGGCATGAGGAAAAGCTGAAACCCATGAACCCAACGCCGTTTGCGGTCGTCGACCGTCATGCTCGGAAGGTATCAGCCGACTGCCTGGTATCGTTTGAGGCCAACCGTTACTCCGTTCCCTTCCGTTTTATGGGGCAAATCGTGCATGTCCAGGACGACAAGAACGGACGCATCCGGATTTACAGTGGAGACACACTCATCGCTGAATATCCCAAGGCCGTCCAAAAAGGGCAGCTGGTCATCAACAAAAAGCACTTCGAAGGACTGCGCCCAACCGGTCAACATCGAGTTCCTGCCCCAATGCCCAAACTTGTTGACCGACCAGCCCCTGAAGTGCTGGAACGAAACTTATCCGTGTATGAACAATTCCTCGACGAGGCGGTGAGGCTCCAATGATTGGGCTGCAAGAACGTCTTGAGGATGCCTTCCACCAATTCGGATGGACTCGCATTCCCGAGGTGCTTCACCACCACGCCGAAGAAGCTTCCAAACACAATATATCGTATCTGGAATTTCTGGACAAGCTGCTGCAGGAGGAGTTGGCGGCAAAATGGGATCGGTATATCCGGACCCGGACACGTCTAGCCAACTTGCCCTTTCACAAGACCCTGGATCAATTCGACTTTCGTTTCCAACCATCCATCGATGAACGGCGAATCCGGGATCTGGCGACCCTTCGGTTTATCGAGCACCAGGAGAATCTCATTTTCCTCGGCCCGCCCGGTGTGGGGAAAACACATTTGGCCGTTGCACTGGCTTTGGAGGCGATTAAGCAGCGGTATACGGTGTATTTTACAACCGCCCATGATCTCGTGCAAACGCTTCAGCAGGCCGATCAGAACCATACGATCAAACAAAAAATTCGCATGTACACCAAGCCGCGTCTGTTGATCATCGATGAGATCGGCTATCGCAAGATGGACGAACCGGCAGCCCATTTCTTCTTCCAAATCATCTCCGAACGATACGAGACCGGCTCTATCATCCTGACTTCCAACAAGTCGTATGGTTCATGGGGAGAAATCTTTGGAGACTCTATACTGGCCACAGCCATCCTGGATCGTTTGCTGCATCATTCCACCACAATCAATATCAAGGGGGAAAGTTACCGCATCAAAGAAAAGAAAAAGGCGGGTTTCTTCCGACCAGAAGGGCATGAAGAACACCCAAAGGAGTAGTCCTTGTTTCCGCCCCCTAAGGGGCGTATAAAATAACTCTTACTGGGGAATTTTCGATTGATTTTTTTGAGGAGCTTTCTTTTGATCTTGACACTGGCCAATTTCAGAGCAGCAATGATTTGTTGTGCTTTGACTGGACCGATACCTTTGATAGCCATCAGCTCTTCTTCTGTTACATCCAATAGTTCTTGAATCGATGAAAAACGGCTGAAGAGTTCATTGACCAAGTAACCATCGGTTTTTTCACGCAAGGTGTTCGCTAACAATGTTTTGAAGGCTGCAATATTGTATACATGATTCATGACCAAAACCCTCCTAAAAATGAAACAGGAGAGGCTCATTGCCCCTCCTTGTTTTTCGTTGATTGATTCATTTAAAATAGTTGTGTGTTGTTGTTTGGTGTGCTCCTAGCAGCGCACCTTTTTTTGTGTAAGTGACTCAATTTCCATTTCCAGCAAGACAAGTTTGACAAGAAGCTTGATATACATCATGCCTTCGTTGGAATTCAAGGTTGCTTTGCTGTTTAGCTTCTCTTTAAGCGCTAAAAGTCGGCATCTTTGCTCAATTAGCCGTTTCAATTGTTTCATCGATTTCTCACCTCCAATCTAATTGAACGCCTCTCACCGTTCAGAAGTCCTCGCTGTAAAAAGAAAAACCTAGATAGCTTCCAATTAAGGAACTAACTAGGTTTGAATGATAAAGAGATAATCTGTACCACTTGATTTGAAGAGGGGTGGGGCACCGAACGGCGTAAAAAATACTTTAACATTACGCCTAGTACCCCGGAAATTTTTTTTCAAATTTTAAGGCATATAGGCCCAACTGCTTTCTGGATTCTCGTGAATGATTAGTACCACTGATAACCACGATATGCGCGAAGCGCGGGTATAGGGTAGGATTCGATGGTCAAACCGAAGCAACTGCTTTACTAATTGAAGGATTTCGTTATATAATCAAGAATTTAATATAAGTAGTATGAAAGCTCTTAGTGCGATTTGTAAAACATAAGCATTTCACAATGCTTTTCATACATGGAGATTCATAAGTAATTGCTTTAAGAATTTTTTGGAGGGACGAATAACGAATATGACTACACCATATCATTCACGATATTATGCATATGAAATCACAAGGCGCTCGAGTGTAGATGGTGTCGAGAAGTTATCCCGGTCCCTATTTGATGCTACCGTTGATTTAAATCCTCATCAAATAGAAGCAGCGTTATTTGCATTTCGTTCACCATTATCCAAGGGAGTCTTACTGGCTGATGAAGTAGGATTAGGGAAAACAATTGAAGCCGGTTTAATTCTTTGCCAATTTTGGGCCGAGAGAAAACGAAAACTCTTAATTATTTGTCCTGCTTCACTCCGTAAACAATGGAGTATGGAGTTACAAGAGAAGTTCAATTTACCAAGCCTTATTTTAGAAGCAAAAACATATCGTGAAGCAATAAAACAGGGGCGCTCAAATCCTTTCCTACAGAACTCGATAATCATCACGTCGTACCAGTTTTCAAATAAAATGAGGAATGAGATTCGTTTAGTACCATGGGACCTGGTTGTCATAGATGAAGCGCATAAACTACGCAATGTTTATCGAAACAGCAATAAAATGGGCCAAGGGATTAAATGGGCACTTGAAAACAGAAAGAAAATCCTCTTAACGGCTACACCATTACAGAATTCTTTGTTGGAATTGTACGGGTTGTCACTTTTGATTGACGAACATTTGTTTGGAGATATTACAGCTTTTCGGGCACAGTACATGAACAGTAAAGGGGATTTACAGGCTCTAAAAGAGCGTCTCAAAGGATTCTCCCATCGTACATTAAGGAGGCAGGTTTTAGAATACATACAGTATACGGAGAGAAGGCCAATTACTTTTCCATTTCACCCGAGTGATGATGAGCAAGCGTTATATCAAGCAATTTCCGAATTCTTAATGCGAGAAGATACTTATGCCATACCGCAAAGGCAGCGTACCTTAACCACATTGATTATAAGAAAATTACTTGCTTCATCTTCCCAAGCGGTTGCAGGGACACTTGCAACGATGAAGGACCGTCTTGAGAAATTACGAGATGGTCTTTTACAACAAGAGGAGGAAGATTGGATTGAGAACATTATTGAAGAAGATGAAATGGGTTCTGACTTGTCCGATGAGGGAATGGAATTGGAGACAGATGGTGTCGATAGGGAAGAGGTAGCGGCAACTGCCGAACAAATCAATGTTAACAAGGAAAAGCTTGAAGCTGAAATTACTGAATTAGAGCGTTATATTCTTTGGGCACGTTCGATTCAGATTGATAGTAAGTCGCGTGCATTACTTAAAGCATTGGAATTAGGCTTTGAAAAAATGCAAGAGATGCAGGCTAACCGTAAAGCACTTATTTTCACGGAATCCAGAAGAACACAAGAATATTTGAAAAACTTCCTTGAAGCCAATGGTTATGCCGGCAAGATTGTATTGTTTAATGGAACCAATACAGACGCGGAATCAAAGGTGATATATGAGAGATGGTTGGAAAGACACGGGAAGAGTGGGGATGGAACAATAAGTGGCTCTCGAACTGCAGATATGCGTGCCGCATTGGTGGAGCATTTTCGTGATAAAGCGGAGATTATGATTGCAACGGAATCTGCAGCGGAGGGTGTGAATTTACAATTTTGTTCTTTAGTGGTTAACTATGACTTGCCCTGGAATCCACAAAGAATCGAACAGCGTATAGGACGCTGTCATCGTTACGGGCAAAAGCATGATGTTGTAGTAATAAACTTCCTCAATCAGCGAAACGAAGCAGACCAACGTGTTTATGAATTACTCGAGCAAAAATTTAATTTGTTCACCGGTGTTCTTGGGGCCTCAGATGAAGTTCTTGGTACGATTGAATCAGGAGTTGACTTTGAGAAGCGTATCTTGGCTATCTATCAACAGTGCCGGACACCTGAGGAAATTAAACAGGGGTTTCAAGCTTTACAAGAAGAGCTTGAACAAACTATTGCCAGTAGAATGGCTGAAACACATCGGGCGCTTTTAGAGAATTTTGATGAAGATGTTCATGCTCGGTTGAAAATCAATCTAGATGATGCCAAATATCAGTTGGACCGTTTCAGCAAGATGTTTTGGGGATTAACCCGTTTTGTACTCAGAGACAAAGCTGTGTTTAATGAACAAGAGCTTTCATTCAGGCTTACAGATTCACCTGTTCGGAGTGTCGAAACAGGTGATTACCAATTGATTACGAAGGGAAGGAAAGAGCCAGAAAAGGCAACACTTTACCGTCTCTCCCATCCTCTAGGGGAGTATGTAATTGAAGTCGGTAAGGCTGTACCTACTCCACCCGCCGAGCTCGTGTTTGATATTACGAATCACCCGGTGAAAATCAGTGTCGTGGAAGCATTAAAAGGAATGAGTGGCTACCTAATTTTGAACAAGCTAACTATTGAATCCTACGAAACAGAAGAGTACCTGCTTTTTAATGCTTTCACGGATGACGGAGAACCGATTGACCAAGAAGTATGTGAGAAACTGTTTAATTGCCAAGCTAAAGTTTATCCTCTTAAAGACAAAGACTGGCCGAAGTCGGTCGAAAAACGATTGATTAGTGAGGCAGAACGTCACGTTGCAGCAACCATTGCCAAGTCACTTGAAAAGAATAACCGTCACTTCCAAGAGGAACGTGAACGATTAGAGAAATGGGCCGATGATTTGATTTTATCCGCTGAAAGAGATTTGGCAGATACCAAGGCAAAAATCAAGGAATTGAAACGCCAGGAAAGGCATGCCACTACATTGGCTGAACAACATGAAATACAGCTTAAAATTAAAGAATTAGAGAAAAAACAGCGGAGACAACGTCAGCAAATCTTTGATGTAGAAGATGAAATCATGGAAAAACGAGACCAGTTGATTGATGAGTTGGAAAAGAGAATGAAACAAAAAACCGAACAAGAAACATTGTTTATGATTCGCTGGAAAGTGGTTTAATCTTGTGTGTGAAATACAAATCTGTAACATTCAAGTTGGAGGTCACTATGAAGACGAAATATGAACAGCTCGTTAGTTTGCTTGAAGAGATGTTCCAGTTTGATAATGAGGATTTAGATTTTGGTATTTATCGCATTATGAACCAAAAACGTGGAGAAATAAGAAATTTTCTTCACCAAGATTTACTACCGCAAGTAAAACAGGCATTTGAAAAATATCAAACTATAGACCAAGTGAACATTCGTAAAGAATTGGAGCAGCTAAGGAAAAATTTGCAGGACGCGGGAGTGGAACCGGAAACATCGCCAAAATATAAAGCATTACAGGAACAATTGGCTCAGACTATTGACCTAAATGCGTTAGAGAATGAGGTGTATTCACATTTAGTCACCTTCTTTAGTCGTTATTATGATAATGGTGATTTTATATCTAAACGTAAGTATAAGAAAGATGTATACGCAATTCCATATGAGGGAGAAGAGGTTAAGCTATATTGGGCTAATGCTGACCAATACTATGTAAAGACTTCCGAGTATTTCCGGGACTATTCTTTTAAGCTGCCTTCTGGGAAAAAGGTTCACTTTGTCTTAACAGAGGCATCTACAGAACAGAACAACAACAAAGAGCAAGAAGGGAAAGAACGTAGATTTATCCTGTGTGAAGAATCACCATTGTATGAAGAGCAGGGAGAACTTTTCATTCGATTTGTATACAGAGAAAATAAAGAAAAGCAGACAACATTAAATCAACAAGCTGTTGAGAGTATATTAAATCTTGAAAGTTATACAGATTGGATTCAAGAATTACGTACTTTAGCACCGACAGAGAAAAACAAGAATCGAACCATACTTGAGAAACATTTAAACGACTATACTTCAAAAAATACTTTTGATTATTTTATTCATAAAGACCTTGGTGGCTTTTTACGCCGAGAATTGGACTTTTATATCAAGAACGAAATCATGCACTTGGATGACTTGGATACGGAAAACGAAGCTCGTATTGAGCAATATTTATCAAAAATAAAGGTAGTAAAGAGCATTGGACATAAAATTATTAAATTCTTAGAGCAGATTGAGAAGTTCCAGAAAAAACTTTGGTTAAAAAAGAAGTTTGTTGTGGAGACAAATTATTGTGTCACGCTTGACCGTGTACCAGAAGAACTATACCCACAGATTGTTCAAAACCACGAACAGATAGAAGAATGGAAAAATCTTTTTGCCATTGATGAAATTAAAGAAGATACGAACAAACCAGGTTACAGTGAATCTCTGAAGGTAGAGTTTCTCAAAGCTAATCCTTACTTGGTACTAGATACCAAGTTTTTTGACCAATCATTTATTGACAAGCTTTTAATGAGTCTTGATGATATAAACGAAAAACTTGATGGGGTATTGGTACACAGTGAAAATTTTCAAGCTCTTCACCTATTACGGGAAAGTTATAAGGAGCGGGTTAAGAGTATATATATAGACCCCCCCTATAATACGAGCGCATCGGAAATCCTTTATAAGAATTCCTTTAAGCACTCGTCATGGTTAAGCCTTGTCGAAAACCGATTAGCTATTGCTAGAGATTTTTTGACTCGAGACGGAATTATATGTACGACAATTGACGATTATGAGTTTCGTAATTTGTGGTTCGTTTTGGCAAATATTTTTAAGATGGAAAATCATCTGGGAACCGTTCCCATCAGGAATAATCCACAAGGTCGTTCCACAGTAAAAGGTTTCGCCGTCAATCATGAATATGCATTGTTTTTTGCTGCTGGGGAAGGTGTGGATAGTGTAGGTCGTTTAGAACGTTCAGAGCAACAAAATGCAAGATATGGTGAGATTGATGAGGAAGGCCGACAATATCTATGGGAAAACTTTAGAAAAACCGGAACGGATTCAAATAGGGCCGACCGACCCAAACAGTATTATCCAATCTACTACTCCAATCAAGGTATCAGGGTACCAAATATGGAATGGGACGCAACACGTAAGGAATGGATAATACTTGAGCAACCGAAAGCGGATGAACAAGTTTTTTGGCCGATTAACGCTATTGGTGTTGAGAAAGTATGGAAATGGGGACATGAAAGAGTAAATAGTAATCCACACCATTTAAAAGTTGACAAAGGTGATAATGGGGAACTGCAAGTTTTTAGGAGAAACTATTTAAATACTGAAGGTGCGTTGCCCGGCACCTGGTGGGACAAGGCAAAATACTCTGCTGGTGAATATGGGACGAATTTATTAACTGATATGTTCGGGATTGGACATAAATTCCCATTTCCAAAATCAGTTTTTGCAGTACAAGATTGCATTAAAGTTTCAGGTGGCGGCGTTAATGCCAATATCCTTGATTTCTTTGCTGGCTCTGGTACCACCGCCCATGCTGTTATAAATCTTAATCGAGAAGATGGGGGCAACCGAAAATACATTTTAGTAGAAATGGGCACCTACTTTGATACCGTACTGAAACCGCGTATTCAAAAGGTTATTTACTCTAAAGATTGGAAAGACGGTAAACCAGTCTCTCGTCAAGGCTCTAGTCACATGTTTAAGTATATTCGCCTTGAGTCATATGAAGATACATTAAACAATCTTGATATCAACCGTACAGACGAACAACAATTGGCACTGGAGCTGATGCCAACAGAAACTCGCGAGGAGTATCTTCTTTCTTACATGCTTGATATTGAAACAGAAGGAAGTGCTTCTCTTCTAAACCTTGAAATATTCGAAAACCCATTTAATTACAAATTAAAAATTTCCAATGGTACGGAAACGACAGTCAAAACCGTTGATGTAGTGGAGACTTTCAATTATCTTTTGGGACTTACGGTTCGGCAAATAGAAGTAGTTCAAGGATTTAAGGTTATTAAGGGTGAATTGCCTACTGGAGAGAGAGCACTTATTATCTGGAGAAATGTTAAAGAAAAATCAAATGAGGACTTAGAAAAGTTTTTCGCGAAGAGCAAGTATAATACCCGCGATAACGAGTTTGACTATATCTATGTCAATGGTGACAATCACTTAGAAAACATCAAATTACAAGAGAACACGTGGAAAGTAAAACTGATTGAAGAAGAATTTAAGCGTCTCATGTTTGATGTGCAAGATGTGTAAAGGGGGGGAATCGAGATGCCGAGAAATTCAAACAGAGCAACTACTATTCCCTTTAACAAACGCCTTGTTTTGAACCGTTTTATGCTTCATTTATTTGAAGCGGATAATTTTGATGATTTGGTAATGGGGATGAAAGAGCCCGAATTAGAGGGGTGGGATAGTGATAACATATCCCACTTCTACCACTTCCTTTCCAATCGACTTTTTGACCGTCCAAAGTTAAGTAATGAGATGTTACGCCAGTATGATGAAAACATTGTACGTCACACCATGCGTATCAATTTGAAGAGAAAAGAGCCGATTAAGTGGAAGTACTTCCAATATTTATCCCTCTTGTTTACAGAAATATATCTGGACCGTTATTTTACCGATTCGGAAGCTTTGTTGAATGAGCTAAACAACTTTTTGGTTTCTTTTAATGAAAGAGAGAATGCCCAAATTGATAGGTACACCTTGGAGGATTTAAAGAAATTGGCCTTTTGGAACGCAACAGGTTCAGGCAAAACGTTGTTAATGCATGTAAACATCCTGCAATATTTGCATTACTTTTCAAAGTATCGTAAAGAAAACGAGCTGAACCAAATTATCCTTCTCACTCCAAAGGAAGACTTATCCATACAGCATTTACGTGAATTTGAGCTTTCAGGCATTGATGCAGAGTTATTTGATAAAGACCAGGGCAGCCTGTTCCGTCAGCAAAGTGTGACCATTATTAATATCCAAAGAATCAGAGAGGAATCCGGGGAAAAGACGGTTGCCGTTGATACATTCGAGGGTAACAATTTGGTTCTTGTGGATGAGGGACATCGAGGTTCAAGTGGACAAGAGTGGAAGAGAATGCGAGACCGTTTAAGTGAACAAGGATTTGCATTCGAATATTCGGCAACATTTGGTCAAGCAGTTTCAGGTAATAAGGACTTACAACAAGAATACGCAAAGTGTATCCTATTTGATTACTCCTACCGTTATTTCTATAAGGATGGATTCGGAAAGGATTTTCAAATCCTGAATTTGGCTGATGATTCAAATGAGGATATCCGTCGTCTCTACTTAACAGCTTGTTTGGTTACATTCTATCAACAGCTTAAGCTATATAGAGACCGTGAACATTCTATACGACCTTTTTTAATTGAGAAACCTTTATTAGTGTTTGTAGGAAGCAGTGTAAACGCCATTAGAACAGAAAGAGGGAAAAAGGTTTCTGACGTAACAGATGTTCTTCTGTTCATTGCACAATTCGCAAAAGAGGAAAAGCGAAGTATATCATATATAGAGCGATTGATGAATGGTAATGCTGGTTTACGGGATGAAAAAGGCAGGGAAATATTCCGTAATGCATTTACCTATCTAGCAACGTTGGATATGACCCCAGAAGCTTTGTATGCTGATATATTGTCGACAGTTTTCCATGCAAGTCATTCTGGAGCAGTGTTACATGTTGTGAACCTGAAAGGTGTAGATAGCGAAATAGCTTTGCGTCTGGGAGATAATGAGCCATTTGGAGTTATCAATGTGGGGGATGCTGCAGCATTATGCAAATTATGTGAAACGTATTCTGATTTGCATGTTACTGAAGAACAGTTTAGGGATTCTTTGTTCCATCGGTTAAATGAGCGTGAATCTAAAATTCATGTCCTGATAGGTTCTAAAAAGTTTACAGAGGGTTGGAGTAGCTGGCGAGTAAGCACTATGGGATTAATGAACATGGGACGTGGCGAAGGTTCTGAAATTATACAGCTTTTTGGGCGAGGTGTCCGTCTCAAAGGTTATGGAATGAGTTTGAAGCGAAGTGAAGCTTTGAGACTAGAAAATACGGAAATTCCGCCTCACATTAAGGTCTTAGAAACACTCAATATTTTTGGTGTTCGTGCTGACTATATGCAGCAGTTTAGAGAATACCTTGAGGATGAAGGAATTAAAACGGATAACGATAAAGAAACTATACGCTTAAAAGTTATTCCTGATTACGCACGAAGAAATATAAACCTAAAAACCCTTGACCTAAAAGATATCGATATCAACTCATTTAAGAAAAATGGGCCTAAACCAGCTCTTGAACCAGCCACCGAAGAAATGAATTTAAAAGTAATACTGAATTGGTATCCTAGAATTCAGAGAACGGAAAGCCGAAAACAGTCTTCTTCACAAGTGGCGGTTCTTCCAGATGTAATGGATGAGTGTAAGTTAGAGCCTATACACTTGGCATTCATGGATTTAGAGCGGATATATTTTGAACTTCAAAAGTTTAAAAATGAACGTGCTTGGTACAATCTCAAGCTTTCAAAAGAAAATATTAAAGAACTACTCAACCGACAGGATTGGTATATCCTTTATATTCCGAAAGCGGAAATGGTTTTTGATTCTTTTCAGAAGGTCAAGAGATGGGAAGAGATTGCGGTTGCCCTATTGAAGAAGTATTGTGAGCAATATTATTGGTATCGTAAAAAAGAGTGGGAAGAATATTTTACGGAATATAGGGATTTAAACGAAGGGGATAAGAACTTTATTCGTGAGTATCGTGTCACCTACGATACATCTGAAACTACACTGAAAACAAAGCTAGAGCAGCTACAGAAGATGCTTGAATCAAACAACATGAGGCCAGTTCAACACGGTACAATGGAGATATTTGATTTTGAGCAACATCTTTATAAACCCCTTATTCATCTAGAGGGCAATGTGGCATCGGTTTCCCCTCCACCTTTAAACAAAGGTGAATACCAATTTGTCGACGATTTACGGGCTTACTACGAGCAAAATAAGAGCTTCTTCCAAGACAAAGAGTTATATTTGCTACGAAACCAATCACGAGGTAAAGGAATTGGATTCTTCGAAGCGGGAAATTTCCATCCAGATTTTATCGTATGGATTCTCTATCAGGGTAAGCAATACATCACATTTGTTGACCCTAAAGGCATAAGAAACATGTCTGTGTATGATAAGAAAATCCAGTTTTACCAGACAGTCAAGGAGAAAGAAGCTACACTTGGGAATAGCTCCATTGTGCTAAACTCGTTTATCATCTCAAATACAGAATATGTAAATCTCTTGAATACAGGAACAAAACTAAGCAAAGAAGAGCTAGAGAAGTTCAATGTATTGTTCCAAGTAGAGGATAAAGCAACGTACATTGGCAAAATGATTAACAAGATTCTAGCATAAACAGAGGTAGCTTCAAGTTACCTCTGCTTTTTCATGAAATATTTCTAATATTGGAGGGAGTTATGGTAGACATTGGTGAAAGTTTAATTGGGTCATACTTTAAATACGTGATGGGTTGTAAAATTGTCGTTTACAATGTTCATTATGATAATGAACAAGGTGAAATTGATGTAGTTGCATTCGGAGAACAAGGGCAAAAGGTGTATTTGTGTGAAGTCATCACTCATATTCGAGGAACTCTTTATGGAAAGGGTTATGATGAAACAATAAAGCGAATTAGAAACAAGATTGAACGAGCAGTTAGATTCGCTGAACAGGAGTTTTCTGGCCGTACATACGAGTTTCAAGTCTGGACTCCGGTTGTTCCTGATCAAGTCCGTATTTGTGTGTAAATTCCCCTCGGTAGAGAAATAAATTAGCCAATGCGAGTCACTTTAGACACCGCTTTTGTTGCCTGAGTTTCTCGCCATTCCAAATACTCTGCCATATCGAGATACTTTTTGCCACTTGCCCATTTTTCGTCTATCTCCATAAGCAAAGCTCCGATTAGGCGAATAACCGATTCACGGTTAGGAAAAATGCGAATGACACGTTCTCGTCGTCGAATTTCTTCGTTGAGTCGCTCCATGCCATTTGTTGTCCGAAGTCGTTTACGGTACTTTTCGGGCAGCAGAAGAATGGCTGTGGCATCATCAAAACCATTCTCCAAAACCGAAATCGCCTTTGTAGCTTTGGCCTCGTATATTTCCACCGTTTGTTGCAACAACAACCGTGCCGTTTCAAGATCAGGGGCATCCAAAATCGCACGAACACGGGGATACAACTCCTCCTGCAGCTGCTTGGGGGTGGCGTCAAGAATATTTCGCATAAAATGAGTCTGACACCGTTGCCACGTCACCCCTTGAAAATGAGTACGAATGGCTCGTACGAGCCCACCATGTTGATCGGACACAATCAGTTCTACGCCTCGCAAGCCTCGATCTTTCAGCCAGCTAAAAAACTCACTCCAACTGGCCTCTGATTCACTATCTCCAAGCATCAGTCCAAGGACTTCTCGGTAGCCTTCCTTATTCACCCCGTAGGCCAACATCACGCCACGAGAGCGTACACGCCCCTCTTCACGCACCTTTAAAACGAGGGCATCTACAATGAGAAATGGATAGAAGCTCTCTCGTAGATTTCGGTTGTTCCAAGCCGTTACAATCGGATCCAGGCGTTTACACAGGTCGGAAACAGTAGACTTAGAGAATTCGGTTCCACACAGTTCCTCCGTGATTTGGGCAACTTTTCGAGTTGATACCCCATTCACCACCATTTCCATGAGAGCTAAAACCAAGGCTTGTTCACTTCGCTGATAGCGGGCAAACATTTCTGTCGAGAACTTTCCGTTTCGAATTCGTGGCACCCGAAGGGTGACCGTTCCCACACGCGTGGTCAATTGATGAGGATATGTACCGTTTCGATAACCTTGACGTTCATCTGTACGTTCGTACGGTTCCGCAGAAAGCTGTTCCGTAGCCTGGGCCTGCAATACCTGATTCAATACCGATTCCAGCAGCTTGGCCACCCCCGAATCCTGCGAATTTCCGAGAAATAGTTGCTGCAAAAGCTGCGAATCTACAGTAATCTGGTAATGAGCCATTTTCAAAATCCCCTCTCCTGGAATGTTGTCTGGACAACTTCATTCTAACCGAGGGTTTTTTGAAATGGCTCTCTTATTTTAAAGAGACTCCGTTTTTACACAATTATATGGACTCAACTTTGTTCCTTCGGGATTAGCAAAGAAATTAAAAGAAGAGGAGCTTTATTTTCGGAATAAAGGAATTAACCTAGTCATTGTACTTAATGAGGAATATTCGTATAAGATTGAACAACTCAAGAATGAGGCAAGGAAAAGAACACATTCAACAGACGAGCCTGCATTCCGCTTATTGCAAATACTTGAGCATATTAAGCCAGTTGATAATACAGAGTTGAAAAGCTGAGCGGAGAATAACTTTTGAATCTAAGACCAAAAGGTATGAAAATTGATTCCTTAAGGATTTTACTTAAGAAGGGTTTGTTTGTCCCTTCTTAAGTAAAAAGGTTCAGCATTTGGTTCATTTCTCTAACATATTATCGATACTATCCCAGAATCTTTTATCTAACCCATACTCGTCGAAAGAATTGGACAAAAAGTCGTCTAAATCCTCGCCAGAATTGACTATGTTTTTTGGCTTCGCTTTTATTATTTTTGCCTTTAATTTTCCGATTGGTTTAGTTTTACGTATAGTTAACCCGAATGGTTCGCATCCACCTTCTTTACACACACCACAATTTGGGCAGATAACCCAACCACAGGAACTACATGTTTTATGAATCTCACTGTCAACATTGGAATGACAGCCAATATTCCAACAGTGTCTTTTGTATGATTCAATTTCTGTTTCCTTAACATAAACAGCAACAATAGAATTATCTTCTTTAGTTCGTAACGCCACACACCAATGGCCTTCTGGTTCTTTGCATTCAGCTAAAATAATCCCTAAATCGCTTGGGTTTTTTATCCGAACAACTTGTCCTAATGTAAACCGTCTCATTCTTTTACACCCCATTCCCAAATACGTATTATTAACTTTATTCAGGAATGGGGCGGTTAGAACTGATTTATTAAATTTAGGCTATATTTACCCTATCAACAGGTACGGTGAGCCGTATCATAAGTGATGGTACTCCGGAGCAAAGACTATAAAATAAAGCCTTTGTTCGCCGCTTTTTTTGTTGAACTAACGATCTTCGTTAGTTCAATATGATGAGTGGCTTCTGCAAAAGTAGATTATGTTCTGCGAAAATAAAGATTTAGACTGATCCCGCGCAGTTTTTGAAGCCGATCTACCAATAGGAAGGCGTTCTTAAGTGGCAAACGTGTGATGTATTTTATAACCATGCCTTTTTTAAGAGCTTCACACCAAGCTGGATTTCATCACAAGAAAGATTACTAAAACCAAGTTTAATAATTGGTTTATCGGTATGATTCTTAATGAAGTAGAGTGAGGTAGGGTAAACTTTAACACCATGAAGAGAAGCTTGTTGAATTAGCCATTCTTCTGAACGCTTCAAGTGTACTTTGGCTAATAAGTACAAACCAGACTGCTCGCCAATAATGGATATATTTTGCTCGAATTGCTTTCTTAATTCTGATACTAAGTGCTGCATTTTTCGTTTATAAACAAGACGCATACGCTTAATATGGCGATTCCACTCTCCATCTTCCATAAATTTAGCCATTGTGAGTTGGCTAAGAATTGAAGTGGTACTTTCGAAACGAAGAAATTGATTTTTATAACGGTTTAAAAGTGGCTGTGGCAACACCATATAGCTTAAGCGAATTCCTGGAAGAAAGGACTTTGAGAAATTCCCTAGATAAATGACTCTTGCTGAATCTATGGAAGCGAGAGCTGGAAATGGTTGTTGTGTATAGCGAAATTCACTATCATAATCGTCTTCGATAATATATCCTTCCATCTTGTTAGCCCAATGAATAAGCATTTGACGTTGTTGAATGGACATGCTTACCCCCAATGGACTGTGATGGGAAGGGGTTACATAGATTAATCGTGATTTCATTTGTTCTAATTGTGAAAGATCAGCACCTGTTTCATAAACCGGCAAAGTTTCAAACATAAAACGATGGAATTGAAAAGCTTCCCTAGCACCGTCGTAACCAGGGTCTTCAACTATAATACTCTGGAACTCATCCTTCAGTATATGCCCAAGGTATACGAGCATTTGTTGGGTACTACTTCCGATAATGATTGCATTTGGATCTGTTCTCACCCCACGAGACTGGAGTAAATATGCTGCGATTTGTTCGCGTAGGCACAATTCGCCAAAAGGTTCCCCGTATCGAAAGCTGTCCTTTACTGTTAATACCTGATTCGAGATCCTCCTCCACGTTTTTAAAGGGAAATGCGATTGATCGACCACGTCTGCGCGGAAATCAATGCGAACAGGTGGTACCGGCTCTGTTTGCTTGTGATGAGAAGAGCTGTGAGCTTCTTGAAATAAAAGGGGTTCTAACTCATTTACAAAATAACCTTTTCGGCTCTCTCCACGAATATACCCTTCAGCAACAAGTTGTTCATATGCCATTAATGTTGTATTACGGCTTACATGTAAGGAATCTGCAAGTTGACGAATGGAGGGCAAGAGCTCATTCGCCTTTAAGTCGCCTTGTTCAATAAATGATTTAAATTTCTCGTAGATTTGTTTGTATTTAGGAGAGTTATCTTCGAAGGTAAAAATGGTATTTTTCATTTGCATCCCCCCTGACATGTATATTTGTTTGTTATTGTATATTTTTTTTATGTCAGTTTGTATAATACTATTCTCTTTCGGAAATCTCACTGACATGTGCATTTTCTCAGTATTGTACCTTTTTAAATGTCAGCTTGAATTATATCATACCGTGTAAAGGATATGTGTTGTATGTAAAAAACAGGATTGAGGAGGTTTCACATGTATATCCCAGAGCATTTTACGATGGAAGATGTTACTGTTGCCTACCATGTCATACAGGAGAACAGTTTTGCAACTTTGTTTTCCATTCATAAAGGAATGCCCTTCGCTACACATTTACCTCTGATGTTAAATAAGGAGCAAACCTATTTGTACGGTCATTTTGCCCGTCCAAACCCGCAGTGGCAGGATATTCAAAATCAGACAGTCTTAGCCGTTTTCCATGGTCCTCATTGTTATATCTCTCCCTCTTGGTATGAGACCAATCAAGCAGTACCAACGTGGAATTATGTGACCGTTCATGTTTACGGACAAGTTGAGCTAATCGAGGATGAACACGAGCTAATGAGTTCCTTGAATGATATGGTATTGAAGTATGAAGCTCCTGACAGTTCTTACAGATTGCAGGATGTAGATGCTGAATTTCTCTCAGCTATGAACAAAGGGGTGCAAGGATTCAAAATTAAAATCGATAGGATTGAAGGGAAAGCAAAGCTAAGTCAAAACCATTCCAAACACAGACAAGAGCTCGTAATAAAACAGTTGGAACAGATTCTATTTCCAAACGAGCAACAAATTGCCTCCCTGATGAAAGCGAACCTTAAAAATAAAGTGTAACCTTGCTTTCACCAATCAAGGAGGAGCCCATCATGTGCAAAAATACAACAAGGAGTTGCATATTATGGAGTTTTCAACTATTTGGCTATTTGTAATTGCTGCTGCTACATTGTTAATAATACCTGGACCAGCTGTGTTCTATATTATGGCAAGAAGTATAGATCAAGGGAAGAAAGCGGGACTGGTATCAGTTCTTGGTGTATCTCTTGGTGGTTCTGTTCACGTTTTAGCTGGAGCAATTGGAGTTTCTGCGATCCTTATGACATCAGCAACAGCCTTTAATATCGTTAAATACCTGGGTGCTGCTTATCTTATCTATCTGGGGTGTAAGACTTTATTTTCTACATCTGATAGTACGACTTCAGAAATTCCAAAAGCCCCTCGCCAAAAATTATTAAAGATTTTTTACGAATCAGCGCTCGTAGAAGTAATGAATCCTAAGACTGCACTCTTTTTTTTAGCCTTCTTTCCGCAATTCATATCACCTTCTGCTGGTTCAGTCACAGTACAATTTTTACTTTTAGGAACTATATTTATTCTCCTAGCTCTTATTAGTGATGGTCTGTATGCAGTTCTTGCAGCAAGTATTAGAAAGCGGATTAAAGTGAGTTCAAAGTTACAGAATCGGATAACTGGTTATTTATATATTGTTCTAGGGGTATTCTCCGCCTTTGCGAGCCCCTCCAAGACATAAGAGTGTTATGATGAAAATTTATCGTGTGGTCGTGTTGTGACACAACAAATAGCGATTCTACCAAGACAATAAGTAAAATGAAATGGAGAGATATTTTATGCCTAGATTTATCATTGAAGATGATTTTTGGTCGTTATTCCCTCATGCAAAAATAGGCACCGTTATTTGCCAGGGGATTGATAATTCAATAAGGGACGTTGAAATCTACGAGAAGCTGCTGCAGGAAGCAGAGAAAGAAGCACATAAATTTCTCAGTCTGGAGGAATTCAGTAGTAATCCAGTCATATTCGTTTGGCGAGAAGCTTTTCAAAAATTTAAGACAAAGAAAGGGGCAAGGTGTTCCATTGAGGCTTTATTAAAAAGAGTGAAAAATGGCAATCATATCGGAACAATAAACCCGCTTGTTGACATCTATAATTCAATTTCATTACGTTATGGGCTTCCGTGTGGTGGAGAAGATATCGACACTTTTGTAGGAGATATTCGGCTAACCCGGGCAAATGGTAACGAACCGTTTATCCCATTGGGAAGTGATGAAAATGCTTCACCATATGAAGGTGAAATTGTTTATAAAGATGATGCCGGTGCAATATGCAGATGCTGGAATTGGCGTGAAGCTAAGAGGACAATGTTAACAGAAAATACAAAAAATGCATTCCTCTGTATCGAATTAATAGATGAAACAAGAAATGATGAGTTTCATATGGCACTTAAAGAATTGTCTGATTTAGTGTCACAGAATCTTGGTGGTATTGTGAAGATTGAAGTGTTAGATATTAATAATAGGGAAATTACAATCTTTGGTTAAGGTCAAATTGCGTTTAAAAATGATGCCCTGTGAGTCGATATGGACAAAAATACGGTTTTGTCCATAATAAATGCTTATCAGGACTCTACAAGACCCTCGCTGCGGCGGGGTTTTTTTTAACAGATTTTTAAAACTCGGAGAACCGTATCACAAGTGATGGTACACACAATTAAACCTGATTTCGTAAGCCCATCAGATTCAGACGAAACGCGGGCCAGCGTGTGCAAGTGATAAAAGATACGGAGTCCGGCTGTAAAGGAACCCTTTAATTTGGTGCGGAAGTGATTTGTGCCGCTGACGGTTCGATCACTGCATTGCTCGGCGCTTCTTCAGGTGCTTCTACTGCCGTTCATGTGATGCTTGAGGTATTGGAAAAATGCTTCCCGCAAATCGCAGTGAAAACAAACCTTTTTTCAAGATTCGCAGGTAGAGAGGCTGCGGCAATCCGTATCACAAGTGAGCCACCTTGCTCACGATTCCCTTCTTTTTTGTCTTCCGTTATCCGGAGGAGTCGTTTGCAGAACGTGAATAGAGCGTAATGACAGCCTTGGCTTGTTGAACGATGGTTTCAATGAGATGTTCCGGATGTAATAACTTGATGCTATCTCCAAAGCCAAGGATGTACGAAACGGCTTCTTGTTCATTAGGAAAGCATAATGTCACAGGAGTCCATTCATGTTCAGTTGTGTTCTGATCCGTTGTCTTTTCCGTATGCACCTGTTGAACAAACTTGTCTGTAAACGTCATGCGGCTTATGATCGATGAATGCGCCAGAACCTGCACCTCATAAGCAGGAAGCGTCCGCACGAATTCCGCTTTGCTCTGTTTCCAGTAAGCTGCCAGTGAAAAATTTTTTGGCCTTACGAATGTATACGGTTCCATATTTGCTTGCCGTATACGTGAAATCCTGAAACTGCGGTAGTCACCCTCGTCACACATTGCCACAAGATACCATGTCCCCCCCTTCGCCACCAGCCCCAGAGGTGAAACGAGCCTTTGTGTACGCGTACCATTCGCTTTTTCATACACTATGTTCAGTTTTCGATCTTCCCATAAAGCTTGCTGCACCGTTTGAAAAGCTTCCAGCTTCTTTTTGGCAGGTTTCCAGGTGTCTGTATCGATATGGATTTTTTCCAGGTAGGATCGAGCTTCGTTCCTGGTGTGTCCCGGCATCGATGCCAGTAATTTTTGACGTAAATCAATTCCTTCTGTCTCAATCCCCAGGTCTGCCAAAATCTTTTCGGAAGGAAGGATGAACAGCGATTTCATATCAGACAGTGTCATTCCGCTTAACTGGTTGTGAAAATGATCCATGAATCTCCATCCACCTGTTTTTCCCCTCTCAGCCACAACCGGAATACCTGAAGTACTTAACGCATCCATGTCCCGCAAGATGGTTCGGGGGGAAACTTCCAATGCATCGGCCAGTTCCCTGGTTGTCATTTTGACATGGTTTTGAAGCAAAAGCATGATTTTGACGAGTCTGTCCGCTCTCATGACCCTCACCTTTTTTCGAGGAAGTAAAAAATGAAGCAGGGTTCCTTTCATATATGACAATAGATGACGTCATTACAGTTTACAATGAACAATCAAGAAAGAAAAGAAAGGAGCCATTTATGAGATGAAACCTTTACGTGGAAAAGTCGCTTTGGTTGCAGGTGGGACGAGAGGAGCCGGACGTGGCATCGCTGTCGAACTGGGAGCAGCCGGAGCAACGGTATATGTGACGGGGCGCACGACACGCACGCAGCGTTCGGAGTACAACCGTCCTGAAACGATTGAAGAAACGGCAGATCTTGTCAACCAAGCTGGTGGAGAAGGGATTGCTGTGCCAACCGATCATTTGGACCCCAGCCAGGTTCAAGCACTGGTGGCACGCATTGAACAGGAGCAGAACCGCCTGGATATTCTCGTTAATAATATATGGGGCGCAGAATATTTAGCAGAATGGAACGTACCAGTGTGGGAGCATTCCTTGGAAAGGGGACTGCGCATGTTGCGTTTGGCCATTGATACACATATCATCACCAGCCACTTTGCCTTGCCTTTACTGATTAAGAACAAGAACGGACTCCTTGTCGAAATGACGGACGGCACTGCCGAATACAATGCAAAAAACTATCGGTTGTCGCTGTTTTATGACTTGGCCAAGACTTCTGTCATTCGGATGGCTTGGGCACTCGCTCATGAGCTTCGCCCCTATCAATGTACAGCCGTTAGTTTGACTCCCGGCTGGATGCGTTCGGAGATCATGCTGGATCACTATGGGGTCAGTGAAGACAATTGGCGTGATGCAGTTGGAAAGGAACCGCACTTCGTCATCTCAGAAACGCCGCGTTTCGTAGGACGTGCTGTTGTCGCTTTAGCCAGAGATCCTTACGTTTCCCGTTGGAACGGCTGCTCTCTTTCCAGCGGACAACTCGCACAAGAATATGGCTTTACTGATCTTGATGGGTCACAGCCGGATTGCTGGCGCTATCTCGTCGAAGTCCAGAATGCGGGTAAACCCGCTGATGCTGGTGGATATCGTTAACCGCTGTGGGCCCATCGCATGTTGACGATTGTTTACCGTTTCTTAATACGCAAACAAACAGATCGGGAACCGGGAGCTCATTGACACTACGCTCATGATAACTAAGAGTTGTGTCAGGAATCCCGTAAGGTTAGTAGAGTAGTTTTACCCCTTGCTTTAATTTTGCGTGTTCTCAGGCCCTCGCAGACGGACTCCCCATCATTACCAGCACCTAAATGGATTATCCCCATCAGTTTATAGTAGATATTTGTAACCATAGGTATCATAATAGAGTATGATGGTTTAATTGAGACAGAAGGTGTGTTCCGAGGCGGGGGCCTTCCTTTTGTATGTCTAAGCAGGAGCGCCTACTCTTTTAAAAGGAAGGGGTATCATGAGCAATATCCAGAAGAAAACAGACGTTATCTTGATTGGTGCCGGAATCATGAGCGCGACTTTGGGAACATTGCTGAAAGAGTTAGCACCGGAATGGGAAATCAAAGTGTTTGAGAAACTCCCAGTCGCAGGTGAAGAGAGCTCTAACGAATGGAATAATGCAGGTACGGGCCATGCTGCTCTATGCGAGCTTAACTATACACCCGAAAAATCTGACGGGTCTGTCGATATTAGCAAAGCGATAAGAATCAATGAACAATTTCAGCTTTCCAAACAGTTTTGGTCTTATCTGGTGAACCGAAATCTGATTCGGAATCCGAAAGACTTTATCATGCCCATTCCTCATATGAGTTTCGTACAAGGGGAAAAGAATGTGGCGTTTTTGAAAAAACGTTTTGAAGCGCTGTCGAACATCCCGCTGTTTAAAGGGATGGAGTTTTCCGATGACCCTGTCACATTGAAGGAATGGTTTCCGCTGATCATGGAAGGCCGTACCGTGAATGAACCGATCGCGGCCACAAAAATCGATTCGGGAACGGATGTCAACTTTGGTGCGTTGACACGCATGTTGTTTGACCACTTGAAGAATCAAAACGTCGAGATCCGCTACAAGCATCAGGTTAAGGATATTACACGTGCGAGCGACGGCTCGTGGAAAGTAAAAGTGCATGATCTCGACAGCGGTAACATCGAAACCCATACGGCAAAATTCGTGTTTATCGGCGCTGGGGGCGGAAGTCTGCCGCTGCTGCAAAAAACGGGGATTCCGGAGTCGAAACGGATTGGCGGATTCCCGGTAAGCGGACTGTTCATGGTATGTAAAAATCCGGAAGTGATCGCCAAGCACCATGCAAAAGTATACGGTAAAGCCAAGGTTGGCGCTCCACCCATGTCTGTTCCGCATCTGGATACCAGGTATATTGATAATCAAAAAACATTGCTGTTTGGACCGTTTGCCGGCTTCTCACCAAAATTCTTGAAAACGGGTTCCTATTTTGACTTGATCCGTTCCGTAAAACCGGATAACGTCTTGACGATGCTGGCGGCAGGCGTAAAAGAGATGAAATTGACCAAGTATCTGATCCAGCAAGTTCTGTTGTCGAATGAACAGCGCATGGAAGAACTGCGCGAGTTTATTCCGACCGCCAAAAGTGAAGATTGGGATATCGTGGTAGCGGGCCAACGTGTGCAGGTAATCAAAGATACAAAGGAAGGCGGCAAAGGAACCCTTCAATTCGGTACGGAAGTGGTTACTGCCGCTGACGGCTCGGTAGCCGCGCTGCTTGGCGCTTCTCCAGGTGCTTCTACGGTCGTTCATGTGATGCTGGAGGTATTGGAGAAGTGCTTCCCGCAGCAGATGACAGAGTGGAAACGGAAAATTAAAGAAATGATTCCGTCTTATGGTGTGTCGCTCGTGAAAAACCCGGATCTTTTGCAAGAAATTCAGACGTCAACCGCGCAGACGCTGGGTCTGACCGAAAAAGAACTTGTCTATAGCTAAAAGTTAACTGATTGAAAAAACGTAAGACATTGCATATATTGGAAATGTAACACCGAACTTTTAATCTGCCTGCGGATTAAAGGTTCTTTTTTTTGGAGAGGCTGCGGCGAGCCGTACATCCGGCAAGCCAGGAATCAGTCGATCAGAGAGAGTTCCCGGTTCATGTCCATATCGTCCGCAGCGACAGGCGGGCTTTTTTGTTTTTGAGTACAATTTTTGCACAATCTCATGGGGTAAATTCGGTCTAACTGTGCAGGCAGATTTGATGTAAAGTAAAGCCATAGAGACGATGCCAGTCAATCTCCTGTGCAGCAATTTGTGCATGATTTTGTGCTAAAAGGTGGCCGCCATGTTAGACAAAAGAACAATGCAAATGTTGCAGCTTCTTGTGCAGTCTCATCATTACCTGTCCGTCAAAGAACTGATGGAGCATTTCTCGATTTCACGAAGAACGTTGTACTACGATATCCATAAAATCAATGATTGGCTGAAAGAAGCAGGTCTGCCGCAAGTCCAGTACATCTATGCGAAAGGCTATTATCTGGACGAAAGCAGCAGACAGGCAGCGGCCCGGATCATCGGGGAAAAGAAGCCGAATGGCTATGCCCTGCGTTCAGGAGAAAGGCAAGTTTATTTGCTGCTGTATGTACTTCTGGCGAACAAACGCATTACCACTCACGAGTGCATGGAGAAAACAGGCGTCAGCCGCAATACGATTCTAAACGATCTCAAGAAGGTCAAAGAGGAAGTGGAAAAGCACGGCTTGAGCCTCTCGTACTCCTATGCGAACGGGTATGAAATTACCGGCGATGAATTGACGATCCGCAATGTGTTGAGTCATTATGTCCATTCCCTGCTGCATGATGGTCAGGAGCTGCTTTTGCAAGATCTCCATGAGGATGATACAGACGTCCCGATTCCCGACATCATCCTGCAATGGTTGAACGATTGCGAAAAGCATTTGCAGGTTCAATTTGCCGAGGATACGACGAAGTCATTAAGCTATCTCTTTACGTATTATGTAAAGCGGATAATGGGCGGGAATGCGATTGCGTTTCCGCAAAGACAGATCAAGCGCATTGTGGAGACCAGGCATTATCAAGTCATCCAAACACTGGAACGTGTCTTGCCGCTACAGCTCCCGCAGGATGAAAAATGTTATCTGGCCACATTGTTGTTAAGTGCAAAAGTGAATGAATTCGGGCAATCAGCGGAAACGAATGAAATTCCCGCTTTAAAACAGGCGATTGCGGATATGGTTGATCTGTTTGAAATGCGAGCCTGTGTTGTATTTGATCAGCGCGTTCAGTTGGAACGAAATTTGTATATTCATCTGCAGCCAGCCTATTATCGGTTCCTTTACGACATGGACGTGACCAACCCGTTGAAAGAGGTGATTCAACGCCAATACCGTGATATCTATGAACTCACGAAAAAAAGCATTTCCCCCTTGGAGCAGTTGGTCGGCAAATCGATTAGCGATGACGAGATTGCCTATATAACGGTTCATTTTGGGGGATGGATGCGCCGGCAAGGAATCACCGCAACCACCCTGAGGCGGGTATTGCTGGTATGCGCAAACGGGGTTGGCACGTCGCGCATACTGGTTCAGCAACTGGATGGTTTATTCTCCAACATCGATCTGCTTGGGCCGATCACCCTTAGGCAATATGAGCACTTTCAAGAAGATGTGGATCTGGTTGTTTCTACAACAAAAATCGCGAACCCGCGTCATCGGATCATTTTGGTGAACCCGATTTTAACAGATCGAGACAAGGTTCAGTTACTTAATGAAATGGAAGCGGTTTCCCATAGTGCGCCCTCCCATATAACGGCGCAAACGATCGTAGATATCGTGAAAAAATATGCGGTCGTGGAAAAGGAAGATCAGTTGGCAGAGGAAATCAGGCAGGTGCTGCACCAGCAGAAACAGATAAAGAGGGAGAGAAAACCCATGCTTGACGAGTTGTTGCAAGAAGAATGTATTCAGCTAAAGGACTCTGTGAGCGATTGGAAGGAAGCGATTCGTTTGGCAGCCGAGCCGCTCCTGAAAAGTCAGTCCATCACAGAGGCGTATGTGCAAGCGATGATTGCCAATGTAGAAGAAAATGGTCCCTATATCGTGATCGCGCCCAAGGTGGCGCTGCCGCATGCGAGACCGGAGCAAGGGGTAAATCGAATCGGAATGAGTTTGCTTCGGTTGAAACAGCCGGTTTCATTTTCGGAAACGCAGGTGCGTGAAGCACAGCTCATCATCGTACTGGCCGCTGTCGATAATGAAACCCATCTACAAGCATTGGCCCAACTGTCGATGATGCTGTCGGAAGAAGACAATATCGACAGGATCATTGGCGCTCATGACAAGGAAACCATTCTTCACTATATCTCAATGTATTCCAATAACAGGGGGAATGAAGCATGAAAAAGATTTTGGTTGTATGCGGAAATGGATTGGGCAGCAGCTTTATCGTGGAGATGAACGTAAAGAAAATCCTGGGGGAAATGGGTATTCAGGCCGATGTATCCCATACCGATCTGGCCACCAGCAAAACCGAGCAGGCTGATGTGTATCTGGGCTCAAAAGATATTGTCGGTCAATTGGAAGATGGCAAACGCTACGTGATTGGCTTGCAAAACATTTTAAACCAGACAGAGATCAAGGAAGCATTACAACAATATTTCACGAAGGAATGATGACCAATGCTCAACGTAATCATGAAAGACATCCTGGGCACACCGTCAATATTGGTAGGATTGTTTGCCCTGGTCGGTTTGCTGCTGCAAAGAAAAGGCGTGGCAGACGTCGTATCGGGAACCTTGAAAACCATCATGGGCTTTTTGATCCTGGGAGCAGGTGCAGGGATCTTGGTCGGCGCATTGGGATCTTTCGGGAGCATGTTCGACAAAGCATTTCAAATCCAAGGGGTCATTCCAAACAATGAAGCCATTGTAGCGCTCGCGCAGCAAACATTTGGCGCGGAAACGGCGTTGATCATGCTGTTTGGGATGATCGTCAACATCTTGCTGGCCAGATTTACTCCCTTTAAATACATTTTCTTAACCGGTCATCATACCATGTTTATGGCGTGCCTGATTGCCGTCATTTTATCCACTGGCGGTGTCAAAGGCTTCCCGATGGTTGTCATTGGATCGCTGATTCTTGGAGCCTTGATGGTCCTGTCTCCTGCCATGCTGCAGCCTTTTATGAGGAAAGTCACGGGCACCAATGACATTGCGATGGGGCACTTTGGCTCCATCGGTTACCTGGTAGCAGGCTATATCGGAAAAGTCGTGGGGAACCCGGAAAAATCGACAGAAGATATCAAAGTGCCAAAATCGCTCGGTTTTTTACGGGATACGTCGGTTTCCGTCTCGTTAACCATGACGATCTTGTTTGTCATCGTGGCCCTCGTGGCGGGACCGGGCTTTGTAGAAGAGAAATTGAGCGCAGGTCAACATTATCTGGTGTATGCAGTATTGCAAGCGATTACGTTTGCAGCAGGTGTGTACATTGTCCTGGCAGGGGTACGGATTTTGCTCGCGGAAATTGTGCCTGCATTTAAAGGGATCGCGGATAAAGTGGTGCCAAATGCCATCCCGGCACTGGATTGCCCGACGGTCTTTCCGTTCGCATCCAATGCGGTTGTCATCGGATTTTTCGCAAGCTTTGCAGCGGGGCTTGTCTCCATGTTCCTTCTGCCCCTTTTCGGATTGAAAGTCATTGTCCCAGGTCTTGTCCCGCACTTCTTTACAGGGGCTGCAGCCGGCGTGTTTGGAAATGCGACAGGCGGACGCCGCGGCGCCATTGCCGGGGCATTCGTCAACGGCCTCTTAATCAGCTTTTTGCCGGCGATGCTGCTGCCGGTGCTGGGCTCTCTCGGGTTTGAAGGAACCACGTTTGGTGATGCGGACTTCGGGATTGTCGGGATTCTTCTGGGGAAAGTAGTGGCCCTGTTTAACTAATAGGATTACGTGCACCCCTTCCAACCGTATGGAAGCAACGTATGGTTGGAAGGGGTCTCATTGCGCCTGTTTCCGGGTACAGCTCTGTCACACCCTGCGTGTTACCAGGAAGTGATAATCACGCCGTCATAGGTTTCCTCGATGAACTTCTTCACTTCGTCGGAACGGTACAATTCCACCAGCTTGTGATAGAGCGGATTGTCCTTGTCCTTCTCATTCGTCGCAATATAGTTGACGTATCGGGACGAATTCTCCATGAAGATGGCATCCCGTTTCGGTTTGTACCCTTCCTTCAAGGCGAAATTGGAGTTAACGGTCGACGCGTCAAGGCTGTTCAGTGTACGCGCCAGCAGCGCCGCATCCAGCAGCTTGAACTTGAAGTTTTTGGGATTTTCCGCGATATCCGCCGGCGTCGCCTTGTCCACATCCACACCCGGTTTTAATTTGATCAGACCGGCCTGCTCGTACACATGAAGGGCGCGCGACATGTTTACCGGGTCGTTTTGCAGACCGAGCGTGGCTCCTTCGGGAAGATCTTCGAGCTTTTTGTATTTTTTCGAGTAAATGCCCATCAGGAAGGTGACCGTTTTTCCAATCGGGACAATCTTCGTGTTATGATCCTTGTTGTACTGGTCCATAAACGGAATCGTCTGATAGCTGTTGACGTCGAGCTGTCCCGACGTAAGCGCCCGGTTTGGCGTGATATAGTCATTAAAGACAACCGTCTCCACATGGATTCCCTGTTTGGCGGCCAACTCTTTTACTTTGTTGATGATTTCTTCATGCGGCCCTGCGGTTACGCCCACCTTGATGGTCGTCTCTTGTCCCTGCGATGCTTCCTGCTTTCCGCCGCAGCCCACAAGCGAGGCCAGCAGAACGGCAGCCAGGATAATGCCCGACACCTTTTTCTTCATCTCTCCCTCTCCTCTCCGATCCGATCGCCTTTCTGTTTCCTCTCTTTATCGATCAACGAACAGGTTATTCCAGCAAATCCGGTTGTTCTTTCACGATGCTGTTCCAGTACGGTTGAAAGCTGAACCAGCCGATATCTTCACTGCCGATTTGATTTCGCGTAAGCTGTGCGATGTGGCTGGGAATGAGAACGGGTTTGCCTGCCGCCTCGGCCAACAATTGAACCTTGCACGAACGATCCATCGTGATAAACCACCACGCGGCGGAATCCACCGTTTTCCCGACGGTCAGCAGGCCGTGATTTTGCAGGATAATCGCTTTCTTGTTGCCCAGGGCTTCCGCAATTTTTTCTCCATCGCTTTTTTCCAGCACTTCTCCGGTATAGCTGTTAAAGATGGCGTGATCGTTGTAAAAATAGCAGGAATCTTGCGTAATCGGATCGAGCAGCCGCCCTAGTGTCGACCACGCTTCGCCGTAAATCGTGTGGGCGTGAGCAGCGGCAACGACATCCGGTCTGGCGGCATGAACGGCCGAATGGATGGCAAACGCCGCCTGGTTCAGAACGCCTTTCCCTTCGATGATCTCCCCTTTGTGATTCACGAGGAGCAAATCCGACACTTTTATCGAGTTGAAGTGCAGTCCCATGGGGTTTACCCAGAAATGATCCGGATATTCCGGGTCACGGGCGGTAATGTGCCCGGATACGCCATAGTCATAGCCCATCTGGGCAAATACGCGAAACGCTCCCGCAAGCCGCTCTTTCCGATAGCGGCGTTCTTCTTCCACCGATGTAAAAACAGGGGCTCCCGGTCGTTTAAAATGGTCCATGTTCGATCCACTCTCCTTCATGATTTCTATGGAAATGAATGATTACCAGGTGAGATTCCCGTTTTCATCAAAGGTAAACGGGCGCCGTTCGTTGGTGATCGTGAAACGGGGATCATGCTTCAACGATTCGGCTATGTTTGCCGAGACCCAAAATTCTGAGAGATGAAGCGTGTCCTGAATCCGCACCACACGCGCCTGGTCCGGTGGGGTTAACGTCGCTGCCTTTAACCCTACCGCCAGCAGTTCCTTGTCATTCTCGAGAATCATGGGGATTTTGCAGCTGTCAAACACCCCGGCTGTAATGACGTTGGCGTAGGTCACCTGCAAATCGATTTTTTCAAAGCATCGCCTGGTCGTTACATCCGCCATGCCAATGCCTGATGCGTTGCCATGCGTCTCCTTGGTCAAATCAAGAACCGCAATCCGTTTGATCTGCGGGACGTCCTCAAACGCCACACCCGCCGGTGAGCGACCGGTGACATTGGGATCCATCCCTTCTCCGCTGATGTCTTTTCCGATCTGATCCACGATCAACAGGTCGATCGGGTCAATATTGATCTTTGCCAGCAGTTGTTTGGCGCGCATGAGAAGTTTGGGTTCTTCGGTGGCAATCCGTTCCTTGGGGACAATGTGAACACTTTCCACTTCATCGTAGCTGTTTTCAATGATGGATACCGCGAAGCCCACAGGGGCATGGTCTGCGATAAACTGCCCGATTTTCGGAATGAGCGTGGCAAACGCCGGAAAGCCCGCCTTATGGATCGTGGCCGCCCCTTTATGCTTACCCAGACCAATCGCCAGCATTTTATAAATGCCGCTTTCGACACGTCCCTTAAAATCGGTATGCGGCTTCACCCGACAAATGGGGATGATCAGATCGCTCTCATAGGCCGGCCTGCTTATATAAACAGGAACGTCATCGACACCCCCCAATTCCAGCGTTTCCATGGAGGCTTCAATGGGAATGCCCATGGTCTCCTCCGTAATCCCGTAATGACGGAGGACACCTTTTTGCCCCTCCGGTGTCGCGCCGCCGTGACTGCCCATGGAGGGAACGATAAACGGTTTCGCTCCCAATTCACGCAGAATGTCGACGACCGTGCGCACGATGAAATCCAGGTGGCGGATCCCTCTGCTGCCAACCGCCAGAGCGATGTTCATATCCGGTCTGATCATGCGTTTGATGGCCGGATCGCAGATGCGATCCCGGAGAATTTGTCTGATCTCTGTCTGATCGATCCGGGTCGAATCAAAATGCTGATGCACTTTCACCATAATCGGACTGTCAAAATCCAATCCGCCTTCCAAAATGGGCATGGTCATCAACTTCCCTACCGTATTTGTTGGTGCTGTTCAGAAAATGTGCGAGTAAACTACGAAACATGTCTCTGCAGCGATAACCGGCATTTAGAAGGTTGAACCGATACGCCAAATGCCAAAGTCGTCCTGCCCGAGAATTTCCGCCTTGGTCATCTTGCCTGAGGCGACCTGATAGATCTCTTGCATAATGCGCTCGCCGACCTGTTCGATTGACTCCAGGCCTTCGATAATGGTTCCCGCGTTGAGGTCCACGTTATCCCGCATGGTTTCATACAGGCGGGTATTGGTCGAAATTTTAATAACCGGCGCAATCGGCGACCCTGTCGGTGTTCCGCGCCCGCTCGTAAAGAGGACAATCTGTGCTCCGCCGGCGACCATGCCTGTGAGCTGCTCAATGTCCTGACCGGGCGTATCCATCCACACGAGACCTTTGCGGGTCGGAGTCTCCGCGTAATTGACCAGCTCCTGCAGCGGTCGGCTTCCAGCCTTGCTCGCAGCGCCGAGCGACTTTTCTTCCAAGGTGCTGAGACCGCCTTTGATATTGCCGGGGCTCGGATTTCCCTTGCGAATATCCACTCCCATTTTGATCGCCCGGTTTTCCATTGCGTTTATCACTTCATATACGCGTTTGGCTACCTGATCATTCACTGCCCGTTCGGCGAGCAGGTGCTCCGCCCCGATCAACTCTGTCGTTTCGGCGATGATGGCCGTTCCGCCCAAATCGACGATCCGATCGCTGACATAGCCAACGGCGGGATTGGCGGAAAGCCCCGAGCAGGCATCCGAGCCGCCGCACTCTGTCCCCACGATCAATTCGCTCATCGGACAGGGTTCCCGAAGCTGCGCCGATGCATCCTGCACCATCTGCGCAGCGATCTTCGCACCTTGTGCGATTGCCATCAAGGTGCCGCCGTGATCCTGAATGGACACCACTTCAACAGGTTTGCCGGTCTTCGCAATCTCCTCGGCGACGCTGCGTGCCTGATGCGTCTCGCATCCGAGTCCCAACACGACGACGCCATACACATTGGGGTTTGCCCCCATGCCCACATAGGTCCGAAAGGTTTGCTCGTAGTCGGCACCCAACTGTGCACAGCCATGCTGATGGATGAACGTAACCGTTCCCCTGACGAGATCGGTAATGCGCTTTGCGGCCTGCGTCGCACACGTAATGGTCGGAAGAATCAATACGTGATTGCGTATGCCAACCCGTCCGTCTGAACGGCGATACCCCCAAAAGTGATCCGGATTACTTGATGCCACGTAAATCCCCCCTGGCTCTTTTGCCTTCGATATTGTGGACATGTACATGTTCGCCTGGCGAAATATCGCGTGTGGCAATGCCAATCACTTCTCCGTATTTGCGAACGTCGCTGTCCTTGGCGATGGGAACGACCGCAAACTTATGGCCAAAATCAATGGGGTCGTTCAGCGTAACGGAAAACGTCTGCCCCTGACAGGTGACGCTCACGACGGAGCCTGCCGGAATGGGCTCAAGGGCAACCGCGACGTGGTCGTGCGGGTTCAACATGACGGTTTTGTAGGGCTGCGTTTGGCTCATGATCGTTCCCCCTTTCTGGCTGTACTTGCATGCCCGTCTTTCGCTCTTGGGAGGGTCCACACACCATCTTGCTTGTTGAGATGGGGAAGATTCCAAGCGCTCAGTTTTCATGTATTTTCACAATTTTAAAAACTACTAATCGAATTTATCATACCTAATTACTCGGAATTTATCAATGTATGTTCGAGATTCATATGTCGGATCAGTTCATGTGATTGAACGGGTTGGAATAAAGTTGAGCCCATATAATTGTGTAAAAACGGAGTCTCTTTAAAATAAGAGAGCCATTTCAAAAACCCTCGGTTAGAATGAAGTTTGCGGACACCATTCTAAGAGAGGAGTTTTTGTTATGGCTCAACACCAGATTACTGTAGATTCACAACTTTTGCAGCAACTTTTTCTCGGAAATTCGCAGGATTCGGAGGTGGCCAGCTGTTGGAATCGGTATTGAATCAGGTATTGCAGGCCCAGGCTACGGAACAGCTGTCTGCGGAACCGTACGAACGTACAGATGAACGTCAAGGATATCGAAACGGTACATATCCAACTGACAATGCGGGTGGGAACGATACCCTTCGGGTGCCACGAATTCGAAACGGAAAGTTCTCGACAGAAATGTTTGCCCGCTAAGAGGGGCGTGTTCGCTCTCGCGGCGTGATGCTGGCCTACGGGGTGAATAAGGAAGGCTACCGAGAAGTCCTTGGACTGAAGTATGGAGATAGTGAAACAGAGATCAGTTGGAGCGAGTTTTTTAGCTGGCTGAAAGAGCGAGGCTTACGAGGCGTAGAACTGATTGTGTCCGATCAACATGGTGGGCTCGTACGAGCTATTCGTACCCATTTTCAAGGGGTAACGTGGCAACGGTGTCAGACTCATTTATGCGAAATATCCTCGACGCCACCCCCAAGCAGTTGCAGAAGGAGTTGTATCCCCGTGTTCGTGCGATTTTGGAAGCCCCTGATCTTGAGACGGCCCGGTTATTGATCGGAGCTTTGCTTATGGAGATAGACGAAAAATGGGCAAGCGGCAAAAAGTATCTCGACATGGCAGAGTACTTGGAATAGCGAGAAACGCAGGCAACAAAAGCGGTGTCTAAAGTGACGCGCATTGGCTAATTTTTTTCAAATCGAGGGGAATTTACACACGAATATGGACTTGATCGTTTTACCTGAAGAACTTGAAAACGAAATAGAGAGTAAAAAAGGATATTCGTTTATTTTTTTTCCCCAACTTGTGGTCATTGTAAAAGGACAACACCTGTTATTGGTAAAATAAATAATGAAATGTAAATTGATATGAAGCAGTACAATTTACTTGAATTCAAAGATGGCTGAAAATACAATATTACAGCAACACCTACAGCTGTAAGGTCATATCAAGAACTATTAAAGAAAGTCCCGTGCTATTGTGGATGCATTGATGAGGAGCTTAAGTCTCATGAGTCCCATCAGTCTCATGAATCGCTTTACCATTGCTTTAATCAAAAACAAGAATCAGACAAGATCTACTGGACCGATCATGGAGCTAACTGTGGAATAAGTCTACAAGAGTTGGAGGATGTAACTAAAAAAAGACTTTTATTAATGAATCATACAAATTTTGAATATAGAATCAGGTAGTCTAATAATAGCGGATATAAGGGGGAAAATATGAGGAAATTCATTTGTGGCATGTTACTATTATCTATTTGTATGATAACTGCATGCAGCAAAGGAACTGTTAACGGAACAGGAGATAAAACTGAGCAAAATACATTAAGTTCAAGTATTCAAGAGTCTGTACTAAACTTAATCTCCTCTATAGATATTTCAATAAAAACGATGACAAAAGGTACCAAGTCTAACGAGGTTGTTGTTTTTGCGAACTTTCCATCTAGGGAGATGGATCTTGAGAGAAAATTGACAGCTTTACGTATTGTTAATCAAGTTATCAGAGATAATCCTTCTGTTACTACTATTACTTTATGGGATGATGAAATTTCAGCAAAAGAGTTTGCTGAAGATGGTGCGCAAGATGTAGAATGGGAAGGATTTAACCACCGTGTAGCATTCGCAAACAAAGATGAACATGGAACAAGGGTCTTTTACGCTATAGGAAGAGATGATTTTGAAGATATTTCATTTGGTATGGCTCCAGTTGAGTAAAAAATACTGCTTTTTATGATATGACAAGAAAAAGAAAAAATAGTAAAATTTGAACATAGCATTTGTATTCGCAGTATCTTTTCAGGCAATCCTGCCAGTCTGCCGAACGTATTCGGCTAACAAGAATCGACCAGTTGGTCGCATGAAGGGTTATTCCGCCATGCTTCTAGCTGGTCGTTTTGTTGTGACCGGAGAAATGTTGAAGGAGGGGAGTGGACTTTCCCTAATTTACTTGACACGAAGTTAAGACCAATCTGTTATGAATGTTGTTTTTCATATTCCACTGGGCTCATATAACCCAATGCGGAATGCATTCTTTTCGTATTATAAAACATTTCGATGTACTCGAAGACTGCATTTCGTGCTTCCTTTTCATTGGTGAACTTTCTTGTTTCCGGCATCAGTTCGCGTATTAACGTTTTGTAAAAGCTCTCCATCACGGCATTTCATATGGATCTCCCAAGCGGGACATGCTGAGGATGGCTCCATGTGCTGCCAAGGTGCTTTGGTAACGTCGGCTTGTATATTGCGAACCTCGATCCGTATGTACAATCAGTCCTGCTGACGGGCGTTCCCTTCCAACGGCTTACAAAAAGGCGTCTATCACCAACTGTTCGGTCATTCGGGTGTTCATTGCCCAACCGACAACTTTCCTTGAAAATACATCAAGATAAGTGGCCAGATAGAGAAATCCATGCTGAAGGGGAAGGTAAGTGATATCTCCAACCCAGAGCGTGTTTTTCGTTTGGGCTTCAAACGCACGTTTCACTAAATTGTCCATGATTCCCGATCCTTTTGGTTTCCGTCCGATCCGACTTCGTTTTCGATAAGAAACGGCAGCCAGTCCCATCCGCTGCATAAGGCGAGCGACACGGTTCTTGCTGGTAAACAAGCCGCGTTTGCACAACTCTAAAGCGATCCGGGGACTGCCATATCGACCCTTGAATTCTTTGTACACTTGCAGAATGGCTTCCTCGAGAATTTCCTGGTCGATGGTTCGTTGACTTTTTCTGCGTTTCTTCCAGTCATAATACCCTTGGGGGCTGATTCCAAGCACTTTACACATGAGCCGGACGGATTAGATTTTTACGTGGCTTTGAATAAACCGATACTTGGCTACTCGGGCTCCTTCAAGAATGCCTGAAACTTTTTTAAAATCTCATTCTCCCTTTCGAGTTCTTCCAAGCGCTTTTGTAGCCGTCTGATTTCGAGATCCTTGTTGGCGATTGGTTTCCCGTTACCTGTAAATGCTTCATCACCGTGTGTTTGATATTCATACACCCATCGGCTCAGCATCGTAGGAAGAATGCCTAAAGCCTTCGCAACATGGGAGACCTTCTTTCCTTCATCCATGATCTGCATCACGGCAGCTATCTTGAAGGCTTTGTCATACTTTTTACGCACCATAGAAAAACAACCCCTTTACCCAAAGTTATCCTTAGTCTTAACTCCGTGTAAAGAGGATTGATGAAAGTCCAGAGCGATTATCTATCTAACGGCGTAAGTACAAACCTTCTGTTGTTATAATTGTTCTAAGAATTTCCAAGCTCTCTGAATTTCCAATGAACATGGGCATGTTTAAATCAAAATTTGACCAAATACACACTTGCATTTTTTCAAAAACAAATACAGAAGAAACAGTTTCCCGTAAACCAAGCTCCAGGAGGACTTCTAGGTCAGCAAGCTCTTCAATTTTTAGATTATCACTGTCATTTTTATTAAGTTTTTCTAGAACGGTAATTATTCTATTTTCCTTTTTCTCATTCTGTAAGACTTCTTTGATCCGCTCAGTATTCTCATATCGTAGAGATGTCTCAACCCAAGCATTATCATAAGCCCAAAGTAACTGAAAAACACGAATAAACTTTTGCTCTTCGTTGGTGTAACTGCTTTTCAACACAGGGTTGTCCTCAACTTCGCTAAATGATAAATTAAGGGAAGCAAACTTTGTGTTATCCGCAATTCTTTTAGGAAATCTATCAAGTAGAAAAGATTGTTCTGGAAACCGCGAAAAAATTAAGTCGCTATGTTCTAACAATATCGTACTTGCTTCGGAATCTCTATTTGGATCTTCTTTTATGTTCCATTTCCCTGGAAACATTGACACTACAACACTGTCAAAGTCGTTCATACAAACACCCTATTCTATATTTAGTCACGCAAAATTTTTCCTTTTTTATCAAGAGTTGCAACTCGTTTTCCTTTTGGGTTTTTTAGTTTCCATGCACTTCCTCCATGGCTTTTTTCACCTGCTTTATCAGCGTCTATCTCCCAGCCTGTTTTAGGATCTCTATATGCTTTCCTGCCTTTAACAGGTTGAGTAAACTTCCCTAAATCAACTCCATCACCATCGTCGTTTAACAACTTTTTTGGAATATCGTAAAAGTAAATAATAGCTTCAGCATACAGAGTATTAAATGCCGTTTCAATTTTGGATGCCATACTGCTAAATGCAGCTTTAAACGCACCAACAATACCGTCAAACTTGGCTTCCACTTCATCCCAATATATGCCAACAACTACTCCTGCGCCTACAGCAGTAATTACACCAATAATATCACCAATAGGTAATGGACCGTCAACTGCTGCTGCCGCAATTCCTCCTCCCACAGCCATCATGGAATAGTAGACAGGTCTAGGTAAATTTAACTTACCTAATCGATAAGAGAGGATATCTAATGGTTCACTCGCTGCTTTAGCAACAGATTTTTGTGAAATACTTGTAGATTTTTTCCCTACCTTCTTCTGAACTTTTCCTACCGCTTTTTCATGAAATTCTATTAAACTTGTATCTCCAGCTTCACTTTGCTTAATCATAAATTCTATGAATTTTTGTTGAGCCTCTGGAGAAAGATTTTCAAATATTTTCTTTGCAATTTCTTCATCCGTCAGACTATTAACTGACTGAAAACTCTTATTTAATTTAGACAACGATTCTAAAGCTATCCGGCGTTCTACTGTAGAAGTTTCTTCTCCCTTAGCTAATACAGGAGTTACTAAATTAAAAAGAAGCACAGTAGTCAAGGTTGAAGCTACAATAGTACGTTTTTTCTTAAACATACCATTTCCTCCTAATATAAATTTTTCTAATATACCCTAAAAATAGTTTGTTTTAGGAATAATATAACATGAATATATTTCGAAAAATGTGGTTATTTGTCGAAATTAAAAATTTATGTATTCATAATTTTAAGAAAGGTAAAAATTACTTTCAAAATTAATTATTTTGAATATAGAGGAGGTTAGGTTACGTATGAAAAAAACAATCTATTTTTGGGTCATGCTGATGATAATCTGTTACGGCTGTACAAATAGAATTGCCCAAAACCATACGAGAGAAACCGCTATACAATCAAATACATCAAATTCACACCAAATTGATCACGCAAAGGAAACGAAAGAACAAACCGCAGTCTATGAACCTCCGAAGAAACAGGAAAATTACGATCATCTGACACAAAAAGAAGTGCTCACGAAACTCCTGAATACCGTGGACAACTTTGATACGGCAGTGGGGAAGTTTGAACTCCTGCGAAACGGATATACCACGCTGGTTGAATATAAGATTGCGCCGACAAGCGGCTACAGTAAAAGTACGCATGTTGATAAAAATTCCGGGAAATCGCGCATTCAACATATCTACTATCGGGACGGCAACGTTTGGCTTGTGGATGAGGAAAGGAAAGCAACCCGACGGATGAGGTACAATGCCGATCGTCATGCGGGAACACTTGAGCCGCAGCAGGCTTTTGGCAAGGATTCGCTGGGAAACAACGTGACCCGTTACCGTGAACGTCCACCAATCGGTGCTGCGCAGACTTCGTTGTTTCCTTATGAAATTGCATCCAACTTTACAAGGGATTTGGACAAATGGGAAATTGAAAAACAAGATGAACAACTGCTGGACCATAATACCATCGTATTGAAAGGACTTCTGAATGAGGCTGCATCCAGAAAACAAGGTGCAAGCACGTTTCGTTTCTGGGTTGATAAAGATTCCGGGATTCTTGTGCAGTTTGAACTATACAATGCAAAGGGGGAAGTTGTCGACTACCTCCACCCCATTGAACTCAACGTGAATGTCCCGATTGATCGAAAAGAACTGGAATCGAATGTAGAGAGCCTGTTACAAAAATACCCCGTTGAAAACGAATAGACAAACTGCTTCGTTTCCCGACAACTCCTTGCCATTGAAACCGAATGCGCAGCTCTTCCTTTATTACTCAGAGGGGGTACCAGGGAATGCGACTGCAAAACAAGGCCGTCATTCATTTTACGATCATATCATAATGTGACAGCCGAGATCGGGTTTGCCCTGTTTCGAACGGATGAAGGTACCTATGTATACAAAACGTCGGATGGAGGGTTCACCTGGGAACTGATTCCCTCACGAATAACGGAATCGTGAGACGATGGCGGATGGATTTGCCATTTGTGCGGATCGCAACGTCCGCGTATGGCAAAAAGCGAAATCCCCCCAGCAGTACGTTGACTGCACACGTGCGAGATCCCCTCAAGGGGTCTCGCCGTTTTGTTTGCAGGAGAAAGGTTCTAGCAAGAAACGGCTAGATTATTGACAGGTGCAAATGAAAACCATTATCATTAACCTGTCTAACGTAGCAGTGACAATCATGATTACGGAATGAATGGAAGTGGGTTGCACAAATGTCAGCAGCGTCCAAACCAAAAACTCACATGCAAACCCGGCCCGTCCTGGCTTTGTTCATTCTCCTCGGCGGGTTGATACTGCTTGCGCTTGGTTTGACCCTTTCGATTTCAGTCGGTGCAGCCGACATTCACCTGCTGACGGTATGGGAAGCGGTCTTTCATTTTCAGCCGGATTTGACACAGCACCAAATCATTCAAGAATTGCGATTGCCTCGGGCGCTGTGCGGAGCGATGGTTGGCGCCGGTTTTGCCGTGGCGGGAGCGATCATGCAGGGGATGACCCGCAACCCGTTGGCAGACCCCGGCCTTCTCGGTGTGAATGCCGGTTCGGGCTTTGCGTTGGCGCTTTGTTTTGCGTTGTGGCCCGGCCTGCCTTTTCCGTACGTCATCCTGTTCTCCTTCCTCGGCGCCGGGCTGGGGGCAGGGCTGGTGTATGGAATCGGTTCATTGGCCAAAGGAGGATTGACTCCGGTCAGGCTGGCATTGGCTGGCGCAGCCGTTAGCGCCCTGCTCGTGGCACTTAGCGAGGGCGTGGCGATCTACTACCAGGTGGGGCAGGAGCTGGCCTTCTGGTACGCAGGTGGCGTTGCGGGAACCACGTGGCTTCACATCAGGATCATGTTCCCGTGGATTGTGGCTGGGTTGATCGCGGCACTGATGCTTTCCCGTTCCATCACGGTGCTTAGTCTGGGAGAAGAAATGGCCGCCGGTTTGGGACAGCGAACGGGTCGTGTCAAGCTCGCCGGTGCCGTGATCGTTCTGATCCTGGCGGGGGCGGCGGTGTCAACTGTCGGCATGATCGGCTTTATCGGATTGGTCATCCCTCATGTGGCACGTTTTTTGGTAGGCGTAGACTACCGGTGGATCATTCCGTGCTCCGCGGTGCTGGGCAGTTTGCTCATGGTGTTTGCCGATATCGGAGCGAGAATGATCAATCCGCCTTACGAAACGCCGGTAGGCGCCCTGATTTCCCTGATCGGCGTGCCCTTTTTCCTCTACCTTGCCCGTAGGGAAAGGAGGGAATTGGGATGAAATCCATGCAGGCAGGAACCATGGAACACCGGCGAAAAATCCGCGCAGCCCAGGTCATGGCTGTGCTGGGCGCATTGATTCTCGCGGCGTTTCTCATCAGCATGAATACGGGTTTTATCAAACTTTCGCCTTGGGATGTCATGAAGACGCTGGTGGGCGCAGGCACCGAGAAACAGGAGCTTGTCTTGTTTGACTTTCGGCTTCCTCGTATCGTTCTTTCCGTCCTGGTGGGAGCGGGGTTGGCTGTCTCCGGGGCGATATTGCAAGGCGTTTCCCGGAATGCACTGGCTGATCCGGGCTTGTTGGGAATCAGCGCAGGGGCAGGCCTCGCGGTGATCCTGTTTATTTCCTTTTATCCGATGACGGAAGGCGCTCCTGTTTACCTGCTGCCGTTATGTGCGTTTGCAGGCGCTTCCCTGACCGCCGCCGTCATTTACTCCCTGGCCTTCCGAAAAGGACAGGGCGTTGCGCCGACACGGCTCATTCTGGTGGGGATTGCGGTTTCCGCGGGCATTAGCGCCGCCATGATCGTGCTTACGATCAAACTCAATCCCGAAAAATTCCAATTTGTTTCCGTTTGGCTGTCCGGCAGCATCTGGGGAGCCAACTGGCACTTTGTCATGGCTTTGCTGCCCTGGCTCATGATCCTGCTTCCCTATGTCATGGTGAAGGCACGGGTTTTGGATATTCTTCGCTTGGGAGAACCGCTCGCGATCGGCCTCGGAACTTCCACGGAACGGGAACGGATCAGACTGCTTGCCGCAGCGGTTGGTTTAGCGGGCGCAAGTGTGGCGGTCGGAGGTGGCATCGGCTTTGTCGGTCTCATTGGGCCTCATCTGGCGAGGCGGCTGGTCGGTCCCCATCACCAGTATCTGATCCCCGCTTCCGCACTGGCGGGAGGGCTGCTCCTGCTCGTTGCGGACACACTGGCCCGCTGGATTCTGCAGCCTTCGGAGATTCCCGTCGGCATTGTCGTGGCCATTATTGGCGCACCGTACTTCATCTATTTGCTGATGAAGACCTGATGAATGGAGGCGTAAGTACTTATGGGACGTCTGTACGCAAAGCAGGTAGATATCGCCTATGGTGATCGCATCATTGTGGAACAGTTGAATCTGACCATTCCTACGGGGAAAATCACGGCTCTTGTCGGTGCCAACGGTTCCGGGAAGTCTACGATTCTCAAGACGCTGGCGCGGATTATGAAGCCGAAAGACGGGGCCGTTTTCCTGGACGGGAAGGCCATTCACAGCCAGTCGACCAAGGAAGTGGCGAAGCAGCTTGCCATTTTGCCGCAAAATCCAACGGCCCCCGACGGTCTTACCGTCTCCGAGCTGGTCGGCTACGGGCGGTTTCCTCACCAGAGAGGATTCGGTTCGTTGACGCAGGAAGACAAGCGAATCATTCAGTGGGCGATTGAGGTCACAGGCATCGTGGAATTTCGTGACCGCCCGGTTGAACAACTGTCCGGTGGGCAGCGGCAGCGGGCATGGATCGCCATGGCGCTGGCCCAGCAAACCGATTTCTTGTTTCTCGATGAGCCCACGACGTTCCTGGATATGGCTCACCAACTGGAAGTTCTCGAACTGCTGCACAAGCTGAATCAAGAGGAACAGCGCACGATTGTCATGGTGGTTCATGACCTGAACCATGCGGCGCGTTACGCCCAGCACATGATCGCGATCAAAAAGGGCAAGGTCGTTTGCGAAGGCGCTCCCGATCAGGTGATGACGCATGACGTACTGCGTGAAGTATTCGGGATTGAAGCGGATATTGTTGCCGACCCCCGAACGGGGGTGCCGCTGTGCCTGCCGTATGGGTTGGCCCATGCATCGGTTGAACGAGCGCATTCGCATGAAAAAGGGGCATGACCCCGATGCCATTAAACGAACACGGTACATTCGACGGAAAAAGGTTGGATGTACCGTGTTTTTCTTATAGGAAAAGGGCATGCGTTCCTCGCCAGGGAAAGCGTTGAGGCACAGCAAAAACCCTTCCACGCGTTCGGTGGAAGGGCACAAGGCACAATATGCAAACAGCGGTTGAAAGGTTGCGCTGTTATCCGGGAAATGCGCAGGTTTATGTAACCCCAGGTCATTGTACAGCACATCGAAGTTTTTCGCGCCGTAATAACGAAGTTCCTTGGCCGTTACACGCAAGAACATAACGGTTTCATTGCCGATCGCTTTGGCGATTTTTTCCCGTGCGTCTTTGGCTTTCTGCTCATAGGCTGCAATGACTTGTTTGGCCTCGTCTTCTTTTCCTACGATTTCAGCCGTCTTGATGAACGTTTGCCGCCAATCCTTCACGCCGTCTTTGGTTTCAGCGGGCTTGATGATGACGGTTGGCGCAATTTTGGACAACTGTTCGTAGACTTTGGCAAAAGCATCGCTTGCCACGATCAAGTCGGGCAATGATAAGCGCGCAAAGAAGCAGGCCAATCCATGGTTGACGTGAATAAAGCAACATCAGGTTCCTCCGTGTTATGGCTTCAGATTTTCAAACAGGGTGAGTTTCTCTTCAGCGGGCGTACGCGGTTTTGGTTCCGGAATCTGTTCGCTGTCGAAAAATCCCAGATGCAGAAACCCGACGATTTTCTCTCCGGGTTTTACCCCCAGCAGTTGGCGAACCTTGGGGTCCCAGTTGTGGTTGTTGGTTTTCCACACGACGCCAAGTTTCCGTTCCCATGCCAGCAGCTGAAAGTTCTGGATCATGGCGGCTGATGCCGCAAAGTCTTCTTCCCATTGTTTCGGTCGAGGGTCTTCCGACATGATGACAATCAAAAAGGCGGAAGCCTGCGCGTGAAAATAGGTGCGCATCTTGTCCTGCTGATCGTTCGGAAAGGCCTGAAGAAGATACTCGATGAAGCGTTCCTTTTCGTCTGTGGACACGAACAGAAAGCGCCAAGGCTGCCTCAACCCGTGAGTGGGGGCCCAGACGGCGTCATTGAGAAGATCGATGATCAGTTCCTTGGTAACAGGCTCATTCGTAAAGGAACGTATCGTTCGTCTTTCACGAATGATTTTGGCTATGGAAGTTGGTTCTTCCGCTCGCACGTGCTTCACCATTCAGCCGCCACCTTTCGCTGATAATGAAAATCATTATTACTAATCCATTATAATGGGGTTCATGCCAAGAAACAAGCAAGAAATGATAGGGGTTCTCGCATTCGCCTCAACTGCCGGGGCAGTGAACAGTGGCGATGTCCGGTCACGGGAACACGGGAAAATCAATTTACAGATTCATCCATTCGTGATACCGTACCAGTATACGCAAAGGATGAAATTTTCTGGAAAGGAGGCTGTCTGTCATGATCAGGATTTGGATTCCGTTTGATGCCGGTCGCAACTCCATATCTCATGACGTGACCTCCCTCCTGACGCGAAGAGCAGTACGGTGCACACGAGCCCTTTTCGCTGCGTAAGCGTAAGCAGGCGCAGGTCACGCACCCTCGTGGCATGCGCTTTTCCTATCGTTGACTCGCTGTGACAAAGCACACCGCTTCCGAGTGGTGTGCTTTTTTGTCTGGAAATGAATGAGGAGGGGAACAACATGCTGTCGGTCATACGAAAGCTCGGATGGTTTTTCAGGCAGGAGTGGAAACGGTATACGCTGGCCGTGTCGCTGCTCATTTTTGTCGGCATCCTGGAGGTGATGCCGCCGATGATGGTGGGCCGCTCGATTGACGCCATTCAGCACGGTACGCTGACGTGGGCAGGGATGACGCAGACGCTGCTCTTGCTGGTCGGCATCGCGGTGGTCGTGTACCTCATCACCTACGTGTGGATGTATCAGTTGTTTGGAGGGGCGTTCGTGGTGGAGCGGCTGATGCGGTCCCGGCTGATGCGCCATTTTCTCAGGATGAGCCCGCCCTTTTTTGAACGGAACCGCACGGGTGACCTGATGGCGCGGGCGACGAACGACCTGCAGGCGATTTCGCAAACGGCCGGCTTTGGGATTTTGACGTTCATTGACTCCACGGTTTGGATGGCGACGCTCCTGGTGACGATGATTGCGTTTGTCTCCTGGAAGCTGACGCTGGCGGCCATTTTGCCGCTGCCGATCATGGCGGTCCTGATCCGTTTTTACGGGAAATGGATGCATGCGCGGTTTACGGCGGCGCAGGACGCGTTCGGGGAGATGAATGACGGAGTGCTGGAGACGATCTCGGGCATTCGCGTGATCCGGGCCTACGTGCAGGAGCGGGCGGCGGAGAAGCATTTTGCCGACGTGACCCGGGACGTGCTGGAGAAAAATCTGGCCGTCGCCAGGATCGACTCCCTGTTCGAGCCCACGATCAAGATGTTTGTCGGGGCCAGTTACCTGATCGGGCTTGGGTACGGGGCCTCCCTGGTCTTTCACAACGAATTGACGATCGGCGGGCTGGTGTCCTTCAACGTGTACCTGGGCATGCTGATTTGGCCGATGTTCGCGATCGGCGAGATGATCAACGTGATGCAGCGGGGCAATGCCTCTCTGGACCGGGTCAATGAAACGCTCGGCTGTCCGCCTGACGTTCCCGAACCGGAGGAGACGATCGCGGTGGAACGTCCCGAACGGATCGCATTCAAACACGTGACGTTTCGCTATCCGACGTCTGCCGTCAACAATTTGGAGGACGTGACCTTTACCCTGGAAAAAGGTCAGACGCTGGGGCTGGTGGGACGCACCGGCAGCGGCAAAACGACGCTCGTCAAGCAATTGCTGCGGGAATATCCGCCGGGAGAAGGGTCCGTCACCATCTCCGGCATCCCGATCGACCGGATCGACATGGACCGGCTGAAATCGTGGTACGGGTATGTGCCGCAGGAGCAGTTTCTGTTCTCAAGAACGGTGAGGAACAATATTGTATTTGGCAATGGCGGCGCGACAGCGGAGCAGTTGGACGACGCGATCGCGGCATCGGCCTTCCAAAAGGATTTGGCTTACCTGCCGCACGGGTTGGAAACGCTTGTCGGGGAAAAAGGCGTCGCGCTCTCGGGCGGACAGAAACAGCGGGTCTCCATCGCGCGGGCGCTGATTGCCGATCCGCCCATTCTCATCCTGGACGATGCGATGTCGGCGGTGGACGCACGGACGGAAGCGGAGATCATCGCCAACATCCGCCGGGCGCGTGCCGGCAAAACGACGATCATCACGGCGCACCGGCTCTCCGCCGTTCAACACGCCGATCTCATCCTGGTGCTCGACGAGGGACGGATTGTGGAGCGGGGCACGCACGATCAGCTTATGGAACAAGGCGGCTGGTACAAGGAGCAGTTTGAACGCCAGCAAGTGGAAGCAAAACTGACCGGGAGCGGGTGAAACAAAACGTGAGTATGGAGAAGGAACAGTACGATTTGGAGATGGACCGGACCGCCGGCAGCCTGGCCAAGACAGGCAGGCGGCTGATGCGTTACGCGCTGCATTTCAAAACCTCGCTGATCCTGGCGCTGCTCATGCTGGCCGTCGCCGTGGGCACGGACCTGGCCGGGCCGCTCATCGCCAAGCGGATGATCGATGTGCACATTTCCGGCATCGAGCAGCCCTGGTACGAGACGAAGGCGGAAGGGCCGTATGCGGTCGCGTACGGCGAAACGCTGTACAAACGGGCCGACCGCTTTGCCGCCGACGAGCCGCGCGGTGCGGAGGTCAGGGTGCTGCAGGTGAACCGGGATTACTATTTTGTCGAAAGCCCGCTTGCTTTTGACGGCGATCGATCCATCACGGAAAACGGGCGCTTGATGATCACAAAAGGGGAGCAGATGAAGACCTATGAAGCGCGCAGGCTGACTGCCGGGGAGATGTTCATGTTTTTCCGCCCGGAGATGAACGGGCTGCTTGACCTCTGCCGGGTCTATTTCGGGCTGCTCGTCATCTCGGCGCTGTTCAGTTTCGGTCAGCGGTACCTGCTGCAGGCTACGGCCAACCGAATCATCCGAAAAATGCGGACGGACGTGTTCGCTCACATTCACCGGCTGCCGATCCGCTATTTTGACAACCTGCCGGCGGGAAAGGTCGTGTCGCGGATCACCAACGACACGGAATCGATACGAGAGCTGTACGTATCGGTGTTGGCCAACTTTTTTACCGGTTCGATTTACATGATCGGGGTGTTTGCCGCGCTTTTCGTGCTGGATGTCCGGCTGGCGGCGATCTGCCTGTTCATCGTGCCCGTGCTGGCGGTGTGGATGTACGCCTACCGGCTGTTCGCCAAGCGGTACAACCGCGTCATTCGCTCCACCGTCAGCGAAATCAACGCCATGATCAACGAATCGATCCAGGGGATTGCGGTGATTAAGGCGTTTCGCCGGGAGAAACAAACGGAGCGGGAGTTCGAGGAGTACAATACCCGCCACTTCACGTACCGGAGCAAGCTGCTCAGCTTGAACGCCCTGACCGGCCACAATCTGGTCGGGGTAATTCGGACGATCGCCTTTGTGGCGCTGATCTGGTATTTTGGCGGCGTCTCCATCGCCGGAGCGGAGGGAGCGATCTCGCTCGGCGTGCTGTATGCGTTTGTCGATTATCTGAACCGGCTGTTCCAGCCGATTGTCGGTATTGTGAATCAACTGCCCAACCTGGAGACCGCGCTTGTCTCCGCAGAGCGGGTATTCGTCCTGCTCGACGAGGAGGGCGAAGACGTCTCGGACCAGAAGATGGAGCGGTACCGGGGGAAAGTGACCTTCGAAGACGTATGGTTCGCCTACAAGGATGACGAGTATGTGCTCAAAGGCATTTCGTTTGAGGCGATGCCGGGACAGACGGTGGCGCTGGTCGGACATACGGGGTCCGGGAAAAGCTCCATCCTGAATCTGCTCTTCCGTTTTTATGACGCAAGCCGCGGACGCATTGCCATCGACGATCGGGACATTCGCGAGATGCCCCGGCAGACCGTGCGGGAGCACATGGGCATCGTGCTGCAGGACCCGTTCCTGTTTACGGGAACGATCGCGTCCAACGTGTCGCTGGGTGATCCTGCCATCTCCCGGGAGCGCGTGGAAAAGGTGCTGAGCGAGATTGGAGCGGATCGCCTGCTCAAGCATTTGCCCAACGGCATCGACGAGCCCGTGGTGGAAAAAGGCAGCACCCTGTCGGCGGGCCAGCGGCAGCTCATTTCGTTTGCCCGCGCGCTTGCATTTGATCCCGCCATCCTGATCCTGGACGAAGCCACCTCCAACATCGACACGGAAACGGAAGCGATCATCCAAGAGGCGTTGGACGTGGTGAAAAAGGGGCGGACGACGTTTATCATCGCGCATCGGCTGTCGACGATCAAACACGCCGATCTGATTCTCGTCCTGGACCGGGGCGAAATCGTGGAGCGGGGAGACCACGAGACGCTGATGAAGCTGGGCGGCCGCTATTATCACATGTATCAGCTTCAGCAGGGAGAGCGGGTGTCATTCAGCGAGACGACGGGGACACTGTCTCCGGGCATGGTGTAAACCGCGCAAGAACAAACTCCCTCGCAGCCGCAGCCGGCAGAGGGAGTTTGCCTGCAAGCAAGAGGGGATCACGTTCATGCGCGCGCATGGGGGAAGGACGTGCCGGATCGGACGGGAACCGTTTTCACCCGTCCCGCCTGTCTCCCATCGCCTCGGCGATGGCTTCCGCCAGCTTTTCGGGATGGTGGGAGCCGATAATCAGCAGTTTGTTGTCGTTCAACCGCAGTTTGACCCCGCGATTTCCGCTGACGATGTAGGCCCATCCGCCGGGAAACCATCTGATACCCCATCCGCCAAAATCCCAGAACGGGCTGAATTGGCACACGTCACGCGACGCAATGTCCGCGTAGGGGATGCGGCGGCGGACGAAGGGGAAATAGCGGATTGACACCCCCTGTTCCGTTACCTCCACCACCAGTTTGGACAAGAACAGCGCGGTGATCAGGAACGGAAGCACAATACCCAACAACATCCAGGTGATCCACGCTTCCGCCGCGGACATTGGCTCATCAACCGTTCTTCCCAAAAAAATCCGCTGGTAGAAATCGTACGAAAAGGTGGACACCATCAAGATATCGATGGCAATCACAATCACCCACAGCCATATCTGCCGAAAACGCTGAACTTCGCGATAGTACACGGTTTCATCAGCACGCATTTCTCTGATCCTCCGCTTCCATCATGGGTTCCGTTCATCAGCATCCTTGTTTTGATTATACATCAATCATCACTGATATCCATCGTGCCGCATCCGTGTGATCTCCCCACGCCCTACGCCGATCACTTGTTTGCCATCGGTGAGACAAATGACCGTTGGCGTTTCACCGCGAACAACGAAGAAACCTCCTTATCCGGAGGTTTCTTCGTTCCAGCGTGTAGACAAAGTACCGAAGGTACAAGGTCTACACGCTTTTTTGTCGAATAAACATGACATTCAACGCTTTGTAGAGGTGGAAGCATGCTGAACAAACAACAGGCCGAAGGTCGTTATCAGATATCCGTAGTCTCGTTAGATGAATTGGTTCCACAAGATCATCTCGTTCGCAAAATCGAAAATGCCATTGACTTTTCATTCATCTACGACTTGGTGAAAGACCGGTACTCTCTCGACAACGGAAGACCCAGCATTGACCCCGTCGTCCTCATCAAAATGGTGCTCATCCAGTACCTGTTTGGAATCCGTTCCATGCGACAAACCATCAAAGAGATCGAAACAAACATCGCCTATCGGTGGTTTCTGGGTTACGACTTTACACAACCGATTCCCCACTTCACTACGTTCGGGAAAAACTACGTACGGCGATTTCAAGGAACCGATCTGTTTCAAAAGATTTTTACTCGTATTCTCGAGGAGGCTTGCCATCATGGATTTGTAGATTCCTCGGTCCTGTACATTGATTCCACCCATGTAAAAGCCAGTGCGAACAAGAACAAATACATCAAACAACTTGTCCAAGAAGAGCGGAAGAAGTATCAGGAACTCCTTGAAGAAGAATTGAACCAGGATCGCGTGGAGCATGGAAAGAAGCCATTGCCAAAAAAGACTGAAACAGCCTGGAAGGAGGTGAAACAAAGCAGTACTGACCCCGACAGCGGTTGGTTTGTCAAAAACGAAAAAGAGCAGACGTTTGCGTATTCGTTTCATGCAGCAAGCGACCAACATGGTTTTGTCGTTAGTGCCGTGGTAACGGCGGCTAACGTTCATGACAGTCAGGCCTTTTCGGATGTTTTCGAACAAGCCGTGGAACGCGTAGGAAAACCGGATGCCGTGGCAGTAGATGCCGGATATAAAACGCCTTACATTAGCAAGTGCCTGTTGGATGAAGGAATTCGCCCCGTGATGCCTTACACCCGTCCTCACACGAAGGAAGGGTTATTTCGAAAGCATGAATACGTGTATGATGAATACTTTGATTGCTACATCTGTCCTGCCGGACAGGTTCTTACCTACGAAACCACCACTCGTGACGGCTACCGTATGTACCGTTCCGACCCAGGCGAATGCAACCATTGCGCATTCCGCCCCCAGTGTACAGAGAGCCGGGAGGCTGTGAAGCGAGTCAGTCGTCATATTTGGGCGGATTACCTAGACGAAGTGGAGCATCTGCGACATACCGAAGTGAATAAACGCCTTTACGCACGCAGAAAAGAAACCATTGAGCGCGTATTTGCGGATTTAAAGGAGAAGCATGGTTTGCGTTGGACCACTTTACGAGGACTGAAAAAAGTGACAATGCAGGCGATGCTTGTCTTTGCTTGTATGAATTTAAAAAAACTGGCCAATTGGCTATGGAAGTCAGGCAAAGGGAGGCACAATGCCTTTCATTTTCGCTTCATTTTCGAATACATACAGGACAAAAACTCCCTCGACTGCAATGGCAACGAGGGAGTTTGTCTGCAATCTGCAACGAAGAAACCTCCTTATCCGGAGGTTTCTTCGTTCTTTGCCTATCTTAATGCTCAATCAAACGATTCAACGGCACCGTCTGTTCCTTTTCCGGCTCACCCAGGGGATAGATGCGGGCCGTTTCGTTCTGTTCATCGACATGCTGGATGTAGACGGGAGTGCCGTCGCAGGTCACGTTTGCCATGACGGGGGAAGCGGCAATTTCTTTTGCCCGTTGTTTATTCATCGTCCTGCCCTCCTTGTCGTTGTTGCCAGTGATATTGTGTGCCCCCGGCGTTATTCATATGCGGACGCGGACGGGATCGCATGGTAGAATAGAGCGGAGCCATCTTTTGGATGAGAGCGGGGCGGATCGATTTCGCCGCGTCTGCCGTTTTCGGAGGATGAACAAACCATGCATCAAACGCACACGCTCCAAGAAAAACTGCGTCAGTTCCTGTCCGTTCTGCTGCCGATTCTGGTCTCGCAGTTGGCCCTGTTTGCCATGACCTTCTTTGACACCATCATGTCGGGCCACGCCAGTCCCGTCGATCTGGCGGGCGTGGCGATCGGGTCGAGCATCTGGGTCCCGATTCAGTCGGGGCTGACCGGTATCCTGCTGGCGGTGACGCCGATGGTGGCCCAACTGGTCGGCGCCATGCGGAAGGATCAGGTGCCGTTTACGGTCATGCAGGCGCTCTATTTGTCCGTCGTGATCGCCGTCGCCGTCATCCTGTGCGGCGCGCTGGTTCTCCAGCCGATTTTGAACAGCATGAATCTGGAGACGGACGTTCGCGACATTGCCCGGCGATTCCTGATCGCGCTGTCGTTTGGCATCGTGCCCATGTTTGTCTACACCGTGCTGCGCTGTTTTATCGACGCGCTCGGCATGACGCGGGTGACGATGGTCATTACGCTGATTTCCCTGCCGATCAACGTCGCGCTGAACTACGTGCTCATTTTCGGGAATTTCGGGTTTCCCCGGCTCGGGGGCGTCGGTGCGGGGGTGGCATCGGCCATCACCTATTGGTGCATTGCCCTGATCAGCTTGTACGTGGTGCATCGCGTCGAGCCGTTTACCGAATACAGGATGTTTTCGCGGCTGTTCCGCGTGTCCTTGCCCGCGTGGAAAGAGCTGCTCCGGCTGGGCGTGCCGATCGGCTTCTCGATCTTTTTCGAGGTGAGCATTTTTGCCGCCGTCACGCTGCTGATGAGCCAGTTCAACACGGTCACGATCGCGGCTCACCAGGCGGCGATGAATTTCGCTTCGTTTATTTACATGGTGCCGCTGAGCATCTCCATGGCGCTCACCATCGTGGTCGGGTTTGAAGTGGGGGCGGAACGGTTCCGGGACGCGCGCCAGTACAGCTACCTGGGAATCGGGATCGCCCTGGTGATGGCGAGCTTGTTCGCCGTCGGGCTGTTCCTGTTTAGCGAACAGGTGGCCGGCTTTTACACGACCGACCCGGACGTGCTTCAGCTTACGCAGCAGTTCCTGATGTACTCGATTCTGTTTCTCCTGTCGGACGCGGTGGCTGCCCCGATCCAGGGCATTTTGCGCGGGTACAAGGACGTGACGGTCCCGTTCGTCGCCGCGCTTGTCTCCTACTGGGTGATTGGCCTGCCGCTCGGCTATCTCTTGGCCAACTACACCTCCCTGGCCGCGTTCGGGTATTGGATCGGCCTGATCGCCGGCCTGGCTGCGGGCGCCGTGTTTTTGTTCGGCCGGCTGCTTCTGATGCAGCGGCGGACGGTCAAAGCGACGTAGCTGTTTTTATCCCTGTCTCGCATGGTATAAGCAATCCGAGAGCAGTCCCCAAGCGCTCTCGGATGCTTTTTTGCGCAGACTCATGAAAAGTAAAGGGGTGGATCACGTTGTTGAAACAAGCGGAAGACATCCTGCACAAGCACTTCGGCTACCCGTCGTTTCGGGAGGGGCAGAAACAGATCGTCCACAGCCTGCTGTCCGGCCGCGATACCGTGGGCATCATGCCGACCGGGGGCGGGAAGTCCATCTGCTATCAGGTCCCGGCCCTGCTGTTCGACGGGCTGACGATCGTCATCTCCCCGCTCATCTCGCTGATGAAAGACCAGGTGGACGGGCTGGTCAGCGCGGGGATTCCCGCCACCCAGATCAACAGCACGCTGGATTACGCGGAAGTGCGCCGCCGGCTGGAGCACGCCCGCCAAGGGGCGTACAAGCTGCTGTATCTGGCGCCGGAGCGGTTGGAGTCGGAACACTTTCTTACCTGGGCCAACGAACTGCCCGTGTCGTTTGTCGCGGTCGATGAAGCCCACTGCGTCTCGCAGTGGGGGCACGATTTCCGCCCCAGCTATCTGGCGGTTGCCCGGTTCGTCCAATCGCTGCCGAAACGGCCCGTCGTGGCGGCGCTGACGGCTACGGCTACGCCCGAAGTGACGGAGGACATCCGCCGGCTGCTCGGGCTGCGGGACGAAGCCGTCTTCATCTCCGGCTTCGCCCGGGACAACCTGGTCTTGTCCGTGCGCAAAGGTGAGGACCGCCGCCGCTTTGTGCTGGACTATCTGCGGGCCCATCCGGAGCAGGCCGGCATCGTCTATGCGGCGACCCGCAAAGAGGTGGACGGGCTGTACGAGTACCTGCGGGAGCGAGGGTTGTCCGTCACCCGCTACCACGCCGGCCTGAGTGAAGCGGAGCGGGCGGGCAACCAGGAGGCGTTTCTGTTTGACGACGTCCGGACGATGATTGCCACCAACGCGTTTGGCATGGGCATCGACAAGTCCAACGTCCGCTACGTGATCCACTACAACATGCCGAAAAATCTGGAAGCCTACTACCAGGAAGCCGGACGGGCGGGCAGGGACGGCGCCACGAGCGAGTGCATCCTGCTGTTTCACCCGCAGGATATCCAGACGCAAACGTTTTTGATCGAGCAGAACCAGCTCGCGGATGAGCGGAAAGAAGCCGAATACAAAAGGCTGTACGCGATGATCGATTACTGCCGGACGCCCCGGTGCCTGCTGCAGCACATCGTGCAGTACTTCGGCGAGACGTCGGCGCAGGCCTGCGGCCGATGCGGCAACTGCACCAACGAGGCGGAACTGGCGGACATCACGGTGGAGGCGCAAAAGATCTTTTCCTGCGTCAAGCGGATGAGGGAGCGCTTCGGCGTCTCGCTGACGGCCCAGGTATTGAAAGGCTCGAAAAACAAAAAAGTGGCCCAGTTTGGTTTTGATAAGCTGCCCACCTATGGGGTGATGAGCGAGTACACGGAGCAGGAGATTGCCGACCTGATCCATCTGCTGATTGCCGAGGGATATCTGGGCATGACGGAAAGCCGATATCCGGTCGTGACGCTGGCGGAAAAAGCGATCCCCGTGCTGAGAGGGGAAGAGAAGGTGTGGCAAAAGGTATGGGTTCGCCCCTCCAGGCGGGAAGACGACGACGAGCTGTTTGAACGGCTGCGGCGGCTTCGCAAGGAGATTTCCCAGCGCGAAGGCGTGCCGCCCTACGTCATCTTCCACGACAGCACCTTGCAGGAGATGAGCCGGCTGTGTCCGACCGACAAACGGGCGATGCTTGGCGTCAAAGGCGTCGGCGAGTCGAAGTTTGAGAAGTACGGCGCGATGTTTTTGGCGTGCTTGCAGGCGTACGCCAATGAGAAGGCCGGTGTGTGAACACGCCGCCCGCACAGCAAAAAGCCGTGACACGAAGCGCGTCACGGCTTTTCCCATTACAGGCCCGCGCTGCTTTCCGCCCGGCCGCGGGCAAGCCGCTTCGTCTGACCGTTGAGATAGAGCAGAAAGATCAGCAGCAGGAGCCCCTGTGCCACGATTGCGGCCGATACGGAGGCGCCGAGGTAGACGATGATGTAGTAGAGGCCGGAGCCGACCAGCATGAGGATGTTTTCGACGAAATTCTGGATCGCGATCGTCTGCCCGGTACCGACGACCTTTTTTCCTTCCTCCTGCAGGACGGTGTTCATCGGGACGATAAACACGCCGCCCATGAAGCCGACCAAAAGCAGGAACAGGATGGCGATCGCCGTGACGTGAAACCAGGGGAACAGCAGAATCAGCAGGAACATGCCGAATCCGTAGACAACCGAACGGTAGAACCGGTTCAGCGGGATCAGCCGGGGCGCGAGAAACGCGCCGAAGATGATCCCGATCGAGGTGGTGGCCAGGATCAGCGAGACGGAAAAGCTCTCCGGATGGATGCAGAGCGCGGCGGGAATCCAGGCTAGCACCGCGACCCGCAGAACGGCCGAGCTCATCCAGAACGCGCCGGTGCCGATCAGGGAGAAGCTGGTCTCCGGCCGTCCCATCAACTGCCGGAAGTTGTGGAAGAACCGCCGCGCCTCCGCGCCGTAGCGAATCCGGGGGTTGCCGTGGAGGCGCGGGATAAAAAACGTCATCGCCACGGAACAGACGTACAGGGCCATGCAGATCAACGAGGAGATCAGGGGAGGCGTCATCGAGGCGATGGCCCCTCCGCCGCCGATCCCGGTCAAAATGGCGATGATCGTGTACGCTTCGATTTGCGCGTTGGCGCGGAACAGGTCGTCTTCGCTGTGCGTCAGCTCCGGCAGAATCCCGTACTTGGCCGGGGAGTAGACGACAGCCCCCACCCCGACCGTGAAGTAGCTGAGCATCAGCATCAGGATGCTGGCGTGGTCGGTCACCAGCAGCAGCAGGACGCCGAGCGCCTTGATCAGGTTGCCGATCACCAGCACCACCGATTTGGGATGCTTGTCGGCAAACGGGCCGACGACCGGGGCGAGGACGATGTACGGCAGGAAAAACGACATCGAGACGAGTGCGAGCATCGCGGGAGAAAAGCCGTTCTCCCGCAGCAGATTGGCGATCACAAACAAAATCATGTTGTCGGCAAACGCGGACAAAAACTGCGTAACGTACAGGGCCTGAAGCGGCTGCCATTTCGTCTTCACGACGCGTTCCTCCCTTGTTCGGCCAACTGTTTCAGCGCGACGTAATCGGTTTTGCCGCTGCCCAGGAGCGGCAGTTGTTTGATGACGTGCACGACGGACGGCAGCAGCAGGGGAGAAAACTGCTTCTCCGCCAGGTACGCCCGCAGCCGGTCCGTGCGCACGGATTCGTCGGTCGTGTACAGTACGATTTTTTCGCCCCTGCGCGGGTCGCTGACGGCGATGGCGGCCAGCTCGGAGTGGCCGAAACACTGGGCGGCCAATTCTTCCACCAGGTTGAGCGAGACCATCTCGCCGGCGATTTTGGCGAAGCGCTTCAACCGCGACTGGATCGTGAGAAAGCCGTCGGCATCCTGTTCCACCAGATCGCCTGTCGGGTACCAGTCGTCTGCCGGGAGGAAACCCTTGCCGTGAATCAGGTACCCTTTCATCACGTTGGGCCCTTTGACCAGCAGATGGCCGCCTCGGGCGATGCCTTCCACCGGCTCCAGACGGGATTCGATGCCAGGCAGCAGCCGTCCGACGGTACCCGGCCTGTTGGCCAGCGGCGTATTGAGCGACAGGATCGGAGATGTCTCCGTGGCGCCGTAGCCTTCAAAAATTCGCACCCCGAATTTCTCCATCCACAACTGCCGGACATCCGGTTTCAGCTTCTCCGCACCGGCGAAGACGTAGCGGAGCGAATAGAAGTTGTAGGGATGGGCGGCTTTGCCGTACCCGGCCAGGAAGGTGGAAGTGCCGAACAGGATCGTCGCATTCTGGTCGTAGCACAGTTCGGAAATCACCTTGTAATGCAGCGGGCTGGGGTACAGAAAGACGGGGACCCCGGCGACGACCGGAAGCAGGGTGCCTGCCGTCAGCCCAAAGCTGTGAAACATCGGCAGCGCGTTGAAAATCTTGTCGCGGGCGGTGATGTCAATCACGCTGGTCACCTGCTGGATATTGGCGTACACATTGGTGTGCGTCAGGACGACGCCTTTCGGTTTGCTTTCGCTGCCCGAGGTGAACAGGATCAGTTCGTTGGCGCCTGCCTGCGACCGCTGGCCGGTTAGGTAGCGGAAAAGGGCGGTGAGCTTGTTGCCGGTGGTCGCGGAGGCTTTCACATCCTCCAGGTAGATGATCGCGACGCGCTCGGAAAGGCCCTGGATCAGATGCTCCAGCTTCCCTTTTTCGATAAACACGCGGGAGGTCAGGACCGTGTGGATGCCCGCCGTCTCGCAGCAGTCCAGGAGTGACCGGACGCCGAGCGAGAAATTCAGGATCGCGGGGGTGATTCCCACCCGAAACAGGGAGAGCAGGGTGACCAGATGACCGACCGAGTTGGGCAGGAGCACGCCGACGGTCCGTTTGCCGGCCAAGAGCGTGTTCCACTTGTCGCCGAGCAGGTAGCTGGCGATCAGCAGGGTGCGGTAGCTGACGGAGGAAGTCAGATCCTTGGCGATCATCTGCCTGGCGCCGTGGATGCGGGCCGCTTCCAGCACTTCGTCAAACAGGTTGACGTCCTGCTTCATCCGCGCCCGGAACAGCTCGGTCTGCAGCGTGCGCAGGATCAAGTCGCTCGCCGCCGCCTTCTGCTCGCGCATCGATTCGTGTTCGTTCTTCTGCAGGGTGAACGGCGTGCCGACCGTGATGGTCACTTTCGGGAACCAGGCGATCCGCACTTTGCCTTTCAGATAGGAGAACACCGACCGTTCCAGCCCCTGGATGATGACCGGATAGACGGGAGCGCCGGTGCGCATGGCCAGATAGCCGACGCCGCTGTAGATTTTCATCAGGCCGCCGGTGGTGGTGATCCGTCCTTCCGGAAAAATCACCAGCGATTCACCGTTTTTGAGCACCCGCAGCATGTGCCGAATCGAGTAGGGGTTGAGCGGGTCGACCGTAACGTGCTTGCGGAAGCGAAGGAAAAAGGCGAATCTTTTGGCGATTTCGGTGTTGGCCACAAAAGTGGTGGTGGACGGCAGGACAAAGGCCAGCAGGACCGCGTCCAGGAGCGAGACGTGGTTGGGGATGATGATGCAGGGCCGGGAGACGTCCAGTTTGTCGAGGCCCCGGAAGCGGGGGCGGAACCAGAGATAAAGAATCCACTTGACGAATCCATACATGAGTGCCATTACGGACCACACCTTTACGAAAAAATAAGTGCTTGCAGCTTTCATTCTAAGGAGTGGCCCCGGCAAAAAAAGTACCAACTTTCATTGGTACCTGGTCATAACACCTGCTGGGGGCATGGTGGACGCGCCTCAGAGCATCTTTTTCTGCTTCGCTTTGGCGGCCGCTTCCTTGCTTGTTTTGACGCCCATTTTTTTCAAAATGCGGTTGATGTGATTTTTGATCGTCCGCCTGGTGATGTGCAGGGTCTGTTCAATCTGGGACTGGGTGCGGCCCTGGTCGATCAGCCGCAGGATGTCTTTCTCCGCCGGGGAGAGCAGCTTTTGGGCCTCTTCCTGTTTCAAGCGCCGAAACTCGCTGCGCAAAGCGGCGGCCGCGGTGGGGTGGATCGCCGATTGGCGGTGGTGGGCCGCCCGGATGGCATCGGGGATCTCCTTGAAGTTTGCCTTGCTGATGTAATTGACGGCACCCGCGGAAAAGGACTCGACGATCACGTCTTGCGCCGTCAGGGAGGTCAGCATGATGATGCAGCAGTCGTCCCGCATGTCGGCGAAGGCAAGCGCGGTGTCGATACCGTCCAGATTGTTTTCGCTCAAATTGATGTCCATCAGGACCACGTCGGCTTCGCAGCGTTCAAACCGCTCGATCGCCTCTTCCTTGGACCCGGCTTCGCCGACGACGGCGATGTCGGCTTCCCGGTTGAGATAATCGGCCAGGCCTGTTCGCCAGGCCGGGTCGTCCTCCACGAGAAACACGCGGATTTTTTCCATCGTTTTCACCTCCTAGGCCTCCGCTCTGCCGGCTCGCGCGACACGTCTGCGCGGGAAGAACAAAAACACGGTCGTACCTTGGTCCTTGACGCTGTATATCTCCATCATGCCCTGGTGCTTCTGCATCACGTTGTAGCAGTAGGACAGCCCCAGGCCGAAGTTTTGGCCGGTCTTCTTGGTGGAAAAAAACGGGTCGAACACGTAGGGCAGATGCTCCTGGGCAATGCCCACGCCCGTGTCGGCCACCGCGATGACCAGGTGCTTGTTGGACAAGAACATCTGCAGCGTGAGCGTGCCGCCCGCTTTCATCGCCTCCAGGGCATTCATGCAGAGGTTGGTGAGAATCTCCCGGAGCTGCACCGGATCACAGGTGAGCCGCAGCGTCTCGTCCAGCTCGGTGACGATCTGGACGTGCTGCTTGTCGGCACCAGGCTTCAGCATGTGCAGCACCTGGGCAATCACTTCGCCGGGGTTTACCGTTTCCTCGCGCAGCACGATGTCCTGCAGTTGTCCCTGAATCCGGTTGGCCATATTCAGAATATGCTGGGCCGATTGGGTCAAAATCCGCGCGTCTTCCTGCAGGGCCGGCTGGTTGGTCTCGGCGGCGCGGGATTGAATCCGGTCGGCGTAGAGCAGGATTTTGCCCACTTCGTTCTTGATCGTGTGGTTGACGATCTGCGCCCCGGAGGTCATCGCCCTGAGCGTGCTGTCCAGGCGCCGCTTTTCCACGCGCAGCTTCACGCCGAGAAACCCGTACTTCACACTGATGATTAAAATCAGAAAAAACTGAATTCCGACGACCAGGCTGTTGTACCGCCAGGCGTCGTACAGGTTTTGCGTCCGCATCACGTAGATCAGGATGAACACGAACAGCAGGGGAATGATGACGAGCATGTTGGTAAACAGACGGCTCTTTTTGACGAGCGGGTCCTTTTCCTTCCGGTACAGCAGCACGAGCATCAGACTGGCCGCGATGAAATAGGGAAAGACCCAGGCGACCATGATCCAGTAGTTGAACGCCAGCACCGGGTAGATCGGGGTGATCGCCCACATGACCAGCGGCGGGACGAGGGCGGCGTACTGAATCAGCCGCTTCGTCTTGCGCGTGAACCAATCGCCGGAGTGGACGGCGAACATGAGATACGTGTACGGCAGCCCCACCTGACAGAGAAAGGAGGCGCTTCGGCTGGTGAACAGCAGCAAAAACGCCAGCGCCGGATAGCGGGCCGCGTAATCCTGCATCAGCGGATACAGCGTCTCGTCGATTACGGCGGAGAAAAAGCCGCCTCCCCCGACAAACGCGGTCGCGCTCCCCCAGCGGGCGGACGTGCTTTTCGGATCGGTAAACAGGACAAATAACCCGAAGGCCCAGATGGCCAGCAAGATCAAGATCATCATCGCGGAAGTCTCCTGTCATTCGTCTACGCTTATTATACCGTAACGGGGGAGAAGGGGGAGACGGCAGATTCCGGGCAGGCGTTGAAACATGAGAAAAAAGGCGCGTTGGACATCATATACTGTGCATATCCCATTAAGGAGGAAGCCGCATGGAGTACAGAATCGAAAGGGATACCCTGGGAGAAATGAGGGTGCCCGCGGACAAACTGTGGGGGGCGCAGACGCAGCGCAGCTACCAGAACTTCCGGATCGGCACGGAACGGATGCCCCGGGAGATCATTCGGGTGTTTGCCGTATTGAAGAAAAGCGCGGCTTTGGTCAATCAGCGGCTGGGCAAACTGGACAGCGAGAAGGCGGAGGCCATCGCGGCGGCGGCCGATGAGGTGCTGCAGGGGAAGTGGGACGAGCATTTTCCCCTGGTGGTGTGGCAGACCGGCAGCGGCACGCAGTCCAACATGAACGTGAACGAAGTGATCGCCAACCGGGCCAACCAGCTTCTGGAGCAGCGGGGAAGCGCCCTGCGGGTCCATCCCAACGACGATGTCAACAAGGCGCAAAGCTCCAATGACACGTTTCCGACGGCGATGCACGTCGCCGGGCTGATCGCCGTCGAAGACCAGGTGCTGCCCGCTCTGGCCGCCCTCAAGGAAACGCTGCGCCAGAAGAGCGAGGAGTACCGGGACGTGATCAAGATCGGCCGCACCCATCTGCAGGACGCCACCCCGCTGACGCTGGGACAGGAGATCAGCGGCTGGCACCGCATGCTGGAAAAAAGCGAACGGATGATCACGGAGAGCGCGGAATACCTCCGGGAGCTGGCGATCGGCGGCACGGCCGTCGGCACCGGCATCAACGCTCATCCCCGGTTCGGCGAAATGGTGGCGGAAGAGATCAGCAGGCTGACGGGGAAGCGTTTTGTCTCTGCGGTCAACAAGTTCCACGCCTTGACCAGCCACGATGAGCTGGTTTACGTCCACGGCGCGTTCAAAGCGCTTGCCGCCGATCTGATGAAAATCGCCAACGACGTCAGGTGGCTGGCCAGCGGTCCGCGCTCCGGCATCGGCGAGATCACGATTCCGGCCAATGAGCCGGGCAGCTCCATCATGCCCGGCAAGGTGAATCCGACGCAGAGCGAAGCGCTCACGATGGTCGTCTGCCAGGTGATGGGCAACGACGCGGCGATCGGATTTGCTTCCAGCCAGGGCAACTTTGAGCTGAACGTGTTCAAGCCGGTGATCATCTACAATTTCCTGCAATCAGCCCGGCTGCTGGCTGACGCCATGCGCTCGTTTTGCGACAACTGCGCAGTCGGAATCGAACCGAACCGGCCGGTGATCGAGCGGAATCTGGAACGCTCGCTGATGCTGGTCACCGCGCTGAACCCGCACATCGGCTACGAAAAGGCGGCGACCGTCGCGAAGCTGGCCCACCAGGAAGGGATCACGCTGCGGGAGGCGGCGGTCAAAAGCGGGATGTTGACGGCGGAGGAGTTCGACCGGATCGTTCGGCCGGAGAACATGATTCATCCGAAAGAATAGCAAGCAGGGGGCATCAAGATGCCCCCTTCGTCACGCCTTTTGAAACTCGACGATCACTTTGAACAGATCGCCGTCCAGCTCGATGGCCAGCCGCCCTCCCTGCAGTTCCATGATGCTTTTGGCGATGGCCAGTCCCAGACCGGAGCCTTCCGTGTGGCGCGATTGGTCGCCTCGTTTGAAGCGTTCAAACAGTTCGTCCGGGTCAAACTCAATCTCGTAGGCGGAGACGTTTTTCATCGTCAGCACGACGCTGTTCGCCTGTTCGGTCAGCGAAATGTAGACCCTGGTGTGGGGCAGCGCGTACTTTAGGACGTTGCCGATGAGATTTTCAAAGACCCGCCAGGTTTTTTTCCCGTCGGCCAGCGCGTGGATGTGCGGCTTCTCCGTCTGAACCCGGAACGTCAACGAGGATTCGGCGATGGCATCGCTGAACTCCGCCAGGGCCTGATTGAGCAGGGCGGCCACATTGACCCGCTCCATATGCAGCTCGACGGACCCGCTCGCCATTTTGGACGCTTCAAAGAGGTCGTCGATCAGCACCTTCAGCCTGTGGGTTTTGCGTTCCAGCACATTGACGTAGCTGCTGACCTCTTCCGGCGACAGATCGGGGCGTTTCAGCAGATTCACGTAGTTGACGATGGAGGTGAGCGGCGTTTTCAAATCGTGCGAAACGTTGCTGATCAGCTCCGTTTTGAGGCGCTCGCTCTTCATCTGGCTTTCCAGGGCGTGGCCCAGTCCCAGCTTGATATTGTTCAGGCAGCGGGCCAGATGGGCGAGATTCCCTTTGCCGCGCTCCTCGATGAGAGAATCCAGATTGCCGGCCGCCATTTCGTCCGCCCCCCGGAGAATGTTGTTCAGCAGGGCGACCCGGCGGAGGATGTACGGCAGCACGGCTGCAAGGTAAAGCAGCGAATAGCATGCCCCCACCAAAAACAGCCGCTCCGATCCATAATGAAGGCCTATCAGAACAAAACCCATGCCCGTTCCCAGGCCGATCGTCAGCACAAAGACGAGGCTGGCCTTGAAAAATACGGATCGATTGGCGAAGCTCTCTGCCAGAAGCGTGCGGAATTTTCGATACAAGCTGGACTCCCATTGCTGCCGGAGGAGCGTGTGGTCGTTTATCAAACGCCATGCCTCTTTTGCGTTTAGCCCCAGATAGGCGATGCATGCCGCCGTAAAGGAAAGCGTCGTCACATGTTCCAGGCCGATGGGAAAATAGAAGAACGATTCGTCCCTGACCCAGCTCAGTGTGACCAGCCCGACCGCGAGAACTGTCGCGCCTCTTGCATCGAGGGGAACCCGCCGCAACAAGGAGGCGCATCTGTCGGCAAGCGGAAAATCCAACGGACTGCGCTTCCGCAGATAAACGAAGAGTCCAACTGCCGCAATAACACTTACGGCCAACAGGATACATTCGTTCAGCAGTCGCTCCCGTATGCCGAGTGCATAGGCGTAATCGTCTTGAAACCGGGAGTAACCCGCGGCCGCTTGAGGGATAATCAAATACCCCTCGAGATTGTTGGCGAGAAAGAATTCATTTGCCTGCTGTATCTGGTAATCGCTCGGCGAAGCCAGTGGGAAATGGATCGAATAGGCCGCCTTTTTCTGCAGGTTCCTGATGATGTTGAGGTCGTAGGAATGGTTGGTGTATACCTCGCCCGTATTCCGATCCTTGATGTAGTATTTGATGGTGTCGCCTCTGACGGCCAACGCTTTTTTCGCCTGTTCATACTCCTGATCCCGGGCGGCTGCCAATGTCATGATTCGCTCATCCATCTGCTTTTGATTTTCCTGCTTCACTCGGGCCAGTTCCTGATCGCGCGCCTGCGCGAGTCTGCTGGCCTCGGCGTGATTGCCGCTGCGCTCCGCCTCCATGATGTTGGCCTCATAGCGTCCCTTAATCTCCTCTTCTTTCTCCCGGAGATCGGCCGCAAACGTCTCTCGGATTTGCTCCAGCGTATCGGCGCCAACCTTTTCAGTCACGGTCAGTTTGGGATCATTCTTCTCCTTGAAATGAACCGTTATGGCCAGGTTAACGACTTCCGTCAACTGTTGGTGAAAGGAAGGGCTGCGAAAGTAGTAATCCTTGTCCAGGTATTCCCGGTGCCGGATCACATCGGCGGCCGCAAGCAAGGCGAGAGCGGACAGGTGGACAAGCAGGACCAGCGCGATGACGGGCCCGTATTTATTTTTCAATCTTGTAGCCAATGCCCCACACCACCTTGAGATATTGAGGTTCTTTCGGGTTGATCTCGATTTTTTCGCGAATTCTTCTCACGTGCACGGCCACCGTGTTATCCGCGTTCAGGCAGGGCTCCTTCCACACTTTTTCGTAAATCTCTTCGATCGAAAAGACCCTGCCCCTGTTCTCCATCAAAAGCTCCAAAATCTTGTATTCCGTAGGGGTGAGCCTTGCTTCCTCGCCGTCCACGTACACGGTTTTTTCCCGCTTGTTCAAGACGAGTCCCCGCACCCGGATTTCGTCTTCGCGGGCGGTGTAGTTGCCCAGGTGGGTGTATCGCCTCAACTGTGATTTCACACGGGCGACAAGCTCCAGCGGATTGAACGGTTTGGTCACGTAATCGTCGGCACCGATGGTCAGCCCCAGAATCTTGTCGGTATCTTCCGATTTGGCCGACAGCATGATGATCGGGATGTTTTTGCTTTCCCGAATGGCAAACGTCGATTTCAATCCGTCCATCTGCGGCATCATGATGTCCAGGATGATCAGATGAACCTCTTCCTGCTCCAAAACCGCCAGGGCCTCCTGCCCGTTACCTGCTTTCAGCACGTGGATGTCTTCGCTTTTCAGATAGATCTCGATCGCGTCCCGGATTTCCGCTTCGTCGTCCACGACCAGGACATTGTACGTTGGCATGATCATCACCCGTCTTCCTTCGTCAAACTTGTCGTGTACCGGAGCCAGCTCTATCTTACCGAGAATATTTTACAAATCGGCTGTAAAAATCCTTACAAAATTCTTAAGAAAATCGTTCCATCATTTCATTCGTGGGGAGGCAGGTCGACAGGGGAGAAAAGAGGACAGTGCGAAGGTCGCGTTTCGTTCCGTCAGCGCGCAGATTTTAAAAATTTATGAAATCTTTTAGATTTTCTGGCCCTCATTTTTCAATTTGTGCTATAGTGCTTTTAGCATATTTTAACACGGGAAAAAGTGACAAAGGGCAAACCCGTTGAAAGGCGGGGACGCAAAGCCACGGGTCTAAGGTTGCAGTAAATGCAGCTATGACAGCCGGGTTGCCAAACCGCAGGCATCGCAGGCTGTCGGATGGCAGTCTGCTTTTTTTGGCAAGCCGTTCACGCACTTTCCGCCACTAGGAGGGATCACCATGGGAACCAGTCTGAAGCAAAAACTGTTGTATGTGATGTGCCTGCTGCTCATCGCCAGCCTTGTTTCGGTTTGTGCGGCAAGCTACTGGAGCTCCTCGCGTCTGCTGGAGTCCAGTTTGGATAAAGAGGCCGAACTGACCGCATCCAATCTGTCGATGAAGATCGACCAGTTTTTCCAGCAGAAAATTGCCGTGATTGAAACGATCGGCAAGCTGATGTCCGAAGACAACAACAAGGAGCATGACTTGAAGCTGATCCAGCAGGCCCAGAAGAACTATCCGGAATTTGAGACGTTCTTCTTTTCCTATGACTTGAGCGGGAAAAAGGTCATCAACTTCCAAGGGGACGTGACAGACGTGTCCGACCGGGCCCATTTCCAGGAAGCGGGCAAAGGGGAAGGAAAAATCGTCGTCTCCGAACCGGTCGTCTCCAAGCGGACGGGCAACAACATCGTAACCATCATCGTTCCGCTGATGAAAAACAACGTCCAGTACGGGTACATGGGCTCGACCATCCCGATCAACGAGATCCAAAAGACGGTGTCCGCCGAGACGTTCGGCCAGAGCGGCTACGCCTTTTTGGTGAGCAAGAAGGGAACGTACATCTGGCATCCGCAGGAAGACCTCGTGCTGAAGGAATCCATTCTCAACTCCAACATTCCGGAGTACCAATCCGCTTTCCAGGCCATTCAGGAAGGCGGGCACGGCATTCTTCAGTATAAAAGGGACAACGTCGACCAGTTTGCGTCCTATGCTTCGACGATGTTGAACTGGGGCGTGTTCATCACCGCTCCCGCCGGTGAGCTGCACGCGCCGGTGGACAAGCTCTCGGTCAACCTGCTGGCCATCTCCGTCGTGACGTTGGTCGTCGGCGTCGCTCTGGTCTATCTGCTGGCGGTTCGCCTGGTCCGCCCGATTCAGCGGCTGAATCAAGCGGTCAAAGTGGTGGCCGGCGGCGATCTGACGGAATCCGTCACCGTCCAGGGTAAGGATGAAATCGCCGTTTTGTCCCGCGATTTCAACCAGACGGTGTCTCATCTGAAGGACCTGATTCGCGGCGTCACGCTGTCCTCCGATCAGGTGCTTCGGGTCACCAGCGAGGTGTCCGCCGGCATCGAGAACGCGACCAATACGATTCACCGGATCGGGACGTCCATTCGCCAAATCGCCGACGGGGCCAAAACGCAGGCGGGCAGTTCCCAGGAAGTGTCCATCTCCATGAACGACATGGCCAGCGGGATCGTCAAGATTGCCGAGACGTCCTCGCGGGTGTCCGAAGCGGCACGGGAGGCGGCCCAGCAGGCAGAAGAAGGCACGGCGGTCGTCGAGCAGGCCGTGCGGCAGATGAAGAGCATCGGGGAAGGCACCTTGAAAGTGTCGTCGGCCATTGAGCGGCTGAACGGCCGCTCTCAGGAGATCGAGAGCATTTTGGACACGATTACCGGACTCACGTCGCAGATCAATCTGCTCGCCTTGAACGCCTCCATTGAAGCGGCGCGGGCAGGGGAGCACGGCCGGGGCTTTGCCGTCGTGGCCGGCGAAGTGAAGAAGCTGGCCAACCAGTCGGAAGAGTCGGCCGCCAAGATCGCTCAATTGATCGCCGAAATCCAGCAGGACACGGCGAACGCGGTCGACACGATAAACGCGGGGCAGCAGGATGTGCAGGACGGGGTGAAACTGATCGAGGAAGTACGCGAAAAATTCGTCCATATCCTGGAGGCTTCCCGCAATGTGGCCGACCACATCCTCGAAGTGTCGGCGGCGTCGGAACAGATGTCGGCCGGGTCCGAGGAGGTCAGCGCCTCCGTGGAAGAGATGCACACCATCGCCAAACACGCTTCCGAAGACGCGAAGAACGTGGCCGATGCGGCGGATGATCAGCTCCGGGCCATTCAGGAGATCGCCGAGTCGGTACAGCAGTTGAAAGAGGTCGTGGGCGAGCTGCAGCAAGGACTCGGGAAGTTCAAGCTGTAACGGGAGGCGGGAACGGAAGCGGCCCCCCTGTCAGCACAAGCCTCACAGGTCGGGGCCAGCCGGCCGGCTCAAGCCGCACACAGGATGGACAAAAGGGGGGATGCCTGTGTAGGGAGGAGAGAGCCCCTGCTTGGGCAGTGACGCCCCGCAAGCAAGATCGACAAGAGAAACCGACAAAACGGCTACCATGGGAGGAGAACGACAATGAAAAAATGGAAAAGCATGCTGATTGCAGGAACAGTGGCGGTTTCGCTGCTGGGAACGGGCGTGGCCGCTCATGTGTCCGCCGCAGGTGCCCAACAGGCCCAACCGGCGGCGACCGTCGCGGACAGCGCCGCAAAGCAGGAAGCCAAGAAAAAATACGAATCCCGGCTGGATGAAATCATCGCGAGAGGGTACATCCGCATCGGAACCACCGGGGATTACAAGCCGTTTACATATCTCAACCCGAAAACAGGCCAATACGAAGGGTACGACATCGACGCGATGAAAGAGTTCGCCAAAAGCCTGGGCGTGGAAGCCCGCTTTGTGCAAACCTCCTGGCCGACACTGATGAACGATCTGCTCGCCGACAAGTTTGACATTGCCGTGGGCGGCGTGACCCGCAACACCGACAGACAGAAAACAGCCCACTTGAGCGAGGGGTACGTGCAGTTCGGCAAAGTGCCGCTCATCCGCGCAGAAGACAAGGACAAGTACAAAACGATCGAGGACATCAACAAACCGAGCGTCCGCATCGGCGTCAACCCGGGCGGAACCAACGAAAAGTTCGTGCGTGAATATCTGCCGAACGCAACCGTGACCGTGGTGCAAAACAACCTGGACATCCCGGGTCTGGTGGCCAACGGCACCTACGACGTCATGATCACCGACACCTTTGAAGCGATCGTCTACGCGAAAAACGATCCGCGTCTGTACGCCGCCCGCGTGGACGATCCGTTCACCAAAAGCGAAAAAGCCTACATGATCCAGCGCGGCGACTTCATCTTCGCCAGCTACCTGGACGTATGGCTCGACGAAATGAAGCTGCAGGGCAAATTTGACGAGCTGTACAAAAAGTGGGTCGAGTAAAACCGGTTCATCGCCGTTTTCTTCCGGAAGCGGCGATGATTGCTTCTTTGGCGAAAAAATGGTATGATGAGATCACGTTAAAAAGACATGAATACCCGAGAACGATTTTGCTGCCTCGTGATGAGGTGTGGGGCGGAAACGGTTTTGCGGTTTTCTTGCTTTTTATCAAAATTCTCATGTGGGAGGCCACAATCGTGATCGGAAAAGTCAAATGGTTTAATGCGGAAAAAGGATTTGGTTTCATTGAGCGCGAAGACGGGGACGACGTGTTTGTCCATTTCTCCGCTATTTCGGGAACCGGATTCAAGAGCCTGGATGAAGGGCAAAAGGTGGAATTTGACGTTGTGCAGGGCAACCGCGGACCGCAGGCGGCAAACGTCATCCGCTTGTAATTGGTATCATTGAGATGACACGGGAAATGAGGGCATGTTCCGGCGTAAGGAATCATGCCCTCTTTTTCGTGATACGGGAAAGCGAAATGAAGAAAAAGGAGATTGACGATCATTGACAACGTTTTATGAGTTTGGGCTGCACCACCTGGTGACACGGGCCCTAAAAGAAGTGGGGTACGCAGAAGCGACCCCGATTCAAGACCAAACCATTCCCATCGCCTTGACGGGCAAGGACCTGATCGGTCAGGCGCAGACCGGGACGGGAAAAACCGCCGCCTTTGGCATTCCCCTGGTGGAGAAGGCGAACGTAGACCAGGAACAAATCCAGGCGGTCGTGTTGACGCCGACGCGCGAATTGGCGGTTCAGGTAGCGGAAGAGCTGAACAAGATCGCCCGGTACAAAGGGGTGGTGGCCCTGCCTATCTACGGAGGGCAGGATATTCAACGGCAGATTGCGGCACTGAAAAAACGGCCACAGATCATCGTCGCGACACCGGGCCGTTTCATGGATCACATGAACCGGAAAACGATCCGGCTTCAGTCCGTGAAAATGGTTGTGCTGGACGAAGCGGATGAGATGCTGAACATGGGATTCATCGACGACATCAAGGTGATCCTGAAGGAAATGCCGACACAACGGCAAACCCTGCTGTTTTCCGCCACCATGCCCAAGGCCATCCAGGAGATTGCCCGCCGATTCATGCATGACCCCGTGACCATTTCCATCCAACCCAAGGAAGTGACGGTCTCCAACATCCGGCAGCAGTACATGGAAGTGACGGAGAACCAAAAATTCGACGTGCTGTGCCGTTTGCTCGATATTCACATGCCGGAGTTGGCCATCGTCTTCGGACGGACAAAACGGCGGGTGGACGAACTGTCGGAAGCGCTGACCAAACGGGGATACGGAGCGGAGGGGATCCACGGCGACTTGAACCAGGCCAAGCGGGACAGCGTGCTGCGCCGGTTTAAGGAAGGGACGATCGAGGTGTTGGTCGCCACCGATGTGGCCGCCAGAGGTCTGGATATCAGCGGGGTTACCCACGTGTATAACTTTGATATTCCGCAGGGCGCGGAAAGCTACGTCCACCGGATCGGCAGGACGGGCCGGGCGGGCAAGACGGGTTTGGCGATTACCTTTGTCACGCCGCGTGAAGCGGATCATCTGCGGTACATCGAGAAGACCACCATCCGCAAAATGGAGCGGCTTCCGGTCCCGAGCATGGCCGAGGCGTTCGAGGGCCAGAAGCGGTTGGCCGTGGAGAAACTGTTGGAAGCGACGGGAGAAGGCAATCTGAACCTCTACAAAGCGATGGCCGAGCAGTTACTCAACGAGGTGGATTCCGTGACATTGGTTTCCGCCGCCCTCAAGATGCTGACCAAGGAACCGGACACCACACCGGTCCGCCTGACTGACGAGAAGCCGCTGAGGGTTGCGAAAAAAGGGTACCGACAGCGGCAGAGCAAGAGGGTATCGGAGCGGCAAGCGAGGCCGGCCCGGGGAAAGGACGGCCCACGGTTGGAAAGAGACGGGATGAGCGGCCGTTTTAGTTCATAATCAATACACCCAGCTGTCAGGATCGCGGCTGGGTTCATGTTTTCCTCCTGGTTCCTTTCCGAACGGCGTTTGGCCGGTTGATTTTGGAGTGATGAATGATAATATAGGCATGTGCAAGCGAAAAGAGTAAAACGAGGGGGCGGGATGATGAGCATTTTTGACGGTCTGATGGGAAACGCGTCAGAGGTCAGCATCGCGGAGGTGCAAAAGGAGTTTGCCAACATCCTGGCGGACCACGAGCGCATTGAAAAGGCGTATAAACTGATTCGGGACATGTTCCTTTTCACGGACAAACGCTTGATCCTGGTCGACCGGCAGGGAGTGACCGGAAAAAAGGTGGAGTACCATTCCATTCCCTACAGAAGCATTCATCATTTCAGCATTGAGACGGCGGGCCATTTCGATCTGGACGCGGAGTTGAAGCTCTGGATATCGGGGAGTGAGACGCCGATCATCAAGCAGTTCAACAGAAGCCTGGACATTTACGAACTGCAGCGCGTGCTTGCCACCTACGTGCTGCGGTAAGGCAATGGGGAGCCTTCACCTGTTGTATGGAGAGGACAGATCGTCTTGATTATAAGCATGATCTAACCTGCGCCCGGTACACCGATTGGGCGTTTTTTTGTGGTTGGCACGTGAACTCGTCACTTTTTTTCTTAAAAGGACGGCTTTACTACCTCCTTGATAGCCGCTCCGGAGAAATCTTTGAAAATTGCTCCTGAATGGCAAGCCACAATGCGGTTCGTTTGTGTCTCATTGTTACTGTTTTCCTTCGTTTTACTTAAATGGTAATATTTCCTATTTACATAGACGGTTACGTGTCGTTGTTGTTTCGGTTTTCCTCCAAATTATGGGCCGTTTCTTAAAGAATGAATCTCTCCCCTAAAACCCCAGTGTAAAATACGCTCCTGCCGAATGTGGGCGGCGCATGAAAGAGAAAATAACAGTAGAGAGTCAGTCGGACGATGAATGTCGCGGTGTGAGAGTGCACATACTCCAACAGACGTCTGACACACTAGGAAATATCGCGAACCTCCGTCACAAGCAGCCGCACCCGCTTTCCTGCAAAAAATACCAATTGGCTTTATTAACTTTTGTCAACAACCCAATGGACAAATCCCCACTTACATTTTGTTGAGACAGAAATGTAAACGCTTTATATTTGTAATAGGAGTCGTACAATTAAATTTTGTCAACAATATAGAGAAAAAAGAAGGGGGATGCAACAAGATGGAGAGCGGACTGCGCGTCTCTGTGCAAAAGTTTGGGCGTTTTTTAAGCGGCATGGTCATGCCCAACATTGGCGCGTTTATCGCCTGGGGCTTGATTACGGCGCTGTTTATTCCGACGGGCTGGCTGCCCAATGAACATATGGCCAAACTGGTTGGCCCGATGATTACCTATCTGCTGCCGCTGTTGATCGGTTATACGGGCGGCAAGATGATCCACGACGTGCGCGGCGGAGTCGTTGGTGCGGTGGCCACCATGGGTGTCGTCGTGGGGGCCGACATCCCGATGTTTCTGGGTGCCATGATCATGGGGCCGCTTGGCGGCTGGGTCATGAAAAAGGTGGACCAGTTGATCGAAGGGAAAGTGCGCTCCGGCTTTGAGATGCTGGTCAACAACTTCTCCGCCGGCATTGTCGGGGGGCTGTTGACGCTGCTGGCGTTCAACGCGATCGGGCCGGTCGTGGCCGGCTTGAGCAAAGCGCTGGCTTCCGGCGTACAAACGATTGTGGATGCCGGACTGCTGCCCTTGGCCAGCATCCTGATCGAACCGGCCAAGGTTCTGTTCCTGAACAACGCGATCAACCACGGCATTCTGAGTCCGATCGGACTGGATCAGGCGGCGAAGACCGGAAAGTCGATCTTCTTCCTGCTGGAGACCAACCCGGGTCCGGGGCTTGGCATCCTGCTGGCCTACTGGCTGGTGGGCAGAGGCACGGCGAAACAATCGGCGCCGGGTGCGGCGATCATCCACTTCCTGGGCGGCATTCACGAGATCTACTTCCCGTACATCCTGATGAATCCGCGCCTGATTCTGGCCGTCATCGGCGGCGGGATGACCGGTGTCTTTACCTTTACACTGTTAAACGCCGGCCTGGTGGCGCCGCCATCGCCGGGAAGCGTATTCGCGCTGAGCGCCATGGCACCCAAGGGTGGGCTGCTCCCGGTCCTGACCGGTGTCGTCGCGGCAGCCGCCGTCTCCTTCTTCATCGCGGCATTCCTGCTGAAACTGGGCGGGCAAGCTGAGGATGCGGACGAGCTGGAAAAAGCGACGGAAAAAATGCAGCAGCTCAAAGGCAAAAAGCAGGAGGAAGCTCAAGCCGACACGGCGGTGGCGGAGAAAAAAGAAGTCAAGAAAGTCGTCTTCTCCTGCGACGCCGGCATGGGTTCCAGCGCGATGGGAGCAGCGTCCCTGCGCAAGAAGTTCAAAGATGCAGGAATCGACATCACCGTCATCAATACGGCGATCAACGACATCCCGGACGACGCGGACATTGTCATCACGCACAAGTCGCTGACGGAACGGGCCAAGTTGAAGGCGCCGCAGGCGGAACACATTTCCATCGACAACTTCCTGAACAGCCCGGAGTATGACAAATTAGTCAAACGTTTAGGCTAAGAGGAATAAACGCTAGTGCAAACTAGCGTTTTCCGGCTTTGTACAAAAGGGGATGGAACGATGAGTGTATCCTCGAGACAACGGACGATCCTCGACATACTGCTGCAGGACGGACCGGGGCTTACCGTGGGCGCGATCGCCGAGCGGATCGGAGTCAGCGCCCGGACGATCCACCGGGAACTGGACGCCTTGGAAGACACGGTTCGCGAGCACGGCCTGGAGCTGGTGAGGAAGTCGGGATTGGGCGTGGAGCTGCATGGTCCGCCGGAGCAAAAGGAAGCGCTGCGCCTGGCGCTGTTTGACCTGACGACGACCGAGTACACCGCGGAAGAGCGGAAAGTGATCATTTTGTGCACGCTGCTGGAGGCGACCGAGCCGGTCAAGCTGATCTCGCTGGCGCTCGACCTGAAAGTGACGACGGCCACGATCAGCCATGACCTGGACGATCTGGAGGACGTGCTGGACAAATACGGTCTGTCGCTGGTGCGCAAGCGGGGCTACGGCGTGGAAATCCAGGGCTCCGAGTCGGCCAAGCGGCAGGCGATCAGCCGGCTGATCGCGGAACATTTGAACGAACACGAACTGATCGGGCTGATCAAGGAAAACATCCAGAACAAATCGCTGCGCGACATCGACTCCATCTCGGAGCGCCTGTTGGGGCTGGTCGACAAGGAAAAGCTGATCAAGGTGGAAAACGCCCTGAAGCACGTGGAGGACGACCTGCCTTACCCGCTGGCGGACAGCGCCTACATCGGTCTGGTGATTCACCTCGCACTCGCCGTCGAGCGGATCGAAAAGGGAGAGAGCATCCACTTTGACGAACATACCCTGAGCGAACTGCAGGGTACACCGGAGTATCAGGCGGCGGAGAGGATCATGGAGCGGCTGACGCACATTTTCCAGATGGAGATTCCCGCCGCGGAGATCGGGTATATCACCATGCACTTGCGGGGGGCCAAGCTGCGAAGCGCCCATGAGGATCTCTACTGGCCGGGAAATGTGGAGCTGATGGCCAAGACGCAGCGGTTTATCCGGCTCTGCGAAGATCGGCTGCAGATTCCCCTGCGGTACGATTCGTCCCTGTTTCACGGACTGCTGACGCACATGGAGCCGGCCCTGTACCGGCTCAAGCGCCAGATGGAAATCCGCAATCCGATTCTGGAGCAGATCCGGGACAATTACCCGGAATTGTTCCGCGTCGTCCGGGAAGCGGTCTCGGAGGTGTTTCCCGAGCTGCATGTGCCGGACGAAGAGATCGGCTATCTGGTGATGCACATTGGCGCGGCCGTGGAACGGACGTCACAGGCGCATCAGCGCTATCGGGCGCTGGTTGTCTGCTCCAGCGGGATCGGGTCTTCCAAGATTCTGGCGACCCGGATCAAAAAGGAGATTCCGGAGATCGTCAGCCTGCAGAACCTGTCGTTGTTCGAGGTGGGGCGAATCCCCAAAAGCGAATACGATGTCATCATTTCCACCATCCCCTTGCCGATGGACCCGAGCGAGTACGTTGTGGTCAGCCCCCTGCTGCCAAAAGAGGACATCCAGAAGATCGCCTACCATCTTCACAACCTGAGTCGGTCGCGTGCATCCCGTGCCACAGAGGCCGTTCGTGCGGGCGGGGAAGGGCCGGAGCAGCGGTTGAAAGCGATGCACCGGTATGCGGGATATGCGGTCGAACTCTTGGACGGGTTTCAGATGCGGCGGCTGGAGAATCACAGCGGGGACATCCGGGAGATTCTGGACCGGATTTGCGGCGATTTGGTCCAACTTGGCGCCATTCGGGAAGCCGAACCGGTCGTCCGGCAGCTCCTGCAACGGGAGAGACTGGGCGGCTTGGGCATTCCGGGCACGACGCTGGCGCTGTTTCACGGCAAACACGAACAGGTAGTCCGGCCGTCGTTTACGGTGCATGTGCTGCGCCAGCCGATCCGGCTGAGGTCGATGGACGAACGGGAGATGCCGATCAAAAACCTGCTCCTGCTCCTGGGGCCAAGGGATGTGCCCAAAGAAGGATTGGAAGTGCTGAGCGAGATCAGCTCCCTCTTGATCGAGGAAGAGATGATCGCCGCACTGGAAGCGGGCGACCGGCAGCGGATCGCCGACTGCCTGGCAGAGAGACTCTATCAGTTTTGTCGAAAAAAAACGGGAATGGAGAGAGCGCAACAATGAGTATGGCAACCAAAGTATTATCCGCAGAAAAAATCATGCTGAATGCAAAAGTGGCCGACAAGACGGAAGCCATCCGCCTGGCCGGCGAGCTGCTGGTGAAGGCGGGCCACGTCACGGCGGACTATGTGGACAAAATGCTGGAGCGGGAAGAGATCGTGACCACCTATATCGGAAGCGGCGTAGCCATCCCGCACGGCACCAACGAATCCAAAGAGGCCATTCGCTCGACCGGCATCTCCGTGGTGCAGATTCCGGACGGCGTCGATTTTGGGGAAGGAAACACGGCGTACCTGCTGATCGGGATCGCCGCTGTCGGTGACGAACACCTGGAGCTTCTGTCCAATATCGCTGTGATCTGCTCCGACGAGGCAAATGTCAACCGCGTTGTTCAAGCGAAGACGGCGGAAGAGATCATCGCACTGTTTGAAGAGGGGATGTAATCATGCTGGCTGTTCATTTTGGAGCGGGGAACATCGGAAGAGGCTTTATCGGTCAACTGCTTCACCAGGCTGGGTACGAGGTCTGCTTCATCGATGTCAATCAGGAGCTCGTCGATGAGATCAACAGCCGGAAAGCGTACTCGGTTCAACTGGCGATGGAAGGAACGCCGGTTTCCGTCGTGGAAGGTGTCCGGGCCATCCACGGCCAGGATACGGAGGCTGTCGCCGAGGCGATCGCGGATGCCGATCTGGTCACCACGGCCGTGGGGCCCAATGTGCTGCCCCATATCGCTTCCGCCATCGCGGCAGGCATCACTCGGCGGATCACACACACCGATCGGCCGCTGAACGTCATCGCCTGCGAAAACATGATCGGCGGCAGTGCGCAGTTGAAAACCCACGTGTTCGCGCAGCTCGATGAAGCGGTCCGGGCAAAGGCGGAGAAGCTGGTCGGCTTCCCCAACGCGGCCGTCGACCGCATCGTGCCCCTGCAAAAACACGAGGACAAGCTGCTGGTAACGGTAGAGCCGTTTTTCGAATGGGCCGTCGATCAATCGCATATCATCGGGGACATCCCGCAAATCGAAGGTGTCACTTATGTAAATGACTTGACGCCCTATATCGAGCGGAAGTTGTATACTGTAAATACGGGGCATGCGATGATCGCCTATCTGGGCTATCAGATGGGGTATGCCGCCATTGACGAAGCGATTCGGGACGACGAGATTCTCCGCGCGACCCGGCAGGCCCTGCAGGAGACGGGAGCGCTCCTGGTCGCCAAGCACGGCTTTGACAAGGGGCAGCATGAGGAGTACGTGGAAAAGATTCTTGGCCGATTCGCCAACCCGTACATCACCGACCAGGTGACGCGCGTGGGACGTTCGCCCATTCGCAAACTGGCCCCGCAAGACCGGCTGGTTGGTCCGGCGATGCAGTGCTTCGATCACGGAATCGTGCCGGAGCATCTGGGGCTGGGGATCGCAGCCGCCCTGCTGTTTGATTTCCGGGAGGACCCCGAGGCGGTCCAACTGACGGAAGATATCCAGCGGTTCGGACTGGAACACGTTCTCAAGACGTACACCGGCATTCGCGTGAATCACGCCCTCTTTTCCATCGTGATGAACCACGCCCGGGAGTTGCAGGCCAGAAGAAAGACAAACTAAGAGAGGAGGAGGGCATGTGTCCAAAACAATCGTTGGCGTTGCCGCATCGTCCGGGGTGGCGATTGGCAAGGCGTTTTTGCTCGCCAATCCCCACTTGCAGATCGAAACGGTCTCGGTCGAGGACCCGTCGAGCGAAATCAAGCGTTTGACGGATGCCCTGGAACAGGCGAAGGCAGATCTGCGGGAGATCAGCGAGCGCGCAGAAAGGGAAATGGGGCCGGACAAGGCGGCAATTTTTCAAGCCCATCTCCTGGTCCTGGAAGATCCTGAACTGGTGGAGACGGTGAAGGGAAAAATCGCCGCGGAAAAGGTAAACGCGGAAAGTGCGCTGCACGAGACGGCGCAGACCTTCATCGAGCTGTTTGAGCAGATGGACAACGAGTACATGAAAGAGCGGGCGGCGGATATTCGCGACGTGACCAAGCGGGTGCTCTGCCATCTGCTGGGCGTGGAGTTTGCGGCGCCGAGCGATCTGGCCGAAGAGGTGATTCTCGTGGCGGAGGACCTGACGCCGTCGGATACCGCCCAACTGGATCGCCGCTATGTCAAAGGCTTTGTCACGGACATCGGGGGCCGTACCTCCCACTCCGCAATCATGGCCCGCTCCCTGGAAATCCCCGCGGTGGTGGGGACGACGGACGTGACCCGGGAGGCAGCGGCCGGGGTGACGATCATTCTGGACGGGCATGAAGGTCTCGTCATCATCGACCCCACTCCGGAAGAGACAGGAGAACGAGTACGAGAGACAAAGAGCGAGCTGGCCAAACTGGTCCATACCGCTACCACAAGCCAGGACGGCGTTCACGTCGAGCTGGCCGCCAACATCGGCAGTGTGCAGGATCTGGCCGGCGCTCTGGAGAACGGAGCGGAAGGCGTCGGGCTGTTCCGCACGGAATTCCTCTACATGGGGCGGGATGATTTTCCGTCGGAGGACGAGCAGTTCCAGGCCTACAAGCAGGTGCTGGAGCAAATGGGCGAAAAGCCCGTCGTCATCCGCACGCTTGACATCGGCGGGGACAAGCACTTGGCGTACATGAACCTGCCGCAGGAGATGAACCCGTTCCTGGGATTCCGCGCCATTCGCCTCTGCCTGGAGCAGCAGGACCTGTTTCGGACGCAGCTTCGCGCCCTGCTGCGGGCGAGCGCTTATGGCAACCTGAAAATCATGTTCCCGATGATTGCCACCCTGGAAGAGTTTCGTCAGGCCAAAGCGGTGCTGGCAGAGGAGAAACAAGCCCTGCTGGACAAGGGCATCGCCGTATCGGATCGGCTGGAAGTGGGTATCATGATTGAGATCCCGGCGGCAGCACTGATCGCCGATCAATTTGCCAAGGAAGTGGACTTCTTCAGCATCGGCACCAACGATCTGATTCAGTACACGATGGCGGCCGACCGGATGAACGAGCGGGTCTCGTACCTGTACCAGCCCTATCATCCCGCTGTTCTGCGCCTGATTCACCGCGTCATCCAGGCGGCTCATGCGGAAGGCAAGTGGGTCGGCATGTGCGGCGAAATGGCCGGAGATCCGGTGGCCATCCCGATTCTGCTGGGAATGGGACTGGACGAGTTCAGCATGAGCGCCGGCAGCATCCTGCCCGCCCGCTATCAGATCAGCCGCTTGTCCAAGGAGACGGCGGCCGGTTACACGGACACCATCTTGTCGATGAGCACGTCGCAAGAAGTGGAAGCGTTTGTTCGAAAAACCTTTGCAGGAAACGGCATGTAAGGAAGGTGTACCCCCATGATCGAAAAGAAAGTGGTCGTCGAGCTGCCGCACGGTCTGCATGCCAGACCGGCAGCCAATTTTGTGCGCCTGGCGTCGTCTTTCGCCAGTGAGATCAAGATTGTCAAAAACGAAAAAACAGCCAACGGAAAAAGCATCATGGGCATTATGTCCATGGCGGTCGCCAAAGGCGAGGAAATTACGCTGATTGCCGACGGTGCCGACGAAGCGGAAGCCATCGCCGCTTTGGAGAAGGCGCTGAAGGAGCAGGAAGCGTGACGACACCCTGCCGGTTGCGGCGCAACGAACACTCTGTCCAGTGAGGACAGGGTGTTTTTTTGTTGGCGGGCCGGCCGCAGGCGGGGAGGCGGTAAAAGAATGGCGGCGGAAACGTACCGGCTCTTTTTCGCAATTTTTCATGGGAACAAAAACGGGAATCATGATAGCATCGGGATAAAACGGAGAGATGAGGTGAACGGATGGCGACCTCTCCTTTTACGGTCGAACAGCTGCTGCAGCTCCCCGTCTTCCGGCAAGCCAAGGTGCTGGCCGGAAGCGGCGGGCTGACAAACGAAATCTACTACGTGGATGCGATGGAGATTCCCGATTTGACCGGGTGGCTGCGTCCCAACGAACTGATCGTGACCACCGGGTATTCGGTCCGCCATGAGCCGTTCCTGCTGTGCCGCCTGCTGGACGAGATGCATCGGGTGGGTGGGGCGGCTGTTGCGATCAAGACCAAACGCTTTTTGCAGGATGTCCCGGCGGACGCGCTCCGCAAAAGCGACGCGTACCGCATTCCGCTGATCGATATTCCGGCGGAGATTCCGTCCATCGATCTGACCCACTCCGTGATGGAGGTGTTGGTCAACCGGCAGGCGGCCGTGCTGCGGGAAGTGCAGGAGGTCAACCAGCAGTTCACCAACCTGGTGCTGAACCGGCGGACGACGGAACTGGTTGTCTTGATCGGGCAGCTGCTGCACTGCGAAGCGGCCGTGCTCGATCAGGAGGGAAACGTGGAGAGCAGCACGTCCCGCTTTTCGGAGCGGGAAATCGCGGAGAAGCGCAGCGTGCAGGTGGGCAGCCGGGTGCTCGGCTATCTGGCGATCAGCCGCAGGCTGGAGGAGCAGGACCGGTTTGCGCACATGTGTCTGGAACAGGCTGTCACGATCCTGGCGATCGAATTCACCATTCGCCAGTCGCTGCAATTGCAGCGGGAGCGGGAACAGGAGTCGTTTCTCGTCGACCTGCTGTCCGGCACGTCCGGCGAGGAGGAACTGCTTCGCTACCGGGCCAAGCAGTTGGGAATTCCGCACGGTGCCCGTCAGTACGTGATGGTGATCCGGCCGTGCCGGGAGGAAGAGCGGCAGGGGGAAACGATGGACGACCTGCTGCACGACCTGCTGAAGGACATCCAGGCCGGCGAAAAAACGACGCGCAGGGGCGTGCTGGTCGGCGGCGAGATTGCCGTGCTCTGCACCACGGCGCACCGGGATGTGGCCCGGCAGCGCGAGGAAGCGGTTGACTATCTGCGGGCACTGACCCAATCGGGAAAACGGTCGGCCGATCGCAAGCGGTTGGTGTGTGGCGTAGGAGGCGTTCGTGAGCGCCTGGAGGAGATCACCGAGAGCTACCGCGAGGCCCAAAAAGCGCTTCGGATCGGCAGCCTCGTGCGGCCCAGGGAGCGGATTGTCCACTTTCACGACGTGCTGGTGGAAGACCTGCTGCAGGACGCCACCGGACATCCGTCCCTGGCCGTACTGACGCAGACGCTGGTCGAACCGCTCGCGGCGTACGACCGGGAATACGGCACGGAATTGCTGCCCACGCTGGAATCGTTTTTGCGGACAGGCGGTCAGACCAAGCGGGTAGGTGAAGAGCTGTACATCCATCGCAATTCGGTCCTGTACCGGTTGGAGCGGATCCGGGACATTCTCGGGGTGGACTTGAACGATGCGGAAACCCGTTTGCGGCTGGACCTGGCGATCAGGGCGTGGAAGATGGCCGCTCGCGCTTGAGCGGCCGAACGATTTGTGACGCCGCCAAAAAATAAGCGCTTACTTTTGGGTCGCTTCCCATAGGGGGAGATGACCCGTTTTTGTTATAGTGGCAATTAACAAAATAATAAAAAATCGATTGCCAACCAAGGGAGGGAAGGGCTTTCCAGCAGATGAATCCACAGCGATTACCCTTGCCCGCGAGGCTTCCCCGTACGCATGCTGCGTCTGTAAAACGAAACACCGGTTCGATATGCGAAACAAAGGGCGGATGAAATGTGCTGAAAACGCTGGACAACGCTTTGCACCTGCTCAGGTATTTCACGCGGGAGCGGCCGCAGTGGGGCGTCAGGGAGCTGGCCCGGGAGATGAACATCAGCCACCCTGTCGTCTACCGGATGCTGGCGACGTTTGAGCGGCACGGGTTTCTGCGGCAGGACGAACAAACGCAAAAGTATGAACTGGGGATTACGTTTTTGGAGTACGGGGCCATTTTGCGGGACCATATGAGCATTACGCAAATCATCTATCCGGTCATGAAACGGCTGGCCGAAACAACGGGAGAATCCGTCATCCTGACCTGGCTCGACGGGATGGAGGGGATCTGCCTGGAGATGGCGGAGAGCACACAGCGGGTCAAATACGCCATGTCGGTGGGAAGCCGGACCCTTCTGTACGCCGGCGCCTCCAACAAGGTGATCATGGCCTACCTGCCGCCCCATGTGCAGGAAGCGATCATAGCCAAAGGGCTGAAACCGAAAACGGACAGGACGATCCTCGACAAGGACGAGCTGCTGCGCGATCTGGCGCGCATCAGGTCGGAGGGATGGGCGTATTCCGTGGGCGAGTATACGGAAAATGTGTTTGGCATCGCCGTGCCGCTGTTTGCTTACGACAAGCGGGTCGTCGCCTCGCTGACGATTGCCGGACCGGATTACCGGATGCCGGCGGACGCGGTGCCGGCGGCGCTGCGCGCATTGAAAGAGGCGCAGCAGGAGATACAGACGCTGCTGCAGCGCATTCAGTAAGTCAGGAGAAGGGGGTTGTATTCATCATGCAGCAACACAAGACGGACAAGGAGAAACATCCGTCCATTTTTGAACCGTTTGCCTTGTTCTTGAACATCGCCACCGCCGTGATCGGCGCCGTCATCGGCATGCAGCTCGTAACCACGCTGGGGATTACCCCCAACACGGCGATTATCGGCGCGCTGGTGGCGATGCTGATCGCCCGCATTCCCATCAGGATGTTTGCCAAGTACAAATCGATTCACCGCCAAAATCTGGTGCAGACTTCCATCTCGTCGGCGACGTTCGGGGCGGCCAACAGCCTGCTGATCCCGATCGGCATTCCGTTTGTGATGGGAGAGACGGACCTGATCATGCCGATGCTGATCGGAGCGGCGCTGGCGATGTTTGTGGACGCCGCACTGCTCTACAAACTGTTTGACTCCCGGATTTTCCCCGCCTCGGGCACATGGCCGCCCGGCGTGGCTACGGCCGAATCGATCATCGCCGGGGACAGAGGGGGCAAGCGGGCAGCCCTGCTCGGAGTAGGGGCCGCCGGCGGTCTGCTCGGTTCCTATCTGGGCGTCTCGATGTCCGCTTTTGGCGTGGCCTTTATCGGAAACATCTGGGCCCTGACGATGTTCGGCATCGGCCTTCTGCTGCGGCAATATTCGGTGCCGCTGTTCGGGATTGACGTCAACAAGATGTTCATCCCGCACGGCTTCATGATCGGCGCCGGTCTGGTCGCCCTCGTCCAGGTCACGATGATCATCATGAAGCGCAAGAAACAGGAGGCTCCGGCTTCGTCCGGAACGGCCGCCACAGAGGAGGAGACCTACACCCGCAGCGACCGGGAAACGACGCGGACGCTGGGATTGGGCTTTGCCGCCTACCTGGCCGTCGCCCTGGTTCTTGCCGTGCTGGGCGGATTGATGACCGAGATGTCGGCCGGCATGTTTGTCGCCTTTCTGCTGTTTGCCGCCTTTGCCGCCTACGTTCACGAGCTGATCGTCGGGATCGCGGCGATGCACTCGGGCTGGTTCCCGGCCTTTGCCGTGGCCCTGATTACCTTGATAATCGGGATGCTGATCGGCTTCCCGCCGGTGGCGCTGGGCCTCCTGGTCGGATTCAGCGCAGCGACCGGCCCCGCCTTTGCCGATATGGGCTACGACCTGAAAACCGGCCACATCCTGCGCGGCGGCGGCAAAGACAGGGAGTTCGAGCTGCACGGCCGCAAGCAGCAGTACATCACCGGCATGATCGCCTTTGGCGTGGCGCTGGTCGCCGTCCTCTTCACCTACAAAGGGTACTTTGCCGCAGGGTTGGTTCCGCCGGTCGACACCGTATACGTCAAGACGATCGAAGCGGGGACGTCGCCGGAAGTGGCGAAGCAGCTCTTCCTCTGGGCGATTCCCGGCGCCATCCTGCAGTTCCTGGGCGGACCCAGCCGCCAGTTGGGTGTCCTGTTTGCGACGGGCCTGCTGATTCTCAACCCGGGGGCCGGCTGGGCGGTCATTGCCGGGATTCTGATCCGCACCATCGTGCTGAAGGTAAAAGGCAGGGAAGCGGAGACGCCGATGAGCATTCTCGCGGCAGGTTTTATCGCCGGGGATGCGCTGTACAGCTTCTTTACCTCCGTATTCAAATTCAGCAAAAAGTAAGGGGATGCGAATATGGCGACAATCCTGTTGGACGGACGGATGATGGAGGCCGCCGTGTACGGCGGGGCCGTTCTCGGCGGCGGCGGTGGCGGGTGGATTGAGGACGGGCTGCAGATCGGCCGGCTCGCCCTGGAAGTGGGGCAGCCGCGGCTCGTCACGCCGGACGAACTGGCGGACGACGACCTGCTGGTGACGGTCTCGCTGGTCGGGGCTCCCGCCGCCAAAGAGAAATTCGTCAAGCCGATTCACTACGTGCGGGCGCTGGAGCTGCTCTCCGCAGCGGTCAAGCAGCCGTTGAAAGGCATCCATACCAACGAGAACGGCGCGGGCACCACTGTAAACGGCTGGTTTCAGGCAGCCGTCACCGGACTTCCCGTGGTGGATCTGCCGTGCAACGGGCGGGCTCACCCGACGGGAACGATGGGCTCGTTGAATCTGCACGAACAGGCCGGCTACGTCTCGCATCAGGCGGCGGTGGGCGGCCGCGGCAGCCGATACGTGGAGATGAGCGTCTCGTCCACGATTGAACAGGCCGCTTCGCTGATCCGCAGCGTCTCGGTTCAGGCGGGCGGACTGGTGGCCGTGGCCCGCAACCCGGTGACCGTGGCATACGCCAGGGAAAACGGCGCGCCGGGTGGGATTCGGCAGGCCATCAAAGTGGGCGAGGCCCTGCTTGACCACAAGGGAGAAGCGGCGATCGAAGCCGTCTGTGCCGCACTTGGCGGCCGGGTGGTCGTGGAAGGGGACGTCTGTGAATACACGCTGGAAACGACCGGCGGGTTTGACGTCGGCCGGGTGGTGATCGGCGATAGCGAGCTGACGTTCTGGAATGAGTACATGACGCTGGAACACGACGGCGAACGCCTGGCCACATTCCCCGACCTGATCATGACGCTGGACGCCCGGACAGCACGCCCGATTGTCTCGGCAGCCATTGAAAAAGGACAGGCGGTCACGGTCATCCACGTGCCGGCCCGGAATCTGATCCTGAGCGCCACCATGCGCAACCGGAGCTTGCTGAAGCCGATTGAAGACGTCATCGGCAAGCCGATCCTGCCCTATCTCGAATCGTGACAACATTGTGTGGAGGGGATACTCATGTCGTTGAAGCAGACGATCACCGTATTTGAAACCATGGACAGCGCGTATGTCAGCGGAGAAGCCATCAACAAACTGTTTGCCGCCTATCCGGAGATTCAGGTCAGCGTGCAGACCGTATCGGGCGAAAAAGGCAGCACCGATTTCGTGAAAATCGTCATTCCGGGCAGGAACGGCAAGTCCAGGGGAGGCACGGCACCCACGTTGGGGATCGTCGGCCGCCTCGGCGGCATCGGCGCCCGTCCAAGCCGGATCGGCCTGGTATCGGATGCCGACGGAGCCGTGGCTGCCGTGGCGAGCGCGCTCAAGCTGGCCGACATGCAGCAGCAGGGGGATGTGCTGAACGGCGACGTCATCGTGACCACGCACATCTGCCCGAACGCCCCCACGCGGCCGCATGAACCGGTCGACTTCATGGACTCTCCGGTCGACATTCTGACGATGAACCGGCATGAGATCGTTCCCGAGATGGAAGCGGTCCTGTCGATCGACACGACCAAGGGGAATCGCGTCATCAATCACAAGGGCATCGCCATTTCCCCGACGGTCAAGGAGGGATACATCCTGCGCGTCAGCGATGACCTGCTGCGGATCATGGAAATGACCACGGGACAGCTCCCCGTCACCTTCCCGATCACCACACAGGATATTACGCCGTACGGAAACGGCTTGTACCACATCAACAGCATCCTGCAGCCGTGCGTGGCGACGGACGCGCCGGTGGTCGGCCTGGCCATCACCGCCCAGTCGGCCGTGCCCGGCTGCGGTACCGGGGCCAGCCACGAGACGGACATCGCCCTGGCCGTGAAGTTCGCGGTGGAGGTGGCCAAGGAGTTTACCAACGGCACCTGCCGCTTCTACGACGCCGACGAGTTTGAGCGGATCACGTCGCTCTACGGTTCGATGAAAGTGCTGCAGACGATGGGCAGATAAACAGGCAGGGGGGAGGCCCCCTGTCATTTTTTCCAAGGGAGATGGTCACCGTGAAACGTCTGGGAATGATCACGATTGGGCAGGCCCCCCGCCCCGATGCGGCTCCCATGCTGGAGACGCATCTCGCCGGCCGGGCGGAACTGGTGCAGGCAGGAGTATTGGACGGTATGACGAAGCAAGACATTGAGGCCCATCTGGCCCCCGGTCCGGGCGAATACGTACTGACCTCCCGCATGGCCAACGGGGAAGCGGTCGTCGTATCGCGCGAGCGGATTCAACCGATGTTGCAGCGAAAGATCCACGAGATGGAGGAGACGGGCATCCGCACGATCCTGCTGTTCTGCACCGGGGTGTTCCCCGGCCTCTCGGCAGAGAAGGCGTTTTTGATCGAACCGGACCGCGTGATCCCGCCGACCGTGGCGGCGATGGTACGATCACGGCGTCTGGGCGTGATGGTGCCGCTCAAGGTGCAGGCCGAGGCGCTGCGGCCCAAGTATCTTCCGCATGGCCTGGATCCCGTGTTTGCCGTCGCCTCGCCGTACGATCGCGACGAGGAATCGCTTCGCGCGGCGTCCGAAGCGCTCAAGGACAAGGCGGACATCGTCCTGCTCGACTGCATGGGATACACGGAGGAGGCCCGCCGGCTGGTGGCGGAACAGACGGGCCTTCCGGTGATGTTGTCCAACGCCATCATGGCCAAGCTCGTATCGGAAATGATTTGAAAAGGATGATGAGACGTGAAGCTGACCGACATCAGCAAGGGACTATTGACCAACTGCATGGCCCTCAAGCCGGGCGAATCCTTTTTGGTGGTCGCCGACGACGCCAAACGGGAGTTGGGGGAAGCGCTGTGGGAAGCCGGCCGACAGTTGGGGGCGGAAGCGGTGCTGATGGTCATGACCCAGCGGGAGAAATCCGGCCAGGAGCCCCCGGCGGCTGTCAGTGAAGCGATGAAGCGCTCCGACGTCGTAGTCTGTGTCACGGAGCATTCCCTCACCCATACCCGTGCGCGCAAAGAGGCCGTTGCGAACGGAGCCCGTTTGGCGACGATGCCGTCGATCACCCCGGACATGTTTCGGGAGGGAGCGATCACGGCCGATTACAGCCAGGTGAAAGCCTTGACGGAGAAAGTGGCCGATCTGCTCAGCAGGGCGCAAACGGTGCGCATTGAAAAGGAAGGGAAGACGCTCGCGTTTTCCATCGCCGGGCGGAGTGGAATCGCCAGCACCGGCGTCTACGTCAATCCCGGCGAGTCGGGCAACCTGCCGTCCGGAGAAGCGTATGTGGCTCCGGTGGAGGGAACGGCCGAGGGGCAGATCGTGGTGGACGGCTCGATTTCCGGCATCGGGTAAATCGACAGTCCGCTCGTGCTGACCGTTCGCCAGGGACGCATCGTGGACGCGGCAGGAGCGGAAGCGGAACGGCTGCTGCAAACCCTCGGCGATGGAGACGGCCGCCTGCTTGGCGAGTTTGGCATTGGCACCAACGACAAGGCCCGCATCACCGGTGTGGTCCTGGAAGACGAAAAGGTGTACGGCACGATACACGTGGCGTTTGGCAGCAACAACACCTTTGGCGGAACGATTGCCGCAGGCGTGCACATCGATCTGGTCGTGAAAGAGCCGGACGTGTACCTGGACGACAAGTTGATCATGAAAAGAGGAAAGCTGCTGTCCTAGGCGGACGGCGCTGCCCGGTTCCGGATGGGGACCGGGTTTTGTTATGCCATCCTCGATTGGCTGTTCCTGCTTGGGGGTTTTTTCCTTCCAGCGAACATTCATGTTGGCAGGGTTTCTTTTTGAAAGTTTTGTGATAAACTATCTTGCGTATTGCCTTTTGATATATTCAGGCTGTGGGGGAGTGTGGGCAAGTGTCGATCCTTTTGGGATTATTGGAGAAAGCTGTGGCGGCGGCAAACGATTTGCTCTGGTCCAAGATTCTGATCGCCCTGTTGATTGTGTTGGGCGTCTATTTTACGTTGCGGACAAAGTTTGTTCAGTTCCGATTGGCGGGCGAAATGTTCCGTCTCCTCGGAGAAGGCACAGCGGACAAGAAAAAGGGGAGCATCTCGTCCTTTCAGGCATTCTGTATCAGCACCGCATCCCGGGTCGGGACCGGGAATCTCGCTGGTGTGGCCATGGCGATTTCCGTCGGCGGCCCCGGTGCGGTGTTCTGGATGTGGCTGATCGCCCTGATCGGGTCGGCGTCCGCATTTGTGGAAAGCACGCTGGCGCAAATTTTTAAAGTGAAAGATAAAGACGGCTTCCGCGGCGGCCCTGCCTACTACATGGAAAAAGGGCTGAAAAAGCGCTGGATGGGCATCCTGTTCGCCATACTGATCACGTTCAGTTTTGGTCTCGTCTTCAATGCCGTGCAGGCCAACACGATTTCGCAGGCGTTTCAGACGGCGTATGGCGTTCCTCCTGTCGTGATGGGGCTGATTCTGGCGGCCATTACGGGCATCATCGTCTTCGGCGGCGTCAAGCGTGTGGCAAAGGTCGCTGAATACCTCGTGCCGGTCATGGCGGGCGCGTACGTCTTGGTGGCGCTGTACGTGGTCGTGACCAACATCACCCAACTGCCGGGCGTTCTGCTCTTGATCGTCAAATCCGCGTTCGGCCTGGAACAGGTTGCTGGCGGCGGGATGGGTGCTGCGGTGATGCAGGGAATCAAGCGCGGTCTCTTCTCCAATGAGGCGGGGATGGGGAGCGCGGCCAATGCTGCGGCCACCGCTGATGTGACCCATCCGGCCAAACAAGGGCTGATTCAAGCACTGGGCGTGTTTGTCGACACGCTGGTGGTTTGCAGCGCGACGGCGTTTATCGTGCTTCTGTCCGGCGTATACACGACAGAGGGGCTGGACGGCATCGCTCTGACGCAAGCGGCGCTCAGTACGCATGTGGGCGCATGGGCGGGTATGTTTGTCGCTGTCATCGTATTCCTGTTTGCCTTCAGTTCGGTCATCGGCAACTACTATTACGGGGAGACCAACATCGAGTTCATCAAGACCGACAACACCTGGTTGACACTCTACCGCCTGGCCGTGGTCGGCATGGTGATGTTCGGGTCCGTGGCGAAAATCAGCATCGTCTGGGATCTGGCCGACCTGTTTATGGCGTTGATGGCGCTGTTGAATCTCGCTGCGATCGCGCTGTTGGGTAAAGTCGCGTTCGCCGCATTGAACGATTATACGAAACAATTGAAGTCCGGTCAAAATCCGGTTTTCCGTGCCAGCAACATTCCTGGGCTGTCTGATGTGGAGTGCTGGCCGGAAGAGAAGACGAAGAACACGATGGCGTCGTAACAGCTGGATAGCCGGGTGGAAAAAGCGGGAGCAATCCCGCTTTTTTTATTCGGCAGAGGCAAGTGTGCCGATTTTAATATTCGGATTTTAGTCGTCAGACGACTGATCTCCCCAATGTTATTCGCCTGTTTTTGGTGAAACACGAATAAAATTAACCAAAGTGGTTGACATAATTAACATCGTGCGTTATTATGCAAAGTGTTGTCAAACCGCATACGCATACATTTCGCACGATTCGTATATCCTCAATAATAGGGTTTGGGGGTCTCTACAAGGAACCGTAAATTCCTGGCTACGAATGGGTGTCATTGACATACCCGTTCGTCGGTCAGGATTTTTTTGTGCAGCGGTTCTGCGAACGGGATTCTTCAAGGGATTGTCCGATACGGAGGAGGTTGCGATCATGAACAAGTACGATGTCATTGTCGTAGGGGCAGGCCCTGCGGGAATTTTCGCCAGCTATGAGCTCACGCTGAAGGCGCCGGGTGCCAAAGTTCTGTTGATTGATAAAGGGCACGACATCTACTCCAGGCGATGCCCGATCCTGGAGGAGAAGATCAAGCTGTGTCCGCCGCCGGCCGGCAAAAAGGAGTACGCCGGCTGTCTGCCCGCCTGCTCCATCACCAGCGGGTTTGGCGGAGCGGGCGCATACAGCGACGGGAAGTTCAACATTACCACCGAGTTTGGCGGCTGGATGACCGATTACCTCAGTCCGTCCCAGGTGCTGGAACTGATCACGTACGTCGACCAGATCAACCTGAAGCACGGCGCGACGACGACGATCACCGACCCGACCACGGAGACGATCAAGAGCATCGAGCAGCGCGCGTACGCCGCCGGGCTGAAGCTGCTGCGGGCGCGGGTGCGCCACCTGGGCACGGAGCAAAACCTGCAGATTCTGCAGTCCATCTACGAGTACCTGAACGAGCGGATCGACATGATGTTCAAGACGGAAGTGGAGGACATCCTGACGGTGAAGGAAGAGGACGGGTACCGCGTCACCGGCGTGGTGCTGAAAAACGGGGACGAGTACCACAGCGACTACGTGGTGATCGGACCGGGGCGGGACGGTTCCGCCTGGCTGACCAGCATCCTGAAAAAACGCCGCCTGAAAATGTACAACAACCAGGTGGACGTCGGAGTGCGCGTGGAGACGTCCGATGTGGTGATGCGGGAGATCAACGAGCATCTGTACGAGGGTAAATTCATTTTCAACACGTCGGTGGGGACGCGGGTCCGCACGTTCTGCAGCAACCCGTCCGGCCACGTGGTGGTGGAAAACCACAGCGGGGTGATGGCGGCCAACGGCCACTCCTACAAAGATCCGGCGCTCGGCTCCAACAACACCAACTTTGCGCTGCTGGTGTCCCACAAGTTTACCGAGCCGTTTGACAAGCCGAACGAGTACGCCCGCGAAATCTGCAAACGGGCCAACGACCTCTCCAACGGCGGCGTCATCGTGCAAAAGTACGGGGACATCCTGCGCGGCCGCCGCTCCACCGAAGCACGGATCAAGGAAGGCTTCCTGGAGCCGACCTTGAAAGAGGCGGTGCCGGGCGACCTCGGTCTGGTCCTGCCGTACAACACGATGAAAAGCCTGATCGAAATGGTGGAAGCGCTGGACAAGGTAACGCCGGGGATCGCGTCGGAACACACGCTGTTCTACGGGGTCGAGGCGAAGTTTTACTCGGCCCGTCCCAAGCTGACGGACGAATTTGAGACGGAAATCAAAGGGCTGTTCTGCGGCGGCGACGGCGCGGGCATCACCCGCGGATTGGCCCAGGCCGGTGCGGCCGGCGTGTGGATGGCCCGCAACATCATCAAGCGGCTGTCGTAAGCCGTCCGCTGTCGGAGCACCGCAGCGCGTTGAGCCTTCCTCGTCGAAAACGGGGCAGGCTCTTTTCGTTTGGGGTTCCGGTCGACATGACAGGGCGTCTGCTGTTGATCACGAACGGCGTGCCATGGGGGTCCCTCGTTCAAGAGGGGGCGAACGGTTCTCAGAAAAAGGAGTATCTTCCGTGCCGCCACCTGCTCTATAATGGCTGGTAGTGGACACGTATCGGGAGAAGGGAGGGCTCTTTTACGGAACAGAATCCCCCAACCATGGGCAAGCTGCTGGAAGCCGTCTTCGAGAATGCTCATGAAGCCATTGTCGTGACGGATCGAGACGGGAAGATCCTTCTCATGAACCGAAGCTACCGCGAGTTTTTGGGCGTGGGCAACGTGGTCGGCCGCCACGTCACCGAAGTGATCGAGAACACGCGGATGCACATCGTGGCGCAGCAGGGCAGGCCTGAAATTGCGCAAATTCAGCGAATAAAGGGACAAAACATGATCGCCAACCGCATTCCGATCATGGACGGCGGGAAGGTCATCGCCGTGCTGGGCACCGTGCTGTTTCAGGACGTGCAGGAATTGTCGGGATTGGCCGCGGTGGTGGATCAGCTTCGGGACGAGCTGACCTACTACAAACGGGAGCTGCAGCGGCGGCTGGGGGCGATTTACCACTTTGACGAGATCGTGGAGCGCAGCCCCAGGATGAAAGAGCTGAAAGCCTTTTGCCAAAAGGTGGCGAAGAGCGATTCCACCGTGTTGATCACCGGGGAGAGCGGGACGGGAAAAGAGCTGTTTGCCCACGCCATTCACGCGGGGAGCCGGCGGAAAATGGGCCCGTTTATCCGGGTCAACTGCGCCGCGATTCCGGATGCCTTGCTGGAGTCCGAACTGTTTGGATACGAAGAGGGAGCGTTCACCGGGGCGGCGCGCAAAGGGAAAAAAGGAAAGTTTGAATTGGCCAACCACGGCACGATTCTGCTGGACGAGATTGGGGACATGCCATTGCCGCTGCAGGCAAAATTGCTGCGCGTGCTTCAGGAAAAAGAAGTGGAGCGGGTAGGAGGGGTCCGGCCGATTCCCATCGATGTGCGGGTGATCGCCTGCACGAATCAGGACCTGCCCAGCCGCATTCGCGAGGGGGCGTTCCGGGTGGACCTGTACTACCGGCTGAACGTGGTGTCCCTGAACATTCCGCCGCTGCGGGAACGGCTGGAGGATCTGCCGGAGCTCGTTGCCACTCTGCTCAAGCAGATCGTCGAGACAACCGGCGTTCAAGTGCGGGAGATCGACGAGGAGGTGTGGGACGTGCTGCGCAGCCACTCCTGGCCGGGGAACGTGCGGGAACTGCGCAATGTCCTGGAGCGGGCGGTACATCTGATGGATGGGGACGTGCTGAAAAAGGAGCACATCTGGCTGCCCGGATCGGGAAAGGCTCTCCCCGTTTCACCGGTTCGCCCCTTGAAGGAGACGCTGGAAGCGGCGGAACGCGAGGCGATCATGCGGGCGATGGAGGCGGCTGCCGGAAACAAGCTGGAAGCGGCGAAGCTTCTCGGGATCAGCAAGTCCAGCTTCTATCAGAAATGGGAGAAATACAGCCGGGACAAACCGGTGTAAGCGGTCCGGAAATCGGAAAGGCACGCCCGATTTCCGAACGGGCTGGAAGCAAAACAAAAGAAAAAAGAAAGCAGAGTTGTCGGGAAACGACGTTGCCCAGACGCTCTGCTTTTTTTGCTTATTTCTTGTTGGCTCGCTCCTTTTTGATGTACTCCTCTCCCCATGCGCACAACTGATCCAGGACAGGCTTCAGCGACCACCCGAACTCATTCAGTTCATAGACCACTTTCGGCGGGACCTGATGGTACACAATGCGGTTGATGACGCCATCTTCCTCCAGTTCGCGAAGCTGCTGCGTCAGCATTTTTTGCGTGATGGCGGGCATGGCTTTTTTCAGTTCGCTTGTTCGCATCGGCCCACGGGTCAAATGGCAAAGAATTACCGTTTTCCACTTTCCCCCGATGACTTCCAATGTCGCTTCCACCGGAATGTTGTACGTTTTTTCCGCTTTTTTCATGCCGTTCCACCTCTCCTTGCATCATCGCAGTTTCTGTTTGTTGTTTATATTACTGTTTGGTTCCTATAGCACTGAATAGTAACAATAGCACAAAAAAGTACGTACTTTCTATTCAATCGTATATGTTACATAATACGTTTTGTCGTTGTCGATAAGAAATTCTGCCAAAAGATTGGAGGGGGGACTCCGGTTACATTATACGACTTTTCATTAATTCCTATTTATCCTATCGACATACAACATTTTCTGTTCGAGGAGGTTGCCTTATGGCCGTACACAATGACCATCGCGCAATAGGCAGCGGGACGCAGCGCCACAGCTTCTTTGCCCTGCTCGCGTTGGCCATCAGCGCTTTTGCCATTGGGACGACGGAATTTATCAGTGTGGGCTTGCTGCCATCCATTTCGCAGGATTTGCACGTTCCCGTCACCACCGCTGGACTCACGGTGTCCCTCTATGCCCTGGGAGTGGCGTTCGGAGCGCCGATTTTAACGTCCCTGACGTCATCGATGTCCAAAAAGACGCTGCTGATGTGGATCATGATTGTCTTTGTGATCGGGAACAGTATCGCCGCTACTGCCACGGGCTTTGAGATCCTGCTCGTCGCTCGTGTCATTTCGGCCTTTTCCCACGGTGTCTTTATGTCCATCGGGTCGACGATTGCCGCGGATCTGGTTCCGGAGGACCGTCGAGCGAGCGCCATCGCCTTCATGTTCACCGGTCTGACGGTGGCCACGGTGACAGGTGTGCCGTTTGGAACGTTTATCGGGCAAACGTTCGGCTGGCGGTATTCCTTTGCAGGCATTGCCGGGATTGGCCTGATTTCGCTGCTGGCCAACGCCATTCTGGTTCCCGCTCGTCTCCGTCAGGGAACGCCCACCACATTTGCGGATCAACTGAAACTGGTCACAAACGGCCGCTTGCTTCTTGTCTTCATCATCACGGCGTTGGGGTATGGCGGGACGTTCGTCGTCTTTACGTATCTCTCTCCCATTCTGCAGGAAATTACGGGATTTCAAGCCGGCACGGTAAGCATCATCCTGCTTGTCTACGGGGTCGCGATCGCGATTGGAAACATCATCGGAGGCAAAGCATCCAATCGCAATCCCATCCAGGCGCTGTTCTACATGTTTATCGTCCAGGCGATCGTGCTGCTTCTCCTGCTGTTTACCGCGCCTTTTAAGGTAATGGGGCTTGTCACGATCATTTTCATGGGACTGTTCGCCTTCATGAACGTTCCGGGACTTCAGCTATACGTGGTCCAGTTGGCTGAGAAGTACGTTCCGTCTGCAGTGGATGTAGCTTCTGCCATCAATATTGCCGCGTTCAATGCCGGCATTGCGATCGGGTCCTACCTGGGTGGAATGGTCACGGATTCCCTGGGGCTTCTCCATACTTCATGGGTAGGCGCCTTGATGGTGGCGGGGGCCGTGATTCTATCCCGGTGGAGCATGGTTCTGGAGCGGAGCGGCCGCGTTGATTCCATCGCATGAGAAAGGAGGTGGTTCGCCTGGGTATCTCGGCATTGAAGAAAATGATTCCGTCCCGTCGCATGACGTTTGGCGTCGAGCTTCCCCTGGATACCGACTGGTCACCGGCAGGACTCAAACAAGCGGAACAAGAGGGACGTCCCTTCGGTGTCCCGAACATGGAGCGCCATGCGGAGTATGCCCGATTGGTGGATCGGCTTGGCTTCACATCCATGTGGCTGCGGGATGTGCCCATTTTTGATCCATATCGTTTCGGCGATGCCGCTCAACTGTTTGACCCCTTTGCGTATTTGGGATATCTGGCTGCCATCACGCATGAGGTCATCCTGGCCACGGGAGCCATTGTCCTCCCGCTGCGCCATCCGTATCATGTCGCCAAAGCCGCCGCCACCATTGATCAACTGTCCGGCGGGCGTTTCGTGATGGGGATTGCAACCGGAGATCGCCCGGTGGAGTTTCCGCTGTTCGGAGTGGAAGCAGAACGGAAAGGGGAAATCTTCCGCCAAAGCGTCCGCCTGATCAGGGACGCGTGGAACAAAGAACAGATGTTGGTTGACAACCAGCTCGATCTGCTCCCCAAGCCGGTTCAAGAAACGATTCCACTCGTCATGGCGGGCCGGGGCACGCAAACACTGGACTGGATTGTTCAGCATCTGGACGCCTGGTTCAACTATCCCCGAGGAATCGCGGCTACCGAACAGCAGATGGCCGAGTGGATAAAAGCGCATGACGATCTTGGCATCACAGAGAGGAAACCGTATATTTCCGCGTATCATCTGGATCTCCACGAGGATCCGGATCACCCGGCAGAGCCGTTTAAGTTCGGGGCCACGATTGGAAGAAACGAACTCATTCGACACTTGAAACGGCTTGAGGAGATTGGGGTTGCGCATATCGCGTTTCATTTCCGCCACTCGCAGCGTCCGATTCCGGAAGTCCTGCACGAGTTGGCCGAATATGTACTGCCAGCGTTTGAACACGAGTAAGAAAAATGAGGAGGAATCATCATGGAAAACAGACGGTTGGGAGACAGCGAACTGTTTCCGTCTGTGATTGGATTTGGGGCCTGGGCCGCTGGAAAAACGGGGTGGGGCGATGTTGACGAACGGGCGATCGTGGAAGCGATCCAGACCGCGTATGATCTGGGGGTGAACTTCTTTGACACGGCACCTTTCTACGGATACGGGGAATCGGAACGCATCCTGGGAAAAACGCTCAAACCGGTGCGCGACAAGGTCATCATCGCCACGAAGTTTGGCATCGTCTGGGATGACAAGGGCGGCTTTGTGATGGATGTCAGCCGAAAAAACATCCTGCGCGAAATTGATGAAAGCCTGAAAAACCTGGGCACCGACTACATTGATCTGTATCAGGTGCACTGGCCGGATCACAAGACACCGATCCAGGAAACCATGGAAACCCTAAACGAACTTGTCCAAAGCGGAAAAATCCGTTATATCGGCGTATCCAACTTCTCCGTGGAACAAATGGAAGAAGCGCGCAAATACGCCCATGTCGTTTCGCTTCAATCCCAATACAACCTGCTCCAGCGCGGCGTGGAGCAAGCCGAGTATCCGTACGTGGAGCGTGTCGGCATGGGATTCATTCCGTACAGCCCTCTGGCTCAGGGACTGCTGACAGGGAAGTTCACCAAAGAGACGAAGATTCCCGAAGATGACGTTCGGCGCCAGTTCAATCCGCTTTTCAAAGACGGGGAATTCGAAGCAAACGTGGAGAAAGCAGAGAAAATCCGCACCATCGCAGATCGTTATGGCAAGCCGATGGCGCAAGTCGCGGTGAACTGGCTTCTGGCAAAGCCGGCTGTAGCCACAGTCATTACCGGCGCCAAAAACAAGGAGCAGGTGATTCAGAATGTGGCGGCGGCAGAATGGAAGCTGCTCCCCGAAGACGTCGCTGCGTTGGATGCCATGACGAGGTAACGGCCCCCCCAAAAAACCGAACAGCTTGTGCGAAATGGCTTCTGTGTCCAGCAGGAGCCATTTTGTTTTGTCGTGGTGGAAAACGCAGATTCTGCCGCCATCACGGCATCTGCCGGGAACCCGTCGTTTTCCGGGGGGCGTTTCCGAAAACATGGACGTCACTTTCCACAATTGTGGAATGATTCCGTCAATATGGGAGGCGCCGGTCACGGCCGTGGAGCGCAGAAACCCTGCTCTCGACAGGTTTTTGCAAAAAGTGCGACAGTTTGGCACAATCCCTGCAATAAAGTTGAAAGCGATTTCATATACTCGTCTTGGGAGGAGTGCGAAACGTGAGCGTGTGCGAATCGATTGAACAGGCCCTGGCCGGCATCACGGACGGGGCGACCATCATGGTGGGCGGCTTTGGCCTCGTTGGCATCCCGGAACATTTGATCATGGGCCTGTACGAAAAAGGGGTAAAGAATCTCACCGTCATCTCGAACAACTGCGGCGTGGATGACTGGGGACTGGGGATTCTCCTGCGAAACAGGCAGATCAGGAAGATGATTGCGTCCTACGTGGGAGAAAACAAGGAGTTTGAGCGGCAGTTCCTGTCCGGAGAGCTGGAAGTGGAGCTGGTTCCCCAAGGGACGCTGGCGGAGCGAATCCGGGCGGGCGGAGCCGGCATTCCGGCCTTTTACACCCCGGCAGGCGTCGGCACCCCCATCCAGGAGGGCAAGGAAGTCCGCACGTTCAACGGCAAGGAATACGTGCTGGAAACGGGGTTGCGGGCCGATTTTGCCCTGGTGAAAGCCTGGAAGGGAGACCGGCTGGGCAACCTCATCTACAACAAGACGGCCCGAAACTTCAATCCGATCATGGCCGCAGCCGGGGCGATCACCATCGCCGAAGTGGAAGAGCTGGTGGACGTGGGCCAACTGGACCCGGACGCGGTTCATACCCCCAGCATCTACGTGCAGCGGATCATCCGCTGTGAGAACTATCAGAAACGCATCGAAAAACGTACGGTGAGAAGCTAGGAGGGAGCTGTCCTGATGTTAACGAGAGAACAGATTGCCAAAAGGGCCGCGCAGGAAATTGAAAACGGTTTCTACGTGAACCTGGGAATCGGGATTCCCACGCTGGTCGCCAACTACATTCCGGCGGACAAACAGGTCGTGCTGCAGTCGGAAAACGGGCTGCTCGGGATCGGACCGTACCCGACGGAAGACGAGGTGGACCCGGACTGCATCAACGCCGGCAAGGAGACGATCACGATGATTCCCGGCGCCTGTCTGTTCGACAGCGCGGAATCGTTCGCGATGATTCGCGGCGGCCACATCGACGTCGCCATACTGGGCGCGATGGAAGTCTCCGAGCGGGGGGACCTGGCGAACTGGATGATTCCGGGAAAGATGGTCAAGGGAATGGGCGGCGCCATGGACCTGGTGCACGGGGCCAAGAAGATCGTCGTGATCATGGAGCATGTAAACAAGTACGGCGAGCCGAAAATCCTGAAAACCTGCCGGCTCCCCCTGACCGGCAAAGGGGTGGTTCACCGCATCATTACGGATCGCGCCGTCCTTGACGTCACGCCGCAGGGGTTGGAACTGGTGGAAGTCGTGGACGGCTATTCCCCGGCCGATATCCAAGCGTGTACCGAGCCTGAGCTGATCATCTCCCCCAATCTGCGCGTCCTGTCGTCCGCCGCGCTGTAACGTGGCGGCCGGGGCTCAGCTTTTTGGCGAGGGGCAGGAAAGGAGAATTCTATGGTAATCGAAGTGTTGGCGATTCTCGTCTCGTTGGGACTCTTGATGTTTTTTGCGTACCGCGGCTACCCTGTCATCGTGTTTGCGCCGATTTTTACCCTGTTGGCCGCCGTTCTGTCGGGACTTGCGCTGCTGCCCAGCTACACTGAAACGTTCATGACGAACGCGGCCAACTATGTGAAATCGTTCTTTCCCGTCTTCCTGTTGGGCGCAATCTTTGGCAAGGTGATGGAAATGAACGGAGCAGCCGCCTCCATCGCCCAGTCGATCGTAAAGGCGCTCGGCTCCAACCGGGCGATCCTGGCCGTCGTGCTGGCCTGCAGCATTTTGACCTACGGCGGCGTGTCGCTCTTTGTCGTGGCGTTTGCGGTGTACCCGTTTGCCGCCGCCATCTTTCGCGAGGCCAACATTCCCAAACGGCTGATTCCGGGCGCGATCGCCCTCGGCGCGTTTACCTACACGATGGATGCGCTTCCCGGTTCGCCGCAGATTCAGAATATTATCCCCACCAATTATTTTGGGACAGATGCGTACGCCGCTCCGCTGGTGGGGATTATCGGCGCCATCATGGTCTTTTGCGGCGGCATCTTCTGGCTGGAGCGCAGGCGCAAACAGGCAGCCGCGGCCGGCGAAGGGTACGGGGAAGGCCACATCAACGAACCGGAGCTCAACCGGGATCAAACCTACATGAACATCTGGCTGGCCGTGCTCCCGTTGGCGCTGGTCCTGGTGTCGAACTACCTGTTCAGCAGAGGGTTTCTGACCGTGGAAACCTGGTACGACCCGCAGCTTCTGAAGGACAGCTTCAAAATCGACAAGGTGAAGAACGTCGCCTCCTCCTGGGCGCTGATCATCGCGTTGAGCATCGGCATCCTGGCCGCGGTGCTGATCAATCTGAACCAGGTGAAAACAAAGCTCGCCTCCGGTTTGACCGCCGCCGCGATGGGGGCCCTGCTGGCCATCTTCAACACGGCGTCCGAGGTGGGATTCGGCAACGTGGTCAAAACGCTGCCCGGTTTCAAGCTGATTCAAGACTGGATTCTCGGGGCAAGCAGCCATCCGCTGGTCTCCGAAGCCGTGGCCGTCAACGTGCTCGCGGGGATTACGGGATCGGCCTCCGGCGGCATGTCCATTGCGCTGGAAGTGATGGGGAAACAGTATCTGGAACTGGCGCAGGCGGCCGGCATCAGTCCGGAGCTCTTGCACCGCATTGCCTCGATGGCTTCCGGCGGGATGGATACCTTGCCGCATAACGGAGCCGTCATCACCCTGCTGGCGATTACGGGATTGACGCACCGCCAGTCCTACAAGGACATTTTCGCGATCACCGTGTTGAAAACGCTGACCGTCTTTATTCTGGCAATCGCCGCTTCGCTCTTCGTCTAGGTCAAGAACGCATCCGGGACGAAGCGGCGGAGGTACCAATCGGAAAAAGGAGTTGTGTCATCATGAACAAGCTGCTGGAAGGAAAAGTCGCACTGGTCACCGGTGCAGCAAGCGGAATCGGGTATGAAATCGCCCGGACGTTTGCCCGGGAAGGAGCCAAGGTGCTGCTGCTGGACCTCAACCGGGAGGCCGTGGAAAAGGCGGCCGAGCAGCTGCAGAGCGAGGGGAGGGAAGCCCTGGGGGCAGGCTGCGACGTGACGGATGAAGGCCAGCTCAAGGCGAGTATTGAGAAGAGCGTGGAGACGTTTGGCCGGCTGGACATCCTGGTCAACAATGCGGGGCTGCAGTTTGTGTCGCCGATCGAGGATTTCCCGACCGAGACATTTGAGCGGCTGCTCACCATCATGCTCACGGCGCCGTTTGTCGCCATCAAGCACGCCTTTCCCGTCATGAAGCGTCAGGGGCAGGGGCGGATCATCAACATGGCCTCGATCAACGGCCTGATCGGGTTTGCCGGAAAAGCGGCCTACAACAGTGCCAAGCACGGGGTGATCGGCCTGACCAAAGTGGCCGCCCTCGAGGGAGCCGCACACGGCATCACCGTGAACGCGCTGTGTCCGGGGTACGTGGACACGCCGCTCGTGCGGAATCAATTGGCCGATCTGGCCAAGACCCGAAACGTCCCGCTGGAACGCGTAATGGAAGAAGTCATTTACCCGCTCGTTCCGCAGCGGCGGCTGCTGTCCGTGCAGGAAATTGCGGACTACGCCGTCTTTCTGGCAAGTGACAAGGCCGGGGGAGTGACGGGGCAAGCGGTCGTGATTGACGGCGGGTATACGGCACAGTAACGCTGTACGTGTTCCCGTCTGCTGCCGCCGTCTCCACACCCGGGCGCCCGGCAATCAACCAGGCTGTCGACATCGTCGGCAGCCTGGATGTTTTTATGAGGCCGATCCCACAAATGGCCGAATCCCGCCACGCACGCTACGAGTTGGTGGCCATGACGCTGAGCGGCCCCTTTTCGCTGATGATCGGCTCCAGCTCGAACACCGAGATGGGAAACATGGGGAAGCCCACGTAGTACGGCGTGATCTCGTAGAGTTGAAAATAGATGACGAGCGCTTTGTCGGCCACGTAGAAATCCTGGTCGGGGCGGATCGCCTTGAACGGCTCCAGGGTGGGAATACGCCGTTCCGCGATCTGTCTCCTGATGTTGTCCGACAGCACCTTGACATAGTCGCTGCCCGGTTTGAACAGGTCCCGCAGGGAGAAGATTTTCCCGGTCTGCACATCCGCGGTGAGCGACTTCAGATAGGTCATGCCGTGAGCCATCGGATAGGTGTAGGCGTAGTTGTTCAGGGTGACGCTGATGATGCCCCGCTGATTGTTTTTGATCTCGTAGCTCCCCTGCATGTCCGTCGTTCCCGGCACCTGGATGTCATGCTGCCGGTTGATCAAATCCTGCACGTACCGCGACAGGGTTTGGTTGATCTCCTGTTCGGCCTGCGGATTGGCCAGGCCGGCCAACTGCGGGTAATAAATGGTCACGTTCGGACGGCTGATCGTGCGGGTCAGCACGGCTGCCGGCAGTTGATTCAGTTCCACGGCGTTCCCGCTCCCTTCCTGAAAAATGCGTTCCCTGCATCAGCCTATTCGCAAGGGGGCCAAACGGTCATTGCGGAACCCCTTCTGGTCCGGCAGCACTACGGGCGCGTTAGAACTTTTTTCACATGTTTTCCATGTACCCGATAGTATTTGGAAGATTTTTCAGGATATAATGACAAAAGAGAGCTGTATCCAGACACACGGGAGGTAAAGGAGGAACTTATGCTTCAGACCATGTTTCAATTGGTCCGCAACACCTTGACCAACAAAGAAGGCTTCATGATCTTTATTCTCTGGAATCATCTGTGGCTGGCCGGATGGATCGCGTATCAGGAGGGCGTGAACTTCTGGAAGCTGACATCGCTGGGCCTGCTGGTGACGCTGATCGTTTCGCCGTACTACTTCATCCGCAAAGGCAGTTACGTGATTCGCTACCTGGTGGCGATCGGCTTTATGTATTACTCCATCGCGTTCGACCACTTTACGTCTTACCCGGAGACGGCGTTCCTTTCCTTCATCGTGCTCGGCTTCCTCGCGGCCTATCTGGACTGGAAGCTGGTCGTCTCCGCCGGGATTGTCCAGATCGCGGCGACGTTTGTCGGGTTTTACACCGGTTTCTACGACATGTTCGACGAAGGCCGGACGGAGGTCAACCTGATCCTGCACCTCGTGTCCGTTGTGCTGATGATCGCCGGCTTGACCTACCTGTGTCTGGCCGGACAAGCCTCGCTGAGCAAAGCGGAGGCGGCGCGGCGGGAAGCGGAGGAAAAGGAACAGCGGCTGGCGGAGCTGTTGGGCCACATCCGACTGGTGACGGAACAGCTCGACCGCACGTCGGAGCACGTGCATGAGCACGCGGAGACGACCAAACGGAACACGGACGAGATGATGATCGCGTTCCGCGAAGTGGCGACGGGGATGGAGGCACAGGCCAACTCCACGGTGAAGATCGAGGAGGAAGTCCAGTCGATCGACCACGAGATCGTGGCGGTCAACGAGCAGGCCAACGCGATGAAGGCGGAGGCCGATCAGAACAACCGCCGCCTCACCGACAGCATCGGCATGATGAACGAGCTGTCGCGGCAGATGGAGCAGATCGTGCAGGCGGTCAACGTGGCCTCGTCCACCATCCGCGAGCTGAACCGGCAGGCCAACCGGGTGGAGGAGATCGTGCAGACGATCAACCAGATCGCGACCCAGACCAACCTGCTGGCGCTCAACGCGGCGATCGAATCGGCCCGGGCCGGGGAACACGGACGCGGCTTCGCCGTGGTGGCCGACGAGGTGCGAAAGCTGGCCGAGCAAAGCGCCACAGCCACCCAGGAGATTGCCGAAATCCTGCAGTCGCTGCACCAGGAGAGCGAAAACGCCGTGCGCCACATGAGCAACGGGGAAACGTCGGTGGCCAAGGGACAGGAGCTGGCCGTTCAGACCGTCACCTCCATCGAGGCGGTTCGGGCCGGGATGGAATCGTTTTTGCAGGCCGTCGAGCACGTGCGCTCCAGCATGGACAGGGTGAAGCTGCGCTCCGGAGAGGTGGCCGCCGAGATGTCGACGATTACGGCCGTGACGGAACAATCGGTGGCCAATCTGGAAGAGCTGTTCGCCACGGCGGAAAACCAGCATCAGAAGGTGCGGGAAATCACGGAGGAGCTGGGCGAGCTGAACGCGCTGTCGCGCAAACTGCAGCAGTCGTTTCGGGACCAACAAACGTAATGTTTCGAAATGACAAAAAAATCATTTGCATTTTGCTTTCCTTTTGCTAGAATAAGAGACATTACAACTGGATAGCGGATTCACCTTACCTTATCAAGAGAGGCGGAGGGACTGGCCCGATGAAGCCCGGCAACCACTGTACCCCGGTACAGAAAGGTGCCAATTCCTGCAAAACCCGTGGGTTTTGACAGATGAGGAAGAGGTTGGCGATAATTGGCAAACTCTTCCTCCGGGAAGAGTTTTTTTCATACCGTCAGCAGGGTTTCCATGGAAGTGCCTCTTGTGGAAAAAAAGGGGGAATAAGTCGAACGTTCTTGTGTTTCTATAGCAAAATATTCGTGTTTTTTCTTGATATTTTTGATAAAAACCTGTAAATTACCGGTATGAGAATCGCAAAATCGAAACTTTTGTCACTGGATAGGAGAGAGCAGCATGAAAAAGTACCTGTTGGCATTGATGACGTTTGCCGTACTGGCCGCCGGATGTGCGGCGGGTGGCGGCGCACCGGAGGACAAGGGACAAGCCGGGGGCCAGGATGGCGGCGCGAAGAAGCGGGTTGCGCTGGTTCTTCCGGAGAAGATCGGAGTCAACCCGTTCTTCCAGCAGATGGACGAGGGAGCCAAGAAAGCAGCGCAGGAATTTGGCGTCGATGTGAAAACCATCGAGTCGACCGACCACGCCGCCATCGAGGAGAACATCCGCGCGGCCGTGGCGGAGAATTACGATTTGATCATTACGTCGTCGTTTGAATCGGAGGACGCGCTGAAAAAAGTGGCGGCGGAAAACCCGGACCGCATGTTTGCAATCATCGATACCGTCGTGGACCTGCCGAACGTCCGCAGCGTGGTCTTTCGCGAGCATGAAGCCGCCTACCTGATGGGAGCGGCGGCCGGCCTGGCGACCAAGACCAACAAGGTGGGCATCGTCGCGGCGATGGACATTCCGCTTCTGAAAAAGTGGACGGTCGGCTTCCAGGAAGGACTGAAAGCGACCAATCCGAAGGCAGAGGTCTTCGTCAACTACGTCGGCAGCTTCAACGACCCGGCGAAAGCCAAGGAGCTGGCCCTGCTGCAGGCAAACAAGGGAGCCGACTTCATCTACGGGGCCGCTGCCGTAGGCGACCTGGGCGTGTTTGAAGCGGCCAAGGAAAAAGGCTTCTACACCTCCGGCCAGGACGTCGACCGCACCGGCATCGATCCGGAACACATCGTCCTGTCCCAGTTGAAAGGAACCGACACGGCCGCTTACGAAACGGTAAAGGCGTTTGTAAACGGCAGCCTGAAACCAGGCGTGCAAACGTACGGCCTGAAGGAAGACGGCGTCGGCGTCACCTACGTCACGCGCGAGAGCAAGACGCCGCTCCATCAGTTCATCGGCGAAGAGATCGTCAACAAGGTGAAAGCGATCAAGGACGAGATCGTGGCGGGTACGCGCAAGGTGCCCGATCCGCTGCAGCAGTAAACGAGACGGCGACCGACTACTGTGGTAGTCGGTTTCCTGTTGCAACGGGCCAACAGGAAAAAGGAGGGAAGAACGGGATGGCGTACCGTCTGGAAATGCGTAACATGACGAAAAGGTACGGCGATTTTACGGCCAACGACAATGTGTCGTTCACCCTGCGGGCCGGCGAAGTCCACGCCATCGTCGGGGAGAACGGCGCCGGCAAAACCACCCTGATGCGGATGCTGTACGGCATGGAACAGCCCACGTCCGGGGAGATCGTGCTGAACGGCCGGCCGGTGGTCTTTCGCGGCCCCGACGACGCGATCAAACACGGCATCGGGATGGTGCACCAGCACTTCATGCTGTTTGCCGATTTCAGCGTGGCGGAGAACATCGTCATCGGCTATGAACCGCAGCGCGCCGGCCTGTTCCGGCGCAAGGAAGCGGTGGAGGCGGTGCGGGCCCTCAGCGAGCGCTACCGCATCCCGATCGACGTGACCGCCCGGGTATCCCAATGCTCGGTCGGGGAACAGCAGCGCGTGGAGATTCTCAAGGTGCTGTACCAGGGAGCGGACATCATCGTACTGGACGAGCCGACCGCCGTCCTGACGCCGCTGGAGGTAAAGGAACTGCTGCAGACGATACGCCACCTGGCGGAGAGCGGCAAGAGCGTCATCCTGATCACGCACAAGCTCAAGGAAGTGATGGAGGTGGCCGACCGGATCACGGTGCTGCGCGGCGGCCGGGTGACCGGGACCGTTTCCCGGCAGGAGACCAGCGTGGACGAACTGGCCCGGCTGATGGTGGGCCGCGAGCTGCAGCCATTGAGCGAGCGGGTGAGCCTGGCCGGCGGGCCGCTCCTGCAGGTGGAAAACCTGACCGTTCGCGACAGGCAGACGATCGTGGACGGCGTTGCTTTTACCGTGCACCACGGGGAAATCGTCGGAATCGCCGGGGTCTCGGGCAACGGCCAGTCGGAGCTGCTGCAGGCCATCACCGGGCTGCGGCCGATCACGGCGGGCAGGGTGCTGCTGGGCGGAAAAGACGTCACCAACCGTCCGGTGGCAGCCATTCGTGAAGCGGGAGTGGCCCATATCCCGGAAGACCGCTACCTGTGGGGAACGGCCAAGCAGGAGAGCGTGGAGGAAAACGCCTTGATGGGCTACCAGCGCAAAAGGGCGTTCAGCCGTCGCGGCGTCATTCTGCGGGACGCGTTCCGCCGTGTGGTGGAGCAGTGGGTGGAGCGGTTTGCCATCAAGACCGGTTCCCGGCACCTGCAGGAGCAGGCGAGCAACCTGTCCGGCGGCAATCTGCAAAAACTGATTGTCGCCCGCGAGCTGGGGCAAAAGACGCCGCTGTTGATCGCCGCCGAACCGACGCGCGGCGTGGACATCGGGGCGATGGAACACATCCACCAGGCGCTGATCGAAAAGCGAAACAGCGGCGACGGGATTCTGCTCGTCTCGTCGGAGCTGTCGGAAATTTTGGCGCTGTCTGACAGAATTCTGGTCATGTACAAGGGACGGATCGTCGGCGAGCTGAAGCGGTCGGAGGCGACGGAAGAGAAAATCAGCGTGTTGATGGCAGGAGGAAGCATCCATGGAAGCGGTCAAAAAGCTGTGTAAATCGCTGGTCCAGCCGCTGTTGGCGGTGGTGATCGGCTTGTTGACGGGAGCGGTTGTCATCAGCGCGGTAGGCGAATCGATCCTGGACACCTACCAGCAGATGTGGAAAGGGGCGTTCGGCAGCTTTTACTTTTTCGCCTCCACGCTGGCCCGGTCCACGCCGATCATGCTGATCGGGCTGGGGCTGTCGCTGGCGTTTCGCGCCGGGGTGTTCAATCTGGGCGCCGAGGGGCAGATGGTGCTGGGAGCAATCGGCGCGACGCTGGTCGGGCTGTACCTGCCCGGTCCCGGACTGGTGAAAATGCTGGCCGCGCTGGCGACCGGGGTGGCCGTGGGCGGTCTCTGGTCGCTTTTGGCCGGGTACATGGAGGCGAAGTTTCGCGTCCAACTGCTCATCACCACCCTGCTGCTCAACTACATTGCCGTCCTGTTTGCCGGGTATCTGGTCAGTGAACCGTTTCAGGACAAGTCAGGCTCGGCGGCGCTGGCCCAGACGGCCATGCTGGAGAAGAGCGTCTGGCTGCCCAAGCTGTTCGCCGGCATGAGCGTGCACACCGGCTTCCTGTTGGCGTTGGCCGCTGCTCTGGCATTGTTCTGGGTCGTCCGGTTCACGCCGTTCGGCTACGAGGTGAAGATGCTCGGACACAATCCGTTTTTTGCCCGGTACGGCGGGATCGACAAGGACCGGGTGATGCTTGTGGCGATGTTTGCCAGCGGGGGATTGGCCGGGCTGGCCGGCACCGTGGAAGTGCTGGGGGCGCATTACCGGTTCGTCGACGGCGCGCTGACCGTCCCCGGGTATGCCTGGACGGGCTTGATGGCCACGCTGCTGGCCAATTCCCACCCGATCGGCGTCGTGTTTACCTCGATTCTGCTGGCCGCCCTGCAGACGGGCGCGATGGGCGTGGAGCGCAACACCGAGGTGCCGCTGGAGCTGGCCAGCGTCATACAGGCCGTGCTGATTCTGTTTATCTCCGCCAAATTCAGCCATGACTGGTGGAAAAATCGCAAGAGCAAGAGGAGGGAGTCGCATGGAGTTGTTTGATGGAGCCCTCGTCAGTTCCACCATCCGGATGGTGACTCCGATCCTCCTGGCGGCACTGGGCGGAGCACTGTGCGCCCGGGTGGGCATCTTCAACGTCGGGCTGGAGGGGCTGGTGCTGGTCGGAGCGTTTTCCGCCATCGTCGGCAACCACTTTACCGGCAGCCTGCCGCTGGCCGTCCTGTTTGCCGCCGCCGTCACCGTGCTGTTTTCGCTGTTGTTTGCCTACATGACGATCGGACTGAAGGCGAACGAAATCATCGTCGGCGTGGCGATCAATTTCCTCGCGCTGGGGCTCACCACGTTTGCGCTGCGCGCCGTCTTCGGCGTGAAAGGGGCGTTTTACGACAAGGACATGGCCGGGCTGCCGCAGTGGCAGATCCCCCTGGTCACAGACATCCCCGTGCTGGGGGACATCCTGTCGGGTCATTCGCCGCTGGTCTACGCGGCCTTTTTGGCGGCGGTTCTGCTGCATCTGTTCTTTGCCCACACCGTGACCGGCTTCCGCGTGCTGGCGGCCGGGATGAATCCGGTGGCGGCCCGCAGCCTGGGCCTCAAAGTGACGCGGCTGCAGGTGCTGGCCATTGCGCTGTGCGGCGTTCTCTGCGGCATGGCCGGGGCACAGCTCTCGCTGGGACAGGTGACCATGTTTACTGAAGGCATGACGGCGGGGCGCGGCTTTATCGCGCTGGTGGCGATGATGTTGGGGCAGTCTCACCCGTTGGGCATTCTCGCCTCCAGCCTGCTGTTCGGGCTGATGGATGCGCTCAGCATCCGTCTGCAGGGCTTTTCGCTGCCGACGCAGTTTACCGCGATGCTGCCCTACGTGCTGACGATTGCGGCGATGTTCTTCCTCAAGGACAGGGGCGCGGCCGCAAGCACCGCCAGCCAGCAGAGCGCCCGCTAGACGGAGACGGACTGACTTGGGAGGGAACGAGAAGATGAACAAGGCAGAGCGAATCAAACGGATGAGGGTGCCCACAGTCGATCCGGCCCTGGCGCGGCGGCTGCCGCCGGGACAGGTGCTGACGGAGCGGTTTCCGATCTTGCATGAGGGGGAGGTGCCCGTCTACGACCTGGAGACGTGGACGCTGCGGGTCTTCGGGGAAGTCGACCGGGACGTAACGCTCTCCTACGCCGACATCATGGCGATGCCGCAGACGACGATCACCTGCGACATCCACTGCGTCACCCGCTGGTCCCGGTTTGACAACCGGTTTACCGGCGTTCGTTTCCGCGATTTCCTGGCGGCGGCCGGTGTCACGCCGCAGGGCAGGTACGTGATGCTGCACGGCGATTACGGCTACACGGCCAACGTGGCGCTGACCGACCTGGACCGGGACGACGTGCTGCTGGCCCACTCCTTTGACGGAGCGCCGCTGACGGACAAGCACGGCTGGCCGCTGCGGCTGATCGTGCCTCACCTCTATTTCTGGAAGAGCGTGAAATGGCTGCGCGGGATCGAATTCATGAACGAAAATAACCCCGGCTTCTGGGAGCAAAACGGTTTTCACCTGAACGGCGACCCGTTCCGCGAAGAGCGTTTCTCCGGCGAAGCCCTGCCGATTCCGGAAGACGAATGGGAGAAAAAGGAGTTTGATTGATGATGCTGCCCAATCTGAAAGTTGACCCGGAAAACCTGCCGAAGCGCGCGATCGTCTGCGGCGATCCGAAGCGGGCGGCCCGCATCGCCGCCCTGCTGGACGAGAGCAGGCCGATCGGGGAAAACCGGGAATACCACAGCTATGCGGGAACGTGGAACGGCACGGAGGTGGCCGTCGTCAGCCACGGTGTCGGCTCGCCGGGGGCGGCCGTCTGCTTTGAAGAGCTGGCCAAAGGCGGCGTGAAAACGATCATCCGCGTCGGAACGGCCGGTTCCTACCAAAAAGCGATCGAACCGGGCAGCCTGGTGATCAGCACGGCGGCTGTCCGCCGGGACGGACTGACCAGCCAGTTGGTTCCGCCGGGCTTCCCGGCCGTGGCCGACCGCCGCGTCGTCGATGCGCTGTCCGCCGCCGCCGCGAAGCGCGACACGGGACTCCATGTGGCCGAGGGCGTGACACTGACGATGGACATGTTTTACAGCGGCGTCGTGGAGTTTCCCCACAAGCTGTACCAACAGGCGGGCGTGCTGGCCGTGGAGATGGAGAATGCGGCGCTGTTCGTGATTGCCGCTCTTAGAGGCATGCGCGCCGGCTCTATCCTGGCGATCGACGGCTACGCCGACGCCGACCTGTTGGAAACGTACAACCCTCATACCGAAACGACGGCCAAAGCGATTGAGGCGGAGGCGCGCATCGCGCTGGATGCGATCGTGGCGGTGGAATAGGGGGCCCATCCATAAAACGTCCCTCGTGTGATGGCACGAGGGATTTTATTATCTCACGATCCAGTTTCGTGTTGTTGAACGATTTTTTTAAGGGATTCCGAAGATGATCGTGTATGTAGCTGCACCATTCGGCACCGTTCTTATCGGCGTGCTCCACGTACGTTCCAAATCATGTAGCAGAGCGGCAATCATCTCTTTGATCCGTGGTGAGAATCTTGTATTCCAAACCGTCTCCCTTGCCGATGAAAAGAAAGCGTACGTCCTCCTTGGGGCCAGCGATGCTTACGTCAGCAGGCGGGATTCTGACAAAACTCACAACCAACGCAAGAAAGAGCAGAAACACTACCGTGATTGGTATCGTCCCCTTCATCCCCCTCTTCTCCTCTCAGCACAATGATAGTATGATTGTGTAAGATTATACACAAATATCCAGTATGTAGAAAGAGGGAGAGGATCTGGTGCAAATCAGTCCGTTTATCCAAATGGGAAAAAGAAAGAAGGCAATCGCCGGATTTGCTGTGTTATTGGCTGCCATCGTATATGCCGTCTATACGTTCTGGTACAACACCCCCGAAAAAGCTCTTGAAAGATATTTATCGCTGATCGTAAGCAAACAAGGTGAAAAAGCCTATGAGTATGTCTATAAAGAAAGCGGCAGTTACTATCCTAAGCGCGGAGATTTTGTACATTCCGCGAAAACTACGAAATTACTTGACTTTAAGGTGTTGGGCGTTACGAAAGCGGACAATACTTCCACGGAGGTGAAGGTATTGTTGCAATTCGCTAGATTCGACAAAGAAAAAGTGTTTACAATGAAAAAGGTTTTTGGAAAATGGCAGGTGGTTTTACATGGTCCGGATGGAAATGGTTGAAAGCACACGGATATGGAGAGCGCGTCAGATCCACGATTTTCTCGTCGTCAGGTCTGACGCTTTTCCTTTTCATGCGGGCTGCCGGACGAGACTCTCGCTCAAACGGGCATTCCTTTACAAAATTCTGGCCCAACGTTAATACGCGCTTCACGTTCCCTTAACTTTCCAACGGTACCATCGTAATTGACAAGTGAACGATTCCCGCGGTTGGAGCCCTGGAGAAACCCCTCGACATCATTTCCAAGCACTCTCATCGAGAAGTCTTTGGCGATTGTCATGTCGTGGGGGTTTTGTTTTGGGCGAAAGGAGGCGCGCCTGGATGAACCAAGCGGAATTTTACGAGCGGCTGGCCCGGCAGAAGCTGATTGCCTCGGTCAAGGAGCCCAAGTATCTGGAAAAGGCGGCGGAAGCGCAGGCAAGCGCGGTGGTGCTGTCCATCGGGAACATCGGGGTGATCAAGCGCTACGTCGACTTTTTCAAAACGCACGACGTGCCGGTGTTCCTGCATCTGGAACGGATCGGGGGAATCAGCTACGACCGGGAAGGCGTCGCGTTTGTCGCCCACTACGTCAGGCCGGACGGCATCGTCACCACCCGCAACACGCTGATCAAGCTGGCCAAAAAGCAGGGATTGCTGACGATCCAGCGGCTGTTTCTGGTGGACAGCGACGCCCTCCGATCGGGGCTGCAGTCGGTGCAGGACACGCAGCCGGACGCCGTTGAGCTGATGCCGGCACTGCTGCCGGAGGTCATCGCCGAATACCGGCAGGAGCTGGGGGAGACGCCGATCATTGCCGGCGGTCTGATCCGCAAACGGGAACAGATGGTGCAGGCGCTCCAGTACGGGGCCGTCGCCGTCTCTGTCGGCAGCCATTCTTTATGGAAGGAGAGTCTTGCGGATGTATCAATGCCTGTTGTTTGACCTGGACGGCACCCTGCTGGACAGCCGGGATGCGGTGATCGACGCGGTCGCCCGTACGGCGGAGCGCTTTGCGCCGGGGGTGTTCAGCCAGGACGATCTTTTGAAGCGTTTCGGCGAATCGCTGGACGACTTTCTCGCGGCGGCGGCCGGGGAGACGTACGACCGCGAGGCGGTAAGGAAAAGCTACGCCGCCTACGTCCGGGAGCATCACGACCGGCACGTCCGCCTGTTTCCCTGCGTACGCGAAGGGCTGGAGCGGCTGAAAGCGGCCGGTTACCGGATGGCCGTGGTGACCAACAAGCAGCGCGAGTTTGCCGTCGCGGGGCTGGAACTGGCGGGACTGGTGGAGTTCTTTGAGGTTGTCGTCACCATCGACGACGTGTCGCGCGGCAAGCCGTCCGCCGAACCGGTTCAACAGGCGCTCCGCCTGCTTCAGATGCGGCCGGAGCAGGCCCTGATGATCGGTGACAGCCGCTACGACGTACTGGCGGCCGCAGGAGCGGGCGTCAAGTCGGCGGTGCTGGAGTGGTACGGCGCGGAAGAGTGGACGTCCGCCGTTCCTGACCTGCGCTTTGCCAATTTTCAGACCTTTGCCGAAGAGATGCTGGCCGTCAGGGCACTGGGAGGGAATGGAGCCAGATGGCACGAGTGATATTGAAGCAGGTAACCAAAACATTTCACAGCCAGACGGTGGTCAAAGGGCTGAACCTGGTCATACCGGACGGTTCCTTTACCGTGCTGGTCGGGCCGTCAGGGTGCGGAAAATCGACCACGCTGCGGATGATTGCCGGGCTGGAGAGCGTCACGGACGGGGAAATCCTGATCGGCGACCAACCGGTCAATCATCTGCCGCCCGGCAAACGGGACGTGGCGATGGTGTTTCAAAACTACGCGCTCTATCCGACGATGAACGTCTACGACAACATCGCGTTCGGCCTGCGCAACCGGGGGTACTCGAAAAAAGACTGCCGGACGATGGTGGAAGAAATCGCGGAGGTGGTCGGGCTGACACCGTATCTCAAGCGGAAGCCCTCGGAGCTCTCCGGCGGACAGCGGCAGCGCGTCGCCCTGGCCCGCGCGATGGTGAAAAAGCCGCAGGTGTTTCTGATGGATGAACCGCTGTCCAACCTGGACGCCAAGCTGCGCAACCAGATGCGGGTGGAGCTGACCAGCCTGCACAAACGGCTCGGCACCACCTTTATCTACGTCACCCACGACCAGGTGGAAGCGATGACGATGGGCGATCAGATCGTCGTCATGAGCGAGGGTACGATCATGCAGGTGGCGCCGCCGATGGAGCTGTATCGGGAGCCGGCCAACCTGTTCGTCGCCCAGTTTATCGGCTCGCCGGCGATGAACGTCGTCCCGGCGGATGGGCGGGCCGAACACTTGTGGGGGTTTCGCCCGGAAATGGCGGTCCTCCTGCCGGGCGGCGCGTCGGCCGTCCCGGCGGAAGCGGCGTGGTCGCTCGGCGGCACCATCATGTCACGGGAAATTCTCGGTTCGGACGCGCTGTACCACGTGGAAACGGAGAGAGGACACGTCGTGGTCAAGGCGGGAACGGAGACGATGGTGGAGATCGGCGCGACGGTGCTGGTGTCGGTGCCGCTGGCGCACATCCACGTATTTGACCGCGCGACCGGGAAGCGGCTGGGACGGCTGGAGGGACGGACCCGGAACCATTCGCTGGCGGGAGGGGTGGTCTGATGCGTAAAGCCATTGCCGTCCAAGAGGTGGCGAACGCGCAATCGGCGGGGGCGCTGCCGGCGGCCCGGTTTGCCTTCGCCGAGCGGATTCGTCCGTACCTGTACATCGCGCCCGCCCTGCTGTTCTTTGCCGTCTTTTTCTTCTTTCCGATCGCGTATGTGATCTACTTGTCCTTTCACGACTGGTCGCTGCTCAACCTGGAGGAGATCGAGTGGGTGGGGCTGGACAACTTTGCCGCGCTGTGGGAAGACGCCGATTTTCGTCAGGTGCTCGCCAACACCTTGATGTACACGCTCGCCACGGTGGGGCTCGGCATCGTCATCGCCTTTTTCCTGGCGCTGTGGCTCAACCGCAAGGCCAGGGTGTACGGGCTGGTGCAGGCGGCCGTGTTCAGTCCTCATATCGTCTCGCTCGTCTCGGTCGCGATGCTCTGGATGTGGCTGATGGACCCGCAGTACGGTCTGCTCAACGCCCTGTTGGAATTCGTCGGACTGCCGGCGTACACCTGGCTGACCGACACGAAAAGCGCGCTGGTGTCGCTGATCGTGGTAAGCCTCTGGAAAGGGGTCGGCTACAACACGGTGGTCTTCATCGCCGGGCTGCAAAGCATTCCCCGCGACATATACGAGGCAGCCGCCCTGGACCGCTCTCCGTGGTGGCGCACCCTGGTCAGCATCACGGTTCCGATGCTGTCGCCCACGCTGTTCTTTTTGCTGGTGATCAACACGATCTCATCGTTTCAGGTGTTTGACACGATCTACATCATGACCCAGGGCGGTCCGGTCAACAGCACCAACATGCTGGTCTTCTACATTTACGAGCAGGGCATGGATTTCTACAACGGCGGCATCGCTTCCGCCGCATCCGTCATCCTGCTGGGGATGGTCGGATTGCTGACGCTGCTGCATTTCCGCCTGATGGGAAAACGGGTCCACTACCGCTGACGGGCCCCTGATCCGGCCAGGTATGGAAGCGAATTCGACACAGGTTCGCCGGGAGGAAGGAGGAGGTTGTATGAGACATGCGGGACGTGCGGCGTGGAAAGCGGTGGAGTGGGGGCTTCTCGCCGTCGTTTCCCTGATCTTTGTGTTTCCGTTTCTCTGGATGTTTGTGACCGCGTTCAAGACGATGCCGGAGGTGTACCGGTTCCCGCCCACCTGGTGGCCGGAGTCGTGGCAGTTGGAGAACTTCCGCATCGCGTGGGAATCCGGCCCGTTTCTCACCTACGTCTGGAACAGCTTTCTCGTGGCGGCGGGCATTCTCGTCCTGCAGCTCTTGACCGGCGTGCCGGCCGCGTACGCCTTTGCCCGCTACCGGTTTCGCGGGCGGAATCTGCTGTTTGGCCTGACCCTGATTGCTTTGATGATTCCCCCCCAGGTGGTCTTTTTGCCGGTGTATGTGGAAATGAGCCAGTGGGGGCTGGTGAATACGCTGTGGGCGCTGATTCTGCCGTACGGGGCGAGCGCCTTCGGAATCTTTTTGCTCCGCCAGTGTTTCATGCAGGTGCCCGACGAGGTGATCGAAGCCGCCCGGCTGGACAATGCCTCCGAGTGGACAATCATGTGGACGATCATGGTACCGATGGCCAAGCCGGTGCTGGTCACGTTCGGGCTGTTCAGCTTCATCTATCACTGGAACGACTACTTCTGGCCGCTGATCATGACCAACAGCGACGCTGTGCGGACGCTGCCGATCGGCATCTCCATGCTGAAGGCGGCGGAAGGCGGCAAGCTCTGGAACGTCATCATGGCGGGCAACATGATCCTCGTGCTGCCGGTCCTGGCCATCTTTTTCATCGCCCAGCGGCACATCATCAGCGCATTTGTCTATTCATCCAAATAAAGGGGAACACCCGCGTTTCTTCCCGATCAGAAAAAGGAGGTATGCATGGTGAAAAAGGTTCGAGTATCCATACTGGCGTGCGTTTTGACCGTGACGGCCGTACTGGCCGGGTGCAGCGGCAAGCAGGAGGCGGCTGGCGGACAGAAGTCCGGTTCCGGAAGCGGCGGCCAGCAGCAGACAGCCGATGCCGGAAAGCCCGTGGAAATCGACTTTTGGTACGCGCTGGGCGGCCGCAACGGCGAAGTGATCGAAGAGATGGTCAAACAATTCAACGACACGCACAAAGGCATCGTCGTCAAGCCGTCCTATCAAGGCAGCTACTATGAAAACCACGCCAAGGTGCTGGCCGCCGTCTCAGCCGGAAACCAGCCCGACGTGACGATGGTGGAGATCGCTTCGGTGGGCGCGTTTGCCGACGCCAAGGTGCTGCAGGACCTGGGGCCCTACGCGAACGGGGAGGAAGACAAATACATTCCCGGCCTGATGGGCAACTCCTACTGGAACGACAAGCTGTACGCCGTGCCGTTCAACCGCTCCACCCCGCTCTTGTACGTCAATCGCGACAAGCTGAAAGCGGCCGGGTTGGATCCCGACGGTCCGAAGACCTGGGAGGAACTGCGCCGGTACGCCAAGGCCCTGACCAAAAAAGAGGGGGGCAAGACGACGACCTACGGCTTCTCCACGCCGATCGACATTTGGTTCTACGAAGCGCTGGTCTTTGAGAGCGGCGGAAACATCCTGAGCGAAGACGGCAAGAGCGTGGCGCTCGACAACGAAGCGGGAAAAGCGCCGCTGGAGTTCTGGAGCAGCCTGCTGCAGGAAGGTGTGATGAAGGCTCCGCCGGGCGAAAAATACAACGCCTGGGACGTGGCCAAGCAGGATTTCCTCAACCAGCAGGTGGCCATGATCTTTACATCGACAGGAGACCTGCACGCGCTCAAGGAGAACGCCACGTTTGAAGTAGGGGCGGCTTTCCTGCCGGCCAACAAGCGTTACGGGGTGCCGACTGGCGGCGCCAACCTGGTGATGCTCGCCAAGTCTTCGGATGAGGAGAAAAAGGCGGCATGGGAATTCATCAAATGGATGACGGACACCCCGCAGACGATTCGTTGGTCGCTGGAAACCGGGTACATGCCGGTGACGAAGGAAGCGGTCGAGTCGGACGAGATGAAAGCAGCATACCAGAAAGAGCCGAACTTCCAGGTGGCGGTCAAACAACTGGAGTACGCCCAACCGCGTCCGATGGTCCCCGGCTATAAGGAACTGCAGGAAGTCATCATGACGGAGATCCAGCGGGCCGTGCTGAAACAGGCGACCGTAGACGAAGCGATTGCCAAGGTTGTGGAAAAAGGAGAGAAACTGCTGAAAAAGTAGCGAGGTGACGTTGCATGAACGTCTGCATGGCGCATCGCGGCTGGTCGGGCAAGGCGCCCGAAAACACCATGACGGCCATTCGGCTCGCGCTGGCGGAACCGGCCATTCGCGCGATTGAGGTGGACGTACAGCTTTCCAAGGACGGCGTGCCGGTCCTGTTCCACGATTTTTCGCTGGAGAGGACGACCAACGGCAGCGGACGGGTGCAGGATCTGACGCTGGCGGAACTGCGCCAGCTTGACGCGGGGAGCTGGTTTGACGAGCGCTTTGCCGGCGAGCGGATTCCCGCGCTGGAAGAGGTGCTGGCTGCCGCGAAGGGACGATGCACGCTGAACATTGAGCTGAAAACGGCGGCCGACATGCATCCCGGACTGGCGGAACGCGTGCTGACGCTGCTGGACCGGCACGGGATGAAGAGGGATGTGTACCTCACCTCGTTTGACCACGAGCTCATCCGGCAGGTGCGGCGGCTGGACGCCGAGGTCAAGACCGGGCTGATCGTATACGGACGGCCGGTCATGATCCTGGAACAACTGCGGCAGGCGGGAGCGGACATGCTCTCCATGTCCTATCCGTTTCTCACCCGGGAGTTGGCCCGCGAGGCGATCGACCAGGGGTTTGGCGTCATCGCCTGGACGGTGGACGACCCGGAGGCGATCCGCACGATCATGAAGTGGCATCCGCAGGTGCAAATCTGCACCAACCATCCGGACCGGATGCTGGCCCTTCGCTGAGCATCGAATCACAGCGGCCGTGAGGAATTGTCCTCACGGCTGCGGTTTGCGTCGGGACAGCCGGGGAGCAGAAAAAGGCACCGCTGCATGGTATTACCCCTGTCAAGTAGACAGACTTTAAACAAGCCCTAGTTCAAGATGCCTGAGCTCGGTATTGTACCGGGCTCAGGTTATGTAACCGGGATTGAAAACGTTTGTGATTGTAAAAACGAATATAGCGATCAACAGCGTGATGTACTTCTTCATCCGTCTTGAAGTTGTGCAAATACATGCATTCTGATTTCAGATGGCTGAAAAAACTCTCCATACAAGCGTTGTCCAGACAATTTCCCTTTCTGGACATACTTGCGGTAATGTTATATTGTTTGAGTAGGTTATGATATTGTCGGGATGTGTACTGGAATCCTTGGTCGCTATGCAACAGGACTCCACTCACATCTCCTTTTTTTATGGCTGCCTTTACCGTGTCCATGACAAGCCGTATGTCATTCCGTTTACTTATCCTGTAGGCGACGACTTCGTTGTTGAAAAGGTCGTAAATGACGGAGAGATAGAGTCGACGTCCATTGAAGATCAGATAGGTAATATCTGTAACCCATTTTTCGTTAGGACGGGAAGCGATAAAATCACGGTTCAGTTTGTTTTCGGAAATGACAACTTGCTCTTTGCGGCCAAAGAATTTCCGTTTCCTGCGAATACGTGCCTGGATCCCCATTTCCTTCATGAGTCGATACACACGCTTACGATTTACGTGTATACCATATCTTTGAGTTAGCCAAACCGTTACTCGCGGGTACCCGTAAATGCCGTTTACTTCTTGATGGCATTCCCTAATCATTTCTTTCAATTTCTCGTCTTCCACCATTTTTCGAGACGGATTCTGCTGCTGTTTTACCCACTTGTAAAAGCCACTCCGTGATACACCGGATACCGAGCACAGCAAGGAAACGGAGTATGTTCCCATCATTTCATGGATGATGGAGTAAGATTTTGATTGTTCTTTTTGCTTCTTCACCGCCTTTCGAGTCCGAGCCACTTTTTTAGATATTCATTCTCAGCTCGCAATCTCAAGTTTTCCTCTTCTAGGGTGAAAAGACATTTTCTCGGCCTTCCTTTCCTCGGTCCAACCGCTTTCCCTCGTTTTTCTTCGAGTCCCTTCATCCCTTCATTCTCAAAATGCTTGACCCATCTCATCACAATGTTTTTATCTGAGATGCCAAGTTCCTTTGCGATGGTTTTATAACTTTTGTCGCCATCAAGGTATAAATGTACCGCTTTTCTCTTTATTTCAATTGGATACGTCTTGCGTATTTTCCCCATAGAAAATCCCCTCCGAGTTAACAGTAAGGGACTTGCTTTTTACTGTCTACTCAAAGGGGATAATACCATGCACGGGTGCCTTTTTCCGTTTGGCTTATATCTTGAAGCGTTTGACGTGGGCCTGCAGCTCTTCGGCGATTCTCGCCAGCGAGCTGGCGGAAGAAGTGACTTCCTCCATGGAGGCCAACTGCTCCTCGGTGGCGGCGGAGACGCTTTGCGTTCCTTCTGCGGAATTTTCCGCCACTTCGGCGATTTGGGTGACCAACTGGACGACCTGTTCCGTACCTGCGGTCATCTGGCGGGAGTGGTCTTTTACTTTCTGGATCTGGTCGGCCGTGTGGGTCACGGAATCCTGAATCTGTTCAAACGACTTGCCGGCTTCGTTGACGACCTCGATCCCGAGCGCCACTTCTTTTGTCCCTTTTTCCATGGATTGAACGGCCAGGTCCGATTCCTGCTGGATGGCCAGAATGAGCTGTTCGATCTGCTGGGCGGACTGGGCCGATTGTTCCGCCAGTTTGCGGACTTCGTTCGCCACGACGGCAAATCCGCGTCCCTGTTCGCCGGCCCGCGCCGCTTCGATGGCGGCATTGAGCGACAACAGGTTGGTCTGCTCGGCGATGTCGGTGATCACCTGGACGATTTGACCGATCTCCTGGGAACTGTCACCCAGACGTTTGACGATGCGGGCGATCTGGTTGACCGTCTCGTTGATGGACTGCATTTGCTGCGCGACGGTTTGGATGGTCTGGTTGCCGTCGATCGCGATTTGCGAAGCCCTGAGGGCGGAATCTGCCGCGTTTTCCGCACTGGCGGCAATTTGCTGAACCCCGGAGGACACCTCCTGGATCGCGCGGACGCTTTCCTCCACGCTTTGCACCTGCCGCTCCGCGCCGTACGCCACCTCCTGGATGGTCGTGGCGATCTGCTCGGTGGCCTTGCTCGTGTGTTCGGCGTTTACGGTCAGCTCTTCCGCGGACGCAGCCAAATTTTCGGCGCTGGCGTTCACCTGCTGGATAATGGTGCGCAGATTTTCCACCATGGCGTTTACGGCCCGGGACAGTTGGCCGATTTCATCCTGCGTGCGGATGCGGAGCGGCTCCACCGTCAGTTCTCCATCGGAGATGCGTTTGGTCACGGTGGCCACTTCCTTGATCGGCCGCGTGATCCGGAGCGACACGGCGAATGCGATCGCGATCACAAGAGCGCTGACGATGACCACAATGACGGCGATGTTGCTGTTGAGAGCGGTCACGGCCGACGTAATGGATTGGACGGGGATATGCAGGAACAAGCCGTACTTCGTTTTCGCAATAGGCGCATAGGCGACCATGTACTCGCTGCCGGCGTAGCTGTAGGTATAGGAGGCCGTCTCGCTGCCGCCTTTCTTGAGGATCTCGGCCAATCCCTGCGGCAGACCGGCTTCATCCACCGCTTTGCCGATCAGCTCTTTGTTGGGATGGGCTTGAATCAGCCCTTTGTTGTCCACGAGAATGGCGTACCCGCCGCTGCCCAGGTTGAGATTTTGCAGGAAGGTTTCGGTAAACTGGTCAACGTTGACGAGACCAGTCAGGACGCCAAGAATTTGGCCGCTTTGGCTCTTGACGGGGGAGGCGACGACGATGGATCGCTTGCCGGTCGTCTTGGCGATCACGATATCGGAATAGCTGGATTTTCCGGCCATCCCGTCCTTGAAAAACGGCCGTTCGGACAAGTCGATGCCGACGCTTTTCGGAAACGTGTCGGCGGACACTTTCCCGTCCGGAGAGATGAAGGTGTTGCCGTCGAAGATCTTCATTTCCTCGGTGAACGAGCGAATGAACAGGTTTTTCGCGGCAGCGTCCGTCGATTGAATGTCAGATGAACGGGCCAGCACCTGAATCTCCGTCATCCGTCTGTCCAGGTATTGATCCATCGCGACGGCGGTGCTTTTGGCGAGGTCGATGTAGGACTGCCGCTGTTTGTCCGTGATGATTTTTGAGCTGCTGGTGGTGATGTACAGGGAGGTGCCGATGAGTGGTATGATCGCTACGACTAGAAACCAAACAATCAGTTTGTTTCGAAGCTTGCCGAAGACAAACACGAAGGAATTCCTCCTTTTATAATCAGGCCTGTTCGAACGTCTGAAGCGTGAAAGCATTCAGACTGCCGGGAACATTCCCGGCAGTCTGGAGTGAATCAATATCCGATTGCTGCACCTTCTCCGCGCGGATCGGCGCCGCCAAACTTCACGTTGGTGACGGGATCGATCAGAATTGCCCCGGATTGGCCCATTTGATCGGTGTAGGCGGCTTCCAGTTTTTCAACCGGGTGACCGCGTTTGATCAGTTCGTCCAGAACGTCCTGCGGAATCCGGCTTTCCACCTTGAGGTTGTTGGAAGAAGCGCCCCAGTTGCGTCCGTGCAGCCATCTCGGCGCTTCGATCGCGTCCTGTACGCTGAAGCCGAAATCGACGATGCGGGTCACCAGGGCGGCCTGAGTCTGAGGCTGTCCTTCTCCGCCTTGGGTTCCATAGAGGAGGTAGGGCTTGTCTCCCTTAAACAGCATCGCCGGATTGATGGTGTTGAAGGAGCGTTTGCCCGGCTCCAAGCGGTTGACGTGGTTCGGATCCAGGGAGAAGTAGCTGCCGCGGTTTTGCAGCAGTACGCCGGTGCCTTTGGCAACGATGCCGGAGCCCCAGTCGAAGTAGTGGCTTTGAATCATCGAAACGGCGTTGCCATCCTTGTCGACGACGCCGAGCCATACAGTGTCCCCTTTTGGATCGAGCGGCTCCACCGTTTGGGCTGCCTTTTTCATGTCGATCCGCTTGGCCAGTTCTTGACCGTGCTCTTTGGACAGCAAGTAATCCACCGGAATGTCGGCAAACTCGGGGTCGGTCAGCCATTTGTCACGGTCGGCAAAGGCTTGCTTGGTCGCTTCCACAATCACATGGTAGTAGTCGGGAGTGCCTTCGCCCATGCTCTTCAGATCGAAGTTGTTCAGGATGTTGAGAATGGAGAGCGAGGCCATCCCTTGCGAGTTGGGCGGCACGTTGTACGCCTTGTATCCGCGGTAGTCGACGGAAATCGGTTTTGCCCACGTGGCGGTGTGTTTTTCAAAGTCTTTCAGGGTGAGCAAGCCGCCGTTTTTCTGCACGTCGTCGACGATTTTCTTGGCGATTTCGCCTTTGTAGAATCCGTCCGCCCCTTTTTTGGCGATCACTTTCAAGGTTTCCGCCAGGTCTTTCTGCTTCATGATTTCGCCGGCCTGGTACGGTTCGCCGTTGGGCTTCAGGTAGATTTTGCGGAACTCTTCAAAGCGCTGCAGATTTTTCAGTTCGTTGTCGGTCGGATCGGTCGCGTACTTGGTCCAGTACACCTGGTTAGGGGAGACGGGATAGCCTTTTTCCGCGTATTCGATCGCCGGCTCCAGCAGTTTGCTCCACGGGATCTTGCTGCCGCTCATCTCCTTGTGGGCGTAGTTGTACGCTTCCCACCAGCCGGAAACGACTCCGGGGACGGTGTTGGCGGCCAGGTAACCGCGGGACGGGATTTTATCGTACCCTTTGCTCTTGTAGAACTCGATGGTCGCTTTCTCCCCGGCACGGCCGCTGCCGTTCAGGGCGCGCAGTTCTTTCGTTTTTGCGTTGTAGATCAGCCAGAAGTTGTCTCCGCCGATGCTGGTGTAATGGGGATAGACGACGGTCAGCGTGGAAGCCGCCGCGATCGCGGCATCTACCGCGTTTCCGCCCTCCTGCAGCGTCTTCAGTGCAGCGGCGGTAGCCAGGTAGTGCGGCGAGGTAACCATGCCGTTCGGCGACATGGAGGTTGGACGGTTGGCGGCATTTCCCGCCGATGCGAAGGCGGACAGGCTTAAAACGCCGGCCAGACCCAGAGCGCTGAGTTTTGTCCAGAACTTTTTCACAATCGTTCCTCCTTTGTCTTGTTGTAGAAGCGAGTTGCGATGGATGGTCCGTACGTCTGGCGCTTCACCTCCCCCTATGGCCTGCAACCGCTTGTTTCCATAAAAAGACCGATGACATAGGATCATCGGTCTGTCCTACATCAATACTTCGGTAACTGGCTGGCGTGTCCGCACGCGGCGGAGGTAGCCCCTGTAGCTTTGCGCCGCCGGGTTTCCCCGGGTTTGCCGTTTCGATATCAATGCCTGGTCTTGTGGAATTCAGAAAACGGGAAATGAGACCATCTTCATTTCATCCCGCGGTGCAAGCAGTCCAATGGACTTGGTAAAATCACGTCTCCTTTCATTAGATCGGTAAAAACGTCCCGATGTTTAATAACAAAATGAAAAAATTCTGTTGTATTTGTGACCATCGTCCGGTTCCTCTTCCTAGGCAGCAAATCTTTTTTCTTCGCACACACCTTCGCACACACCCGAGCCGGCCGGACTGATTATGATGTAGAAAACAGAGCAGCTTCGCCAAGGAGGGAAATGAGACGATGATGCATCCGGATACGGAACTGAGGTATATTCATGATGAAATCGGGTACGGAGTCTTTGCCACCAAGCTGATTCCCAAGGGAACCATCGTCTGGGTGCTGGACGATCTCGATCAGGTATTGGACCCGTCTTACGTGGAATCGCTTGATCCGCTGCGCAAGCAGGACGTGTTGAAATACTCGTTTCGCAATCAGCATGGAGCGTACATTCTCTGCTGGGATAAGGCCCGCTTCGTCAACCACAGCTTTCACGTCAACTGCGTCGGCACGGCCTACGATCTGGAACTGGCGGCCCGGGACATTCAGCCCGGCGAACAGCTTACCGACGACTACGGAACGCTCAATCTGGACGAACCGTTCGACTGCCTGCCGGAAACGGGCACCGACCGGGTCAGGGTCATGCCGGACGACCTGCTGCGCTATCACGCGTACTGGGATGACCTGGCCCGCGAAGCGTTCCGCCAGTTTGCCCGCGTTCCGCAGCCGCTCGCCCATCTGGTGCGCCCGCAGCATCTGGCAAAGATTCAGGCCGTCGTCGAACAGCGCAAGCCGCTGGATTCCATCGTGAACATTTATTACGACCGTCTGCTGCAGCGGTAAGTGTCCCGGCGGTGTGCGGCGGGACGGGGGACGGCCCGATTTGTTGAACTCTCGATGAGGAATCAGTATTATTGAATGTAAAGGTGAAGTGAAAGGTTGATTCAATTGGAAAACAAGTCGGCATCATCCAACTTTATCCGCAACATCGTCATCGAGGATTTGCAGGCGGGACGAGTGAAAGAAGTCGTTACCCGATTCCCTCCGGAACCGAACGGGTATCTCCATATCGGGCATGCCAAATCCATCTGCCTGAACTTTGAGCTGGCTGACGAGTTCAAGGGCAGAACCAACCTGCGCTTTGACGACACCAATCCGCTGAAAGAAGACACCGAGTACGTGGAAGCGATCAAGGAAGACGTCAAATGGCTGGGTTTTGAGTGGGACGGTCTGTATTTCGCTTCCGACTACTTTGAGGAAATGTACAATCGCGCGGTGCTGCTGATCAAAAAAGGCAAGGCGTACGTCGACGACCTCTCCGCCGAGGAAATCCGCAAAACGCGGGGGACGCTGACGGAGCCGGGCACGGAGAGTCCGTACCGCAACCGTTCGGTGGAGGAAAACCTGGACCTGTTCCAGCGGATGCGCAACGGCGAGTTCAAGGACGGCGAAAAAGTGCTGCGCGCCAAAATCGACATGAGCTCGCCGAACATCAACCTGCGCGACCCGGTGCTCTACCGGATCGCCCATGCCACCCATCACAACACGGGAGACAAGTGGTGCATCTACCCGATGTACGACTTTGCCCACCCGCTGGAAGACGCCATCGAAGGCGTGACCCACTCGCTCTGCTCGCTCGAGTTTGAAGACCATCGTCCGCTCTACGACTGGGTCATTCGCGAGTGCGAGATGGAGCACGTGCCGCGCCAGTATGAATTTGCCCGTTTGAACATGACCAACACGGTGATGAGCAAACGCAAGCTGAAAATGCTGGTGGACGAAAAAATCGTGGACGGATGGGACGACCCGCGGATGCCCACCATCGCCGGACTGCGCCGCCGCGGCTACACGCCGGAAGCGATCCGGGCGTTTGCGCGGGAAATCGGCGTCTCCCGCAGCAACAGCGTGGTGGACGCGAAGATGCTCGAGCATTTCATCCGCGAAGACCTGAAGCTGAAGGCGCCGCGCACGATGGCCGTGCTGCGCCCGCTGAAAGTGGTCATCACCAACTATCCGGAAGGCCAGGTGGAGATGCTGGACGCGGAAAACAACCCGGAAAATCCCGCGATGGGCATCAGACAAATCCCGTTTTCCCGCGAGATTTACATCGAGCAGGACGACTTCATGGAAAATCCGCCGAGCAAGTACTTCCGCCTGTTCCCGGGCAACGAAGTGCGGCTGAAGCACGCCTACTTCATCAAGTGCCACGACGTGATCAAGGACGAACAGGGGAACGTGGTGGAACTGCACTGCACGTACGACCCGGAGACGAAGAGCGGCACCGGGTTCACCGGCCGGAAAGTGAAGGGGACCATCCATTGGGTGGACGCCAAGCACGCCGTTCCGGCGGAGTTTCGCCTGTATGAACCGCTCATTCTGGACGGGCAGGAGGACGGCGATTCGTTCTTGGAAAACATCAATCCCAACTCGCTGGAAACGCTGCACGGCTTTGTCGAGCCCAACCTGAAGGACAGCAAGCCGCACGACAAGTTCCAGTTCTTCCGCCACGGCTACTTCAACGTCGATCCGAAGTACACGACCCCGGACAAACTGGTGTTCAACCGGATCGTTTCGCTGAAAAGTTCGTTTGAACTGCCGAAGCAGGGATAATTTCGAGCATAAGTGGAAAGGCTGTTAACGCGGTTAACAGCTTTTTCCATATTCTTGGGGACCCCGCCGGGTGCAGCAGACGCTCACCTGGGCGGGGGATTTTTTTGAGAGGGGCAGTCCGAAAAGTGTGGATATTTTTTCATCTAACTGTATAATAATTCATGTCATCTTTCGGAGGGGGACTGCCCATGCAACAGCAATCAGAGCTTCACCGCAGTTTAAAACTGTGGCACATCGTCGTTATCGGCCTCGGATACATGGCGCCGATGGCAGTGTTTGACACGTACGGCATCGTCGCGGAGGAGACGGGCGGTCACGTCCCGGCCGCCTATCTGCTCACCCTGCTGGCCATTTTGTTTACGGCGGCGAGCTATGGCAAAATGGTCCGGGTGTTTCCTTCCGCCGGTTCCGCCTACACGTACGCGCAGCAGACGTTTCACCCCTACGTGGGCTTTCTGGTCGGGTGGGCGTCGCTGTTGGACTATTTGTTTTTGCCGATGATCAACGCCCTGTTGACCGGTGTCTACCTGTCGGCGGTGTTTCCGGAAATACCGGCGCGGCTGTGGATCGTCGGGTTTGTCATCCTGATCACCGCGCTGAACGTGATGCGGGTGACCGTAACGGCCACCGTCAATTCGCTCCTGGTCTTGTTTCAGGTGTCCGTCGTGGCCGTCTTCGCCGCGCTGGCGGTCAGAGGCTTGCTGCACGGCGAGGGGATCGGCCAGGTGTTTGCTGTCCAGCCGTTTTACTCGCCGGACATGTCCGCCGCCGCCCTGCTTGCGGGCGCGTCCATTCTCTGTTTCTCGTTTCTGGGCTTTGACGCCGTCACGACGCTGGCGGAGGAGACGAAGGACGCGGCCAACACCATCCCGCGGGGCATTATCCTCGTGGCGCTGGCCGGGGGTGCGCTGTTTGTGACGGCTTCCTACTTCACGCAGTCGCTGTTTCCCGACGTGAGCGTCTTCGCCGACCCGGAAGCGGCCTCGGCCGAGATTGCGCTGCACATCGGCGGTGCGGTGTTTCAACTCGTCTTCCTGGCGGCGGCCCTCTCGTCGACGCTGGCGTCCGGCCTCGTGTCGGTAACCAGCGTGACCCGGCTGCTGTACGCCATGGGGAGGGACGGGTACCTTCCGGAAAAGTGGTTCGGCTACGTCCATCCCCGCCTGCAGACACCTCTGCTCAACGTGCTGCTGATCGGGGCACTGATGCTGAGCGCACTGTTTTTGGATTTGCTCACCGCTACGTCGTTCATCAATTTTGGGGCGCTGATCGCGTTTACCTTTGTCAATCTGTGCGTAATCGCCCACTACACCGGCAAACGGCGCGGGCTGTCGGGCTGGTGGAGCTATTTCGTCTCCCCGCTGATCGGGGCCGGCTTTGTCGCGTTTTTATGGGTCCACCTGGAGGCCAGGTCGATGCAGCTCGGCTTGGTTTGGACAGCGATTGGAGCGATGTATCTGGTGTACCTGGTGAAAATCAAGCGGGTGGCCGTTCGGAAGCTGAGCTTTGACGAGAGCTGAACCAGTCTCACTTTCCTTCCACAAAAAGAAGTAGACCACCCTTGGACTTGGTAGGCTAAGGTGGTCTACTCGCAATTACATGAGCCGCCCCCTTGTGGGGAACGTCTATTGTACCGACCGTCGGTGCGGCAACACCGGCGTTCGTGTTAGTTTATGCAGTTTCTGTTGTTATTAGGATAGACAACGCAGAGTGATAAGTCAACATGTACATACCGTCTGCATACACGTTTCCCCCCGATCTCAGCAGCGTGATTGTGGAACGAGAGAGGTTCGACCTGCCGGATATGCTCGATTTGAAGCGGCTTACAAGGTTCTCGCCGAAAAGGGATACGAAAACTGCTCCGTCAAGGACATTGCTCGTGAGGCAGGCGTGTCGCCCGGCTTGGTGCACTACCACTTTGCAAACAAGGAAGACCTTTTGGTGTCTGTTGTCAAAGAAGCGGCAAATGAGTACTGCCAACAGATGAGACATATACGGGAAACAGTCGCTGAAGACAAACTAGCCGACGCTGCGCTGGCGGAGTCGATGGAGCGAACGAAGAGCAAGGCGGATTGGTACAAGCTGCGATATGAATTGTATGTTCTTGGCTTGCGAAATCCCGCGATTCAGTCCGGGGTGAAAGAGCTTTTCGCAAGGGGACGAGAGGGAATCGAAGAGACAATCCAAACGGTGGCAGGAAAACCGCTGCCAAATGGGGCTGAGATGTCCGCCATTTTGTTCGCCTGTTTTGAAGGACTGGCCTTGCAGTCTTTCGTTGATTCGGAGTTTGACCTTGAAGGTGCTTACCGAATCCTTGGTCAAATGGTCAAACAATTCTTGCAAACGCAATCGGAACGTGAGCGGACATGACACGGGTCGTGCCGCTGCGAGGCTTGGAAGGTATGTGTGTAGGTGTTAGGAGTGCAGGTTTCTTCTGTATTGGTTGGTCATACAACCAAAAAATAATGGAGGTGTTATCATGTTGAATCTGGTTCTGGCAGCAATGGAACGATTGGCACTGACTGTGATCGTCGGCGGAGGGGTTGTCATGGCCGCTGGTGTCCGTCCTCTCCTTCTGTCCATTTTGGCGAAGCCGGGACAACCGGTTTTGGCTGAAACCGTTGAGGGGCTCTCGATCAACGCGTGGAACCGATACAACCGATTTGCCTTATGGGCGGCCATTGTCGTGGCGGTCGTTGATCTTGTGCGTATCGTTACGGGTCTGGCTTTTTCCTGGTGGCATGTGGGTCTGATCCTTACAATCTTAGTGGCTCTGCTTGGAAAGTTATCGATCGATCAGACACTGAAAACGCGGCTGCAAGATGCCGGCGCTGAAGCTGTCGGCAGTGCCGAGCAGCGTGCTGGACACCGGCGGGTTGAGTTTCTCTCGATCGTCATTCTTGTTTTGGCTGTGTTGTTGGTCATCCTGCCGTTCTGACGGAGGCATCCTATGGAGCGCACGCTGTTCCGGCCGGTCTGGCGGAGAGCGAACTGGAGCCAAAAGAGGACGGTCGATACGGGTACAAACTGCCGGCGGAAGCGTTTGATGCGTATGTTCGCGAGTACGCCTCGTTTGACCGGGCCGGGTTGTTCGGCGCGCTGGCATCTACACACAAGAACCTCCTGATTCATGTCAGGAGGTTTTTGTCGTGGAGCCGGAACGTCAGCAGGTGCGCCTTTCGATATGAAAATGAAGGTGAAATTCCCATATATTAGTGTATAATGTCTGTATAAAATTTGGAAAAGGGAGGAAACGATGAGATTTCGCGATCTTCACATCAACATCAAGGTGCGTCTGCTGACGAGATTTTTAAGCATCATCGTCGGTGCGACGATTTTTCCGTTTATGTCGATTTATTTCACGGAAAAGCTGGGGCAGGCGATCGCCGGGGTTCTCATGCTGTCGACGGTATTGACCACGGTGATCATCAGCTTTTACGGCGGATTTCTGGCCGACAAGATCGGGCGGCGGAAAGTGATGATCATGTCGCAATCGGTTCTGGTGGGGGCGTACACCGTCATGACCATCGCCAACTCCGACTGGCTCGATTCGGCCTGGCTCACCTATGCGATGCTGCTGGTGCAAAGCGTCGGCACCGGCATGCTGTTTCCTGCCGTGGACGCCATGATCATCGACGTGACGAATCAGGAGAACCGCCGGTATGTTTACAGCTTGAATTACTGGTCCATCAACCTGGCGATGTCGATTGGGGCGCTGGGGGGCGGCTTCCTGTTTCAATCGCACCGGTTTGAATTGTTTCTGGTGCTGACGGGCGTTCATTTGTTCACGCTGATCATGTTTGTCTGGTTCATGACCGAATCGCACCAAACGAAGCGGAATGAACAGGGAAGAAACGTGGCGATCTGGAAGGAACTGCTGCAAAGCTATCGGCTCGTGGCAAAGGACCGAACCTTTCTCTTCTTTTGCCTCGCGGTCTTGCTGGGCAACGCCCTGCTCAATCAGAAAACCTATTACATTGCCGTCCGTCTTCAGCAGGAGTTCGGCAATCAGCTCTTATCCGTGGCGAATTGGTTTTCGCTCGAGATCAACGGGATCAAAATGGTCGGCATCATGCAGACGGAAAACACCATCCTGGTCGCCATGGGCATGCTGCTCGTGACGAAGTGGATCAAACGGTTTTCCGACAGCCTTGTCCTGCGAACAGGGGCGTGCTTGTACATGATCGGCTTCGCCGCCATGGGAAGCAGCAACATGCTGTGGATTCTGCTCGTGGCGGTGTTTGTCGTGACATGCGGCGAACTGGTGATGACGCCGGTATACCAGTCCGTGATCGCTGATCTGGTGAACGATGAGGCGAGGGGGTCCTACATGGCGGTGTACGGACTGGTTGGCCATGGGGGAAGGCTTCTGGGCGCAGCCAGCATCCTGGTCGGGGTGCTTGTGCCGTCCTGGATGATGAGCGGCCTCTATATCCTGCTCGGGATCACCATGCTCGGCTTGTTTCAGTACGTGTTAAAACAGCGTCAGCAAAAAAGCGAGACCGACACTTCTTCCCGCAATACGCCGATCCCTGTGTAGCGGTGGAATTGTCCGGCGGGGAAGGGAAACAGGGCGCCCTTGATCGTCCAGGGGTGCCCTTTCGCGTTCGATTGTTCCGATTGCCGGGCGGCAGACAGCACGCGTCGTTCGCCTTTTTTTCTGCGGTTGTGGAGGAAAAGGAGGGCGGCCGGTTCGGGAAAGTTATCGCCGGACCCGTCTCTTTTTGATACAGTAGACAATGGAGAAGAAAAAGCAAGGTGTGAAGGACATGGCTATTTTGCGCAACGATTGGGCCGAACTGCTGGCGGACGAATTCGAGAAACCGTACTACCGGCAGTTGCGGCAGTTCCTGAAGGCGGAATACCAAAGCCGCACCGTGTATCCGGACATGTACGACATTTTCAACGCGCTCCATCTGACGCCGTACCGGGAAACCAAGGTGGTGATTCTCGGTCAGGACCCGTATCACGGACCGGGACAAGCCCACGGTCTCAGCTTTTCCGTCAAACCGGGGGTCACGCCGCCGCCGTCGCTGCAAAACATCTTCAAGGAACTGCAGAGCGATTTGGGCTGTGCCATCCCCGATCACGGCTATCTGGTGAGCTGGGCAAAACAGGGGGTCCTGCTGCTCAACACAGTGCTGACCGTGCGGGCGGGCAGCCCCAATTCGCACAAGGGGATGGGCTGGGAGCAGTTTACCGACAGGGTCATCGCCGTCCTGAACGAGCGGGAAACGCCGATGGTCTTTATTCTCTGGGGGCGTCACGCGCAGGAGAAAGCGTCGTTTATTGACACCAGGAAACACTGCGTGATTCAATCCCCGCACCCCAGCCCGTTTTCGGCCAACCGGGGCTTTTTCGGCAGCCGGCCGTTTTCCCGGGCCAACCGCTTTTTGCGGGAGCAGGGCCTGGGCGAAATCGACTGGCAGCTTCCCCTGCAGGCGGAACTGACCGCCGCGAGGGCGCAGTAGGCGAGGCGCGTTTTCGTTAATCCCTGCTGCGAATGACGATCAGGCAGCCGCTTGCGACCGAGATCGTCCCGCTGTCCGCCGTCAGCACGTTGCTGATGCCCAACGTGTCGCCGAGGCGCAACGTCGCATGTTCCAGCGGATACTGAAACCCGGACAGGGTAATGCCGGTCACTTCCGGGGTGAGCGGCAGCAGCGAGACGTGGGGAAAGCGGCTGGGGCCGAGGGTCAGCTCCCGGTCGGCGAGCATGATTTCGTTGGTGGCGTCGACGATCCGGCAGCGTGCGCCGGCGCGCAGCCCTTTCCACAACAGGTGGACGTTGGCCAGCGCGTGGTCGAAACGGGACCCCAGCGCCCCCGCCAGGACAATCTCCTGCGCGCCCTGCTCCAGCGCCCAGGCAAAGCCCATCTCCGTGTCGGTCAAATCTTTCATGACCGGGTCGCAGGAACGCACTTCCTCGCTGTGCGCGCGGATTTCCGCCCATTCCTCGGGCGTGACCGAGTCAAAATCGCCAATGGACAGGCGGGGGCGAAGGCCGTGGCGGACGAGAAACAGCGCTCCCCGGTCGACGCCGACCAGACAGTCGCCCTCCCGCACTTCGGCGAGCGCCCAGTCGCCCAGGCTGCCTCCCGCAAACAGGATGATTCGCGTTGGTTTGCTCATGGTTTCTTCCTCATTCCGTGTCGATTGCGTTTGTCTTCCTCTGACAGTTCCCTTGGGAGCGGGCCCCGTCCTCCTCGATCAGCGAGTCCGGCCCCGTACCGCCGCCGATCCGTCCGGTGGCGGCGAAGCGCAGCGTGCCGGAGGCGTTGGAGCAGCCTTCCAACCGACCCGCGACCGCCACGTTTTTCTCCCTTTCACAATACCATGGAACCGCCCCGATTCGCCAATGAAGATGCCGCCGTCCGTTTTTCGCCTGCCGCATATCCGGCCGTCGACGCGGATCGTGCCGGCCGTCATCGCCCAAAATGCCGCCGATGAAAATGATTGAATGTTTTGGATTCGGTCGATTAAAATATTTTTACCAAATGCGGGAAGGTGAAACGATGATTGTCGTCAAGCGCATGAACCAATGCACGCTGGCCGAGGTCACGCTGGCGTGGAACCGGGGATTTGAGGGCTATTTTGTTCCGGTGACGATGACGGAGGAAAGTCTGCTGCAGCGGCTGGGACGGGAGGAGTATGCGCCATCCCTGTCTGTGGTCGCGTTCGCGGACGGGGAACCGATCGGTCTGGTCGCCAGCGGCGTTCGCACCATCAACGGGAAAAAGGTGGCCTGGAACGGAGGCACCGGCGTCGCCACGGCGTACCGCCGGCAGGGCGTGGGACGCCGATTGATGGAGGAGACGCTTGCGCTGTACCGGGAAGCAGGCGTCGAGCTGGCCACGCTGGAAGCGCTCCGACAAAACGAAAAGGCGATCGCCCTCTACCGGCAGCTCGGGTACGAGGTGACGGACCGGCTGCTGTTCTGGCAGCGTACCGACGCGCTGGCGGATCGGCCGTTTGGTGACGTCACATCTGCCCCGTACCGCCTGCGGCGCGGCATTCCCCAGGAGGCGGCCTCGCTCTCCTTTTACGAGGCAGACGTGCCGTGGCAAAACCAGTGGCCCAGCCTTCGCGACGGAGAGGCGGTCTTCGTGGAAGACGGGTACGGCGAGACGGTCGGCTACGCCTTCTACAAACGGACGCTGGACGAGTCGGGCAAACCGACCGCCATCGTGCTGCGGCAGTGTGCTGTCCTGCCCGGACGGGCTGATGCGGAGGCGATCGTTCGCTTTGCGCTGGCCCATGTGTGGGCGCCGCTGGAGCTGGCCTGCACGCGTTCCACCTTCAATCTGCCGGCCTCCCGCAAGCTGGTGGTGAGCGTGCTGGAGCAGGCCGGATTTCAGCCGTCCGGCACCGAACAGGTGTACATGATCCGCCCGATGGAGCAGGGCGGCTGAGCGACTGGGCCTCCTGCCGGCATGCGAGGCGTCACCCGTCCCCGATTTGGGAGACGGGACTTTTGTTTGACGAACCTTACCAACGCGTATGCCAAATCGGGTAATATAGTAGAGGGGTTTCACCCTGCCATTTCCGAACGACAGGAGATTGTATCATGCAAAAAGTGGAATTGATCGCCACGGCGACGTTTGGCCTGGAAGCCGTGGTAGCCCAGGAAGTAAGGGCGCTGGGCTACGAGGACGTCAAGGTGGACAACGGCAAGGTGACGTTTACGGCAGACATTTCCGCGATTCCGCGGGCAAATTTGTGGTTACGAACGGCGGATCGCGTGCGTCTTAAAATGGGGGAGTTTCGGGCGACGACGTTTGACGAGCTGTTTGAAAAGACCAAGGCGCTGCCCTGGTCGGACTGGCTCCCGGAAAACGCAGCGTTTCCGGTGGAAGGCAAATCGGTGAAATCGACGCTGTTCAGCGTGCCCGACTGTCAGGCGATCGTGAAAAAAGCGGTGGTGGAAAGCCTGAAAGAAACGTACAAGCGGGACTGGTTCGAGGAGCAGGGACCGATGTACAAGATCGAGGTGGCCCTGTTGAAGGACGTCGCCACCTTGACCATCGACACGTCGGGACCGGGGCTGCACAAGCGGGGATACCGCGGCTTGATCGGCGCGGCTCCGTTGAAAGAGACGATGGCGGCGGCGATGATCCTCTTGTCCCGCTGGAAGCCGGACCGCATCTTGATGGATCCGTTCTGCGGTTCCGGCACGATTCCGATTGAGGCGGCCCTGATCGGGCAGAACATCGCCCCAGGGATGAACCGCGAATTCGTCTCCGAGAGCTGGCCGACCATCCCGAAGACCGTGTGGCGGGAAGCCCGGGCGGAGACACACGATCTGGCCCGCTACGACCAGAAGCTGGAGATCATCGGCACGGACATCGATGACGAGATTCTTCGGGTCGCGCGGCGCAACGCGGCCGAAGCGGGCGTGGAGGATCAGATTCACTTCCAGCGCATGGACGTGCGCGACGTCCGCACCAAACGCAAATACGGCTATCTGATCTGCAACCCGCCGTACGGTGAACGTCTGGGCGACTGGAAGCAGATAAGCCGGTTGTACCGCGACATGGGCGAGGTCTTTTCCGCGCTGGACACGTGGTCGTTTTACGTGCTGACGTCGGACGAGCAGTTTGAGAAGCACTTCGGCCGGACGGCCAGCAAGAAGCGGAAATTGTACAACGGCAACATCAAGGTGGACTACTACCAGTTTTTCGGCCCGAAACCGCCTCGTCCGGCGGCGGTTGCGCCGGATGCGTAATACAGAGAAGCAGTACGTTGAAGGAGGAAACATGGTGTTGAAACGTATGGCAGCCAGGACGATGACCGTTTGTCTGGCGCTGTCGATGCTGTTTACCCAGGCCGCGGCGGCCGCTGGTTCCGCGACGGCCCCGGCAGCGGAGAAACAGGGCGGGGTGCTGCCCAACGAGCAGAACGTGACCTTTTCCGATTTGCAAAACAGCTACGCCCGGGAGGCCGTCAACCGGCTGGCTGCGGTTCATCTGATCAGCGGCCAGGGCGGGGACCGCTTTTATCCGCAAAAGCCGATGTCCCGGCAGGACGTGGCGGTGCTGCTGGCCAAGGTGATGGGCGTCCAGCCGAAACAGCCGAACCAAGCGGTGTTTGCCGACGTGCCGGCGGACAGCCCGTACGCCCCGTACGTCTACGGACTGGCGGAGCTGGGGGTGCTTCACGGGCGCAGCGACGGCACGCTGGGAGCGGCCGACCCGTTAACCCGGCAGGAGCTGGCCGTTCTGCTGACGCGGCTGTGGAAAGCGGGCGGCGGCCAGATGCAGAGCGCAGCCGTACCGGCGTATGCGGATGAGGAGGAGATTGCCGACTACGCCCGGGAGGCAGTGACCGCCGTTACCGCCCAGCGCTGGATGCAGGGGGCTGGCGGCAATTTCCGCCCGCAGGGGACGGTGACCCGGGGAGATGCCGCGATCATCGCCGAGCGCGTGCTGAACGCCCGCTACCAGCAAGCGGAACAGGCCGATTTTACGCTCAATGCGGCCAAGCTGTCGGTGATGGCCGGCACCAGCACACGGGTGGAAGTGACACCAGCCGGCGGGACCCTGCCGTTTTCCCCCGTCTTTGCCTTTGACCGGCCGGAATTGGGAACGGTGCTGCCGGACGGCACGTTTGTCGCCGGCCCCACACCCGGCAAGGGCACGTTGACCGTGACGCTGGGGTATCGCACGAAGGACATTCCCGTGGAAATTACCGCTGCGCCGGAGCCGCAGCAGCCGCAGGATGCGGTTGAGCCGAATGAACAGCCGGAGGCGGCGGCTGCAACCGGAGGGACATCGGAAGCGAAGGCGGCGGAAACGGCGGCTCCGGATGCGGAGAAGAAGGCAGAAAATGGTGTTAGCGAAGCCAACAAACCGGCCGAAACCGCCGATTCGGACAAGGGCGATCAGGCCGGCACGGACACCGCACCCGTAAAACCCAATCAGGCCGGGCACGAAACAGAGCCGGTCTCACAACCTGCCGAGGAGGAAGGCCTGGTCAACTTCGCGCCGGGCAGCTTTACCTCTGTCCAAACAATGGGCAAGGCCGATGCCTATTTCACCCAGTTGGAAAAACAGTACCCCGGCCCGGTAGGCGGACTGGTTACCCCGTCGGAGACCTGGACCGGCTACAACCGCCAATTTGGGCGCAAAGTGACCGTCGCCTTGCATGAGGTAAAGCGGCTGGAGCGGGTGACGCTGACGTTTAAGCAGCAAAAAAGCGCGGGCATCACCATGCCGGAATGGATGGACGTGGAGGTCTCCCGCGACGGCAGGGCCTGGTACTACGCCGGTAAAGCGAAGCATGACGTGTCGCCGGCGGAGGAAGCGGTGGTGGTGCGCACGCTGGCCGTGACGCTGCCGAAAGTGGAGGCGCGCTACGTTCGCGTGTCGTTCCCGGTAAAAGTGTTTGCCTTTGCGCGCCAGTTGGAAGTGTGGGGGACCGATCTGAGCAAGGGAGAGAGCCCGTCCGTCCTGCTGCCGCCGGAAAACCAAAAGCAGACCGTCGTCGAGGAAAAAACGGTCCGCCGCGTGGAAAACATGCTGCTGGCCTATTCCGGCGCATACGGCGAGCGGGGCATCTGGCGGAAGGAAGACTTCCTGCCGATGGTCGGCTACCGGACCAAGGACGGATACATGGTGGACCAGATGTTTGACACGGTGCTCTTTTTGCCGTATCAAATCCTGCCTGCCACCAAAGAGGGATGGAAGGAATACATGAATGACCTGTTCCGCTCCGGCCAGCAGTTGGAAGCGCTGAACGACGCGATGCGCGAGTTCAACCGCCTGCGGGGCACGTTGTACGGCACGCCGACGGTGGAAAACGTCGTGCTCGCCCTTCCTTACCCCAATCCGGCCCAGACGGACTTCGGCAGTCTGGACGACAAGCAGCCGTCCCTCTCCTTCAACGCCGGTCAGGTGGGCGAGGAGCAGGCGTACCAAAACCGCAAGCAGGCGCTGGAGTGGTACTACCGGGAGCTGAAAAAGCGTTGGGACAAAGCCGGTTTTGCCTATCTGAAGCTGGAGGGCATCTACTGGTTCCACGAGCTGATCGATGACAGCGCGCCCAAGGAGCGGGAGCTGATTCGTCACATGGCCGGCATCGTGCACGACGACGCGCTGCGCTTCTACTGGATCCCGTACTACGGAGCGCCGGGGCTGGCCGAGTGGAAATCGCTCTACTTTGACTACGCGTTCCTCCAGCCCAACTACTACAACGACAAGCCGGTGCAGCTCGACCGCTTCGAAGGCACCCTGGACGTGGTGAGCAAGTACGACATGGGCGTGGAAATCGAAGGGGACGAGCGGATGTACCGCGATCCGAAGTTTTACCAGATCTACTACAACCAACTGGTGGCGGCCCACAAGCTGGGCATGGACAAAAACCGGATCCACGCCTACTACTTCGGCTCCAAAACGCTGCTGGAAGCGGCCAACAGCGACGACCCGGTGATCCGGGGCATCTACGACGACACCTACAAGTGGATGCGCGGCCGTTTTGACCGGGAGGAGTATTATCTGCCGGAGGAGATGCCGTAGGGCCCGACCACGCTGGAAACGGGAAACAACAAACCTCCGTGGTGATGACAGCCGCGGAGGTTTGTCGGTGGACTCGCACCAGAAATTCATGAAGACCTTAACACTTCAACGATTATAACCAATTGGTGTAATTTGGGTGTTTTGGCAGCGGACTTACGTGAGCGCATAGAGCTCACGTTTTCTTTTGGTTGTACCGACTGAAGCGGTTTTTCCACCTCATGAAGGGAAAAGAGCTGTCCTATGTATAAGACAAGTTACCAAACGAAATTGAAATCAGGAAAAGGAAACTGTTGACTTTTGTGGAAAAGATTTGTAATATCGCAATTGTATTCAATATTCTAAATTCTCCTGGCCCAATCGTCAATGCACCGGATCCTGGTACTGGTGGAACCACTATACAGGAAAGGATAAAAAAACTTATTATTATCAAGGGCCTAACTGGGATGTGGGTGACTGGCTTTACTTAGTTTTGGGGCTTTTCGGTCAATCACTTCCTGCCGCTTCCGCTACAATATGCTCTGTTATTGCTGGTACCGCAGCTTCTGTGTTAAGTAACCGAAATAAAGGTAATGGTGTTATTATTCGAGTGTATAGTGGTGGATCTGCAATTTACTCTAGATAACAGAGGAAGTGGTCATGATTGCAAATAATTTTGTGTCTATCCTTTTTGTACTGATCCTTGTCACTTCCCTGTATGACATTTTTAAAAGGAAGTGGATTTTCCGGCCGATCAATGGAGGGGCGATTTGTGTTATATTCTATCACATTAGCCCTGATCATTGGTGGACAAGCCTGGTCTTGCTGGTTTTCTTCTATGTGTTTGAATGGTGGAGACACCATCGAACCTGATACCTTCAATGCCCCACAAGGGAAAACGTACACCCCTTCACGCTGTCATTGGAAGCCCCTCAGGGGAAACCGAAGATGACGTGAAGGGGTATGTTGCGTGCAGGCCCCCCTTGATCAATGAGCAGAGGAAACATGTCTTACCCGAGCGGGTGGCTGGCGAAGCATCTGCCTATGGCTGTCGAACACTCGCTTCCTTTCTTCGCTCTTCTGGAATCAGCCGGAACATGTACACGTAGAGCAGCGCGCTCACCAGCGTGATCCCGAAAATGACGGAGAAGACGCCGAGAGGGGAGAGCCGCTCTGATAAGCCGATGGTCAGCGGCGCGAGGAACCGGCCGATGGAAAACTGCAGCGAGGACGCCCCCATGTACTGGCCGCGCGCATCGTCCGGCGCGTATTTGCTGATGAAACTTTGAGCCACGGGCGTGCGAATCAGCTCGCCCAGCGTCAGGATGACCATGCAGCCGAACAAGAGCCAGATGTTGACCGTAAAGCCCATCAGGAACAGACCGAAACCGTACAGGACGGACGACAGCACGAGACTGTTGCGGTCGCTCCAGTTTTCAAACCGGCGCGTGACCGGCAGCGTGAACAGCACCACCAAAAAGCCGTTCAGTCCCATCAGCCAGCCGAACGCGGATGTGCCGCCGATCGAAAACGACCAGTCGCCCCACCAGACAAGCGGCTGGCTGGGCACGTGTTCCTTGACGTACAGCGCCATGTACAAATCGAGCTGCATGAAGGCGATCGCGACCAGGACACCCGCTCCGATGTAGACGGCAAACGGCTTGTCGCGAAAGATCACGGCATAGCTTTGAAACTGCTCCTTCAGCGAGAACGCCTGGGGAGCTGCTCCTGCCTGGCGCGGCGGCAGCGTCTCCTTGACCCAGGCGTATATCGCGAGGCCAAACAACAGCTCGACGATCATACAGGTGACCAGCAGTTCAAACCGGTGGTGCACGAAAAAGAAGGAGCCAAGAACGGGCCCGGCGACGACGCCGATGTTCATCGCGGTGTAAAAGGTGGCAAATACCAGGCGCCGATCCTCTTCCGTCGTCAGGTCGGCCACCATCGCCGAGCTGGCCGGCCAGTACAGGGAGCCGGCAATCCCGATGCCGATAAAGGCGACATAATCAACCCAGGGCGAGGGAGAAAAGGCAAACAGCCCGAACATCGTCGAGGACAGCGCGATGGACAGCAGCATCGTCGTCCGTCGACCGATCCGGTCGGCCAGGTATCCTCCGGCCAGGTTGGCGAACATCCCCAGCAGCGGAGGAATGGTCAGCAGCAGTCCGGCCGCCTCTTTGCCGAACGCGTCGCTGAAATGAAGCGCCATAAAGGGAAAGTACATCCAGAAAAACGTATGTGTAATCAGTTCGCCGAAAAGCCTGACTTTCAAGTTCACGTCCCATGAACGCCAATGCATGACAAGGATCCCTCCGATTTCTCGATGGTTCGCTGCCTGCAGGCGCCTTGCCCGCTGCGCCTCCCACCCGCGCGCAAACGCGAAAAGACGGGACCAAAAAAGCGCAAACGGGAGAGAAGCGAAACCTCTTCCGCATGCGCTTGATCGACAAGGCCGGGTACGGATACGGGGAATCGGGCGGGTGCGAAAACGGCGCGTTTTCCGCTGCCCGTGCCCTGACAGCCGATGGTTTCGGCAGTCCAGGCCGGCCCCCTATCGAAACGGACGGAAGTGGTTCAGGCGTCCTGCAGCTTCTTGCAAGACAGGGATGTGAAAGGGGCGGAGCCCCCTCGCACAAGGTCCCCGTCCTATGCCAGAAAAACTGCAGCATTCGCCATGAACCAACACTCCCATCCTTTGCGTGTTCATTCAAAACGTTCGTACAGATCAACTCTTGATGACTAGAATACTCCAAGGCTGTGAAAACATGCAAGAAATTTTTTTGATTGACCGCGGTCACGGCCGTGCGCTGATCGTGGCCGGATAGCGCTCCGTGACATCGGATGAAACAATGAGTGGTTCCATAATTGAAAAATATCTGTCCATTCGATAAAATATTTTTTATTTAATGCACCTTGGGGAGGAGTTAGGATGCTGGATCCACGCATCGTCAAGCTGGCGGAAACCCTGTTGAACCACTCCGTTCGTTTGCAGGAAAAGGAATGTTTGTTGATTGAAGTGCGCGGGGAAGGACATGCGCTGGCGAAGGAACTGATCAGGCAGGCGTACGCCAAGGGAGCGTATCCGTTTGTGCGGTTCATCGACCCGGCCATTCAGCGCGAATTGATGATGGGGGCTGACGAAAAACGGGCCGGGTATCTGGTCAAGTGGGAAGAGCCGATGTTCAAAGACATCCAGGCGTTTATCGTGATCAACGGCCCCACCAACGACAGCGAGGCAGCCGACGTGCCGATCGAGCGCCGCCGGGCCCATCAGACGGTGATGCAGCCGCTCCACGACTACATCACCTCCCATGTGCGCTGGACGCTGCTGAACTACCCGACGCCGGCGATGGCCCAAAGCGCCAACATGTCCACCGAGGCGTTCGAAGACTTTTACTTCGACGTCTGCTCGCTGGACTACCAAAAGATGCACGAGGCGTTTTTGCCGCTGAAAGCGCTGATGGAGCGGACGGACAACGTGCGCCTGATCGGGCCGGGAACCGACCTGACCTTCTCCATCAAAGGCATTCCCAGCGTCATCTGTTCCGGCGAGGCGAACATCCCGGACGGGGAGATTTACACCGCGCCGGTGCGCGACTCCGTCAACGGTACGATTACGTTCAACACGGCCACCACGTATCTGGGTACCCGGTTTGAAAACGTGCGGCTCACGTTTGAGAACGGCAGGATTGTGGAGGCGACGGCCAACCACACCAAGAAGCTGAACGAGATTCTCGACAGCGACGAAGGAGCCCGATACATCGGCGAGTTTGCCATCGGCGTCAACCCGTACATCCTGCACCCGATGAACGACATCCTGTTTGACGAAAAGATCGCCGGCAGCTTTCACTTCACGCCCGGGCGCGCCTACGAAAACGCGGACAACGGCAACCGCAGCCAGGTGCACTGGGACATGGTCAACATCCAGCGTCCGGAGTACGGCGGCGGCGAAATCTGGTTTGACGACGTGCTGATCCGCAAAGACGGCCTGTTCGTCCTGCCGGAGCTGGAGGCGCTCAATCCGGACAGGTTGAAAGGCTGAACAACGCGAACCATGGACGGTCTGGCCCGCTTATCCAAGCGGGTCTTTTTTTGTTGGGGCGGACAATACCGGGAAAGGCAGTAAAATATTTACAGTTGATCAAATCTTGTGATAATCTATTAAAAAAGTTAAAAAGGATAAAGATTTTTGTAGGGGGCTTCTGCTATGGTAGAGGACGTTCGAGAGATGCTTCTGAGGTATCGGCGCCAGGAGAACATCACGATCAGCGAATTGGCGGAGCGGACAGGTGTCAGCAAAAGCGTCCTGTCACGGATCGAATCCGGGGAAACGAAACGGCCCGGATTTACCACCTGCAAAAAAATAACGCGCGCACTGCAAATTCCCTACGCATCGCTTGTCAGCTCGTACCTGGACGTGACCGAGCGGGCGGAAATGCTGAAATTTCTCCTGGAAGAAGCTGTCTCCCTGAATAACAGGTCGCTGGTTCGGAAAGCGGCCCAAAAGTTGCTGGAGACCCCTAAAATGGACACGTTTCTTGCCCTGGATACGCTGCTGCAGGTCGCAAAAGAGAAAGAAGAGGCGGAAATCAAACTGGCCTTGTATGACGTTTTGATCGACTATACCAGGAGACGCGGCATTCCTTACTATCTGGCAAAAGGGCTTCTGGAACGGTATGAAATCGAACGCGACCACTTCACCCAATTCGAGGAGACCTACCGCAGAGGAAAGGAACTGCTGCACTACATCGAATACCTGCACCCGTTTGAGCGAATCTCCGCGTATTATCGTTTGGGCGTACACGCCTACATCCTGGATTATTATCAGGAATGCATTGACCTGTGCAGCAAGGGAATTCGTGAAGACCAAACCGACAGCAAACAGAAAGCTTCCGCTCTGATTGCCATCGTCAACGCGTACTTGCGCCTGAACGATCTCATTCTTGCCGAGCTTTACCTGAAAAAGTATGAAAAAAGCGAATATGCGGACTTTCGCAAAAACCACCTCCGGGCGCTGCTGTATGCGAAGAAAGGGGAGTATGCCGAAGCAGCAAGTCTTTATAAAAAGTGTCTCAATGATACAAGTCGGGAAGGGCGTATCTCCATTGTCAGCGATCTTCTGGAGGTCTACCTGGAGATCGGCAGATACGATTTAATCAAAGAGTTGATCGAATTGGAAGATCAATTTTTGCCTGAAGACATACTCACCCATCCGTATCGGATCAAACAGGCAGCGAGGTATTACAAGCGAAAGGGCTTGTGTCAATTCGCGATTGGTCAGGTTGACGAAGGTTTCAACAGTCTTCTCCAAAGTATTTTGTACTATCGGCAGTTGGGAGACTTTCAGAAGGTCACAGAATGCATCAGCCTTGTTATAGAAAATCATAGACTGAACAAAAAAATTTATCATTCGAATATATGGAAAAAATTTCAAATATTTGCCATAATGATACTAGTGTGGTACAAGGAGGTGAAATTCAATGAAAAAACTGATGGCGATTGTAGCCTTTGCTTTCCTGTTCACTACAAGTGTCTTGCCCGCAACATTCTCAAATCAAAGCGGGCAAAATAATCTCATCAAATATTACGGCGCGGAACCTGACTGGGACTAAATCAGTTGAGTGTCTGAAAACAGCTTCCCCCACATTGAGATGCACACTCTCAATATGGGGGAAATTTTTTTTTTCGGAAAAGATCAAGGGCGTGCCTGGAATAGCTCCTGAAAGGTACGATTTCCTTATTTTTTAAACAAAAATGTTTACAAATGCCCCCGCCCTATACTATACTTAACATACAATAAAGTATGGTAAGTGAGGGGGATGTTGCCATGATCCATTTGGGGTGGAAACGTCGGCTGCATGTGATGTTTGCCGGGAAGCTGCTGGGACGGGAATTGTACGCGGATGAGGGGTATGTGACACAACTGCTGGAGATGGGCCAGCAGGAAGCGATTGCGGATTTTGACGGCGATTTGCAGGCGATGATCGTCCGCTCCTGATACGGGACGCGGACGCTTTCCCCTTTTCGCGGCGGGGGGAGCGCTGGCATACCGGCCCGCTTTTTCAGTACAATGGGGAGAAAAGCGTGAAACAGAGGGATAAACGTGAGTCGCAAGGGATGGTTGGAGTACGTCGTGACACAAGAAGATGCGGGGCTTACCGTCGAGCAGATCGCCCGGCAAAAACTGAGCGTATCGGGCCGGATGCTGCAGCGGCTGACGCGGAGCAAAGGGATTTTGCTGAACCGCAAGTCTCCGTATTTGCAAAGGCAGGTAAAGGCGGGCGACCGGGTGCTTGTCCGGGTGGCGGAACGGCAGCAGCAGAGGGAAGGGACGTCGGAAGCGGACGGGGCCCGGGAAGCTGCCCGCATACCGGTCAGCATTCTCTACGAAGACGAGCACCTGCTGGTGGCCGACAAGCCGGCGGGCATGCTGGTTCACCCCGTTCGGGAAGGGCAGAACGGCACCCTGGTCCACGCCCTTGCCGCCTATTTGCGGGATAAGGGAGAACAGGCCGGCGTACATCCGGTGCACAGGCTGGACAAGGAGACCTCGGGCGCGATCCTGTTGGCCAAAAGCGGGTACGGCCACCAATTGGCTGACCGGCTGCTGCGCGAAGGGGGCATCAAGCGGGAGTATCTGGCCGTCGCTTCGGGTGTGGTGGAGAAAGAGGCGGACACCATTACGGCCCCGATCGGCCGCGACCCGCGACACCCGACCAGACGGCGCGTGATCGATGGCGGCGATCCTGCCGTCACCCACTATGAAGTAATCGCGCGGGCCGAGGAGGCAACGCTGGTGCGTGTCTGGCTGGAGACGGGACGCACCCACCAGATACGCGTCCATTTTCAGCACATCGGACATCCCCTGGTGGGCGATGCCATGTACGGCGGAAACAGCAGGCTGCTGCGGCGACAGGCCTTGCACGCCTGGAGGCTTTCGTTTGCGCATCCGGTGAGCGGGGACGAGATTGTGTGCACCGCCCGCATGCCTGAGGACATGACGAGCCTCGTGACCCGGCTTCGTTTGTAGGGGGGAATCCGGAGGGAAAGCTGCGGGTATTCGGTCGGGCAGCTTTCCCGTTTATGGTACGAACAACAGGCAGCATCTGCATGTGGAAAACGAGGAGCCTGTTTCAAAACGCCGCGGAAAATTTTGCCGGGCGGAATGTCCAATATGTGAAATTTGACCGATTTCTGTTCCGTATGTAACAGATGGATCAATCTTCTGAAATGAAAGGAAATGGAGCGGAGGGTGACATGAACAGCAAATGGTTGGTTTCTGCACTCATGGCCGGCCTCTTGACCACGACCGCCTGCAGCGGACAGGAGCAGACAGAGGCTCCGGCCGTGTCGGCTGCCGAGGTCAAGAAAGTGGAAATCACCGCGGTCAAAAAGGAACAGGCGACCCAGGTGTCAGAATTGTCCGGCACACTGCAGCCGTTGGAAGAGGCGCTTGTTTCGTTTGAAGTGGGCGGCCGGGTGGTCGAACTGGCCAAGGAAGAAGGGGACAACGTCAAGGCAGGCGAACTGCTCGCCCGGTTGGACGGCAGCGACTACTCGCTGCAGGTGGCGTCGGCAAACGCGTCCGTCCAGCAGACCGCCGCCAATTTGGAAAAGGTAAACAACGGGGCGCGCGATCAGGAGGTCACGCAGGCGCGGCTGCAGGTGGAAAAAGCGACGATTGCCTACCGGAAGGCGCAAGACGATTTCAAACGGATTGAGCGGCTGTACCAGGAAAAAGCGATTTCCCAAAGCGAGTACGAAAATGCCCAAAACTATCTGGCCGTCGCCCAGAAAGACCTGCAGAACGCGCAGCAGGCGTACTCGTTGGTCACGCAGGGGGCGCGGGCGGAGGACAGGGAGCTGACCCGGGCCAGCTACAACCAGGCGATGATTTCCAAGGAGCTCGCCGCCAGCACGCTGGCCAAAACGCAGCTCCGTGCGCCCATCAGCGGGACCATCATCGCCAAGCTGTCCTCCACCGGTTCGCTGGTCGGTGTGGGAACGCCGGTCTACCGCGTGGGCAACATCGACACGTTGAAAGTGGTGCTGCCTGTCCCCGACCGGGAGATTTTTGCCTGGAAGGAAGGAGAGACCGTCGCCATGGATCTCTACGGCCAAAAGCGCGACGGCAAGGTGGTGAAAATCTATCCGGCGACCAACCAGGGAACGGGGACGATCGGGGTGGAGGTTCACGTCGCCAATCCCAGGCATGACTGGTTTGCCGGCCAGGTGGTGAAAGCGAGAAAAACGATCCAGGGCAAGGAAGGCATCTTCGTGCCGGTCGAGGCCGTCATCAGCCGCGGGCAGGGAGACGCGCACGTCTTTGTCAACGTCGGCGGAAAGGCGGTCAAAACAGCCGTGTCTATCGGAGCGATCAACGGCAACCGACTGGAGATCCTGAGCGGTCTGAAAGAGGGCGACCAACTGATCGTCAAAGGCGTGGACCGGTTGTTTGACGGCGACCCAATCGAAGCGGCAGGGGGTCAGCCACAGTGATCGAATACATCGTCCGCAAACGGAAAATCACGCTGATGTTTTTCGTGATGGTCGTGCTGGTTGGATTTCTCAGCTTTTTTCAGCTTCCCAAGCAGGAGTCACCGGACATCATCATCAATATTGCAACCGTCACGACCATCTACCCGGGGGCTTCACCGGAAAAGGTGGAGCAGACCGTCACGAAAAAGCTGGAAGAGAAAATCAACGAGCTGCAGGGGCTTAGCTACATTTCGTCCCGTTCCAGCCTGGGCGTGTCGACGATCGTCGTGGAGACGAAGAGCGGTAACGACCCCAAGCAAAAATGGGATGAACTGCGCAAGAAAGTGAAAGACGCGGAAGCGGACCTGCCCGCCGACGCGAAACAGCCCATCATCAACGACGATCTGAACCGCACGTTTGTGCAGACGCTGGCGATTACCGCCGACACGCGGGAGCAGCTCTACAGTCTGCGCTCGCTGTTGAAGTCGTGGAAAGATCAACTGCGTACCATTCCCAATGTGGCGGACGTTTCCATCGAGGGCCTGCCCGAAGAGGAAGTACATATCGAGGTGGATACGCAGAAGCTGAGCCAGTACGGCCTCACCTGGGGCCAGGTCATGATGGCGGTGAAAAAGGAGAACGAACGCGTCCCGCTGGGGGATTTGACCGCCGACAGCCGGACCTACCAGCTCAAACTGGCAGAGAACTACGATGTGAATGCGCTGAACCAGGTGATCATCTCGCGCACTGCGGAAGGCTACCCCATTTATCTGAAAGATATCGGCACCGTGAAGCTGACCACGGAGACGGTCAAATCGTATTCGTGCTACAACGGGAAACCGTCCGTCTCCCTGAGCATCAACGCCGAGACGGGCAGCGACGTTCCCTCGCTGCAGCGGCGGGTGGACGAGATGATGGCGACGCTGGAAAAGTCGCTGCCGGCGTGGGCCGAGAAGCACTCCATTTACACGCAGAACGAACGTGTGGATGAGCTGTTTGACGACCTGTCGCGGGAGATGTGGATTGCCATCGCCGCCGTTTTGCTCGTGTGTACGCTGGGGCTGAACCTGATCACCTCGTTTGTCGTCGCGCTGGCGATTCCCATCTCGCTGGCCGTGGGCTTGTTGTTCCTGCCCCCGCTGGGCATTACCTTGAACATGATCTCCATCGTCTCACTGATCATCGTGTTGGGGATTTTGGTGGACGACGCCGTGGTCGTCAACGACAACATCGAACGGCGCCTCTCGGTTCTGGGCGAAAAGCCGCTGCAGGCGGCCATCAACGGCGCCAATGAAGTGTCCATCTCCATCGTGACGGCCACGCTGGCGACGATTGCCTCATTTGGTCCGCTCATGTTTTTGAACGGCAATGCGGGCCAATTCATCCGTCCCGTGCCGGTCATCATCTCACTGACCATGCTGGCGTCGATGATCATGTCGCTGACGATCATTCCGATTTTCCGCCAATGGTATGAGCAGCGCCGCCGCTCCGGAGTGGAAGGCTACCGCAAACCGGCGGGACTGTTGGGCAAGCAGCTGCAGCAGTTGACCAAATGGTACGCCAACCGGCTGATGCCGAGGATTTTGAAGCGCCCGCTGTTGGCCGGGATGGTCGGCGTGCTGATCGGCACGCTCGCCTACGGATTGATTCCGTTCACCCCGGTTCAACTGTTTCCCAACGATGATCGCCCGCAGTTTTTGGTGGACATCCGCCTGCCGGTCGGCAGCAGCATCGACGAGACGGATCGTGTGGTCAGAGGGGTTTCCGACTGGATCATGAAGCAGCCGGGCATCGAATCGGTCGCCTCGTACGCCGGCGGCAGCGCGCCGAAAATGTTCAGCGGCGACACCGGTGCCGGCGAAGGCATCACCGTCGGCCAGTTGGTCGTCCGTTTTGACGAGGAGAAAGTAAAAATCGACGACATGGTGGAACCGTGGCGGGAGGAATTCAAGAAGCTGTACCCGGAAGCAAGCATCCTGCCCAAGCAGTTGGAAGCGGGTCCGCCCGTTGGCAAGCCGGTGGTGATCCGGCTGTACGGGGAGGATGTGGCGACGCTGCGCACCTTGTCCGAGCAGGTCAAGAGCAGGGTGGCGAAAATTCCGGGAACGTACGATGTGCAGGACGACTTCGGAATCGAGCGCTACACGCTGGAATTTGTCGTCAACAAGGAAGTCATGGAACAAAAGCTGGTCAACTACAATGATCTTTCTCAGACGCTGCGCCTCGTCAGCGAAGGGATTACGGTCAGCCAGTTTGACAACGGGACCGATCTGCTCGACATCAAGCTGTTCCTGCAAAAAGGGGAGGAGGACCCGTCCCTGCTTTTTCAACGGCTGACCGTGGCCAACGCCCGGGGCGAACAGATTCCGCTGTCCCAGTTGGCGGAAGTCAAGCCGTCTTTCAGCACGCAGGCGATTCCGCACCGCGACTTGTCCCGCTGCGTCACCATCTCCAGCGACGTCAGAGGGCGCACAGCGACCGAGGTCATGCAGGAGATAAAGCCGATGCTGCAGGCATTCCCCCTGCCGGACGGCTATCGCTGGGAGATCGGCGGGGAGACGTCGGAGCAGACGGACATTTTCATCGACATGGGCAAACTGTCCGTCGTGGTGGTGTTCCTCATCCTGATCCTGATCGCCATGCAGTTCTATTCGCTCAGCATTCCGGTGCTGGTGTTAAGCACGGTCTACCTCGCGTTTGCGGGCAGCCTGATCGGGCTGTTTGTCACCCAGACCCCGCTCGGTTTCATGACGATGATGGGCGTGATTTCACTCTCCGGGATCGTCGTCCGCAACGGGATCGTCCTGATCGAATTTATCGAGGAAGCGCGGCGTGACGGCGCGGAACTGAAGCAGGCGGTGATCCAGGCGGGAGAAGCGCGGCTGAGGCCGATTCTGCTGACCTCGCTGACGGCCGTGGCCGGCTTGATGCCGCTCGCCATCTCCGGTGACGTGCTGTTCCAGCCGTTGGCGGTCACGATTATTTTCGGGCTGCTCTTTTCCACCATGCTGACGCTGATCGTCGTGCCGTCCTTCTACACGGTGCTGGCGGAGCGCAAAAGGAAGCGGCTGGCGAAAAAGGCTGCCAAGCGCCCCGACCTGTTTGGGCCGGAGGCGGAGATGAACACGTAGCATGCTGGACATAAAGTAAACGCTGCAACGATAGGTGGGGATCCCCCTCCGTGCCGAACCGGAAAGCCGGGTGTTTTCCGCACGCGCGGAGGGGGTTCTTTGTGAAGATCAACCGGTTAACCCGCCCGGGGAAGAAGGGCTGAGCCCAAACATGCTGTCCACGTCTTGCGGCGTCGTGGCGGGCAGTCCTCTGAACACGTACGAGATCTGTTCATCATCCAACCGTTCGTGGACAACCGTGCCGCGGGCGGGATGCTGGTAGAACTCGCGTCGGCCGATCACGACAGGCGGCGAGTAATTGCGGGTCCAGGAGGCGGCGGGATAATAGCCGCCCGCTTTGGTGCGGATGGCCCATAGGGCATACGTCTTTGAACGTTCATCCCAATACACGTATTGGGTCTCGTCGTCAGCCGCCCCTACCGATTCCAGGATCCACGTGCCTGGCAGCGTGACGGGGAGTGGGTGGAAGCCGGCAGCATTCGGAGACGTCCAGCGGCGGCAGCGGCTGATTTCTCCCTGTCCCTTCCCGGTTCGGGTGTGAAAACTGAGCGCATGGAACGGATTGTTCACAATCTCCTCCGCCCGCAGCGGATCCTCCGGCTGCAGCCCGGCGATGAAGCGGCCCATTTCCTCCAGATCTATCCGGCCGGAGTCGATCGAGATTTCGATTTGCGTTTTCCACAAGGAGAGGACGTAGCTGTCGCGTTGTTTGTAGTTGGTTCCGCGCCAAAACACAATCCCGTCCACCGCATGACATTCCCCTTTGGCCTGGAAGATGCAGGTGTCGGGGTAGGAGGGTTCCATAAGGTCGAGAAAAAATTGTTTGACGCGAAAAGCACCGGTTTTCGCCTGGACGCGATACCACAGTGTGGCCCACTTCTCTCCTTCCGGACGGATACGGATCTCGGTAATGTCCCAGTTGTCGATCATGTCGCGGGGAACCAGGCAGACGAACGGCAGGAAACGGGAGGCTTCGGCAAAGGAACGGCAAGTGCGGATCACTGGGCAAACCCTCCTTCGTGTTGAGATATAGGGCAGAAAGACAGAGCGGAGCGTTGGCATGAAGGTAAACGACTGTGTAAACGGGATATTTCCCAATCTGAGACGAATCCTTCCTCTTTTTTACAAGTGGAACGTAGGATTTCATTCGGCATTTCGAGGTCAACTCCTCCGTCTTGGGCGGCAGCTCTCTCCGCTGGCAGACATGCCGTCGTTTTCCAGCCGGCTGACGTTATGGTATGATGGACCCAAAAGCCCGATCGGGACATGACGACGGGACGTAAACCAGGAAAGGAGTGTCCAGGATGCAACAGCCCCAGCTTCTTCATGAAGAAAAGGTGTTCAAGGACCCGGTGCACCGGTACGTTCACGTCCGGGAGAAACTGATCTGGGACTTGATCAACTCGCCGGAGTTTCAGCGGCTGCGCCGGATCAGGCAACTGGGCACCAGCTTTTTTACCTTCCACGGCGGGGAACACAGCCGGTTCAACCACTCGCTCGGCGTGTACGAGATCATGCGGCGCATTCTTGAGACGTTTGAAGGGCGGATTCACCTGTCGTACGAGGAAAAACTGCTCTGCCTGTGCGCCGCGCTGCTGCACGACGTGGGTCATGGGCCGTTTTCCCATTCGTTTGAAAAGGTGTTCCGCTACCATCACGAGGATTGGACCCGAGCGATTTTGCTCGGCGACACGCAGATCAACCGCATTTTGCGCCGGATGGGCGACGATTTCCCCAAACGGGTGGAAGAGGTAATCGCCAAAACGTACGATAACAAACTGATTGTCAGCCTCATCTCCAGCCAGATCGACGCCGACCGGATGGATTATTTGCTGCGCGACGCCTACTATACCGGCGTCAACTACGGCAACTTTGAAATCGAACGGATTCTGCGGGTGATGCGCCCCCACGAGGATGGCATCGTGTTTAAATTCAGCGGGATGCACGCCGTCGAGGACTACATCATGTCCCGCTACCAGATGTACTGGCAGGTGTATTTCCACCCGGTCACGCGCAGCGCGGAAGTGGTGCTCCGCAAGATTTTCCAGCGGGCCAAGGAACTGTTTGCCCAAGGCTACTCGTTCGCGCAGGAGCCGGTGCTGCTGCTGCCGTTCTTGACGGACAAGGTGAGCCTGTCGGATTACCTGTCCCTTGACGAGTCTGTGATTCTCTTTTACATGCAGATGTGGCGCCAGGAGAGCGATCCCATTTTGAAAGATTTGTGCGCCCGTTTTCTGGACAGGAATCTCTTTAAATACGTCGAATACAATCCGAGGGATTACCGCTTGCTGGCAGAGCTGAAAGAAGAGTTCCAAGCGGCGGGCATCGACCCGATGTATTATTTGGAAGTAGACACCACCTCCGATCTTCCGTATGATTTTTATCGTGCCGGCGAGGAAGAGGAGCGTATTCCCATCATGCTCCTGATGCCGTCCGGAGAACTGGTAGAGCTGTCGCAGAGATCGGAGATTGTGGAGGCGATCAGCGGCAAGCGCCGGTTTGACTACAAGCTGTACTTTCCAATGGATAAGGTGCTGGCTTTGCCGGAGGACGTCTCCGGAAAGATACGAGAACGTCTGGGAGTGATGGAAGATGCTTAGTCGTCACGCCAAAATCATACGCTTGATCGAGATTGCCGGCGAAGTGAGCGGACGAAAAAAGTTGCAAAAGATGGTATACATAGCGAAACAACTGAACATGGACTTCGACGAGCGGTTTGAATTTCACATGTACGGCCCCTATTCCGAGGAACTGACGCTGCGCGTGGACGAGCTGTGCAACATGGGCTTGTTGGACGAGCAGATGGAGAGCAAGGGGGCCATTCAATTGTATCGGTACACCCTGAACGAAGCGGGCCGCGATTTTCTCCGTTTCCACGAGGTGGATTTCGGCCTTGGCGAGCGGCTGATCCGACGGATGAACGAGGAAAACTCCCGCTTTCTCGAATTGGTCTCCACCATCCTGTATTTCAGCAATCTTCCCTATGATGAAATGAAGGCCAAAATTTTTACCTTTAAAAGCAAACAGCGTTATACCGAAGAGGAGATTCTCAAAGGCATGGCGTTTATCGAGGAGCTGCGTGCGCTGATGAATGCCGACAGCGACGCGCCCGAGCACTGATTATTGATGGTATTGTCATGATAGAAAATGATAGAGTGGGGATGCAAGAAAAAGACCGGCCGTGATGCCGGTCCTTTTTTTGTCTCAACAGGGAGCGGCATAATGAAGGCACCGTTCCTTGACAATTCCATATGGACACGCCTGATCTGCCAAATTACGCATTGGGAAGCGCATGAGGAGGTACGGAAATGAAGGGTGGCATCAAACGCCGCTGGATGTGGGCGGCGTCGCTGTTTGGCTGCGCGGTCGCGGCGATGGTGTTGTGGGCCGGTGCCAGTGCCAATCAGACGAAAGTGGTGTACGTGTTCAGCGAGAGCTGCGGGTACTGCACCACGTTTACGCCTACGTTCGAGCAGGTGATCAAGGAGTTTCCGCGATGGCAGGTGGAGCGGCTGGACGTTCACGACAAACGGGATCTGGCCGAAGCCGAACGGCTGGGAGCGGAAGCAACACCCACCGTCTTTGTCGTGCAAGACGGGGCGGTGGCGGGCAAGCTGGAAGGAGATGTGCCGGCACCGGCTTTGCGAAGATTTTTGCAGAAACATCTAACAAAACCTCTTTCTGGAAAAGATGGGGGTGGGTAAAATGGTCGTAGGAGAAAAGGTGGTGAACGGGCGGAGAAGCATCACATGGACGACCTGGCAAACGTGATTGCGTCGATGCGAATGGTATCAATTCCTTATAATTTCAATATTTCGAATAGAGGAAATGTTGATTTTGGAGGAGGTAGGCACTTGAAACGAATGTATTTTTTTCTCTCCAGTGTGTTGGGAACCGTTCTTTCATTAAGCGGTCTTTTCGCGGCGGCCCATCCCTCTACTGCGCAAGCGCAAACGGTGCAGAAAGACTATGAAAACCACCCGAACCGTGCAGCGATCGAATATGTGGTCAAAAATAAACTGATGTGGCTTTACCCTGATGGGAATTTCCGTCCCGAGCAGCCGGTTACACAAGCGGATCTTGTTGCTGGGTTGGTGAACGCAAAAGCTCTGACAATCGGTACGGAGGTTACTGGGCTTCCTGCGAACCACTGGGCAAAGGTATACTATGAACGGGCTAAAAAGGACGGGATTCTTGATGGTGTCACTCTTAATCCTAGCAAAGTTCTCAATCGGGAAGAAGCCGCGTTGCTAATGAACAATGCATGGAAAAACATCTTTAAAGCGTATCAAAACAAACGTCAGGTTTACTCTGACATTGCTGTAACCAGTGGATGGCTCCCGAAAAAATCCGGTAAATTTGTTACTGGTGTGTCAACAACTGCTTATGATGGACTTGGTAATGTAAGTCGGGGAGAGGAGGCAGTTGCTCTCTACCTTCTTCATAACGATGCAATTGGTACAAAGGCTGCAGAAAATATCGCTTTACAGTTCCATAATTCTCTCAAGGTATCTGGAGGAAACCTAAAAGGAAAAGTTCCGACTGTTAAAGGAAAAGACATCAGACTCCTCATACAGTTCCAAAACGGAAAAATTGTTTCATATTTTTCGGGAGATTTTATGGTGAATGCCAGTCAAGTCAAATTCATGGAATTCACAGTAAAAAATTCCGGGGAATCTAAATCTTTGGCGAGATATACTTACGACAGCGGAACCAATCTGATTCGTAAAAATACCCGCTAATTGGGGGTAAATTCATGAGATCATTTTGGAAAAGATGCAGCAAGATATTTTTGTCCGCTGTAATTGCAATCAATAGCTATGCGATCTTTTCTTTTGTTTCAGACGCATCTACATCATATCCGGATGTTCGTGGAAGAACACCAGGGTGGCTGGATAATAACAAGAAGGTACAGGACAGCATTGAAAACTCTGTATCTGGGTTCGGTTTCACCAATGAAAGCATGTACATGACTTTTGGGGATGTTAAGTACAGTGGAGCAACAAGTGGATCTGGAAAGGTTGCAATCTATTCCAGGGCAACGTCTACCGCTGACAACGGTTACCCAATTGTCGATATAAGTGAAGCACAGGATTGGGCAAGACTCTTCAACGGAAATCCATCATTTATGACGAACGCGAACGGTTTATACGGGGGTATCATTAGCGAAGGCGGAGGAAAAGAGTATACTGGATACCTTCTCGCGAAAGTTGCCGAAATGTCTGGAGGAAAGGGCTTGCCTTTCTATTTCAGACCAGCAAATAGTGGTGAAAAAGGCTCTTGGGTTATGGTTGTAAATTTCTTGACCACTCAAAGACCGGATGGTTCGATTCGCACCGATAAGAGCCAGTATAATGTTGGGGACACCGTCAAGATTGATGCTTCCGGGAAGGACTACAGTATTTACAATCGCGGGTTAAAAGTCTTCAACTATTACATCTACAATGTCGATACCGGAAAGACAGAGTATACGTTTTCCTCGTTGATCAAAGAATACCCGATCAGTGGCGAGGGGGACGGGAGCGGTGCAGCGATAAATTTCCCGCAACAAACGTGGGTCCCCTCGAAAGCCGGAAACTACGAAGCAAGAATCCTTTTCACCGATACACATGATAGAAATACGAAAAACGCCCCTGCAGTGGGAGGTCAAGGTGTTGCGTATGCAGCACCTTTCGTTGTTGGCAGCCCTCCTTCGCCTCCTCCGGGTGGAGGTGGGGGAAATGAACCGCCACCGCCCGCGACGTGCAGCATCTCTTCCACCCAAACCAAGCTGGATATTCGAATCGAGGAAGAGAAAAGCGATCGGGAATTACAGAGCGTTCCCAGCGGCGGGGAAACCATCTATGTCGAACCGGGCAGCCGGATCATCATTACGGCAGCCAAGTCGGGAAGATTCACGGCCAACGGCGTGCCAATGGAGAAAGGGCCCGGGAACAACGCCAGGGTTGGTGTGCTGGACGCCCCATTCGACGAAGGACCAATACAGATCAAGTACGAAAGCGATGACGGGGCTGACTGTTGGGTAAAAACGATGTTTGTGCTAAAGAAAGGAGACCGCCTCGACAAGTGCCCCATCGTAAAACTGTCGGGAAGTACGGTGAGAAACGGGGAAACCATCGAGGTATCACCAGGGGAAGAGCTGAACTTTCGTGTGCAGTACACGGATCGATATGGTGACGTGCAGCCCCTGAATGTCTATTGGGAAGTGACGCTGCCGGATGGGAAACTAGTGACCGTGCCGCTGGCAGAGAACGATAAGGGGAAGGTCGGACCGTACGAGTCGGACAAGCTCACATTGCCCTACGAATACGCTAGGAAAGACATAGTTCCTCTGGAACGGGGAAAGACGTACCAACTGAGACTCAACCTGGAGCATACGAACTTTGATGCTGCCAGCCGGCCGGAATGCGCCTGGTCCATCACCATCAAAGTCCGGGATACGAGCTGCACAATAGACGAGCAGGACCGGATCAAGTTTTACGCGTACGGGGAACCGCCTGTCGGTTATTCGCCCGGCGGCGAGCTGCTGGACGACACGCTGCTTGAAGAAGGGCTGTACTTCAAACACTTCACGGATACCGGAAGTGAATACGACACCCACTTGGGAGTAGCCGCAGACGTACCAGGCACGTGGTACCTGAAATACAACGGCAGCCAGACACCCTTGACAGGAAAATTGGCAGCGAAAGAAAAGTTCCACCTGTTCTTGCCATACGATGTGGAGGCAGGGGACACCGTCACGCTGGTCTTTATTTCCGAGACGGGCTGCATTCGGGAGTTGGAACTGCCAATCTGGTCCGATCGCAAGTGTTACACACTAACCGCCTCTATCGAACACACGACAGGACAGGTCGTTTGGGAGAAGGACGTCGAACGCGGTGAAATCCTTGAGTTGAAGCCCGAAGACTGGATTGACGGGTATCACGGCTTCCGTCTCTTTACCAGCACGGACACGCATTTTTCGCTCACATGGCTCAATCCCGCAACGAACACCTGGGAAAAACAGCGTGACGGAAAATGGCTGAGCGCATCGTCACGAGCGCAGAACCATCACAGCATTTCGTTCCCCCGTGATAGCAGTGGACCAACGGGGTTGCCGTTACCGGGATTCTACAGAATCGAGTTCTATGATGAAAACAGTGATTCTGACCAATGTGACGGCTTCTTCTTTGTTCGCATTGGAGACGGTGGAAATCCCAACCCGAATCCGGATGGGGAAAACCTGCTGATCATCAAAAGCAGCTTCAAGATTACACCAAACGATCCGCAGGCTCCAGGGACGACCGCAACCATCACGTTTGACGTGAAGAACGCCGGAAAACTGGAACACGATACAAAACTGGCGGTTCGCTGGGAAAGCTCCCCGACGGCCACCATGCTGGACGTGAACAACTTCAAGCCGGGGGAAGTCCGCAAAATTACCGTGCCGACCCAATACCCGCAGCAGTCGGAGGATTTCATCGCCAACATCAACCCGAACAAAGACAGGCCGGCTGACGAAACCATTTGGCCGGACAACCGCGCTCAATGGCCGGTCGAGGTGACCGGAGGCGGAGGAGGAACCATTCCCGCCCCGCCGGGAGGAGGAGGCAGCTTTGACGGCGGCGAGATCGGCCTCAAGATTTTCGACAGCGACGGCCGCGAGCTGCAGAAGCTGCAGGTGAATGCCGACGGTGTATGGGAACGCGAACCGGCCAGGATCCGCGTCGAGATTGACCAGACCAAAATCAATCAGGGCTTTGATCGCGTGAAGCAGGAGATCAACCAAAACATCACCTTGTACAAGTCACAGCTTGAGCAGTCGATCAGCGGTGACGGAATCAAAGGCGTAACCGTGACGGCGACGCCCGGATGGATCGCGGACGCGAAAAGCCTCGCCGTGTACAACCCGGCCATGCTGGACCTGAAGGTGACCGGTCCCGGCACACCCCAACAGTGGCAGGTGAGCAGCGCGGGAACCGGCGGAGACTATCTCTACACCGGAACCGTTGTCCCGACGCAAACGACGTGGCGGCAGGTGCTAAACGCGCAAAAATACAAAGTCGAGATAAACGGGTTTGTCATCACGATGGATTACCACATCCGGTTTGACGTGTCGTATGAGAGCTGCACGGAGGACGACGACGGGAACGAAACGTGCGAGCCGCACAGCTTGACCCAAAACATGACGGGACGTTACACGATCACGGTAAAAGGCGGGGAGCGCGAGTTTGAGGTGTTCGAACCCAACGCCAAAGGGCTGCTGCGCCACACCGCCGAATGGGCGGAGTACCACGGGCGGGACCGATATCCGGAAAGTCGTCCCGATGATTTTTACGCCGGCGAGCGCATCTTGACCAGTCTCGTCCTGGAAACGCGTCACCGCCATCCGGTCAGCGGCAACTATCCGGAGATTACCGCGGCGCAAGCATGGATATCGGAAACGGGGAGGCGAAACACGCCGCTTCAGTCCACCCTGGGACTGCAGCAGTCGTCGCCGACGGCATGGCAGGGGGCGTCCTACATGGTACCCAAACTGGGCATGAGGGAAACCGGCGTCGATACGCCCCTGATGGGAGACAAACAGCGCGGCTTTCAGAAGGATGCCAGCTACGCCGTTTACTTTCACGTTCATTTTCGGTTCGGAGCGGTGAAGGGCTTTGCCTTCCCGAACAAACAGACGCTCGCCGGGCATGATCAGGCGGACTATCGGACACCGTTCCGCATTATCGCCAACGCCTGGGAACGCCAGGGCATTCGCAACCATACCACGCGGTAAATTTACTTGCTCCCCCTCGCTGTCTTTTCCTACCGTATAGGAAGAAACAGGCAAGGGGGTATTTTTATGGGGGAGACGTTGCGCCGGATGGCACATGTGCTGCTGCTGGCTGTCCTGCTATTGAGCAGCGTGGTTCCGGCCGGTTTGGCCAAACAGAGCGCTGCGCTTGCGGATGAGGCGGGGGACAAGCCCCGCGAGAGCGAATGGATCGCGCTGCAAGAACAGGAGGACGACGGTGGGGAAGACCCGCATACGGGGGAAGGAATGGAAGTGGAAAACTCCGATCCAGTGACGGGAGAGGAGGAGTTGGACGCAGGGAATGAGGGCGAAGAGGTCGAAGATGGTAATAACGAGCCGGACGAGCAGGCGGACAGCGACCTGCAGGAGCAGGAAGAGACGTTTTACCGGCGCTTTTCCGGCAGGGTGAAGCCGCCGGAAGCGGCGCTGCGGGGGCTGCCCGCGACGTATGAACTGGAGCCCAATGACACCTTTTCCAAAGCGGACTGGATGTTTACCGGAAAGGACGCGTACGGCCGGATTGGAAAAAGCGGTGACGTGGATGTGTGGAAAATCAAAGCTCCCGAAAACGGGGCGATCGCGTTCTCGCTCTTCGACATCCCCTACCAGACAGATTATTACCTGTACGTGTTCGACGGCGAAGAGCGCGAGCTGGGTCGTTCCGACCATCCGGGAAGTGACGAGCAGCGGGTGGAAGACGTCGCCGTCGAAAAAAACAAGTGGTACTACGTGAAAGTGGAGGGAAGCCGGGGGACATTCAACAAGACCTTTCACTATCGCCTGAGGGCGGATTTCGTTGCCGGATCGGAAGGCAAGCCGGACGAGTACGAACCGAACGACACGCCGAAAGACGCCCGCGAACCGATGGTGCAAGGAAGCATCGTGGCCAATTTGCATCAGCTTGAGGATGTCGATTTCTACCGCGTAACGATAAAGCGGTCTTCCACCATCCGGGCAGCGCTCAGCGATATTCCCGAGGGGATGGACCTGGATTTGTACCTGTACAACCAGGAGAACAAGCTGGTGGCCAAATCGGACAAGGCCAGGAATGCGGACGAGCTGATCGTGTACAACGGCGACCCCGGCACCTACTTCGTAAAAGTCTCGGCCAGCCGCCGTTCCGCCCTCAAGCCGCACGCCTACAAGCTGTCGATCTCGAACGCTACGATTCCGGTCATCCTGATTCCGGGTATCGGCGGTTCCCGGCTGGAGGTGGAGGAGGACGGGAAGACTTCGGAAATATGGTTGGGCTTGTGGGATATGGGCGTGGGCATCAGAGACCCGCGGCATCGCAGGATTCTGTCGCTGGAACCCGTCAAGAACGGCAGCGTAAACGTACAGCCCCGCCAACCGGGTATCAAAGTGTTTCCGGAACGGGCGGATGGTGGGTTTCGCGCCATTGAATATCTTTCGTATACCAAATTGGACCTGGATGTCATCAAGAAACAAGTGGAGCAGTATGCAAGCATGGCGAAGCATCTGGAGAAAATGGGGTACAGGAAAAACCGGACGCTTTTTGCCATGCCCTACGATTGGCGGTACAGCAACGCGGACAACGCCAAATTTTTAAAGCAGAAAATAGACGAGGCCCTGAAGGAGTCCGGAGCCAGCCAGGTACAGTTGGTCGCCCACAGCATGGGCGGATTGCTGGTCCGGGAGACGCTCCTGTCCAACGTATCCTATCAGCCAAAAGTAAAGCGTATCATTTACATGGGCACCCCGTTTTTGGGATCGCCCCGCGCATATCAGGCGATCAAATACGGCTACAACTTCGGCATCCCCTTCCTGCACGAAGAAACGGGGAAAGTCATCTCCGCATACGCTCCCGCTGTATACGAACTGCTTCCTTCCCGAAAGTACTTCGACACGGTTGCGTTTCTCAAAAAAGACGTGGTTCACCCGTACTCCTATGAAGAATTTTTGCAAGACCGGGAGATCCGCCTTGACTATGACCCGCTGGTCAAAAACGCGGGACAATTGCATGAAAAGTGGGACAACAAGACAATCAATGTCCCTCAGTATTCCATCGTCGGACATGGACAAACGACCCTGCTGGGATATGTCATGAATCCCGTTTCCCGTCAGTTGGTACCGTATTTTGACCCCGGGGTGGGGGATGGAACGGTTCCCTACCTGAGCGCCAACTACGCCCAAAAAGACATCAAGAAACAGTATTACGTCAAGGAGGAACATGCCAAGCTGCCGGTTAATCCGTACGTCATCCAGCAGGTGGGCCATCTGCTGATCGGCATTGAGGATGTGCAGAACGGGATGCGGCGGACTCCGCAGAAAACCTCTTCCTACCTCTATTACATCCTGTCCCGCGAAGACGGTGAATTTCCCGAAGTGATCGTCAACAAGTCCGGCAGGTCCATGCGGATTACCCCCGAGAAAAAAGAGGTGTGGGACGACTTGCGCGTCGAGTACCACGGCAACATCGTGGTGGTTCACGTGCTGGACGGAGAGAAGCCGCTCTTTCAGGAACTGCCGCATTCCCGGAGCAGTTCCTCGGCCAAGCTGCTGATCCAGCGGTTTTCATCGGAAGATTCCCAGGATCGGCAGGAAACAGGCCGACTGTTCCGGCTTGTTGAAGACCGCCTGGAAGATGTGGAAGGAGTAGAAAACGATGAGCGTTGACGGCATACTCATCCTGATTATGTTGATCATTCCCGCCTGGGAATTCGGGGGACCCTTGATCGGTCTGCTGATTTCCGGATACCTGAGCTTTCTTTTCGGCATCCGCATCTGGCTGATCATGGCGGTTACCTTTCTTGTGACCTTTTGTTATTTCCACCTGCGCTTTTCCGAGTACACCATGTTCAATTCCTGGCCGATCATCGCCTGCATGGCGTTTCACAGCGCCTGGAGCACGGCTCTGCTGATCTGGCTGATCGGCAGGGCGGTGCGAGCGCTGAAAGGAAAGAGACGGAAGGACTCATGAAAGACTCATGAAAGACTCATGAAGGGCCGGTCGTCGGCTACACCGTCCACAGAATCCCTTTGAGCTTTGAGATGAGCTACAAACGGCCGGGCGACTTTTTCACTTCAAAAGCGGTCAGGCTCGCGGGCTCGCCGCCCAAACTGGCTTCGTAATTGCTGGGAACGCCGGTCTTCATTCCGTCGACGCCGCCGGCAGCTTCCTCCGGAACAAGAGGGGCCGGAGACTCCGCCGCCTTCGCGCGCACGACCTGATCCACCACCCGTGCGGCAGCGGGATACGGTTCCTGCAATTGACGCTCTCTGTTGAGCTGAATGTCCCGATCTCTCGGACGATCGTTCATCCGTACGGTCACTCCTTTTCGCTTCGGAATTCGCTTCAGGAAAATTCGGATGGCTGCAAGCGGCGTTTACCGAGAGAAGCCTCGAGAGAAGCTCCGTTTGTAGTGTCTCCCGTTTGCGTCCGTTCCATGTGAAGGACAGTGGAGAGGGGGCCCAAACAGAGAGGGGCCCAAACGGCCGGGCGCGTCGTAAAATTGCGCCTCACACCGTTTCCGGGTAGAATATGCTGTAAGAAGATTCGGGTCAGAAGAGGTGGATCACGTGGACATTTTTGACAGCAAATCAGGCGGTTTTACGATCATGAGCGGGAAAACGGACGTGCACGGCGGTTTTGGGCAGGGGGTGCTTGACCTGAGCGCCGTCTCCTCCGTCATCATTGACGGGGACAAGGCCTACATCGACATGGGCGCACTGCATGCGAAAAGCGCCGTGGAAAAAGGCATCAAGTGGACGACGAACAAGGAGGAGGTCCCCAACGGCAAGCCGTATTGGGTGGTTTGGGTGACGGTCGACCGCAACGAATCGGGACCGTATTACGCAGGGGTAACCGCCTGCTACATGGAGATTGACCGGGAGGCTCGGCGCGGATACAAGATTTTGGCCGACCATGTCAACCGGATGGACTACTCGATGAAACGGCGCATCATGGTGTCGGAGCTGAACGACACGGAAAAAGCGGCGCTGAAAAAGCTGTTGATGGAACACAACCCGACGATGTGGGAGAATTCCAGCGAGGAACTGAAGCAGGCGTTGGCCTAAAAAGTACGCAGTGCAAGCGCATGGTTGAGCCAAATGGTTCCGCCCATCCTGCCGTTTGTTTGGGCGAAGCAGGAAATCTTGAACGGATTGTGAACAAATTGTGAAATCAATTGTTAGCCGTATTGAAGTCAGGTAAACTTATTTCCATAGCTGTGTACATGTACACTAGGTCAGCAAACAGGGAAAGAGCCCGTCACTCTTTTCCTGTTTGTCTTTTTTTACGAAAACGCTTGCTGGGTTGTGTTCGCTGCTGGTCCATGACGTTGTTGGGGCATTTTTCAGCGCATTCCCTGTCCGCGGACGCGGGAGACTAGGAAGGTACGGCCAAACTGTTGACGGAAGGGGCGTTGAAGATGACCGACCGCATACAGGGGGGAGACCTGCCGGGGAACGACGCTCAGGCAGATGACGACCATTTCGTGCGACACGGCGGCGTCCATTTTCGCACGCACGTGTCTCCCCAGGAAATCAACGACTTTGTCCGCAAGCTGCCGGCCGGAAAACGGGAGAGCCTGTTTGAAGTGCTGGAGCAGCTTGACAGCGCCGGGTTGATCACCATTTGCAACGACCACGTGTTCGCCGACGGCAGCGGCGTCGTGGGCGGCGGCGACGAATCGGCCCGCTGACGGCAAAAAGGGGCTGTCCCCGGCAGAATCGATCTGCCTTGTGGGACAGCCCTTTTTTCGTGCCTACTCCGACGGTTTCCACCAACTGCCCATGCGCTGCCAGAACGACGGAGTGTCCGGTGGCGGGAGCGGCGTGGGCGTTTCATGGTTGGGGAGGTGATCGGTGCAGTACTCCTGCGGCTCGGTTCCTTTGGCAAAGTAGAACAACTGCGGGTTGGGGCAGTGCTCCGTCGCCAGCTTGCCCGATGCCGGATCGATGTACACCGACACCACCCCTGCCGGCATGTCAAACAAGGCGGGAGGCTGATCTTTCAGCGCGCTTTCCATGAACTGCGCCCAAATTTTTTTGGAGAGATAGCCTTCTGTCACATCGTCCACTTTTTGATTCTTGTCGTACCCCAGCCAGACGGTGGTGACCAACTGCGGCGTGAATCCGCTGAGCCAGGCGTCGTAATCGGTGGAGCCGGTTTTGCCCGCGACGGGCCTGTTCAGTTCGCCTGCCACCCGGTAGCCGGTGCCGCCCGGTTCAAACACGCTCTGCATCAAGTTGATCAGCAGTGCCGACGCCACCGGATCGGCGGCTCTGGTTTTCTCCGTTTTTTCCTCGACGAGCACGTTGCCCTGGCTGTCTTCGATCCGGGTGATGGCAATGGGCTTGACCCGTTCCCCTTTGTTGGCGATGGCGGCGTAGGCGGTGTTCAATTCGAGCGGGGAGACGAGCGACGTGCCCAGCGCCAGCGAGGGAACGGCCTGCAGCTTGCTGGTGATCCCCAGGTTGCGGGCCTGTTCCACCACTTTTTGCGGGGTGAGGTGGTCGATCGTCTTGACCGCGTAGATGTTGTCCGAGGTCTTGATCGCCTCCCGCATGTTGATATAGGCGTGGGCGTAGCGCTCCCCAAAGTTTTTCGGGATGTAGGTCTTGCCGTTGTCGTAGGTGAACACGGTCGGTTCGCTTTTCATCAGCGTCAGCGGCGTATAACCGTTTTGCAGGGCGGTCAGGTACAGGATCGGCTTGAACGAGGAGCCCGGCTGCCGCATGCCCAATGCCCGGTTGAACTGGCTCTTGCGGTAGTCCCGTCCGCCCACCATCGCCTTGATCTGGCCGGTGGCCGGGTCCATGGCGACCAGTGCCACCTGCAGGTCGGGCTTGTCTTTCGGCAGCACCTTGGCGATGATGTCCTCCGCTTTTTTCTGCATCACCGGGTCCAGGGTCGTGTGGATTTTCAGCCCCCCGTGGATAAAGGTCTCTTCGTCGATGCCGTATTTGTTCTTCACCAGGTTGGCGATGTAATCGCGAAAATAGGGGGCCTGTTCGGTGGCGGTTTCGGTGCCGCGCTCTTTCAGCTTGATGGGCGCGGCATACGCCTGCTCCGCCTGTTCCGGCGTGATGTAGCCGGAGCGCACCATGGCCTGGAGGATCACCTGCTGCCGCGATTTGGCCTTGTCAAAGTCCACGAAGGGAGAGTAGTACGACGGGCCTTTGGGGATGCCGGCCAACAAGGCGCTTTCCGCCAGCGTCAGATCCTTGGCGTCCTTGCCGAAGTACGTCTGCGCCGCGGCCTGGGCGCCGTAAGCGGAATGGCCGTAGTAGATCTGGTTCATGTACATCTCCAGAATCTCGTCTTTGCTGTAATTCAGCTCCAACTGGATGGCCAACAGCGCCTCCTTGATCTTGCGCTCCCAGGTCTTGTCCAGCGTGAGATACAGGTTTCGCGCCAATTGCTGCGTGATCGTGCTGGCTCCCTGCAGCTTTTCCATGTGGATCACGTCCACGTAGGCGGCCCGGGCCAGACGCAGCCAGTCGATGCCGTAGTGCTCGCGGAAGGAACGGTCCTCGATGGCGATCGTCGCCTGCACCAGGGAGGGGGCGATGTCCTTCAGCGGGACCACAAACCGGTTCTGGCCGCGGTGCAGCGTATCCAGCACCTCGCCGTTTCCGGCGTAAATGGTCGTCGTCTGATTGATCGAGACCGCCGGCAGCGGCTGCGAACGGAGGTAGAGAATCAGCAGCAGGATGGCAAAGGAACAGCACAATAGGCTGAGTATGAGCAATTTTACGAATTTCTTCGCCCAACGCAAATAGCGGAGCAGCGGGGCTTCCCGGATCACTTCCATGTCCTCTCTAGTCCTTTCCCCTCATTTTTTTCCGAATTGGGACATACTAACCAAACGATAGGGTTACTGTCTAGTATGGGACAAAGTCGCGCTGGATAAACTTGACGTCCGCGCCGAGCAGCGAGTCTCGCAAAAATTGCTTGCATTTTGAGAGGCAGCCACTATAATTTTCTTGGCAGATACGAATGGCAGCGGTCTGGACCATTTCGGCAGGGACTGCCCGCTATCTCCTGCCAAACCGGCGTCGGCCGGGTTCTTCCAACCAATGCGGTTAGTTAAGGAGGGTACATAATCATGAACATGGAACTGTGGTACACCGAAAAACAAACGGAAAATCACGGTATTACGACAAAGATCACCGAGACGTTGTACAGCGAGAAAACCGAATTCCAACAATTGGACATCATCAACACCAAACAGTTCGGCCGCATGCTCGTTCTCGACGGCATGGTCATGACCACTGATGTGGACGAGTTTGTCTATCACGAAATGATCGCCCACGTTGCCCTCAACACCCACCCGAACCCGAAAAAGGTGCTCGTCGTGGGCGGTGGCGACGGCGGTGCCATTCGCGAAATCGTCAAACACCCCTCCGTGGAAAAAGCCGTATTGGCGGAAATTGACGGTGGCGTGATCGAGGCCTGCAAAAAGTTTTTCCCGGCCATCGCCAGCGAACTGTCCGGCAACCCGAAAGTGGACGTGCAGGTGATCGACGGAATCAAGCACATTCACGACCACAAAGGCGAGTACGACGTGATTATGGTCGACTCCACCGAGCCGGTCGGACCGGCTGTGGGCCTGTTTGAAAAAGGATTTTACCAAGGCATTTACGACGCGTTGAAACCGGACGGGATCATGGTGGCTCAGACCGAGTCCCCGTGGTTCAACCGCGACTTGATCAAACGTGTGTTCAAGGATATCAAATCGATTTTCCCGGTAACCCGTCTGTATACATGCAGCATCCCGACGTACCCGTCCGGTCTGTGGAGCTTTACGATCGGCTCCAAACAGTACGATCCGCTGGAAGTGGATGCGAGCAAGATCAAGGATCTGAACACCAAGTACTACAATGCGGAGGTTCATTACGCCGCGTTCAAGCTGCCCAACTTCGTGGCTGAGCTGACCCGCGACTAAGGACTGGGAGGAAGGAACACCATGCGTTTTGACGAAGCGTATTCCGGCAACGTCTTTATCCGCAGCCACGGCAACTACGAGGAGAGCCAGGCGGTCATCTACGGCATGCCGATGGACTGGACGGTCAGCTTCCGTCCCGGTTCCCGTTTCGGCCCGGCCCGCATCCGCGAGGTCTCGATCGGCCTGGAAGAGTACAGCCCGTACCTGGACAGGCTGCTGGAAGAAGTGAAGTACTTCGACGCGGGGGATATTCCCCTGCCGTTCGGCAACGTGGAGGGCAGCCTGGATGCCATCCGCTCGTTCGTCAGCAAAATTTTGGCGGACGGCAAGTTCCCGATCGGTCTGGGCGGCGAGCACCTGGTGACCTGGCCGGTGATCCAGGCCGTCTATGAAAAGTACAAGAGCGACCTGGTCATCTTCCACTTTGACGCGCACACCGACCTGCGCGACCACTACGAGGGGTATGCGTACTCCCATTCCACGCCGATTAAAAAGGCGTGCGATCTGATCGGCGGCAAAAACGTCTACTCATTTGGCATCCGCAGCGGAATGAAGGAAGAGTTTGAGTGGGCGAAGGAAAACATGCACCTGTACAAGTACGACGTGCTGGAGCCGGTCAAACAGGTGCTGCCGACGATCGGCAACCGTCCGATCTACCTGACGATCGACATCGACGTGCTCGACCCTGCGCACGCGCCGGGAACCGGCACGACCGAAGCGGGCGGCATCACCTCCCGCGAACTGCTGGAGACCATCCACTACATGGCGAAAAACGGCGCCAACGTGATCGGCTGCGACCTGGTGGAAGTGGCGCCGGTCTACGATCACAGCGAGATGACCCAGATTGTGGCGTCCAAGATCGTGCGCGAGCTGATTTTGGGCTTTGTAAAATAACAGACGGTACCACAAGCGTCCCCGGTTTTGCGCCGGGGGCGTTTTTTTGTCCGGTTGGGCGGAAGCACACCCGGGGGAGGACGGTTTCTGGGCCTTATTATGAAACATTTTTATTTACAAAATTTAAAATATTCCGTATGATAATACCGAATCCTTGCGACATTCCAAGGGGGCCGCGTCCCATGAGAGAAGTGTTTGCCAACCGTCAGTTTCGCAAGCTGTTTTTCTCCAACCTGTTTTCCGGCTTTGGCCAGGGGATGACCATGATCGGCATTGCCTGGCATTTGGTGGAAACGACCGGGTCAGCGGAGCTGCTCGGCTCCACCATGTTCGTCTCGGCCGTGCTGATGTTTGTGGTCGGCCCGTATATCGGCACGTTGATCGACCGTTTTTCCCGCAAGCGGATGCTGCTGGCGGAGCACGCGATCGGCTTTGCCGTGCTTGCCGCCCTCGCGGTGTGGGGCTTTATCGGGCCGTACGCCGAATGGATGCTGATCGCCGTCTACCTGGTGACGACCCTGATGTTCCAGATTCACTACCCGGCGCAGTCGGCGCTTGTCCAGGAAGGGTTTGAGCCGAGGCACTACAACGACATCAACAGCCTGTTGGAGATTGAAGGACAGACGGCGTCCGTGCTGGCCGGAGGGATGGCGGGATTTTTGCTGGAGGCATACGGGCTGCATGTCGTTTTGCTGATCAACGCCTGCACGTATCTGGCTGCCTGCGGTCTCCTGTCCACCATGGCCTACACCTTTACCCTGGAGCGGGAAGCCCGGAACAACAGGGGGGTCAACTGGGTGGGCCAACTGCTCCAAAGCTGGCGTTACATTCGGGAAAAACGAGGCTTTCTCCTCTTTGGCATCGCGGCGCTGATGCCGTTTATCGCGGTGATGGCCGGCAACTTGTTGAAGCCTGTCTACGTGAATCAGACCTTGAAAGCGGACGTGACGGTGTTTTCGCTCGGGGAAACGGCATACGCCATCGGTGCGGTGGCGGCCGGGCTGCTTGTCTCCGCCGTGGCAAGGAAGTTCGGCCAACTGCTGGCGATGGTTGGCAGCACGCTGCTGTTTGCCTTCGTCATGGCGGTCATGGTGGCGCTGCCCTACGGATGGGCCCTGGTTGGCGCATACATGATATTCGGCTGGTGCAATGCTTCCGTCCGGCTGATCCGGCAGTCGCTGTACATGACGGTCGTGCCGAAGCCATTCATGGGGCGGGTCATGAGTTTTTTCAATTCCATCGGGATGATGATGCGCTTGCTGTTGATCGGCGTGTTTACGTGGATGATTGACCGGACCGGGGCCGGGATGGGGTACCTCGTGCTCGCCGGGCTGCTGCTGCTCGCCGCCGCGGGGATTGTGGGAACCATGCGCTATCTGCTGCACGACGCGGCCGGTCAGACGGCGGTTGCAACCGAAGAGCGATGAGGCGTACAATGGACGGGTACAAGCAGAACGGGAAGTGAGGACGATCCATGCAAGACGTGCACATCACCCTGACAGCCAGACAGCGCACGGGAGGAGATTGGGAGGAAACCGTCTACCGCTATGCGGGCCGATGCGTGGAAAAGACAGGCGGCTGGTATCTGACCTACAAGGAGCAGATGGAAGGGGCCGGCGAGGTGAGCACGACGCTGAAGCTGGGCGACGGGACGGTCACGCTGCTGAGGCAAGGCGACGTGCAGACGAAACAGCAGTTTCAGCAGGGCACGAGCCACCAGACGACCTACCGGAGTCCCTACGGGCTGTTTTCGATGGAGACCCACACGCGCAAACTGCGCATCCGGCACGAACAGGGAAGGCCGGCCCAGGTCTGGGTGGCCTACCAGTTGTGGCTGAACGGCCAGTACGTCGGCGAGCACGAACTGACGCTGAACGTGGAGTGGCCCTCCGCGAGCGGATGACAATCGGCGGAACCGCCCTGATGTCAGGGCGGTTTTTGTGTTGGGGTGCCGCCGCGTTCGGTGGCTGTCCGGCGGTTCTGGCCGAAACGGGCGGGCGTTGGCGCGGACGGCGGCGGGGTGTCCCCGGCGATGCGTAGGCTGTAGCCGGTCGGGGTGGTTTTTTCGTACAATAAGGGTAATTCACGGCAGGAAAGGGGAGGGGCATCATGAGGTTTGCGCTCGCAACCGGAGGCATGGCCGGCCTCGTTCTGGCCGCGTTTCTGGCTTTGGGAGACGGCCTGTTTCAAACGTCGACGCTTGCCGTCCTGATCGACGTCAGCTATGTCCCCGGCCTGGAGGGGATGCCGTCCGTTGTCGAGCTGTTGATCCACCTGTTGGTCAGCGTGGTCGTCGCGTTTTTCATGATGTACTTCTATCCCCGAATCCGCGGCGAGCGGAGGCTCAAATACCTGCTGTACTGGTTGCTCGCCTTTGCCGCGGCCTATCTGCCGTTCAGTCTGCTCAGCGGCGCCGCCATGTCGTGGGCCGCGTTTTTCCTCTGGCTGCTGGGCCATCTGCTCTACACGCTGATGATCGCGGTGCAGGTGGAACGGCAGCGGTAACTGCCGAAAATTCGGCACAGTGATGATTTTTTGGCAGCATGTTCGAAAGGAGGCTGTTTACTCCCCATGCCGATGTCCGAAACGGTGGAAATGCTGCAGGCCATCCTGGGAACGATCGATGAGGGCATCCACGTCGTCGATGCGAACGGCATCACCATTTACTACAATCACGTGGCGGCCAGACTGGACGGGCTGACGCCTGACGAAGTGCTGGGAAAGCCGCTGCTGGAGGTGTTTCCCTCGCTGGACCGCCACTCCAGCACACTGCTGAGGGTCATTGCGAGCGGCGAGCCGATCTACAACCAGCCGCAGACCTACACCAACTGGAAAGGGATGCGGGTGGAGACGGTCAACACGACGCTGCCCGTCCGGGTGGGCAAACGGCTGGTCGGGGCGGTAGAGGTGGCCAAGGATATCCGCAAGCTGAAAGAACTGTCGGAGCGGCTGCTCGACCTGCAGGCGCAGATCAGCAAGCCGAAGCGGGCCAAGCGGAGCAGGCCGGGCGAGTGGGACGGGCTCTCCTTTCAGTTTGCCGACATCCTGACGCAAAACGAGCGGATGATGCGGTTGAAAGACCGCGCGCGGAAGGCGGCCCGCACCTCGTCGCCGGTGCTGATCTACGGGGAGACGGGGACGGGGAAGGAACTGTTCGTCCAGTCGATCCACCAGGCGTCGTCCCGCAGCGGCAAGCCGTTTATCGCGCAAAACTGCGCGGCCCTGCCGGCTTCGCTGCTCGAAAGCCTGCTGTTTGGCACGACCAAGGGCAGCTTTACCGGAGCCGACGACAGACCGGGGCTGTTTGAACTGGCGGATGGCGGGACGCTGTTTCTCGACGAGTTGAACAGCATGCCTCTCGACCTGCAGGCCAAACTGCTGCGCGTGCTGCAGGACGGGCAAATCCGGCGGATCGGCAGCAGCATCGCCGCGCGTGTGAACGTGCGGGTCATCGCCGCCGTGAATGAACCGCCGCTGGCGTTGGTTCGGCGCGGCGCGCTGCGGATGGACCTGTACTACCGCATCAACGTGGTCTCCTTCGAGCTGCCGCCGCTGCGGGAGCGCAGGGAGGACGTGGATCTGCTCGTCCGCCATTTTCTCGACAAGTACAATCGCCGCTTTCAGATGCAGGTGCAGGGCATCAGTCCGGAGGTGGCCGACCTGTTCAGGCAGTACGACTGGCCCGGCAACGTCCGCGAACTGGAGCATGTGATCGAGGCGGCGATGAACATGGTGGAGGGAACGGTCATTGAACGGGAACACCTGCCGCCGCATCTGGCGGAGCGTTCGCCGGTGAACGCGACGGGCGAGAGCGGTCCGGGCGAGAGCGGTCCGGGCGAGACCGGACCGGGGGAGATCGGATCGGGCGTTCCTCCCGTCGAGGCGTGGGCGGCGGAACAGCGCACGCTGCCGGAGGTGCTGCGGGAGGTGGAGGAGCGGATGATCGCCGACGCGCTGAAGTCGACCGGCGGCAACGTGCTGAGGGCGGCCCGGCTCTTGGGCATTCCCCGGCAGACCCTTCAGTACAAGCTCTCGCAGCGGGGAGCGGGCGAACGGTAAGTGCCGGATTTTCGGCAGCACAAACCCTCCCGCAGATGGAGAAAACGCCTGTTGTCGCTTTGTTTTCTATATTCAAAATCTTTTGATTTGGTTGGCATGAGTGTTGCATCCCTCTGTTGGAGAGGAATACACGCGTTTCTTCACACAACGCAAAGGGGGATGACAAGGATGACCGTAGCGGCCAAACGCGACTGGCGCCAGATTGAACTGTGGAAAGACGTCACCGAGGAACAGTGGAACGACTGGATGTGGCAGCTCACCCACACCATTCGGACCGTGGATGAGTTGAAACAGGTGATTAACCTGACACCGGAGGAGGAAGAGGGCGTACGCATTTCCAACCAGACCATCCCGCTCAACATCACGCCCTATTACGCCATGCTGATGGACCCGGACGATCCGAAAGATCCGGTCCGCATGCAGTCCGTTCCGCTTTCCACTGAAATGGTTCGGACCAAATACGACATGGAAGACCCGCTGCACGAGGACACTGATTCGCCGGTGCCGGGCCTGACGCACCGCTACCCGGACAGGGTGCTGTTTTTGGTCACCAACCAGTGCTCGATGTACTGTCGTTACTGTACGCGCCGCCGCTTCTCCGGCCAGATCGGCATGGGCGTGCCGAAAAAGCAGCTCGACGCCTGTATCGACTACATCCGCCGCACGCCGGAAGTGCGCGACGTGCTCCTCTCCGGGGGCGACGGCCTGCTGATCAACGACCGCATCCTGGAGTACATCCTGAGCAACCTGCGGGCCATCCCGCACGTGGAGATCATCCGCATCGGCACGCGCGCTCCGGTGGTATTCCCGCAGCGGATCACGGAAAACCTGTGCAGCATCCTGAAAAAATACCATCCCGTATGGCTCAACACGCACTTTAACCACCCGAAGGAGATAACCCCGGAAGCGAAGCAGGCCTGCGAGATGCTGGCCAACGCCGGCGTGCCGCTCGGCAACCAGGCGGTCATCCTGGCGGGCATCAACGACTGTCCCAATACGATGAAAAAGCTGGTGCACGAGCTGGTCAAGATTCGCGTCCGGCCGTACTACATCTACCAGTGCGACCTGTCCGAAGGGATCGGCCACTTCCGCGCGCCGGTCAGCAAAGGGATCGAGATCATCGAACACCTGCGCGGCCATACCTCCGGCTATGCGGTGCCGACGTTCGTGGTGGACGCTCCGCACGGCGGCGGCAAGATTCCCGTCATGCCCAACTACATCATTTCGCAGTCGGCCGACAAAGTGGTGCTGCGCAACTTTGAGGGCGTGATCACCTCGTATCCGGAGCCGAAAAACTACCATGCCCACGACGAGGAGAACTGTGAGTACTGCCGGGCGGCCAAGGGCAAAGCCGTCGGCATCGCCGCGCTGATGAAGGACGAAGCCGACAACCTGGAGCCGGCCGACCTGCCGCGCAACAAGCGGATCAAGGCGACCAAGGTCAAATCGCTGGCGGACATCCGGCAGGAACAAAAAGCAAAGAAAGAGCAGGGGGAACAGGAACACAAAGAGGTGTCCGGCAAATAGGCCGGATGGACCGCAGGGCTGACAAGGCCGCCGGGGAAACCAGGGACTGCTGGCATACCCCGGCGGCTGTTTGCGTGGGGGAGATTTGCAGGTGACGAAGCGGACCAATCTGTGTTAAGATCAGGGCATACGATTCTGAACGAACGCTCAGTCTGGACAGGCTGCCGCGGTTCGACAAGCGCGTTTGTGCAGGAATCAACATAATGAGTGAATAGTCATTCATTTTTTCTTTCGATTCTGATAAGATAGAAAACAACGGACGAACATGGAAAAAGGGGGAGCTGAACACCTTGCTGGCCTTGCTCAATCTGATCGCGTTTTTCCTGGTGCTCGCTTACGGTCTGTACCTGGTCTGCCACGTCCTGTACAGCCGGTATCTGTTTATCAAACTGGGCAAAAAGCCGGACGTCAAGGACGACTTCGGCACGCGCCTCAATCTGCTGCTGGAAAACGTCGTCTTTCACAAAAAGCTGTTGAAGGACAAAAAGAGCGGCATCATGCACGTCGTCATGTTTTACGGCTTCATTATCCTGCAGTTTGGCGCCATCGAACTGATCGTCAAAGGACTGGTGAAGGGCTTTGAACTGCCATTTGGCAGCGCTCACAAGTACTTCAGCCTGATGCAGGAGATCACCGTCTTTCTGATTCTCGTGGCGGTCGGCTTCGCGTTCTACCGCCGGTACATCGAAAAGCTGAAGCGGCTGAAGCGCGGCTTCAAATCGGGACTGGTGCTGCTGTTCATCTCCACGCTGATGGCGACCGTTTTGCTGTCGCTCGCGTTTGAGCAGCTCTGGCTGGGGCACGAGCCGTCCGGCTACGCGCCGATTTCGTCGTTGATCGCGATGGCGTTCGCCGGCATCTCCGACACGGCGGCGGCCGCGCTGTTCTACGTGTTCTGGTGGCTGCACCTGCTGATCCTGCTGGCATTCGCCGTGTACGTGCCGCAGTCCAAGCACGCTCACCTGATTTTTGCGCCCGTCAACGTCTGGTTCAAAAAACTGGACCCGCCCGGCAAGCTGTCCAGCATCGACTTTGAAGACGAGACGCAGGAAGTGTTCGGCGTCGGCCGGATCGAGGATTTCACCCAGACGCAGTTGATCGACCTGTACGCCTGTGTGGAGTGCGGCCGCTGCACAAACATGTGTCCCGCCTCCGGCACCGGCAAGATGCTCTCCCCGATGGATTTGATCACCAAGATGCGCGATCATTTGACAGAAAAAGGGGCGGCGATCACGTCCCGCACACCGTGGATGCCGAGCTTCGCCTTTGCCGGCACGACCGCCAACCAACTGGCGCTGCAGGCGTCGGAAGTGGCGGCGGCGGCCGAGGGAGCGGCGGCGGTCGCCTACGAGAAAAACCTGATCGGCGACGTGATTACCGAGCAGGAGCTGTGGGCCTGCACCACTTGCCGAAACTGTGAGGACCAGTGCCCGGTGATGAACGAGCATGTGGACAAAATCATCGACATGCGCCGCTACCTGGTGATGACCGAGGGCAGCATGCCGCAGGAGGCGCAGCGGGCGCTGAACAACATCGAGCGGCAGGGCAACCCGTGGGGCATCAACCGCAAGGACCGCCTGAAGTGGATCGAAGGGCTGAACGGCCAGTACGACGTGCCGACCGTGCAGCAGGTGGAGGAATTCGAGTACCTGTTCTGGGTCGGCTCGATGGGCTCGTTTGACAACCGCAGCCAGAAGATTACGCAGGCGTTTGTCAAGCTGATGCACGAAGCCGGGGTGACCTTTGCCATTCTCGGCAGCGAGGAGAAAAACTCCGGCGACACAGCCCGCCGCATCGGCAACGAGTTTCTGTTCCAGCAGCTCGCGCAGGAGAACATCGCACTGTTCCAGGCTTACGGCGTGAAGAAGATCGTCACCTGCGACCCGCACGCCTACAACACCTTTAAAAACGAGTACCCCGAGTTCGGCCTGGAGGCGGAAGTGTATCACCACTCCGAGCTGCTCGCCCAGTGGGTCAAGGAAGGGCGCCTGAAGCCGACCAAGGAAGTGAAGGAGCGCATCACCTACCACGACTCCTGTTACCTGGGCCGCTACAACGAGATCTACGACAAGCCGCGTCAGATCCTGACGGCGATCCCGGGCGTGGAGATCGTGGAAATGAAGCGCAGCGGCTGCGACAGCATGTGCTGCGGTGCCGGCGGCGGCCTGATGTGGATGGAGGAGCACGAAGGCACCCGCATCAACGTGGCCCGCACCGAGCAGGCGCTGGAAGTAAATCCGACGGCCATTGCCAGCGCGTGTCCGTACTGTTTGACGATGATGAGCGACGGCGTCAAGATGAAAGAGATGGAGGATCAGGTCAAAACCCGCGACATTGCGGAGATTCTCGCCGATGCCTTGTGATTTCGAAGGGAAGAGTTTTTGGTATGCCAATCCCTGCCCTGTCAAAAGGGCGGGGATTTTTTGTGGTGCGCCCGGCATGGGCGGTAGCTATAGGGTGAAAGTCCCGAACGGGGGTTGGCTGTACCAACCGTTAGCCTAAGGCAAGGGTGTCCGCCGCGAGGCGGAATCTGAAGGAAGCCGGCGGCAAAGTCCCGACCTGAGGTACACGAACCCGATTTGAGGCTGTTGTACTTGGGCGAGCCTGCCGCACAAGGTGAAGCCCCATACAGCCAAAGGGTACAACAGTAAATTGGGCAGGTACATGGGACGAAGGCTACCGCTCTTACCCGGGGAGGTCTGCATGGTACGCCTACTATCGTTGGCAACCGCCTCCGTGAGGGGGCGTTGAACATGCAGAAGTCAGCAGAGGCCATAGTACCCCAATCGGGGACGCCTGAGGGGGAAGGGCCGAACATCAAGTCAGCATATGTCCCAACCTCTTTCGATACGGTGTGTCGAAGCAGAATTCAGAACTGGAACTTCCTCTGGAGAGTAGGGGTGAAGCCCCGAGGGTACAGAGAAGGGCTGAGCATCGTACGGCAAGCTTGGCGACATGTGCGCGGAGGAAGGAGTATCGTTATGGATCTGCTGGAGAAGGTTCTGTCTCGGGACAACCTCACGGCCGCCCTCAAACGAGTGGAAGCCAACAAAGGCGCTGCGGGAGTCGACGGTGTTTCAACTGAACAACTGCGCGACTACCTTCGCCTGCACTGGGCGACCATCCGGTCGCAAATCGAGACGGAAACCTACAAACCGACTCCTGTTCGCAGGGTCGAAATCCCGAAACCTGACGGGGGAATACGGTTGCTAGGCATCCCTACCGTGGTAGATCGCTTCATCCAGCAGGCCATCCTGCAGGTATTGACTCCCATCTTTGACCCAGAATTCTCCGATTCAAGCCTCGGATTCCGCCCGGGTCGCCGCGCTCACAATGCTGTGCAGAGAGCGCAACAGTACATCAAGGAAGGATTCCGGTATGTGGTCGACATCGACCTGGAGAAGTTCTTCGACCGGGTCAACCATGACATCCTGATGAGCCGGGTAGCCCGCAAGGTGAAGGACAAGCGTCTCCTTAAACTAATCCGCGCTTACCTGCAATCCGGAGTTATGGTCAACGGAGTGTGCGTCTCAACGGAAGAGGGTACACCGCAAGGTGGCCCCCTGAGTCCGTTGTTGGCCAACATTCTGCTGGACGACTTGGACAAGGAACTGGAAAGGAGGGGACACCGTTTCTGCCGCTATGCGGACGACTGCAACATCTATGTCCGCACCAAACGCGCGGGGGAACGGGTAAAGGCGAGCGTGGAGCGATACTTGACCAGGGTGCTCAAACTCAAGATAAACCAACAGAAAAGTGCGGTAGATCGGCCGTGCAATCGAAAGTTCCTCGGCTTTAGCTTTGCTCCGGGAAAAGAGGCACGGATACGCCTGCATCCCAAATCGATCATCCGGTTAAAAGAACGAATTCGCCAACTGACCAACCCGCATTGGAGCATCCCTATACAGGAGCGAATTCAAAAACTCAACCAATACCTCATGGGATGGATCGGATATTTTGCGTTGGCTGAGGCGAAAACCCACCTCCTGCGGATTGAGGAATGGATTCGCCGAAGGCTCCGTCTCTGCCTGTGGACGCAATGGAAACGAATCCGTACGCGATACCGCGAACTTCGTTCCCTCGGTCTTCCCCACAGCAAAGCACTGGAGATTGCAAATACCCGCAAGGGTGCATGGCGAACAAGCAAATCTCCGCACATTCACAAAGCCCTTGGTATTACCTACTGGCAACAACAAGGGCTCATGAGTTTGGTGCAGCGATATTTCGCACTTCGTCAAGCTTGATGAACCGCCGTATACCGGACGGTATGTACGGTGGTGTGAGAGGACGGGGGTTAGTCGCCCCCTCCTACTCGATCATAAAACGCAATAATTGGGGGTATCATTCGTTCCTCTTTTTTACCTAGTAAGTGAAAACGACAATGACCGGTCTAAAGTCGTTTATCTACTTGCTAAAGGAGAGAATATTATGGCGTTGATACCAATTCCAACAGAACCTGTTAAAGTTGATGGTGTTCGAGATACGTATGTAGACTTGAATCCAAATACCGATCCCAATGATAAAGTACAAGCTTTCGTTGATGCGTTCAAACGAGTTGCCGAAGATGCTAGCGATGAATGCTATGGCTTGCCTGTTGAGGTAATCCTCGCTATGTGGGGGGGAGAATCAGGATGGGGTACTAGTAAAACACAACGAAACAATCAAAATTGGTCAAACATGAAATATGTAAGTAGTTCCAATCCACCTGGAAACTATGGCAAAGGAGAAGGCGGATGGGCTGCTTTTATCGGTCGCAGTACCCATGCTAACTCCTTTGGGCGGTTCTTTAAAGAAAATAACCGATACTCTGCGTTAATCAATTATTTGAAAAGCACAAACAACCCCAGTTCAGAAAAATGCATACGATACATCGCGGATGCCGGGTATGGCGGCTCCGACCATGATCAATACTATGATGAAGTGTCACCGCCGGGATATAATTGACCCAGGTTCGCCGGAAAGAAAATGACCCACCCATAGCGAATATATCCCCTTCGTAATTAACGGCCAAGTTAATCTTCGGAGGGAGACACATGCTAAGGAGTGGGATAGTGATATCGTTACATACCATGAGGGCAGAAGGCAAGAGTATTCGTGAAATTGCCCGTCTAACGGGGCATTCTCGAAATACAGTTCGCCGATATCTCCGGGGTGAATTCTCCCCCGAAAAGGGAACCCGTAAATCTCGTGGTTCCAAGCTTGATCCGTATAAACCGTTCCTGCAGGAACGTCTTCAAGAAGGTATCTATAACTGCGAGGTTTTATTCGATCTTCTACGAGAAAAGGGGTATACCGGGGGACGTACCATCTTGAAAGACTATGTGAAGGAGTTCCGTCCTCCCAAACAAGTTCCCGCTGTTCTTCGTTACGAGACGACCCCTGGTGAATACGCACAGGTCGACTGGGGACTGTGTGATTACGTAGATTTGGACGGTACAGTCCGAAAAGTGCCGGTATTTGTCATGGTATTGGGGTACTCTCGTTCCACCTATATAGAGTTCACTAAGCGTTGTGACATTCACAGCTTTCTTCGTTGCTTGATTCATGCTTTTGAATATTTTGGGGGCATCCCAAAGGTAATGCTGACCGACCAGATGAAAACCGTCGTACTGGGCATGGGAGATGATCGAAAACCTCGCTGGCATCCGCTTTTTGCCGACTTTGCTGCAGCGATTGGGCTTGTTCCAAAAGTATGCAAAGTTCGACGCCCCGAAACAAAGGGAAAAGTGGAACGAGGCGTTCAATACGTAAAAAACAACTTTCTTCCTGGCAAACGCTTCGTTGATTTACAGGATCTCAATCAACAAGCCCTACACTGGTGCGAGCGGATTAACCGCCGTATTCATGGAACAACCGGCGAACGTCCCATCGACCGACTCCGTGAGGAAAATCTGTCGCCTATCCCTTCAGCTGAACGATGGGAAAAATACTTGCATGAACCGAGACAGGTCAGCCGAGACGGATTTGTTAGCTACGATGGTGTACGATATGGGGTTCCATGGAGGTACAGTGGACGTGAGGGTACCGTGCGAGAAGTGAATGGGTGGGTGGAAATCTGGGCCGACGGCACATGTATTGCTCGACACCAAAAGGTCTATCGATCCCGTGCAACTGTTTTTTGTGAAAACCAGTATGCAGGTCTTACGACTGCTCAAGGATATGCCTATCCACGTCCGCAAGCCCGACAGATTTCATCGCAGCAAGTGGAAGTGCGTTCGCTGGATGTCTATGAGCAGCTGACGGGGGTGGGAGCATGATCGAACTGGAACAGGCACGGCTACGTCTTGAGGAACTTGGGCTTCAGCAAGCGGCTCTACTCTTGGATGCCCATTTGGAAGCGGCAAGTCATGGACAGCCCACCTATCTGTCCTTTCTCAACATGCTTCTAGATGCAGAGATAGCGGAACGTCAAAAACGGAATATGGAGGTACGCACCAAACTCGCACACTTGCCTTACCGAAAAACGCTGGAGGAGTTCGATTTTGCTTTCCAACCCAGCATTGACGAACGGTTGATTCGAGAGCTGGCCACGATGACTTTTGTAACCCGACACGAGAATGTCTTGTTCTTAGGGCCTCCCGGAGTAGGAAAAAGTCATCTGGCGGTGGCGTTGGCTGTAGAAGCCATCTCGCAAGGGATATCCGTTTACTTTGTCAGTCTCTCGCAACTCATCGAAGATCTGCGAAAAGCTTACACGGAAAACAGGCTGGATAAACGCCTACGCATCTATATTCGACCAAAGCTCCTGATTATTGACGAAATTGGTTACTTACCGTTTGACAGTTTGGCAGCTAACCTCTTTTTCCAGGTAGTAAGTGCAAGATACGAGAGAGGGAGTATTCTGTTGACCAGCAACAAGAGTTTCGGTGAATGGGGGGAACTGATGGGCGATCCGATACTTGCTACGGCTATCCTGGATCGGCTCTTACACCATTCCCACATCGTCAATATTAGGGGGAATAGTTACCGACTTCGTGAGAAGATGAGGACTGGAGCCTACGGCTCCCCCTCTACCACCTAACCAACAAAAAATCGCCGGGTGGGTCAATTCTAAACCGGCGTGATCTGACCCCCATTTTGTGGACTGATTGATTTTGACCCATCAGGCACTTTGGAGGAAAAGGTTTCGGAATTCGCTTGGCGACATGCCGTTCAATCGCATTTGTGGCCTTTCGTGGTTATAAAATTCAATATACTTCTTGATTGCTGTTCCCACATCGACGGCTTCATCAAACAAATGCGGGCGCAGTTCTGCTTTCAAGTGGCCGAAAAAGGATTCGATGCAGGCATTATCCAGACAATTCCCTTTTCGAGACATACTCTGAATAATCCCATGCTTTCGCAGCAAGCGGTAATATGCTTTTGTTGTGTAATGCATTCCTTGATCACTGTGAATCAGCAGTTGATGCGTCGAACGGTTTTGGACGGCCTCTTGTACCGTCTCTAGCACAAACTGGACGTCAAGACTGTCACTTAAGCGGTATGAGACCACTTCATTGTTGAAAAGGTCCAAGATGACGGAAAGAAAATATCGTTTTTTTCCAGCTTGCAAATACGTGATGTCAGTAACCCACTTTTGATTGGGATGAGCTGCTTGAAAATGCCGATCCAGAAGATTGGGCGCCAGGGTATGTCTTTTGTATTGAATCCGTGGATAACGTCTACGCCGTATGATCGCCTGCATGTTCATTTGCTTCATCAGCCGATACACACGCTTACGATTGAGATGCAAACCGTATTTTGTGAGCAGTATAGCCTTCATACGACGATAACCATAAATGCCGCCCAGTCTTCGATGCTCAAAGGATATGATTTCACAAACAGCAGCATCTTTTTGCTTTATCCCAGTTTTAAGCCATTTATAATAGCTGCTCCTGGCAATTCCTGCGGCAGCGCACAGCAAAGATACGGGGAATTGGCTGCTTAGTGCTTGAATAACGGCGTATTTTCCGTGTCTGGAGCATCTCTCCTTTCGGTTTTCAATAACTTTTTTAAAAATGCATTTTGAGCTCGTAGCCACTTGTTTTCCTGTTCCAAAGTGAGATTAGAAGGGATTTTTGACAAAGCCTTTTTAAGCCCCTGTCCTCTCCGGTCTTTCAATCCTTCTACTCCATGGATTTTGTATGCATGTACCCAATTTTTCACGTTAGAGTGAGTTTTAAAGCCAAACCGTTTGGCTGCCTCTCGATAGGACAAACCTTCTTCCAATATAGATTTTACAACTTCCAGCTTACATTCAATCGTATGATTTTCATAAGTCATTATCGCTCACTCCCCTTTAAGTCGAAATTCGACCAAATGGGTCAATTTCCTCTGTCTACCATTTGGGGAGCAGTTCAGCGATGGTGGGTCAAAATAAAGTCGGCGTTGACATGAAGTAATGGGTTATCTGGAAACACTCCGCAGACGAAGCAATCTGTAGTTTGGAAAGAAGCACCATGTATGGTATTATCCCCTTTGAGTAGACAGTAAAAAGCAAGTCCCTTACTGTTAACTCGGAGGGGATTTTCTATGGGGAAAATACGCAAGACGTATCCAATTGAAATAAAGAGAAAAGCGGTACATTTATACCTTGATGGCGACAAAAGTTATAAAACCATCGCAAAGGAACTTGGCATCTCAGATAAAAACATTGTGATGAGATGGGTCAAGCATTTTGAGAATGAAGGGATGAAGGGACTCGAAGAAAAACGAGGGAAAGCGGTTGGACCGAGGAAAGGAAGGCCGAGAAAATGTCTTTTCACCCTAGAAGAGGAAAACTTGAGATTGCGAGCTGAGAATGAATATCTAAAAAAGTGGCTCGGACTCGAAAGGCGGTGAAGAAGCAAAAAGAACAATCAAAATCTTACTCCATCATCCATGAAATGATGGGAACATACTCCGTTTCCTTGCTGTGCTCGGTATCCGGTGTATCACGGAGTGGCTTTTACAAGTGGGTAAAACAGCAGCAAAATCCGTCTCGAAAAATGGTGGAAGACGAGAAATTGAAAGAAATGATTAGGGAATGCCATCAAGAAGTAAACGGCATTTACGGGTACCCGCGAGTAACGGTTTGGCTAACTCAAAGATATGGTATACACGTAAATCGTAAGCGTGTGTATCGACTCATGAAGGAAATGGGGATCCAGGCACGTATTCGCAGGAAACGGAAATTCTTTGGCCGCAAAGAGCAAGTTGTCATTTCCGAAAACAAACTGAACCGTGATTTTATCGCTTCCCGTCCTAACGAAAAATGGGTTACAGATATTACCTATCTGATCTTCAATGGACGTCGACTCTATCTCTCCGTCATTTACGACCTTTTCAACAACGAAGTCGTCGCCTACAGGATAAGTAAACGGAATGACATACGGCTTGTCATGGACACGGTAAAGGCAGCCATAAAAAAAGGAGATGTGAGTGGAGTTCTGTTGCATAGCGACCAAGGATTCCAGTACACATCCCGACAATATCATAACCTACTCAAACAATATAACATTACCGCAAGTATGTCCAGAAAGGGAAATTGTCTGGACAACGCTTGTATGGAGAGTTTTTTCAGCCATCTGAAATCAGAATGCATGTATTTGCACAACTTCAAGACGGATGAAGAAGTACATCACGCTGTTGATCGCTATATTCGTTTTTACAATCACAAACGTTTTCAATCCCGGTTACATAACCTGAGCCCGGTACAATACCGAGCTCAGGCATCTTGAACTAGGGCTTGTTTAAAGTCTGTCTACTTGACAGGGGTAATACCATATATGGTGCTTCTTTGTTATAGTCCCGTGTGTAGAGCTAAATATAAATCAATATCCTTTTTTACCCAGTCGCCATAATCTTTTACCTGATAAATCTTCCATTCATCCAGATTATGCGGATCTTGCACACCGACAAAGGCGTCGGTTGGATTTTGCGGATCAAGATAAATCACGATATCCTTTCTAGGAAATTCATTGACTCCACTTTCCGGAATGAAGGGCTTCTGGACAATTCTTATGTACGTATCGTCATATTGACTTGTTCCTTCTTCCAGTTTTTCTTGAAGGAATGGCAGTTCTCGCTCGTTTGTTACCCCCAATTCCTCGCCGACTCTTCGATAAGCAAACCTGTAGAAATCTTCGGCATTTACAAGAATTCCCATGCAGCGCCAAGGTTTCTCGAAAACAAAACGATCATGCCCTCTTTGCACCACAAGCTTTTCCACTTCAGCGGCTTGTGAATCCTCAGACTGTGGTGCCGGTACCTGTTCATGATGATGTTCTCCCTGGGAAGAAACGGCACTGCACCCACTTGCGATCCCGAGCAAAATGAGTAAAAGAATACATTTTTTCATGTATGCGGCACACCTTTCCATCGGCCTTTGTTTAGATACTATATTGGACGAGCAAAATTCCAATAAGTTTCATATTTGGAAAAACGCACATCTATCATGCGGAAACATTCACAAAAACGGATGTTTTACTGACAGGAAATTTACCTAGAGAGTAGGGGGGATTCGATGGAAAATCAGTCTATGATTCATAACTATCGTCAAATGTTAAAACGGATTGCATGGAGATTGCAGTACCAAGCAAAAAAAGTTGCTCGTCATGAAAGCGTGTTTGAGGATGTATGGACAAAAGAACAAATGGGGTACGTAGATTCAGACCTTTTTGTTAAGGAGTTACTCAGTAGCCTTCCTGATCGAGGACGTTTTATCCTTCAAAAGGTGGTGATTGAAGGCATACCTGAAAGAGAAGTGGCGAAGCAACTTAACATTTCACAGAAACGGGTCAATGTTTGTAAAACAAAGTTTTTACAGCAACTTCGTCAAAAACTCATTTCTGATTGAATGCAATGCATTAAGGAACAAACAGCCCCTTGGGTTTTGCGCTCCCATACATCGTCAGAAAGGTAAGCAGGATACCCGTCCAGTGACGAATGGTTGCCTGACTGACAAGAAAAGTCAGGCGTCCTTTTTTTCGTATTTCATTGACTATTCTGACGGGAGACGGCAAAATGAAGGTAAGCAAAAGTGAGCGATCGCTCGATCATTTTAAAATGAATGCCATGCAGCGAGGAGGAGCCGACATGAAAACGGTAATTGCGGGGGCGGCACGCACCCCGTTTGGCAAGTTTGGCGGCGCGCTGAAAGACGTTTCCGCGGTTGATCTGGGTGCCATTGCGATCAAGGAAGCGCTGCGGCGGGCCGGCGTGTCCGGCGAGCAGGTGGACGAAGTGATCATGGGCATGGTCGTACAGGCCGGAGCGGGGCAGGTGCCCTCCCGTCAGGCGGCCCGCAAGGCGGGACTGCCGTGGAACGTGGCCAGCCAGACAATCAACAAGGTGTGCGCCTCCGGGATGAGGGCGGTCACCATGGCCGACCAGATCATCCGCGCCGGAGACGGGCAGATCATCGTGGCCGGCGGCATGGAGAGCATGAGCGGCGCGCCGTATGCGCTGCCGAACGCGCGGTACGGCCTGCGCATGGGCGACGCGGCAGTGCGCGACCTGATGATGCACGACGGGCTGACCTGCCCGTTTGACCAGGTGCCGATGGCGGTCCACGGCAGCAACGTGGCGGAGGAGTACGGCATCACCCGCGAGGAGCAGGACCGCTGGGCGATGCGCAGCCAGCAGCGGGCGGCCAGGGCGGCGGCGGCCGGACTGTTCGATGAAGAGATCGTGCCGGTGCCGGTTCCGCAGAAAAAGGGCGAACCGGTCATCGTAGCCAAAGACGAGGCGCCGCGTCCCGACACGACGTTGGAGGGTCTGGCCAAACTGCCGCCGGTGTACAAAAAGGACGGCACGATTACCGCCGGCAACGCGCCCGGCATCAACGACGGCGCGGCAGCGATGGTGCTGATGGCGGAGGAAAAGGCGGCCGAGCTGGGGATTCACCCGCTGGCTGTCATTCTGGGACACGCGCAGGTGGGCGCGGAGGCGCCGTACATCGCCACCACGCCGGGTCTGGCGATTCAAAAGCTGCTGGAGAAGACCGGCACGCGGCTGGACGAGATCGATCTGTTCGAAGTAAACGAAGCGTTCGCCGCCGTCATCCTGACCAGCGGCAAGATCGTCGGCTGGGACGAGGAAAAGGTAAACGTCAACGGCGGGGCGATCGCGCTCGGCCATCCGATCGGGGCAAGCGGGGCGCGAATCGTCATGCACCTCGTGTACGAACTGCGGCGCCGCGGCGGCGGATTGGGCATTGCCGCCATTTGCAGCGGAGCGGCCCAGGGAGACGCGATTCTGATCAAGGTGTTCTAGCCCCATGCGGGGACCCGGATGTGTTAGGCGCGTGAAGAAAATCGACGAAGGCATTGCCACGAGGAAGGGGACCTGTTTATGAACATGCAAACCATCATGGTCGTGGGCGCGGGACAGATGGGCAGCGGCATCGCCCAGGTGGCGGCGCAGGCCGGGTTCCGGGTGATTCTCAACGACATCCAGCGGGAATTTGTGGACCGCGGCCGGCAGACGATCGAGAAAAATCTCTCCCGCAGCGTGGAAAAAGGCAAAATGAGTGCGGAAGACAAAGAAGCGGTGCTCTCCCGCCTGACGCTCTCCGTCGATCTGGCGGACGGACGTGACGCCGACTTTGTCGTGGAAGCGGTTACGGAAAACATGGACGTAAAAGCGGAAATCTTCCGCAAGCTGGACGGGATCTGTCCGGCGCACACGGTGCTGGCCAGCAACACCTCCTCGCTGCCGATTACGGAAATCGCCGCGGTGACCAAACGGCCGGAAAAAGTGATCGGCATGCATTTCATGAACCCGGTGCCGGTGATGAAGCTGGTGGAGATCATCCGCGGCCTGCAGACGGCGGACGAGGTGTACCAGTTGACGGAGGACCTGGCCAGACAGATGGGCAAAGTGCCGGTCAGCGTCAACGATTTTCCCGGATTCGTCTCCAACCGCGTGCTGATGCCGATGATCAACGAGGCGATCTACTGCGTGTACGAAGGCGTGGCCGAGCCGGAAGCGATTGACGAGGTGATGAAGCTGGGCATGAACCATCCGATGGGGCCGTTGACGCTGGCCGACTTCATCGGGCTGGATACCTGCCTGTACATCATGGAAGTGCTGTACGAGGGCTTCGGCGACTCCAAATACAGGCCGTGTCCGCTTTTGCGAAAGTACGTCAAGGCGGGCTGGCTCGGCCGAAAATCGGGACGAGGCTTTTACGTTTACAACTAGAATCCGAACGCGGCAGAAAGGGAGGACGGCGATGGATTTCCGTTTCAGCGACGAGCATGAGATGATGCGCCGGATGGTGCGCGATTTTGCCCAAAAGGAGATCGCTCCGTTCGTTCCCGTCATGGAAGAGACGGAACAGTTCCCCCGCCACATCGTGAAAAAGATGGGGGAAACCGGCCTGACGGGCATACCGGTTCCGGAAGAGTGGGGCGGTGCGGGGGCCGACTTTATCTCGTACATTCTGGCGATTCACGAGATTTCCAAAGTAAGCGCCACCGTGGGCGTGATTCTCTCCGTGCACACCTCTGTCGGCACCAATCCGATCCTGTATTTCGGCAGCGACGAGCAGAAGCGCAGATACCTGCCCAAGCTGGCCAGCGGCGAATACCTCGGCGCGTTTGCGTTGACCGAGCCGCAGGCGGGATCGGATGCGGGCAATATCCGCACGACGGCCGTCCGCAAAGGGGATGACTACATCCTCAACGGCAACAAGGTGTTCATCACCAACGGCGGCGAGGCCGACTTGTACATCACGTTTGCCGTGACCGACCCGGCCCAGGGCCGAAAGGGCATCTCCGCGTTTATCGTGGAAAAGGATACGCCAGGCTTTATCGTCGGCAAAAAGGAAAAGAAGATGGGGCTGTTCGGCTCCAATACGACGGAGCTGATTTTCGACAACGCGCGGGTGCCGGCCGAAAACCTGCTCGGGCAGGAAGGCAGCGGTTTCAAGATTGCCATGGCCAACCTGGATTCCGGCCGGATCGGCATCGCCGCGCAGGCGCTGGGCATCGCCGAAGCGGCCGTCCAGTACGCGACCGAATACGCCAAGGAACGGCAGCAATTCGGCCAGGCGATCATCAAGCAGCAGGCGGTCGCCTTCAAGCTGGCCGACATGGCGACGCTGGCGGAAGCGGCGCGGCTGCTGGTCTACCGGGCCGCCTTCCTGCGCAGCCGCGGGCTTGCCTGCGGCATGGAAGCGTCCATGGCCAAAAAGTTCGCCTCCGACGCGGCGATGAAAAACGCCACGGAGGCGGTGCAGATCTTCGGCGGATACGGCTACACCCGGGAGTATCCGGTGGAGCGGCTGTTCCGTGACGCCAAGGTGACGCAAATCTACGAGGGAACCACCCAGATTCAGCACATCGTGATCGCCAAACATCTGCTGTCCACATGAGGAACGGGACGCACGAAAAACCATGACGCAGGGGAGTGGGGAACATGAACTTTCAACTGACGGAAGAGCAGGAAATGCTCCGCAAAATGATTCGCGACTTCGCGGAGAACCAGGTGGCGCCGACAGCGGCGGAGCGCGATGAGGAAGAGCGGTTTGACCGGTCCATTTTTGAACAGATGGCGGAGCTGGGGCTGACCGGCATTCCCTGGCCGGAGAAGTACGGCGGCGCGGGAGCCGACTACCTCAGCTACGTACTTGCCGTGGAGGAGCTGTCCCGCGTTGACGCATCCATCGGCGTCACGCTGTCCGCCCACGTCTCGCTGGCGAGCTGGCCGATTTACAAGTTCGGTACGGAGGAGCAGAAGCAGAAGTACCTGCGGCCGCTGGCGGAAGGCAAAAAGCTGGGCGCCTACTGCCTGACCGAGCCCGGCTCCGGGTCCGACGCCGCCGGGATGCGTACCACCGCCGTGCGCGACGGCGATCACTACGTGCTGAACGGCACCAAGATTTTCATCACCAACGCGGGCGAGGCGGAGATTTACATCGTCTTTGCCCTGACCAATCCGGAGCTGAAGCACAAGGGGATCACCGCCTTTATCGTGGAAAAAGGCACGCCCGGCTTCACGATGGGCAAAAAGGAGAAGAAACTGGGGATTCGCTCGTCGCTGACGCTCGCCGTCAACTTTGAAGATGTCCGCGTCCCCGTGGAAAACGTGCTCGGGGAAGAAGGACAGGGATTCAAGATCGCGATGATGACGCTGGATGGCGGGCGCAACGGCATTGCCGCCCAGGCGCTGGGCATCGCGCAGGGGGCGTTTGATCACGCGCTGGCGTACGCCAAGGAACGGCACCAGTTCGGCAAACCGATCGCGTCGCTGCAGGCGATTCAGTTCAAACTGGCCGACATGGCGACGAAAATCGAGGCGGCGCGGCTGCTGACCTACCAGGCGGCATGGCTGGAAGACCAGGGGCTGCCCTACGGCAAGGCATCGGCGATGTCCAAGGTGTTTGCCGGCGACATCGCGATGGAAGTGACGACGGAGGCGGTGCAGGTCTTCGGCGGCTACGGGTACACCCGCGAGTATCCGGTGGAACGCTTCATGCGCGACGCCAAGATCACCCAGATATACGAAGGCACCAACGAGATTCAGCGGGTCGTCATCAGCAACTACCTGCTGAAAGAGTAAGAGGCGGCAAAGTACAGGGCGAGAAGAGGGCTTTTCATGCACGAGATCACACGGCGCATCCTGGCGGGCGACGCGCGCGGGGCAGCCCGCGCCATCACCTGCATCGAAAACGACTATCCGGAGCGGTCGCGGATCCTGCGGGAACTGTTTCCCCACACCGGCCGGGCGAAGCTGATCGGCATTACCGGCACACCGGGCGCGGGCAAAAGCTCGCTGGTGGACTGCCTGATCGGCTACCTGCGCAAACTGGGGTTGAAAATCGGCGTGGTGGCGGTTGATCCGACCAGCCCGTTTACCGGCGGCGCGCTTCTGGGCGACCGCGTGCGGATGCAGAACCACGCGCTGGACAGCGGCGTGTTTATCCGCAGCATGGGGACGCGCGGCAGCCTCGGCGGCCTTTCCCGCAACACGCGGGACGCCGTGCGGGTGCTGGACGCGTACGGCTGTGACGTCATCCTGATCGAGACGGTCGGGGTGGGGCAGTCGGAGCTGGACGTGATGACCATCGCCGATACGACCGTGGTGGTGCTCACCCCCGGGGGAGGCGATTCGGTCCAGGCGTTCAAGGCGGGCATCATGGAGATTGCCGATCTGTTCGTGATCAACAAAGCCGATCTGCCGGGCGTGGAAAAGCTGCGGATCGAAGTGGAACAGATGCTGGATCTGGCCAAGCATGACGCGCTTTGGCGTCCGCCGATCGTCCAGACGGTCTCCACGACCGGCCAGGGAATGGCTGAGCTGTGGGAGCAGGTGGGGCAGCACCAGCGCTTTTTGCAGGAGAGCGGAGAGGGGCAGGTACGCCGCTCCCGCCACCTGCAGGAGGAGGTGCTGGACATCGTCCGCGATTCCCTCTACCAGCGGCTGCTGGGCGGCATCAAGACAGGCCGGTACCGGGACGAACTGGAGCGGGTGGCGGCGCGGGAAGCCGACCCGTACTCCGCAGCCGACCGCATCGTCCGTGAGTGGTGGGGACCAACCCCCTGAGCGGGAGGAAAAGAAAGATTGGCGTCCGGCGTTCTCTCGACGTATAATATACGGGATATGATACGAAGAGAGCGCTGCGGTCTTTCTTTTTCCAAATGTTGTCTGACCAAACGCTCAGTCGGTTGGAAAGGTGGAAGGAATCGTGTCTGAGAAACGAAAAACCATTCCGTCCCTGGTAAAGGACCCCAAGCTGATCGAAAAGCGGCGGGAGCAGATTATTGAAGCGGCCGTCGAACTGTTCATCAACAAAGGGTTTCACAAGACGACCACGCGGGAGATCGCCCGTGCGTCCGGGTTCAGCATCGGCACCCTGTACGAATACATCGAATCCAAGGAAGACGTCCTCTATCTGGTGTGCGACGCCATCCATGCGGAAGTGGAGAGCCGCCTGCGCGAGGCGATCACGTTCAACGGCACCGGCCTGAAAATCCTGAAGCTGGCGCTGAAGAGCTTTTTCCGCGTGATGGACCAGATGAGCGACCGCGTCCTGCTGATCTACCAGGAGTCCAAGTCGCTGCCGAAAGAGACGCTGCGCTACGTGCTGCAGCGCGAGGAAGAAATCACGCAAATTTTCGAGGAGATTCTGCGCAAAGGCATTGCCGACGGGTCCATCGGCATCGACGAGAAGCACGTCAAGCTGATGGCCGACAACATCATGGTGCTGGGCGAAATGTGGGTGTTCCGCCGCTGGGCGTTGAAGCGGCACTACACGCTGGAGGAGTTCACCGAGAAACAGACGGCTTTGCTTTTGAGGGAAGTCAGCGTCTCCGAGTAAACGAGGATGGTTAACTTGATATTCGGGGAGAGTGGAACGATGGAAACGGAAGTGTATCGTCCGCAACACAAGGTTCGCTTTGTCACGGCTGCCAGCCTCTTCGACGGACACGACGCGTCGATCAACATCATGCGCCGCATCCTGCAGGCGTCGGGGGCGGAAGTGATCCATCTGGGGCACAACCGCTCCGTCGACGAGATTGTCACCGCCGCCATCCAGGAAGATGTGCAGGGGATCGCCGTCAGTTCCTATCAAGGCGGTCACGTCGAGTTTTTCAAATACATGGTGGATCTGCTGCGCGAGCGGGGAGCGGGACACATCCGCGTCTTCGGCGGCGGAGGCGGGGTCATCGTTCCACGGGAAATCCGCGAGCTGGAGGCGTACGGCGTCTGCAAGATCTTTTCCCCTGACGACGGCCGCCGCCTCGGGCTGCAGGGGATGATCAACCACATGCTGCGGGAGACCGATTTCCCCACGGTAAAGGAACTGACGGGCGAGGTGGAGGAGCTGCGCCGGCAGCAGCACCAGGCGATCGGGCGGCTGATTTCCGTGGCGGAGTACGCCGTGGAAAAGCCGGAGTGGCAGGGGCGGCTCACGGACGGGTTGCCGGAGCCGGAGCGCACGGTGCCGGTGCTGGGGATCACCGGCACGGGCGGCGCCGGAAAAAGTTCGCTGACCGATGAATTGGTCCGCCGCTTTTTGCGCACCTATGCCGACAAGACCGTCGCGATCCTGTCCGTCGACCCGTCCAAGCAAAAGACGGGCGGGGCGCTGCTCGGCGACCGCATCCGCATGAACGCCAACAACACGCCGCGCGTCTACATGCGCAGCCTGGCCACGCGCCGGTCCGGCTCGGAGCTGTCGGCCGCCGTCAAGGACGCGATCCGGGTGGCCCGGGCCGCCAACTTTGACCTGATCATCGTGGAAACCAGCGGCATCGGGCAGGGAGACGCCCAGGTGACGGACGTGTGCGACGTCGCGCTGTACGTGATGACCAGCGAGTTTGGCGCCCCCTCCCAGTTGGAAAAGATCGACATGCTCGACTTTGCCGACCTGGTGGCGATCAACAAGTTCGAACGGAAAGGCTCGGAGGACGCGCTGCGGGAGGTGCGCAAGCAGTACCGGCGCAACCACAACCTGTTTGACGTGCCGGATGAACAGATTCCCGTGTACGGCACGATCGCCAGCCAGTTCAACGATCCGGGCACCAATGTGCTGTTTGCCGCCCTGATGCGCAAGATTGTGGAAAAAACAGGCGTCGACTGGCCGGTGGAACATCTTGACGCGACGCCGGTCAAGACGCACAAGACGGCGCTGATCCCGGCGGAGCGCGTCAACTATCTGCAGGAGATCGCCAACACGGTGCGGGCGTACCGGGCGTTCGCCGCGGAGCAGTCGTCGATCGCGCGCAAGCTGTATCAACTGCACGGGGCCAAGGAGACGCTGCTGGCGTCGGGCGAACCGGATGCGGCCGAGGCGGCCCGCGTGCTGGATAAGCAGATCGCGCATTTTGAAGCCAAGCTGCATCCCGAGTGCCGCCGCATCCTGGACAACTGGCCGAAGCTGAAGGAACTGTACCGGCAGGATCAGTTTGTCACCAAGGTGCGCGACAAGGAGATCGTCACCAGGCTGTACACGGAGTCGCTCTCCGGCACCCGCATCCCGAAAGTATGCCTGCCTGAATTTGAAGACTGGGGCGAAATTTTGAAATGGTCGCTCAAAGAGAACGTGCCGGGCCAATTTCCCTATACGGCGGGCGTTTTTCCGTTCAAGCGGGAGGGAGAGGACCCGAAGCGGCAGTTTGCCGGGGAAGGCACGCCGGAGCGAACCAACCGGCGCTTTCACTTCCTTTCGCAAAACGACGAGGCGAAGCGGCTCAGCACGGCGTTTGACTCGGTGACCCTGTACGGCGAAGACCCCGATTACCGCCCGGACATTTACGGCAAGATCGGCAACAGCGGCGTCAGCGTCTGTACGCTCGACGACATGAAAAAGCTGTACGCCGGCTTTGACCTGTGCGCGCCGACCACCTCCGTTTCCATGACCATCAACGGTCCGGCGCCGATCATTCTCGCCATGTTCATGAACGCGGCGATCGACCAGCAGGTGGAGAAATTCGCGGAGCGGGAGGGACGGCAGCCGACGCCGGACGAGTACGAGCAGATCAAGGCGTACACGCTGTCCACGGTGCGCGGCACGGTGCAGGCGGACATCCTGAAGGAAGACCAGGGGCAGAACACCTGCATCTTCTCCACCGAGTTCGCGCTGCGGATGATGGGCGACATCCAGCAGTACTTCATCGACCACAAGGTACGCAACTACTACTCCGTCTCCATCTCCGGGTACCACATCGCCGAGGCGGGGGCCAACCCGATCACGCAGTTGGCGTTTACGCTGGCCAACGGCTTTACCTACGTGGAATACTACCTGAGCCGGGGCATGCACATTGACGACTTTGCGCCCAATCTGTCGTTCTTCTTTTCCAACGGACTGGATCCCGAGTACACGGTGATCGGCCGGGTGGCGCGCCGCATCTGGGCGACGGTGATGAAAAACCGCTACGGCGCCAACGAGCGCAGCCAAAAGCTGAAGTATCACATCCAGACGTCGGGACGCTCCCTCCACGCGCAGGAGATGGACTTCAACGACATCCGCACCACGCTGCAGGCGCTGATCGCCATCTACGACAACTGCAATTCGCTGCACACCAACGCCTACGACGAGGCGATCACCACGCCGACGGAAAACTCCGTTCGCCGCGCCATGGCGATCCAGATGATCATCAACAAGGAGATGGGGCTGGCGAAAAACGAGAATCCGCTGCAGGGCTCGTTTATCATCGAGGAGCTGACCGATCTGGTGGAGGAAGCGGTGCTGCAGGAATTTGAGCGGCTGAACGCGCGCGGCGGCGTGCTCGGCGCGATGGAGACGCAGTACCAGCGGGGCAAGATCCAGGACGAATCGATGTACTACGAGATGAAGAAGCACAGCGGCGAGCTGCCGATCATCGGGGTGAACACCTTTATCAACCCGAACGCTTCCGAAGAGGACTACGAGATCGAGCTGGCGCGCGCGACAGAAGAGGAAAAAGAACAGCAGATCCGCAACCTGCGCGCCTTCCACGAGCGGCATCGCGAGCAGGCGCCGGCCGCGCTCAAGCGGCTTCAGGAAGTGGCGATGTCCGGCGGCAATATCTTCGCCGAGCTGATGGAGACGGTGAAGGTGGCTTCGCTGGGACAGATCAGCGCCGCGCTGTACGAAGTGGGCGGACAGTATCGGCGGAATATGTAAACGTGGGCCCGCTGTGCGAAAGCAAGCTGCTTCCGCGCGGCGGGCCTTTTTTCGTTCCGCTGCCGGGGAGTGTCGGCGTGGATGCAGGCCCGGCCGGTAAAAAGCCGGGCCAAGCTGCTACCACGTCCGCATCGGCAGCGCGCCGGGAGCGGGGTGGATGAACAACTGCACAAAGGGCATCGTGTAGGCAAACAGGATCAAGCCGACGGCCACACCGATCCAGATGGACCAGCGTTCCAGAAAGAACGGCGGTTTGGGTTGATCAGGGGTGACCTCACCGATGGGATATTCGTTGGGGGTTTCCGTTTTCGGCGCAAAGAACCACAGGTATGTGGCGATAATCAGAAACAGCACAATCCCCGTGAACAGGATGCCCCCGCCCAGCGCCATCGCCTGACGGTAAGGGATCCACATCTGGGCAACAGGATGGTCGCCGTACGTCGTGTAACTGATTCGCCTCGGTTCCCCCAAGAGCCCGACAGCGTGCATCCCGCCCGACATGAGCGCCATCCCGATCACCCAGGTAAACGCCTGGACGATCCCCAGATGATTCATCGCCCGGGTCAGCGTCCGGCCGCGAAGTACCGGAATCAGCATGTAGGATATGCCAAAAAACGTCAGGACGACACTGGAGGCCAGGGTAAGATGAAAGTGGCCGGTTACCCATAACGTGTTGTGAACCACCTGGTTTAATTGATAGCTGGCATTGATAATCCCGCCGATTCCGGCCGGAACGAACAGGATCATGCCGAGAAACGGCGCGAGAAAGCGAACGTCCTTGTACGGCAGTTTGGTGAACCACCCCAGCAGCCCTTTTCCCCCTTGAGAGCGGCCGGCCAATTCGAACGTGGCCAAAAGGGAAAATGCCGTTAAAAACGAGGGGATGACCACGAAAAAGGTGAGAACGGTCTGCACAAACTTCCAGACGGAATCAATGCCCGGCTCGTTGAACTGGTGATGCAGCCCGACCGGTATGGAGTAGAGGATAAACAGGATAAACGTCAACCGGGGCAGCGAATTGCTGAAGATGTGCCCTTTTACCAGCCGGGGGATGTTGACGTACCAATAGATGTAGGCCGGCAGCAGCCAGAAGTAGACCAGGGCGTGACCGAAATACCAGAACAGCGTCCGGCTCAGGCTGACATCCACCCGTTCTGTCCACCCCATCGACCAGGGAATCAGCTGGAACAGCATTTCGATCGCGACGCCGAGGGTGCAGATGACCCACAAGATCATCGTCGCGACAGCCATGTAGGCAAACAGCGGGGACGATTCGCCGGGATGAGCGCGCCTCCATCTGCGGAAGGCGGAAAAGACGGTGACGCTGCTGCTCCAGCTTCCGACCACGACGGCGGTCAGGCCGAAGTAGAACAGCGGGGAGGCTTTGAGCGGTGCGTAAAAGGTGTAGAGCACGGACGCGTCATTCGTGAGGATGGGAATGAGCGCAAGAACGGTACCCGCCGCCATCAGGACGAAGCCTGTCCATCCCCATGCCCGTTCCCGTGGTCTCAGCTCCCCTCCCGTTGTTTTGGCCACCCCCGAAAAGAGAAACCCGATGATGAAAAAGGTGGTGAAGACAAGGGCCAGGCTTACCCCGTGCAGGGTGAGCAGTTGATAGTAGCCCAGCGCCGACGGCAAGGTAATCACGCCGGTCCGCTGCAGGGTCTGCAGCACGCCGGCCACTGCTCCAAGCAGCAGGGCCAGATAGGCAAAGCCGATATGGGCCTGAATCAGCAGTTGGTCATTGCGCTGAAAGCGAAAATCGCTTTTGCCGACTGTGGCACCGCCAAAGCCGGTGGTTTGCAAGTCACTCATCTTCAACAACTCCACCCGTGTTTTATTGAACCACCATTTTGGCCATCATGACCTGATGGCCGATGCCGCAGTATTCGTTGCACAAAAGCAAATACTCTCCCGGCTTCTTGAAGGTATAGGTAAATTCCGTGACATGCCCCGGGACGACCATCAGGTTTACGTTGGTTCCCGGTATGGCAACGCCGTGAATGACATCGGGGCTGGTCACGCGAAAATGAACGGTGGATCCCGCCGGAACGGTCGGGGCGGCCGGCAGGTAGTTGAAGGCCCGGGCCACCATGACGATCTGATACTCCTTGTCCCCGACAGGATAGACGCCCGGTTTGTCAAACGGCGCCGTGCTTAATACCTGGTCCGGGGCGACCGTCCGCTCGTGACCGTCAGCCGGGTGCCTGTCCATCGCGAAAGCCATGATCCCGGTGACGAGCAGAAAAATGATGAGGGTGATGACGCCGAACCACAACCAGATCTTTTCGTAACGAGGCAAATCAATTCCCTGCACCGTCCTGTCTCCTTCCTACTGCCGACTGAGATACAGTTCAAAAATGCTGACCCACCCGACAATCATCAGGGCGCCCAAAACCATCACCAGGAAGAAGCTGCCGGCCAACTGTCTGTCGTCTTTCACTGCCACCCCTCCGCTCCTGCGAGTTACGATGTTAGGTATGTCCCACATATTGGATGATTATGCAGGATTTTTCCTCTGCTTCCTGTCCTTCCGGATGATGACGTGACGTCTCGGGGCGTCAGAAAAACCGTTTGAATTCCTTGCATTTTTGTCTAAAATAATGAATACTGTAAGATAGCCTATTTACCGTTGAACGAGACCAAGGTCTCGGCCGTACGGCGAGAGCCTTGACTGAACGCCAAGTTTTCCAATGAAAGGACGTGCCCTGGGTGAGTCAATTGCTTGCACATATGGACCGTGAAAAAATGAGTGAAATGGCATTGGTTGACATCGCGTACGAGATTTTGCGCGAAACCAATCGCCCGTACAACTTCCGCGAGCTGATGGACGAATTGGCTGCCCTGCGCGGAATGACCGAAGAGCAAAAGATGGCCATTATTGCACAAGTATATACCGAAATCAACATCGACGGCCGGTTTGTCTGCCTGGGCGACAACACCTGGGGATTGAAACGGTGGTACCCGACAGACGCCGTGGAAGAAACCCAGGAGGGCGGCAAGAAGAAGAAGGTGCTCCTCGACGACGACTTCGACGATTACGAGATCGAGGAAGACATCGTCGAAGAGTTCGAAGAGGACGAAATCGCCATCTTCGAAGACGACGAAGAGTTCCTGGACGACGAGGCGCTGGATGACGATCTCGACCCCGAACTGGACGATGAAGAAGAGATCGTGGAAGACGAAGACCTGTTTGAAGACGAAGACGTGGACAGCGAGGATGCCATCGCGGAAGTGGACGAGGACGCGGAGGATTTTTAGAATCTTGACTTCCGCTTGAGAGACAGATAAAATACTCCTTGGGCTTCACATGAAGAAGGATTAAATATGGGAAACTACAAAACAAAAGTGCCCCCTGCCCGAGCCGTATCGGGGTGGGAACCGCTTTTGTTTTTTCTTTTTTTGGAGCCGTCTTCATCGTTGTTTATCAGTACATCCATCAAGGAACAGGGGAAAGAGGGGACGTAAATCATGACGAAGTACATTTTTGTGACAGGCGGGGTTGTATCCTCGTTGGGAAAAGGGATTACTGCGGCTTCTCTGGGCCGACTCCTGAAAAACAGAGGCTTGAAGGTAACCATCCAAAAATTTGACCCATACATCAACGTCGACCCGGGGACGATGAGCCCGTACCAGCACGGCGAAGTGTTCGTCACCGACGACGGGGCGGAAACGGACCTCGACCTGGGGCACTACGAGCGCTTCATTGACATCAACCTGAGCGCCAACTCCAACGTGACCACCGGGAAAATCTACTCCGCCGTCATCGCCAAGGAGCGCCGCGGCGACTATCTGGGCGGCACCGTTCAGGTCATTCCGCACATTACCAACGAGATCAAGGAGCGCGTCTTCCGTGCGGGACGTGAAACCGGCGCCGACGTGGTCATCACCGAGATCGGCGGCACCGTGGGCGACATCGAGAGCCTGCCGTTCCTGGAGGCGATCCGCCAGATCAAGAGCGACATCGGCCGCGAAAATGTCATGTACATTCACGTCACCCTGATCCCGTATATCAAGGCTGCCGGCGAGATGAAAACCAAGCCGACGCAGCACAGCGTCAAGGAACTGCGCAGCCTGGGCATCCAGCCCAATGTCATCGTCACCCGCACCGAACACCCGCTGTCCCAGGAGATGAAGGACAAGCTGGCGCTGTTCTGTGACATCGACAAAAACGCGGTGATCGAATGCGTAGACGCCGAAACCCTGTACGACGTGCCGCTGCAGCTTCAGGCACAGGGTCTGGACGACTACGTCTGCCGCCACCTGGGACTCACCTGCAAGGAAGCGGACATGACCGAGTGGAAAGCGCTGGTCAACAAGATCAAAAACCTGTCGCACACCACCCGCATCGCTATCGTCGGCAAGTACGTGGAGCTGCACGACGCATACCTCTCCGTCGCGGAGGCGCTCTACCACGGCGGCTATGCCAACGACAGCAACGTGGAGATCAAGTGGGTGAGCGCCGAAGAAGTGACGCCGGAAAACGTGCATGAACTGCTGGGCGACGTAAACGGCATTCTCGTGCCGGGCGGATTCGGCGACCGCGGCATCGAAGGAAAGATTACCGCTACCCGCTACGCCCGCGAAAACAAGGTGCCGTTTTTGGGCATCTGTCTGGGCATGCAGATCGCCGTCATCGAATTTGCCCGCCACGTGGCCGGTTTGGACGGCGCCAACAGTTCGGAGATCAATCCGGATACGAAATACCCGGTGATCGACCTCCTGCCGGAACAGAAAGAGATCGAGGACAAAGGCGGCACCATGCGTCTCGGCCTGGGACCGACCAAAGTGGAGCCGGGTAGCCTGGCCGAAAAGGCGTACCAGAGCACGCTGGTGTACGAACGCCACCGTCACCGCTACGAAGTGAACAACGAGTACCGCGATCAGTTGGCCCAGTTGGGCATGCGCTTTGCGGGCACCTCCCCGGACGGCCGTCTGGTGGAGATCGTGGAGATTCCGGACCATCCGTGGTTCCTGGCCACGCAGTTCCATCCGGAATTTACCTCCCGTCCGAACCGTCCGCAGCCGCTGTTCCGCGAATTTGTGAAGGCTTCGCTGGCTCACAAGCGCTAAGCGGCGCGGGCCGGACCCAAACAAAAAAGACGCACCTGCGGACTGGTATTACCCCTGTCAAGTAGACAGACTTTAAACAAGCCCTAGTTCAAGATGCCTGAGCTCGGTATTGTACCGGGCTCAGGTTATGTAACCGGGATTGAAAACGTTTGTGATTGTAAAAACGAATATAGCGATCAACAGCGTGATGTACTTCTTCATCCGTCTTGAAGTTGTGCAAATACATGCATTCTGATTTCAGATGGCTGAAAAAACTCTCCATACAAGCGTTGTCCAGACAATTTCCCTTTCTGGACATACTTGCGGTAATGTTATATTGTTTGAGTAGGTTATGATATTGTCGGGATGTGTACTGGAATCCTTGGTCGCTATGCAACAGGACTCCACTCACATCTCCTTTTTTTATGGCTGCCTTTACCGTGTCCATGACAAGCCGTATGTCATTCCGTTTACTTATCCTGTAGGCGACGACTTCGTTGTTGAAAAGGTCGTAAATGACGGAGAGATAGAGTCGACGTCCATTGAAGATCAGATAGGTAATATCTGTAACCCATTTTTCGTTAGGACGGGAAGCGATAAAATCACGGTTCAGTTTGTTTTCGGAAATGACAACTTGCTCTTTGCGGCCAAAGAATTTCCGTTTCCTGCGAATACGTGCCTGGATCCCCATTTCCTTCATGAGTCGATACACACGCTTACGATTTACGTGTATACCATATCTTTGAGTTAGCCAAACCGTTACTCGCGGGTACCCGTAAATGCCGTTTACTTCTTGATGGCATTCCCTAATCATTTCTTTCAATTTCTCGTCTTCCACCATTTTTCGAGACGGATTCTGCTGCTGTTTTACCCACTTGTAAAAGCCACTCCGTGATACACCGGATACCGAGCACAGCAAGGAAACGGAGTATGTTCCCATCATTTCATGGATGATGGAGTAAGATTTTGATTGTTCTTTTTGCTTCTTCACCGCCTTTCGAGTCCGAGCCACTTTTTTAGATATTCATTCTCAGCTCGCAATCTCAAGTTTTCCTCTTCTAGGGTGAAAAGACATTTTCTCGGCCTTCCTTTCCTCGGTCCAACCGCTTTCCCTCGTTTTTCTTCGAGTCCCTTCATCCCTTCATTCTCAAAATGCTTGACCCATCTCATCACAATGTTTTTATCTGAGATGCCAAGTTCCTTTGCGATGGTTTTATAACTTTTGTCGCCATCAAGGTATAAATGTACCGCTTTTCTCTTTATTTCAATTGGATACGTCTTGCGTATTTTCCCCATAGAAAATCCCCTCCGAGTTAACAGTAAGGGACTTGCTTTTTACTGTCTACTCAAAGGGGATAATACCAGACTTCTCCGTGGGTGCGTCTTTTTGTCCAGGACCGAAAAAGGGCGGGAGCGCTGTCTCGGTTGGGCCCGAACCGTTCTTCCGTTGGGCGGTTTCGCCCGGCGCCAGTCCCGTCCCGCCGGTCAGGCGACCGCTAATGGAACAGCGGGGCCAGCCAGGCCACCCAGTGGGCCGCCGGCACGAGCAGGAACTGGGCCAGGATCGTGCCGAAGAAACGGGACACCATCAGCCACAGATACGTGTCCCGGATCGACTCGGTCGGGGCTTGTCCCTGCAGGGCCTTGTCCGTCAGCAGCGCCACCTGCGGGTCGACCAGAACGGCCATGATGATGGTGGCAAAGCCGTTGATCAGGCCCGAGGACATCAGCACCGTCGCCTTGAAGGCGGGCGCGAGCAGCGACGCGTACAGGACGGACAGGATGCTGGAAGTGTAGATGCCGGTGACGACGCAGTTGAGCAGCAGCAGCCGTTTGGGAATGCCCCGGAAGCGAAACCGCAACAGCGCCCGCCAGCGGGGGAAGCGGATGTGATGCCGGACGTGGCGAATGCTGTGGACCGTGACGGACGTCCGCAGCATCTGCGGGATGGAACCGGCCAGTTCCAGGTGGGCGATCAGCCGCTTCGAGAGCTGGATGCAGGTGGGAAACAAGAGAATGGCCGCCAGCGTGCCCAGCGACGCGGCACCGATGATCATGTGAAGGTCGGGGGCCACGTCCGCATGACTGACGGCCGCCCGGTCAATCAGTCCGCCGGTAAACGGACTCTGCATCAGGTTGGCGGTGCGGGAGACGAGCAGAACCATGCCGGTCAGAGACAGCGCGACGGCCAGCCGCGCCGTCTGCACGCCGGCCAGGCGAATGGCGAACGAAAGCGTCTCCGTGGCGTGGATTACAAACGTAAACAGGCAAATCAGCCAAACCGTATTCATACGGGTTCAGTCCCCTTGCATGCGTCGAAAATGGTCATTCTCCATTATACTCGAAAGCGGCTGCGCGGGAAATTTTCCACCTGCCGTTGCAGGATTTTCCTGATTTTAGGCGAATCAAGGTTATTTAAGTAAAACGGTCTTTTGAGCAGGGGGATAGGAAACCATGCAGGATAAACGGGAGAAAAAAGTGTTGGTTGTGGACGATCAGTACGGCATTCGCATCCTGCTGTACGAGGTGCTTGGCAAGGAAGGCTACAAAACGTTCCAGGCCGCCAACGGCAAAATGGCCCTGGAGATCGTGGAAAAGGAGTCGCCTGATCTGGTGATCCTCGATATGAAAATCCCCGGCATGGACGGCATTGAGATTTTGAAGCACATCAAAAAGATCAACCAGGACATCAAGGTGATCATGATGACCGCTTACGGCGAGCTGGACATGATCAAAGAAGCGACACAGCTGGGAGCGTTGACTCACTTCACGAAGCCGTTTGACATCGACGAGCTGCGCATGGCCGTGCACCAGCAGTTGGCTTGTTAGAGACACCCGGGATCGACACCCCGGACAAGCGTACCTGTTAACGCGCGGATTCATGTGGTATAATAGGCCACGTTACAGAGTCTGCTAAGGAGGATTATCAATGCCACTGGTACCTATGACCGCTTTTACCGAAGACGTCAAGAAGCATAAATACGCTGTCGGACAGTTCAACCTCAACAACCTGGAGTTCACGCAAGCGATTACGGAGGCAGCGATCGAAGAGAAATCCCCGGTGATTTTCGGCGTATCCGAAGGCGCGCTGAAGTACATGGGGCTCGAGTTTACCGTGGCGATGGCCAAGGCGGCGGCGGAGCGCGCAGGTGTTCCGGTTGCCCTGCACCTGGACCACGGCAGCAACTTTGACATCGTGATGAAATGTATCCGTGCCGGTTTTTCTTCCGTGATGTTCGACGGGTCCCACCATCCGTACGAAGAGAACATTCGCCTGACCAAACAGGTTGTCGAAGCTGCCCATGCGGTCGGCGTTTCCGTGGAAGGCGAGCTGGGTACCATCGGCGGGGTAGAGGACGACCTGTCCGTGGATGAAGAAGACGCTACCCTGGCAAATCCGGAAGAAGCGATCCGCTTCTGGGAAGAAACCAAAGTAGACTATCTGGCCATTGCTGTCGGAACGGCACACGGCATGTACAAAGGGGAGCCGAAAATCCGCTTTGACATCATCGAAAAAGTGGCAAGCAACATCGGCGCTCCGATCGTGCTGCACGGCGGCTCCGGCGTACCGGACGAAGCGATCAAGAAATCGATCAGCCTGGGCGTCGGCAAAATCAACGTGAATACCGAAAGCCAAGTCGCATGCACCGAAACGGTACGCAAAATCCTCGCTGCCAAGCCGAACGAAATTGACCCGCGCAAATACCTGGGACCGGCCCGCGAAGCGATCAAGGAAGTCGTCAAAGGGAAAATGCGCCTGTTCGGAAGCAGCAACCGCGCGTAACCAAGGAGGTACACATCATGCGCTTTTTGATTGATACGGCTAACGTCGAAGAAATACGCGAGATTCACGAGTGGGGCGTGGTGTCCGGCGTGACGACCAACCCGTCGCTCGTTGCCAAGGAAGGGCGCGATTTCATCGAAACGCTGAAGGAAATCATCGACATCGTGGACGGCCCGATCAGCGCGGAAGTGATCAGCACGGACGCCAAGGGCATGATCGAGGAAGGGGAGAAGCTGGCTTCCCTGTCCAAGAACATCGTGATCAAGGTCCCGATGACGGCGGAAGGCCTGAAGGCTGTCAAGCACTTCGCCAAGCGGAAGATCCGCACCAACGTCACGCTGGTGTTCTCCGCCAACCAGGCGCTGCTGGCGGCACGGGCCGGCGCTACCTACGTTTCCCCGTTCCTGGGCCGTCTGGACGACATCGGCCACGACGGCATGCAGTTGATCGAAGACATTGCCGAAATCTTTTCCGTTCACGGTCTGGAGACGGAAATTATCGCCGCCTCTGTTCGCCACCCCGTTCACGTGACGGAAGCGGCGCGCCGCGGCGCTCATTTCGCCACAATCCCCTACAAAGTGTTCAAACAACTGATTGCTCATCCGCTGACCGACAGCGGTCTGGAGAAGTTTCTCGCGGACTGGGCGAGCATGCAAAAGTAAGAACGAATGTGTAAAAGGCCTAAGCACCTTTTCCGTTGGGGAAGGTGCTTCTTTCCCGATTACGCCTGAGGAGAGCTAAGCATGGAAAAGCTGATCATCAACGGTGGGAAGCGACTCGAGGGTTCGGTTTCCATCAGCGGAGCCAAAAACAGCGCCGTTGCCCTGATTCCTGCCGCGCTCCTGGCAGACGGGCCGGTGGTGATTGAAAATCTGCCGCATATTCAGGACGTGGAAATCTACTGTGAGCTGCTGAAGGAAATGGGTGCGGACGTGCTGTTCGAGGACGACTGGATGGAAGTGGACGGCCGTCCGATGAAGCTGATGCTGATGCCCAACGGACGCATCAAGAAGCTGCGGGCTTCCTACTACCTGTGGGGAGCGCTTCTGGCCAAATTCGGCGAGGCCCGCGTCGGTTTGCCGGGCGGCTGCGACCTCGGCCCGCGTCCGGTCGATTTGCACATCAAGGGCTTTGAAGCGCTGGGAGCCCGGGTGGAAAACCAAAACGGCGTCATGACCATTCGCGCCAAAAACGGCCGCCTCAAAGGCGCGCGCATCTACCTGGACCTGGTCAGCGTCGGAGCGACGATCAACATCATGCTGGCTGCGTCCAAGGCGGAGGGCGTGACGATTATTGAAAACGCTGCCCGCGAGCCGGAAATCGTCGACGTCGCCACATTGCTGAACAACATGGGCGCCAAAATCAAGGGGGCCGGCACCGACATCATCCGGATCGAGGGAGTGGAGCGTCTGCGGGGCTGCCGCCACACGATCATCCCGGACCGGATCGAGGCGGGCACCTACATGATCGCGGCTGCCGCGACGCGGGGAAGCGTTACCTTGGAAAACGTCATCCCCAAACACCTGGAGTCCGTCACCGCCAAGCTGCGGGAGATCGGGGCGGAAGTGCTGGAAATGGACGACTGTATTCAGGTGAACGGGCGGGAGTTCTATCGCGCCATCGACGTGAAAACCAGCCCGTATCCCGGTTTTCCGACCGATTTGCAGCAGCCGATCACGACCCTGCTGACGCTGGCCGCAGGCACCAGCGTCGTGACGGACAACATTTACAGCGCCCGTTTCCGCCACGTGGACGAACTGCGCCGCATGGGGGCCAATCTGAAAGTGGAAGGGCGCTCGGCGGTCATCGAGGGCGGCAGCCGGCTGAACGGGGCCAAAGTGGTCGCCTCGGACCTGCGCGCGGGCGCGGCGCTGGTCATTGCCGGCCTGGCTACGCAGGGCACGACGGAGCTGGAAGGATTGGAACACATCGATCGCGGTTACGAAAATCTGGTGGGCAAGCTGCAAAGCCTGGGAGCCGATGTGAAACGGATCGGTCTGCCCCGCATGGAGCGCCACCCACGGTAACCGCACGTTCACCAATTGCCAGGAGAGGAGTCTTCCAGAATGGAACGCAGTCTTACGCTTGAACTGGTACGTGTTACGGAGGCGGCAGCGCTGGCGTCCGCCCGCTGGATGGGCCTCGGCAAAAAAGACGAGGCCGATGACGCGGCGACGACGGCGATGCGCAAAGAGTTTGAAAATGTGCCGATGGACGGGATCGTCGTCATCGGCGAAGGGGAAATGGACGAAGCGCCGATGCTGTACATCGGAGAGCGGTTGGGCCAGGGGGTCGCACCGGCCGTAGACGTGGCCGTCGACCCGCTGGAGGGCACCAACATCGTCGCCAAAGGGACCTGGGGAGCCATCTCGGTCATCGCCATCGCCGACCGCGGCAACCTGCTGCACGCGCCGGACATGTACATGGAGAAGATCGCCGTCGGCCCGAAAGCGGTGGGCAAAGTGGACATCAACGCCCCGATCAGGGACAACCTGAAGGCGGTGGCCCAGGCCCAGGGCAAGGACATCAGCGACCTGGTGGCGATCGTGCTGGATCGCGACCGCCATCAACGGATCATCCACGAGATCAGGGAAGCCGGGGCGCGCATTCGGCTGATTTCCGACGGGGACGTGGCCGCGGCGATCAACACGGCGTTTCCCGATACCGGTGTGGACATCCTGTTTGGATCCGGGGGCGCTCCCGAAGGCGTATTGGCAGCCGTTGCGCTCAAATGCCTCGGCGGCGAGATTCAGGGCAAGCTGCTGCCGCAAAACGAAGAAGAGATCGAACGCTGCAAGCGGATGGGACTGGCCAATCCCCATCAGGTCCTGTACATGGACGACCTGGTGAAGGGGGATGACGCCATCTTCGCCGCCACCGGCGTTACCGACGGTGAGCTGCTCAGGGGCGTGCGTTTCCAAGGCATGCGCGCCACGACCCATTCCGTCGTCATGCGGGCCAAAACGGGAACCGTCCGCTTTATCGAAGGAAACCACCGCTTGGAGCGCAAACCCCGCCTGGTATTGTAAGGCGGCGATCGGACGAGAATAGATGATGAGAAAACAAAGAGTGGTGGAATCATGTTACTTTCCGAACTAGAAGAAAAGAAGCTGACCGAACTGTACAAGCTGGCAAAGGAATACCAGATCCCGTACTATTCCCAACTGAAGAAAAAGGAACTGATCTTTGCCATCCTGCGAGCCAGGGCGGAACGGGACGGTCTGATGTTTATGGAAGGGGTGCTGGAAATCCTCCCCGAGGGCTACGGATTCCTGCGCCCCATCAACTACCTCCCCAGCTCGGAGGACATTTACATCTCCCAGTCGCAGATTCGCCGGTTTGATCTGCGGATGGGGGACCTGGTATCCGGCAAGGTGCGGCCGCCCAAGGAAAACGAACGGTATTTCGGGCTGCTGCAGGTGGAAGCCGTAAACGGAGAAGACCCCGAATTAGCCGCCGAACGCCTTCACTTCCCCGCCTTGACACCGTTATACCCTCAAAACAAACTCGTTTTGGAAACCGTCCCGGAGCGCATTTCCGCACGCCTGATGGACCTCATCGCCCCTGTCGGGCTTGGCCAGCGCGGCTTGATCGTGGCGCCGCCCAAAGCGGGAAAAACCATGCTGCTCAAAGAGATCGCCAACAGCATTACGGAAAATCGGCCGGACATTCACCTGTTTGTCCTGTTGATCGACGAACGGCCGGAAGAGGTAACCGACATGCAGCGCTCCGTCAAGGGGGAGGTCGTTGCCTCCACGTTTGACGAGCTGCCGGAAAACCACATCAAAGTGGCGGAACTGGTGTTGGAGAGGGCAAAACGATTGGTGGAACACAAAAAGGACGTCGTCATCCTGCTCGACTCCATCACCCGTCTGGCGCGCGCCTACAACCTGGTGATTCCGCCCAGCGGACGGACGCTGTCCGGCGGGATCGACCCGGCCGCGTTTCACCGGCCCAAGCGGTTTTTCGGATCGGCCCGCAATATCGAGGAGGGCGGCAGCCTGACCATCCTGGCGACCGCGCTGGTAGAGACCGGCTCCCGCATGGACGACGTGATTTACGAAGAGTTCAAAGGGACGGGCAACATGGAGCTGCACCTGGACCGCAAACTGGCGGAACGGCGCATCTTCCCGGCGATCGACATTCGCCGCTCGGGCACCCGCCGCGAAGAACTGCTGCTTTCCAAAGAAGAGCTGGAAAAGCTGTGGGCGATTCGCAAAAGCATGAACGAAACGCCGGAATTCGTCGATTCGTTCCTCAAACGACTGGCGGAGACCAAGACCAACGAAGAATTTTTGCAGACGTTTGAACCCAATAAAATTCGCGGAAAACAAGCAAACGTGACGGCGGGGTAACCAACTCGCCGTCATTTTTTTTCGGGACCAGGCATACGGTAAAAGCAGAGTTTCTGGAACGTGCGGCGGCCGCCGCGCCCATGGCAAAGGCGGAACCGCAGAAAGGAGGAGCGGCTGTGGAGTTCGCGCAGATGTCCGCCGATTGGGGCGGAAGGGAAGAGATCAAGCAGGCGGTGGCGGAACAGGTGCTGTTTCAGGCGTTTAATCCCTACGCCTCTCTGACCAAGCCGACCCCGGCCAACCGGAGCGATGTGATGACCTATACGGTTCAGCCGGGCGACACGCTGTCCGGCATTGCTCACCGGTACGGCCTGTCCCTGAAACAACTGGTGGAACTGAACAGGATGGCCAACCCCAACCTCGTGGGAATCGGCATGAAGCTGAAACTCAGCCAGGGCGACGTGACCCATTCCGTCCGCCGCGGCGAGACCTTGGACAATATTGCCCGCCGGTACGGCGTAAGCAAGGAACTGCTGCTGGAGCGCAATCCGCTGCTTCGGCTGATGTCGGACAACCTCTACATCGGCCAAACCATCCAGATCCCTGTCACCGACTCGCAATCGGTGACGGCGAAGGAGTGGCAGAAGCGGCGCGGCGTGGTGCAGGCGGCCAGCCGCCAGTCAAGCCGTTCCCGCGCGCTGGATTGGCCGGTCAAGCAGGCGACCGTCACCAGCGGCTTCGGCACACGCTGGGGGAAGATGCACAAGGGAATCGACATGTGGAACCAGGACGAGGGACGGACCCCCATTCACGCCGCCAAGGAAGGCGTCGTCGTGGAAGCCGGGGGCGGCCATCCTGGCTACGGCTTTATGGTCATTCTCGATCACGGAGACGGGCTGCAAACCTACTACGCCCACATGCGCAAAATTCTCGTGTCGCCGGGCCAGTATGTGGAGCGGGGAGAGGTTCTCGGCTACATGGGGCGAACCGGCGATTCCACCGGGTACCATCTGCACTTCGAGGTGCGGCAGGACGATGTGCCGATCAATCCGCTGCGCTACTTGAGCAGGTAACCCTTCACATTTACTTTGACGTGCCGTTGCGTTACAATGGGCTGAGCGAACAAAGCGAGGCGATTTTTCGATGTATTTGGTATACGCAGACGAAAACGGCAACGTCTACGACCACCCGGGACTGCTCGCGGTGGCACGTAACGGCGATATCCTGACGGAGATTTTGGAAGACGAACTGATTCCCCTGCCGGAGGGAGCGACGCTGGTCAGCCTGCCGGACACGGTGCCGATCGGCATGGACCCGGACACGGGCGAGATGGTGAAGCTGGACGGGTACACGGCGGTTGGCGCCTTGATTCCCCAGGGGTTTACCCGGCTGCTTCTGCCGGGCTACATCAAGACCGACAAAAACAGCAAGCTCCCTCTGTTCGGTTATACGGCCGTGGTGTGGAAAGACGGCGGCTTCTGGGTGGCCGGCCGGCAGAGCGATGATCCGTACCAATGGAACCCGCTCAACTTTCCGATGGACGAGCTTCGCCAGCGGGTGGAACGGACACTGGAGCTGTTTCCGAACAACCGGATTTTGCGCCACCTCTCCCACTGTGCGCTGGAATACGAGTGTCTGACCGCCTCCAACAACTTTTTCAACCGCTGGGAGGGCAGTCTGCCGGTCTCCTACACCTGTAACGCCGGCTGTTACGGCTGCATTTCCGAACAGCCGGAGGACAGCGGCTTCCCGTCTCCGCAGACGCGAATGAACTTCAAGCCGACGGAGGACGAGCTGGTGGAGGTGATGCTCCATCACCTGCGGACGCCGGAGAGCATCATCAGCTTTGGCCAAGGCTGCGAAGGGGAGCCGTCCACGATGGCCTCCATCATCATTCCGGCGATGCGCCGCGTCCGCGAGCAGACCGACATGGGCTACATCAACATCAACACCAACGCCGGGCTGACCGACCACATCAAAGGCATCGTGGACGCCGGACTGGACCTGATGCGGATCAGCATCATCAGCGCCATCGACGAACACTACAACGCCTACTACCGGCCGCGCCACTACACGCTGGAAAACGTGGCCCGCTCGGCGGAGTACGCCGCTTCCAAGGGCGTGTACACGTCGATCAACTACCTCTGTTTCCCGGGGGTCTTTGACCGCGAAGAGGAGATGGAGGCGATGATCAACTTCATCCGCCGGACCGGCATCAAGCTGATCCAACTGCGCAATCTCAACATCGATCCGGAGAGCTACCTGGCGATGATTCCGCCGGCCAAGGGGGAAGTGTTCGGGATGAAGCAGGCGATCGAGATCTATCAGCAGGAGCTGCCAGACGTGGTGATCGGCTCGTTTACGCACGTGCCGCCGGCGGAGCTGCGCCGCCGGAAAAACATGGCGTAACCGCGAATCTGTTGCATTTCGGTCCGAACCGTGCTACTATCTTGTATGTGTGTTTGTATATAACTCTGTTTCGGCAAACGATTCAGGGCGGAAAAGAGGTGTAATTAGGATGAAACAAGGCATTCACCCGAACTACAACATTGTGAAAGTAACGTGTGCCTGCGGCAACGAATTCGAATCCGGCTCCGTGAAGCAAGCGCTGCGCGTGGAGATCTGCTCCAACTGCCACCCGTTCTTCACCGGTAAGCAAAAATTCGTAGATGCCGGCGGCCGTGTAGACCGCTTCAAACGCAAATACAATCTTTCCTAATCGGGAAGAAGAACCAGGCAGGATCGCTGCCTGGTTTTTGCTTTTTCGGCAAAAAACGTTCCGTTCTGCGGCATGTACCCCTACAATAGAGCCAGAAGCCCGGACGAATGACGCAGACGGGGGAGCCCGCGCGGCATCGCCGGAAGGGAAAATGAACGCAAAGGGAGACAGACAGGTGGCACAACTCTATTTTCGCTATGGGGCGATGAATGCTTCCAAATCAATCCAGTTATTGACGGTGGCTCACAACTACGAGCAGTCAGGCAAAAAAGTGCTGGTGTTTACCCCGGCCATCGACGACCGGTACGGTGTCGGCAAGGTGGCTTCGCGTGTGGGAATCAGCCGGGAAGCCATTCCGATCAGCGACGATACGGACATCTTTGCGATCGTCGCCGGGGAGGAGAGCCGGCCGCACTGCGTCCTGGTGGACGAAGGCCAGTTTCTCGGCAAACAGCATGTGGAGCAGTTGGTCAAAATCGTGGATGAGCTGGACATCCCGGTGATCGTGTACGGGCTGTTGAAAGACTTCAAGAACCAGTTGTTCCCGGGCAGTTCCCATTTGCTGTGCGAAGCGGACAAGATCGAGGAGATCAAGACCGTGTGCGTCTACTGCAACAAAAAAGCGACCCACATCCTCAAGTTCAAGGACGGCCGGCCCGTTTACACCGGAGAGACGATCGAGATCGGCGGAAACGACACCTACAGCAGCGTCTGCCGCCGCCACTACTACCACCCGCCGGCTGCGTACTGAGGATGGCCCCCACTGGAGGGCTCTCGTCGTGAAGGCCTCCCCTGTTTGCCTGTGAATGGCCGTCGCCTGCGATGCGCACAATAAGGCAAACAGGAGGTGGCTTTTTTATGCGATGCCAGTCCTTTTGGAAAAGTACCCTGGGCGTGCTGGCCGCAGTTTTGTTGGCATCCCCCCTGACCGCCGGGTGCGGCCGGACGATGCCGCAGGAGCGGAGCTACGGCGCGCAAAGTTACGATCCACAGCAGCACGCGACCATCAAAAGCGACCGGGACGGGGACATCATCGACCGCGGAGCGTCTCCGCTGGAAGACCGGGACGGCTTGATGGGGCGCAACCAAAACCCCAACGTGATCATCGGCCACTCCAACGTGCGTTCCACGCAGATCGATATGGACAACATGGAAGCCATGGCCAAATCGGTGCCGGGCGTGGAAAACGCGCGAATCACCCTGAGCGGCGGAAACGCATATGTTACGTTGGATCTGATCCCCAACGTGACGGCCGCCCAGGCCCGGTCCATCGAACAGCAGGTGATCGCCGCCCTGCGTCAAAAAGTGCCGCGCTACGATTTTCACATCACCTCAAACGACGGATACCATCGCTGATTCCCCGTCCGAGGCTGCGCCGGTCACGGGCTGGACCTGATACCAGCCCGGCCTGCTCCGCACCGGGTTGCGGGGGATCGCCACAGCCGCATCGTTTCGCAGCCCATGCCAGGGTGGCGCTTCTCTTTCCCGCAGCTCGCTGCTCCGTCCGGCAGGGCTCACCAACTTCTCTGCCTGGAAACATGCTTCTCCTTCGATGCAATCGCTTTCTTCAGTCTGGAGGCTCGGCCATGCCGGGCCTGTTTGCCTGCTTTTGCCGTTTCTTTCGTGCTGCTGCGGCACGCTTTTTCCAATCATCACCTTGGAAAGAAGCCGTTTTGACTTTTTCCACATCTGCCTCTATAATTTATCTGTTATAATAGACAGTATTTTTAACGGTGGGGTGAAATGCAGTGTTCGAGCGCTTATCTGCGGTTGAAGAGCGTTATGAAGAAGTGACCAATCTCCTTTGTGACCCCGACGTCATCAACGATACGAAACGACTGCGCGAACTGTCCAAGGAGCAGTCCTCTTTGGAAGAGACCGTGGTCGTCTACCGTGAATATAAATCGGTCGTAAGCCAGCTTGAGGATGCCAAGGCGATGCTGGAGGAAAAGCTGGACGACGAGATGCGCGAAATGGTAAAGATGGAAATTTCCGATCTGAGCAAGCGCAAGGAACAGCTTGAGGGCCGTTTGAAAATCCTGCTGCTGCCGAAAGATCCGAACGACGAGAAAAACGTCATCATGGAGATCCGCGGGGCGGCGGGAGGCGACGAAGCGGCGCTGTTTGCGGCCGATTTGTTCCGCATGTACACCCGCTACGCGGAGCGGCACGGCTTCAAGGTGGAAGTGCTGGAAGCCAACCCGACGGACATCGGCGGCTACAAGGAAATCGTCTTTTCCGTCAGCGGGCGCGGGGCTTACAGCAAGCTGAAGTTTGAAAGCGGCGCGCACCGCGTGCAGCGCATTCCGGCCACAGAGTCGGGCGGGCGGATTCACACCTCCACGTCGACGGTCCTGGTGCTGCCGGAAGCGGAAGAAGTGGAAGTAGAGCTGAACGAAAAAGACATCCGCATCGACACGTTCTGTTCCAGCGGCGCTGGCGGGCAGAGCGTCAACACCACAAAGTCGGCGGTGCGGGTGACCCACATTCCGACCGGCATCGTGGTCTCCTGTCAGGACGAAAAGTCGCAGAACTCCAACAAGGAAAAGGCGCTGCGCGTACTGCGCGCCCGCCTGCTGGACTACTATCAGCAGCAGCAGATGGCGGAGCAGGACGCCACCCGCAAGAGCCTGGTGGGGACGGGCGACCGCAGCGAGCGGATTCGCACCTACAACTTTCCGCAGAGCCGCGTCACCGATCACCGCATCGGTCTGACGCTGCACCGTCTGGAATCGATTCTGGAAGGCGAACTGGACGAAGTCATCGACAACCTGATCATGCACGAACAGACGGAGCTGTTGAAGAGCCATGCAAGCACAGCGTGAGTGGCCGGATGTGACGACAGTACGGGAAGCCCTGGCACGGGCTTCTTCCTTTTTACGCGAGGCGGGCGTGGCGGATCCGCCGTTTGAAGCGGAGCTGCTGCTCCGCCACTGCCTCGGGTGGGACCGCACCCGCTACTTGATTTCCCTGGGCGAACCGATGCCCGCCGACGCCCTGGAGCGCCTGATCGGCCTGTGCCGGCGCCGGGCGCGCCGCGAACCGATCCAGTACATGATCGGCACGCAGGAGTTCTACGGCCGTCCCTTTCGCGTCCGTCCCGGTGTGCTGATTCCCCGGCCGGAGACGGAGATTCTGGTGGAACAGGTGTTGCGGCGGGCCGATGACATCTGGCCGGCGGAGCAGCCGCTCGCCGTTGCGGACATCGGCACGGGCAGCGGGGCCATTTGTGTCACGCTCGCCTGCGAACGGCCGCACTGGCGGGTGAGCACGGTGGATCTTTCACCCGACGCGACCGCCATCGCCCGCGAAAACGCGGAACAGTTGGGCGCCCACGTCCGCTTTTTGCAGGGAGACCTCGTCCAGCCGCTGGTGGCGGAGGGGCTGCAGGTGGACATTCTGGTCTCCAATCCTCCTTATATTCCGACTGCCGTGGTCGACACGCTGGACGCGGAAGTGCGGGCGTACGAACCCCGGCTGGCGCTGGATGGAGGGGCGGACGGACTGGACTGCTACCGCCGCCTGTGCGAGGCGCTGCCTGCGGTGCTGAAACGGCCGGGTCTCGTCGCGTTTGAAGTGGGCATTCATCAGTCCCGTGACGTCGCTGGCCTGATGAAGGCTTCCGGCGTGATCGACGAGGTGGAGATCGTCCCCGATCTGGCGGGGATCGAGCGGGTCGTGGTCGGGCGGGCGGGTTCATCCGTCTCTCAGCGCTGAGACGCGTGTCACTTGCGCAGCACGATTGTTGTTGCCGTTCGTTTCGCAACCGTCGCGAACCGCGATGTGTTTCGTTAGAACCGCGTATGTTTTCGCTAGATTCCGTCCATACTGGTTGCTAGAAAAAGAGATTCGCAGCATCCGTATGAGAAAGGGAGTAGGATGAACATGAAGCGGTTCTGGTTGGCGGCATTCAGTGTTTTGATGTTGATGATGAGCTGGGAGGGACAGCTTACGGCGGCCAATGTGCTGGACAACGGGCCGATCCCTCAGGAGTCGATCCGGCTGCGGATTATCGCCAACAGCGATTCCCTGCAGGATCAATGGCTGAAACGGGAAGTGCGCGACGCGATTGTCGCACAGATGAACGAGTGGGTCACGGAGATCCGCTCCTACGAGGAGGCCCGCCAGGTGGTGGCGGCCCGGCTGCCGGAACTGCAGCAGCTTGTGGACAAGACGATCCGGGAGCGGGGCTTTGCCTACCCGGCCGTGGTTGATTTCGGCCGCGTTCCGTTCCCGACCAAACTGTACGGGTCGTACGTGTACCCCGCCGGGGACTACGAGGCGCTCCGCGTCCGCATCGGCGAAGCGAAGGGGCAAAACTGGTGGTGCGTCCTGTTTCCGCCGCTTTGTTTCATCGACATGTCCAACGGCGACGCGGTCCAGGCGGCGTCCGCCGCGTCCCCAACCGAGCCCGCTCCGTCAGGACAAGCCGACGGACGAGCGGAGGCGGCGGCAGAGCAGCCGACGCTACCGGCTGTGATCGCTGACGTCGACGCCGTACGGGACGCCTTCGAGGAACGGCGTCAGGCTCGCCTGGAAGCCCGCTGGTTCGGCGATGCGGAAACGCCCGGCCGAACGGATCAACCGGCAGCGGATCAAGCGGCGAATCCGTACGAAGCCGCAGGTCACGTCGCGAAAACGGAGCGGCAGCCGGCCGGCGAAGAAAGGCAGACGACAGACGACAGGGAGACGACGGCCGCTCAGCCGAACGTGGAAGTGCGCTTTTTCCTCTGGGAAAAACTGACGGCCCTCTTCTCCTGATCACGAGAAAACGACACCCGGTCACGCCGCGGTGTCGTTTTGCATATCGGCGATGAAACGTTCTGAAAAAAGAGAAACTTATTCACAGGTTACCCACAGCCTGTTGAAAACTTGTATCATCACCTCTATACTAAAGGCACAAATTGTTGTGAAACGAGCATAAGGAAAGGATATTCGCCAAGATGGAACAGCATCGGGTAACAAAGCTATGGACTGTGAATAACCATGTGGAGAACGCTGTGGAAAATTGGCAGGGTTGTTCACAGATTGTGGATGCCGCCCACCTGCTCCGCGACGGGGAGGTCGTCGCCTTTCCCACGGAAACCGTGTACGGGTTGGGGGCGAATGCATTGTCGGACGACGCTGTGGAAAAAATATTTCTGGCAAAAGGGAGACCCGGCGACAACCCGCTGATTGTCCACATTGCCGACGAAGCACAACTGCAGACGGTTGCCGAAGCGGTGCCGGAGAAGGCCCGCCGGCTGATGGACGCGTTTTGGCCCGGACCGTTGACGCTGATCCTGCCCAAGACGGACCGGGTGGCCTCGCTGGTGACTGCCGGGCTGGACACGGTCGGCGTGCGGATGCCGAACCATCCCGCCGCGCTGGCGCTCATCCGCCAGGCCGGCGTGCCGGTGGCCGCGCCCAGCGCCAACCGTTCGGGCCGCCCCAGCCCCACGACGGCCGCGCACGTCCTGGCCGACCTGGACGGCCGCATCGCCGGCGTGCTGGACGGCGGTCCCACCGGTGTCGGGGTGGAATCGACGGTCATCGACGTTACGGTGGAGCCGCCGATCATCCTGCGTCCGGGAGGCGTCACCCGCGAGCAGTTGGAAGCGGTGATCGGCCCCGTGAAGCTGGACCCTGCCTTCTCCGCCGGTTCGGCGGAAACGCCGCGCTCGCCCGGCATGAAGTACGCCCACTACGCACCGGAGGGCGAGATGTGGCTTGTCGAAGGAGAAGAGCCGCGCGTCCGGGAAAAAATGAGCGATATGCTCGCCGAGGCCAAGCGCCGCGGGCTGCGCACCGGAGTGCTGGCCAGCGCGGAGGCGGCTCCGTATTGGCGGGAATGTCCCGAAGCCGACGTCGTTCTCTCCGTCGGATCGCGGGCGGAACCGGGTGAAGTGGCGCAACGGCTGTACGCGGTGCTGCGGCAGTTCGACGAGCGGCAGGTACAGTTTATCGTCGGGGAAACGTTTTCCCGCTCCGGCTTGGGAATGGCGGTCATGAACCGTCTGGAAAAAGCGGCGGGCGGACGAATTCTGTCCGTGTAAACGTCTAAACTCCCTCTTGTCCGCATAAGGTGAAGAGACAGGAGGGGGAGCGGCGTGGACCTGACCATATTTCATTGGGGACAATTTTTAACCCTGCTGGTGATTGCCTTTGCCCTGAGCATGGACGCGTTTTCGCTGGGGGTGGGCGTGGGGATGGTGGGCATGCGCCTCAGAGAAATCGTCAAAGTCAGCATCACCATCGGGTTGTTCCACGTAGCCATGCCCCTCGTGGGGATCGCCGTCGGGGTGTATTTGTCCGAGTTGGTCGGGGATATTGCGGTGTTTATCGGCGGTGCGGTACTGATGGCCATCGGCGCGCATATGCTGTGGAACGGGTTTGTGCAGGGCGAGGAAAAGAGCATTCTGCGCACGAAAGGACTGGGACTGCTGCTGTTTGCCATAAGCGTCAGCCTGGACGCGATGACGGTCGGCTTTTCCTTTGGCTTGATGGAGGTAAACAAACTGCTCGCGGTCACCTTGTTTGGCGTCATGGGCGGCATGATGGCGTACTGCGGCCTGATGATCGGGCGAAGGATGGGAGGATGGCTGGGCGAGTACAGCGAAGTATTAGGTGGACTGATTTTGCTTGGTTTTGGTCTGAAATTCATGCTGTGACGCCGGTCGCCGGCGGCAGCGGCAAACGGGCGGGTGCGCGGAAACTCCCGGGCCATCCTGAAATCGCTCGCCGGGAAGGTTGTTCAGGCAGCAGCGCCGCCGGAAAGGGGGAGAGACACGTGAAGAGAATTTTGTTTGTCTGTACGGGAAACACCTGCCGCAGTCCGATGGCGGAGGCGCTGTTCAGGGCCAAGGCGGCGGACGGCCAGTGGGAAGTCCGTTCGGCGGGAGTGGCCGCGTTCGACGGTCAGCCTGCTTCTCCGCAGGTCCTGCAGGTGCTGGCGGAACGGGGCATCGAACACGATCATCAGGCCCGTCGGTTGAACGATGAAATGGTGGTCTGGGCCGATCTGATCCTGACCATGACGCAGGGCCACAAGGCGATGATTCAGGGCATGTTTCCCGGTGCCGCGGAAAAAGTGTTCACACTGCGGGAATTTGTCGGCGTGGAAGGGATGAGCGACATCGCCGACCCGTTTGGCGGTACGGTGGAGGACTACCGCCGATGCGCGGAGGAAATCGAAGAGTCGCTGGACCGGCTGTTTGACAAGTTCACAGGCTGACGTTGCGGCGCATATTGTGAAGGGATGAGGTGCTGGCAGTGGGCCAGGGCCTTCTTTTGCATGATAGGGCGAACATTTTTTGTTTCCCACTAAAAAATGTTCACTTTTTACGATGCGGATTCTGATGTATAATGGCAGAAGATCACGACACAAGCGAGGGATGGCAGGATGAAAGTGGCGATTGGCGCCGATCACGGCGGGTACAAACTGAAGGAGGAAATCAAGGGGCTGCTGACCTCGATGAACATTTCCTTTGAAGACTTCGGCTGCACCTGCGGAGATTCGGTCGATTATCCCGACTACGCGCTGCCGGTGGCGGAAAAAGTGGCGGCCGGGGAATTTGACCGCGGCATCCTGGTATGCGGGACAGGCATTGGCATGTCGATCGCAGCCAACAAGGTGCCCGGCATCCGCTGCGCACTGGTGCACGACACGTTTTCCGCGCGGGCGACCCGCGAGCACAACGACTCCAACGTACTGGCCTTGGGCGAACGGGTGATTGGTCCGGGGCTGGCGCTGGACATCGTCAAAATCTGGCTGGAGACGGAGTTCCAGGGAGGGCGTCACGCGCGCCGCGTGGAAAAAATTGCAGCGATTGAAGCCAAACATGCGGGAGTGAAGTAAGGTGGACATGCTCGCAATCGAACGGCAGGTGAGCGCGCTCGTCTCTGAAGTGGCGGAGTTGGCCGAGCTGCGGCCGGGCCAGCTTCTCGTCATCGGCTGCAGCACCAGTGAGGTGCTGGGCAAGCAGATCGGCAAAGCGGGCAGCCGGGAGGTGGCGGACGCCATTTACCGGGGCATTCGCGCCGTTCAGGAAAAACGCGGTTTTGCGCTGGCTTTTCAATGTTGTGAACATTTGAACAGAGCGCTGGTCGTGGAGCGGGAGACGCAGGAGCGCTACGGTCTGGAAGAAGTGACGGTCGTCCCCGTGCCGCAGGCGGGCGGTTCGATGGCGGCGCACGCGTACGCCCACATGGCCGATCCCGTCGTGGTGGAGCACGTTCGCGCCCACGCCGGCATCGACATTGGCGACACGCTGATCGGGATGCACCTGAGACACGTGGCCGTCCCCATTCGCCCCTCCTGCCGGACGGTGGGCGAAGCCCATGTCACCGCAGCGCGGACGCGGCCCAAGCTGATCGGCGGAGCGCGGGCGGTCTACAAACGAACACCGTCGTCGGAGAGCTGTACCTAGGTCGGGCAAGCGGTATTCCTACCAATATCCCTGAGTGTAAAGAGGAGGAGACAAACCATGCTAGAGTTTTTGCGCAAGCAGGATCCGCAGGTGGCGGAAGCGATTCGACTGGAGCTGGGCAGGCAGCGCGACAAGATTGAACTGATCGCGTCCGAAAACTTTGTCAGCCGCGCCGTGATGGAAGCGATGGGCACGGTTCTGACCAACAAGTACGCGGAAGGCTACCCGGGCCGCCGCTACTACGGCGGCTGCGAGTATGTGGACATCGCGGAAAACATCGCCCGTGACCGCGTCAAGGAGCTGTTCGGGGCGGAGCACGCCAACGTGCAGCCTCACTCCGGGGCGCAGGCCAACATGGCGGTCTACTTTACCATCCTGAAACCGGGCGACACCGTGCTCGGCATGAACCTCTCCCACGGCGGACACCTGACGCACGGCAGCCCGGTCAACTTCTCCGGCACGCTGTACAACTTCGTGGAGTACGGCGTGGACAAGGATACCCACCTGATCAACTACGACGACGTCCGCGCCAAGGCACTGGAGCACAAGCCGAAGCTGATCGTCGCCGGCGCCAGCGCGTACCCGCGCACGATCGACTTTGCCAAGTTCCGCGAAATTGCCGACGAGGTCGGCGCGTATTTCATGGTGGACATGGCCCACATCGCCGGTCTCGTGGCGGCGGGACTCCACCCCAATCCGGTGCCGTATGCGCACTTTGTCACCTCCACGACCCACAAAACCCTGCGCGGTCCCCGCGGCGGCCTGATTCTCTGCAAGGAAGAGTTTGCCAAGGCGATCGACAAATCGGTATTCCCGGGCGTGCAGGGCGGTCCGCTGATGCACGTGATCGCGGCCAAGGCAGTCGCATTCGGCGAAGCGCTGCAGCCTGAATTCAAAGCGTACGCGCAGCAGATCATCAACAACGCCCAGGCTTTTGCCGAAGCGCTGAAAGCGGAAGGGCTGACGCTGGTCTCCGGCGGCACGGACAACCACCTGGTGCTGGTTGACGTGCGCAACCTCGGCTTGACCGGAAAAGTGGCGGAGCACCTGCTGGACGAAGTGAACATCACCACCAACAAAAACACGATTCCGTACGATCCGGAAAGCCCGTTCGTCACCAGCGGCGTCCGCATGGGAACGCCGGCGGTCACCAGCCGCGGCTTCGACGAAGAGGCGATGAAGGAAGTGGCGTCGATTATCGCGCTCACCCTGAAGCATCCGGAAGACGCGGCCAAGCACGAAGAGGCGCGCCAACGCGTCGCTGCCCTGTGCCAGCGCTTTCCGATGTACGAAGGGCTGACGATCTGACAGCCCCGTCGGCGGCGGGATTAAAAAATGGAAGCAGACCTCATGGAGCGATCCGTGAGGTCTGTTTTTGTTCGCTTGGCGGGAACGCCGCGGCCGGCCGGGGGATGGCCGTGAAGAGGGGGAAGATCGTGAAGATTGGGCAAATTGACGTGGACACGCTCCTTCGCTATGATGATAAGGATGTATTGATAGGGAAACGGAGGAACATGCATGAGCCGCGTATACGTGTTTGACCACCCGCTGATCCAGCATAAGCTGACCTATATCCGTGACAAGAACACGGGGACCAAGGAATTTCGCGAACTGGTAGACGAAGTGGCAACCTTGATGGGATATGAGATTACCCGCGACATGCCCTTGGAGGAGACGACCATCGAAACGCCGGTGGCGACCTGTAAAGCTCGCGTCATTTCCGGCAAAAAGGTGGGGCTGGTGCCGATTTTGCGGGCCGGTCTGGGCATGGTGGACGGTTTGCTGAAACTGATTCCCGCCGCCAAGGTGGGCCACGTCGGCCTGTACCGCGACCCGGAAACGCTGCAGCCGGTGGAATACTACGTGAAACTTCCGTCCGACATCGCCGAGCGTGAACTGATTGTCATCGACCCGATGCTGGCGACAGGGGGGTCCGCCGCAGCGGCCATTACCGCCCTGAAAAAGCGCGGGGCGAAAAACATGAAGCTGATGTGTCTGATCGCCGCGCCGGAGGGCATCAAGCTGGTGCAGGACGAGCATCCGGACGTGGACATCTACGTCGCCGCCATCGACGAGTATCTGAACGATCACGGCTATATCGTGCCGGGCCTGGGCGACGCAGGCGACCGCCTGTTTGGGACGAAGTAGGAGAGGGAATCCGATGAAGAAGCTGAAAGTGATGACCGTATTCGGCACGCGGCCGGAAGCCATCAAGATGGCGCCGCTCGTGCACGAACTGAACAAGCATGGGGACCAGATCGAGTCGATTGTCTGCGTGACCGCCCAGCACCGGCAGATGCTGGACCAGGTGCTGGAGATCTTTGACATCCGGCCGGACATCGACTTGAATATCATGAAAGACCGGCAAACGCTGGTGCAGATTACCACCCGCGCCCTGGAAGAGCTGGATGGCGTGATGAAGGAAGTCAAGCCGGACATCGTTCTGGTGCACGGCGATACGACCACCACCTTTGTCGCCAGCCTGGCGGCGTTTTACAACCAGGTGGCGATCGGCCACGTGGAAGCGGGCCTGCGCACGTGGGACAAGTACTCCCCCTTCCCGGAGGAGATGAACCGGCAGCTCACGGGCGTGATGGCCGACCTGCACTTTGCGCCGACCGAGGGGGCGGCGGAGAACCTGCGGCGTGAAAACAAGCCGGAAGAGGCGATTTACATCACCGGCAACACGGCCATTGACGCGCTGAAAACAACCGTCCGCGACGATTACACCCATCCCGTGTTGGAGCGCGTGGCCGGCCGGAAAATGGTGCTGATGACCGCCCATCGGCGGGAGAACCTGGGCGAGCCGATGCGCCGGATTTTCCGCGCGGTCAGACGGCTGGTCGATGAACATGGCGACATTGCCGTCGTCTATCCGGTCCACCTCAACCCGGCTGTGCAGGAAGTGGCGCAGGACGTGCTGGGGGGACACGAGCGCATTCACCTGATCGAACCGCTCGACGCCTTTGACTTCCACAACTTTGCCCGCCGCGCCCACCTGATTCTGACCGATTCCGGCGGCGTCCAGGAGGAGGCGCCTTCGCTGGGCGTGCCGGTGCTGGTGCTGCGCGACACGACGGAGCGGCCGGAAGGAATCGCGGCCGGCACGCTGAAGCTGGCCGGAACCGACGAGGACCAGGTGTACGCCATGGCCGATCATCTGCTGCGCGATGCCGACGCGTACGACGCCATGGCCCGCGCCGCCAATCCGTACGGAGACGGGGAGGCTTCCCGCCGGATCGTCGAGGCGATTTTGCACCACTTCGGACGCAGAGCGGAGCGGCCGGCACCGTTCCGTCCTGGCTCCTGACGCCGGGGGACTGCTCACCCACACACCGTTTTCGCGATCGCAAAGGAGGCGTTGATGAAACGCCTCCTTTTTGCTGTCCGCTAAAACGGGCGGTGCGGCAGGTTTCCCCGATGGTCAGTATTTCCAGCAAAGAATGTGCCCCAAAATATGAAACTATCCGCTTTCTCGCGCGTCTATTATGTAGCTGAGACAGTATGAAACAAGAGAGATAGGAGAGGAGTTACCAACATGAGAGGGCGGAAGGTTGTCTCGCTTCTCACGGCTGCTGCGGTAGCGTGGGGAGCTTTTGTTCCGTTTGCGCCGGTTGCGGTCCAAGTGGCACAGGCGAGGGCGGAAACAAGCGCCTTGCAGATGATGTGGGAGACCCCGATCGGGGAAGGGACCACGTTGCAGAAATATACGAAGTCGTTCGGAGGCCAGCAGATCACCGTTATGGTGACCAAGGTGGACCTGAACAATCCCTACGTGGAGGTCAAGCCGGTCTACGGCACCAACGGCAAGCTGACCGAGCGGCAGACGGTTACCCAGATGGCCCGGGAGACCGGCGCCATTGCGGCCATCAACGCCGACTTCTTCAACATGACCAAACGGGGCGCGCCGTTTGGCATTGTCATGAAGGACAAGCAGTTGATCTCGTCGATGGGGCACATCTCCTACTGGTACAGTCTGGGGATTACCAGCGACAAAAACGCGGCCATCGAAAAATTCGGCTTTACCGGAAAAGTGACGGCACAAAACGGCAATTCGTTTCCGCTGCAGGGGCTCAACAAGGAAGAATACAATCCCAGCGAAGGGCGGAAAAGTCACGAGAACCAGTTGAACCTGTATACGCCGGCGTTCGGCAAGACCAGCCTCGGCGCCATTCCCGGCTACAAGGACGTCGTCGAAGTGCTGTTTGTGGACAACGTGGCCAAGGAAGTGCGCGTCAACCAACCCGGCTTTTACATACCGTACAACGGCTACGTGCTGTGGGGACACGGCGCGGCGGCCAACTTCCTGAAGCAAAACTTCCCGGTGGGGTCAAGGGCGACCGTCGAGTACCAGACGACACCGCTCAATCAGGACTGGGTGCAAGCAGTGGGCGGAAACGTGCTGTTGGTCGATCAGGGCAAAGCGCTGTCCTCGTTCCCGGCCGACAAATCGATTCTCTCGATCAACGCCCGCACCGCTGTCGGCGTCTCCCGCGACGGCAAGACGCTGTACATGGTGACCGTGGACGCGAGCAAAGGCGTCTATCTGGATGAACTGGCCAAAATCATGGCCGAACTGGGGTCCTGGCGTGCGGTGAACTTCGATGGCGGCGGTTCGACCACGATGGCCGTGCGCATGTTGGGTGAAACGCACGCCAGCCTGGCCAACCAGCCAAAAGACGGCGCGGAACGGCGGGTTCCGACCGGACTGGCCGTGTACAACACGGCGCCGCCGGGAGAACTGGCCGGCTTCCGGATCTTCGGCCCGGCAGAGATGCTGATCGGCCAAACGGCGGAGTTTACGACCAAGGCGTACGACACCCACTACCAGCCGTACGCAGTCAACCCGTCCACCATCGTCTGGGAGGCCGGGGACGCGGGATCGTTTAACGGCCAGCGCTTCACCCCGACCCGTTCGGGACAGGTGTCGGTTACGGCGCGCGTGGGCAGCGTGGCGTCGAGCAAAGAGGTGCACGTCATCTCCGGCAGCGAGGTGCAGCAGATCGTCGTCTCGCCCAATCCGATCACCATCGCGCCCGGACAGGCGCTTACCCTGGACGTGAAGATCAAGACGAAAAAGGGACAGCTTCTCCAGGCGACCCCGCTCAGCGTCCAGACCAGCGTCAATTCGGCAGCCGCGACGGTAAACGACAAGCTGCAGCTCGTCGCGGGACAAGAGCCGGGCAGCGGGACGCTGACCGTATCGTACGACGGCGTCACCACCAGCGTGCCGTTCGTCGTCGGGCAGTTTGAGCAGCCGTGGCTTACCTTTGACAACCAGACGGGCATGCACCATGCGGCCGTGCCGGCTTCGATCAGCAACAGCGGATCGTTTACGGCGGTATCCGATCCGGTCTTCCGCACCCGCAAGGCAGCCAAGCTGGTCTACAACTTCTCCGGCGCTCCGGCGACCGAACTGCGCATCGCCTACGGCCGCGTCGGGTCCCAACCGGTGACCATTCCGGGCAAACCGATCGGCATGGGACTGTGGGTGTACGGAGACAACAGCAAGCACTGGCTGCGCGCGGAGGTCATCGACGCCAACGGCAAGACCGTCTACGTCGACCTGGCCCAGGCGATCGACTGGAGCGGATGGAAGCAGGTCAAGGGGTACTTCCCGGCCAATGCGGCCTACCCGCTGAAGTTGAAGAGCATCTACGTCGTTGACCGCCCCGATGACGGCAACCGGCACGACAAGGGAACGCTTTACTTCGACGAGGTCTCCCTGCTCCTGCCGAGCACGGCCGGCAGTCAGCCGTCCGGCAGGGACGTGGCGCCGGAGACGCCAGGAACCCTTTCCCTGGGCGCCGAATTGGACCTCGGCTATTCGTTCGTGCGTACGGCGTCATTCCTGCAGTCGGCCTCGATCAAGGTCAATTCGATCGTGCAGCAGCCGCTCCCCGGTTACGTGCCGGCCGACTACTCGTTTACCATCAAGCCGGGCGCTTTGAAGGAAGGCCAGCAGGACCAAATCTCCACGTCGCCGGTGACGCTGACGCTGACGCCGAAGCAGTGGCTGCCGGGCAAAGGCGTGGGCCTGCTGTACGTGAACGAGGCAAACAAGACGTTTGACCAGATCCCCGGCACCGTCAACGCGAAGGGGCAGTGGGTGTACGAAGTGAACGCCTACGGCACGTACATCCCGTACTACCTGGACGGAGGCGGCGTCGCCTTCACGGACATCGCCAACCACCCGGCAAAGGCGGAAATCACCTACATGGCGCAAAAAGGCTTGGTCAAGGGGCTGACGGAAACCACGTTCGGCCCCGAGGTCCCGCTGACCCGCGCCCAGTTTGTCACGCTGCTGGCCCGGACGTTCGAGTGGGAGCTGCCGTCCTCGCCGAAGCTCACCTTCAAGGACAAAATCCCGGCGTACGCGCAGGGGGCGGTGCAGGTGGCGCTCTCCAAAGGGCTGGTCAAAGGGTACCCGGACAAGACGTTCCGTCCCGACCAACCGGTGACCCGGGCGGAAGCGGCCGTGATCCTCGACCGCGTGCTGAAACAAAAGGGGACGACGGCCAAGGCGCTCTCCGACAAGCAGGCATGGCCCGCCTGGGCTGCTTCGTCGATTACCAACATCGTCGGGCTGGGGCTGATCGACCCGGTCGGCAGCAGGTTTGAGCCGAACAAGCCGACCACCCGTGCGGTTTGCGTCGTGGCGCTGTACCGGATTCTGCAGAAAAAATAAAAGTTCGAATTTCGACGAAAGACCGAGTTCTTCCCGAGGGAAGAAGCCCGGTCTTTTGTCCTGTTTTTGGGGGGGTCCCCAAAAATCCTTTGCGGAAATTTGTTAACTAAAATACAATTGTGGTTAACAAATCGTTTTCCGAATATTTGTGCCGAAGGAGGGGACCGGGTTGTCGCATACGCATACCTACGAAGAATTGGCCCGAAAAAACAAGCAGTACCTCTGGCATCCGTTCACGCAAATGAAGGACTACGTGGCGGAAGACCCGCTGATCATCGCGCGGGGCGAGGGGATCAAGCTGATTGACGTGAACGGCAAGGCCTATTACGACGGGTTTTCGTCCGTCTGGCTGAACGTTCACGGCCACAACGTGCCGGAGCTGAACCGGGCGATTGTCGAGCAGTTGGAGCAGGTGGCGCACTCCACCCTGCTGGGCATGGCCAATGTGCCGTCCATCTTGCTGGCGGAGCAGCTTGTCCGCATCGCGCCCGACGGCTTGACCAAGGTGTTCTACTCCGACAGCGGGGCGACCGCCGTGGAGATCGCCTTGAAAATGGCGTTTCAGTACTGGCAGAACATCGGCGTCACCGGCAAGCGTTCCTTTATCACCATGAACAACGCCTATCACGGGGATACGATCGGCGCCGTCAGCGTCGGGGCGATTCCGCTGTACCACGAGGTGTACCGGCCGCTGCTCTTTTCCTCGTATACGATCCCGTACCCCTATCCGTATCGTCACGAGGGAGAGCGGTCCGCCGCCGAAGAGACGCTTGCCTGTCTGGAGCGGCTGCTGGACGAGAAGGCGGACGAGATCGCCGCGCTGATCGTGGAGCCGATCGTCCAGGGGGCGAGCGGGATGATCATCATGCCCGACGGCTGCCTGAAGCAGATGGCCGATATGGCCCGGGCTTACGGCGTGCTGCTGATCGCCGACGAAGTGGCTACCGGTTTCGGCCGCACCGGCAGGATGTTCGCCTGCGAGCACGAAGGCGTGACGCCGGACATCATGGCGGTAGCGAAAGGGATTACCGGCGGCTATCTGCCGGTTGCCGCGACGCTGACCACGGACCGGGTGTACGACGCCTTTTACGCCGACTACGAGGAGCAGAAGACGTTTTTCCACGGTCACTCCTACACCGGCAATCCGCTCGGCTGCGCTGTCGCCCTGGCCAACTTGCGTCTGATGGAAGAGCGGCGGATCGTCGAGGGGGTGGCGGAAAAATCGCGCCGCCTGGCGAAGCTGCTGGCACCGCTGTCCGATTTTGCCCACGTGGGAGAGGTGCGGCAAAAAGGATTTATGGTCGGCATCGAACTGGTGCGGGACAAACAGACCAAAGAGCCGTATCACTGGGATGAGCGGATCGGCGTCCGGGTCTGCCGACGGGCGCGGGAAAACGGGCTGCTGACCCGGCCGCTGGGGAACGTCGTCGTGCTGATCCCGCCGCTGGTCAGCACGGAGGACGAACTGGCGGAGATGGTGGGCATTCTGGCGGAATCGATCGAGGACGTAACCGCGGCAGCCGCGGTCAAAGGAGCGTGACACGGATGGTAGACGGATGCTTCGCCGGCTTGTTCGTCGCCGGCACCGACACCGAGGTGGGGAAAACCGTTGTGACGGGCGGACTGGCCGCCGCCCTGCGCGAGGACGGCCTGGATCTGGGGGTATGGAAGCCGGTCCAATCGGGGGGAGAAACGGAAGAAGAGCGGGATTCGTACCGCCTGCGCACGCTTTCGGGCGTAGCCGACGCCTGTGACGAGATCGCCCCGTTTTCCTTTCCCGCGCCGCTGACCCCGCTGCTTGCCGCCGAGGCGGCGGGCGTCAGCCTTTCCCTGGAGCGGATCATCTCGTCCGGTCAGCCGCTCAAACGTCGGCACGATGCGCTGCTGGTGGAAGGCGCGGGCGGATTGGCGGTTCCCTTGACGAGGAACGAAATGATGATTGATCTGGCCGCCCGCCTCGGCATGCCGCTTTTGCTCGTGGGCCGCGCCGGTCTGGGGACGATCAACCACACGCTGCTGTCGGTGGAGTACGCCAGACAGCGGGGCATCACGGTGGCGGGGGTCATCCTGAACGGCTGCCGCACGGGCGACGGCGACCGGAGCGTGGAAAGCAACGCGGCCATGATTGAACGATTCGGCGATGTGCCCGTGCTCGGGCAGATTCCCTGGTTGGAAGGGAACGTTACCCGGGCCGGTGTGATCGAGGCGATACGCCGCCACGCAGATGTGGAGCGCATTCGCGGCTGGGTGGAGAAAAGCATGCTGCAAAAAGGAGAGGGTTGCCGATGAATCGAGTGGGGACGGCCGTCAACTGGACGGATTACGCGGAAAAAGCGCTGGCCGGGGAGGGGCTGTCGCGGGAGGAGGCGCTGTCCGTGCTGCGGGCGGACGATGACGACATCCTGCCGCTCATGCACGCCGCTTTTCGCGTTCGAAAGCGCTACTACGGGAAAAAGGTAAAGCTGAACATGATTATCAACGCCAAGAGCGGGCTGTGTCCCGAAGACTGCGGCTACTGTTCGCAGTCGATCGTCTCCAGCGCGCCGATCCAAAAGTACACGCTGCTGGACAAGGAGACCCTCCTGGCGGGAGCGCGTGAGGCGCTGAACCGCAAGGCCGGCACCTACTGCATCGTCGCCTCCGGACGGGGCCCCACGGACAAGGAACTGGAGCAGGTGATCGAGGCCGTCAGGGAGATTCGCGCCACCATGCCGCTGAAAATCTGCGCGTGTCTCGGCCTGTTGAGCGGGGAACAGGCGGCCCGGCTGGCGGAGGCGGGCGTCCACCGCTACAACCACAACCTGAATACCAGCCGCGCCAACTATAGCAACATCACGTCGACCCATACCTACGATCAGCGCGTGGAAACGGTGGAAACCGTGAAGCAGTCGGGGATGTCCCCCTGCTCCGGGGTGATCATCGGGATGGGAGAAAGCGACGAGGAGATCGTCGAGATGGCGTATGCGCTGCGCGAGCTGGACGCCGATTCCATCCCGGTCAATTTCCTCAACGCGATCCCCGGCACGCCGCTGGAAGGATACGGGCGAACGCCGGCCCTGCGTGCGCTCAAGGTGCTGGCGCTGTTCCGGTTTGTCTGTCCGACCAAGGAAATCCGCGTCGCCGGCGGGCGCGAGGTCAACCTGCGGACCCTGCAGCCGCTGGCCCTGTACGCGGCCAACTCCATTTTCGTCGGCGATTACCTGACCACGCCCGGCCAGGAGATTACGACCGACCATCAGATGATAGAAGATCTCGGCTTCGAGATTGAGCGCTGCGCGCTGCAGGAGTGAGGCGGATGAACAGAACCGGCCGTTGCGACTGGATGGAAGCGGAGCTGGACGCGCTCCGGCAGCAGTCCCTGAACCGGTGCCTGCGCATCGTGGACGACCGCGGGGAGGAAGGGGGCAAATGGCTGACGGTTGGCGGCAGGAGGCTGTTGAACCTCTCCTCCAACGACTACCTGGGCCTGGCGGGCGATCCCCGGATCGCCGATGCCGCCCGTCAGGCGGCGGAACAATGGGGAGCGGGAGCGGCCGCCTCCCGGTTGATTTGCGGCAATCACCGCTGGTATGCCGATCTGGAAGAACGTCTGGCCGAATGGAAGAAGCGGGAAGCGGCCCTGGTCTTCGCCAACGGCTACATGGCCAATCTGGGGGTAATCGCCGCGCTGGTCGGGCGGGAGGACGCGGTGTTCAGCGACCGGCTGAACCACGCGAGCATCGTCGACGGCATCATTCTCAGCCGCGCCCGCCATTACCGCTACCGCCACAACGATCCGGAGCACCTGGAGCACCTGTTGAAAAAGCACGCCGGACACCGCCGCGCCCTGATCGTCACCGATGCCGTCTTTTCCATGGACGGAGATGCGGCGCCGCTGCGCGAACTGGTGGAGCTCAAAGCGCGCTACGGCGCGATGCTGATGGTGGACGAGGCCCATGCCGGCGGCGTGAGAGGCAGAAGGGGGGAGGGGCTGTGTCACGAACTGGGACTGCACGACCAGGTGGATGTGATCATGGGCACGTTCAGCAAGGCGTTTGGCGTGTACGGGGCCTACGTCTGCGCCGACCGCGTGCTGATCGACTACCTGGTCACGAAGACGCGCCCGCTGATCTACTCCACCGGGCTGCCGCCGATGGTGGTGGCCGCCGTCCGCAAGGCGCTGGAAGTGGTGCAGGAGGAAGGCTGGCGCCGCACCCGGCTCAGGGAAAACAGCGCCTGGTTTCGCCGGCGGCTGCGGGCGTGCGGTTTTGCGGTCGGGGAGGGCGACTCGCCGATCATTCCGTGGATCGTCGGCGACAACAGGCAGGCGCTCCGGTTGAGTCAACGTCTGGAGGAGCGGGGAATCGCCGCCGTCGCCATCCGCCCCCCGACCGTACCGGAAGGCACCGCCCGCATCCGCTTTTCCCTGATGGCGACGCATACGCGTGAGGAGCTGGAGGAGGTTATTCGGCAGATGCAGTTCGCTGCGGCAGCCCGGGAGGAGGAGACGGGATGAAGGCGGCGATGCTGTGGCTGAACGGGTGGGGGATGTCCGACGAGGCGTGGCGCGGCATGCGCAGCCAGTTTCCGGAGTGTGAGCACGCCGTCCCCGACCTGTCCAGGGCGGACCGGCCTGAAGCGTTTTACGAGATCGCCCGGCAGGCGGCCTTATCGACTGCTTCCCTGCCGCTGATCGCGGTCGGCTGGTCGCAGGGCGGGATGCTGGCGCAGCGGCTGGCGGCCGAGGGATTGGCCGTGGGGCTCGTCTTGATCGGCACGACGGCGCGGTTTGTCCGTCCCCGCGAGGAGCGGCGGCTCGGCTGGCTGGACGCGCAGGTGCAGCGGATGGAGCGGGCGCTGTACGCGGATCGGACGGGCGTGATGCGGACGTTTTGGCAGTCGATGTGTACGGCGGAGGAGCGGCAGCGTGACCGTGCCGATCCGTCCGTCTCTTTTTGCGACGCATGGCCCCTGTCGACACTCGCGGCCGGACTGTCCTACCTGCGCGAGGAAGACCTCCGTCCGCTTCTCGGGAGCATCACCTGCCCGACGCTGGTGATTCACGGGACGGCCGACGGGATCTGCCCGTTCGCGGCAGGGGAGGAATTGGCCGCGAGGATACCGGCAGCCCGGCTGGAGGCAATCGACGGGGGCGGCCACGCGCTGCCGCTCGTCCATCGTCAGGCGGTGGCGGAGGCGATCAAAAGGATGGTGGAACACGGTGTGGAAAGCAGCAGTTAGCAGACGGTTCAGTGAAAAGGCCGACACCTACGACCGGTACGCCCTGGTGCAGCGGGAGATGGCGACGGAACTGGCGGCAGCGCTGGAGGCTGAGATGCCGCCGGCGGCGGAGTCGGTTCGCCGGGTGGTGGAAGTCGGCTGCGGAACGGGCGGTTTGACCAGCCTGCTCAGCGGCCGCTGCGCCAGCGCGGAGTACCTGGCGCTGGACATCGCGCCGGGCATGCTGGAAGCGGCGCGGCGACGCCTTGGCCCGACCGGGCAGACGTGCCGGTTTGTGCTGGCCGACGTCGAGGAGTGGGTCTGGCAGCAGGCGGAGCAGTGGGCCGATCTGATCGTCTCCAGCGCCTGTTTTCAATGGCTGCGGCAGCCGGAGAGGACGGTGGAGGGACTGTACCGGCTCTTGCGGCCGGGCGGCTCGCTGCGCTTTGCCACCTTTGGGCCGCGGACGTTTTGGGAACTGCACGACTCGTTCGCGGCGGCCTACCGCAAGCTCCGGCGGGAGCCGCAGCGGCACGGGCTGTCATTCTGCACGCCGGACGAGTGGCGAGCGATGCTGGATCGGGCCGGTTTTGCCGGCGTGCGCATACGTACCCGGGAGGTGCGGCTCCACTATCCGGACGTGCGCTCGTTTTTGCACGCGGTCAAGGGGGTCGGCGCCAGCACCGGTCCGGCTTCGGACAGCGCCGGGTTGGGACAGCGGCGGCTGCTGACGGAAATGATGGAGGCGTACCGGAGCCGCTTTGGCGGAGCGGAGGGCATTCCCGTCACGTACGAACTGGTCTATGCGGCGGCTCATCGGCCCGAGGGAAGGTAAAAATCGGTTCGCCCGGAACGGCAGGATATTTTGTGAAAAAAGGGAATTGTATGATGAAGACCTTCATGCTGTTTTCCAAGGAGTGATCCAGATGAGTCAGAAAGAGGTAGTGATCGCCAGCGCAGTGCGCACGGCCATCGGCAGTTTTCAGGGATCGCTGTCCGGCGTCAGCGCGCCGCAGTTGGGAGCCGTCGTGCTGGAGGCGGCTTTGCAGCGGGCGGGCGTTGCGAAGGAAGCGGTGGACGAAGTGATCATGGGCAACGTGCTGCAGGCGGGATTGGGACAAAATCCGGCGCGCCAGGCGGCGATCCGCGCGGGACTGCCGCAGGAGACGCCGTCGATGACGATCAACAAGGTATGCGGCTCCGGATTGAAAGCGGTTCACCTGGCCGCCCAGGCGATTCTCTGCGGCGACGCCGACGTGGTGCTGGCCGGGGGCATGGAAAACATGAGCCAGGCCCCGTACCTGCTGGAAGGGGCCCGCAGCGGCTACCGGATGGGCGATCAAAAGGTGGTCGACTCGATGATCCGCGACGGCTTGTGGTGTGCGTTCAACGATTATCACATGGGCATCACGGCGGAAAACCTCTGTGCCGAGTACGGGATCAGCCGGGAAGAGCAGGATGAGTTTGCCGCCTGGAGCCAGGAAAAGGCGCAGCGTGCCCTGGCCGAGGGGCGTTTTCGCGACGAGATCGTGCCGGTGCCGATTCCGCAGAAAAAAGGAGACCCGGTCCTGTTTGAGGTGGATGAATTTCCCCGCACGGGCGTGACCGTGGAGTCGCTCGGCAAGCTGCGGCCGGCTTTCAAAAAGGACGGAACGGTTACCGCGGGCAACGCGTCGGGCATCAACGACGGAGCGGCCGCCCTGTTGATCATGTCGGGCGAAAAGGCGGCCGAGCTGGGCGTCAAGCCGCTGGCCCGGATCGTCGCCAACGCCAGCGCCGGGGTCACCCCCAGCATCATGGGCATCGGACCCGTACCGGCGACGCAACGGGTGCTGGCCAAGGCGGGACTCTCCCTGGACGAGATCGATCTGATCGAGGCCAACGAGGCGTTCGCCGCCCAGTCGCTGGCAGTCGGAAAGGCGCTGGGCATCCCGCGCGACAAACTGAACGTAAACGGCGGCGCGATCGCCCTCGGACACCCGATCGGCGCCAGCGGTGCGCGCGTGCTGGTCACGCTGATTCACGAATTGCACAAGCGTTCAGGGGTAAAATATGGATTGGCGACGCTGTGCATCGGAGGCGGACAAGGGGTGGCCACGGTCGTCGAGAAACTATAAGCGGACAGGCTTCGGTTTCCATGGTCCCGGTGACGTACAACTTGGCGGTTTTTGTAAGAAAACGTTCGCTGTTTTCAAATGTGAACGCTTTGTGTACAGAACGAGCCGCACGTTGACAAAGGGAATAAATCTTCGTTAATATGGATGAGGGCAAAGGGGCACTTGACACCTGCCCTCTCCTTGTGTATGAAAGGGGGCGGTCCAGTGCCGAAAATCGATAATCCGTGGCGGGCCATCACGCTGGTCAGCCTGATCGGCGCCGATCTGGCCGTCTGCGTCATCGCAGGCGTCTATCTGGGCAGGTACGTCGACAGCCTGCTGGCCACCAAACCGTGGTTCATGATGATCGGATTGCTCGCCGGATTGGGTATAGGCGTGTACAGCGTCTACCGCATAGTCCGCGGTTACCTGTAGGGAGATTGAACATGCAAACGTTTACTTCGGCTATGCGAGCGGCTTTCCGCTATGCTTTTGTTTGTATGGCCCTGGTTGCGATACTCTGGGCCCTGTTGCCTCAGTATCGAATGTTTTTGCAAAGCCTCCTGCTTGGTATGGGCGGAAGTGTCCTCAGCGGCACGCTGCTGGCCAGCAAAACCTGGCGGATCGGCCAGATGGCTGTCGATCCGAATGTGCGGCCGAAAGGAACTGGCATGCTGCAGCGCCTTCTCGTGGCCGGATTTGCCGTCTTTATGACAATCCGCTTTCCCCATCTGTTTGTGCTTTCCGGCGTGCTGATCGGCCTTTTCCTCTTTCAAGTTCTAGGCTTCTTTTTTGTTTATCGCTCCTTCAAATAGATTGGATTGACAAGCATTTTTTTCGATCTGACTTTGTTGGTGCAACAGATTCGCACGGAAGAAAGGGGTGAAATACATGCATTACTCTTTGCGATTTGAATGGTTGGGCATGGTGTTTGACATCTCGACCATCATTGCAATTGTGGTTACAGCCTTGATTGTGCTGTTCTTCTGCATCGGGATGACCCGCAACCTCACCTCTGGCGTTCCCGGAGGCAGGCAAAACGTGATGGAGTGGATTGTCGATTTCGTCGCCGGCATCACCAAAAGCTACATCGAGCCGAAAAAGGCCGCCGGTTATGTCTCGCTGGCGCTGACGCTGTTCCTCTACATCTTCTTCGGGAACCAGCTTGGCCTTCTGTTCAACGTAAACACAGCGATTCACAACAATCCTGCAGAGAATCAGTATGTGAGCGATACCGTCAAAGACATGCTGACGCTCTCCACGACGGAAGAGGCCAAGAAGGAGAAGCTGGCGAAGCTGGAGGAGGAGATTAACGATCCTCACGGCCACGGCGCCTCCATCGGCTGGTGGAAATCGCCGACCGCCACTCCGAGCGTAACCTTTGCGCTGGCATTGGTGGTTCTTCTGTACGCCCACTACCTGGGGATGAAGAAAAGCTTTGGCGGCTGGCTCAAGCACACGTTCCTGAACCCGATTCACATCCTCGAAGAGTTCATCATCAAGCCGCTGACGCTTCCGTTGCGTCTATTCGGTAACATCTTCGCGGGCGAGGTTCTCATCGCGTTCCTGCTTGGCGTGGGGATCTTCGGCAGCATTCCGCTGTTCCTGTGGCTGGGCTACTCCGTATTCGTCGGCTCGGTCCAAGCCTTTATCTTCACCACGCTGGCGATGGTGTACATTTCTCAACAAGTGAATGACCAACATTAATTCGCAGTAGATGTTTATTTTTCACAACACTAAGGAGGTATTTTTACAATGGAAGGTTTGGCTCTTGCAATCGGTATCGTATTTGGTCTGGCTGCTCTGGGTGCAGCAATCGGCAACTCCCTGGTAATTTCCCGTACAATTGAAGGCGTAGCTCGCCAACCGGAAGCACGCGGTAACCTGATGGGTCTGATGTTCCTCGGTCTCGGTCTCGTCGAGGCGGTTCCGATTATCGCGGTTGCGATTGGTTTCATCCTCTTCGGTCGTCTGTAAGCGAGCGAACAATCGAAATGATAGGCGGGGGCTTGACCTTCGCCTCTATTTTGGTCAATGGGCGGTGAACGCGTTCCCATTGACACCGGTGTCGGCTGAGCGCGACGTCCCGTACGGCGCACCGCCGACACTCGCACATCTTGTGCGTCGCTGCGCGGCTCGCCTCGCCAGGTGCGCGGCGATGCCACGTTTTCTTGCGGAAACAAACGGCTTTACCCGTAGAGATACATTCTCCTGTTTGCAAGGAAGGAGTGAAACGAATGCTCGACTTTGGTGCCGTAGCCCTCGAATGGGGCTCGCTCTTGACCCAAGCTATCGTATTCCTGCTGCTGCTGCTGGCGGTTCGCAAGTTTGCCATGGGCCCGATCGTGGCTGTCATGGAAAAGCGTCGTCAGCATATCGAAAACGAAATCACCACGGCTGAGCGCAGCCGCAAAGAAGCGGAAGCACTGCTGGCCGAACAGCGCCGCGTGCTGGACGAAGCTCGCCTCGAAGCCAAATCGATCATCGACCGCGCGACGAAGCAGGCGTCCGATGAAGCAGCCAAAATCGTGGCTGACGCCCAAGCTGCCGCTGAACGTCTGAAAGCGGACGCAAGCGCGGAACTGGCGCGTGAAGTGGAGAAAGCGAAAGCGGAACTGCGCGACCAAATGACCGGTCTGTCCGTTCTGCTCGCGTCCAAGATCATCGAGAAAGAACTGGATGAAGCGACGCAAAAAGCGACTGTTGACAAATTCCTCGCTCAAGTGGGAGATCGCCTATGAGCGGCGCGGTAAGCAAGCGCTACGCTCGCGCCCTGTTTGAAGTAGCCAGCGAGCGTGGGAAGCTCGACCAGATTGAAGCGGATCTGAAGGCGGTCGTGGACGCGATTGAACAGAACGCCGATCTGAGCAAGATCCTGCTCCACCCGCACATCGCGCGTGCGGCGAAAAAATCGCTGGCCGACGACCTGTTCAAACGCCATGTGAGCGAAGAGACGCACAACTTCCTCAACGTCCTGATCGACAACGGACGTGAGGGACAACTGGTGGACATCTACCGCTCCTTTGTGCGGATGGCCAACGACGCGCGCGGCATCGCCGAAGCGACCGTGACCAGCGCCAAGCCGCTGAGTGCCGAAGAACAGGCGGAGCTGGCGGAAAAGCTCGGACAAAAGCTGAACAAAAAGCTGCGCGTGCAAACGGTCGTGGACCCGTCCATTCTGGGCGGCGTCGTGATCAAGATCGGCGACCGGCTGTACGACGGCAGCATCAAGACGAAACTGGAACACTTCGCGCATCAGCAATAAGATCGTTTGGATGAATGGGGTGAATAATCGTGAGTGCAATCAGACCAGAAGAGATTAGCTCCCTCATCAAAGAGCGGATCGCTAATTTTACATCTGAAATCGAAGTTGTGGACGTAGGCACGGTCATTCAGATCGGTGACGGTATCGCACGCGTTCACGGTTTGGAAAAAGCCATGGCGGGGGAACTGCTCGAGTTCCAAAACGGCGTCATGGGCATGGTACTCAACTTGGAAGAGGACAACGTGGGTGTCGTTATTCTCGGTCCGTTCCGCGACATTAAAGAAGGCGACACCGTTAAGCGCACCGGCCGCATCATGGAGGTGCCGGTGGGCGAAGCGCTGCTCGGTCGCGTGGTAAACCCGCTCGGTCAGCCGCTTGACGGCCTCGGCCCGATCAACACGACGCAATTCCGTCCGGTCGAAAGCCCGGCCCCTGGCGTTATGGCGCGGAAATCCGTTCACGAGCCGCTGCAAACCGGTATCAAGGCGATCGACGCGATGATTCCGATCGGCCGCGGTCAGCGCGAGCTGATCATCGGTGACCGCCAAACCGGTAAAACGGCTGTGGCGCTGGACACCATCATCAACCAAAAAGGCCAAAACATGATTTGTATCTACGTGGCAATCGGCCAAAAGCAATCGACCGTTGCCAACATCGTGGAAACCCTGCGCAAGCACGGTGCCCTGGAGTACACCATCGTGGTGTCCGCGACGGCGTCCGACCCGGCTCCGCTCCTGTTCCTGGCTCCGTACGCAGGTGTAACCATGGGTGAATACTTCATGTACAAAGGACAGCACGTCCTCTGCGTGTACGACGACCTGTCCAAGCAAGCGGCGGCATACCGCGAAATGTCCCTCCTGCTCCGCCGTCCTCCGGGCCGCGAAGCGTATCCGGGTGACGTCTTCTACCTGCACTCCCGTCTGCTGGAGCGTGCTGCGAAGCTCTCCGACGAGATGGGCGCCGGTTCCCTGACCGCACTGCCGTTCATCGAAACGCAAGCGGGTGACATTTCCGCGTACATTCCGACCAACGTGATCTCCATCACCGACGGTCAGATCTTCCTGGAGACCGACCTGTTCAACGCCGGTCAGCGCCCTGCGGTAAACACGGGTCTTTCCGTATCCCGTGTAGGTGGCGCGGCGCAGATCAAGGCGATGAAAAAGGTAGCCGGTCCGCTCAAGCTGGAGCTGGCCCAATACCGCGAGCTGGCAGCGTTTGCGCAGTTCGGTTCCGACCTGGACAAGGCGACGCAAGCCCGTTTGACCCGCGGTCAGCGCCTGATGGAAATCATGAAACAAAACCAATTCGATCCGATGCCGGTGGAGAAGCAGGTTGCCATCATCTACACGGCAACCAAAGGCTATCTCGACGATATTCCGGTAGAGGATGTACGCCGTTTCGAGAAGGAATTCCTCTCCTACCTCGATTCCAACAAGCCGCATCTGCTGGAACACATTCGCACGACGAAAGAGCTTCCGGATGAAAAAGAACTGAACGCAGCGATCGAAGAGTTCAAAAAAGGCTTTTCGGTTAGCCGCTAAGCGGATATAGAATGAGATCTGTTGCATGCCGGCCGTCTGCGGTTCGGCATGCACCCCCAAGGTGGTGAAAAGTGAGTGGCTAAAGGAATACGCGAAATTCGAGGCCGTATCAAAAGCTTTAAGAATACGCGTCAAATCACCAAGGCGATGAAGATGATGGCGGCAGCGAGACTTCGCCGCGCCCAGGAGAAAGCGGAAGCGGCACGTCCGTACGCGCGCAAGATCCGGGAGGTCATTGCCAGCATCGCGAGCGGCACGACTGCGGTAAAACATCCGATGCTGGAATCCCGGCCGGTGAAAAAGACCGGGTACATCGTCATCACCTCGGACCGCGGCATGGCTGGCGGCTATAACGGAAACATCATTCGGAAAGTGCTCCAGACCATCAAGGAAAAGCACAAATCGCAGGACGAATACGCCATCTTTGTGCTGGGGCGCAAAGGGCGCGATTTTTTCCGCAAGCGCAACTACCCGGTCATCGATGAGGTCGTGGGACTGCCGGGCAACCCGACGTTTGCCGACATCAAGAAAATCGCCAGCGCGGCGGTTCAGATGTTTGCCGACGAAAAAATCGACGAGCTGTACCTTTGCTACAATGAATTCCAAAGTGCCATTTCGCAAGTGCCGACGGTCACCCGCCTGCTCCCGCTGAACGCTGTGGAGAGCGGGGAACAGCGCAAGGTGAACTACGAATACGAACCGTCCGCCGAAGAAGTGCTGTCGGTGCTGCTGCCGAAATATGCAGAAACGCTCGTGTACAGCGCGCTCCTGGATGCGAAGGCGTCCGAGGAAGGAGCCCGCATGACCGCGATGGGCAACGCAACGGACAATGCAACCGCCATGATCGACAAACTGACGCTGGAGTACAACCGTGCCCGTCAGGCGGCCATTACCCAAGAGATCTCCGAAATCGTCGCAGGTGCGAATGCGCAAGCGTAATGTCTAGGTAAACGCCCAAATCAGTTTCACAGGAGGGAAGAAGTAAGATGGCGAAAGGACGCGTGGTTCAGGTAATGGGTCCCGTTGTAGACATCGAGTTTGAACGCGGACACCTGCCTGCCATTTACAATGCGATCAAGATTCAACACAAAGCGCAAAACGCGGGGGAGCGCGACATTGATTTGACCGTTGAGGTTGCGGTTCACCTGGGCGACAACCGCGTACGTACCGTTGCGATGGCATCCACCGACGGTCTTGTGCGCGGCATGGAAGCGATTGACACCGGTGCTCCGATTTCCGTACCGGTTGGTCAGGTAACCCTGGGCCGTGTATTCAACGTGCTGGGTGAACCGATCGACCTGAAGGAACTGGGCGAAGTGGAGCGCCGTGACCCGATCCACCGCAAAGCGCCGGAATTTGTGGAACAAGCGACGACCGTAGAAATTCTCGAAACCGGGATCAAGGTGATCGACCTGCTCGCACCGTACATCAAGGGCGGCAAGATCGGTCTGTTCGGCGGTGCCGGCGTAGGGAAAACCGTTACCATCCAAGAGCTGATCAACAACATCGCGCAGGAGCACGGCGGTATCTCCGTATTCGCCGGCGTAGGCGAACGCACGCGTGAAGGGAACGACCTGTACCACGAGATGAAAGACGCAGGCGTTCTGCCGAAAACCGCGATGGTGTTCGGTCAGATGAACGAACCGCCGGGTGCGCGTCTGCGCGTGGCGCTGACCGGTCTGACCATGGCGGAGTACTTCCGCGACGAAGAAGGCCGCGACGTGCTGCTGTTCATCGACAACATCTTCCGCTTTACCCAGGCGGGTTCCGAGGTATCCGCGCTGCTGGGCCGCATGCCGTCCGCGGTAGGTTACCAGCCGACGCTGGCAACCGAGATGGGGCAACTGCAAGAGCGCATTACCTCCACGAAAAAAGGTTCCGTAACGTCCATCCAGGCGATCTACGTACCGGCGGACGACTACACCGACCCGGCTCCGGCTACGACCTTCGCACACTTGGACGCCACCACCAACCTGGAGCGTTCCATCGCCGAGCTGGGTATCTTCCCTGCGGTTGACCCGCTCGCATCCACTTCCCGTGCGCTGTCCCCGGACATCGTCGGACAAGAGCACTACGAAGTGGCGCGCGGCGTGCAAAAAATCCTGCAGCGCTACAAAGAGCTCCAGGACATCATCGCGATCCTGGGTATGGACGAGCTGAGCGACGAAGACAAGCTGATCGTAGCTCGCGCCCGCCGCATCCAGCGCTTCCTGTCCCAGCCGTTCCACGTGGCCGAGCAGTTTACCGGCTTCCCGGGCAAATACGTCCCGCTCAAGGAAACGGTCCGCAGCTTCAAGGAAATCCTGGAAGGCAAGCACGACGATCTGCCTGAGGCGGCATTCCTCTACGTTGGTACGATTGAGGAAGCGGTTGAGAAAGCGAAGACCATGGCGTAAGACACCCTGGAAAGGGGAGACCAGTAAGTGAGCAAGATGACAGTGGAAGTCGTAACTCCTGAACGGGTTGTCTACAGCGGCGAAGCCAGCATGGTCATTGCCCGAGGCGTGCAGGGGGATCTCGGTATTTTGCCGAACCACATGCCGCTGGTAACCCCGCTGAAAATAGCGCCTGTTCGGATCAAGACGGAAGGCGAGAAAGAGATTCGCATGGCCGTAAGCGGCGGGTTCATGGAAGTTCGCGGCGACAAGGTGACGATTTTGGCCGAGACGGCAGAACTTCCGGAGGACATTGACGTGGAACGCGCCAAGGCGGCAAAAGAACGCGCCGAAAAGCGTTTGATCGACAAGCATCCGGACCTCGACATTCGCCGTGCCGAACGCGCCCTGCAGCGCGCCATGGCTCGTCTCGATGTGACCAACAATCTGTAAGCAAACATCCCCGCGCCACCCGGCTGCGGGGATTTTTCCTGTAGCGGGACGATTTTTTTCCAGTTGGTACTGACCTGCGGTTTCCGTTATAATAAACCTAATGCTCTGCCGAGGCGTGCCGTTTGCCCGGAAAGGCGAAGGGGCGGGACGGCACTGGCGATCGGAAAGAAGGAGAGTGTAAGTCATGCAAACCATTCGCGATATTCGCAATAACCAAACAGGCGTAGTCATTCCCAGCGGATATACGGCAAACGGCTGGTACAACGTGCTGTCTCATGACATGAACGTCCTGTTTCAAGCGCTGTGCTACGTGGTAACCAAATGCGAAAGCAAGGAAGAAATGAAGAAGCAGTTGGACGGCTTCAAAGGACTGCAGCACGTGTTTTCCACGCCGAAGAAGGAAAAGTTCAAGTCGGAAGAAGACTACAACGCCTACGTAGCGCACGTGGAGAAACACAAGGAGTTCCTGGAGCGCTCCGGCTATCAGTACCCGACATCCCGCGAGGAGGCCATCGAACTGCTGACCAAGTGGGGGCTGGTTCTGGACAAGGGCGACGTGTGGGACATCCCCGTTTATCCGTTCCCGGACACGATGGATTTGTTCCAACTGACCGAGGCGGAACAGTTTGCCCTGACGCACATCAAGCTGGAGGCATTGGTCCATCCGATGTTCAGCCGTTTGGTGTTGAAGCTGCATGAGCACGAGGAAAACACCTTTACCTACACCAAGGCAGAACTGAAAGAGATGCTGAACACCAATGACGCGATGCTGACCGAAGTGCTGATCAAGCTGACGCCGTATATGGAAGAGCCAATTGACAACTTGCTGGAGATTCCGGACGACCAGCCGATGACCTTCACGGTCGTATGGGAGCGCATCTACGAGGATTTCCTCGGGCAGGAGTTCTCCTCGAATGTTCAATAAAACCGGATTCTTGTGGTTTGGAAAAACTTAGGGACGATTCCCTAAGTTTTTTCCTTTTCTTGTAAGGGGGGGCTTTCGTTAGACACTCGTTTGGCGATTTGCTATAATGATGAAGGTATTTTTTTCTAACAGTGTCAGATTGGATCAACAGCGTGACCTGCTTCCGGATGCTGCACGAAAAAAGACCAGTGTCGTTGAATCGGCATCGCGTTCGAAATTTTTCATATTTTTCACAGAGCGGAGGGAACGTCGGTGAGTGAGGTCTACACCAACAATTACGTGATTGTGGCGATTTTCCTGATCCTTGGGGTGCTGCTGCCGGTGGCAACCGTGAGCATCATCGGACCGCTGCTGCGTCCCAAGAAGCCGACGCCGGAAAAGCAAGCCACCTATGAAAGCGGTAACATTCCCGTTGGGGACAGTTGGGTGCGCTTCAACGTCAAGTACTACATCTTCGCCCTGCTGTTTGTCATTTTTGATGTGGAAACCCTCTTTCTCTATCCATGGGCGGTCGCCTACAACCAGTTGGGCCTGTTTGCCCTGGTGGAGATGGTGATTTTTATTACCTTGCTGGTGGTTGGATTGATCTACGCTTGGAGAAAGAAGGTGCTGGAATGGAACTAGATCTCACGAGCATCGCGCCTGAACTGCAGGAAGAACTGAATCGCAACGTCATGTTTACGACGCTGGAAACGATCAAGGGGTGGGTGAGGAGCAATTCCCTCTGGCCGCTGACGTTTGGGTTGGCCTGCTGTGCCATCGAGATGATGGGAACCGGCGGCTCCCGCTACGACCTTGACCGCTTTGGCGTCATTTTCCGTGCCTCCCCGCGTCAGTCCGACGTGATGATCGTGGCCGGCACGGTGACCAAAAAAATGGCGCCGCTGCTGCGCAGATTGTACGACCAAATGCCGGAACCCAAATGGGTCATCGCCATGGGCTCCTGTGCCACGGCGGGCGGGCCGTACGTGAGATCGTACAGCGTGGTGAAAGGCGTAGACCAGATCGTGCCGGTCGATGTGTACATTCCGGGCTGTCCGCCCAACCCCGCAGCGCTGATTTACGGCATTAACAAGCTGCAGGAGAAGATTCGCTACGAGGCGAAGACCGGAAAGCGGGTGACCAGCCAATGAGCGACGAAAAGCGCAAACCGACGCCGGAAGAAAAAGCGAAGGCTGCGGCAGAGGCCCGTGCCAAGGCGGAGGCATTGCGAAAAGCGAAAGAACAGCAGGCGGAGGGGACAGAGCAAACAGCGGCAGCCCCTTCGGATGCGCAGGCCGCAGGCGGCGAAACGTCTGAAGCTCAGCCAGCCGCGTCCAAGCCCGTCTCGGAAATGACGCCGGAGGAAAAGGCGAAGGCAAAAGCGGCGGCGGCAGCAGCCGCAGCGGCGAAGGCAAAGGCCGCGCGAGAAGCGGCAGAGGCCGGCGGAGCAGGAAAGACGACAGGCGACGATGCCGACGCCAAGGCGAAAGCGGCAGCGGCGGCCAAGGCAAAAGCGGCGGCAGCAGCAGCCGCAGCGGCGAAGGCAAAGGCCGCGCGAGAAGCGGCAGAGGCCGGCGGAGTGGGAGAGACGACAGGCGGCGACGCCGACGCCAAGGCGAAAGCTGCAGCGGCGGCCAAGGCAAAAGCGGCGGCAGCAGCAGCCGCAGCGGCGAAAGCAAAGGCCGGCGGGGCGGCAGGAGCGGACGAGACAGCGGCAGCGCCCAAACCGCCTTCCAAAAATCAGCCGTATCTGGACAAATACGTGGCCCGTATTTCCGAAACATTCGGTGCGGACGTGCTGGAAGCAGCCTATATCAACGAGCTGTCCAAAGACGTTCCGACGCTGGTGGTGAAAAACGAGCGCTGGCATGAAGTGGCCCGGTTTCTGAAAGAAGACGAGGCGCTGGCGTTCGACTACCTGTCCGATCTGCACGGCGTCGATTACGAAGACCGCATGGAAGTGTACTATCATTTCTATTCCTACAAAAATCGGCAGAGCCTGGCGGTAAAGGTCAAAACCAACCGCGAACAACCGAGTGTCCCGTCTGTTATGGACATCTGGCGCGGTGCCGATTGGAGCGAACGGGAAACATTCGACCTATTGGGCATTTATTTCCCGGGACATACCAAATTGCGTCGAATTTTGCTGCCGGACGAGTGGGTCGGCTATCCGCTGAGAAAAGATTACGTGCAGTACGACGAGGAGGTGTAGCAGATGAACCGCGACATCCTATTGACGAATGCCACGACATCTCCTGAGTCGGGCATCCGGACGGAAGAAATGCTCCTCAACGTCGGACCGCAGCACCCCAGTACCCACGGCGTATTGCGCCTGGTCGTCAAGATTGACGGGGAGACCATCAAGGAAGCGACTCCCGTGATGGGCTATCTCCACCGGGGGACGGAAAAGCTGGCGGAAAACCTGACGTATACGCAGATCATTCCCTATACCGACCGGATGGACTACGTCTCGGCCATGACCAACAACTACGTCCTTTGTCACGCCGTCGAGACGATGATGGGCGTGGAAGTGCCGGAGAGGGCCCAATTCCTGCGGCTGATCGCGATGGAGCTGAACCGCGTGGCCAGCCACCTGGTCTGGTGGGGGACGTACCTGCTGGACATCGGGGCGATGGGACCGTTCCTGTACGCCTTCCGCGACCGGGAAAGCATCCTGGATTTGTTCAATGAGCTGTGCGGAGCGCGGATGACGTTCAACTACATGCGCATCGGCGGCGTGAAGTGGGATGCACCGCCGGGCTGGATCGACAAGGTAAAAGAGTTTGTCCAATACATGAAAAAGGAATTGAACAATTACCACAAATTGGTGACTGGCAACGAGATTTTCATCAACCGGCTGCGGGGAATCGGCAAATTCGACCAGAAGACCGCGCTGGATTATTCGCTTTCCGGCGTGATGCTGCGGTCCACCGGGGTGAAGTGGGACCTGCGCAAAGACGAGCCGTACTGCATCTACGACCGTTTCGAATTTGACGTGCCGACGGCTACCGAAGGCGACTGCCTGGCGCGTTACCATTTGCGGATGGCGGAGATCGAACAGTCACTGCGCATTCTTGAGCAGGCGCTCGATCAATTTCCCACCGAGGGAGAAGTCATGGGCAAAGTGCCCCGCGTCATTCGTCCGCCTGCGGGCGAGGCGTACGTGCGGATCGAGTCGCCGCGCGGGGAGATCGGCTGCTACATCGCCAGCACCGGCAAGGATAAGCCGTGGCGCCTGAAGTTCCGCCGCCCGTCGTTCCACAATCTGCAGATCCTGCCCAAGCTGTTGGAGGGCGAAAACATCGCCAACATGGTGGCCATCCTGGGCAGCATCGACATCGTGCTCGGGGAGGTTGACTGCTGATGAGCGATCTGTTGCAACAAACGCCCTCATGGGGCACCGCGCTCTGGTTCGCTCTGGCGGCGGTGGCGCTGCTGCTCGTCGTGCTGGGGTTCGTCACCTACGCGATCTATTTTGAACGCAAGGTGATTGGCTGGATGCAGTTGAGGATTGGTCCCAACCGTGTCGGTCCCCTGGGTCTGCTGCAGACGGTGGCTGACGTGGCCAAACTGCTGTTGAAGGAAGACACAAGGCCGCAGCACGCCGACAAGGCGCTGTTTACGCTGGCACCCATCCTGGCGTATGCGCCCGCGTTTGGCGTCCTGGCCGTCATGCCGTTTACGGACAGCATTCGCTTTGCCGATCTGGGCATCGGCCTGCTCTACTACATCGCCTTGTCCGGCATCACCGTTCTGGGCGTGATCACGGCAGGCTGGGCTTCCAACAACAAGTATTCGCTGATCGGCGGATTGCGCTCCGCCGCGCAGATGATCAGCTACGAAGTGCCGCTGGTCATGTCCGTGGTGGGGGTTGTGCTGATGACCGGCAGCATGAACCTGCGGGACATCGTGTTGGCGCAGCAGGACGTGTGGAATATCGTGCCGCAGTTTCTCGGTTTTGCGGTCTTCATCGTGGCGGCGCAGGCGGAGCTGAACCGCACGCCGTTCGACCTGCCGGAGGCCGAATCGGAGCTGGTGGCCGGCTACCACGTGGAGTACTCCGGGTTCCGCTTTGCCATGTTCATGCTGGCGGAATACGTCTACATGTTCGGTATGGGCGCCCTGGTGACCATCCTGTTTTTGGGCGGCTGGCTGCCGATTCATCCGAGTCTTTCCTTCATTCCGGGAATTGTCTGGTTTGTTCTCAAATTCTCGCTCTACGTCTTTTTCCAGTTCTGGGTGCGTGCGACGTTCCCCCGTCTGCGCGTCGACCAGTTGATGTCGTTTGCCTGGAAAGTACTCCTGCCGCTGGCGCTCTTGAACATCCTGCTGACCGCCGTGGTGATTTCCTTCCAAAACGGCATGTTCTCCTAGACGCCGAGCCGTATCACGATCTTGTCCAGAGGGGTGACACACATGCTAGGACTGGCCAAAGGCCTGGGGTATACGTTTAAAAAGCTGACCGAGAAAAAAGTGACCCATTTCTACCCGGACGTGCCCTTTCCGATGCCGCCTCGGTTTCGCGGCATTCAGCACTTCTCGCCGGAAAAATGCATCGTCTGCAACCAGTGCGCGCGCATCTGCCCGACGGAGTGCATCCAGCTGACGGGCAAACCCCATCCCGATCCGGAGAAAAAGGGGAAAATCATCGACACCTACGACATCAACTTTGAAATCTGCATCCTGTGCGACCTCTGTACGGAGGTGTGCCCGACGGAAGCGATCGTGATGACCAACAACTACGAGCTGGCCGTGTACAGCCGGGACGAGTTGTACAAGGACCTGAAATGGCTGGACGACAACAATACCAACGTCAGGGAGGAGAATTAGTCATGACCGGCGAATTTCTGGCCTTTTTCATCCTCTCCCTTCTGACGATCGGCGGCGCGGTCTTCATGATCAGCTTCACCCGGGTGGTGCACATGGTCATTTCGCTCGGGATCACGTTTATCAGCATCGCCGGCCTGTTCGTGCTGCTGGGGGCCGAGTTTGTCGGCGTGGCCCAGGTGCTGGTATACTCGGGCGCCATATCCATCCTGATGCTGTTCGGGATCATGCTCACCAAACACAACGCTTCCGACGAAGGGACGGGACGTTCCTGGAAGAACATCTTCAGCCTGGTGTTTGTCGCCGGCCTGTTCGGCCTGATGTTCTGGGGCATCCAAAAGACCGTGTGGACGGCGCCGCCGGAGGGAGCCGCAGCGCAGACGGCCAGCGTCAAGCAGCTCGGCGTGGAGATTTTCACGAAGTACGTCATTCCGTTTGAACTGGTATCCGTCCTGCTGCTGGTGGCGCTGGTGGGCGCGATCATCATGGCGAAAAAGGAGGGGGACAGCGAATGAGCGTAAACATTACCTCCTATTTGCTGGTGGCCCTGATTCTGTTTTGCGTCGGATTGTACGGGGCGCTGACCAAGCGAAACGCGGTCATTGTGCTGCTGTCCATCGAACTGATGCTGAATGCGGTCAACATCAACCTCGTGGCGTTCGCCAAGTACGGGCTGTTCCCGGCCGTGACGGGGCAGATCTTCACCCTGTTCACGATGACGGTGGCAGCAGCCGAAGTGGCGGTGGGGCTGGCGATCCTCATCGCGCTGTACCGCAACAAGGAGACCGTCAACGTGGACGAGATGGATTCGATGAAACGCTAGACGAAAAGGAGGACAAAGATGGATACCCTTATGCAATACGCGTGGCTGATTCCTCTGTTTCCGCTTCTTGCTTTCATCGTGATCGTCTCGTTTGGCCGTCAGTTGAAAGAAGGAGCTGCCGCCGTCGGGATCCTGTTGACCGCCGTGTCGTTTGGGGTGGCGGCGCTGACGTTCTGGCAGAGGTTTCAGGAGGGAGCGTCCGATTACACGTTCTCCCTCGACTGGCTGCAGGTGGGCGACATCGTCATCACCATGGGCTTTGAAGTGAACCAACTGAATGCCATGATGCTGGTGATCGTCACGCTGGTCAGCCTGCTGGTGCAAATCTATTCCAAGGGATACATGCACGGAGACGAGCGTTTCCCCGTGTTTTACCAATACCTGGCCCTGTTCACCTTTTCCATGCTGGGCCTGGTGATCTCACCCAACCTGCTGCAGGTCTACATCTTCTGGGAGCTGGTAGGGGTCTGCTCGTTCCTTTTGGTGGGCTACTACTACTTCAAGCCGGAGGCCAAGGCGGCGGCGAAAAAGGCGTTCATCGTCACGCGGATTGGCGACCTGGGCTTGTTTATCGGCATCTGCCTCTTGTTCTGGTGGACCGGTAGCTTTGAGTTCACGCAAATTTTTGACAGCATTGCGCTCGGCAAGCTGGAGCCGTGGATGATTACGCTGGCGGCGATCCTGATCTTCGTCGGCGCGGTCGGCAAGTCCGGTCAGTTCCCGCTGCACACCTGGCTGCCGGACGCGATGGAAGGGCCGACGCCGGTGTCCGCCCTGATCCACGCGGCGACGATGGTGGCGGCCGGCGTTTACCTGGTGGCGGCCACGTATCCGCTGTTTCTCGCTTCAGAAACGGCGCTTGACGTGGTGGCCTACGTCGGCGGCTTTACGGCCATTTTTGCCGCATCCATCGGCCTGACGCAGCGCGACATCAAACGGGTGCTCGCCTACTCGACGGTCAGCCAGTTGGGTTACATGATGCTGGCGCTGGGGGTGGCCGGCGCGGCCGGCTATGTGGCGGGGACGTTCCACCTGATGACGCACGCGTTTTTCAAGGCGCTGCTGTTCCTCGCGGCCGGCAGTGTCATCCACGCGGTACATACCCAGGACGTGTTTGAGATGGGCGGTCTGTGGAAAAAGATGCCGGTGACCGCGCTGACGTTTTTGATCGGCTGTCTGGCGATTGCGGGGATTTTTCCGTTTGCCGGCTTCTGGTCCAAAGAGGCGATTCTCAGCGCCGTGTACGAGGCGCACCGCTTTGACCTGCTGTGGCTGGCGATCATCGCCGCGTTCTTCACCGCGTTTTACATGTTCCGGCTGTTCTTCCTGACGTTTGCCGGGGAGCCGCGGGGCAGGCGCGACGGGCACGAATCGCCGGGGGTCATGACCGGCCCGCTGCTGATCCTGGCCGTGTTGGCCATCGGGGCCGGCTTTGTCAACACGCCGTACGCCCCGTATCTGACGAAATGGCTGCTTTCCGGCGAAACCGGCGCGGCCATTACCGCCGGATTTGGCGAGGGAACGGGCCATGCCGCCGCCTGGCTGCAGATCGTGGCGCTGTTGGTCTCGCTCCTGGGCATTGTGCTGGCGTATCTGATGTACGGCAAGCGCTACATTCCGGCGGACGCCATCCCGGAAGCGATGCCGTGGCTGTATCAATTGTCCTACCGCAAATACTACATCGACGAACTGTATCACTACGTCATCGTCCGTCCGCTCGGCTGGCTCGGACTGCTGCTGGATCTGATCGACCGGTACGTGGTGGACGGTCTCGTGGCCCTGACCGCGAAAATAACCAGAGGCATCGGCTCGCTGCATGCCCGGGCACAAAACGGCCAGGTGCAGTCGTACGGGGCCGTGGTGCTGTTCGGCTTGCTGCTGTTGGTTGTCGCGATCAGCCTGACGGCGCAGGGAGGTGGATTCTTTGGTCAATAGTATCCTGCTTAGTTTGATCGTCTTTTCGCCGCTGCTGGCCATCCTGATCCTGGCGTTCGTCCCGCGTCATCAGGGCGGTGTGATCAAACAGATTGGGGTGCTGGGCACGCTGCTGCCGCTGGCGCTGTCCTTGATGCTGTTCGCCGCCTTCAACTACGAGACGGCGGAGCCGCAATTTGTCGAGAGCGCCAAGTGGATTTCCATCCCGATCGGGTTCGCCCAAGGGGGGGCGATGTTTACGTTTGACCTCGCCTACGAGCTGGGAGTGGACGGCGTCTCGATGCCGCTGATCGTCCTGACGGCGCTTGTCGGTACGCTGGCGGCGGTCGCCTCCTGGCAGGTCAAAAAACGGCTGAAGGAATACTTCATCCTGTTTCACCTGCTGTTGATCGGCATGCTGGGCGTATTCGCCGCGCAAAACCTGTTTCTGTTCTTTATCTTCTTTGAACTGACGCTGGTGCCGACCTTTTTTCTGATCGGCATCTGGGGATACGGAGAGCGCGAACGGGCGGCCAACAAGTTCCTGCTGTACAACGGGATCGGGTCGGCGGTCATGCTGATCGCCTTTATCGTGCTGTTTGTCTTCCTGCAAACGCTGAACATGGAGAAGATCGCGACGATTTTGGCATCGACCGACCATCCGGCCGCCGCCGCGATGACGCCGGCGTTCCGCTTCGGCCTGTTTCTCGCCTTGTTCATCGCGTTTGCGGTCAAGCTGCCTGTGTTCCCGTTCCACACCTGGATGTTGAAGGTACACGTGCAGGCGCCGCCGGCGATTGTCATGATCCACTCCGGCATCCTGCTGAAAATGGGGGCATACGGGCTTTTGCGCATGGGCATCGGCTTTTTCCCCGAACAGGCGTACCAGTTTGCCGGGTGGATGGCGGTGCTGGGGCTGATCAACATCCTGTACGGAGCGGTGCTCGCCTTTGTGCAGAAGGATTTGAAAATGGTGCTGGCCTACTCCAGTATCAGCCACATGGGCATCGTATTGCTGGGATTTGCCGCGATGAACACGATCGGGTTTCAGGGAGCGATGTTCCAGGTGGTCTCTCACGGCTTCATCTCCGCGCTGCTGTTCTTCCTGATCGGCGTGATCTGGGAACGGACGCAAACTTCGATGATCAGCGAGCTGGGCGGCCTGGCCAAATCGATGCCGTTTGTGAGCGGCATCCTGCTGACGGCGGGGATGGCCTCCCTGGGACTGCCGGGCATGTCCGGCTTTATCAGCGAATTCTTCGCCTTCCTGGGGTTGTTTGGCGACAGGCCGGTTCACGCCGCGATCGGTACGCTGGGCATCGTGTTGACGGCCGCCTATCTGCTGCGGGCGATCCTGCGCACGACGTTTGGCCCAACGCCGGAACGGCTGAAGGGCTTGGCCGACGCCCAGCCGATGGAAGTGGTGCCGATGGTGGTGCTGCTCGGCTTCATCATCCTGATCGGGGTCTATCCCGCGGTGCTCGGCAATCCGATGCAGCAGACTCTGAAAACGCTCGTACCCATCGTGACGGGGATAGGAGGGTAATCCATGGACGTAAATACTATCTTCTCGTATGACTGGAGCTACCTTCTGCCCGAATGGATCATTCTCGGCTTTGCCACCTTCCTGTCTCTCCTGGACCTGTTTGCCGGAAAACGGCTGGGCAAAACGGTGCTGGGCTGGCTGACCCTGGTCGGCGTCGTGCTGGCCGGCGTGTTTGTCTTCGTCACTATGAACGCGCTCGACAAACCGTACAGCTACATGGCGGACATGATCCGGATCGACGACTACGGCAACGCGTTCAAGCTGCTGTTCCTGGCGGGCGCGGCCTTTACCCTGCTGCTGTCGATTCCCTACATGAAGCAGGGCGAAGTGAAGCACAGCGGCGAATACTACTACCTGCTGCTGACCGGCCTGCTCGGCGCGATGGTGATGGCGTCGTCGGCCGACCTGATCACACTCTTTGTCGGGCTGGAACTGCTGTCGCTCTCCTCGTACGTGCTGGTCGGATTGCGCAAAACGTCGCTGCATTCCAACGAATCGGCATTCAAGTACGTCGTGTCCGGCGGCATCGCCACCGCGGTCACGCTGTTCGGGATGTCATACCTGTACGGATTGACGGGAACCACCAACATTTACGAGATTTCCTCCCGGCTGGTTCACGCGTCCTTGGCAGGCTACCAGTTCCTCGTGTACGCCGCGTTTGCCTTTCTCGCGGTGGGGCTGGCGTTTAAAATTTCCGCCGCGCCCAACCACATGTGGGCGCCGGATGTCTACCAGGGGGCGCCGACGCCGGTTACCGCCTTTTTGGCGGTCGTCTCCAAGGCGGCCGGGTTCGCGCTGGTGTTTCGCCTGCTGATGATCGCGTTCTTTCAGGTTCCCGGCGAGGCAGGCCGATTCTTTTTCGAAGAGGGCAGCCTCTATCTGGCCGTGATGGCGGCCGCGTCGATGATCATCGGGAACACCATGGCGCTGCGCCAGACCAACGTCAAGCGGATGATGGCCTACTCCGGGATCGCCCAGGCGGGGTACCTGCTGGTGCCGTTTGTCCCGCCGACGACCCTGTTCTTTGGCGAAGTCATGTTTTACCTGTTCGCCTACCTGCTCGTCATCTTCGGCGCGTTTGCCGTGATCATGGTCGTCACGCGCGACCAGCAGACCGAAGAACTGAAGGCCTTTGCCGGGCTGTACCACCGCTCGCCGCTGCTGGCAGTGTCAATGAGCATCTTCCTGCTGTCGCTGGCGGGGATTCCGATTACGGCCGGTTTCTTCGGCAAGTTCTATCTATTCATGGGCGCCATCGCGCAGGAAAACTACTGGCTGGCGGCGATCATGATCGCGACCAGCGTGGTGTCCTACTACTACTATTTCGGGATCATCCGGCAGATGTACATGCGGCCGGGCACGACCGAAGCGCCGCTCGCGGTGCCAAAGGGCATCGGTGCCTTTGTCCTGGTCCTCGCCGCCGCCACCGTATTCTTCGGCGCGCTTCCGGGCGTCGCCACCAATTATCTGCAGGCGCAGTTCAACCCGTCGTTCAACTTTGGCGACATGCTGCCGCCAGAGTTTCAGTGATGGACGGGCAAACATCAGGTACAATAAAGGGGACGGCTGTCACGACAGGCCGCCCCTTTTTTTGCACAGGCCGCATTTATGGAACCGGGCGGGTTTGCCGATATAGGATAAGGAGGAAAAAACATGCAGCAAGAAATCTACGGGGTTGTCAGCATCATTCTGACTGTGCTCTTCATCGCGCTGAGCTGGTGGGGGCTGCAGGCCATTCGCTTCGATCTGTTTCTGAAAAAACCGGATAGCGCGCAGGCCAAGCTGCTGCAAATCCTGCTGTCGCTCGTGATCGGATACGAAGTGGCCCGCTTTTTCCTTGACTATCTGGGCTGGTCCCTGATGATCGGACATGTTTTCTCCTGACCGCATCCGAACGCAGGCGGTCTGGTCCGCGTATCGGTTCGACGGACGAAGTCTCTCGACGCCCGCTGGTATATCCCTCCAATTTTCCGTGCAAACTAAGAGGTACAAAGAGAAGCACGTGAAAAGGGAGAGGAAGACGATGGGGAAATGGTCGGGGTGGTGGATCCTGCTGCTGTTGGCTGCGGGGGTGACGGTTTGGCGGATGCCCGCAGAGGCGAAGCCGGAACGGCCGGCAGCGGCGCAGCTGCTCGACGCGGTGGAAGGCTCCGGAGCCGAAGGAGTATCGATCCAGGTGCGAATCCGCACGGAATTGGGCCAGGTATCTGGTCCCGCACACATCAAAGAGTTGGCCGAAGCATGGGCACATCGACTTGACATTCCGGTACCGCAAGCCGAACTGACGCGGAAATCCAATCTCCATGTGTACCAAGTCCTGTTTGAACGGCAAGGGGTACAAGGACGGTTCCAGGTCACGGGGGTCCCTCGTCAGGGGGCCTATGATGCATATCTTGTGCTGTCTCTGACCGGAACCCCTGATTCCCTACCATATATAGGTGTGATACAGGACTCTTTCGACAAAGCCCTGACAAAAGCCGACCTGATTCCGCAAATTAGCACTTGTGTTCGCGGAATGTACAGTGTTAAACTGAGTGTTGATCAACAGGAGGGTAAAATTTTGTCGATTTTTCGCACCCTCCACGCAAAAGAACTGGAACGTTTGCAGGACGAGACGGTTGTCAGCATCTCCGGGTACACCCCGGCGTGGAAACCGTTTATCGCGTTAAACGGTAAAACGAAGATGAATCTACAGGTGGCTACACACCGAGACAGCCAATCTGGAACGTGGATCACCGTAGGTACACCGATTATCACAGCGGAATATTAGCACGCGGAGGGGTACACATTGGATAAAATCATTGTCCGCGGTGGTAAGGCATTGGCGGGAAAGGTCAAGGTTTCCGGCGCCAAGAATGCCGTACTCCCTATCATTGCAGCATCCATTCTGGCAGAAAAGGGCACATGCGTCATTCACGACGTACCCGCTCTGGACGATGTCAGAACCATATGCAACCTCTTGAGATCGTTGGGAATTTCCCTTACATATGATCGCGAAGTGCTGACGATTCAGGCTTCCCGGTTGACGAGCGTGGAAGCCTCCTATGAATTGGTTCGCAAAATGCGTGCGTCCTTTCTGGTGATGGGGCCGCTTCTCGCCCGTCAGGGAAAGGCGCGCGTCGCACTTCCCGGGGGTTGCGCCATCGGTACCCGCCCGATCGACCAGCACCTCAAGGGCTTTGAGGCGATGGGCGCCAAAATTGAAATCGGACAAGGTTTCATTGAAGCCAGTGTCGAGGGCCGGTTGAAGGGCGCGAAAATCTACCTGGATATTCCGAGCGTGGGCGCGACGGAAAACATCATGATGGCCGCAGCCCTGGCCGAAGGGACGACCGTGATTGAAAATGCCGCGGAAGAGCCGGAGATTGTGGATCTGGCCAACTTCCTCAACGGCATGGGCGCCAAAATCCGCGGAGCCGGCACCGGGTCGATCCGCATCGAAGGCGTGGAATCGCTCAAGGGCTGCACCCACTGTGTCATTCCGGACCGGATCGAAGCCGGAACGTTTATGGTGGCGGCGGCGATTACCGGCGGCGATGTCTTCATCGAAGGCGCGATTTGCGATCACTTGAAATCAGTCACCGCCAAGCTGAGGGAAATGGGCGTGCAGGTGGACGAGCAGGAAAACGGCATTCGCGTCCGCCGCAGCGGCCCGATCAAGGCGGTTGACGTCAAAACCCTGCCGTATCCCGGCTTCCCGACGGACATGCAGTCGCAGATGATGGCGCTCCTGCTGGTATCGGAAGGCACCAGCATCGTGACGGAAACGGTGTTTGAAAACCGCTTCATGCACGTCGAGGAATTTCGCCGGATGAACGCGAATATCAAGATCGAAGGACGCAGCGCCATTGTGGAAGGCGGTGCCAAGCTGACCGGCAGCAAGGTCACGGCCACCGACCTGCGGGCCGGAGCGGCCCTGGTGCTGGCCGGCCTGGTGGCGGAGGGCGAGACCGAGGTCTCGGGCCTGCACCACATCGACCGGGGCTACGTCAACTTCACGGAAAAGCTGCGCCAACTGGGCGCCGACGTCGAGCGGCTGTCCCCGGAAGCGGATGTTCGCGAAGCGGCGGCGTCCGAGACTGTGAAAGTCAGCTTTTCTCCCAATTTTGCCTGATGGCTGAACAAAAAAGCATAGACAGAGAGACTTCCCTGTGCGGGGAGTCTTTTTTTGTGCCGTACAGGCGAGAAAGGCGCACTTCCGTCTCTCTGACTCTCTCGTTCTACCTCCCGCTGCTTGTACATAGACTGAAATTGTCCAGCACAAAACGGGGAGGAGCTGTCGCATGAAACGTTACCTGATCGTTTGGTTCATCGGTTTGCCGATACTGCTCGTGTTGATGCCTGCCGCACTGGTGTCTCTGTTTTCTCCCCCGTCTAACGGCAGCGCCGACGTGGCTGCCGTCGCCCCGCACGCTCCGGCGTCGAACCGTCCGCCGATCGAGGTCAAGGTGTACCGCACCAACAAAAAGACGGTGGAAACCGTCCCGCTGGAGACGTATATCGAGGGCGTTGTCGCGGCGGAAATGCCGGCCGAATTCGAGATGGAGGCGCTCAAGGCGCAGGCCATGGCGGCGCGCACCTACATCGTCAGACGGCTGAGCGAAAAGAAGTTTGACGACGTTCCGGCGGGGGCGCAGGTATTGGATACGGTCAAACACCAGGCGTACCTGGACGAGCAGCAGCGCAGGAAGCTGTGGAAGGAGCAGTTTGACTGGAAAAACGGGCGCATCCGGCAGGCAGTGCAGGCGACGGCGGGGGTGGTTCTCACCTATCAGGGGGAACCGATCGACGCCACGTTTTTTTCCACCAGCAACGGCTTTACCGAAAACGCCAGCGAGTATTTTGAAAAGCCGGTGCCCTATTTGAAAAGCGTCGCCAGCCCCTGGGACATCCAGTCGCCCAGCTACGAGAAGACGCAGGTGCTGCCGGTGGCCGACCTGGAGCAAAAACTGGGGGTGCGCATCGCACAGGAGACGGCTACCGGGGGGAACTGGTACCGGATCGTGGAACGGACCACGGGCAATCGCGTGGGCAAAATCAGCATCGGCGGCAAGGAATTCAGCGGTCGCGAGTTTCGCGAACGGCTGGGGCTCAACTCCTCGGCCTTTTCCCTGGAACTGCGGGGCGGCCAGGTGTACATCACGACCAAAGGGTACGGGCACGGCGTCGGCATGAGCCAGTGGGGAGCCAACGGGATGGCCAAGGCGGGCAAAAACGCGGAACAGATCGTCAAATACTTTTACCAGGGGATCTCGCTGGAGGACTGCGGCAGCGTCTTGAAAGGCTAGCGCCGCTTTGCGCAAATTTTCAAGATTTCCCTCACTCTCAGGTTTATCCGCCAAAAAACTGGCGATACTGAGGGATGAGGTGATGAATACAATGGAAGATCAAAAAAATCAAAATCAACCGATTCCATTTAAAAAGGCAAGCTCCTGGAAAAACATGTTGGGCAAGAAGTGGGCGTTTCCGGCAATCTACATCGGCACCGCAGCAATCATTCTCGCTATTGTGATGTGGTACCAGAGCAGCGTCACCGATACGGTGCCGGGACAAACCGCAGACAACGGCGGCGTGGCCGTCACGACACCGCAGGACGGCACCGCCATTCCCGCCGATGAATCCGCCGGCAAGGACGGTGCGGTACCGGTGGCGGGCAACCCGCAGCCGCTCGCCTGGCCGGTCGGCAAGGGTGTGAAGTACGAGCAGGGGATGGGCTTCTATGACGAACAGGCGTCCAAGGACGAACAGCAAAAGGCGCTCGTCACGTACAAGGACACGTACATCCCGCATACCGGGATCGACCTGAAAGCGACAGACGGCAAAAGCTTCGATGTCACCGCCGCGCTCGCCGGCAAAGTGACCAAGGTGGGAAACGACCCGCTTGTCGGCTTCAAGGTGGAAATCGAGCACGACGACAAGCTGGTCACGGTCTACCAGAGCCTGGAGAACGTCACCGTGAAGCCGGGCGACCAGGTCACCCAGGGACAGGTGCTGGGAACGGCCGGACGCAACGTCTATGAAAAAGACGCCGGCGTTCACCTCCACTTCGAAGTGCACGTGGACGGGGAGCCAGTCAATCCGGAGCAGTACCTCGTCCAGCCGGAAGCGGAACATCAGTAAGCCGTCCGCTGACGCGAACGCCCAATCCGGGAGCGAACACAAAAGCATGCCAAAAAACCTGCAGGGCCACGTCTCTGCAGGTTTCTTTCTGTTCGCCGGGAAAGCGTGTTGTCGGCCGGGGTGTACACGCTCTTGAAAAAAGATGCGGTCGTGCCGGCTTGTCAGGCTTGGAAACGTAGAATATGTGTCCGCACCCCCCCATATATTGTAACAGACAATGTTGATACAGGGAGGCGAGTAGCGTGCACGACTACATCAAAGAGCGAACCATAAAGATCGGTCGATACATTGTGGAGACGCGCAATACGGTTCGCATGATCGCCAAAGAGTTCGGTGTTTCCAAGAGCACGGTGCACAAAGACCTGACAGAGCGGCTGCCTGAGATAAATCCGGAGTTGGCGAACCAGGTAAAGGAAATTTTGGAGTACCACAAGGCCATCAGACACCTCCGCGGAGGGGAAGCGACCAAGATCAAATACAAACGGAGAAGTAAAAAAGTCCGGGTGGAACAGGAGGAGAGCGTTTAAGCGGTACCGGTTTGCGATGAAAATATTTCCTGACAATAGGAAGAATTTCCTTGTCCTCTCACGTGCAACCGCCTATGATAAATGATAGGAATGAACTGGAACAGGGAGGACTTTCATGTTTGGCAAAGATATCGGAATCGACCTGGGTACGGCCAATGTCTTAATTTTTGTGAAAGGCAAGGGCGTTGTCCTGGATGAACCGTCTGTCGTAGCAATCGACAATCAGACCAATAAAGTACTGGCCGTGGGGAACGAGGCGCGCCGCATGGTAGGGCGCACCCCGGGCAACATCGTGGCGATTCGACCTTTGCGGGACGGGGTTATCGCGGACTTTGAGATCACGGAAGCCATGCTGAAACACTTTTTGGCCAAAATCGGCGGGAAAAGCCTGTTTGCTCGCCCGCGCATTTTGATATGCTGTCCGACCAACATCACCTCGGTGGAGCAGAAAGCGATCCGCGAAGCGGCTGAGCGCAGCGGCGGAGCGCGCGAGGTGTTTATCGAGGAAGAGCCGAAAGTGGCGGCGGTTGGAGCGGGAATGGACATCTTTCAACCTTCCGGCAACATGGTGGTGGATATCGGCGGGGGTACGACCGACGTAGCGGTCCTGTCCATGGGGGACATTGTCACGTCTTCCTCCATCAAAGTAGCGGGCGACAAATTTGACCTGGCCATTATGCGGTACATAAAAACCAAATACAAGCTGCTGATCGGGGAGCGTACGGCCGAGGACATCAAGATGCAAATCGGAACGGTTTCCGGCGGGCGCCAGGACGAAATGGACATTCGCGGCAGGGACATGGTGAGCGGGTTACCGCAGACGATTACCATCCACTCGTACGAAGTCCAGGAAGCCCTGGCCGAGTCGGTGAGTGCGATTGTACAAGCCTCCAAATCCGTTTTGGAACGAACACCTCCGGAGCTTTCTGCCGATATTATTGATAAGGGCGTTTTTCTGACCGGCGGCGGCGCGCTGCTGCACGGGATTGACCAACTGCTGGCCGACGAACTGAAGGTTCCCGTGCTGGTGGCGGAGGATCCGATGATGTGCGTGGCCAAAGGGACGGGCATGATGCTGGACTATCTGGACAAGGCGCCCGCGTATCGGAAAAAGAAGTTTTTCGGGGGGTAATACCGCGTGATCAGAGGCTTGTATACGGCTGCTGCGGGCATGCTGGCGATGCAGCAGCGTCAGGAAGTGCTGGCCAACAACCTGGCCAACATCAACACACCGGGCTACAAGCAGGACGTAGGCGTCATGCGCGCCTTTCCGGAACAGTTGATTGCGCGCATCCGCGATCAGGAAGGACCGGATATTCAAGGACTGCCCACCATGAGCGGACAGCCTGCCGTCATCGGCCGGCTGCACACCGGCGTCTACATGTCGGAGGCGCTGCCGGTCTTCCGCCAGGGCGACATCGCGGAGACGCGCAATCCGTACGATGTGGCGCTGCTGGACAACCTGCAGCCGGATCAGGACGGCAATGAGCGCCGGCTGTTTTTCAGCGTGGCCAGACTGGACAACCCCGGACAGGCTGCCCAGCCCGACCAGATCCGCTATACGCGCAACGGCAACTGGAGCGTCAATGCGGACGGCTACCTGGTGACGCCGGACGGCTACTACGTGCTGGACGACCAGAACCGGGCCATCCGGGTGAACGATCCGGCCGATCCGGCGAACAGCGCCGGCCAACAGTTGAAGATCGGTGACAACGGCGCCCTGTACCGTGCGGACGAGGCGGGCAATGCCTTTCCGCTGCCCGGCGGCAGTGAGCGGCTGGGCCTGAAAGTGGTGACCAATCCGCTGCAGCTCGTGCGGGAGGGCACCAACATCTACCGCTGGGAAGGCGGCGGACAGCCGGAGGATCTGGAGCAGGCCCTGCAGAATGACCGAACGGCGAGAGCGCAGGGCCAGTACACCGACCCGGCGGTGGAAGGGCGATTCGGCTTGAAGCAGGGCTGGCTGGAGCGAGCCAACGTGGACCCTGCCCAGACGATGACCGACATGATGACGGCGCTGCGGGCGTACGAAGCCAATCAGCGCGTGATTACCACGGTGGACGGCACGCTGGAAAAAGCGGCCAATGAAATCGGCCGGGTAAACGGGTAAGATAGGAGGTAGCGTGGATGCAGTCACTGAACATCTCGAGCGCGGCGCTGCGCAGCGTCCAGCAGGCATTGGACACGACCGCCAATAACCTGGCCAACATCGATACGGTCGGCTACAAGCGGCGTACGGCATCGTTTTCCGAACTGCTGTCCGATTCGCTGAACGAACAGCCGGCCGCGGACAGGCAGCAGCGCTCGACTCCGCCCGGGCTGCGCATCGGCAGCGGGGCGCGGATCGGCTTGACCAAACTGGACATGGCCCCGGGCAGCGCCAAGATCACCGATGTCCCCACGGATTTGATGATCGAGGGGGAAGGGTTTTTCCTGGTGAGCCGGCCTCTCTACGACAACAACGGGACGATGGTGGGGGAAGCGTACCGCTTTACGCGAAACGGAGCCTTTCAGGTGCGGTTCGACGACAAGCTGGGCTCGTATGTCCTGCATAATGCCGCAGGAGATTTGCTGACAGACGTGGACGGGACCCCCATCATGATCACGGGCCCCGTTCGCAATCTGCAGGTATCTCCCGAGGGAGTCGTCACCAACGACGGAACAACGGTGGGACAGATTGGCGTGTGGAAGGTACCCAACCCCGACCAGTTGACACAGGTAGGGGAAAATGAATACGATGCGGAGCTTGCGTCCGGAATGACGCCGTACTCCAAGTATGAACAATCTGCCGCCAAGATCCGTCAGGGAGCGCTGGAAGCCTCCAACGTCAATCTGCAGGAAGAGATGACACAATTGGTCAACGTCCAGCGGGCCTACCAGCTCAACGCCCGCGCGATCGCGATTGCCGATCAGATGATGGGAATCGCCAACTCCCTGCGCAGCCGCTAATCCACTCGGAATGTCGGAGGAGACGTCAATGGACCAAGGAAAGGGAAAACGTATCCCGCGTGACGGACAGGAGGCCCGGGAGAGAGAGCAGCTCCGGGGCGGTCAAGCGTGGCCGTTCCGACTGGCAAAAATCCTCTTGATCCCGTTTCTGATGTTTTTCTCGCTGGTCATCGGTCTGGTCATCGGATACAGCGTGTTGGGACACAAACCGGCTTCCGAAGTGTTTGATCTGAACACCTACAAGCATATGTACGATCTGATTTTTCAGGACACGTAACACAGACATCCGGCAGCAGAAGACGGCCCCATCCGATGGAGGTGAGGGGCCTCTTCTTTTTGTTCCGGGGCGGGAAAAGATGACGCTCCTTGCTTATTCTTCCAGCTCTTGTTGAGCCCGCTGTCCTAAGAGTATAATAATGAAGTGGCGAAAATAGGGAGTGACGATCTTCATACGGAGGGGTATCCGTGAATCTTCCCAATGCGCTTACCGTCTTTCGCATCGTTCTCATCCCTTTGTACCTATACGTCTTTTTTCAGCCGTTTCCGTACCATGTGGAGATCGCCCTGGGCATTCTCATCCTGGCGGGAATTACCGATATAGCGGACGGGTACATTGCGCGGAAGCACAAACTGGTGACCACGTTTGGCATCATGATGGACCCGCTGGCAGACAAGTTGATGATGATGGCAGTGATCGCCTCGTTGTTTCTGACAGAGCGGATCAGTCTTTGGGCCGCCCTGTTTTTCTTTGCGCGCGATGCGGGCATGATCATCGCCGCCGGCTTCTTCCATTTTCGCGGGAAAAAGACAGTGCCGGCCAACGCGTTTGGCAAGCTGACCACGGTCTTGTTTTACATCGCCTTTCCGTTGGTCATGTACCGGTACCAGTACGGCGAACTGATTCTCTGGAGCGTGATCGCGTTTTCCTTTGTGACCACGGCCATTTACCTGGTGAAGTTTCGGCTGCTGAACCGCGTGTTGTGATGCAAAGCGGATGGAAAAGAGCACTTCCGCCTCAGGGAGGAAGTGCCCCTTTATCTTAACCCCGGTCTGACGTCGGAGACGGGGGGTTGTCTTTATTCTCAGTTTGCGGTATGTTCTTCATGCACGGATGTAACGCATAAAGTATGGAAATGGAGCGGTGTTTATGGAATTGCGCACGCCTTTGGACGCGGTCGACATTCAAGCGATCATTCCCCATCGTTACCCGTTTTTGCTGGTGGACAAGATTGTCGAGCTGGAACTGGGCAAACGGGCCGTGGGGATCAAAAACGTAACGATCAACGAACCGTTTTTCCAAGGCCATTTTCCCGGCTACCCGGTCATGCCCGGCGTGCTGATCGTCGAGGCGCTGGCCCAGGTGGGAGGGGTGGCGATGTACATGGAAGAAAACAAGGGAAAGCTGGGACTGTTTGCCGGCATTGACGGCCTCCGGTTCAAGGAGCAGGTAAAGCCGGGCGACACGCTCGTCCTGGAAGTGGAGATGACGCGCGTGCGCGGCTCCATCAGCAAATGTCGCGGTATCGCGAGGGTAAACGACAAGATCGCGGTCGAGGGCGAGCTGATGTTTGCTCTGGTCGACGCGAAGCAGGCACATTCATGAATTTCTTGAATGTGCCTTTCTTTTCGGGTAGAATGGCTAATGTGCAACTTTTTTTAGACGCATAGCGTCTAGACAATGAAGGTGAAACTATTGACCAAACAGGTCGCAAACATATTGGGTGTGTCGTTTTCCACGCGCGGTTTTGACGAAACGGTCGCCGATCTTGTCGAACGGATCGCAAGCGGGCGTAAGACGCACGTCGTCACCGCCAATCCGGAGATCGTCATGCTGGCGCGGGAAAACCGTTCGCTGCGCGCCATCCTGGAACAAGCCTACGTTGTTCCCGACGGCATCGGGATCGTGTACGCGGCCAGGTGGACGAAGCAGCCGATCAGCGAGCGCGTCACGGGCGTCGATTTGCTCGAAGCGCTGATGGCGGCGGCGGACCGGCACCAGTGGAAAGTATATCTGTTGGGGGCGTCCCCGGAGGTGAATCGGCTCGCGGCGGAAAAGCTGGCGGGACGGTATCCGGGTGCGCGCATCGTCGGGTATCGGGACGGATATTTTCAACAAGGCGAAGAGCCGGCAATCGTGCGGGAGATTGCGGAAAATGCACCCCATCTGCTCTTTGTGGCGATGGGCTCTCCCAAGCAGGACGAGTGGATCGCCAGGTATCGCGATCAACTGCAAGCGTCCCTGATGATGGGAGTGGGCGGCAGCTTTGACGTCATTGCCGGGAAAGTAAAGCGGGCGCCAAAGCTGTGGCAGCGGCTGCATCTGGAGTGGCTGTACCGGCTGCTGGCCCAGCCGTCGCGCTGGAAGCGGCAGTTGGCCATTCCGCGCTTTGTCTGGACAGTCTTGAAGGAAAAAGGGGAAAACCGCTCCGAAAGGTACCCGTAGAGAGGAGAAACAGCCGATGTCAACGATGATTTTCGGGTTTCTGACTTCGCTGATCGTGGCTTTTGCGGCCACACCCTTTGTAAAAAAACTGGCAGAATCCATCGGCGCCGTAGATGCGCCCAACCAGCGCAAGGTGCATACGCGGATCATGCCGCGCATGGGCGGTCTGGCCATCTACGCGGGCTATCTCGTCTCGTTTTTCCTGTTTGTTCCGTATTCCAGTTTCAAGGAAATGCTGGGGATTTTCATCGGCGGGACGATCGTCATGACGGTGGGGATACTGGACGACAAACTGCAGCTTTCGCCCAAATGGAAGCTGCTCGGCCAACTGGCGGCGGCGGCCGTGGTCGTCGTTCCGTTTGGCCTGAAAATCGGTGTCGTCAATCTGCCGTACGAAGGCAGCATTGACTTTACCAGCGGCTGGCTGCTTTGGCTGGCGATCCCGATCACGATCTTCTGGATCGTCGGCGTCACCAACGCGGTCAACCTAATCGACGGTCTGGACGGGCTTTCCGCCGGCGTATCGGCGATTGCCACTGCCACCATGGCGGTCGTGGCGCTGGTGAACGGCCCCGGCTATGAAAACGTGGCCATCTACTGTTTCGTACTGCTGGGAGCCATCCTGGGATTTCTGTACTTCAACTTTCATCCGGCCCGCATCTTCATGGGGGACACCGGTTCGCTGTTTTTGGGCTTCAACCTGGCGGCGCTGTCCGTCATGGGCTTCAAAGAGGCGCTGTTCGTCTCGTTCATCATCCCGATTGTGGTGCTGGGCGTTCCGCTTTGGGATACGTTCTTTGCGATCGTTCGCCGGATCGTGAACAAAAAGCCGATTTCCAGCCCGGACAAAGGGCATCTGCACCACTGTCTCCTGAACATGGGCCTGTCGCATCGGGCCACGGTCCTGACCATCTATTCGGTCAGCATCTTCTTCGGCACGATGGCGATCGTGCTGACGAAAACGACCAAATGGACAACCATTATCGTGATGGCGGTGCTGCTGTTCGCGATGCACGTGGCCACCGAGGTGGTCGGTCTCGTCGGCCGCCGTCACCGCCCGCTGATCAACGCGGTCCGACGGTTGAAAATCAAGTATACGGAACGGCGAAGCCACTAGACAGGCAATCCCCTGCTGGATCACCAGCAGGGGATTTTTTCCGCTTTTTAACAAAATTCCTTAAGCCAAACCGATGTTTTTCCGATAAAAGAAATGACGAGAAAGGCGTCCCTTACTCTCTCGGGCAGGGGACAAAATCACGCAGAAAAACATGTGGAGAGGTGAAGACTTTGCAGAAGACGTATCAGCAATTTCGGCGTTGGCTCGCAGTATGTCTGACGATGCTGCTGCTGGTGACCGGTCTGGTTCCGGCGATGCCCGCGTCAGCCGCGGGAACCTGGACGATTGCCAACCCGTCGTCCATCGTGGTGGACAGCTCCGAGACAAATGCCTTCGGTACTTTTTCCAATCCGGTAGAAGTCAAAAACAGAACGATCAACGGAATCGTCCTGACCAATACGGCCGCCTCCGGCAACACGGTCGCCGTGGCAGTGGACGGCACGCAGGTCGTCTACAATCCTGCCCCCGCCTTTGTCGGACAGACCCTGACGCTTCCGCCGATCACTATTGATCGTAACGGCGCGGTCACCAAAGTGGAAGTATGGTTTGGCTCCGAAAAAGCCACCATGTACTACAAGCTGGTGAAACAGCAGACCGGGGCGACGCTGCAGATCGTGCCGCCGTCCGACCTGGTCCCGCCGGCCAATCCGTCCCAGCCGGGCAACGGGAACAGCGCCAGTGAAGCGCTCGTCACCAATTCCGGCAAGCTGACCAATCTCAAGATCAAATACACGGATCCCGGCAATCTGGACCCCAGCCCCGTGCTGGAAGTACAGCTGGATGGGAAACCGGTCCAGACCATTACGGCTCCGACAGCCAAAAACGACGGCTCCGAGATTCCCGTCGGCACCATCGATCTGAAAAACGGCATCAACGTCATCAAGGTGGTGTCGGTCAACACCGGCTATGAAAGCCTGCAGTATTACGATTATCGGCCGCAGAACAGCCCGATTGTCCTGATCGATTACCCGAACCAGGGGACAAGCGTCACCAATCCGGTGCTGCACGCGGAAAACAAAATTACGCTCCGCGGGATCTACGGAGCGGGTGTGACAGGCGCCAACCTGCGTCTGAAAATTACCACCAACAACGGACAAACCGTGGAAGATCTCAGCTCCACGTCGCCGACCCTGAGCGGCACCAACAACTTTACGTTCTGGGACGTTCCCCTGAAGCCGGGATTGAACGTCATCTCGTTCTATGAACGGGTGGGAAGCGTCACCAAGGAACACTATCAATTCTACGTGCAGTACAACAACACGCCGTATATCGACAGCATCAGCGTGAACGACACGCCGCTCACGTCGGCCACCACGCTGATTACCGTGGCGTCGACCAACCGTTTGACCCTGAATGTGGACGGTAAGGTGAAGAACGCCGAGAAGGTCGTCGTGAAAAACGTGACCACCGGCGACGAAGTGGAGGCGAGGGTCACGTCCGGCGCATTCGCCGCCAACCTGCCTTCGCAGTTGGGAGAAAACCGGCTGGAGTTTACCGTCTACAACGACAACAAAAAAGTGGGCGTCATCAGCCGGACGATCCATGTGGTGTCCCGTTCACAGGATACCGCCAACCAGTTCTACAACGTAACCATTCAAAAGCAGGGAACACCGCCGACACCTGTGACCAATCTGGTGCTGGGCCAGGTGGCTGCGCTGCCGGGAACGGGCACTCCGAACACCGACAAGTATCAAATCAGCGGTACGGCCCTGCTGCAATTTGAAGAGACCGACAAGCAAACGATCAAGCAGTTCAAGCTGGAGTACAAAAACGAAAAAACCGGGGGGACGTTCTCGGTTGACAACATTACGCCTGCTTCCCGAACGTACAAGGGTAGCGGCTTTACCGAGTACGCCATCACCGGCGCGATCGCGAGCGGCGGTGCGGACACCGGCATTCTGGAAGACGGCGTCACCTATCGGGTTACCCTGAGCTACGAGTACACCACCACCGATCCGACAACCGGCGTACAGACGGATTCCGGGTTCTATCAGGTGAACGGGTACGAGTACAGGTTTACCTATGTGGACGATACCAAACCGCGATTTGTCGAAGCGTACATCGACTCGACCAAGCTGTCCGAGTACACGGTCAACCCGCTGGGGAAAGCCACCTTTACGGTAGACCTGAAGACGGTGAACATGAGCGGTAATCAGACCGATTACACCGTAACGTACAACGGCAGCCCGATCAGCTATAATCTGGACGCGCTGAATGCTACGCAGTTCAAGTTTACCCTGTCCAACATGCCGGCGGGTACAGGGGATCTGGAGATCAGGTACACCAACGGCTCAACGGCGCTTTCCGTCACGTACAAACTGAACATCCAGATTGCGCCGTATCTCCAACTGACGTACATCGACGGTTCCGGACAGGTCCGCAGCTTTGAGAGCGGGTATCAGATCAAGAGTGACGACGACTTCGTTTCGCTGAGCGGGAAGGTGTACAACTACGACCTGACGTCCAGCAACATTGTAGTCAAGCTGAACGGAACACCGATTACCCCGACGTTGGGGACCAACAACAGCTTTACGATCAGCAAGGCATCCCTGCAGAACAACATCAAGTCCAAAGGCGAACACACGCTGGAAATCACGCTGACCACCGAGCCGTCCGTCAGCTTCACGTACAAGATCCTGTTCATCACGTCCAAAGCGCCGACGATTGAAGACGTCAAGCTGGAAATCAGTGAAAACGGCAAGGACAACGAACTGGTCAAACAACCGACGGATACGGCTTACAGGACGGGCGCCAAGTTCCTGAGCGAGTTTTCGTTTACGGTAAAGGACGCGGAGCATGTCTATATTGAGAAAAACGGCAAGCGCATAGCCGATTTCCGCTATGAAAACGGCGACTGGGAACAAAAGGAAGACAACCAGGACTACAACGACACGCTGAACCAGATTCCGTCCGGGCTTCGCCGTGATTTCCAGGAGTACAACTTCGACGCGGAAAGCAAGACGTCGTTCCGGGCCAAGATGCGCAGCAGCGACTACGGCGACCTGCTGGAACAAATTCAGGATGAGGTAACCAAAAGCGACGAGCAGGAGCAAAAACTGGCTCTCTTCCCGCTTACCCTGAAAAAGAACGGCACCACCACCTACACGATCGTGGCCGAGGACGGCAATGGCGCGGTGGTCCGATACGAGGTGAAAATTGACCAGACCACCAACAGTTGGGAGATTATCTCCCCGGTAAAAGCCAAGGAGAGCGATCCGTACATCGTCGTAAACGCCAACAGCGTGCCGATCAAGGTCTTTGCCGAAAATGCGACCAAGGTGATGTTCGGCAAAACGGAAGCGAAGGTAACCAACACCACGCAGCGGGATTTCGAGTACAATGAAGACCTTGGCAAACCGGTCCCGAAATCCTACTACGTGTTTACCGCTACCGTTCCGTTGAAAGCGGGCCTGAACAAGATCAAGTACACCGTCTTCGTAGGCAGCACGTCCTACAACGACGAGGTTCAGATTTTCAACGCCAACTCGTCCGTAAACGGTGCCGAGTACCGCGACGTGCTGGGCAAGAAAACGTCGTTCAGCGTCTTTGACAAGAAGCTGGAGCTGAAGTTCCCGACCGGCACCGTACTGGTTTCGCCGCCCAACAAGCTGGAGGGCGAAGAAGTCACCAATCCGACCAAGGACATCTTTGTCGATGTGGAGCTGTACTTCGGTATTGCCGACCGGACGACCGGCCAGGTGGCGATTCCGGACGATGACATGAAGTCCAAGCTGACGCTGAATGAAAACTTCAACTACGCCAGCCCGCTCTACTACATCGATGCCGGTGACAAAAACGCGCCGGGCGGACGCGATCCGTACTACAGCGACGGGGACGACATCGATACCTTCAAGGATCGCTACGAGGACAACCTGGTTCCGAGCAAGCCGGGTACATTGACGATCCAGTACGACCCGTCCATCGTTAATGCGGCCAACAACATCCTGACGGTGTACTATCACAATGGGGATGAATGGCAAAACCTTGGCGGGGTCGTCAATACGAGCAAGAAAACCATCACGGTGCCGTTTGCCGGATTTGGGTACTACATGGTCATGAAGACCAAAGAGTCGTTTGACGACGTGGTCAATCACGACTTTGCGCGTGACGCGATGGAGACGCTGTACGCCAAAGGGATCATGCCGAACTACAGTGCCATCTCGTTTGGGGCCAACCGCGACATCACGCGCGGCGAGTTTGCCACCATGCTGGTGAAGGCGCTCGACCTGCCAATCAATGACGGTCCGTACGTCGACAGCCGCACGCCATCCGCGCCGACGTTCAACGACGTGCGTCCGGTACGGGACACCTGGGACTACCAGTACAAATACATTGAAACGGCGGCCCGCGCCGGCATCGTCCGCGGCAAGGAACCGGGCTACTTCCGTCCGGACGATCCGCTGACCCGCGAAGAAGCGGCAATTATGATCGCCCGCGCGCTCAACCTGAAGTTGGGCACGCCGGATGCTGCGAAAGTGGCCCTGGCGAAAATGTTTACCGATGCCAAGGACGTGGGCTACTATGCGCAGCCTGCCGTACTGGCGGTGGCCAAAGCGAAGATTATGGCCGGCGAACCGAACGATCCGGCAGCCAAGAAGCCGACGTACCGCTTCCTGCCGAAGTCCAACCTGACCCGCGCCGAGATGGCGGTCATCACCATCCGCGTCATGGTCCAACTGAAAAAACTGCCGAAGCAGTAACAACGAAAGAAGCTGAAGAGGAGCTCCCTCTTCAGCTTCTGTTTTTGTCGTCCAGATACTTGTCCAGCCTCTCGCGCAGCAGGAACAACTGCTTCTCCTGCTCCCATACCTTCTTGTCCAGAAAGGTCACGGTTTCGTTGGTTTGTTTGAACGCCGCGTGGAGATCGTGGACGTCCGCCTGCACTTCTTCCAAGCGGGCGTTCGTATGACCGACCATCTGGATGAGAGAGGCCGTCATCTCCTCCACGCTGATCATGCGGCGCTCGTGTTTGTCCAAGCGCTCCTCGATCCGCTCAAACCGTTTGTCAACCTGTTCGAATCGCTTGTCAATCTGTTCGAACCGCTTGTCTACCTGCTCAAATCGCTTGTCAATCTGTTCAAAGCGTTCGTCAATCTGCTCAAACCGTTTGTCAATTTGTTCGAACCGTTCGTCAATCTGCTCAAACCGTTTGTCAATTTGTTCGAACCGCTCGTCAATCTGCTCAAACCGTTTGTCAATTTGTTCGAACCGCTCGTCAATCTGCTCAAACCGCCTGTCCACATCCTGAAACCGCTTGTCGATCGCCCGAAACCCCTGCTCCATCCGCTCGGCAACAGCATCCAGCTTGTCAAACAGCTCGTCCAGCGTTTTCCCCACCGCGCTCCCCGCCTTTACGAATTGTTGGTTTCTTGCTTCCCTCTCATCGTAGACAATGTCAGTGCGGCACACAAGCTTTTTTGATTCGGGTTAGTCGTCGCCGCCAACCGCCTCGACCGGCACTTCCACGTACTCGTTTTCCCCCAACACAATGTCGGCCTGTCCGTTGGTCAAATCGGTCATCCGTTCCACAAAGGCGTCCTGTTCCCCTTCCGGAATCAGCAGGTGAACCGTTACCTTGTCCGTGTAGTCGGTGGCGGTGACCCGGTGTTGGCCGAGGCGCAGTTCGTTTTCCACCTTGCCCCACCAGTGATAGTCGACGGTAACCGATACCTGCTGGTGCAGGGTGTGGACGACGATGCCCGCAGCCTTGAGCGCCGTGACGCAGCCGGCCGTGTAGGCGCGCACCAGGCCGCCCGCCCCCAGCTTGATCCCGCCGAAATAACGGGTGACCACGACCACGGTGTCCTTGACGCCGTTCTTTTTGATGCACTCCAGGATCGGCTTGCCGGCCGTGCCGCTCGGCTCTCCGTCGTCGCTGGAGCGCTGAATCTGGTCGTTTTCGCCGATGACAAAGGCGGAACAGTTGTGCGTCGCATCCCAGTGCTTCTTTTTAATCATGGCGATAAACGCGGCCGCCTCTTCTTCCGTTGTGACGCGTTGGGCATATCCGATAAACCGGGAACGCTCGATGACGATTTCGCCTTCGCCATACCCGGCAACTGTTTTGTACTGCCGCAGCATCTTACACATCACCTCAAGGGTTAGCATAGCACGTTCCCGCGCGCTTCGCGAATGGTGAAATTTTTTCGCCGCTCATTCGTACTAACACGGGACAGTTTTCATGTACTAACGGGAAGAGCGGAGGTGTATACATGGTAAAGTGTGCATTGTAAGGGGAAAAAACTGGATGCGGAAGATTCTTCGTGTACGAAACATTCAACTATGATATAGTGATCTTGGGACAAACTGAAAGATTCCGTACTGTCGGAACCGACAAAAAAGCGAAAAGGAGTGTAGAACCATGAACTTTCCATATTCGCCGAAGAAATGGCTGACCATCTCGCTGGCTGCGATTGTAGCTACGTCGATCGGCGCAGGGGCCATGGCCCAGTCTTCAAACGACGGGACAGCATCTCAGACGCCCAATCAGACACAGACACAAACCACTCCATCGAACCAGACCGATAAAGCCGACACAACCACTCAACCAACCGCGCAGGATGCCGCAGAGGAACTGACGCTGGAAAAAGCAGTGGAACAGGCGCTGAAGACGAATCCCAAGCTGCAGCAGGCCCGCCTGGATGAGAAAAACGCGAGCGTCAACGCCGAGCTTACATACGATACGGTGGCGGAGATCCCGTCCGAATTCGTCCGTTCGCTGGACGCCGCCAAGCAAAAATACGTGTCCAGCGCGCAGGCGAAAATGACGGAAAAGCTGAACAAGCTGGCGGTACAGACAACGGAGAACCAGATCAAGCTGGGCGCTCAACAATTGTATTACGCCCTGCTGCATGCACAAGCCGACCTGGAGTTGAAGAAACAAAGCCTGGAGCGCGCCCAGACCCAGCTCAAAGTGGCCAAAGCTCATTTTGACGTTGGCACCAAGGCGAAAACGGACATCCTGCAGGCGGAGATGGGCGTAGCTGGCGCACAGGCAGCGCTGGCGGCGGCGGAAAACAACGTGGAGATCGCCCGCATGAAGTTGAACGAATTCCTCGGGGTGGATTTGAACAAGAAATGGAAGCTGTCCAACGACAACAAACAGGTGGCCGCCCCGTCGATGACACTGCAGCAGGCACAGGAGAAGGCGCTGCAGCAGCGTATCGAAATCACGCAAAAGCAGGAAGAATTACATCTGGCCGAACTGAATGTAAAGCTGATCGAGGAGTATTCCGCGCTGTCCACTTACCCGGGCAAGATCGCCCGCAACAACGTGGAAAAGGCAAAACTGGCGATCGAGGAACAGAAGCGCACCATCTCCCGAGAAGTGGCGGAAGCCTACTACAGCCTGAATGCGGCGAAGCTGGGCATCGAATTCAAGAAAAAGGCGAAGGAAGCGGCGGCGGAGAGCTATCGCCTGACCAGCCTGCGCTATGAAAACGGTCTGGCGACCACGCTGGAAGTCATTCAGGCCGAAGAAGCACTCGCCGATCAGGAAAACCAGTACGAACAGGCCGTGCGCGACTACAACCTGGCTGTCGTGAACTTCGAGACAGCTACAGGAAAGTAAGTGTAAAGTTGTAAACTCCTCAGACAAATTGGAAAAAGATTCATGGGTGACAGTCCGACCGACCTGCCCTATAATACGAGTTGTGGCGGGTGTCACCACATACATAACCAGTGAGGAAAACGGCCACAAAAATTTTTAAAAACTTTTTCGGAGGCACCGCAACTTTTTCAGATCTGAGGCGTTTAATAGGATGTCACACGAAAAACGGGGAATTGTGTAAAAAAGATTCACGAATTCTAGCAACTGTGTTACACTAGGGATTGCCGCATTTACACAATACTGAATATACTAGAGATTTATTCGGGCAAAAAAGTCAATGCAGTCCTGCGAAAGGAGGTGACACGCGCTTGCAGGATTCGGGCTTTAAAAAGAAAGATAGATCGAAAACAAATATTCCCCAAGAACAAATTGTTTATTCCAGAGGAGGAGAACCCAAGGTTATGAAAAAGGTTGTTAACAGCGTACTGGCAAGTGCACTCGCACTTACTGTAGCACCGATGGCATTCGCTGCCGAGGATACAAACAACACCGAAGCTCCTAAAATGGACGCGGATCTTCAGAAAGTAGTAGGACGCCTGGCAGCACTGAACCTGGTTGCTGGTTACGGCAACGGTGATTTCGGTGTAGACCGTACCATCAACCGCGCTGAGTTCGCTACCCTGATGGTTCGTCTGAAAAACATGACGGAAGGTGCAAAACTGGCTCAATTCCAGTCCAACTTCACCGACGTGAAACCGAGCGACTGGTTTGCAGGCTTCGTTAACGTAGCATCCGGTCAAGAAATCGTAAAAGGTTACCCGGACAAGACCTTCCGTCCTGCTAACAACGTTACTTACGCGGAAGCCGTAACCATGATCGTTCGCGTTCTGGGTTACGAGCCGGCTGTTAAAGGCGTATGGCCGAACAACATGATCGCAGAAGCTGCCAAGCTGAACATTGCGAAAAACATCTCCGCTCCGAACAACGCGGCTACTCGCGGCGACATCTTCAAAATGATGGACAACGCGCTCCGCGTGAAACTGATGGAGCAAGTTGAGTTCGGTACCGACATCCGCTTTGAAGTGAAAGACGATACGCTGCTGACCAAGTACCTGGACGTTGACGTATACGACATGGAGTGGGCTCGCGACAGCAAAGGCGACCTGCCGATCGTATCCAACGTACCGGTAATCGGTCTGGGTTCGCTGAAAGCCAACGAAATCACCCTGAGCGGCAAAGACGCCGGCATGGGCACCAAAGGCACCACGTTCAAAGTGGCTGACGGCATCAACCCGAACGAGTTCGCTGGTCAACACGTACAAGTGTGGATCAAGGACGACAAGGAAAACACCGTTGTGTGGATGGAAGGTTCCGAGGACGAAGAAGTGGTTATGGACCGTCTGGGTACCTTCTACCTGAACGACAAGTCCAAGTTCAATGTGGATGACATCAGCAAATCCTCCGATCTGAGCGATCTGGAAATCGAACTGGACGGCAGCGGCAAAACCTATCGTTTCACCGAAGATACCAAAGTTACCTTCAACTTCCAACCGTATGACAGCAACGTAAAAGGTATCAAGGAAATCATCAAGGCGAACAACGGTTACACCTTCTCCGCCAAAGTCGTTCTGGATAAAGACAACAAAATCAGCTACATCCACGTAATCGACGACCAAACGCTGAACCAAACCAAAGAAGGTTACAAATACGGTTCCGAAGTCATCAAGAAAATCGACGCCGAGAAGAAGCGCATCGAGAATCTGGATGGCGGCAACTTCACCGCGCTGAAAGACCTGGAAGAGGGCGTAGACTTCCTGGTATTCCGCGACAACAAGCCGGCGAAACTGGCCGACCTGAAAGAAATGGACGTGTACAGCGTCTACTACGCAAACGGCAACAAGAAGAAGCTGCTGGTATTCGCAAACAGCACGCAAGTTGAAGGGAAAGTGGAACGCGTAATCGTTCGCAACGACGGCGACAACCGTCTGGAAATCGACGGCAAGTCCTATCGTTTCCGTCCGGGCTCCACTTACTCCGACAACGCGAACAAAGATGTGAAAGAACTGAACTCCAGCAACTGGGATCTGGTTCGCGACCTGAAAGGCGAAGAAGTAAAACTGTACCTGGATGCATCCGGCCGTATCCGCCACATCGAAACCAAGGACAGCGTGGACGATCGCCGCTTCAAAGCGATCCTGACCCGCAAAGCCGAGTACGATAAAGGCAAATACGAATTCGGCATCATCACCGAAAAAGGTAAAGAGCTGGATATCGCAATCAAACCGGAAGACGTGTACCGTGCAGACGGCAAAACGTACGAAAACAATCCGGATGACATCGAAAAAGACTTTATCCCGGACAAACAAGACATCCTGCTGCTGGAAGTAACGCTGGATTCCAAAGGCGATGCAGAGAAAGTCAAGGTTCTCCCGACCAAGCTGAAACACCTGCAAGACAAAGCTTGGAATGACGCTGCCGACGAAGATGATGAAACCATCAAGGATAAAGACGGTCTCTACACCGTTACTTCCGACACGGCCATCTTCGACATGACCGGCGAAATCACGGGCAAACGTTACGAGCTGAAAAATCCGGGCATTGCGAAGTTTGCCGACATCGCTGACAAAAACGGCCTGGATGTATACTATGCCGTAGATGAAGAGGAAGAAGAAGTAGACGCAATCTTCGTTGTAGCTGGTAAAGGCCTGGGCAGCAAAACGCTCTACGGTCTGGTTACCCAACTGGGCGGCCGCAGCGACAACGACGAAATCGAGGTTATTACCAAAGACGGCGACACCGGTAAGGTAACGACCAAAACCTTCAAACTGGACGACGATCTTGAAGATCTGCTGGACAAAAACATCAACCGCGGCGACTTCATCGCGTTCAGCCTGAACTCCAGCGAAGAAGTCATCGTGAAGGATGTTATCGAAGTAGTTGACGGTGCTCAAGACATCGATGTCGCAGACTTCTTTGGCGACGGCAAATACGTACCGGCAACTGAGGATGAGCTGGAAGAAGCATCTCTGCATGCTCTGACGGTTGCTCGCGTTGACAAGAAAGATGGCAGCAACAAGTTCTACTTCGAGTACAAAGATCAAGATGGTAAAACGCAAAAAGCTACCTTCACCCTGAACTCCAAAACTGCTTTCATCAACGCATATGACATGGAAGAAGGCGACGGCATCGACGAAGGCGACTACGTAATCCTCGTAGAAACCGACGACGATGGTAACGTATGGGATTACGTCATCAAAGTTTCTTCCGTAGATGATGCGAAGAGAGACTACGATGATGACGAGGTAGAAGAATACACCACGAACTTCTTCAAGCAGTTCGCTTCCGGTAAAGTTGTTCCTGATGATCCGATCGTCGACCTGATTGACGAAGATTCCGTAGACGTGGTTGTAACTCCGAAACTCGGCGGTATGCTGGCTGAGTACAAAGTGACCGGTAAAGCCGCAGCAGGCGCAACTGTGAAGGTGACGATCGGCACTCGTTCCGGCCAAGCTACAGCAAATAGCAATGGTGACTTCGAAGTAACCATCCTGGGCAAAGCTGGTGAGACTGAAGCAGTCATCGAAGCATCCAAAGACGGTAAATCCGAAGGTCCTCACACCATTGAAATTTAATTCGGATCCGCTTCCGTAGTTACGGTTGATGGCATGGAATGGCATGGGGCAGAGGGATTCCCCTCTGCTCCCCATGCAATGCTTGTCGATCGTACATTGATGTTCAGATAAGGAGAAACACACGCAACAGGATTACCAGCGTAGCGTGTTTCTCAATATATAAGACAAAAATTCCTATCAAAATCTGGAGGGGTAGTACGTGAATAAAAAGCTGGTGCTTTCTGTACTCTCGACAGCAGTAGTAGCTAGCATGGCCGCTTCCGCTATGGCTAAGCCGAACGCTGGTTTTTACGTTGGCGGCAATGTAGATAAATACTATTCCATCGATGCTTTCATCAATCACCTGGATACGGCTCTGGATGAAATCCTCGACAATCTCGACAGCACTACCTTTGTTGACGAGAATGGTAAAGCTGCTCCGTTCCTGAGCGCTCTGAACGCACAAACGGAAGAGGAGCTGAACGCTGTTACGGAATCGGCTCGTCTGGATCACTTTGAAAAGAATCCTTACACCATCGTAGATGGTACAGGTTCCTACAATCCTGAAGAGGATGAAGACCTGCTGCCGCCGGTAGACGGTGGTGAACTGAAAGTTGAGAGCGTAAGTGCTATTAACGGTGCAGAGCTCCAAATTAAATTCGGAGTTCCTGTTGTAAAAGCTGATGTTGTGGATTCTACTACTGGTGCTTTGAAAGGCGTAACTATTAGTCCAGTAGGTACGGCAGCCCCTGTTTCTAACCTGACAGCGGAACTTTCTAAAGATGGTAAAATTCTGACGGTTAAAGCTGATGTAGCTAATAATCAATTCTTCAAAGGCGTCTACAATGTTTTCATTGACAACAGCGCAACATCCGCAATTCGTACTGAAGCTGATTACAGCAAAAAGATCGAGAAGTACGAACAAAATATCACTGTAACTGACACTACTAAGCCTACAATTGCTGAAGCAACATATGTTCCTGCAGCAGGTGGAAAATATGATGTTACAGTTAAATTCAGTGAGCCTTTGAATACCGTCGGAACTGTATCTGTAAACGGTAAAGCTTTAAATCCGCAACCTTCGTTCACAAAAGGTAGTAAAGAAGTGAAACTGGCAGGCTTGGATGCAGCTGCACAATATGAAATTGCAATTACTGGTGCAAAAGATGCCGCTGGTAACTACATCAATCCTAACCCAGCGACAACAATTGTTAAAGTTGCTGAAGACACTGTTAAACCGGTAGCAACTTTGACTGCTGAAGGAGTTAAAGTAACAGTTAAGTTCAGTGAAGTGGTTGATCTGACAGGTGTTGCTGTTAAAGTAAATGGCAATACAGCAACCAATACTCTGCAACCAGTTGATGGAGATGACACGGCTTATACTCTTGACCTGACACCAGAATTGGGGAGCAGCTCCTTCCTGAACGCAACTGTCGAAATCTCTGGGTATAAAGACCTGGCAGGTAACACAGGGGACAAAGTTTCCAAAACGTTTACTATTAGCGCTGACAAAACTGCCCCGAAATTACTGAATGCTAGCTTGAACCAAGCAAACAAAGATACTTTTGTCTTGAAGTTTGATGAAGTAGTAGATCATGATACTTTGAATAAAGTAAAAGTTAGATATACCGGAAAAGACGGCGTTCCAGTTCTGTTCAATGATGTTGCTGTCGCAACTACAGTGGGTTATGATGTAAACCAAAATGGTACTCCTGACGCAGGAGAAGATCATTACCTTGAACTTAAAGTAACACAAGCTGAACTTCTGGAAAACAGTGCTCTTAAAGCTGGAACGTACCAAGTAACCATTCCGGCTGATAAAGTAAAAGATGCTTTCAATAACAAAGCAGGAGAAGTTACGTTTACCGTAACAGTAGGATCTGGTAGTGACGCAGGTGCTACACTTGAAGTTGTTACAGCAACAGAAACTACCGTTCCTGGTCAATTTACACTGACTTTCTCCGATGATGTAGATGCTGCGGCTCTTACAGCTGCAAACTACAAACTTGATGGAGTTACTCTCCCGTCTACAACAGCAATTGATTTTAACGGTAAACGTGATGAAGTAATTATCACCCTGCCGGCTAACTATGTGAAAGTTTCTGGTGAGCGTGAGCTGGAAGTTGTAAATGTGAAGGATGTAGATGGTAACACCTTTGCTAAAGATAAAAACAAAACTACCGTTGAATTGACAGAAAATGTTCTGCCGGTAGCAAAAGAAATTAAGGTTGTAGATGATAAGACTATTCAAGTTGTATTCTCCGAAGATCTCGATGCTGCTACTCCAACAAAAGGTGTGAAAGTTCGAGTAGGCGGAGCAGAAGTACAACTTGCTACAACTGGTGCTTTCAGCGTAAATGGTGATACGTTGACAATTACCGCAGCTAATGCTGACACCTTTGCCATCACTTCTTCTATTGAAGTAGAGTTCAAAGGTTCCGATCTTGCTGATACCAACGGTAACGTTGTGGCAGATGGGAAAATTTCTAAGTAATAATAAAATGCTCCCCTTTTGGGGGAGCTTTTGTTTGCATTATTATTTATAAATGCATTGTAAGTTGTGAGGGTCTATCTTTTTTAATATTAAGGATAGACTCTTCTTTTTTTATAAGCGAAAGTGCTCATACTCACTCTTATCCCCCATACCTCTCCAAAAATTCCTCCACTGCCTTATTGACCACATCCTTTACCGTGTAACCTGTACTGTTTACGAACCCCGTCAACCGTTCCGACAGCTGCGCCTGTATCTGCACGGTCTTTGTCACTGCCGGTCCCCTGTACCGTTTCATATGCAACGGCTGCGGCCGATCCGTGACCATGTTCAATAGCTTGTCTTTGTTTTGCAGGATCTCCTGCAAACCTTGCAGTAATTCCGGCGGTAATATGGGGTTCGGTGCTGCAGCTAATATTTGCCCCGTCTGATTTGGGAACGCGACGACGTTGTTTTCGTCATTTTCTTGCAAAGGATTGCTGGTTTCTGTAAAGACATTGCCATCTTCAAATGGCTGTTCATTGCTCGCCTGCAAATTATTGCTTGCCGGCAAAGTCTGGCTATCTATTACACTTTTTTGCAAATTGCTTGTAGAAGGGTTAAAAAGTAAGGTGGATTCGTCCACATTCTCGGATGGTTCGCGCTTCGCCAAAGGATCAGGGACGTAGTTTTTGATCGTCCAATCCCAGCGGTAGCCATGCCGGCGCATGTAGCCGCTGACACCACCTTTTCCTTTGTATCCGAGCAAATCGGCGATTTCTTCTGCCGAATGGCCTTCCCGAAACAGTTCGATGATCACTTCCACGCGTTCATTGGTCTCCATAGCTGTTCCCTCCTCATCCTACGATAATTTCTCCAATGCTTCCCGGAGATGTTCCGGGGTGGTGTGGGTGTAGATCGAGGTCGCCCGCGGCGAAGCATGGCCGAGCAGTTTCCCGATCCGCAGCAAATCCACGCCATGATCTTTGTAAAGAGACGTCGCAAAGGAATGTCGAAGAACGTGCGGCGTAACGTTCTTGGTAATCCCGGCTTCTTCGGCGATCTTATGAATCGTCAGGCGAATATAGCCGGGAGTCATTTTTGTCCCCATTTTCTTGGTGACAAAGAAATAGGGAGAGCTGACCTTGGGCCGTACATTCTCCAGGTAGTCTCGAAGAATCGGCGCCAGCTCAGGATGCAGCGGTATGATCCTGTATTTGTCTCCCTTTCCATGCCACACAGTAATCGACGCTTCCTCAAAGTTGACATCCTCAATCTTGAGGTTGGTCAGTTCGGAAATGCGCAGGCCGGTATATCGAAGCGTTTGGATGATGGTGTAGATTCGTTTTCCTTTGTCTTTGTCTTGATTAATGACGGACAAGAGCCGTTCGATTTCTTCTTTGGTTAGGTATTTGGGAATGCTCTCCGGCTTCTTGGGAGCCTGGAGTCGGTTGCTCGGGTTTTTCTGAATGTACTCCTCCCGTTCGAGGAACCGGAAGAAGGAGCGAAATGTTGCGATCATCCGAATGATGCTGTTGGTTTTGTAGTTTTTTTCTTCGGACAAGTAGCGAAGAAACGTACGCAAATGATGCGTCTGTGAAGATCAACGATAAAATCCCCAATAGAATCGGTTGAAAATTCCCTACTTTCATCGCAAACTCTCTCCTTGGAGGAGAGAGAAATCATGGTAAAGAATGGGGACTTTTACATGATTCATGAGATGAGAAAACGTGGTATGAGTATTACTCGGATCGCGCAGGAAATGGGGAGGGATCGAAAAACGATTCGTAAGTGGCTGAGCAAGAAGGAACCTGAACCCTATCAGCGAAAGGTCATCCGTCCCAGCAAGTTGGATCCGTTCAAGGACTACGTTCGCCTTCGAATGGAGGAAGGTTGCCTGAATGCCAGAGTGATTCTGGAAGAAATCAAGACAAAAGGGTATTCTGGCGGGATTACCACTCTGCGAGTCTTCATGAAACCGTTCCGGCCTACCGTCATCAACAAAACCACCGTTCGGTTTGAAACAGATCCCGGATACCAAGCCCAAGTCGATTGGGGACGGTTTACGGTGGATTGGCACGGTAAACCAAAACGGCTCTACCAAGCCGCGTCTCTTGATCATCGATGAGATCGGCTATCACAAGATGGACGAACCGGCAGCCCATTTCTTCTTCCAAATGATTTCCGAGCGATACGAGACCGGTTCCATCATCCTGACTTCCAACAAGTCGTATGGTTCATGGGGAGAGATCTTCGGGGAATCTGTTCTGGCTACAGCCATCCTGGATCGTTTACTGCATCATTCCACCACAATCAATATCAAGGGAGAAAGTACAGCATCGAGGAAAAGAAAAAGGCGGGGTTCTTCGACCAGAAGGGCATGAAGACACGAAGGAGTAGTTCATGTTTCCGCCCCCTAAGGGGTGTATAAATATTCTCTTACTGGGGAATTTTCGATTGATCTTGGTATGTCACAGTCAACTTACTATAGGATCAGAGGAAGAGCATTTTACAAGCTGGCGTTTGCTTTGAAGTTAGAGGTCTATAAATTGATACAGATTTGATAGGAAATTGATAGTATAATGAGAAACGTTTGTTCCTATCTGGTGTTAAAATTATACCATGGGTTAATAAAGGAACCACTCGCAATACGAGTGGTTTTTTTGTTTGCTCAAAAATACTTCCACAAAAGTAAAAGAAGGAGAGATGTTTATGAAAAAGCCGTTCGATCCGAAAGACTTTTCAACCTACGGGTTGGGAGTAAAGGAGGGGAAAGACCCGAAGGAAGATAAAGTTCCCAAGTATCACGGCGGGAAGAAGTATACTCCAGATGGGAAACTGCTTGATAGTGGTGTTTCTGTCATGGCCCTTCCGACTTCGGTGGACTTGCGACCCAACTTTGGGCCAATTCGTAACCAAGGAGCGTTTGGAACTTGCGTAGCCTTTGCTACTGCAGCACTTCGTGAGTATTATGAAAGCAAGTACGGAAACGCTGGCTCTAATCCGACACAGCTTTCTCCGTTGTACATCTACTATCCGAATTACCCAGATGAAGGAATGTATGTAGGTGACGGACTTGATAACATCAAAAATCGTGGTGTTTGTCCAGAAACAGAGCGTCCGTATCACAATCACCGTGATTACGAGTCGCAGTTCTATGAACCGCTGACTACAGATCAACAAAATGCTGCAGCTGGCTGGGATATTGCAAACCGCGTTTCGATTAGCAGTAGCGGAAGCACGCTTATCGATGACATCAAGACTCGTATTGCTGCAGGCGATCCTGTCATTCTCAGCATCTACATTTACTCTAACTTTGACAATCCTGGTCCCGGCGGTGTGATCGGCCCAGTTCCCCAAGGCGAATCTTCGCGTGGTGGACATGCTGTAGTTGCAGTCGGTTACGACGATGTCAATCAATGGTTCATCGTTCGTAACTCTTGGGGCACTAGCTGGGGTGATAATGGGTATGGATATATTCCCTATAATGTGTATCTCAGCATGAGGCATAGCAACCCCTGTTATGCCGACATAACTGGATACACCAATCATCCACCTCAGAATGTTCGACTCAACCTTTCTTCTATTGGATCGAACAGCGTAACACTGTCTGTATCGGCAATCGGAGCGTCCAACTATGATCTCTATCGCGACGGTGTTTTCGTAAAGAACTTCACCGGCACCACGGTTGTAGACAATTGTCCAGTAGGCCCGCATAACTGGTTCGTTCGTGCGAAAAACGCTTATGGGGCTACCCGAAGCAATTCCATCGGCGCACATGTTGGTGGCGGCTCTGGAATGGGTACGTCGTTTGCAGATGCACTTTCCATCCCGAACGCTTCGACACTTTTCAATGAGATTGCTGTTGCGAACCAGTCGGTCTATTTCAAATTCATTGCTCCGGCAACTGATACTTACACCTTTGAAACCGACAGCGATATGGACTTGAAGATGGACTTGTACAGTAACGCTCAGTCGCTTATTAAAACGGATGACGACACTGGTATGGGTAACAACCCGCAGATTCAAGCACAACTTACCGTAGGACAGACTTACTACCTTTGGGTGTATCCATTCAACAGTTTCTATACTGGCTGGTTCAGCTTGAAAGCATACGGTGCTACCCCTGTTACCATCACGGAAGACTTTGAAGACGGTACGTTCAACATCCCGTTCACTGGTGACTGGATTCGCACCACGGCATCGAAGTACGCTGGTTCTTACGCCTACACCAACAAAGACATTTCGCACAGCCAAGTGTCGCAAACATCGTTTAAAGTGACAGCTCCATCTGGTGGAACGTTGTCCTTCTACTACAGTACATCTTCCGAGAAGAACTACGACTTCTTGAAGGTGCTGGCTGGTACAACGGAAATTCTGAGTGCTTCCGGCACGACAGGTTGGACGCAATTCACCTACAACCTGCCGAAAGGTACCACAGAGATTACCTTCAAGTACCAAAAAGACGGTAGTGTCGATTCTGGTGCGGATTCCGTTTACATCGACAACGTAGCTGTAAGCGGTAGTGGTGTGACGGTTAGTCCCGGTTCTAGCGGTGGATCTGCTCCAGGGGCTTGCTCTCTGTCTGTCGGAAGCCCGACCAACAACAGCCTGACGCTCAATTACTCTGCTTCAGGTGCAACCAGCTACGACATCTATCGCAACGGTCAATTGATCGTAAGTGGACGTACTTCGACTAGCTACACGGATACCGGGCTGTTGCCGGGTACGACCTACAGCTACTTTGTTGTGGCACGTAACAGCTATGATTCCAGCACAAGTCCGACGGTGCAAGGAACGACAACGGGCGGCGGGGTAACTCCGATAACTATCCTAGAAGACTTCTCCGATCAAAACTACAACTTCAATTTCACGGGGACATTCACATACGATTCGACGAATAAGTGCATCTACATCTACGCCTACAACAAAACGGTGCAGATGGAATTCACGGTGGATGTGCCTGTTGGGGCTACTGTACGCCAACTGAACTATGATTACAAGGGCGACATTATTATGGGCGGTAGTCCGCAGCTTGAGGTGTATGTGAATGGAGTGCTGAAAGCTACGCACACAGAAACCGATGAAGTGTGGAGAAGTGCAAGTACGATCACACTTGGCACGGGGCAGCAGACTATCACGTTTAAAGTTGTGACACCGACAGCGGCATACATGGCGTACCTTGACAACATCAAGGTAAACTGGGCGTAATTGAAAAATTGAGTTTCGATCTCCGCTACAGCGAAGATATACCGAATTACAGACAATCCTTGCTTTGTCAGCAAAGTATCCGCGTTCGTTCATTGATTATTAGGTATCTTCAGAAAGTGGATACCTTCTTTGAAGCGCAGGGTCAACGGTGTTAGCTAGTTCAGACAAACTCCCTCGTTGCCATTGGCAGTAGAGGGAGTTTGTCCAAATTGAATTCGAATGTGGAGCAGAATGAAGGATGTTGTGCCTCACCTTTGTCTAACTTCCAAAGCCAATTTCCAGTTCAAATTTTAGTTCATACAGGTAAACAAGTATCTCCTATATTGTCACTTTTTTTGGGTAACCCACCGGCGCCGCACGATCCAGCCTGTGATAAGCAGCAGCAGGGCCACTACATCATATGAAAGATCGAACAGGAATTGATGATCACCTGGCTTGACGTGGTGAATCTGCAAGAGGTGGTGATTAACGATACCCTCCAGCAAATTAAATGTGCCGGCCCCCAGTAAAAAGCTGCCCCAGAATGTACGAGGCGAGTCTTTAGGATTCCCTTTCCATAACAGGATGCCTGCGACAAAGATGATCAAGGTCACGAATAAATGAAAAACGCCGTCGCTGATAATTTGGTGTACGCGATCCGTATGCATGTTTACACTGTGCCACTGCAGAATTTGATGAAAGACAATGCCATCAAGCATTCCAATCATACCGACACCAAACAAAAACGCTCCCATCGCTGTCGTCTTCACGTTTTGCTGCCGACCTCCTTTTCCTTCACTAGCATTATGGCCAGTTCAAGGTAAAAAAAGCCATGTTTTACAAACTGAAACCACTCGGCAATTCGAGTGGTTATTTTATGCCTAACTTTACCTATTCGGGTAGAGGAGAGTTGTTTATGAACATCGACTGCCTCACATCTGCAATGACATGTTGATGAGTCGGGGGAGGTGCACGTCCGATTACACTAGACACGAAGCAGTTGAATCGTAATGTCCAAGCCTGTTGCCTGCCCCATAAATTCCCTATTGACAAATGTGGCTTGTCCTATTTAGATAAAATTTGGAATAATTGGCATCTAGTTTCTATTTTGATTTATGAATCAAAACATTACAGAAAGGAAGTAGTGAACATGGGAAGACAAGTGATGAATCTGGTGTTGATATTTGTTTTGGGTCTTACCGTACTGATTTCACCTGGAGCAACAATGGCCACTTCCGAACTACCAACAGCCCGTGAAAAAAATCCAGGTATGGGTGAAGAGCAACCAGATATTGTACGGCCGACAAGTGACACCCCGTCAGGTACCGTGATGAATTGCAACCCGACAGATAGCGAGGGGAGTAATAACCCGACAGATACCGAGCCAAGTGACACTCTGACAGGTAATGAGCCGAGTGACACTCCGACAGATACCGAGCCAAGTGACACTCTGACAGGTAATGAGCCGAATGACAACCCGACAGATACCGAGCCAAGTGACACTCTGACAGGTAATGAGCCGAGTGACAACCCGACAGATACCGAGCCAAGTGACAATCTGACAGGAAACGAGCCGAGTGACACTCCGACAGGTACCGAGCCGAGTGACACTCTGACAGATACCGAGCCGAGTGACACTCTGACAGATACCGAGTCGAGTGATAACCCGACAGGTAACGAGCAAAGTGATAATACGTCAGGTAACATGATGGGTTGTCCTCCGTCAGAAAACGAGCCGAATGATTTGTCCGCCTCTAACGGTATCGATTCAGCCTTTGGTGCTTTGCGCAATTTCACGTACACGTATAATGCCAGGAACCAACTGCAGTACCTGTACGAAAACGGTGTATTGAAAATTGAATTCATCTATGACAACAACGGCAACCTGATCCGGAAAAAAGTATATAAATCCTGATGCATATCAATAAGGAGGTAGCAATGAGTGTGAAAAAATGGATGCGCGGGTTCCTCTCTTCTGTTCTTACCATATCCCTGCTGGTGCCTTCTGTTACATCTGCCCGGGTGGATGAACGTTTATCTGCGACACCCGTATCTGAGAACAGCAACGGACAACCAGCGGACACAAAAGCATGGTTGTCTGCATACAAAGAAGTCTTACAGGCTGCGAAAGAGCTGCAACAAAAACAATCGGACGAAATCCCTTCCTTTACAAAAGATGAAGTGATGGCGATTACGTGGGATTCATTGTCGACAGATGTCGTCTGGGGCATGTACCAATCGTTTGATCGGAAAACCTTGCAGATTGCCGCCTATTTTTATCCGCTGTTGGACCGCTTCTTGTCCCAGGACGAGAAAGTGGAAAAATACCAGTGGACGGACGAGGCGGTCATGTCCGAAATCGGTCGTCTTGGCCAGGAGCAGTACACACTGCTCAAACAGGCGCTTCCAGTCATTGAGCAGCATTACCAGCGCTGGAAGGAAACCAAGGGAAACAAGGCAAAGGCGCCGCTTTCGTCTCTCGCCGATTCAGGTCTCACTTCCAGCCCGCCAGATGCACAGTACGACCCTGAAGGGCTAACCTACCGGTATAAGCGCAATACCGAGAACCTTGTCGATGAACTGTACCGCACAGCCAATATAAAAGAGACGGATGTGTATCTGGAAGGAAAACACGGGATGGATCTCAGGCTGGAACGGCAGTATTCCTCTCTGGATGCGCTGATAGAGCGGATTTACTACGACAACCATAGTGCAAACAGATCGCAAGGGAGTAGTGGACACCAGCAAAAGTATCACATGCCCGTGGGATGGAAATGGAATATCCCCATGTTTGAGGAGATCGACAGAGAAAACATCCGCTGCACCTACGAGGAAGGCATATCCAAGTATTGGTGCAACCGTACTCATGAAAAGGATAGTAAGCGTTATGTGTTTACACTGGACGACGGCACAGTGCTTGAGTCTAAATCCAAAGAAGGAGACTGGGTAAACTATCCTTATCACGGCGCCTCTATGGAGTACCAAATGTGGGAAATCAACGGTGTGAAACGAATTGCTTCGTTGAAGTACAACGGCTACTTGTACCAATTTTCCATAGAGAGGTCATACCAAGATGGTGATACGCATGTGGTCACCAAAACCAATGCGTATGGAGATGAAATCGTCTACCGCATTCCGGAAAACAAGGAGAAACCGATTGAAATCATCGACAGCGTCGGTCGCTGCATCGTTATAGACAAACGCATCAGAAATTTGGCTAGAGAGCTCAAGGTGTATGCCGATACGTCCAAAAGCCGCTTGTTAAAGCATATAAAGTACGACTGGGATGTGACCCCCACATTTAGCAGGGTCATCGAATACGACGTCAATGGCACCGGCAGCAAGACAATTGCGGAGTATACCTATCACGATTCGGGGGTATTCGGCGAGGCAGAGTTTAACCTGAAACCCGGGTATTACTTTCCGCCAAACATTCCACTTGACTACAACGGAATGGAATCGACGGTCTACACCACCGATGACTTCCAGAGACGCGGCACCACCAGGTACGATTTGCTGCGCCAGGTGTCGTACCCGGTGGAAGGCCTGCAAATTACCTATACGTACAGCCCTTATAAGCCGGACGAACCTGATTTTCTCAGCCGCGGCGTGGTCCGGTTGTACCACGATGACGAAAAGCTGACCTATACGTCGTATCATCCGGTGACAGCAGTTGACATTCGCTTTGCCAAGACGCCTCACCCGGAGAGTCAGAAGCAGGGATGGTACTCGCATACAATTTACTATCCGCTGACGAATAAGGAAATCTGGAAGTCGTCCAAGGATGTGTCTGTTCGGCTGAAAAATCAGACCCTGCGGGAAGGTTCGATCGTCAAAACGCAAATTGTACAGCATGGGAACCCGAACCAGGAAAAAGTCTTCACACCCAATCCGGACAAAACATTTTTGCCGCAATCAGTCAAGACGTACATCGGCACTGGAGCGGATTCGGACACAATTTTTGCCCCTCTGACGTTAACGGAAGGTGAAAAAGAATACCGCTACCATCCCGTCAGCTATGTAAGCTATCTGTACAGCGGCCGAGAGACGAAGCCACGGTACGAGTACCGTTTTTTGGGGCGTCCCGCTTCGTTTACCGACGATGCAGATGTGTACCAATTTCTGTTGGCACCCGACATCAATCGTTTGGACAGTGTTGCAAGCAGGCTGAGCAAGTACGCTCAGATCACGGCGTTCAGCTACAACAGCTACGGTGATTTGACCAAATTGGTGGACCCGCAAGGCAACGAAACGACATGGACCTACACACCGACGACCTATTACCTGCGGTTGCTAACGAAGATAAAGCGGACAGCAGCCGGAAATCCCAATCATTTTCACGAGGAATCGTATACCTATAATGCTGACAAATTGCTGGAAACGGAGCACATCGTCGATTCGTATCCGGATGGAACGACGACGAAACGGGAAGAAATTGGCCGCGTGTACCAGTACAACAGCCAGAAGCTGGTTTCCACGATAGTGGAAGCTACAAAAGGTTCGGATGAGAAAATTTTTGATAAAAAAATTGAATCCTATGACCGCTATGGCTTGTATCCGACGGTCATCAAAATGAAAGTAGAGACGTCTCCGGAAACGACGGAGACCCTTACGTACCAGTTTGATTACGACGAATTGGGCAGGGTGGTAAAACGAATTTACCCCGATCAAAGCCAGGCTATGTATCAATACGATATGCTTGGACGGCTTACCATTGAACTTTTTGTGAATGAGGGCCAGTTCCGGACGATATTCTACGACTATGATGACACACAGCGCAAAGTGACGATGACGCTGCCGGACGGCACGGAGGAATTTACTCATTTCACGCCATTTGGCGAGGTGGAATACAAGGGACAGCGGGGGACCAATGGAGAAGTAAGGCCGCTTCTGTACAACACGTACACCTCGGACGGCCGGTTGGAATCCAGTGCTCCGTATGCCGACGACAGCCGGGCAACAAGTTACTTCTACAATGAAGACGGCAGTCTGCTGGGCAAGCAAGATCCCAAAGGATACACCATGTACTACCGCGCCAATGCCTATCGCGACAGAGACAGCTATTTGCCGGTCGAGACTGTTCGGAGCGTTGAGTCCAATGGCCTCACCGTCACACACTTTGCCAACCGGCACGGCCAGCTGCAAGAGGAAATTCGCGAGACTGGTGATGCTGCACAGCGTCTTGCGATACGTTACGAGTACAATCCCTTTGATCAAATGACGCGAAAAACGGAACGTGACCAGACGGGCAAGACACGCTCCTGGAGCTATCATTACAACATAAACGGCAACCTGGTACGTCTCGTTGATCCGGAACAAAATGTCTACGGATACAGCTATGATGCCTACGGCAATCTGGTATCCGTACAGGAGAATAATACGCTGACGACAGAGTATCACTACAATCCGCTGTCCTGGAAGATCAGCGAAAAAGATGTACCGTCCGGAGCGACAGAATCGTTTTACTACTATCCGAACGGAAAGACGCGCATCTTTACCGATAAGGCAGGAAACCGCCATGAGTATGCGTATACGCCGTTTTACGAGGTGTCCAGCATCACGACAAAAGATGCAGCGGGTGTTGTGAAAAACAAGGAAACCTGGGAGTATTACCCGAATACTTCACTCGTGAAGAAAGAGACCAACAGCAATGGTCCCGACACCCGTCCGACCAGCAGCAATTATCGGGAGGTCCAGTACAGCTACGATCCGTTCCATCGGTTGAATCGCCAGACGGTATTTGACCGTGTCTATCAGATTCGCTATACAGACCATGACGATTTGATGGACCAACTGGTGTATCCGGATAACACGGTGGTATCGTATCGCTACGACAATGCGGAGCGCCTGGTGGAAGTAACCAGCAATGTGACGGGGACAATCCGCTATGCGTATCACACGACAAACACGGGAGAAACGTACACGCTCACGTACCCGAACGGCTTGGAGATGGAGCGGAAGCTGGATTCTTTTGGTCAGGTGAAGGAGCTGACGCACAGGAAGCGTAATACGCCGATCTGGACAGAGACTAATCAGTATTCGTTTGGGAACGTGGTCTCCATCACCCGCAATGGAACGACGTTTGCCTATGAGTATGACAAGATTGACCGTCTGACGAAAGAAACACTGCCGAGTGGCACGAATCGTTATGCGTATGACACCCGTGGGAACAGGAAATCCTTTGAGGGCGTCTTGCCGATCGACACAGACACGGTGACGTACACCTTTGACGAGCAGAACCGCCTGCGCAGCTATGCCAATGAACGGACAGGCGATGCGGGAAGCTACACCTACTACGGGAACGGACTGCGTGCGACAAAGGCAGAGAACGGGAACCAGACGAAGTACGTCTACCTGAACGGAAACGTCATCGAAGAGCTGGACAACGCCGGAAACGTGAAGGCCCGCAACATCTGGGGGAACGAACTGCTGTTCCGCAAAGATGTGGGGGCAAACAAACAAGGGTACTATCTATACAACGGCCACGGCGATGTTGTATCCATCACGGACAGCAGCGGTACAGAGCTAAACCGGTACGACTACGATTCGTGGGGCAACCTTGTTGCGCAAACGGAAACCATGTCCAACCCGTTCAAGTACAGCGGTGAGATCTTCGACGAGAAAACGGGTTACTACTACCTGCGTGCCCGCTACTATGATCCGAAAATCGGACGGTTTATCTCGGAGGATACGTATAAGGGGCAAGTGGATAATCCGCTGAGCCTCAACCGGTATACGTATGTGCATAATAATCCGTTGAGGTTTGTTGACCCGACTGGGCATATGTCTTTTGAAGAGGGATGGAATTACTTTAAAAAAGGTGTTAGTGAGTTCTTTAATCCTAAAAACTATGAAAAAGCAGTAAATGACCTCACTAATCCGAATAGTTATATACCACTGACCAGAGAACTCGTTGGACCTGAAAACTTTGATACCTTAACTGACGGTCAGATAACTTTTGAAGATGCAAAAGCCGCAGGTATGGCTAGCTTTAGCTTCTTCATGGGTAGACTCAAGGTACTGGACAAAATAGGTGAGGTCGGTAAACTTACTTATTTAGGAAATAAGACATGGAAATCTTCGCAAGGTTTAATTTATGGCTTTGATAAAAAGTTTGGTAATCGTGTCCAACATATATTGGAACATACCAAATCAAATCTTAACAAACCCAATCACACCGTCTTTAGTGTTGATAAAACAGAAGTTTTATCCCTAATTGATGAAGCGTGGGCGTTAAGAAAAGCACCTGTGCCTGGTGACCCAGGAGCATATATTGTTAATATGGGGCGTGTGGTAGGGACTAATGGTGAAACAGCAATTAGAGTTGTTGTTAAACCAGGAACGTCAGAGATTATTACTGCTTATCCAGTCAAGCCGTAGTAAAGGAGAACAAGATAATGTCAGAAACAAATCAGCTACAATTTTTTAATGGTAGAATAGTATGTCCTAGATGTGACGGAAACGGATTAGTATACAAAGCTAAGGTGTCTGATCTTAACAAAATCTTGTATATTTGTGATGAATGTGAAGCATCATGGCAAGAAGATACTCCAATTAACAAGAATAGCTTTGAAGATTTATCAACTTTTTTGGAGAAAAACGGTTGTACTTATAGAGATGCTAATATAGTAGACCTAGGATATGACTGGTATCAGAAAAACTAGGTAGTTTTTCTCAAGGCCTCAGACGATTCTTAATCATCGTCTGAGGTTCTGAGTCTATAAACTATTTTGTGTAAACTCCTAACCTTCAAAATAGGGTACAATGAATTCAAAGAAAGGTTGGGAGAGCCCATGAGCCTGATGTCCAAAGAGCAACTGAAGCAGTGGATCAAGGAAAAGAACATGCAATCGGTGGAAGACGTCCAGTCGGCCTTGAAGGAGTTGTTTGCCGAGACCCTTCAGGAAATGCTGGAAGCCGAACTGGAGACGTCACTTGGCTACGCCAAGCACGACACGAAAAATAAGAAAACCACCAACAGCCGGAACGGCTACAGCAAGAAAAAGGTGCGTTCCGAGTACGGCGATGTGGACATTCAGATTCCGCGTGACCGGGCCGGTGAGTTTGAGCCGACCATCGTCAAAAAGAACCAAACGAACGTGACGGGTATCGAAGACCAAATCATTGCCATGTATGCCAAGGGTGTTTCTACCCGCGACATTCAGGATCACCTGCAGCAGCTCTACGGCATCGAGGTTTCTCCTACCCTCATCTCCAACGTGACCAACAAGATCGTCCCCCTGATCAAAGAATGGCAAAACCGTCCCTTGCAGGCGGTATATGCGGTCGTGTTCCTGGATGCCATTCACTTCAAGGTGAAACAAGACGGTGCCATCGTCAACAAAGCCGCCTACATGGCCATTGGCATTGACTTGGAAGGCCACAAAGATGTACTTGGCATCTGGATCGGGGAAAATGAATCGGCAAAGTTCTGGCTTCATGTCGTAAACGAGTTGAAAAACCGGGGCGTGCAAGACATCCTCATTACCTGTGTGGACAATCTTCGCGGCTTCTCCGAGGCCATTTCCGCTTGCTATCCCATCACGGAAATCCAGAAGTGCATCATCCACCAGATTCGCAACTCGATCAAATACGTTTCCTACAAAGACATCAAGAAGATCACGTCGGCCCTGCAGCCGATTTATAAAGCGGCCACGGAAGAGGCCGCCTTGGAAGAACTGAATCAATTCGAGCAGACGTGGGGACAAAAGTACCCCCTTATTGTCCGTTCCTGGCGTACGAACTGGGCGGAAATCTCCACCTTCTTCAAGTACTCACCCGAAATTCGCAAACTGATCTACACAACCAATGTCATTGAGAGCTACCATCGCCAACTCAGAAAGGTCACCAAAGGAAAAGCCATTTTCCCTACAGACGAAGCCCTGCTCAAAATGCTCTACCTGGCAACCATGGATGTGTTACGAAAGTGGACGGGGAGAGTTCAGAACTGGGGCCAAATTCTGTTACAACTGTCCGTTCAGTTTCCGGAGCGAGTTCAACCATATCTCCGCTGAGCCTAACGGCTATTGGAGTTTACACAAAATCATTGACAGACCCGAGGTTCTTTTTTGTTCATGAGGGAGCTACCCAGTGCCGAATGAACCGTTTTATCTGATCGTCATTGAATTCAAGGATGTGCATTGGGAATTCTTTAATCCATTTAAGCGTAACATCTGCGATTACTACGGGATCACCGAGTCAATTGGAAAGGTAGATTGGGGGTATAAGTATCATCTACACATCAAATTGTCTGATGAAGTCTATTTCCATATCTCCTATCAGCCATTCCATGAACCGAAATCTTACAAACATACTTTGCGTATCGAAACACATCCAGACTATCTGCCAGAGTTCAAACACCTGTTGGATACGCTTTACCAGAACGCAGGTTCGATATGGTTTATTCGTCGTGATGTCGCATTTGATATTCCTAGTCCCATATCTTTTCCGCAAAGTATACGAAGGCAGCGACCAGAGCGGGTACTACTTCGTAAACGGTCACGGTGATGTGTGGTACGGATTGTCGATGAAGACGGTCAGACGCTGAATACCTATGACTACGATATTTGGGGAAATATCGTCGCCCAAACGGAATCGATGGACAACCCGTTTACGTACACAGGCGAGATGTACGACGCTGAAACGAACTTGTACTACCTGCGTGCCCGCTACTATGATCCGAAAATCGGACGGTTTATCTCGGAGGATACGTATAAGGGGCAAGTGGATAATCCGCTGAGCCTCAATCGGTATACGTATGTGCATAATAATCCGTTGAGGTTTGTTGATCCGAGTGGGCATTGGAATCAAGCGATTGGGGCTAACTGGGTTATCAATGAAGCCAAAAATAAATGGACATTAGCACAAACCGAAGGAGAAAAAAGGTATTGGCAAAATTACGCTAATGACATAAGAGCAAAAATGATCAAAGCAGGATATTCCCAGTCAGATATAATGCAATCCACAGATGCTATGATTCCAGATTCGGAAGTAATGAAAATGGCACGAGAATCTGCTCCAGGGCTTACGTTAATTGCAGATTTTAATAAAGCATTATGGGATTACCCAGGAGAAGCAGCTGCAGTAAAAGGTGCGTTCTTTGTCGGTAGTCTATTTAATAAGGGGAAAGGCTTTAGTAAGTTAGAGGAAGGATTAAACTTTACTGGTACAGCTGCAAAACACATGAATGAAGCAGGTAGGTTTATACCTGTTCAAATCCAACAGTCAGTTATTAAATACGGAAAAGGATTTCCTGACCCTAGAGGTACAAATGCTACAATGTATTATGATGTAATGTATAAAAACGGGAAGAAGTACAATGTTGAGGTACTGTATGTGTCAACGCCGACTTAATTTTGACCCACCATCGCCGGTTTAGAATTGACCCACCCGGCGATTTTTTGTTGGTTAGGTGGTAGAGGGGGAGCCGTAGGTTCCAGTCCTCATCTTCTCACGAAGTCGGTAACTATTTCCCCTAATGTTGACGATGTGGGAATGGTGTAAAAGCCGATCCAGGATGGCGGTAGCAAGTATCGGATCGCCCATGAGTTCCCCCCATTCACCGAAACTCTTGTTGCTGGTCAACAGAATACTCCCTCTCTCGTATCTTGCACTTACAACTTGGAAAAAGAGGTTGGCTGCCAAACTGTCTAACGGTAAGTAACCAATTTCGTCAATAATCAGGAGCTTCGGTCGAATGTAGATGCGGAGGCGTTTATCTAGCCTGTTTTCCGTGTAAGCTTTTCGCAGATCCTCGATGAGTTGCGAGAGACTGACAAAGTAAACGGATATCCCTTGCGAGATGGCTTCTACCGCCAACGCCACCGCCAGATGACTTTTTCCTACTCCAGGAGGCCCTAAGAACAAGACATTCTCGTGTCGGGTTACGAAAGTCATCGTGGCCAATTCTCGAATCATCCGTTCGTCAATGCTGGGTTGGAAAGCAAAATCGAACTCCTCCAGTGTTTTTCGGTAAGGCAAGTGTGCGAGTTTGGTACGTACCTCCATATTCCGTTTCTGGCGTTCCGCTATCTCTGCATCAAGGAGCATGTTGAGAAAGGACAGATAGGTGGGCTGTCCATGACTTGCCGCTTCCAAATGGGCATCCAAGAGTAGAGCCGCTTGCTGAAGCCCAAGTTCCTCGAGACGTAGCCGTGCCTGTTCCAGTTCGATCATGCTCCCACCCCTGTCAGCTGCTCATAGACATCCAGCGAACGCACTTCCACTTGCTGCGATGAAATCTGTCGGGCTTGTGGACGTGGATAGGCATATCCTTGAGCGGTCGTAAGACCTGCATACTGGTTTTCGCAAAAAACAGTTGCGCGGGATCGATAGGCCTTTTGGTGTCGGGCAATACATGTGCCGTCGGCCCAGATTTCCACCCACCCATTCACTTCTCGCACGGTTACCTCACGTCCACTGTACCTCCATGGAACCCCATATCGCACACCATCGTAACTAACAAATCCGTCTCGGCTGACCTGTCTCGGTTCATGCAGGTATTTTTCCCACCGATCAGCTGAAGGGATGGGCGTCAGATTTTCCTCACGGAGTCTGTCAGTGGGACGTTCGCCGGTTGTTCCATGAATGCGACGGTTAATCTTTTCGCACCAGAAAAGGGCTTGTTGATTGAGATCCTGTAAATCAACGAAGCGTTTGCCAGGAAGAAAGTTGTATTTTACGTATTGAACGCCTCGTTCCACTTTCCCCTTTGTTTCGGGGCGGCGGACTTTACATACTTTTGGAACAAGCCCAATTGCCGCAGCAAAGTCGGCAAAAAGGGAATGCCAGCGGGGTTTTCGATCGTCTCCCATACCAAGTACGACTGTTTTCATCTGATCAGTCAGCATTACCTTTGGGATGCCCCCAAAATATTCAAAAGCATGAATCAAGCAACGAAGAAAGCTGTAGATGTCACAACGTTTTGTAAACTCGATATACGTAGCACGAGAGTACCCCAATACCATGACAAATACCGGCACTTTCCGGACGTTACCGTCCTGATCTACGTATTCGCACAGTCCCCAGTCAACCTGGGCGTATTCACCAGGGGTCGTCTCGTAACGAAGAACAGCGGGAACTTGTTTGGGAGGACGAAAGGCCTTCACATAGTCTTTCAGGATGGTGCGTCCACCGGTGTATCCCTTTTCTTGTAGAAGCTCGAATAAAACCTCGCAGTTATAGATACCTTCTTGAAGCCGTTCCTGCAGGAACGGTTTAAACGGATCAAGCTTGGAACCACGAGATTTACGGGTTCCCTTTTCAGGGGTGAATTGACCCCGGAGATATCGGCGAACTGTATTTCGAGAATGCCCCGTTTGACGGGCAATTTCACGAATACTCTTGCCTTCTGCCCTCATGGTATGTAACGATATCACTATCCCACTCCTTAGCATGTGTCTCCCTCCGAAGTTGTCTTGGCGGACTATTTTCGAAGGGGATATATTCGCTAAGGGTGGGTCATTTTCATTCCGGCGTGAACTGCTCCCCAAATGGTAGACAGAGGAAATTGACCCATTTGGTCGAATTTCGACTTAAAGGGGAGTGAGCGATAATGACTTATGAAAATCATACGATTGAATGTAAGCTGGAAGTTGTAAAATCTATATTGGAAGAAGGTTTGTCCTATCGAGAGGCAGCCAAACGGTTTGGCTTTAAAACTCACTCTAACGTGAAAAATTGGGTACATGCATACAAAATCCATGGAGTAGAAGGATTGAAAGACCGGAGAGGACAGGGGCTTAAAAAGGCTTTGTCAAAAATCCCTTCTAATCTCACTTTGGAACAGGAAAACAAGTGGCTACGAGCTCAAAATGCATTTTTAAAAAAGTTATTGAAAACCGAAAGGAGAGATGCTCCAGACACGGAAAATACGCCGTTATTCAAGCACTAAGCAGCCAATTCCCCGTATCTTTGCTGTGCGCTGCCGCAGGAATTGCCAGGAGCAGCTATTATAAATGGCTTAAAACTGGGATAAAGCAAAAAGATGCTGCTGTTTGTGAAATCATATCCTTTGAGCATCGAAGACTGGGCGGCATTTATGGTTATCGTCGTATGAAGGCTATACTGCTCACAAAATACGGTTTGCATCTCAATCGTAAGCGTGTGTATCGGCTGATGAAGCAAATGAACATGCAGGCGATCATACGGCGTAGACGTTATCCACGGATTCAATACAAAAGACATACCCTGGCGCCCAATCTTCTGGATCGGCATTTTCAAGCAGCTCATCCCAATCAAAAGTGGGTTACTGACATCACGTATTTGCAAGCTGGAAAAAAACGATATTTTCTTTCCGTCATCTTGGACCTTTTCAACAATGAAGTGGTCTCATACCGCTTAAGTGACAGTCTTGACGTCCAGTTTGTGCTAGAGACGGTACAAGAGGCCGTCCAAAACCGTTCGACGCATCAACTGCTGATTCACAGTGATCAAGGAATGCATTACACAACAAAAGCATATTACCGCTTGCTGCGAAAGCATGGGATTATTCAGAGTATGTCTCGAAAAGGGAATTGTCTGGATAATGCCTGCATCGAATCCTTTTTCGGCCACTTGAAAGCAGAACTGCGCCCGCATTTGTTTGATGAAGCCGTCGATGTGGGAACAGCAATCAAGAAGTATATTGAATTTTATAACCACGAAAGGCCACAAATGCGATTGAACGGCATGTCGCCAAGCGAATTCCGAAACCTTTTCCTCCAAAGTGCCTGATGGGTCAAAATCAATCAGTCCACAAAATGGGGGTCAGATCAGCGAACCTGGGTCAATTATATCCCGGCGGTGACAGTATGATGCGGAAACGAATACTGTATTCCACTTCAAGTATACTGACAGAGAAATAAGGAACGGTAATTTTGTCTTGCCTGCTACAAAGTAATCCTTGTAAAATGAGGTGGGGAAATTGAAGGAGCGTACTCCTAGAGAACGGTTATATTGGTTAATTAACCTTTATCTCAAAAAGCAAATTGAACCAGATAGGTTTTGCAATGAGTTTCATATAACTTTTGACCATGATGCTGACCCCAGTGAATTTTCAGTATTGGAAAATAAGGAGTTTAGTGAATTAGCTGAAATGGCGGCTAGATTTTCGCCTCTAGAAGAAGACCTAAAATTGTACCCAAATGTTTACTACAGTGAAAGAGATATTGAGGACAAGATAAACCATATTGTTCAAGCCTTAAATATCAAGGAATAACCCCTACTATTACCCCAAACGAGATGCTGATAATTGTTTGGGGTTTCTTTTTTCTCTTGTTGTCACTGAGTGGCAATTGAAATAGCTCCCAGTGTCGAATGAGTCTGTATTATTGTGTAATTTTTCCATGATATCCCTGACAAGTTAGTTAGCAAGGAAGAGGCTGTACGCTTGGCTAAAGAAATTCTGATAGATGACCCTCAAAATCAAATTGCAAAGATAATCTTACACGACTAACTGCAAGCGCAGGAAGGATGAAAAAATGGTGGCTAGGCAAATATCTGTTCATTAACCAGGATACCTAATGCATGGCTAAAAATAATTGGGGGTGTGATCTTTGAAATTAATTAGCACGTCATCTACCGATGTTTATGTTTCGCACGAAATCGAATCTATGGGAGAAAAATTTGTGCTTGTAACTATCACAGTAGATATTCCTGCACCGAAAAAATCTTACTTTTATAGGGGAGGTTTTCAATGGAGGCTGTATGGTGAATCAGTACCGTTGATAGTAATGTTAAACTTTAGGGATGATATTTCTCCAAGTGGTGGGGTATTGAATGAAATTAGTTTCTTCATTAGTGAGACTACTCAACAAACTGATGGGGTTAATATCCATGAGGTGATAAAAGGGCTTCCGGTATTAAGTATGGATAACCAAGAAATTCATGAGCAATTTGTTCATGAGGAAAAGGGAACGTTTCGCCTCCATCTCGCTGACAAATCTATGTATTGCCTATTTGACAATACTGAAAGTGCTATTGAGGTAGAAATAAATGAAGATTTAAGTTGCCTTTTTGACCGTGAAAAAGTATTTTCCGGTTTTGTAATACGAAATCTGGCAGATGAAGAGATAAACCTAATCCAAGAAGCAGTCTCTTGATGTAAAACAACTGCCAAAAGCGGCTTTGTGAGATATGAATACCGCCTATCCCCGCCGTTAAAATGGTGTGTTACGGTGCTGCAGGGAACCGTTTATGCCGTATGATTTACTAAAGGATCTGATTGGTCAACATCACTCTAGGGATACTCTCCAGCGTATTAAAAATATGTAGATCAGGGGGAGTCATTTTCATTCCGGCGAACCTGGGTCAATTATATCCCGGCGGTGACATGAAATTAATATACTGGAGAAAACAGCAGTAAAAATAAAATGAGTACTAAAAAACAAAGCGATTTTTGTATTTCCATGAATACTAATTAGCCATTAGATATTTCATTGTAGATTATATAGAAAAGATTGGTTTATCCCCCTAACGAGTTATCAACACTCGTTTGAGGTTTCTTTTCGTGTTTGGGACTTCTCTCGCGTAGGGGCTAGTAAAGAAATTGAGTCTGTATAATTGTGTAGAAACGGAGTCTTTAAAAATTAGAAGGGCCATTTCAAAATCTCTCGGTTTAATAAAGTTGATTAGAACACATTCACCTTTGACGAGAGGAACCGCCTGCGCAGCTATGCCAACGAACGGACAGGCGATGCGGGAAGCTACACCTACTACGGGAATTAACTGCTGTTCCGCAAAGATGTGGGCACAAACAAACAAGGGTACTATCTGTACAACGGCCACGGCGATGTCGTATCCATCACGGACAGCAGCGGTGCGGAGCTAAACCGGTACGACTACGATTCGTGGGGGAACCTTGTTGCGCAAACGGAAACCATGTCCAACCCGTTCAAGTACAGCGGTGAGATCTTCGACGAGAAAACGGGTTACTACTACCTGCGTGCCCGCTACTACGATCCGAAAATCGGACGGTTTATTTCAGAGGATACGTATAAAGGGCAAGTGGATAATCCGCTGAGTTTGAATCGGTATACGTATGGGCATAACAATCCGTTGAGGTTTGTTGATCCTACAGGACAAGTTGCAGTAGAAGGAGCAGGTTCATTTTTCGGTGGCTCACATGAAGATCTTGTCTTACACTGGGCGGATAAAGCAGTTACTTATGCTGATGCTAACAGGATGGATTTTGGTGATGCGGTCGATGCAATTGTACCAGCAGATTTAAGAGCTGAAGTTCATGAGGTTGTTTATCTGAATGGTGCTGTGAAGGCAAACCGTCAAGCAGGAGATATGCCTGGACTTGGGTTGGGAGCTGCTGGTGCAGGTGCTGTTGCGGGAGCCAGTTCTATCAAGATTGCTGGTAAAACAGCTGCTAATCAAGCAGATAGTATTTTTGGCCCAAATGCAATGGAACATATCTTCCATGGAAACATAAGTAAAAAGGGGGTTTCTGGGTATCATCATCAAAGTATGATGTCACAAGCAACACTCTCTAATATTAATACTCCAAACCAATACGGGGTTTATAAGGATACAGTTACTATTAATGGGAAATCTGAGTTCTCAACCTTCTTCCCAGACAGCTGGAATAGAACGGAAGTTATTAATGCAATAAAAGAGGTATACTCTGGTGTTAAAATTAACGGTAAGGGGTGGTATCAAGGAAAAACAAGTCAAGGCATGGAAATTAAGATGTGGATTAATGAAAATAATCAAATAGAAACGTCCTTCCCGCTATATTAGTATCTAGAGAAGGGGGATTATATGAAATATTCACACAAAATTATTAATAACGCCGAGGGGGATTTCAAAAGACTAAAGCTTCCTGAGGAGATTTCAACTGTTGAATACCTTTTGCATGATATGGAAGCGTTTAGGTCTCCAATCTTTTTGGAATCTATTGAGAGGGTATTACAAGGGGAAAGTGATTTCGAATCAACAGGCGGGAATATATGTAGCCTAGAAATAGGACGGGATGTTGCAAAAGTTACAAATCACTTCGTTTCGGAAGATATGTTAGAGGAGTGTATAATTGAAACTGAAGAGTTAAAAAAAATAATTGAGCTATGGATTGAGATAAATAAATCGTTACTACAAAATTAGTTTAAGTTTACTAACCCCAAACGAGTAATCAACTACTCGTCTGGGGTTTCTTTTCGTATTTTTAGGCACACCCCCGCCCGTAATGGCATCATTTTGAAATCGATCTTCTCGTTCAGTGCTCAGGACGGAATGTCGCATTGCTTGGACGCAAATGTGCAGCGTGTTTGGGAGATCGCCAAACTCAAGAAGCTGTCACTGCTGGCTAGCATGACTGGTGATGTTAAGTGGCAGCATAGCTCTAACGAAAAACTGCGAAATAGTAACGCAATAGATACGCATATACACGTTTACAACGAAACTGTTTATGGTAATAATGGATGTAAAGGTGTATATCATTTTTTACGAAAAGCGGAATGCATGATATACGCGATTGCGTAAACTAAAAAAGAGACCACAGGCGTCGGCCAACGCCATGGGTCTCCGTTGCACAATAGACGTTCCCCACAAGGGGGGCGGCTCATAGGATTAGTGAGTAGACCGCCAGGCTTCCCACAAGCTCAAGGGCGGTCTGCTTCTTTTGGTGGAATGACAGCCCACACACGATAAGCAGACTGAAAGCAAGCATCAACGAAAGTGCTTCGTACACTGTCACGATCTCACCCCCTTTCTGCAGGGGATGAGTCGACCACCCTTGAGGAGCCGATTCGATTGTACATGGAAGATGATAACATGGGCACATCTGTCATGGATGTGCGTTTTTCATAGGGGCGCCGAGAGGTGAAATCCAGGTTGATCTGGAACAAAACAACTGGAGACGAAACATAGCCTGGATGATCCCTGCCGATGCAGGGTTTTTTCTGTCAATTCGGTAATGAGGGTGTCAGGAGGGGCAGCAGGACTTTTTCGCCCCTCACGCAGTCGGCTCCGTCGATCAGGACCACGCGTTCAAAGAAAAGACAAGGATGACAGGTTGGGAGGTACTCATTGCAGGTGGAATATCATGTAAAATAATAGTGGCAAATTTCCGATTTTGGGAGTTTCTCAACATCGAGACTTGGGTGAGAGAACATGAAAACATTGGCTGATCATCAACTGGAGGACCTTCTGTCTGAAACAGACGAGAAGCTAAAACGTGTTGTAAAAGAGCTGGCAGATATCAAATATGCGTTGGATCAATCGTCCATTGTGGCCATTACCGATCATCGAGGGATCATTATTTACGCGAATGATCAGTTTTGTACCATCTCGCAATATAAACGGGAAGAACTGATCGGCCAGGATCATCGCATGTTGAATTCGGGGTACCATTCGAAGGATTTTTTCAAGGAGATGTGGGCTACCATTGGAGCAGGGCGAGTCTGGCGCGGAGAAATACGAAATCGAGCCAAGGACGGTTCCTTTTACTGGGTGGATACAACCATTGTGCCGTTTGTAAACGAACAGGGGAAACCGTATCAGTACGTCTCGATCCGAAATGATATCAGTCTTCGAAAGAAAGCCGAAGAAGAGGCGAGACAAAGTGAAGAAAAGTACCGCGTGATTGCTGAAAACTGCTCCGATTTGATTGCCGTCATTGATCGCGAAGGCACGTTCCTGTACCTCTCTCCATCGCATCAGACCCTGTTCGGAGACGATGGAATCGAGATGGAGTCTGGTCATTTGCTTCAATGGGTCCACGAAGAAGATCGCGAGCTGGTGGCGAATTATCTCAAGCAAATCTGTGCAGCACGAAACGCGTCTTCTCTGCTGGAATTTCGTGTCCACACCAAAAGTGGACGGTCCCTCTATTTGGAAACAAAAGGGAATCCGATCCTGGACCCGTGCGGCGATGTACAGAACCTGGTGCTCGTAATGCGGGACGTAACGGAGAGAAAACAATGGGAACAAACCATTTTCCATTTAGCCTACCATGATACGTTGACAGATCTGCCCAACCGCAGGCTCTTTATCGATCGCTTGCGTAAAGAAGTCTATCAGGCCAAGCGATTTCAATCCCAGTTGGCGGTCATGTTTCTCGACGTGGACCGGTTTAAGCAAATCAACGATTCGTGGGGACATGAAGTGGGCGATGTCATTCTCGCAGAGATTGCGAAAAGAATCAAGCAGTGTCTTGGGTCGAACGATGTGGTCGCTCGTTTGGGAGGAGACGAGTTCACCATACTGCTGCCCCACATATCAGGTAGACACGAAGTGGATCAAGTAGCCCAAAAAATTCGCGATCGGCTGGAAGAACCGCTGGAAGTCAATGGGCGACAGCACACTCTTTCCTGCAGCATGGGCATTGCTGTCTTTCCGTCAGATGGACGAGAGGCAGATGAGCTGCTGAAACGAGCGGATATGGCTCTGTATTTTGTGAAAGAGCGCGGAAGGAATGGATTCGAATTTTTCCATCCGTCCATTGAAGAGAAATCGTTGGAACGAATCCTGTTGGAGAATGAGCTGAGAAAAGCGATGGAGCACGAGCATTTCCACATTGATTATCAACCCAAATATGCGTTGCCGACAGGAAAGCTGGTTGGAGCGGAGGCGCTTGTCCGATGGAATCATCCAGAATTGGGAAGGATTCCGCCCAACAAGTTTATACCGATCGCAGAAGAGACGGGGTTGATCGTCCCGATCGGGGAATGGATTCTGCGCCGTGCTTGCGAACAAAATCGAGCCTGGCAGGCACAAGGGTATCCTCCTTTTCGCGTATCGGTCAATCTGTCTGTACGGCAGTTCTATCAACCCGATCTGGTGGAGAAAATCAGGGAGATTCTGGAGGATACCGGACTGGATCCGCAATGGCTGGAGCTTGAGATTACGGAAAGTATCTTTGCGGACATGGACAATGCGGTCCCGATCCTGCAAAACATTCGCGATCTGGGCGTCCATATTTCGATCGATGACTTTGGAACGGGCTACAGCTCGTTCAGCTACGTCAAACATCTCCCTGTCGACACGTTGAAAATTGACGCTTCCTTTATTCGGGATGTGCACACGAACAAGGAAAGTCAGGCGATTGTCAGGGCGATCTTGACCATTGCCCAAACCCTGCACCTGAATGTGATTGCCGAGGGCGTGGAAAGGGAAGAGCAGTTGGCTTTCCTGCATGAAGAAGGCTGCAGCGAAGGACAAGGGTATCTGTTCAGTAAGCCAATCCCCCGTCAGGACATAGAATCCTTGCTGAAGGCGTCAGCGGGGGAACCACACACGACCTAGTCCTGCATCCACGTTCCGGTACGTGATGAGACCGTCGAACGATTCGACGGTCTCTTTCCTATGGGTTTCGCTCCTCGATTTTCTTGTACACTTCGGCTACAATCTTGTTTGCTTCCACGTATCGTTCTCGCAAATCCTCAGGAAAATCTTCGGGTTTCAAATCCGGGCGGTCCTTGATCCCGGCTATCGCTTTCACGGTGTTTAAGGTCATTTGCGCTTCGATGTACTGGTCAAATTCCTCCGGGGTTAAGACGGCCCGGCTGGATTTCTGATGGTTGAGCCTGTCAAAGTACGGCGTTACCTCCGCCATGAGCTGTTTGGCTTCGGCGCGTATGTCAGCCGGCATCTGGTCAAAGTTGATGTGACCATACGGGTCGACATACTCATACGTCACGGCGGTATACTTTTTCAGCAATGCTTCAAACGTCGCGTATTCCGCATCGCCGAGCTCCTGGTGCGCACCGGAAAGCTTCAAGCCGATGGCCTGATACATGTTCATGGTCATGACGCTGACTTTTTTCTTCATCTTCTCAAACGAGCCGAAAATGCTGTCCGCGTAGTTATGCGCCAATACGCCTGTCGGCAGCAAAAGCACGGCGGCGATGACCGCGGCGGGGAGCCAGTTTGTACGCTTCCTTCCTGCCTCCTTTTGTCGAAGATACAATTCGTACGACTGACGTACACGCTCCTTCAGTTCAACGGGAACCTTCATCGAGTGGGACTGCCTGTGAAGTTCCAGGCGAAGTTTATCTTCCATAGACATGTGGTGCCTCCACCTTTCCGTCAGCGAAAGTCATATAGCGTTTGCGCAATTCCTTGAGTGCGAGGTGATGTCTTGACTTGACCGTCCCGACAGGAATGTTGAGCAGGGTCGCTATCTCTTCCAGCGAGTAGTCGTGGTAGTAGCGGAGGATGATCACAACACGCAGTTTGTACGACAGCTTGTTGATGATCGCCATCAGTTCTTGCTGCGACTCCTCCTGCAAAATTGCTTCGTCGGCTTTCGCCGGTTCTGCTTCTTCCAGCAATCGACTGCGATCAAGCAGACGAAATCGTCTCCATATCTTTCGTCTCCAGTTGCTCACTTGGCGCACGATGAGACCGTGTAGCCAAAACCGGAACGAACGGTTGGGATCATAGCTGGGCAAAGACTTCCACATTTCGATGTACACCTCGTTTACAAGATCGTGAACGTCATGTGTATTGCCCATTAAAAAGGTGACTGTGCGAAAAACATCATCAACCGTATGCTCATACACTGCTTCAAAAGCGGCCTGATCTCCGTCCATCAGCCGCCGCACCCATGCATGAAACTCCAGATCTGTCATTGAGGGCCCTCCTGCCTGTTGTTTCATCCTATATTGGCTCTCACGTGAAAAAAGGTTCAGCAGCAAGCAATTATCGATATCAAGGTTCAATCTGCTGCGGATGCAAACAAGAACATCCCCGTCTTCGGTGGGAAAGTGGCTGGTGAAGCATTTCGGTTACCGGCTCTTGCATCTATGTTGCCTTGCATGACCATACCAGAGGGGGTCAAAAGCGATACGTCGGGGTTCGCTGGAGGAACAGAAAAAGCCGGACTACCCATTGTAATCCGGCTTGGTTTATCTACATTTGCTCATTGACGTGAAAAGGAACGTGATATTCGTTTGGCAAATTCGTGTTGTTGACGTTTTCTAAGTCCAAATCCCTATGGATATACAAGTGATAGGTGTGCCCGAATTCATATCCATTTTTGGGAGGGAGAACCGTTATCGTGTATGGATCCTGTTTTTGTATGGTGACAGGGATGGCGTGATTTCTATCATCCAATACGTAGATGCCGTTTTCGTGGAGCAGACTGTCATTCATCCCTTTGTCAAAGAAAATGGTGAACTCCTTGTGGGGAGATACAGATTGTACGGATCGGTCACACATTGTTGGGGTTCGGAAGGGTTGCTTGTGAGTTCGTGTGGCCCCGATAGGGGAGATGCCAGATAGCCAACGATTCCCAAGCCAACCACTGCTGGTAGAACCAATGCCTTCTTTTTCATGTTGCCTCTTCTCTCCTAAAAATTTGTACAATTTTCCATATTGTATCAAAAGGAAGCGCGAATTCACAATACCCGACAGAAGCGAGATTCTTCCGCTTTGGGGCTGCCGCTGCTGTTATTGAGCGAACGAACCCGCTCGCAGACTCCATGAAAAAACCGACCTTTCCTTTCGAAAGATCGGTTTTCCATGTGAGATCAGTTCTGTGTTTGGGAGATTTCATGAACAATGTGACGCAGGGCCTTGTCGATTGGCGTTGTTGGCCGGCCGAGCAGCTTTTCAAAATCGTTGCTCTCGATGTCCAAATGCCCTTCCCGAATGCCGCCCTGGATGGCTACGAGAAGAGGAATGAGGAAGTCTGGCACGCCCGCCCCTTTCATGATGTCGGCATACGTGGCGTCATCGACCTGCTGCACAGGGACTTCCTTGCCTATTACCGTGCCGAGAATCGAGGCCAGTTCTTCTTGGGTCATCGGCTTGCCGGAAAGCTCGTAGATGGTATTCTCGTGTCCGTTCCCTGCCAGCACCGCGGCCGCCGCTTCTGCATAGTCCTGTTGCAGGGCCCATCCCACCTTGCCGGTCCCCGCAGACGTTACCCAAGGCGCTCCCGCCAACACAGCTTGAATGGAAGCAGTCTCATTCTCCAAGTACCAGTTGTTTCGCAAAAAGGAGTAAGGGATTCCGGTTTTCAGGATGGCTTCTTCCGTGGCACGGTGTACGGGAGCAAGGAACAATCGGCTTTCCCGTGCATTTGCCAAGCTGGTATACGCAATGAACTTGACGTTCGCGCGTGCGGCTGCTTCTACCGCATTCGTATGTTGACGAATTCTCGTTTCATTGTCCCCGTCCGTCGAAATGATCAACAGCCGGTCAATCCCTGAAAAGGCCGCATCCAAGGTCTCCGGACGGTCAAAGTCTCCATGACGGACATCGACTCCCCGGGCGCGAAGGCCTTCCGCTTTCTCCGGATTGCGGACACTTACGGCGATTTGACTCGCCGGTACCGATTTCAACAGCGTCTCGACCACTTTCGTCCCCAGTTTCCCTGTGGCGCCAGTAACCAACAATTTCATTGCCGATACCTCCATGTGTTTGTTGTAATATAACTTGTTATAACATAAAAAGTTACAACAAGCGTATAAACAAAAGCTCGACAAGGAGCTTTCATTTATGTGAACCTGCCAATCAGGTCGGCCAACGTCGTTTGGGCCAGCCGTTGTTCCATGGCGGATTGAGCGTCTCTCAATTCAGCTTGGAGAACTTGCTCGATATTCCGCCCAACCGGGCAGCGAATATTGGGGTTTTCGTGTATGCGAAAGAGTTGGTTCTCCTCTGTCACGTTCACAGCCCGATAGATATCGAGGAGTGTAATCTGGCTGGGATCCTTGAGCAGTGAAGCACCTCCTACCCCCGGACGTACGTCGACCAACCCTGCCTTCTTTAACATACCCATGATTCTCCGGATGACCACGGGATTGGTATTTACGCTTCCCGCGATGAAGTCCCCGGTGCAATCATTCGGACTGACAGCAATCAGGGACAGGGTATGCACAGCAATGGAAAATCGTGTGCTGATTTGTTTCAAGTGAACCACCACCGTTGTAACCATTTTAGTTACTTCTAAGCGTTATGTCAAGATCCGTACCAGAAGGGCTCCTCGTTGCATGAGTCTGCCCGCAAGTATCATGAACGTCGGTTATTTTTCACCAGGCTCCTGTCCCAGGGCCCAAACTTGTTGACAGGGCATCCCCTGAAGTGTTGGAGCGAGACTTATCCGTATACGTACAATTGCTTGACGAGGCGGTAAGGTTCCAAGGCCGCAAAGAGAGGATGTTCATCTAAAAGGGGCTTCTGCGTGGACGGAAGCATCGAATAGGCGATGGGATCAGATAACGCGGATTGCATGAAACATGGACTAGCAACCTATAGTATGATCTGGTAAATTATCCCTAACCCTGTTGGTATGTATGTGTGGCAAAACCTCCTTGGAAGAAAGGGGAAGCATCTAACAGAATTTATGTTTACGTAATCAAAGAGGCCGAGCCCGGGACGAGGTGGCAGACCTTCCTGATGCATATGGGGATCGGGTTGCTGGCCGCTGTCATCTTTTTTGTTATGGGCTCGTTTTTCCTTTCGGTATATGATCCGTTCTGATGACCATTCCTTTTCCTGAAAGGCAAACGTTCATGTCGTGAAACGTGTTCCTCATGCATGTACATCATGTGTGTGATCGGAACGCCGATTTTTCTTCTGCTGGACAGCACCAAAAAAGCGAAAAACGTACCAGGAAGCTGAATAGAAATACTTCCGGTACGCATTTCGCTTTTTGGTTGCCGTGATCGGTTAGTGCTTACGACGACGACGGCAGCGGACTAAGACGCGCTGACCTTCCCGTAACGTAATGACGATGGTGCGGCGTTTTTTGGACATGATTTCACCTCCTCATGGTTTGCTAGTTTATTTTATGAACGACAGCGAAAGATGCTTGGACGAACCATCACTGCCAACTACCTATTTGCGTATGGATCGGGACACAAGAAGGAAATAGAAGGCGACCATGCTGTTGGGGGGGTTGGCAGCGGAACAAGGAACTGAACGGTTGGAGCTGGGTGCCGGGGCCACCCCGATTCGCTGTGCGGAGGAGATGAAAATGGTAGACCGCGATCAGCAGGAAAAAGACGAATACCGGAAACATCCGTTCACAAATCTCAAGGACTCCATTGATCGAACGCAGATGGGAGACTTACACTCTCTCAGCAAACTGGGCTGTTGGCCAACAGTGGTGATCATCGTCGTTGGGATCATCCTTTTCCTGTTATCCAAATACTAGATACGAGGGTTGAAGGACAGATCAGCTTAGGTGAAAAACCAATGTCGGGGTCAGTCAAGATTTTTGCGTGATGCTGCGAACGTCCGGAATACTTCTGTACCCACCTGCTAAATACTAACATTACCAGTGGTACAGGAGGATCGAGGATGGCAACTTTCAGCGTCTGGAACAAACAGTTTATTGCAGGAGAATGGCGGGAAGGCAGAAGCAAAGATTCCTACGAAGACAAAAACCCTTACAATGACGAAACGCTGGTACACATTCGCTTGGCAAATCTCGACGACATCAACGACGCCTACGAGTCAGCCAAACGGGTCCAAAAAGAGTGGGCACAGGTAAACCCTTACGAGCGGTCCCGCATCATGGAAAGAGCGGCGGAACTGCTCTCCCAACGGCGTCAGGAATTGATTGACATCATCACGACGGAAACAGGAAGCTCCGTGGTGAAAGCCAATGTGGAAATTGATTTTGCCATGGCCATCATCAAAGAGGCGGCCACATTCCCCATACGGATGAGAGGACATATCCTGCCGTCCCTGATTCCGGGAAAAGAGAATCGAATCTATCGAAACCCGGCGGGGGTGGTAGGGGTGATCAGCCCGTTCAACTTTCCGTTTTACCTGTCCATGCGTTCCGTCGCCCCTGCCCTGGCGACAGGGAACGGCGTGGTGCTCAAACCGGATTCCCAAACGATGATTGCCGGCGGTCTCTATATCGGCAAACTGTTTGAAGATGCGGGCATTCCCAAGGGACTGTTAAACGTCGTGGTCTTCAATACCGGTGAAATCGGGGATGCGTTTGTGGAACATCCGATTCCGCGCATTATCTCATTTACCGGTTCTACGCAGGTGGGAAGACATATCGGAGAGCTGTGCGGACGGAATTTAAAACGGGTCGCGCTTGAACTGGGCGGCAACAACGCCATGATTGTCCTGGCGGATGCCGATGTGGAAAAGGCGGCGGGAGCGGCGGCATTCGGCAAGTTTATGCATGCCGGACAGATTTGCATGGCCATCAATCGGGTGATTGTTGATCAAACGATATACGAGCCGTTCCTGGAGGCGTTTGTCCGAAAAGCGAAAGCGATCCCGTGCGGCGATCAGTCAAATCCTGAAACGATTATCGGTCCTTTGATCAACGCGAAACAGGTGAGCCGAATCCTCGCCCTGATCGAAAAGAGCAAGAGCGAGGGAGCCAAGGTGGCGCTGGAAGGGAGCGTCAACGGAAACGTCATGAGCCCGTTCGTTCTTCGGGACGTTACCAACGAGATGACGATCGCCCAGGAGGAAATCTTCGGGCCGGTGGCGTCCGTGATCGCCGCGAAGGACGAAGAAGATGCGATCCGCATTGCCAACGACAGCCCTTATGGGTTAAGCGGCGCGGTATACGGGGGACGTCTTGAACATGCCGTTGAAGTGGCCAAACGTATTGAAACCGGCATGATTCACGTCAACGACCAAAGCGTCAACGATGAACCCATTATTGCCTTCGGCGGCGAAAAATCTTCCGGGCTGGGCAGGTACGGAGGCGAGTGGGCGCTTGACGAATTCACCACGGTCAAATGGGTTTCCGTCCAAATCCAGGACCGGACCTATCCCTTCTAGTTCGCTTCCGGGCGTGAAGAGGAAAGCCGCCTGCAGGTGAACGGACACTCGTCAGGTTTAACCTCCGGGAGATAAGGGTATGTGCAGGAGAGAGGTGAGATCATGGAACTGCACATACCCAATCCCAAAACGCTGCAGAAGGAACGCGCCAAGGATTTGATCGAGGAAGTCCTGGCGATGAAAAATTCAGCCGATAGATTGACCGTGAAACAGTTCATTTCCATTCTGAACGAACTGCTGCGAATAAAGGTAGTCGTTTCGCCGGTGTCGGAAGTGATGATTTTCGTTTCACAGAAGAAGCCCGAGCTGTATCACGCGGCAAGACTGGCCATCTCGCATGCAAGCCATCTGAAGCTGCTTTTTGAAATCAGAGGGGACGCCGCATTGGCCGAAAAACGGTTGTTGGCATTTGTTCGGGAATAGCGGAATCGAACGTGACAGCAGTCACTCGGGGAACCGGGTGGCTTTTTCTTTTTCGTCATCGCAACATCCTCGTGTTCCTGATCACTTATCCACATTTTGTGCATAACTCTGTTGGTAAATGTGTGAATACTTTTATTTTATGCGCAATCATTTAGTTGACAAAGAGGTAGAAAGGAACGCCTAACGGGACATGCCTGTTTAAGCGTCCCTGTATGTTTTTTGTGGTGTTCCTGACCGGAAACATATCCGGAATCTCGGTGGCATAAATTGTTGATAGCCAATATAATTGACGTGGTGCCATAATACGAACAGAATGGGTTCGAAGTCATAACATCGGGAAGATCACATCATGAAACGAAGTGTCAGTGTTGCCGTATTAACGCTGATTCAACTCATGCTGGCGGTTTGGCTTGCCATGTTGGTGCCTGTGGGCGTCGCATGGCTTGTTTTGGCCGCCGCTGCCCTGCTGTACGGGCTTTTCCTGTTCTTGTCCCCACTCCGATCCTTCACCTTGCTGGTCGCCGTCATCCTGCTCCACGCCTTTTCAGCCGTGGCACAGGGATGGAAATTCGGGTGGGACGTCGGTACGCAATTTCAGTCCATCGTTCTTCAGCTTGTGGTGTTGGGGCTTGCGGCTGCGTCATGGGCGCAGGCGGCCGAGCTGCGCAGGTGGGCGCGTCAATACGAGGAAGCGCAGCGGCAGATTGCCGCTCTCCGCAAAATGGACGAGGCGGTGTCTGTGCTGAGTGCAAATGAATTCAAAGACCGCTTGAAAGCGATCGTGGTCTCTCTGCGCCGGCGAAACGAACCGGGCGTGATCATTTTTGTGTCCATTCCTTCATACGTTGTCGGGTTTGGAGGCCGGCGCTACACGCCGGAAGCTGTGCTGCAGGTGGTCGGAGAGACGGCGCTGGCGTCCGTGCGCGACCAGTTTGACATCGTGGGACGCATTTCGCCCTCGACCATCGCGATCGTGCTGCAGCGCTGCGACCGGGAAGGGGCCCACCGCGCGCTGCGGCGGTTTCACTGGCTGCTGCTCCGGCAGCGAAGGCTTCGCGCGGACGTGGTCATGTCGTGGGTGTGCGTCGAAGACTTGTCCGTGTTCCAGGGCTGGCCTGCGGTGGAGGCCCTGCTGGAAGAATTCGGTGCGGATGACGCCGTATCCGTGCGGCGGAGAGGAGGCTGACCCGTGTCGGTTGTCCTGCTCGTCATTGCGGCCATGTTTTGGCTGCTGCTTCTCTATTATTCGGTGCTGTGTGTCGCCGGTCTCGCGTTCCGATCGAAAGCGGCTCCGTCCCCTTCGCTTGACGAATACCCCAGCGTCGCCATCCTGATCGCGGCCTACAACGAGGAAAAGGTCTTGGCCCAGACGCTGGATGCCATGGCGAGACTGAAGTATGACGGTCCGCTGACGGTGTATGTGCTGAACGACAATTCCTCCGACGCCACCGGGGACATCGCCGACTATTACGCGTCGATGTTTTCCCACATCCGGCATGTCAAAGTCCCCCCGGGAACGCCGAAGGGAAAGGGGCGGGTGCTGAACTACGGTCTGACGCTGGCGCGGGAGAACTACATCGCCGTGTATGACGCCGACAACCAGCCGGAACCGGACGCCCTGCGCCTGCTGATCGAGGCGGCCGTGCAGACGCCGGGGGCGGTAGGGGCCGTCGGCTACGTGAAGACCCTGAACGCGGAGAAAAACTGGCTGACGCGAATGATCGCCCTGGAGTTTGCCGTCTTCCAACTGCTGATGCAATGTGGGCGCTGGCATTTGTTCGGATTGGGAACGCTGACCGGAACCAATCTGGTGGTGGAGCGCGAGGCGCTTGTCGCCGCTGGCGGCTGGGATTCGTCCGCCCTGGCTGAGGATGCCGACCTGTCGATCTCGCTCGCGGCCCTGGGAGGGAGGCTGCCGATTGTGCCGCAGTCGCGCTCATGGGAGCAGGAGCCCCAAACATTCGCGGTGTGGCTGAGGCAGCGAACGAGATGGATGCAGGGAAATCTGCAGTTGATCGGAAAAATGTTCGAAAAGCCGGCATGGCGCGAGCGGCACGTTGTTTTGCACGCGGCTCACATTTTGTCCATCTACATCGTGTTTGCGGCGGTCCTGTTCATTTCCGATGTGTGGTTCCTGTTGGGCGTGCTGGGGATTGTCCACACGTCGTACACGGTCCCCCTGCTCCTGCTGTGGTTCGAGACGTGGCTGATCTACGTGATCCAACTGTTGAGCGCGGAAGTGGCGGACGGCATGGCAAGTCCCGTCAATCTGGCCGTCTCCTTTGTCATGTACTTTACCTATTCGCAGTTGTGGATGTTCCTGCTGGTGCGCGCCGCTGTCCTGGAGTACAAGCGTCGGCGCATGAACGTGGAACCGGTGTGGGACAAGACCGTCCGGTTTTAGCGGCAGACCTCGCCGGTCGTCACAAGGAAATCGTGTCTTCGTACATTCGCCCTTTGTCTGTCACCGACGAAGGGCGTTTTTGTTTTCAACCGGGACAACTGTGATCCGGGCGAACGCATGACAGCAGATCCCCAAAGAGAAACGGGTGGGTACTCCTTGTGTCTTCCCGTCGATACGATGTGCATCAATGCGCCGGCACGACAAATTCGAATTCCTGATGAACATGGGAGGAAGTAGAATGTTCTTCCACGTGAACCGCGCACACCCAATGACCCGGCTGCAGCGTGGTTCTCGCCTCAAAACGACCGCTGCCGCGGTTTGTCACCTCTACCTGTTGGGGTGTGGCATCTCCTTTTTTCCAGAGTTCGAACCGCACGTTCGTGCTGCTTCCGGCTGCAGGAATGTGAGCGGTCAAGATGACGTCCCCGTCCGCGAGCGTCCGGGTGTCGAATGCCACCTCCATCTTGTGATCGCCGTGATGGTGTGCATGTGTGTCCGATTGCTGTCCGTCATGGGGCGAGGACCCGTTTGGATTCCACGGGAAGAAGAACACGGACAGTGAAACGACAACCAGCAGCGATACAAACATCCATGCCAATCCCTTATTGTTCATGGGAAGAATCCTCATTCTTCGTCTGTTCAAAATGCTCTTCTTCTTCCTGTATCAGAAAAAAGAACAGCAGGACCATGAGACCAAAGATGATGTCCACAAACCAGATCATCGGTGCGGGGACCGTAAGCATGTTGCCAAACATCGCTCCCATCATGCCCCCCATCAATCCGGCGAGCATTCCGTCCATGGCCGCCATCAGGCTTACCGGTTTGCCCGTCAAAAACCCTACCGCGATTCCAACGGCAGCGCCGATAAAAGTCGGCAGGTTCAGATCCGGATAAAGCCAAATCCCCAACAGCAACCCAATGGAAAGACTGGATACCATGGCCAACGTCATCGCCATCATCATTCCGGTCATGCAGCGAATCTTGTTCCGACGTCGGTACGCATGGAAGACGCAATACAGTGTCGTAAGCAAAACGAACAACAAATGAACCGTTATCATATGTTCCCTCCCTGCGGCTGGCAACATGGGGCCTGTATTACTGTATGTCCAAAAAATCACCCCCGACTGGACTGATACGGATCGACCAACAAATTGGACGTTCTCCTCGCATGGAAACACGCCCCATCCCGTTGTGCACGATTGTCCACACGATTTCGGAAGAAGCTGAATACCTTGTATCAGAGATTGCGGATAGAGGTGATCACCATGAAGAGAAAACGCCGCTGCGGCTGCTGCAGATGTCGCAAGTGCACGTGCAAGGTTTGCCGATGCTGTCGTTGTCAATGACGTTACACGCTACACGAAGCCGGGATGTCTGAAAAAGCGCGATGGGCTCCTTGCCCTCGCGCTTTACAAATGGAGGGAACTGATTGAGACAAAGATAAAGCCCCCCCAGGGGGAGCCATGTGACGGTTAACGCCGATGCATCATCTTCCGATGGTGATGTGCCCGCATACGGTGAAAATGTTCTCGTTCCGCGAACCGGTGATGCAGGATGCGATTGTGCTGATGAGTCATTTTTAACGCCCGAAAGTGTTCCGCCATCCGCAAGTGATGCCGCCATCTGCTTCGATGGTACGCAGTGTGATCCATAACCCTTCCTCCTTTCCTTGTGCTACTTCATGCTATGGAGACCGTTTCCAACGTTCTTATACATTCGTACATGGGAACCAAAAATGTGCAGCAGAAACAGCCCTTTGCCTGGGAACCCGGATGGAGGAGGAAACGGCTCGCATGCCGGAGGGCATTGACCATCATGCGTTCTCGTGGTAGTTTGATACTATCTAATCCTTGGCATTTTTTCCTATCGAACAAGGTCGTGAACGAACAGTCTGAGACGCAAGTCCCTATCAATCGGAGGAGTACAGACATGAAATGGACGATTGGCAGAAAAGTAACCGCCGGATTTTTATCAGTCGCTTTTCTTTTGGTAATGGTGAGCGGCCTGTCTTTTTACTTTCTCAAGAAAGTGGACAGCTCGTATTCTGATCTCATGAACCGAAGAGCCATCATCCTCTTGAACGCGAAGAACATTCAAGTGCACGCGACCCAATTGAACAGCAGTTTGCGAGACTATTTGTTGACCCAAAATGCAGAAGCGATGAAAAAAGTGGAGGATGCAAGCAAGCAGTTGTCGGCATTGGTCTCCACCTCCATGGGACTGGCCGATACGCAGGAAACCAAGGTTTCCCTGAGCAAGATCGAACAACTGAACAAGCAGTTTCTAAAATCGAAAGATCTGATAGCTTCGGCAGCGAAAGAGCAGGCTCTGAACTTTGCCACGACCTCTTTGTTTCCGATTTCACGGGATATTCGAACGATCGCGGACCAGATCAGTGAACGACAGCAGCAGCTCATGACCCAGGCCACCCAGGAAAACGCCGCGATGGTAAACGGAGTGGTGACAACCGTGTCGATGATCAGCGTGATGGCAGTCATCCTGGCGATTTGCATTGGCTATGTGGTTTCCAGACTGATTGCGCGACCCGTTGTGCAGCTCGCGTCCTCGGCCGAAAAAATTGCGTCAGGCGACCTGACAGAGGACGATCTTCATGTAACAAACAGAGATGAGATCGGGGAACTGGCTCATTCCTTTACGGTCATGAAAAACAATTTGCGCGGCTTGATTCAGCAAGTGCGCATCAACGCTGAACAGGTGGCAGCCTCCGCTGAAGAGCTGACAGCCAGTGCTGAGCAAACAAGTAAAGCCACGGAGCAAATCGCTGCCACCGTGCAGGCAGTCGCCTCAGGCTCCGAGCAGCAGGCCTCCAGCGTAGGCCAAAGTGCCCAGATTGTTCAGGAGATGGCGCAGGGAATCCAACAAATTGCGGCCAACGCCCAGAAGGTATCCGCCTCTTCCGTACAGGCAGCCCAGGTGGCGGAGGAAGGAAATCGGGCGATCCAAACCGCCAGCGATCAGATGGGGTCGATTCACGACAAGGTGAACGACCTGGCAGCGGTCATCAAGGAATTGGGCGAACGTTCCATGGAAATTGGTCACATTGTGCAAGTGATTACCGACATTGCCTCCCAAACGAATCTGTTGGCGCTGAACGCAGCCATTGAAGCGGCAAGAGCGGGTGAGCACGGCCGGGGATTCGCAGTCGTTGCCGATGAAGTGCGGAAACTTGCGGAGCAGTCGGCGGCGTCTGCGAATCAAATCAACGACGTCATTTCGATGATCCGCGGGCAGATGGAGAAAGCGGTCGCTTCCATGGATCAGGTAAAGGACGAAGTGAGCGAAGGAATGGACGTCGTGACCCAGGCGGGAACGTCATTCGCGCACATTCAGCGTTCCGTGGATGACGTTGCCGTTCAGATTCAGGAGGTATCCGCCAGCACGCAGCAGATGTCGGCGTCTGTGGAAGAAATCGTGCAATCCATCACCTTGATCCGGGAAGTGGCAAATGAAACAGCCGCAGGAACGCAGAATGTGTCTGCCGCTGCGGAAGAACAGTTGGCCTCCATGGAAGAAATCTCGTCTTCGGCCCTGGCTCTCTCTCAAATGTCTGAAGACCTGCAGAAACTCATTTCGCGTTTTCGGGTGTAGGGAAACGTGTTGGAAAAGGACCTCATCGCTATGGGTGAGGTCTTTCTGTTGAGTTTGCCTCTTGACATCTTGAAGCGCTCGGACAGCTTCGTGATAAAATAGAGAAGGAGTCGCGGCAGCTACCCGCTTTTCGAATACTTTCTCGGGAGGGAACGAAGATGAATTACCGTCGTCTCGGAAACTCGGGATTGAAAGTGAGCGAAATCAGCCTGGGAAGCTGGCTGACGTACGGAGGCTATGTCGGCAGGGAGGAGGCGATCTCCACCATCGACAAGGCCTATGAACTGGGAATCAACTTCTTCGACACAGCCAACATTTACATGAACGGGGAAGCGGAGAAGGTGGTCGGTGAGGCCCTGCGGAAGTATCCCCGCGAGTCGTACGTGTTGGCGACCAAAGTCTGGGGACCGATGGGCGATCGACCCAACGACCGGGGATTGTCCCGCAAGCACATCATGGAACAGTGCGAAGCGAGCCTGAAGCGGCTCGGTCTCGATTACATCGACGTGTACTACTGCCACGCCTTCGACAACGACACCCCCATGGAAGAGACGCTGCGGGCGATGGACGATCTCGTCCGGCAGGGCAAGGTGCTGTATGTCGGTATCAGCAACTGGACAGCGGCGCAAATCGCCGAAGCGGTATCGATCATGGACAAATACCTGCTGCACCGGATCGTGGCGAATCAACCGCTGTACAACATGTTTGCAAGAGAGATTGAGAAGGAAATCATTCCGCTGTGCGAGCGAAACGGCATCGGACAGGTCGTCTATTCGCCGCTGGCGCAGGGCGTGCTTGCCGGCAAGTACCGAACGGTGAATGATGCGCCTGCTGTCAGCCGGGCGGCCGACAAACACGGCAATCAGACAGTGAAATCGTGGTTGAAAGAAGAGAACCTGCGCAAGGTGGAGCGTCTGCGTCCCATTGCCGAAGAACTGGGGCTTTCCTTGGCTCAGCTTGCGTTGGCCTGGACGCTGCGCCAACCGAACGTCTCCAGCGCGATCATCGGAGCGAGCGTGCCCGAGCAGGTGGAACACAACGTGAAAGCCTCCGGGGTGACGATTCCGGACGAGACGCTGGCCACAATCGACGAGATTCTGGAACAGGCATGATGCCATTACCCGGCGCCGCTGCGGAACGGGTGTGTGAAACGGGCGTTTCCGCCCAGAAGAAGCCGGTCGGCACTTGGACAAAAAAGGGACATGTCACACCTGCATAGCGGCAGCCTCACTCAGCAAGCTCCATTTCCGTGGGGCTTGCTGTTTTTATAGCCGGATCCTCTTTTCCCCTATCAAGTTCCCACCGATTTGCCGATATGGTAAACAGAGCACGTATTACTTCTGGTGCAAGCGGGAGGGACATACGATGAAAAAATGGCTGTCTGCAAGTTTGGTGCTCACCCTGCTGGCCTGTACGCCTCTGGCCGCCGTCCATGCGGAAAAACCGGTAAAAGAAGCCCAAAAAGGGAACGGTGGCGGTCAAGGGGACAAAGACGACAAGGGAAAGGGCAAAGACAAGGGAAAACCGGATAAGGACAAAAAGAACGGGAAAGAAAAGGAGAAACCGGACAAGGACAAGCCTACCGGTTCGACCGCGGAAGGCGGTTCCCCACAAGCAAAACCGGGGCGGGAAGCCCCTTCTCAAACGGAATCACCTGCTTCCCAAACGCCTTCCACGGAGTCACGCGCGGATGGAACGGCCCCGTCTTCCAAAAATGAAGCCATCCAGCAAGCTGTCAAGACCAAGAAGGAACTGATCGAACTGCGTCAGCAGTTGAAGCACGTCAAAGAGGCAACGGAAGAACTGAAAGCGAAATACGAAGAGCTGACCAAGATGCTGGAGCAGCAGTCCGAACTGAAGCAGGCGCTGGACGTTCAAAAAGAACTGCTCAACCGCTTCTATAAACCGGGCGATCAGAAACTGTTCGACAAGTTGGGCGAACTGTACGAGAAAACGGGCGACACGTCGCTGAAGACGTTTGTCAATGGAAAAGAAGTCGTGATGGACACCGCCCCGTTCGTGGAAAAGGGACGCGCTCTGGTGCCTGTGCGTGCCATCGGCGCTGCGCTGAAGGCCGAGGTGAAGTGGAACGGGGAGACCCGCACCGTCGAAGTGGTGCGCGGCGACAACAAGATCACGCTGTATCTCGATTCCGGCGAAGCGGAAGTGAATGGGGAGAAGATCAAGCTGGAGACCCCGCCGGTGATCAAAAAGGGCCGCCTCTTTTTGCCGCTCCGTTTTATTGGGGAAACGCTGAAGGCAAAAGTCGGTTATCAGCAGAAAGGGGATCTGATCATCATCGAGGATGGCAGCCTGACGGGAACCGACGATATCGACACCACACCGGAGACACCGGCAACAAGCGGAGAAGGGGAAGAAGCAGCGCCCACACCGGCAGCAGACGCGAGCGAAGCGTCAAACACATCGGAATCCGCTGCCTCGGAAACGGCACCAACCAGCGAGGCTTCCGAATCGGCCGGCTCCGGCACACAGACGGTGACGACGCCGTAAAGACAACAACCTGAGTCGAAACGAGAGGGCGAACCATACGCAGGTTTTGCCCTCTCTATTTGTTTTAGAAGGCACCATGCCCGCATCCAACGCGCTCCATTTCTTGACGGGACGAAACCGCACAGGTATTCTAACAGGGATTGCCGATCCGCGATGAAGATCGGCACGCGATCTCCGTGACCGCCAGGACGGCGCCTGAAGCCATTCGGCGAAACCGTCAAAAGCCTTGAACGGATACCAAGTTTTCGATGTTGCATTAAGGGCTCACTGTGCTATAGTGGAGTACGAACAGCATCTCTATATTCCTTTACATATAGATGTAGAGAAAAGTTGGGAGAGACGTTATGTTATCCTTTTTGAAAAACATGTTGGGGAAGACGCCGACGCCGGAAGATGTGAAACAGCAGGTGCAGGAGGAGTCGGTATTGCCGGCAGCCGATACCGGCGTGTCCGAGAAGGCACCGGAGCGGAAAGAGACGGAGTCCAAGGCGGCTGGCGTGACCACATCCCTGTCGCTGCATGAGTCGTGGGAAAAGCGGCTGAACATGCAGGAGAAATACGCGTTGTCGTTTATGGCACAGGAACTGCCGCCGCTGGAGGAGGGGAACATTTCCCTGGCCGGCATTTCGCTTGTCCCGCACGACGACGGCGTTCAGGTGACGGCTTTCCTGCGCAACGGCACCAACCGGCCCCTGCGCCTGGGAGAGATGCCGCTGGTCGTTTTGTTTGGGGATCAGCAGTTGTTTACCCGACAGACGTTTGACCTGGGAGAGCTGGGCGAAATTCCGCCGTACGCGGCCAGGCCGTGGACGTTTGTGTTTAAGCGGGAGCACTTCCTGCAGGTGAACGTCCTGCTCACCAACTGGAAGATCGCGTTTGAGCTGGCGCAGAAAAAGATGGTGCTGCCTCAGCAGTTGGAACTGGAAGAGTCGTGGATCAAGGCACTGACGGACGAGCAGAAACAGTCCCTGATCGAACTGGCCAAACGGCTGCCGCCGCTAAAGGAAGGGGAAGTCAATATCCAGAGCGTTCAGCTTCGCCGGGCGGAGGACGGTGCGCTGCACGCGATGCTCTTGATCCGCAATGGGTCGACGCAGTCACTGTCCATCGAGAAGCTGCCGCTCGCCCTTTACGACGCGGCGGGAGACAAGGTGGCGGAAGGGCTGTTTGAACTGGGCGGATTGACCGTCAACGCCAATACCAGCAAGCCGTGGATGTTTATCTACCCCAAAGAAAGCGTGTTGAAGGATGGCGCGGACTTCTCTCGGTGGAAGGTGGGCGTGCCGCAGGGGTAAGGCGGGCGTTCAATCGTCCGCGGCCATTTGACCCCGCCTGCAGAAAAGTCTTATCATAGAGAGAAGCTTCATTTGTGCTGCGGTCAGGAGAGGAGGATGCAGATGTTTTCCTTTTTTAAGAATTGGCTGAACAAGGAGCAGGGAAAAACGCGCTCCGTGGAAGAGTTGAAAAAAGACATTCAGGAAGATGCGGCTGTCGATTTTGCCGAACTGAGCGAACAGGAGGCGGAGGTTGAAGCTGGAGAGGACGTACCGGCTGCGGAGGCCCGGAACCAGAAAGTGCGGACGGACCTGTCCCTTCACCCGGCCTGGGAGCAGCAGTTGGACAACGAGAAAAAGTACACCCTCCGTTTTCTGCAGGCACAACTGCCGGATGTGCCCGCCGGAAGCATCAGCGTGACCGGATTCAGTCTGATTCCGAATCCGGAGGGACTTACTGTGGCGATGTTTGTCCGCAATGGTCTGGACCGCCCCGTGCGGTTTAAAGACATTACCCTGGCGATCTATCTGGACGACAAGCCGTTTGCTCGTCAGCGGGTTGATCTGAGCGGAATGGGATCGATTCCGCCGCGCAGCAGCCGTCCGTGGGAGGTCTTCTTTCCGGAGGGCACGTACCTGCATGAGAATTTCAGCTTCACACGCTGGAAAGTGATGATGAAGGCGCAGGCCAACCCTTACGTCTGGCCCAATCATCTCGACCTCGACCCGCAGATGGAAGCACGCATGACTGAACGGCAAAAAGACCGCCTGGAGCTCTTGATCCATTCGCTGCCGCCGATTGAGGCCGAATCCGTAGAGGCTACCGGATTTGACATCGGCTGGACGAAAAAGGGAGAACTGGTGGTGGCCGTGCTGTTCCGTAATGGCTTGCCGGTAGACTATCGCCCGGATCAATTGAAGATTACCGTTTCCGACACGGAGGGCGACTTGGTCGCAACCGGGGTGATAGACGGCAGCAGCATTCGGGTCCGTCCGGGGACCAGCCGTCCGTGGCTGTTTGTCTTCCCGGCAAATGCAGTGAAAAAGCCGAACGCCAGCCTGAAACGATGGGTGTTGGAGGTTACCTGACCGCCCCTGCATCTGCTATGTGTGATCCGCCGGTCGGGAAATGAGGAGGTTTTGTCATGAGTTGGTTGCTGGAAAACTGGTTTGGCTCCAAAGAGAGCCTGGAGCAAGTGCGCGAAGAGGTGCACAAGCACCTGCAAAAGGAGTTTTACCTGGGCGTGTCCGGGATCGACAATCCGGAGCAGTCGTCCAATCGCATCCCGTCCAAGGAAATGATCCTGAGCCTGCACGGCCCATGGGGCGATAAGCTGGAGGAGCAGGAAACGGAGTTGCTGCAGTACATCCACGACGAGCTGCCGCCTGTGGTGCGGGATGAAGTGGGGATCTTCCCGTTTTTTACCCAGGTGACGCAGGAAGGGTATCTCGTGCTTACCTTTATCCGCAATGCCACCAGCCGCAGCATGCTGTTTCAGCGGCTGCCTTTGAGACTGGTGACGCCGGATGGAAAAGTCGTCGCCCGCAAAACGTTTCATCTGCTGGAGTTTGGGCCGATCGGCGACAAGTCGAGCCGCCCGTGCGAGTTCCTGTTCCCGTGGAGCGAGTTTGACGACCTGCCGGATAAGGAAGTGCCGCTCACGCTGGAGTACAAGAAACCTGAGAAAACAGCCGAGCATCCGGAAATGCTGGGCGGAGAGCTGACCGAAGAGGAGCAGCAGCAGTATCGGGAAAAGGCGGCCGCTCTGCCGGTTGAAGAAGGCCTGGTGGACCTGCAGGTGCTGGACATTACGGAGGGAACCAACAACGGCCTGAAGGTGGTCGTGCTGTTCCGCAACGGGCTGAACAAGCGCCTGGAGTTTACGGAAGTGCCGATTATCGTGCACGACAAGGCAGGAGATGCGGTAGCCCGCGTTCACTACACGCTGGAAAACTTGAAAGTGGAAGCCAAGGGCAGTCGGATCTGGGCGTTTGAAATCCCGGCGACGTCGATCAAGAAAGAAGGCGTGAAAGCCGCCGATTGTACCGCTTTCATCCCCAAGGCCAAACAGCAGAAAAAAGAGCAGGCTGCTTCCGAAACCTCGCAGCCGAAGGGCTTTTTGCAATAACGGAACGTTTCAGGGAGACCCCCTTTTGCCGCGGCGGAAGGGGGTTCTGCCGTTTGCCGGGAATGTCGTCAGCGTTCCAAGAATTGGATTGACAGGGTTGCGTTTCGTCCATTTATTCCGCTATGCTAGATAGATAGAATGAAGAGAGAAGGGCATGTGACCCGCCACTACCTGCATTCCTTGTGTTTCGCCGGCATGCGGAAACAGGGGAGGAAGGACTGTCATTTTCATGAGGAGAGTTATCATATTGGGGCTTGTGGTCGCCATCGGACTGACAGCCGCTTTCGCGAACGTCAGAGCCGCTGCAGCGGCCGGAATTACATCGGACCGGTACATAAACAACCAGACCCACCTGAAGCAGATCAAGGCGGACCAGGCGTGGAAAACGGTGAACAGCAACAATTCCATCATCATCGCCGTCTTGGATACAGGGGTGGATGCCAACCATCCCGATTTGAAAGGGAATGTGCTGCCGGGGATCAACCTGGTGAATCCGGGCAAGTCTCCCTATGACGACAGCGCAAACGGACACGGCACGGCGGTGGCAGGCATCATCGCGGCCAGGGGAAACAACGGCATCGGGGTGTCCGGGGTGCTGTGGAACGCCCGCATCCTGCCGATCAAGGTGCTGGACAAATACGGCCAGCAGGACAGTATTGACGTGGTCGCCAAGGGGATACACATGGCGCTGGATCGGGGGGCCAAGGTGATCCTCATGTCGGTCAGCAGCATGTCGTACTCCAAAGCCTTGACGGAGGCGGTCCAACGGGCGGAAGCGAGCGGAGCGGTGCTGGTGGCGGCCAGCGGCAACGAGAGCGACCGGGTCGCCTATCCGGCTGCTTATCCGACCGTCATCGCCGTCGGGGCGGTCAAAAGCAACAACGAACCGCTGTACGAGTCCAATTCGGGGCCGGAGTTGAATCTGGTGGCACCCGGCATGAACGTGTACACCACCAAGCCCGGAGGCAAATACGGCACGTTGAGCGGCACATCGGCCGCCGCTCCCCAGGTGGCCGGGGCCGCTGCGCTTGTGCTGGCACGCCATCCCGGCATGTCGCCGTTCGATGTGCGGCAGCTCCTGTACCAGACCGCCACCGATCTCGGCGAGCGCGGCTGGGACCGGCGAACGGGCTACGGCCTGCTCAATGTCTACCGGGCCGTCCGAACCAATCCCTCGACGGATTTTCACGAGCCGAACAACAGCATGGGACAAGCCAGTCCGTTTCCCATCGAGTCGCAGATTCGCGGCCGGCTCAACCCGTCCGACACGATTGACTGGTACAAGATGGATATTCCCTACGACGGAAAAGTGACGTTGAGGGGTTCTGTCACCACATCGATATCGTCCCCCATGGCCGCCACGTTTTATTCGGAGAATCGCACGCCGGTCACGTATTACATCGGCAACGGCGATACCCTGACGGTTCCGGCCAAGGCCGGACGGATGCTGATCAAACTGGAGCGAAGCGGCGGGGTCAACGCGTTTACCTACGTGCTGACCAGTTCGTTTGCGATCAACCCGGACCGCTACGAACGAAACAACAACATGGATACGGCGCGTCCGCTGGTCGGGAATCAGATCAGCGTGACCGGCAATTTTCACGAAGAAGGCGACCAGGACTGGTTTTCCTACTACGTGCGCGAGTATGGCCGGCTGAACATTACCGTTACCCCTGACACCAAGCGGATGGATCTGAACATGCGCATCGGCAAACAGGGGCAGGGATGGGAAGAGTACGACACCGGGGACCGGGACGACCCGACCGAGCGGGCACAAAAAGAGGTGTCGCCGGGCAAGTACTACATCCGGATCAGCGAGTACTGGCGCAATCAGGTAAACGGGGAATACCGGCTGGATTTGACCTACACGCCGGTTCGCAAGGACATCAACGAACCCAACGATACGTATCGCCAGGCGTCTCATCTGGCCAACGGCACGCTGATGACGGGCACCTTGCCGACCCATACCGACTCGGACTGGTTCCAATTTACCGTCGATTCGGAATCCTACGTCAGCGTTCGCGCGCCGTTTGTCCCTGTGTCCAGGGGGATGCGCATCGAGATCTACGGGTCCCAAACGTTCAATTATGCGCTGGCCGCTACCGACCAGGTGGCCCAGTTGTCCGATCAGGGCAAGGAAGTCATCGGATTGAAGCTCAAGCCCGGCAGGTACTACATCCGATTGAGCAGCGCGGTTTCGTTCAAATACGACGCCTACCGCCTCACGCTGCACAAGGAAAAGCTGGTGGACGGCTACCGCGACATCGCCGGTCACTGGGCCCGCTCCGACATCGCCCGGCTGACCCGAAAAGGGGTCGTCAAGGGCTTTGAAAACGCCACGTTCCAGCCCAACCAGCAGGTGACGCGGGCACAGTTTGCCACCATGCTGATCCAGGCCATGCGGGCCAAAGGGCTGCCGGTGGGGTCGTACACGGGCCGCAATCCGTTCGGCGACCTGTCCAGCTCCCATTGGGCGTACCAGTCGCTCTTGAAGGCTTATCAACTGGGTATTTTGCAGGGGTACCCCAACCGGACGATCAAGCCGAACCAGCCCATCTCCCGGGCGGAGATGGCCCAGATGGCAGCCCGCGCCCAGAACCTGCTCTTGTACAAGCACAGCAGGTCTTCGTACCGTGACGTACCGACCAGCCACTGGGCGTCTCCGGCCATTGAGGCGCTCACCTCCAGAGGCTGGCTGAAGGGATACGGGAATCTCTTCAAGCCGCAGGGACGCGCGACCCGGGCCGAGGTGGTCGTCCTGTTGGCCAGGGTCTATCAATTGTGATCTTCAGAAAAGGAGAGGACATCGAGATGAACAAAGCGACAAAAGGATTGCTTGCAGCCGCGGTAGTCGGCACGGCCATTTTTGCTTCCCAGGCGATGGCTGACGGCGGAAGCGCCGGCGTGCCGGGTTCCGCAGACGACCCGGTCGTGACGAAGAGCTACGTCGATCAGCAGATCCAACGAGCGCTGGGCAGTGGAGGCGGCAGCGGGACCAGCGGATTGACCGTGGTGGAGCTGTATCCGGGCCAGACGCTGTACGGCTTTGAAGGGACGGAATTCATCGTCCGCACCGGACAGGTGCAGGCTGTCGCCGGCGACAAGGGAGATGGTCTGACCGACATTACGGAGGGGGCGGATCTCCGTGCCGGTGCACCGGTTTCCCACAACCACCTGCTCCTGATCGCCCGCTCCGACAACCGCGGATTGCGGCTGGACCCGAACTACGGCGGCGTGGCCTACATCATGGTGCGCGGCAAATACGAAATCCGCTAAGTGCATATTGACACCGAAGAGAAAAACCAGTATCCTATTATCCGTAATGGATACTCTTATCCAGAGCAGGCGGAGGGACTGGCCCTATGAAGCCCGGCAACCGACTTGAGCGGTGCTAACCAGCAGAACGGATATCTGTTCTGGCCGATAAGAGGTAAGGAACGCATCAAAACAAGCACCTTTTCCTCAAACGGAAAAGGTTTTTTTTTGCATGTGCCTTCGTCTGATAAGAACCTGTTTCGGCTACCACACTATTTGTATGAGTCCAAAGGAGGTCGTACACATGGCATTGCAAAAAGGTCGTCGTCTGTTCACTTCTGAATCTGTCACCGAAGGTCATCCGGATAAGATTTGTGACCAAATTTCCGACGCCATTCTGGATGCGATCCTGGCAAAGGATCCGAACGCCCGCGTGGCTTGCGAAACGTCCGTAACCACCGGTCTCGTGCTCGTGGCGGGTGAAATCACCACCAACACCTATGTGGACATTCAAAAGCTGGTGCGCGACACGATCCGCGAAATCGGCTATGACCGCGCCAAATTCGGCTTTGACGCAGACACGTGCGGCGTCATCACCGCGATCGGCGAGCAGTCTGCCGACATCGCCCTGGGTGTGGACCAGGCCCTGGAAGCGCGCGAAGGCAAGATGACCGACGAGGAAATCGAAGCGATCGGCGCCGGCGACCAAGGGTTGATGTTCGGGTTTGCCTGCAACGAAACGCCTGAACTGATGCCGCTGCCGATCAGCATGGCGCACAAGCTGGCCCGCCGCCTGACCGAAGTGCGCAAAAACGGCACGCTCAGCTATCTGCGTCCGGACGGCAAAACGCAGGTGACCGTGGAATACGAAGGCGACAAGCCGGTGCGCATCGACACCATTGTCATCTCCACCCAACACGCGCCGGAAGCGACGCTGGAACAAATCAAGAAAGACCTGATGGAACACGTCATCAAGCCGGTCGTTCCCGCTGAACTGCTGGATGACGAGACCAAGTACTTCATCAACCCGACCGGCCGTTTCGTGATCGGCGGTCCGCAGGGCGACGCCGGTTTGACCGGACGCAAAATCATCGTGGACACTTACGGCGGCTACGCTCGTCACGGCGGCGGCGCGTTCTCCGGCAAAGACCCGACAAAGGTGGACCGCTCCGGCGCATACGCAGCGCGCTACGTGGCGAAGAACATCGTCGCGGCCGGCCTGGCGGACAAGTGCGAAGTGCAGGTAGCGTACGCCATCGGTGTGGCACAGCCTGTGTCCATCAGCGTGGATACGTTCGGCACCGGCAAGATCGCCGAGGAGGAGCTGGTGAAGCTCGTCCGCAAGCACTTCGACCTGCGCCCGGCAGGGATCATCAAGCAGCTTGACCTGCGTCGTCCGATCTACAAGCAAACCGCGGCATACGGTCACTTTGGGCGTAACGACCTGAATGTGCCGTGGGAGAAGACAGACAAGGCGGAAGCGCTGAAACAGGACGCTGCCAATCTGTTGAAATAACAACCGAGTAGGGAGAGCCTAGTGCACGCACTAGGCTTTTTTTCTTGGATAGGAATGGTAATCCAGTCATAAAGGAATCCGTTCACCGGTGTCGAATCACTATGTAGGCTGTAAGGAGGGATTTTGTTGCCGAAAAGGTGGCCCTTCTTCCTTGTCATTCTGGTGTCGTTCGGTCTGGTCGTGACTGCCGGACTGCTCGGGGGTGTGTATCTTCCAAATAAGAACATGCCAAAAGTGCAACATTTTCCCCCGGTTCCTACGTCTATAAGCACAAGCGGGGAGGAAGCCGCTGCAGCGCGGGAACGAACGGCCGAAAAGGACGAAGCCGTCGTACCCAGGCAGTGGTATCGAAATCGGGTGGTGGTGCTGACCTACCACCATGTGTCGAACCAATTGAACCAACGCTATGTGATTGACCCGGACCAATTTGCCCGGCATATGGCGTTTTTGCGCGAGAATGACCTGCATCCGATTTCGCTGTCGGAGTTTTTGCGTTTTGTCGACACCGGCGTGCTGTCCACCGACAACGCCGTGCTGATTACGTTTGACGATGGATACGAGAGTTACTACACGCATGCGTTTCCCGTGCTGCGCCGGTACCAGTTTCCATCCGTCAATTTTGCCATAGCAGGTCGGCTGCGGGACACCGTGGAGCGCAAGCGAGAAAATATGACGACACCGTTGACTCGCCAACAGATAAAAGAAATGCTCGTTTCCGGGCTGGTGGATATCGGCTCACACACTTACAGTCTGCATGAACAGGCCGCCAGCAGCGAATGGGGAGAATGGGGGCCAAAGACCGCTCCCGTATACATGGAGGATGTGCAGCGCCTGGAAAACGAGCAGGAATACCGGAACCGATTGTACGTTGACTTTACCATGTCCCGCGTCGGCCTGAGCGATCTGGTGGGCCGACCGGTGGATACCATATCCTTGCCGTTCGGCTTTTTCAATGACATCGTTCTGCAGACAGCCCAACAAGCCGGCTACCGTTACGTGTTCAACTCCAATCCGGGAGTGGTGACACCCGGCGTCAATCCGCTGGCCATCCCGCGCTTTGACGTCGGTTTGCGCGAGATGGATACTGCCCAACTCCACCAGCTATTTACGAAAGCGAAAAACGGATTTGAAGGAGAGCAGGAATGAATCAGGCAATCAGCATCAGCATGTTGGATGGAGTGATTAAACGAACGATTGAAACGGTGGAGGCAAGCAAGGCGCAAATCTTTGAGATTTCGGAACATGCACGCCAGCAGGGCAATGCGTTAAAGCTGGAATTGCATGAATTGCGACAGGAAATTTCCAAAGTGATACAAAAGGTGGACGCGCTGGAGCTCGCCTACCGCAAGTCGCGCAACCGACTGGTGCTGGTGAGCCGCAACTTCCACACCTATACGGAAGAAGACATCCGCATCGCGTACGAGGAAGCGAGCCGCATCCAGGTGGAGCTGTCCATTTTCCGGGAACGGGAAAACAACCTGAAGCGCAGGCGCAATGATCTGGAGCGGCAGCTTCGCAATCTGGAGGAGACGATCGAGCGGGCGGAAAAGCTGGTCACGCAGATGGGGGTTGTGCTCGGGTACCTGACCGGCGACTTGAGCAAGGTCGACGAAGCGCTGGAGACGGCCAAGCAGCATCAGATGATGGGGTTGAAGATCATTCAGGCCCAGGAGGAAGAACGGAAGCGCGTCGCGCGCGAAATTCACGACGGTCCGGCCCAATCGATGGCCAACGTGGTGCTGCGCTCGGAAATCGTGGAGAAGATGCTGAAAAACGACCGCATCCTGGAAGCGCAGATGGAACTGCACGAATTGAAAGAGATGGTCCGCATGAGCTTGGCCGATGTTAGGCGGATCATTTTTGACCTGCGGCCGATGGCGCTGGACGATTTGGGGCTGGTGCCCACGCTGCAGAAATACATTCAAACCTACGAGGAGCGAACGCACGTCTCCGTCGACCTGGTCGTGTTTGGCGTGGAGCAGCCGCTCAAGAGCTCCGTCAAAGCCGCCATCTTCCGTCTGGTACAGGAGTGCCTGAACAACGTGGAAAAGCATGCGGGGGCCAGCACGGTCCAGGTGAAACTCGAGTTTTTGGAGGATTCGCTGGTTCTCGTTGTCAAAGATGACGGGGTCGGCTTTGACGTAGACAAGCGCACAGCCAAAGGAGGGTCCTTTGGGCTGTTGGGCATGAAGGAGCGGGCGCAGCTGCTCGAAGGTACGATGGAGCTGCAGTCGTCGCCTGGAGAAGGAACGAAAGTGATGTTTCAAATACCGGTTAAATTTTGAGTGCGAAATCGTGCATAGGGAGGATGAACATGGAGAAAAGGCAGCAAGAAATCCGGATTGTCATAGTGGACGATCATCAACTGTTCCGTGAGGGCGTAAAGCGGATTTTGGAAATGGAAAGCGATTTTCGGGTAATCGGCGAAGGTTCCGACGGGGAAGAGGCGTATCGCCTCGCCGAGGAGCACAAGCCGGATGTGGTCCTGATGGACATTAACATGCCCAATGTCAACGGTGTCTCCGCCGCGGAACACGTCATTTCCGTAAGCCCGGATACCCGTGTGATCATCCTGTCCATTCATGACGACGAAGGCTACGTGTACCGCACGCTGCGTTCCGGAGCGTCCGGCTATCTGCTGAAAGAGATGGGGACGAACGATCTGGTGGAAGCCGTTCGCGTGGTGGCCGGAGGCGGCGCGTATATCCATCCGAAAGTAACAGGCAAGCTGATTGAAGAGTTTCGCCGCCTGAGCGAACAGGAAGGAGCGGCGGAACGGACGTTTGCGGTAGAGGATTCGGAGCCGGTCGATCCCAAGGTGATCGAGTCGCTGACCCGCCGCGAGCGCGAGGTGCTGCAGTTGATGGCGGAAGGGAAGAGCAACCGGGCCATCGGGGAGTTTTTGTTTATCAGTGAGAAGACGGTCAAAAACCACGTCAGCAGCATTTTGCAAAAACTGAGCGTTCAGGACCGGACGCAGGCCGTGGTCATTTCCATTAAAAACGGCTGGGTAAAACTGTAAAAAAAGAAGGCGGCTGCACCATGAACAAGCCATTCCGCATACCTTGATTGCAGGAGGAGGTATGACCGTGATGGAAGAGTTGGTGGTGTGGCTGTTGGCGGCATATGGCTGCTCCTCTCTGATGGTGACGCTTGCAAACCGCTGGATCAGCCGGATGGCGGAACGCGCGGACCAATCATGCGTGCATTACCGACTGCTGCTCGGCAACTCGGAGCAGGTGGTGGAATACGCGGTCCGGCGGCTGCAGGTCCGTTCGTATTGGAGCGGCACGCCCATACGCATATCGTATGTCGATTACGGATCGACTGATGATACATGTGGCATCATGGCTGTTTTGAAACGGGCCGGCCACCTCTGCGCCGACGACGGGGAAGAGGCGGCCGCCGTCCCGGCCGTGACCATAGACCTTCGCCGTACGGGCGAGTGGGAGCGCGCGATGTAGCGCGCTTTTTTCTTTTGCCGTGGTCCTGCTTCACGGGACGATGGTTGTCCCGAAATATTTGCGGGCAGCCGCTGTCTTTTTGCACACTGGTCGTGTGAGACAAGGGGGACGGAGGCGGTAGTGTGCGAGAGTACCTGCTCTATGTAAAAGTGGGGGACGAGGCGGCGCACGTGTATGTGACGCCGTGTTTTGCGGTGGATCAGACGTATTGGCGGGAGCGGGACGGCTGCAGGCTCCACGTCATCGGCAAAAGCCCGTCGCTGGCGCTGGCCTTTTACCTGAGAGGAGTGCTGAACGCGCGGCTGCAGGGACGGGACGTCGGGGAAGAGGATATTGCCGCCATGCGGGAATGGGCGCTGGAGCACGTCAGGGAAGCCAACGCCTTGTACGGCCGGGAAGCGCGGGACATGCAGCCGCTCAGGGGAGAGTGGTTTTTGTTCGAGAGGGCCGGGGAAGACGCGGGGGATGCGGATGGCCGACAGGCTGATGAGGGGGAAGATGCCGATGCCGGGAGGGAGGCACCGTTCGGTCCGGGATCCCCTTTCCCCGCTGGTGCCCTTCCCGATCTTCGCGCAGACAGCGAGCGGCTGCATCTGCTGCTGCAGGGACGCGCTTTGCTGCTGGAAGAGCTGGACGGCTTTCTGCACAGGCGCGGCTGGACGGGAAGTCTGCGCAGGGAATGTCTGCAGTGGCTGGTTCTCGACGGGAAAGCGGAGTGGCGGCCGGGCATTGAGCTGTTTGTGAGATGGGACTGGTGGCGCCGCCGTTTGGCGATGCGGTGCGGCCGCTGCGGCAGCGAGCGGGGGATCGCGCTCACGCTCTGCCACACCTGCGGGCAGGGCTGCGCATACTGCACGACATGTTTGGACATGGGCAGAAGCAAATGCTGCACGCCGTATCTCTGCGTTCCCGGCAAACGCACCCGCTTTCGCAAGGACAGCGCGGCGGCCGTTCTCCAGTGGGAGGGGCGGTATTCACCGATGCAGGCGGCAGCGGCGGAACGGGCCAGGCGCTTCGTGGCGGCCAGCAAACCGGGGCCTTCGGCGTTTTTGATGTGGGCGGTCTGCGGAGCGGGGAAAACCGAGCTCTTGTTCCCAGCCATCCGGGAGACGCTGGCGGACGGCGGACCGGTGTTGATCGCCACGCCGCGCAAGGACGTGGTGCTGGAGTTGGCACCCCGTTTGCAGCGCGTTTTCCCGGCGGCGCGCGTGATCGCCGTTCACGGGTCCAGCCGGGAGAAATGGGAGGACGCCGACATTACCGTCGCCACCACCCACCAGGTGATGCGGTACTATCAGCGCTTTCCCCTAGTCGTGCTGGATGAGGCTGACGCTTTTCCGTACCACAACAACCCTGTCTTGTACCGGGCGGTTTCCCGAGCCGTTCAGCCCGGTGGGAAAACCCTGTATCTGAGCGCCACGCCGCCCCGCTATTTGCGGAAGCGGCTGGTCCCATCCGCATTCCGGTTCCCCGCCCACTCCGCTACCCACGTCCTGCTGCCGGGGCGGTATCACGGGTTTCCTCTGCCGGTGCCCAGGGTGTGCACGGTGGCTGCCCTGGACAAGCGGATGCGGCAGGGGCGTCCCGTGCCGCCGCTTCTCGATGGCGTCAAGGCTTCCCTCGCGGCCGGGCGTCAGGTGTTCGTCTTTGTCCCGCGGGTGGAGGACGTTCCCCGGGTCCTGCAGTATTTGCAGGCCCGCCTGCCGAATCACGCAAACGCGATGGCGGGCGTCCATGCCGCCGATCCGGAGCGGGAGCAGAAGGTGCGCCTCTTTCGGGACAAGCGTCATGCGGTGATGGTGACCACCACCATTCTGGAGCGGGGCGTTACCATTCCGCACAGCGACGTAATTGTGGTCGGGGCGGATGCCCCCGTTTTTGACGAGGCCTCCCTCGTCCAGATTGCCGGACGCGTGGGCCGCTCCGCCGACGCACCAGAGGGAACGGTACTGTTTATCCAGTCTCATCGTTCCACCGCACCCTACGCTGCCATCAGGCAGATTCGCAGGATGAACCGGCTGGCGGAGCGGCTGCGGAAAAAGGAGGCGCCATCATGCTGCGGGAGCCGTGTGTAAGCTGCGGCGGCCGGGTGGCCTCGCGGGAGCGGGAGGCGGCGGTCCGGCGCTTGTCTCTGACCATAGCGCGTTCCGCCCGCTACCCGGCGGTCTACCGACTGCTGGACGGACTGGGGCTGTGTGCCGATTGTCTTCGGCTCCTGCCGATCTTGGGAGAGCGGATTTGCATCCAGTGCGGACGGGATATGGGCGGCCGGACGCCTTCCCTGCTGTCGGATCGACAGAAGTGCGGGGACTGCGCGTCTGTCAGGGATGAACCGTTGGCAGGCAACCGGGGGCTGCTTGTCTACAACGAGTGGGGAAAAGACATGCTCAGCCGTTTCAAATACAGGGGAGACGAACGCATGGCCGGCTTGTTTGCCGCTTTGCTGGCGCTGGCCTTTTACCGCTACTACGGATCAATCCGGTTCCGGTGTGCAGCGGCTGTTCCGCTCCATGACAACCGTTTGCGGGAGCGCGGCTTCAACCAGGTGGAGCTGATGGTGAGCGGCCTGGGCAAACGCATCGGCGTGGAGGTTGTCCCCCTGCTGGCGCGGACGAGACATACCCCGAAACTGAGCAGGCAGGGAGGGCGTACGGCGCGGCAGGAGAGCATGCGGGGAGCGTTTGAGTGGGTGGGCCCTGTATCCTGTCGTAAACGCGAGCCGGATATCGTTGGGGATGGCGGCGGATCAGATGTCCGTGAACGTGGGGGCACGCTGCTCTGGTGGCGGAGAATCGGCTCGGCATTTCTTGGGCGTCGGCTCATGGCTCCCGACGCCATCCTGCTCGTGGACGATATCTACACCACCGGTTCCACGCTGCGTGCGTGCGCGGAGACAATCAGGGGGCAGGTGGGGCATGGCTGCCGCGTCTATTCGCTGACGGTCTTTCGGTAGAACGGTCGGCCGTCTCACAACTCTGTCAGATTCTCTTGATAGCCATCTTGGAAAAAATACGCTATGATGGAAGTACAGCGGGAAGAACATCAAGAGCAAGAACGGGGAGATAAAAGGAGTTGTGCTTATGTCGCTGGGCAAACTGTCTAACTGCTCGCGCTGTGGTGCCCTGTTTGTGCAGGTCGTTCGCGATATTTGCCCCACATGTCATCAGACGATCGAAAAAGAGTATGAACGGTGCGCCTCCTATCTGCGGAAGCGGGAAAACCGGGGGGCGACGATCTATCAGCTCAGTGAAGCAACCGGGGTTTCCGTTAAACAGATTACCCGATTCATCAGAGAGAGACGAATCTCCATCGCCAACAACCCCAACATGGGATATCCGTGCGAGAGATGCGGGTCCTTGATTCGCAGCGGACAGTATTGTGACGACTGCACCAAGCATCTGCAGCGGGACATCGTGCAGGATCTTGACGTTGAGCGGCGCCTGGAAGAAGAAAAGAGGATCCGCTTGGCGGAGGCTACCTATCGAAGAAAGCCGAATCGTGACGAATAGTTTTCGCGGAAAAAACTAATCGATCGCCGACATTTTGCCGATGATACTACTAAGAAGTATCATCGGTTTTGTTGTTCAGATGAGGATATGGAGCGATCCTGCTCCCCAGTCTTTTATGTCTGTTTGGATTGAGAGGATGGTTTTTCAGATGCGCATACAGGAACCGAACCGCACGGGAATGATAAACGCCTACAGCAAAACGGGTCAGACGCCAGTCGGCAAAGAGCGAAAGGTGTCCATGGGCAAGGACGAAGTGAACATTTCGGCGGAAGCCCTGGAGATGCTGAAGCAGGTGGAGGACCCCGACTCTCCCGCGCGCCGGGAAAAGATACAGCGCTTGAAAAAGCAGGTGGAGGAAGGGACGTACCGCGTTCCCAGCGACAAGATCGCCGACAAGATCCTGTCCTTCTGGCGCAAGCTGTAAGGGATGCAGCGCGACAACCTCGAGAGGAAAGCTGAGGTGGCCTCATGACGAAGTGGCATGAACTCTACGAGCTGCTCGACAACTTGATCCAACTGCACAAGGCGCTGTATACGCTCGCCGTACAAAAAAAGGACGTGCTGATCAAGGGGAACGTGGACGAACTGGTGGCCATCACCAAGCAGGAACAGAAACTGATCAAGGCCGTCGGCAGCGCCGAGGAGGCCCGCCAGGCCGTGGTGGCCCACTTGTTCGCTTCCCTGGGTTTCACCCGGGACAACGGCACGATTTCCGACCTGATCAAGCTGACGACCAGCGCGGAAGAGAAGATGCGTCTGACCACGTACCGCGACGAACTGATGCGGATTGTCTCTGAACTGCGGGATGCCAACGAGCTCAATCAGCAGTTGTTGGAACAGTCCCTTTCTTTTGTCAACATGACGCTCAACCTGATCACGGATGCGCCTGAGGATGACTATATCTACGGAAATCCGGCGGCGGAGGCGTTCCGCGGAAGCCATCGCAGTTTTTTCAATACCAAAGCGTAAAAGAGGTGCTATCATGCGTTCGACATTTCACGGGTTGGAAGTGGGAAAACGTGGCCTGTTTGCCCAGCAATCCGCATTGAACACCACTAGCCATAACATTGCCAATGCCAATACGGAAGGGTACACCCGGCAGCGCGTCAATATGGTCGCGACTCCTGGAATTCCGTATGTCGGCCTGAATATGAGCAGAGAAGCCGGCTTGTTGGGGACAGGGGTAATGGTGACGGATATCCAGCGCCTGCGCGAAGATTTTCTGGATCTCCAGTATCGAAACGAAAACAAGAACCTGGGCTATTGGGACGAGAAAGTCGATGCCCTTACCAAAATTGAGGCGATTTTGCAGGAACCCTCCGAGACGGGCCTGCAAAAGGTCATGGACCAAATGTGGCAGGCGTGGCAGGAACTGTCCAAAGACCCGATCAATCCGTCTACCCGTGCTGTCGTGCGGGAGCGTTCCATTGCGGTTGCCGAAACATTTGCCAATCTGTACAAACAGCTTCAGGAAGTCCAGCAGGACATGGATCACGTCGTTGGCGTCAAAGCGCTTGAGGTCAATTCGCTGGCACAGCAAATCGCGGCCGTAAACAAGATGATCAACGACGTCGTGCCGCACGGGTATGTGCCAAACGACTTGTATGACCAACGGGATGTGTTGATTGACAAGCTGTCCAAGCTGGTGCCGGTGAAAGTAAGCTATGTGCAAAACGGCATGGTGGACATTCAGGTGGACGGTCGGGACTTGGTAAACGGGTTTACCTCGGTTCCGGTGGCAGCGGTGAAAAATGCGCAGACGGGTCTGAATGATTTTACCATTGGAGGGGCCAGCATCAAACCGACGGCAGGCGGAATCACCGCCATTATGGAAGCGCGGGATGTGCTGATTCCCGGCACGATGGAGCGTCTTGACCTCCTTGCCATCAATCTGACCAAGGAAATCAACAATGTGCACAAGCTGGGGTACAGCATCAGCGACATTAACGGCGGTGGAGGTTCGTCCCAAATCCCGTTCTTTGTTGACAAGATAAAGGGCGGCACTGCGGACCCGACCGGAGCTGCCAACATCGCGATCAACCCGGCCATTTTGGCCAGTCTGGATGCCATCGCCGCAGCCAGACCGGAGCCGGACGGCAGCGTAGTTGCTGGAAATAACGAAAACGCGCTTGCCATCGCTCAGATCAAATTCAAGATAATCCCCGCAGGAACCGGTCCCACTGATTTCAAAGAAGCGACAACACTGGACGATTATTACCGGTACACCATTGGCGAACTGGGCGTAAAAGGGCAGGAAGCCATCCGCAATCAGAAAAATTCGGAAACCATTGTCAACATGGTGGCGGCACAACGCGAATCGGTGTCAGGCGTCTCCATTGACGAAGAGATGGCCAATCTGGTCAAGTACCAACACGCCTACAATGCCGCAGCGCGTTCCATCACAGCCGTTGACGAAATCTTGGACAGGATTATTAACGGCATGGGCCGAGTCGGTCTGTAAAGTCGTTTGGGAGGGTAACACATGGCCGTTCGCGTAACGCAAAACATGCTTAACCGCAACATGCTGCGCAATCTGTACAATTCGATGGGCAACATGGATAAACTGCAGGAACAATTGTCGTCGGGGAAAAAGGTCTCCAAGCCTTCCGATGACCCGGTGATCGTGACGAGGGGAATGTTTTACCGCTCTTCGCTGATTGAAAACGACCAGTTTACCAAAAATACTACGGAAGCGCTCAATTGGCTGGATGCCACGGACCAGGCACTGGATGAAGTGGGGAACGTGTACAAGCGCGTTCAGGAATTGATAGTGGCCTCCGGCAACGGTACCTTGTCCAAAGACGACCTGAAAATGATGGCCATGGAAATCACCGAACTGAAAAACCATCTGGGCAATGTGGCCAACCAGACGGTGAACGGGCGGTACATTTTTGCGGGGACCGATTCCACCAAACCGCCTTACGATACCGCATCGGGCCAGTTTACCAACAAAAACAGCTCGCTGATCAAACTGGAAATCAGCGAGAATACGTATGTGCCGATCAACATCAACGCGCAAAACGTGTTTAACAATCCGGCCGGGAACAATATTTTTACCCTGCTGGACAACATTGTCAATGAGTTGAACAACGGGAACGCCGCAACGGCATACAGTGACCAATTGAAACAGCAGGCCGATTTCGTATTGACCGAACGGGCCGCGCTGGGGGCACGGGTCAACCGTTTGGAACTGGTGGAAGACAGGCTGTCCAAAAGCGAGGTCTCCATTACCGGGTTGATGTCCAAAAACGAGGATGCGGACATAGCCGAAGTGATCACGCAGCTGAAGACACAGGAGAATGTTCACCGGGCCGCGCTTTCTGCCGGGGCGAGGATCATCCAGCCGTCGTTGGTTGACTTCCTGCGATAAGGCTGAGGGGTAGACGCATATGCCCATTGCATCCTTGCGAATGGAGAGCACGATGGCGCGGATCGGTATCTCCGTTCAAAAACCCGTGCAGGAGATTCAACAGCCGCATGCTGATCTCCAGCTTCGACAAAGGCCGGCCATCCTGCAGATCAGACAGGACCCCGGCGAAATCACGATCGATTCCAGCCGCGCCCGATACAGCCTCGGGCTGCGAACGCCGATGCAGTTCAGCGACGACAACGCCGCTTTCGGCAAGCAACAGTGGCTGGAGGCGATCGCCCGCATCAGTCAGGAGGGGGACCAACTGCGGGCGATCGAATACCCGCAGGATCCCATCCCCGAGCAGGCGGCTGACAAGATCGGAATTACCCCCACCCCCTTGCCGGCACCGCTCTATCCCGACGAAGGAGTCGACATTGGGTTTCGTCACGGAGTTGTGGAGATACGCATCCAAAAACAAGGTTTTGAGAACCATACCCAAATTCGACCACCCGTGTTAAAATACACGCCGGGAAAAGCGCAGGTGTACATGCAGCAGTACAATCGGCTGCAGATTGAAGTCGTCGGCCTGCAGGTTGATCGGTTGATGTGAAAAGGAGAAAGGCATATGACAACAGGCCGGAAGATGGAGATTGGAAAAGTATACTTTGAAGAAGGGGTGCCGGGTTTTCCGCACCTGCAATTTTTTCACATCGTCCAGGAAGACTCCGAAATTCCTTTTCTTCAACTCTTGTCTATGGAAGATGAAAAGGTTGGATTTTGGATCATTGATCCCTTTCTGTTTTTCGACAACTATGAATTTGTATTAAAAGATCCGATCAAACAAGCGCTGCATATTACAGACCAATCTTCCGTAACCATCTTTACCATTGTTACTCCTCGTGATAACGGAATTACCGTCAATCTCAAGGCTCCGATTGTCGTTAATCTGGATAATCGAATGGCCAAGCAAATTATTCTGGATGAGGACTATGAGGTGCGAGCTCCTCTATCCAGGAAAGAAAATCCTCCGGGAGGTAGATAACTCATGTTGGTACTATCACGGAGGAAGAATGAATCCATTATGATTGGTGACAGTATTGAGGTTACGGTCGTGTCAGTTGACGGTGATGTCGTCAGAATTGGAATAAAAGCGCCGCGGGACATAGACGTTCACAGGAAGGAAATCTATACCGCTATTCAGGAGGAGAACAAGGAAGCCTCACACATAAAACATGATTTGTCAGCAATGGTAAGATTGCTTGAGAAAACGGATAAATAAAGAAGGAGAGGCTTTTCACATGGGGAAAGCCTCTCCTTTTTTCGTTCAATTTTTTATGAAAATCGCCATTCCGGCCAGGGATTTCACGTCTAACGTCTTCAGAAGTTCCAAACAATAGTTTAGATATCCGTTATTATGCTCTACGACCCTGGCAATCGATTGGATGCAGGTGATGACGTGAGATTCATTGAAGGAATCTCGATAGTGACCGGCCATTCCAATTAAATGCATTTTAATAATACCGTAATGAAGAATGAGTTTCACGTAATCCTCCATGCACCTTTCATTGGAACCAAGCGGGAACAGATTTTTAAAGATATAATTGACAAGATAGTTTTCAAGAATGTATTCGTGTTGGTCCATGAAAGGCTTGTAATAATTGTGATAAGCAGATTGATAACGATTGGCAATTTCCTCCAACGTGGCATCATCAGAAAAACCAATGCCGGAAAGAAAGTCGGAATGACATTGCAAGTACCTTTTGTGGTCTAAGCCTAAAAGCAATCGTATATCAATGATTTTTTTCAGCAATTTGATCTGAAGGGCGGGTTCAATCGGAATTTGGTTAAGGCTATCGAGGAGACTCCCTTGTTCGATCAATGTATGATAATTGGAGACCAGAGTTGGAATGGCAGTGTGCTGCTGTTTTTCGACAAGGCGGTCGACATCCGTCAAGAAAATGCCCAATAAAATAAGGCGGTCAGCCAAACAGTAGCTTCGCTGCTGGATGAGGCTGATCGAAAAGATACGCAAATTCCAGAAATAGGTGGAAAGGTTATAAGCCTCATTTCCGACTTGTAGAACTCCATGTAAGGCCATTTTCTTGTCTGCTTCCTCCACTATTTCGTCGAACTCCATTTTATTGGGGTTCAACAGGGCCAGCCGCGCCGCTTCGGGACACGACAAGGTCGCGGACTTTTCAATCGTGCCGTTTACAATATTGGCAACACGAGGATAGGAACTACAAACGTTTGATAAGTATTCTTCCCCAAGCTCTAATTGAATGTGACAAAGGTTGTCTTTGGTTAACATTGGGCAGGAGTGGTTGTTGTCGAGTTTAATGTGGGCATAGTTTTTTTCGGTAGCATTTTTTCGTGTTCTTTTGATGTTTTCATTCAGTAATTTTTTCAAAGAGGCGTTTTTTACCTGCTTGTATTTCAGATAGGTTCGCTTGTCGATATCCACTCGCCACCCAACACAGCAGGTGTCCTCACACTCGGAGCCGATGCATGAAAACTTTTGCAAGTATTGGGGGACAAGGGTTACTTTTTTGTGATCCTTCATGGTGCAGGCCTCCTTCTTCATCCATATGTACTTTATCGGCTAAAATCAACAAACCGCTAAGTTCAAAATGTATGAAGAATGAGGTAAAACATTTTTTGAAAAAACCTCTAAATCTTTTGGCTAAGCTGGCCGATAACACTAGTGTAGGGGAAATGAGCAAGCGCGCGATTGCTTCAAATCCCGTCTATTTAGAGTCACATGGATGTGACTGTCACAATCAAGGAGGAATAGCAGATGATTATCAACCACAACCTGTCTGCAATGAACACCCATCGTCAACTGGGCATCAACACTGGCAATCTGGCGAAGAACGTTGAAAAGCTGTCTTCCGGCTACCGCATCAACCGCGCCGCTGACGACGCTGCCGGTCTTTCCATCTCCGAGCGCATGCGCTCCCAAATCCGCGGTATGGAGCAAGCTGCGCGCAACGCGCAAGACGGTATCTCCCTGGTTCAAACTGCGGAAGGCGCGCTGCAAACTGTAAACAACATGCTGGTGCGCATTAAAGAGCTGACTGTTCAAGCTTCCAATGGTACCTACGACCAAACAAACGATTTGGCTCGTATCAACGAGGAAATCGCTGAACTGGCAAAAGAAGTGGATAACATCAAGACCAACACCAAGTTCAACGGAATCACGCTTCTCGATGGTTCCAAAGACATCACCCTGCAAATCGGTATCGAATCTGCTCAATCACTGACCCTGACTGCAGCGAATTTTAACATTTCTTCCGTTGTAACAGCTATCCAAGGATACAACTTTGCTGACCAAACTCAAGCAAACGGCAAACTTCAAGATATTGAAGATCAGATTAACAAAGTGAGCGCGGCTCGTTCTTATCTGGGTGCTAACCAAAACCGTCTGGAAAACACCATTAACAACCTGAACATCACTGCGGAAAACCTGCAAGCTGCTGAATCCCGTATCCGCGACCTGGATATGGCAAAAGAACAAATGGCGTTCACGAAGAACAACATTCTTACTCAAGCAGCTCAAGCTATGCTTGCGCAAGCCAACCAACTGCCGCAAGGCGTTCTGCAACTGCTGCGTTAATAGAATCAAAAAAAGAGAGCAAGAATTCTTGCTCTCTTTTTTCCTAATTGACGAAAGGAACGGGAATATGAAGCTGTCAGCTTGTGTCATTGCGAAAAACGAAGAAAAATGCCTTTCCACATGCCTCGAGAGTGTAAAAAACATTGCATCTGAAATAATCGTCGTCGATACCGGCTCGACAGACCGGACGGTTGACATTGCCCGACAATGTGGTGCGTCTGTCTATCATTTTGAATGGATTGATGATTTTTCTGCTGCCCGGAATTTTGCACTTTCCAAGGCAACTGGCGATTGGATCATCTTTCTGGACGCAGACGAACAGCTTGCAGCGGAGAGTGCCCCCCAACTCCATCAGGTCATAAAACAAGCACAACGTGAACAATACGACTTGATTGCCGTTATGTTAACCAATTACGATTTGTCCAACAACCAGCCTATCAGTGCCTCTCCTCAAGTACGCCTTTTTCGCAATGATCCGGATATCCACTATGTAGGTGCTATCCATGAGCGAGTGGTAAGTGATAAAGCCCCTTTGAACGTATTGTTTGCGACTGACCGTGTTGTCGTTTATCATAGCGGGTATTCTCGTTCTACTGTAGCGGAAAAAGAAAAAAGCAAGCGAAATCTTGCCCTGCTGTATAAAGAATGGAATCAAAATCCGGGAAGCAGCGATGTGGCCTTTTATATAGCGGAGTCGTACTTGATTGATCAAAAATATGAGGAAGCATTGCAATTTGCCCATAAAGTGCTGCAGTTTAAAAATGCAACGTTATTTGGCCTTTATGAAAGAAATTACGTCAATATGATCAACTGCATGATCGCATTGGATTATCCGATCGAAGAACGATTGAAACTCATTCAGGAAGCGATTCATGCCTATCCGAATTTTCCTGACTTTTATTTTTTCCTGGGAGATGTCTATCGGAGGCAGAACCGATTCCATGATGCTGTAGAAGCGTTTGCATCCGGTATGCAGCGATTGACGGACACGGTCACATCACAATCCAGTGCCTACTTTACCAGCACCAAGGTATTGACGGTGATGGGTCAACTTCTTTATGCCGTTAACGATTTGCCGGGATGCGTTGAATGTCTTGTCCAAGCTCTTCGCCTGGACAAATACAACTATCGGGCGCTGCTTGAATTGGTGCGCGTTTTTTCTATGCATGAAAGTCCGGAGAATATTTCTTCTTTCCTGTCGAGGATATATGATTACGGCAATGTAAAAGATGTGCTGCTGCTTGTAAATGTCTCCCTTGAAGCCAACAATGGGGCTCTCGCCGATTATTACATGAATTTGGTCAAGGGTGAACAGAGAGAACAACTATCCTCCCACATTGCCAAGCTGCACCTTTTACTAGGTCATTATTCGGATGCGTTGGCTCTCTACCGTGAACGGTACAAGAAAGAAGGCGCGACCCACGATGCGGTTCATGCTATTGCGGCAGCACTGGCTGCAGGGAGTGAAGGGGCATTGCGTGACCTTTTTCCTTCCTTGCCGCAAACGTTACAGGCTCTCCTGCTGAAAGAGTCTGCATCCATCCAAAAAGACGACCTGGTTTTATTGGTGGACATATTCATCAGGCTGAATAAATGGGAGGAGTTACTTGGATATGCTGACCTTATTGTAGAACAGAGCGTTTTGTTGGAAACGGCTGATATTTGTTATCGACAGGGGGCATTTGGATTCGCTTTTGAATTGTATCAATACTATCTGGAACAACATGGGGAAGTCGATGCCCAGACGCTATGCGCCATTCTGATCAAAATGGCCGATTGTGCCATGCGCCAACAGAATTGGGAACTGGCGCTCCAGCTTTTGCAAGAGGCCGAATCTGCAAATCCCCGCGAGTATTGCGTTTATGAACGGCAAATTCAACTCTATGTGAAAATGCAGGATCAGGACGGGCTGATGAACGTCATCCCCAAAGCGATGAATTATTTCCCCGAATCGTCTTACCTTCGATCTATATCCGTTAACGTGATCAATCACTAACTGTACCAAATTTGCGTCGGAGGTTGATGATCGATGGGTACCCTTAGTCTCACGATGATTGTTAAGAATGAAGAGAAGTACATAAAACGATGTTTGGACAGCGTGAAAGACTTGGTCGATGAAATGATCGTGGTCGATACGGGGTCAACCGACCAGACAAAGGAGATTGCGCTGCAATGCGGAGCCAAAGTATTTGATTACGCCTGGACGGATAGTTTCGCAGATGCGCGTAACTACGCCCTGCGGCAAGCTAGCGGTGATTGGATTCTAGTCCTGGATGCGGACGAATACATGGTGAACACCTCCCGTATGATGATACACAACTTTATCAACACGCAAAAGGCAATCGGACGAATTATGATTGTGAGTAAATACGTGCATGACTCTGAAGTCCGTTATTTGCGGCAGTGGGCATCTCGCCTGTTCCCAAGAGGTGTATTTTATCAGGGAAGAATCCATGAACAGATTGTATCAGAGTTACCCCACGTACGAACGGGGATTGAGGTACATCATGACGGATATTATCAAACAGACAAAACGGATCGAAACCTGCCCCTCTTATTGAAAGAGTTGGAAGAGAGGCCCTTTGATCCGTATCTTTTGTACCACATCGCCATTAACTACAAAAATAAAAAAAATTACCAAGCTGCAGATCGGTATTTTTCGCAGGCCTATCAGAAGTTGACCCGAGAGGAAGGGTTTTATCCCACGCTGGTTGTTGATTACTTGTACAACACGATCGCGAATGGGAATCTGGAAGATGGCATGGATATTATCATGAGAGAAAGAGAACACCTTGAAAAATTCCCTGACTTTCACTTTGTGGCAGGCTTGTTTTTCTTGGAATATGTTCAAAAAGACATCAAGGGAAGGCTTGAGATGCTCGATTGGGTAGAACAGGCTTTTCTGGCCTGTCTTGAACTGGGAGAATCTGAGCGCAGTGACAGTGTTGTGGGAGTGGGAAGTTATTTGGCTGCCTATAATTTGGCTGTCGTTTATGACATTTTCGGGATGACGGATAAGGCCAAACATTACTATCAAGAGGCAGCAAAACTCAATTATCAGCCAGCCATGACCCGCCTGAAATTACTGATGTAATTCAGGAGAGTACCCTAAATGAATCTCAATCTTTACTGGTAAGGTGCCGATACATACAGTATAGGGATGTTTAGGGGGAATAGTGATGGAGATCAGTTCCAAGGCTCAGATCAGTAAACCTATTCAAAGGAGTGCAGATTTTCCTATTTCTGTGAATGTGGGAACTCCATCTGCAGCCGAACAGCCGAATGCTGTATCCAAGGAACAGATTTTAAAAGGAATCGACAGCCTTAACAAATTTATCCAAACAACTAGTACCCACTTGAAATTTACCTTCCATGAGAAACTGAACGAATACTATGTTCAAATCGTTGATGACCAAACGAATGAAGTCATTCGTGAGGTACCGTCGAAAAAAATTCTTGATATGGTTGCAAAGATGCACGAAATGATTGGTCTGTTAATTGATGAGAAACGATAGGAGGTTTTATTCATGGTGAGTCCTATTCGCCTTGGAGGGATTGCATCAGGACTTGATACAGATAAGATCATCAAAGACCTGATGAAAGCTGAGCGGGAGCCGGTCAACAGACTGAAACGTAAAAAGCAGCTTGAAGAATGGAAACGCGACAGTTATCGAGAAATGAATGCACTTCTCTTCGACTTTCAGAAGTCGCTGGACAGTCTTCGCTTTGCAAGCAATCTCAATAAAAAGAAGGCTGTTTCGAACAATGATGCAGCAGTATCTGTCACAACGAAGGGAACCCCTTCTCTGAGCAGTTACACCATTAAAGTTACTCAGTTGGCACAGCCTGCTATTCCGCCAAGCGCAGCATTGTCTGTAGACTCGTCCATTACCGATTCCAAAACACAAATTGGAAGCGACTTTTCTTTCTCCATCAATACCAGCAAAGGTTCTTCCGCATCGATTACGGTTTCGTCCACGGATACCATCGACAGTATAATTGCCAAAGTGAATCAGACTGGAACAGGGGTTAAGGCATCCTTTTTGAACAATAAACTGGTATTTACTTCGAGTGACGGAAGTACATTCGATATTACAGTTTCATCCGGAGACGGCACCGTACTTGGAATGGGTACAAATGGAACCACGACAAATTCATCAGCCGGTCAGCCCGGAACTCCGGGAAGTGTGGAAATTAACGGAGTGACACATAGTATTACAAGCAATACCTTTACGTATGACGGTATGGAAATCAACCTCAAGCAGGTAACGACTGATCCTATCATCATTGATGTTCGTACAGATGAAGATGCTGTATTTAATATAATCAAAAGTTTTGTCGACAAGTACAATGAGGTCATTGAAAAGATAAACAACAAGATCTCCGAGAAAAAATACAAAGGATACGAGCCGCTTCTGGACGAAGAGAAGCAGGAACTTCCCGAAAAAACGGCTGAGAAGTTGGAAAATATGGCAAAAAGTGGTATTCTTCAACGTGACTCAATCCTGTCGAGTGGTCTTGATGCGATGCGTTTTGCTTTGTCCAACAAACTGGAGGGGGCAGACTCAGCTTTTGACACCTTAAGTGAGATTGGTATTACCGGTTCCCCCTATGGCAAATATGCGTACCTGGAAAAAGGAAAATTGTACATTGACGAGACAAAATTGCGGCAGGCAATCAGCGAAAATGGAGATAAAGTAATCAACCTGTTTACCCAATACAGCAGCACGAAAAATTATAATGAAACCGGATTGGCTCAACGATTGTATGACGAGATTGACAAGACTGTCAAATTGCTGACAGACAAAGCGGGAAATTCCACAAATCCGATTGACGACAGTGTCATTGGACGCAGTCTCGACAATATTAACAGGGACATAAATCTATGGGAAGAACGTTTAAAAATGATTGAGGATCGGTATTGGAAGAATTTTTCTGCCATGGAAAGTGCTTTGGCCAAAATGCAATCACAAAGCACATGGTTTACGAACTTGTTAGGCGGTCAACAGTAAGAGGGGGATGCCGATGTTACATAATGCTGCACAGACCTATCAAACGAATCAAGTAACAACAGCAACTCCGGCTGAGTTGACGCTGATGCTGTATAATGGCGCACTCAGATTTTTAAAGCAAGCGAAGTCGGCACTGCAATCAAATGATTTTGAGACAGCCAACAACAGTTGTATACGGGTACAGAATATTTTATATGAGTTAATGGATACCTTGAACGATGCCTATCCGATTTCCGAACAGTTCCGCAAGATGTACGATTATATGCTGCGGCGGCTGATTGAGGCCAACGTGAAAAAGGACATCACTGGAATCGAAGAAGTAGAAGAATTTTTTCTGCAATTTCGGGATACATGGAAGGAAGCAATGATCCTGGCCAAACGTCAAGGGTAGGATGTGATCATGATGCCCGACCAAGTAGAGATGCTGGCAAGCCAGATCCTCCAGGTGACACGAGAGTTCCATGCGGACGTGTGCCAGGAAGAATCTGTTGCCACGTGGGACAACTTTTGGAGCAACGACAGATGTTAATGGCGCGCATTGACGAAGCCATTTCCCAGGGCAGCCAATTAAGCATGAAATCGCGCCAGTTCTTGCAGGAAGCACATAGCCTTGATCAAACCATACGCAGTTTGATTATGGAGCAGAAAGAAACGGTTCAACAGAAATTAAGTGAACTTCAGCAGCACAAGTCCGCCTTTGATAAGTATAACTACACATACGGAGCTACAGCTTACGGCGCATTCTTTGATGTAAAAAAATGATTATGAGGTCAGCCAGTACAAAATCTGGCTGATATTTTTTTGATGAGAGGATTGTAAAGAGAGTAAATATTTTTGTCCAAACCTCCGATATTACTAATGGGATATCGAAAAATGAAAATAGCGATGAAAGCGAGTCTTTCTGTGGGAAAAGCAATGGCTTCCTAGCTGTTGTTTTTTCATATATTCAGAATAGGAGGGAAAATATGGGGATTATTAAGAAGAGTGTGACTCTTATGTTGGCACTGCTTCTTGTTCTTGTCGGAACCCCGCTCAAGCCCCTACATGCAGCCGTCAATGACTACATGTCGGTCAGCAAGAGCGTAAATCCGACTTCCATCTCCACAGAACAAGAAGCGGAAGTATCTCTCAGCATCCAAGGTACGCCACCAGTAAACGTGGTACAGCCGAACGATGTTATTTTGATCATTGACAAATCAGGAAGTATGAGACCCGAATACAATAACGGTGAGGATAAGATTACCGCTGCAAAAGAAGCGGCAAAAGGGTTTATTGACCTGATGGATTTTTCCAAACACCGTGTGGGAATTGTTGACTTTAGTTCAACGTCAATGATCGGATCATTTCCACTAACAACAGATGCAACAGCAGCCAAGAATTATATTGACAAAATCACTGCAAACGGTGGTACAGCAACCGGTGATGCAATTGACAAGGCGATTGCTCTACTCGAGAATCATAGACCGGAGGCTCAACCGGTTATCGTAATTATGACGGACGGGGATGCCACCGAGCCTCAAGGAAATGCATACCAGTATGCAAAAGAACGAGCTCAGGTGGCCAAAGAGGCCGGGATTGTTTTCTATACAATCGCATTGTTGAAATCTACAGATAATCCGGATACAAGTGGTCCGAACCTGCTGCTGAAAGAAATGGCGACGACGGCCGCCCATCATCATTTTGTATTGGGTTCTCAAGGGTTGGAAGAAATTTATGCTGCTATCGTAAAAGAAATTGGACTGGCTTCCGCCTATGATGTGACCGTAACCGATGTTGTTGGTTCTGATTTTGAAATTGTACCTGGGTCTTACGAAAATAACATACCGAAACCGGAAGTATCGGGTAACACTTTGGTTTGGAAGTTTGCTGAGTTGAAAAACGATACACTGACGTTTACCTACAAAATTCGGCCAAAGGATCCGAACAAGACAGGTTTTTTGCCCGTCACGAAGACGGCAAATGCCATTATTACCTACAAAGACTATGCTGGAGCAAACCGCAGCAAACCAATTCCCAATGTCAATCTCCAGGTAACCTATCCGGCTCCGATCGTAACCTCTATTGAACAAAGCTACGGGCATCCAAATGGTGGAGAAACCGTTGTCATAAAGGGTGACAAATTCAGACCGAACGCGACGGTTAAATTTGGTGATTTCAACGCGTCGAACGTAAAAGTCGTTAGTGCCAATGAGATCACAGCCGTAACACCTCCGGGCAAGCAAGGCAGTGTACTGGTTAAAGTCACGAATCCGGATGGTCAATATGGCACCATTGCATACAGTTACAAAGCGGACCCGATTGTCACTTCTATTGACCCCAACAATGGTCCGTTGGCTGGCGGGAATACCATTTATTTTAATGGCAAGTACTTCATGAATGGCATTACAGTGACAATTGGGGGGAAACCGGCACCTGTCACGGTCTTTACCTCCTCGACCTATTTCAGGGTTACCGTACCGGAAGGGGATGCACCGGGAGCTGTAGATGTTGTTCTAACGAATCCGGACGGAACGACTGTAACGGTACCCGGGGGATATACCTATAACGCTCCGCCGGTTGAGGAAATTTCCATTTCGTATATTTCGCCAACTACCGGCGAACTTAAAGGCGGCGAGTTGGTTTTTGTAGAAGGAAAGAAATTTGATCCTGCAGTCAAAGTCTATTTCGGTGAGAAAGAAGCGACTCTATTCACCTACTATGCTGCCAATCGAGTTGCTGTCATTGCTCCGGCGGGAGATGCAGCCGGTGTGGTCGATGTAAAAGCTGTAAATCCTGACGGCAAATCGGCAACGTTAAAAGATGCCTATACCTATAAACCGGCACCGGTTTTGCCCAAACCAGAAATCCTTTCGATTACGCCCAACAGCGGATTGCTCGCGGGAGGAAACAAGGCAGTAATTTCAGGCAAGAATTTTCAGCCAAACGCCAAAGTTTTCTTTGGGACTACTGCTGCAACTGTAACGTATCTGTCTAGTTCACAAATTAACATTGACGTCCCGGCGGCGGCTGCTCCCGGCGAAGTAGATGTCAAAGTGGTAAATCCGGATAATCAAGAGGCCGTTCTTCCGCTTGGTTACACGTATTTGGAACAACTTCCTCCTGAACCGCCAACCATTACAAATATTAACCCCGCAAGTGGTCCGCAAGCGGGGGGAACCGACGTATACATCGATGGGAAAAATTTTGAAAACGGGTTAAAGGTGTACTTTGGAGGACAGGAAGCAGCCATTCTCCAACACTACTCGAAGACTCGTGTATTGGTAAAGGCTCCTTCTTCCAATGTGGCTGGACCGGTGGACGTTAAGATTGTGAATCCGAATGGGGACGAGACGGTCAAGCCGGAAGGATATACGTATATTGCGCCTCCGCCTCCTGCACCACCAAGCATTACACAAATAAATCCGGCCAGTGGTCCGATGGCGGGAGGGACCGATGTTTATATTGATGGCAAGGAGTTTGCCAGTGGATTACAAGTATACTTTGGCGGGATCGAAGCGCCTGTTACCCAGTATTATTCCAAAACGCGCATTTTGGTAAAAGCTCCGGCATCTGCAGTCGCAGGTCCCGTAGAAGTGAAAGTCGTAAATCCCAGCGGATTGGAAGCAGTAAAAGAGGATGGGTACACCTATATTGCTCCACCTCCTCCTGCACCGCCAAGCATTACGAAAATCTATCCGACCAGTGGTCCAATTGCCGGAGGAACTGACGTTTACATCGACGGTAAAGAGTTTGCCAGCGGTCTGAAGGTGTACTTCGGCAATGTTGAAGCACCTGTCACCCAATACTATTCCAAGCTTCGGGTCTTGGTAAAAGCGCCAGCTTCGCCAATAGACGGGCCGGTAGACGTAAAAATTGTGAATCCAGATTCACAAGAAGGCGTTCTTCCTGGAGCATATACGTATATTGCTCCCAAGCCGGAACCCGTAGAAATCACCAATATTTCGCCTAATGCAGGTCTAACCACAGGCGGTGAATTGGTATATATCGACGGTGTCAACTTCAAAAAGGGAGCAGTAGTCAAATTTGGAGACACTCCTGTTTCTCTTGAGTACTACTACAACAGTTCCAGGGTGAGCGTCAAAGCTCCGCCCTCCAACGGTTATGTAGGTCCTGTTGACATTACGCTTACCAACCCCGATGGGCAAACGTATACGTACCCGAATGGGTATACGTATCAGGTGCCAGTTCCTGCGATTACCAAGATTTATCCCGCGAATGGTCCGATGGCTGGCGGCACGGAAGTTTATATTGACGGGAAAAACTTCCATCCAAACATGACCCTGACTGTTAACGGGAAACCAGTGAATATTGCTACGTACTACAACAGCACCCGTTTTCGATTTATTACGCCGAGCAGCTCGGTATACGGTCCCGTTGACGTAGTAGTAACTACACCGGATGGACAAAGTGCAACGACAACCTTTACGTATGATAAACCACCGGAGCCGCAACCTCCGAAAATTACCAAGATCTATCCGACTAGTGGACCGGTTGCGGGTGGAACGATTGTATATATTGACGGAACCGATTTTGATCCAGGAATGAAAGTCTATTTCGGCGATGTAGAAGGGAAAATTGACTATTATTATCATTCGAAACGGTTTACCGTCAAGTCACCTCCTGCAGCTGGGCCCGGAATAGTCAATATTAAAGTCGTTAATCCGGACGGTAGAGAAAGCAATACGATGCCATTTGAATACAAATAATTTGTGGGTCATGAAAGGTTGGACCAAAGTTCCTGCTTATAAAGGACTTTGGTCCTTCTTTTGTTTAGAAGTAGTAGTTTTTGGGTTCCCATCACAGATGTACAGCTACACGATATGGAACAGCTTTTGCCTCACTCTCATCATGTCAGCATCTGAGGAAACAGTTACCGACTTCGTGAAAATAAGGATGGGACTTACAGTTCGAACTCCCGGTCAAAAACACAAATGTAGAAAAAAATTGAAGGGATGGTACGAAAGTAACAAAAATTAATAATGGTTCCGATAATTATATATATCACCATTCTGGAAAAGGAGTGTAAAAAATGAAGCAAGAGTATGGATCACTATCAAAAAACATCTCGGTATTCCTTGTTCTAATTTTGTTTTTTCTTTTGTCGGGTGTAGGATCCTTTCAAGTACACGCAGCAGAGGCACCTTCGATTACTAAACTTACCCCGACGAGCGGGAAGCTGGAAGGAGGCGAAGCGATCTACATTGACGGAAAAGACTTCGTTCAAGGCTTAAAAGTGTATATGGGCAGCAAGGAAGCCAAGCTCCTCACCTATTACGGGGCGACCCGAGTGAAAGTACAAGCACCCCCGGGAGATGTCCCGGGAACGGTCGACGTAAAAGTGGTAAACCCGGACGGAAAAGAAGCGGTGCTGGCTAACGCCTACACGTATCAGGCGCCGCCGGAGCTGATTCCGGGCATTACAAAGATTAATCCGACCAGCGGGAAACTGCAAGGAGGCGAAGCGATCTACATTGACGGAAAAGACTTCGCCCATGGCTTAAAAGTGTACATGGGCGGCAAGGAAGCCAAGCTCCTCACCTATTACGGGACGGGCCGAGTGAAAGTGCAAGCACCCCCGGGAGATGCCCCGGGAACTGTCGACGTAAAAGTGGTGAACCCGGACGGAAAAGAAGCGGTGCTGGCCAACGCCTACACGTATCAGGCGCCGCCGGAGCTAATTCCGGGCATTACAAAGATTAATCCGACCAGCGGAAAACTGGAAGGGGGCGAAGCAATCTATATTGACGGAAAAGACTTCGCCCAGGGCTTAAAAGTGTACATGGGCGACAAGGAAGCCAAGCTCCTCACCTATTACGGGGCGACCCGAGTGAAAGTACAAGCACCCCCGGGAGATGTCCCGGGAACGGTCGACGTAAAAGTGGTAAACCCGGACGGAAAAGAAGCGGTGCTGGCCAACGCCTACACGTATCAGGCGCCGCCGGAGCTGATTCCGGGCATTACAAAGATTAATCCGACCAGCGGGAAACTGCAAGGAGGCGAAGCGATCTACATTGACGGAAAAGACTTCGCCCAAGGTTTAAAAGTGTACATGGGCAGCAAGGAAGCCAAGATCATCACCTATTACGGGACAGGCCGAGTGAAGGTGGAAGCGCCCCCGGCAGATGCCCCGGGAACGGTTGATGTAAAAGTGGTAAACCCAGACGGAAAAGAAGCAACATTAGCCGCTGCCTATACCTATTTGGCCGATCCTTCCCCGCAGTTGACAAGTGTGACACCATCCAGTGGATTGTTGGCGGAGGAAAAAGAGGTATACTTGCTGGGGGCAAATCTTAAGCCGGATGTCAAGGTATTCTTTGGGGACACCCAGGCAAGCATTCTGGCTTACTATACGGACGGTTACTTGAAAGTAAAAGCTCCTGTGGCCAATACAGAGGGTACGGTTGATATCACGGTTGTCAACCCGGATGGGCAATCCTACACGTTGAAATCCGCGTTTACGTATCGCAGCACGCCGGATCCAAATGACCGCGTGGACACGCCTGCAGATGTAGGCAGCGTTCAAATAACCAATGTCATCACTCCAAGCGGGGGAGGCCCGATCAACTATGGGTACGGAAACAAGTGGCGTGTGGATGATTTTGTCCCGGTTACGTTTGAAGGCACTGTTGCCGATCACAGCGGAAATCCGCTGCCCAATGAAAAAATGACCTTCCGTTTCCTTGGCCATCTCAATTCGGCAGCCGTCAAACAGATGGAATTCATCACAGACGCCAACGGGCGCTTCGCCTTTCAGATGATCTTGCCGGCAGCGATTGGGGAGCACGTTTACTCTCTGCCGCTTGCAACACATTACTACGACATTGTAAATATTGAATTCTACGAGGGCATATACGACGCTGCACAACCATCGTCGGCCAGAAAAATAGAGAATGTAAGTGATCGTGACGTTTATCACTTCAGTCTTTCGATATATAACCCTTGAGGGAAAGACTAACGCGAACGGTGGATGGAAAAGGCTGCTGGTTTTTTAATAGCGGCCTTTTCTGTGCATTCCAAAAGAAGAGACATGCTGTTCCATTTGCATAGCAGATAATCCTGATGCTTTTCTGAATAGATAATGACGGGAAAAACTCTCGGATATGACGAAAATGGGGTTCATGGTAAAGGGTCAGATCGGGATTCGATGGTGATAGGGGAGGAAGGACGGGGAAGAGACGATCCGAACTGCCAAACGGGCACATCTCGCATGCCACAAAAAACCAAGCAGGCTGTCAACGTCGACAGCCTGCCCGTTCTGTCCCGGGTTACACCCGCACGTCAAGCACTTTCCCCAGTGTCGGATGCGGAGCCTGTGCGGCCTGCTGGATGTTTTGCTGGGTTTTGGCGAAGTCCTCCAGCATCGTGGAAGCCAGCGCCTGGGCGGTGGACTGCACCTGTTTGGTCAGGCTGATGGAGATGGCTTGCTTCAGTTGGACCATGTTCACGTTCGTTCACCTTCTTCCGTACAGGTTCATGGGACAAACATGGGGATCTATTTTGGTATCGGCATTTTGCTTGCGGCGGATTAGAGAAAACATCTTGCAAATAAAATATCCGGCGGTTCCCGATATTTTTGTCTCGGCGCTCTTGCTATAATAGGGGAAAGAGCGAGCAAAAGGGGGCTGGCCGATGCAGGAGGAGATCCTGGGGATGCTCAGGGCCATCAGGGAAAGCCAGGAGGTAACCAATTCCAAACTGGAGGCACTGACCATGGATGTGCGCCGTTTGGAAGGGGAAATAGTCCAGATTAAGACGGACGTGGCGGAACTCAAGGAGGACGTTGCGCAGCTCAAGAGAGACGTGGCCGAACTGAAAGTGGAAGTGGCGGTTCTCAAGCGAGACGTAGCCGAGCTGAAAGAGGACGTGACGGTCCTCAACACAGAAACAACCAAAATGAAAACCGAAATGACCAGCTTCAGCCAGCGGTTTGACCGTTTCGAACAGCGCTTCGACAACATGGAGGCCGATTTCAAGGTTCTGTATCAAGACTACCGCTTTCAAAAGCGGGACATCCAAAAGCTGAAAGACGCGACCGGTTTGCTATAAGAAAACCAAATCAGCAAAAAACGGCTGGAGCGGCCGTTTTTTTGTGTGGGCAAAAACGCGTTTGGTCGATGGGCCCCCTCACCCAAGAATCCATCCGCTTCACTACGCATTCATCAACCACGAGCGATTAACCGATACACGTAACAGAACAAACTCAACGGGATGGTGACACCTCTTGTCGACAAAACGTCGCTCGCTCCTGCTGGTGGGAGCGGTCTTGCTCATGTTTGTGCACGCGGTCTACCTCAACGGCAGCGCAGCCGATCTGCTGAACGTAACGGCGATCGAGCTGGTGGCGCTGGCCGTGCTGATCGCCTACGCGATCAAGCGCAGGCACCTGGAACTGCGCCCCTTGATCCGGCTCCTGGTGCACGGCCGGGAGGGAAACGTGGAAGAGACGATCAAACGATTCTACTACTACGCCCTGGTGCAGAAGGAACAGGGGTATCTGGCGTTGGAAAAAGAACTGCAGAACGAGAAAGATTCGTTCGTCCGCCGCGGCAGCTTGCTGGCGATTGAAGGCGTGCCGGAGGAAGAACTGCGCATGATTCTGGAAAACGAGCTGAAAGGGGAGCAGTACCGCTACCAGCAGGCGGCCGGCTTCTTCCGACTGATCAGCCTGCTGGCGCCGGGCATGGGACTGGTAGGGACGCTGCTGGGGATGACGGGGGTGCTGAAGACGCTCTCCGACTTTACCCAGACCGGGTACAGCCTCAGTTCGGCGGTGGTGGCGACGCTGTACGGGGCGCTCTTGGCCAACCTGGTTGCCCTGCCGTGCTACTACCGGCTGATGGACATCCACGACCAGGAAATGTTCGAAAAGCGGCTCTACATCGAAGGGTGCGTCGGGCTGCAGCGGATGGAGACGCCGCGTCTGCTGTTTGAAAAACTGAATTCGTTCCTGCCCGGGGACCGCAAGCTGGTGCTGATCAAGCCGCCGGGCAGCGTCAGAGGAACGATCGAAAGGCAGGATCGCCATGCATGACGACCGGCTGTACGACGAAAAGGAACTGGAAAAGAGCTGGCTGATCAGCTACAGCGACCTGTTTACCCTGCTGTTTGTGATTGTCGTCATTATCGCCGCGGCCCATGCGACCAAGATCAAGGTGCAGATGGACGAAGCGGCCCGGCAGCAGGCCAGCTTGAAACAGGTGCACGAGAGCCTCGACCTGCTGAACCTGCAAAAGCTGGAGCTGGAGCGGGAGATTCACCAACTGGAAGCGAGGCGCGAAGCGTTGGCGGCCGCCGTGGAGGGGAAGAGCGCGGGAGAGAGCCGTCCCCGCCCGGAGGCGCCGCCGGCTGCCAGCGATGCGGCAAAGCGCGACATGGAGACCATCCGGACGCAGCTCGCCTCCGTGCTGCAGGCGAAGCATGTCGACTTCGAAGAGACCGGGGACGGGCTGCGGGTGCGCCTGCCGGAAACGATCCTGTTCGGCAGCGGCTCCGCCGATCTGAAGGACGAGGGAAAACAGGTCGTGGACGTCGTGGCGCGGGTCTTGAAGCGCTTTTCGTACCGCGTCCGGATCGAAGGCTGCACGGACGATACCCCTGCTGCCCAAAGCCCGTACCGCTCCAACTGGGAGCTGTCGTCGGCGCGGGCTATTGCGGTGATGCGCGAACTGGTGAACATCCACGGTCTGCCGGCCTCCCGCTTTACCGTGGCGGGTTGGGGCGAACACGCCACGCTGGTGGACAAGGCCAACGCGGGGAACGGCCCCCGCAACCGCCGCGTGGACTTGCTCATCCTGGTGGAAAAGGAATAACAGTTCAAATTTTTCTGTCAATAAAAATACTTTTTCTGGAAGGATTCCCGTGTATCAGAGAGAACTATTTCTGACAGGAATCCTTCTTTCTTTTTTTGGAACGAACCTTGTTTCCTGCCTGTCCCTGACGCCGAGGGCAGCAGGGACGCAGGGCGGGGTGAGTTATTCCCAGCTTGTGCACAACCGTCTGTGGATAATGTGGACAACTTTGTGGAGAACGCGAAGCGACCGTTATCTCGATGTGGACAGCGCTGGGGAAAAGCAAAGCAGAGAGATACAGACAAGGGGGTTATTCAAACATGAGGCGCGGAAACAAATGGTTGATGTCGCTGGTGCTGACGGTTGGGGTCGGTCTGCTGGTATCCGCCTGTGGTACGGGTGACAAGCCGGCGGCAAGCGGCAGCGGTTCCTCGGGAGGCGGCGGTGCGGCGGAAAAAGTGTACGTGGTCGGTACCGACGCGGCGTATCCGCCGTTTCAGATGATGGAGGCGGACAAGATCAGCGGTCACGACATCGACGTGATGAATGCTATCGCGGAAGCCGCCGGGTTCAAGATCGAATGGAAAAACACCGGTTGGGACCCGCTCTTTGACGGACTGGACAGGGGGACCGTGGATATCGGGATTTCGTCGATCACGATTCGCGAGGACCGCAAGCAAAAGTACGACTTTTCTGAACCCTATTTTGAAGCCAACCAGTTGATCCTCGTTCCGGAGAACTCTCCGGTCACCAAGCTGGCCGACCTGAAAGGCAAGAAGATCGGCGTGCAGGCGGCGACGACCGGCGAATTGGTCGTGCAAAAGGCGTTCGGCAACACTTATGAGGGGCTGAAAGGCTACGACGACATGCCGTCCGCGATCGACGACTTTTACAACGGACGCGTCGACGCCGTGGTGGGCGACGACGGCATGATCAAGTACTACGTCAAGAAATTCAAGGACAAGAAGTTCAAGATGATCAAAGACGATTCCTTTGAAAAAGAGTATTACGGCATCATTGTGAAAAAGGGCAATACGGAGCTGTTGAACAAGATCAACGCGGGTCTGAAAACGATCAAGGAAAACGGAAAACTGCAGGAAATCTACAACCGGTACTTCGGTAACGAGTAAACAGCGCGACCGGCCGGGTACGTCGTCCACTGGCGTACCCGTTGCTGTTTCCATCCGGCGGAACGCATCATGTGAAAGGAGGAATCCCTCTGGATTGGAGTGTCATCTACGAGTACCGGGAGTTGTTTCTGCGCGGGATCGTGAACACGATCCTGCTGACCACCGTCGCGACGGTGCTCGGGACCTTGCTGGGACTGTTTCTCTGTCTGGGGAAGCTGTCGAAAAACGGGCTGCTGCGCATTCCCTGTGCGATTTACGTGGAGCTGTTTCGCGGCACGCCGATGCTGGTGCAGATCCTGCTGATCCACTTTGCCGTCATCCCTTCAATCTGGGAAATCTTTTTTCCGGGAGAAAACAGCCCGGAAGCGATCTACTCCGGCTTGATCGCCCTGTCCCTGAACGCCGCCGCCTACATCGCGGAGATTTTTCGCGCGGGTATTCAGTCCATCGACCCGGGGCAGATGGAAGCGGCCCGTTCGCTCGGCATGACCAAGGGCATGGCGATGCGGCTGATCGTCATCCCGCAGGCGTTTACCCGCATGCTGCCGGCGCTGGGCAACGAGTTTATCGCCCTGTTGAAGGACTCCTCGCTGACGGCGGTCATCGCCACTCCGGATCTGAACTACGCGGCCATGAACGTGGCCAAAAACACCTTTGAGCGGTATCCCCCGTACCTGACGGAGGCGGCCGTGTACCTGGTGCTCACCCTGTTCCTGTCGCGGGTCGTCGTGAGGGGCTTGGAGAAGAAATATTCCCCCAAATAAGGGGAGATTTGACTCTTGTTTCTCTGGGTGATATAGTCATTCACAAGGGATGGGCAATCCCAAGTTTTTACAAAAGAAAGGGTTGTTTTTTTCGATGCATGGCAAGGTAAAATGGTTCAACGCAGAAAAAGGGTACGGATTTATTGAGCGGGAGGACGGCGGCGACGTATTCGTGCATTACACGGCGATCCAGGCTGACGGATTCCGGACGCTGGAAGAAGGGCAGTCCGTCGAGTTTGACATCGTCGACGGCGACCGCGGCCCGCAGGCGGCTAACGTGGTGAAGCGCTAATCGCCAATTGCAAACGCTTACCTGACGGGAAAGCGAATCCCCCTGGTCCATGGAACAGACCGGGGGGATTTTTTCTATTACGCGATGATGGACTGGATGTGCAGGGAGCGGTGCTGCCGCAGATCGAGATAGTCGTCGCCGCGGCGGACCAGAGGGCGCATCGGTTCGTCCGTGTGGATCATCACCACTTCCACCTGCTCGCCGTTGTTCAGGCAGGCGCGGGAACCGACGTAGAGCATGACGACGTAGTGGATGAACCGGGTGACGATCTCCGGGTTCAGCTTGCCCTCGCAGGCCGACTGCCAGAGGACGTTGGACGCTTCAAACGGCGATGTCCCTTTGCGGTAGACGCGGTCGGAGCAGATCGCGTCAAACACGTCCGCGACGCTGACGATTTGGCATTCGAGCGGGATGTCCGCTTGCGTGAGACCATTGGGGTAGCCGCTGCCGTCCAGCCGCTCGTGATGCATGAGCGCACACAGCGGGATGATCTCGTCTGCCCCTTCCATGGAACGGAGAAGCTGCTCACCCAGCTTGGCATGCTGTTTCATGATGGCGAACTCTTCGTCCGTAAGTCGGGTGGGTTTCATCAGGATGTCTGGAGGCATCAGCATTTTGCCTACGTCATGCAGCAGGCCGGCTTGTCCCAGACGAACGATCTCTTCCCGGGAGCGGCCCATCAGTTTGCCGATCAGGGCGGACAGGATGCCCACGTGCAGGGAATGGCGGTAGGTGTATTGTTCCGTTCCTTCTTTTATGTATACGAAGCGGAGAAAGCCGTGCTGCTTCAATACGTCGTCCAGCAACGGATAAAAGACCTCGTTAAACTGGTGCAGCGGAGGGATGGAGCCGTTGGCGATCTGCAGAAACAAGTGCTCCGTCTGTTTGACGGCTTCCATGTATTGGCGGGCTGCCTCTGCCTCCTGCCAGTGGATGAGAGGAGTCGGCATGGCAGGATCTTCTTCGGATTCCGCCAGGTGCACTGTTTCCACCTGGTGGGCAGACAGCAGGCGAATGTCGCTTTCGTGCAGGACCGCGCCGGCGGGCAGAAGCAGGAGACCGTATTGGTTGTACACATCCTGCGCCAGCGTTTTTCCGAGAATGGAGCGTGAAGGCTTTGCTTCTGCCATGATGGTTCCTCCCGTGCGAAGAAAGTCGGCGGCATATATTGGTTAGAATCATTATAGCACAGGGGATATTAGAAATTGTTGGCAGAAATATGTCGGATTTTGTCGTATTGTAAAGGTTTTGTAAAGGTTTTTTGTAGCGGGCGGGGAGGATTTTATCCATAGGTACGGAATAGACATAGGTAAAGACGGAAGGAGGTTTGAACCATGAAATTCAATATTCGTGGAGAAAACATGGAAGTCACCGCAGCACTTCGAGAGTATGTGGTAAAGAAAGTCGGCCGTCTTGCAAAATACTTTGAAACTCCGCAGCCTGCTGAAGCCCAAGTCACCATGAGGGTACTGCGGAACGAAGCCACCATCGAGGTAACCATTCCGCTCGGCGGAGTGATTATCCGGGCGGAAGAAACCCATGACGACATGTACGCCGCCATCGACCTGGTGGCCGAAAAACTGGAACGACAAATCCGTAAGCATAAAACCAAACTGATGCGCAAACTGCGCGTCGAGACCAACAATAAAGCCCTCCTTCGCGATAACGAATCCATCGCCGTCCTGACGACGGACGAGAACGAGGAAGATGACGTGGAGATCGACATCGTTCGCACCAAACGGTTTGACCTGAAACCGATGGACGCGTATGAAGCGGTCATGCAGATGGATATGCTGGGTCACAACTTCTTCGTCTTTCAAAACAGCGAGACCAATGACGTCAACGTGGTGTACCGCCGCAACGACGGACGCTACGGGCTGATCGAACCGAAGTGACCGGGACGAGGATGAGCACCAAGGGGAGTTGCTTTCTTCTGGCAACTCCCCTTTACTTGTATCCGCTTGTTGCAATTTGATAAAATAGCTTTTTAGAGAACATAAATAGTAGAGATGCTTTTTTTCGCTAGGAACATGTGGAAGGAGTCTCCCCTGCGGGGACTCGATGTGGCTGCGCAAGGAAGGAAATCGAGGCAGCTTTGCCACTAGGAAGCCCCCTGCGGGGACCCGGATGTGGCTGCGCAAGGAAGGAATTCGAGGTAGCTTTGCCACTAGGAAGGGGTGTCCTTATGTTAGGACTCGTGAAAAAGATTTTTGGCGACAGCAACGAACGTGAAATCAAAAAGATGTTTAAGCGCGTGGAAAAGATCAACGCGCTGGAACCGAGCATTTCGGCGTTGACCGACGAGCAGCTGCGCGAGAAGACGACGGAGTTCAAAAACCGCCTGGCTCAAGGAGAGACGCTGGACGATATTCTCAACGAAGCGTTTGCCGTGGTGCGCGAGGCCTCCAAGCGCGTGCTCGGCATGCGCCACTTTGACGTACAGTTGATCGGCGGTATGGTGCTGCAGGAAGGCCGCATCGCCGAGATGAAAACCGGTGAAGGGAAAACGCTCGTGGCGACGCTGGCGACGTACCTGAACGCACTCCTGGGCAAGGGCGTGCACGTGGTTACCGTCAACGAATACCTGGCCGAGCGCGACGCGACCATCATGGGCAAGCTGTACAACTTCCTCGGCCTGACCGTCGGCTTGAACAAGGCCGGGATGAGCGCCGAAGAAAAGCGGGCCGCCTACAACTGCGACATCACGTACGGAACCAACAACGAATTCGGCTTTGACTACCTGCGCGACAACATGGTGCTCTACAAGGAGCAGATGGTGCAGCGCCCCCTGTTCTTTGCCATCATCGACGAGGTGGACAGCATCCTCATCGACGAAGCCCGGACGCCGCTGATCATCTCCGGGGCGGCCAACCGTTCCACGGAGCTGTACTACATCTGCGCCCATTTTGTAAAGCGGCTGGAGCCGGAAAAGGACTTCACCGTGGACGAAAAGCTGAAAATCGTCACCCTGACCGACGAGGGTGTGGCCAAGGTGGAGCAGGCGTTCAACATTGAGAACCTGTACGACACCGCCCACATGACCCTGAACCACCATATCAACATCGCCCTCAAGGCGCAAGTCCTGTTCAAACGGGACGTGGATTACGTGGTGCAGGACGGCGAAGTGGTGATCGTCGACGAATTTACCGGCCGTCTGATGGTGGGCCGCCGCTACAGCGATGGTCTGCACCAGGCGATCGAGGCGAAGGAAGGGCTGCGCGTCCAGAGCGAAAGCATGACGCTGGCGACAATCACGCTGCAAAACTACTTCCGGATGTACGAGAAGCTGTCCGGCATGACCGGTACGGCCAAGACCGAGGAAGAAGAGTTCAAGAAAATTTACGGTCTGGACGTGGTGGTGATTCCGACCAACAAGCCGGTCATCCGCAAAGACCTGCCCGACCTGATCTTCAAAACGGAAGCGGCCAAGTACCGCGCTGTCGTCAACGACATCGTCGAGCGGCACAAGAAGGGGCAGCCCGTGCTCGTCGGGACCATCTCGATCGAAAACTCGGAGCGTCTCTCGCAAATGCTGAAGCAAAAAGGCGTGCCGCACAACGTCCTGAACGCCAAGCACCACGCTCGCGAGGCGGAGATCGTCGCCCGTGCCGGCCAGTACGGCGCCGTGACCATCGCCACCAACATGGCGGGCCGCGGTACCGACATCCAGTTGGGCGAAGGCGTGGCGGAGCTGGGCGGCCTGCACATCATCGGTACCGAGCGGCATGAAAGTCGCCGGATTGACAACCAACTGCGCGGCCGTGCCGGACGTCAGGGGGACCCGGGTTCCTCCCAGTTCTTCCTCTCCCTGCAGGATGAGCTGATGCGCCGCTTTGGTGCAGACAACATCATGAACATGATGGACCGCCTCGGCATGGAAGAAGACATGCCGATCGAGAGCCGGCTGGTGACGCGTGCTGTCGAGTCCGCCCAAAAACGGGTGGAGGGAGCCAACTTCGACGCGCGGAAAGTGGTTCTCCAGTACGACGACGTGATGAACCAGCAGCGCGCCGTTATCTACAAGCAGCGCCGCGAGATCCTCGAGCAGGACAACCTGGACGAAGTCGTGCTCAAGATGATCCACAGCGTCATCGACCGCAACGTGGAAGCCTACTGCCCGCAGGAGGAGGTTCCCGAAGACTGGAACCTGCAAGGGCTGGTTGAGGTGGCCAACAACACCTTCCTGCACGACGAGACGATTACCGTCTCCATGCTGAAGGGCAAAGAGGCCGAGGAAATTGCCGAACTGCTGAAAAACGAAGTGGCGAAGCAGTTCGAGAAGCGCAAAGCGGAAATCGGCGAGATGATGAACGAGTTCGAGAAAGTGGTCGTGCTGCGTGCCGTGGACAGCAAGTGGATGGACCACATCGACGCGATGGAGCAGCTGCGTCAGGGAATTCACCTGCGCGCGTACGGCCAGAACGATCCGCTGCGCGAGTATCAGTTTGAAGGATACGAAATGTTCCAGAACATGATCGCCTCCATCGAGGAAGAAGTGGCGATGTACATCATGAAGGCGGAGGTCAGCCAAAACCTGGAGCGTCAGGAAGTGGTGCGCGGCCAGGCGGTCAATCCGGCCCAACTGCAAACCTCCGGCCCTTCGGAGCGCCCCGTGGGCGAGACGTCCGGCGATGCGGAGCCGAAAAACCGCGCCCAGCGCCGCGCGGAAGAACAGGAACGCCGCCGTCAGATGAAGCGAGGCCAGTAATTGCTAATAGAGAACGCTGCGCATAGCAAACCGCTCTTCCCGTGTCGGGAGGAGCGGTTTTTTTCTCCCCGTCTCCCTGCGGCTAGACAGCATTCGCCCGTTTCTGGTGCGCCTCGCCGAAGAGACTTGGCGGTTTTGTCTAACACTGGAAAAAGGCATCGAACGATTCTCGTGGAAAAACCAGGCAAAATGAATACAATCGGAAGTACACCACTTTTACCTGGAAATCATCCACACGAGAGACGGGGGAATGAACCATGAGAACGTCGAGTAACGTGATGGGCATACAAGGGAAGCTGATGCTGGAGCGTATTGCGGCCACGCTGGATGCGGTCCAGGCCGGTCACCAGCAGAAACCGGCCTACCTGCTGGCCGACAGAAAGATACAGATGGACAAGCCGGAAACTGACGAGGGAGAAAGACAGCCGGAGGTGGTGTTTGCCGCGAGGGACGTCGTCTACCTCGATGAAAGGCTGACGCGTGAAATTCCGGAACCCAATTGGTCAAAAGCGGCGCCGGCGGGGTGCGTCATCCCGGACAAGGCCGGTGCAGCGGCCGGATTCCGAGCGTACGGCGGACACAGCGGTGCGGCGGGGATGTGCGCGCGCAGTCAAGCCGCCGGAGGATGGACGCAGCAGGCGGAGCGCCTGCAGGCCGCGGACAGGTGGGCGGTACCGTCCGGAGGGAGCGTGCTCGTTCATGCGGGAAGCGGGGACATGGGGAACGCCCCGCAGGACGTCCGATCGGCGCCCGCCCCGCCGGAGGGGTAACGACGTGCTGACGCCTCTGCCACGCCCGAATCGACGTTGTCCGGTTGCGAATCCGCCGATTTGCGGTACAATGTAACATAGCACAAGGAAGAGAAGGTGATTCGCACATGGCATTGATCGACATTGCGGACGTCAAGCAAGAGATGTCCAGTATGGCTAAGCGATTAGCGGATATCAGGGGGTCTCTTTGACCTCCCTGCGAAACAGGAACGAATCGGCGAACTGGAGGAGCGGATGCTCGCTCCCGACTTCTGGGATGACAACGACGCCGCGCAAAAAACCATCAGCGAACTGAATGCGCTCAAAGGCCTGGTGGAGACCATGGCCAAACTGGACGCCCAGTACGAGGACCTGCAGGTGATGCTGGAGCTGGTCATTGAAGAAGGCGACGAATCGATGATCCAGGACCTGTACGAGAGCGCCCAGGCGCTGAAAAAAGAGTTTGAGAGCTTTGAGCTGGAGCTTTTGCTCAGCGACCAATACGACAAGAACAACGCGATTCTGGAACTGCACCCGGGCGCGGGCGGCACCGAGTCCCAGGATTGGGCGTCGATGCTGCTGCGCATGTACACCCGCTGGGCGGAGTCGAAGGGCTTCAAGGTGGAGACCCTGGACTACCTGCCGGGTGACGAGGCCGGCATTAAGAGCGTCACCCTGCTGATCAAGGGGCACAACGCCTACGGCTACCTGAAATCGGAAAAAGGGGTGCACCGCCTCGTGCGGATTTCTCCGTTCGACGCTTCGGGCCGACGCCACACCTCGTTCGTCTCCTGCAATGTGCTGCCGGAGATTGAGGAAGACACCGACGTGGAAATCCGTCCCGAGGATCTGAAAATCGATACCTATCGCTCCAGCGGCGCGGGCGGTCAGCACATTAACACGACCGACTCCGCCGTCCGGATCACGCACCTGCCGACGGGGATCGTCGTCACCTGCCAGACGGAGCGCTCCCAGATCAAAAACCGGGAACGGGCGATGAAAATGCTGGCAGCCCGCCTGTTTGAGCGGAAGCGGGAAGAGCAGGAAAAAACGCTGCAGGCCATCCAGGGCGAGCAGAAGGACATCGCCTGGGGAAGCCAAATCCGTTCGTATGTCTTCCACCCGTACAGCCTGGTGAAAGACCACCGCACCAACGTGGAGGTCGGCAACGTACAGGCCGTAATGGACGGGGAGATTGATCCGTTTATCGACGCCTATCTGCGTTCGCAGATCAAGCGATAGGAGGAGTCGCGATGGCCGGCAGACCCTCGATTGTGGCACACCGGGGCGCTTCCGCCGACGCGCCGGAAAACACCCGGGCCGCGTTCCTGCTGGCGATGGAGCAGGGAGCGGACGGCGTCGAGCTGGACGTGCATCTGACGGCGGACGGCCGTCTCTGTGTGATTCACGATCACGTGTTGGACCGCACGACCACCGGTACGGGACTGGTGGGAAGCAAAACGATGGCGGAGCTCGCCGGGCTTTCGGCCGGGGCCTGGTTTTCCTCCCGCCACGCGGGCGAGACGGTGCCGGAGCTGGCGGACGTCCTCCCGCTGTTTCCCGCCGGAGCGGTGGTCAATGTGGAGATCAAAAACGGGCCTGTCTGGTACGACGGAATCGGCTCGGCCGTCGCAGAACGGCTGAGCCCCTGGAAACACAAGCTCTCGCTGATCGTCTCCTCGTTTGACCACAAGGTCTTGGAGGAGGTACATCGGCGAGAGCCTGATTTGTGTCTGGGGCTGTTGTACGAGGCCGTCCTGTACGATCCGGTCGGCTATCTCCGCCGTCTGCCGTACCCGGTGGGGTCCCTGCACGTGTGGCATCACCTGGTCACATCCGAACTGGTCCACGCTGCTCATGCCGCAGGGGTGAAGGTGCTGGCGTACACGGCAGACCGGGAAGAGGACGTCAGAAGGCTGGTCGCGTGCGGAGCCGACGGGATCATTACCAATGCACCCGGTGCCGTCGTCCGTCTGTTACGGGCAGAAGTCTGACATCGGCAGCCGGATCTCCACCGTGGTGCCTTTTCCCACCGTGCTGTGGATGGCGATGGAACCGCGGTGTTCACGAATGATTTTGTGGCTCACCATCAGGCCGAGGCCTGTTCCTTGTTCTTTGGTACTGTAAAAGGGCTCGCCCAATTTGGGGATCATCTCCTCGGGGATGCCGTCTCCTTCGTCGATGATCCGGACCACCACTTCGGCCGTACCCTCGGCCGACACGTCAACCGTGAGCGTTCCTCCGTGCGGCATGGCTTCCATGCCGTTTTTCACGATGTTGATGAATACCTGCTTGATCTGGTATTCTTCGCAGGTGATACAAGGGGCGGCATCGGGGAACCGGGTCTGGATGGTTACGTTTTTCAGATTGGCCTGCGGCTCCAGCAGCTTGATCACGGTTTGCAGGAGCGGCAGCAGGTCGTGCCGCTGATAGCGCAGCGCCTGGGGCTTGGCCAAAAGCAGCAGTTCGCTGGTGATAAAGTTGATCCGTTCGATCTCCGACAGCATGATGCGCAGATACTGATCGTTGGTCGACTGCTCCGTCTGCAAAAGCTGGATAAAACCCTTCAGCGCGGTAAGCGGATTGCGGATCTCGTGGGCGATCCCCGCCGCCAGCTCCCCCAGGACGGACAGCTTGTCCGAGTTGCGCAGCATGTCTTCCGTCCGCCTGCGCTCCGTGATGTCCCGGCCGATGACCACCACATGTTCCACTTCTCCGTTGGGGCCGATGACCGGCCTCCCTTTCACTTCAAACAGCAGGGTCCGCCCGTCCTGATGCCGGTACAGGTACTCCTTTTCAACCGGCCGCTTGCTTTCCACCATCTGCCGATAGGATGCTCTGGCTTTTTCCCGTTCGTCCGGATGCAGCAGGGAAAAACAAGGGAGATTCAAAAGCTGTTGCGGCGCAATGCCCAGCACGGTAAGGTGCGAGGGGGAGGCGTATTGAATCACGCCGTTCGTGTCGGTGATCCGGATCAGGTCCATTACGTTTTCAGAGATGAGCCGAAAATTTTTTTCCATTTGGTGCAGGGCCTCTTCGGTCCGCTTGTATGCCGTGATGTCCTTGGCAATTGCGTACCGCCCGGCCACTTTTCCGTTGTCGAAAATGGGAAAACTGGTCACACTGATTTCGATGAAATGGCCGTGTTTATGTCGAAGGAAATAATGGCGGTTTTTGCGGACTCCGTCATAGAGAGCTTTGACCATCTCTTCGACATGATTGCCGTCCGTTTTGCGCGAGAGAATGTCCCAGATCTTACTGCCGAAGAGCTCGTTTGCAGCGTATCCCGTAAGCGCTTCCCCGGCCGGATTCACACTCGTAAACCCGCCTTCCATGTCAACCGTAAAGACAGCGTCAGGATTGTTCTGAAACAGGGACGTATAAAGTTGTATCTGCCTTCCCATTATCTACCGCCTTTCTTGTTGCTCCTCCTTCAATCGTTCGCTGTTTTCGTGGAAAATCCTACTTCTTCGACCGAATGAGTTGTCGAAATTGTGCTATACTTCCAGTGACAAGTCGTTTGATAAAGGAGAGGACGTCATGCTGTACGTTGCCGTGCTGACGATTGTTGACCAGGAACTGAACGCCAAGGTGCGCCCGGCCCACCTGAGCTACCTCAATGACCTCTACAAGCAGGGGAAAGTGGTCATGGCCGGACCGTTTACGGACAAGCAAGGCGGAATGGTCATCTACAAAGCAGAATCGCCCGAGGAAGCGCGCCGCCTGGCGGAAGCGGACCCGGTCGTGAAGGAGGGCGCCCGGACGCTGGAACTGCGGGAGTGGAGCCCGCTGGAACTGCCGCTGGCGTAGACGGATTCCCTGTGAGCGGAAGAATGATTTGTTCCGGGCGGAGGCATACTTAGCGAAGAATACTCATACAAAGGAGGGAACAGCATGAAGCGTTTCCCGTTTGCCATCCTTTCCATCGCGCTTGTATTCTTCCTGGGTGCCTGTGCCACCGGCGGCAAACAAGCACAACCGCCCGCCGGGCAAAAACCTCCGACGGAAACACCTGCCGCTCCATCGGGCAAGTATGATGCCGCGACAGCCGAAACGTTGTTTAAAAACAACTGCGCCAGCTGCCACGGTCAGAATCTGGAGGGGGCAGTCGGCCCCAACCTGACGCACGTGGGGGGCAAATACACCAAGGAACAAATCCTGGAAATCCTCAAGAACGGGAAGGGGAGCATGCCAGGCGGACTGGTCAAGGACGGAGATGCCGAAACCGTTGCCGCCTGGCTGGCCGACAAGAAATAGCACGTGCGCGAAGCGTCCGGCGAATGGCCGGGCGTTTTCTTTTTGGTGACCGCTTGGGGACCGCCCAACGAACGGATACACGGAGCGGCGGCATCGGGGCAGAGGGACGGGAGCCGTAAGCGGGGCCGAGATTTTTAGGGGAGAAGGGTTGCCATCTGATTGAATTTTTATTATGATTCATGTATAAAAATACAAGAGAGGGAGAGAGCTATGATCCGGGTCGGGATTGTCGGGGCGACCGGTTACAGCGGCGTGGAGTTGATCCGTCTGCTTGCCGGCCATCCCCATGTGCAGGTGGCCAATCTGTATTCCAGTTCGACGGAGGGAGAAGCGCTGGGCAGCGTCTTCCCCCATGTGCAGCATTACCCCCTGCCCCATCTGTCGGCGATCGACGCGGAGAGGATGAGCGCCGACAACGACGTGGTGTTTCTGGCCACGCCGGCCGGCGTCAGCGCGGAACTGTCGCCGCAACTGCTCAAGCGCGGCGCCAGGGTAATCGATTTGTCGGGCGATTTTCGCCTGGCGAGCGGGGAACTGTACCGGCAGTGGTACAAACGGGAGCCGGCTCCCGATGAGTGGCTGGATCGGGCGGTGTACGGCCTGGCGGAGTGGAACGCGGAGCAGGTGGCCGGCGCGCAGTTGGTGGCCAATCCCGGCTGCTATCCGACGGCTGCGCTCTTGGCGCTGATTCCGTTGGCACAAAGCGGGTGGGTCAACCCCCGCAGTTGGATCGTCGATGCCAAGTCAGGGGTGTCGGGAGCGGGCCGCGGCGTCTCCCAGGGGGTTCATTTCAGCGAAATCAACGAAAGCATTCACGCGTACAAGGTGGCCCAGCACCAGCACACCCCGGAGATTGAACAGGAGCTGTCCAGAAAGGGCGGCGTGGAGCATGTGGTCCAGTTTACGCCCCATCTGGTGCCGATGACACGGGGGATTCTGGTCACCGCCTACGGACAGTTGGAGCGGGCGGTGAGGGCGGACGACGTGCATCAGCTCTACCGGTCGGCGTATGAAGGCAAGCCGTTTGTCCGGCTGCGAAAGCCGGGGAGCCACCCGCGGACCAAAGAGGTGTACGGTTCGAACTATTGTGACATTTCCGTCCATGTGGATGAGCGGACGGGGCGGGTTATCGTGCTTTCCGTCATCGACAACATGGTCAAAGGGGCGGCGGGTCAGGCGGTCCAAAACATGAACCTGATGTTCGGCTGGCCGGACGCGACCGGATTGCCGCTGGTGCCGCTGTTCCCGTAGAGGAGGATGTGACATGCAAGGCGTAGTGGTCATCAAGTGCGGAGGCAGCACCATGGATCTGCTGCCCGACGCGTTTTTTCAAGCGGTCGCCGACCTGCAGCAGGCCGGCCGGCGGATTGTCATCGTGCACGGCGGCGGTCCGGCGATCAACGGCATGCTGGAGAGGCTGGCCATCACTCCCCGGTTTGTGGACGGATTGCGCGTCACCTGCGAAGAGACGCTGCAGGTGGTGGAGATGGTATTGTGCGGGCAGATCAACAAGCGGCTGGTTCGCCGGCTGACGCAGGCGGGAGCCAGGGCGTGGGGCGTCAGCGGAATTGACGGCGTAATGCTGACGGCAGAGCGGACGCCAAAACCGCTCGGCCTGGTCGGCGAGGTGAAAGGGGTGGACACGTCCATCCCGGCCGCCATCCTCGAACGCGGCTACGTGCCGGTGATTGCGCCGCTGGCCGTGAGCGCAGACGGCGCGGAGACGTACAACGTAAACGCGGACGTGGCGGCGGGGGCGATCGCTGCCGCCCTGGCGGCGGAGCGTCTGGTCATGGTGACCGACGTGCCGGGCATCCTGCGCCCCGATCAGGACGGCGCCAAGACGCTGGTGGCGGAGACGGACGCGGAAGAGATCGGACAGATGATTGCGGACGGCGTGATTACCGGCGGCATGATCCCGAAAGTACAGGCCGCTCTGGACGCCCTCTCGCAAGGCGTATCCCGGGTCGTCATCTGCCGGGGAACGGCGGAAGAGCTGCGGGCGGTATGCGCCGGGCAAACGGCGGGAACCGCGATCAAGGCAGGCGTCCCAAAAGGCGCGTAATGGGCGCCGCGCGTAAAGTACACGCTTCAAGCAAGGAGCGTAAAAGGAGGAATCGTAACATGAGCACAGTGGCTGCCCCCCTGCATCTGATGAATACCTATTCAAAATGGCCGATCCGCCTGGTCAAGGGAGAGGGAAACCGCGTCTGGGACGACCAGGGCAACGAGTATCTCGACTTTGTCTCGGGGATCGCCGTCACCTCGCTGGGACACGTTCACCCCAAAGTGACCAAACGGCTGCACGAACAGTTGGACACCTTGTGGCACTGCTCCAATCTGATGCACGTTCCCCAGCAGGAGGTGCTCGCGCAGAAGCTGTGCGGCCTGTCCGGCCTCGACCGCGCGTTTTTCTGCAACAGCGGCGCGGAAGCCAACGAGGGACTGATCAAGCTGGCCCGGCGTTACGCGCAAAAAGTAAAAGGCACCGGACGATACGAGATCATCACGTTTCAGCAGTCGTTCCACGGCCGGACGCTGGCTACCCTGACCGCCACGGGGCAGGACAAGGTGAAGGACGGATTTGGTCCCCTGCCGGACGGGTTTGTCTCCGTGCCCTACAACGATTTGGAGGCGGTGCGCGCCGCCGTCACGGAGAAGACCTGCGCCGTCATGCTCGAACTGGTGCAGGGGGAAGGGGGCGTACACCCGGCGGAAGAGCCGTTTGTGAAGGGGCTGCGCCAACTGTGCGACGAGCACGGCCTGCTGCTTTTGGTCGATGAAATCCAGACCGGCATCGGACGCACGGGCACCTGGTTTGCTTTCCAGCAGTACGGGATCAAGCCGGACGCGATCTCGCTGGCCAAGGCGCTGGGCAACGGGTTCCCGATCGGCGCCGTGGTGGCGACCGAAGAGGCGGCCCAGGCGTTTGCCCCCGGCACCCACGGCACCACGTTCGGCGGCAACCCGCTGGCGATGACCGCAGCCATCGCCACGCTGGAGACGATGGAAGAAGAGCGCGTGCTGGAACGGGTGGGCGGCCTGCATCGACAACTGGTGAGCGGACTTGAGAAATTGCGGGCGGAATATCCCGGCAAAGTGACGGCCGTGCGCGGCAAGGGGCTGCTCTTGGGCGTGGAAGTGACGGTGCCGGCGTCGTCCGTCGTGGATTACGCCCGTGAAAAAGGCGTACTCGTCCTGCTGGCCGGTCCCCAGGTCGTCCGCCTGCTGCCCTCGTTTGTTACGACCGAGGAAGAAGTGAACCGGGTGATAGCGGTCCTCGGCGAGGCGGTAGAGAAGTTGTAAGGGAAAGCGGTCCAATGCCAGGGGCGCGGCCGAAATCGCAAGGCGGTGCGGCCCGGCTTGGCGGCTGATGCGGGGGAACGGGAATGGATCGGGCACATGCATGCAGCGAGTCGGAACGCGGCTTTCTGAACCCGTCGAAAAACTCGTTGCATTTTTATAATTCAAAATGTATATTAATACATGACGTTGCATAAATTTTCGTGAGAGAGTGCCCTTTGGAGAGGAGTGGCTTTCATAGATGAACGGAGAGAAACAAGGGTTGGGTCCCGGATATTTGACGCTGGAGAACGGAGAGGTATTCGCCGGGACGCTGTACGGCGCCCCGCTCACAGGATACGGCGAAGTGGTTTTTCATACAGGGATGACGGGATACCAGGAAGTGATGACCGATCCGTCCTTTGCGGGGCAGATCGTCACCTTCACGTACCCGCTGATCGGCAATTACGGGATTAACGACAAGGATTACGAAGCGGCAAAGCCCGCCCTGTCGGGAATGGTCGTCAGCGAGCTGTGCCTTGCGCCGAGCCACTACCTGTCCCGCCGCACGCTGGCGGAAGCGGCGGAGGCGTTTGGCTTCCCGATCCTGGCCGGGATCGATACGCGGACGATTACCAAGCGGGTGCGCCAGTCGGGCCCGCTGTTCGGCGCGATTGCCGACCGGCCGCTGAGCGTGGAGGAGGTGGCGGCGCTTGGCTCCGCGCATCGGAAAAAGTCGCTGGTCGCCGACGTCTCCAGCCGCCACATTCAGCGCTACCCCGGCAATCAGGAACACGTGGTGCTCGTCGATCTGGGCATGAAGCAGTCGATTTTGGAATCGCTTTTGGAGCTGGGCTGCCGCGTGACGGTCGTGCCGTTTGACACCCCGTTTTCGCAGATTCAGGCGCTGCAGCCGGACGGCCTGCTCTTTTCCAACGGGCCCGGCGACCCGGCCGACCTGCTCGCCTACTGCGGCGAGTGGCGGAAGGCGGCGGAACTGTATCCGACGCTGGGCATCTGCCTGGGACACCAGGTGCTGGCGCTGATGTTTGGCGCCAAGACCGAAAAGCTGGCCTACGGACACCGGGGCAGCAACCATCCGGTCAAGGAACTGGCCACCGGGAAAGTCTACATGACCTCGCAAAACCACGGGTACGTGGTGAAGGAAGAAACCCTGGACAAACGGCTGTTGACCGTGACGTACCGCAATGTCAACGACCGGTCGGTGGAAGGGCTGTGCCACACCTCCCTGCCGATCATGAGCGTCCAGTTTCACCCGGAAGCGCATCCGGGTCCAAACGACACGTCGCACGTTTTTCACCAATTCTTGCAGTCGATGCGCGTAGTGGGAGCGAAGAGATATGCCTAAATTGCCGCACATTCACAAAGTGTTGGTCATCGGGTCGGGGCCGATTGTCATCGGCCAGGCGGCGGAATTTGACTACGCCGGGGCGCAGGCCTGCCTCTCGCTGAAGGAAGCGGGGGTGCAGGTCGTGCTGGTGAACAACAACCCGGCCACGATCATGACGGACGAACAGGTAGCTGACAAGGTGTATCTGGAGCCGCTCACGGTAGAGTCCGTGACGGCGATCATCGCCAAAGAGCGGCCGGACGGCCTCCTGCCCACGCTGGGCGGACAGACGGGGCTCAATCTGGCGGTCGCCCTGGCCGAAGCGGGGGTGCTCGCCCAATACGGGGTGGAACTGCTGGGCACGCCGCTGTCCGCCATCCAGAACGGGGAAGACCGGGAGCTGTTCAAGCAGTTGATGAAGCAGATCGGCGAGCCGGTGCCGGAGAGCGCCACCGTGGAGTCGGTGGAAGCGGCCGTCGCGTTTGCCGATTCGATCGGGTATCCGGTCATCGTGCGGCCCGCCTATACGCTGGGAGGGGCCGGGGGCGGCATCGCCGACGACGAACAGTCGCTGCGCACGGTGGCGGCCCAAGGCATCGCCGCCAGCCCGATCGGCCAGGTGCTGATCGAGCGCAGCGTCAAGGGCTGGAAGGAAATCGAGTACGAAGTGATGCGGGACGCGAACGACACCTGCATCATCGTCTGCAACATGGAAAACCTGGACCCGGTGGGCATCCACACGGGGGACAGCATCGTCGTCGCCCCGTCGCAGACGCTGACCGACCGGCAGTACCAGATGCTGCGCAGCGTCTCCACCAAGGTCATCCGCGCGCTGGGCGTGGTCGGCGGCTGCAACATCCAGTTTGCGCTTGATCCGAAGTCGGATCGCTACTATCTGATCGAAGTGAACCCGCGGGTGAGCCGCTCCAGCGCGCTGGCCTCCAAAGCGACGGGCTATCCGATCGCCCGGATCGCCGCCAAGCTGGCGCTGGGCTACAACCTGGACGAAGTGCTCAACCCGATTACCGGTTATACGTACGCCAGCTTTGAACCGACGCTGGATTACGTCGTGGTGAAAATTCCCCGCTGGCCGTTTGACAAATTCCCGCTGGCCGACCGTCAGTTGGGCACGCAGATGAAGGCGACCGGCGAAGTGATGTCGATCGCCCGCAACCTGGAAGCGGCGCTGCTCAAGGCCGTCCGCTCGCTGGAGCAGGGCTGCACCCACCTCGCCCGTCCCGAGCTGGCCGCATGCAGCCGGGACGAGCTGGTCGGCCTGCTGCGGGACGCGACCGACGTCCGCCTGTTTGCACTGGCCGAGGCGATCCGCAAAGGGTTCGGCGAGGACGAACTGCACGCCCTGACCGGCATCGATCCGTTTTTCCTGCGAAGCGTGGGCCGGATCGTGGCGCTGGAGAAGCAGTTGGCAAAGAGCGGAACGCTGACCGTCGAGCTGCTGGCGGAAGCGAAGCGGCGCGGTTTTGCCGACGAGACGATCGCCGCCCTGACCGGCCGCACGGCGGCTGAGGTCAAAGCGCTGCGGAATCAGGCCGGCATCCAGCCGTCGTACAAGATCGTGGACACCTGCGCGGCCGAGTTTGACGCCCAGACGCCGTACTATTACTCCGATTGGCAGGGGGGCGACGAAGTGGAGGAGCTTGCCGGGCGCAAAGTGCTGGTGCTCGGCTCCGGCCCGATCCGCATCGGACAGGGGATCGAGTTCGACTACTGCTCCGTTCACGCGGCCAAGGCACTCAAGGCCAAGGGCATCGCCGCCGTCGTCGTCAACAACAACCCGGAGACGGTCAGCACCGATTACGAGACGGCCAACCATCTGTATTTTGAGCCGCTGCACGTGGAAGATGTGCTGCACGTGGCGGAGCGTGAAGGGGTGGACGGCGTCATGGTCCAGTTCGGCGGCCAGACGGCGATCAACCTGGCGGCCAAGCTGGCTGCCGCCGGCCTGACTGTGCTCGGCACGTCGCTGGACGCGATCGAACGGGCGGAGGATCGCGAACGGTTCTACGCGATGCTGCGCAAGCTGGAGATTCCGCACATCCCGGGCAAAGGGGTGTCTTCCCTGGAGGAAGCGGCCGCCGTGGCGGCGGAGATCGGCTGCCCGGTGCTGCTGCGTCCGTCCTACGTGATCGGCGGCCAGGGCATGGTGGTCGCCCATGACGTCGAGGAGCTGTCGGCCACGATCACGGAGTGGCTCAACCTCCCCGACAGCCGCGCCTTTTTCCCGCTCCTGGTGGACAAATTCGTCCCCGGACGGGAAGCAGAAGTGGACGCCGTGTGCGACGGCGAGTCCGTGCTCATCCCCGGCATTTTTCAGCACGTGGAGAAAGCGGGCATCCACTCGGGCGACAGCGTGGCGCTCTTCCCGGCTCCGGATTTGTCCGAGGGCGTCAAACAGACGATCGCCCGCTACACGGAGGCCATCGCCCGCGAGATGGGGGCGGTCGGGCTGATCAACATTCAGTTCGTGATTCACGGCGAGACGGTCTACGTCCTGGAGGTAAACCCCCGCGCGTCGCGGACCGTGCCGATTACCAGCAAAGTGACCGGCATCCCCATGGTGGAACTGGCCGTGCGCGCCCAACTGGGCGAAAAACTGGCCGGCATGGGCTATGGAACCGGGCTGTTGCCGGACATTCCGTTCGCCGTCGTCAAGGCGCCCGTCTTTTCCACCGTGAAATTGAGCGGCGTCGACCCGGCCCTGGGACCGGAGATGAAATCGACCGGGGAAGTGCTGGGACTGGGGCGTACCTTCCCGGAAGCGGCGGGCAAGGCGTTCGCCTTTAAAGACAGCGTGCACCGCCCATGGCAGAGGGGGCAGGTCTGCTTTGTCTCCCTGGCCGATGCCGACAAGACGGACGACGTGCTGCCGGCCATCCGGAAGATGCAGGAACAGGGCGCGGTCTGGGCGGCCACATCGGGAACGGCTGTCTGGCTGGGCGCAAACGGCTTTTCCGTCACGCACGTGGTCGCGGACGAGCGGGATCTGGCAGCGCTGCTGCAGACGGAAACCGTAGCCTTTTCGCTCATCACCGCCACCAAGGGGAACCGGCGCGGCCGCAGCGGCTTTGCTCTGCGGAGCCGGCTGGTCCAGCAGGGGGTTCCGCTGTTCACTGCCGCGGAGACGTTTGCGCTGTACGTGGAAGCCATTACGGAGAAAAGAGGTGACGGGCATGCAGCCTGTGAAGATATTGGATCACTTTGCAAGCGAGCAATTGGCCAGTTGTAAAGGAAAAGACCTGCTCCGCGTCGATGAATTCAGCGGAGAGGAGCTGACTCAGCTCCTGCATTTTGCCGCCTATCTCAAACAGCGGCAAAAAAGCGGTCAACCGTATCAGCCGCTCAAGGGGAAGACATTGGGGATGATTTTCGACAAGTCGTCGACGCGCACCCGCGTTTCCTTTGAAGTAGGCATGTACCAATTGGGCGGCATGAGCATGTTTTTGAGCGGCAAGGAACTGCAGCTCGGACGCGGCGAGCCGATCAGCGATACGGCCAAGGTGATGTCCCGCTACGTCGACGCCATCATGATCCGCACGTTTTCCCACGCCGGGGTGGAGGAGCTGGCCGAACACGCCAGCATTCCGATCATCAACGGCCTGACCGACCAGTTCCATCCGTGTCAGGCGCTGGCCGACATGCTGACGATCTGGGAGCACAAGGGCACGCTGCAGGGCGTCAAGCTGGCCTACGTGGGCGACGGCAACAACGTCGCCAACTCGCTCGTGCTGGCGGCCGCCCTGCTGGGCCTGGACGTGCGCGTCGCCACGCCGCCGGGCTATGAGATGGACGCCGACATCGTGAAGAAAGCGGCCGCGTATGCGCTGGCCAGCGGCGGCCGGGTGGGCGTCACGCACGATCCCGCCGAAGCGGTGAACGGCGCCGACGTCATCTACACGGACGTGTGGACCAGCATGGGCTTTGAAGCGGAAAACGAGCAGCGCCTCAAGGATTTTGCGGGCTATCAGGTAAACGAGCAGCTCGTCCAACACGCCGATCCCGGTTACCTGTTCATGCACTGCCTGCCTGCGCACCGCGGAGAAGAAGTGTCGGCCGGCGTGATTGACGGTCCCCACTCCGTCGTCTTTGACCAGGCGGAAAATCGCCTCCATGCGCAGAAGGCTGTCTTGGCAGCGCTGTTGTGAATATAGTTCTGGGGAAATTTTACCATTCAGAAATTGAAGCTATTAGACTATGAATCTATGATTGCCGAAATTTGTCATGAACGTGTAAAATATAGGTAGGAAGCGCGATGAAGTACAGACTGTATCTGGTCGCTTGGTCTGTATGGAGCCAGTAGCGAATCCGCCCTCTTTTCGAACGGAAAGAGGAAAGAAGAGCACAGGCTGTATGTGGTCGCTTGGCCTGTGTGTCCACAAGTAGCGAAACCAGCTTTCTCCACTATGTAAAAGGGGGGAATTGGAATGAAAAAATGGTTCGTTGCTGTCTTGCTGGTAGCCGGTATTGTTGCTGCAACTTCTGCTAATTATCACATTGGTTAATAATTTCAATGGCAAGGGAAAAACACCGCTTGACTGAAAAGTGGTGTTTTTTCCTTACCGTCTGGGGGATTTTGTATGTTGCTGGATGTCATTCTTCTCTCTTTTCTGATTGCGCTGCTCAGGGGAGGAAAACTAAAAGAAATCCCTACATTTAAAGGAATAATGATGCTGGTTGCCAGTATTGCGCTGCAGATTCTCTCCGCATTTGTTCCCGCGTACGGGGGTATTTTTGTCTCCGCAGCTTATTTGTTTATTCTGGGTTTTTTTCTCATGAACCGGGAATTTGAAGATATCCGCATTCTCATGGTCGGCTGGTTTTTAAATGCGATTGTCATTTGGACGAACGGCGGGAGAATGCCCATTGATCTGGAACAAGCCAAGAAACTGCCCTACGACCTCACTCCGGTACTCAACGGCACCGACTTTAAGCATACGGTCTTGACAGAGCAAACGGTTCTGCCCTTTTTGTCCGATATTATTTATATGCCGTCCATTATTCCGAGGGTGATCAGTATCGGTGATATTTTTATTATGTTAGGGGCATTTCTGCTTGTTCAGCGCTTGATGAACAAGCCGATCTCGTTACTTCAACTTCGAGAAGGTAAAAGTTATGCGACAAAGAGCTGAGAAACGATACATTTTGAAAGGATTACTGGTGATTTTGGGGTTTACCGTTTCCGGTATCCTCATCATTTTGAACTCCCTGCCTTACTGGGAGCCCAGAGAAAACTGGGAAATATTGATTTCCTATGTACTTCTCACCATCATCTCTTCATTTGCGCCCGTCAGGACGTTAAACTATATACTCACACTTAACAACGCCGTTATTTTTTCAGGGATACTGCTCTTCGGTGCGTGGGTCGGAATCTGGTCGGCCGTTATTGAGGCTTTGATTTTATCCGTCCTTGTCAAACCCAATCCCTTAAAAGCTGCCGCCAATTTCGGACAAATTATGCTGACGATATGGGCTGTAGATGTTCTGAAAACGGCGTGCAATGTGCTTCCCGTTCCCACCATGATCACGGATGTAATCCTGGTGGTAGCGTATTGGTTTATTAACATCATGCTTTGCGGATTAGGAATTTCCTATTTTCATAAGTCGAAATGGATACCGACAGTAAAAAATTTGGCGAATGGAACAACGCTTACCTACTTGCTTTTGTTGATTCTCGGCGGCGTCAGTGCACGCCTGGTTGAAACGTTTGGGCTATCCGCCATCGTACCGATGATGGTCGCTTTTGTCCTCATGAGTTTTGTCTTTTATCAATACTACGATAGTCTTACAAAACTGCGCCAAAAAATGGACGAGATCAAATCCTTCAACCACAAATTCCTCACCGCCATGGCCGCTTCCATCGATGCCCGTGACCATTACACGAGCGGCCATTCCCAGCGGGTGGCCCATTGGGGACGGGAGATCGCCCGGGCGATCGGGCTGCCGGAGGAGAAGGCGGAGGAGGTTTATTTTGGCGGGATTTTGCACGACATCGGCAAAATCGGCATTGAGGATCAGATTCTCAACAAACGTGGGAAATTAACACCGGAGGAGTACGACAAGATCAAGCAGCACACGGTGATTGGATATGAGATTATCCTGCAGGCGGGCATGTTTCACGAGCTGCTGCCGGCCATCCGTTCGCACCATGAGCGAATCGACGGCAAGGGCTATCCGGACGGATTGGTCGGCGAGGAGATTCCGCTGATGGCCCGCATTCTGGCCATCTCTGACGCCTTCGACGCGATGGTGGCGGACAGGCCGTACCGCAAAGGGCTGCCGGTAGAGGAGGCCCTGCAGGAGATCAGCCGTGGGGCGGGGACGCAGTTCGACGCCGAACTGGCCTATCATTTCATACGCATCATCAGGCAGCTGCCCCGCGATGAATTGGAAACGATCATTCGGCAGGACGCGCAGCCGCAAAGGCATCTGCAGGAGGTGGCCCGATAGGGGACCCTCCTGTTGACGCTTCACGAGCAGTCCCCGGTGCTCGGACGAGCCCGGGGATTTGCTGTCCGGATGCAGGCCATGCGCGAAAAAATGCGAACAAACGCTTGTCTTTTCACCTGGTCTGGGACATACTGGAATCGGGTTGCATCTTTTTGTGAGGTGATAGCACATGATTCCCACGTATCAGGATGCGGACATTATTCTGAAATTGTACGATCAGTTCGAATCGGAACGGCTGCGGGCCGCGAGACAGTGGTTCGCCACCTCGCTGGCGGAAGAGGAGCTGGATTACGACGCGTTTTTGCGCCTGTATCCGCGCGGCAGCGAAGGCTATAACCACTTTGTCGCGCTGTACGGCTTCTTCGAGATGGTAGGGGTGCTGCATAAAAACGGCCTCGTCCATCCCGACCTGCTGTTTGACATGTGGTTTGTCAACGGCTTTTTCCGCCGGATGTACCCGATTTTCGTCGGATGGAGGGCGCAGGGAGACATTCACGTGGCGGAAAATTTTGAACGGCTGGCCCTGGCCGAACTGAAGTGGATCGGCACGCACAAAGGAAAGGAATACGTTCCCGAGGTGCCTTACGCCCGCAAGTAAGGAAGCGCCGGACAACCATCAGGGTTGTCCGGCTTTTTGCATGTTGGGCGTGATGTCGGCCAGGTCGTATTTCACTTCCGAAAAGTTGCGGATCACCAGTTCCTCTCCGGTGCGGTTCCCTGTTCGCTTGTCAATGACGAGTCGCCATATTTCGTTTAGCCGATAATGTTTTCCTCCCTGCCGCAGAAACGCGTGGTTGCGCTCTTCGACATGGTACGCACAGGGCCATTCCCGGTCGGTGAATACGGCTCCTTTGAGGTGGTTGTCCGTCAGCCAGACCCGGATCTGAAAAGTCTGCCGGGTCGGATTGAACAGGCGCAGGTCGACATAGTTGTAAAACACGCTGGCACCGCTGCCGAACGGGAGGACGCGGTGGTCGTCGGGAAACGGATCGAACTGGTGATGATGCCGCTCCGTCACCTGCAGCGGCGTGTGCAGCGCCATCCAGAAGAGCAAGTTGGCCAACTGGCACAGCCCTCCGCCCACGCCTGTCCTCACTTCCCCTTGCGACAGCAGCAGCCCTTCCACATATCCTTTGGCCGCCGTCGTCTTCCCCACCCGCTGCCAAAAGGAAAACGTCTCGCCCGGTTTGATCAAGAGGCCGTCGATGGACGGCACGGCAATGCCCAGATTGACCACTTTGTTTTCCTGCAGCCGGGGATCGGTGCTTCCCAGCTTTCGCCGCAGCAGCGATTGGTGTCTGTTGCAGGTGAAAGGCAGGGAAGACGCCTGCTGTTCCGCTGCGAACCGCACGCCGCTGATCCTGTCGGATATCGATCGGCAAAGCCGTTTTTGGAATACGCGCACATGGTAAAACACCGGGTGCAGGCGAGATAGCCTCATCGCGGCCGCCTCCTCATCGATTCGTTCTCTATCTTTATTTGTATCATGGAAGAAAGTGGAGCAGAATAGAAAAGTGGTTGTATTTTTATAAATTCGTTTGTATAATTACTCATGAACAAATCTTCGAACAGGGAGAGGGAACGATGGCAAGAGAGAAAATCGTATTGGCCTATTCGGGCGGTTTAGATACATCGGTAGCAATCAAGTGGCTGCAGGAGACGTACAACTACGACGTGATCGCGGTCGCGCTGGACGTGGGCGAGGGCAAGGACCTGGAGTTTGTGCAGAAAAAGGCGCTGCAGGTGGGGGCGCTGAAATCGATCGTGGTGGATGCAAAGGATGCGTTCGCCCAGGAGTACGTGCTGCCGGCGCTGAAAGCGAACGCCATGTACGAAGGGAAGTATCCGCTGGTGTCAGCGCTGTCGCGTTACCTGATCTCCCGCGTGCTGGTGGAGATCGCGGAAAAAGAGGGGGCGGTGGCGGTCGCCCACGGCTGCACGGGGAAAGGGAACGACCAGGTGCGCTTCGACGTGTCGTTTACGGCGTTGAATCCCAATCTGAAAATCGTCGCGCCCGTTCGCGAATGGGGATGGTCCCGCGACGAAGAGATCGAGTACGCGAAAAAGCACAACATTCCGATTCCGATCGATCTGGACAATCCGTACAGCATCGACCAAAACCTCTGGGGCAGAAGCTGCGAGTGCGGCATCCTGGAAGATCCCTGGGCGGCTCCGCCGGAGGGCGCGTACGACCTGACCAAATCGATCGCGGATGCTCCGGACCAGCCGGAAGAGATTGAGATCACGTTTGTCAAAGGCGTGCCGACCGCGCTGAACGGGGAAGAGCTGCCGCTGGCCGAGCTGATTCTCAAGCTGAACAAAATCGCCGGCAACCACGGCGTCGGCCGAATCGACCACGTGGAAAACCGCCTCGTCGGCATCAAGTCCCGCGAAGTGTACGAGACGCCGGCGGCCACCACGCTGATTCTGGCGCACCGCGAGCTGGAGTTCCTGACCCAGCCGCGCGAAGTGGCTCAGTTCAAACCGATCATCGAGCAAAAGATGGCCCAGGTGATCTACGAAGGTCTTTGGTATTCGCCGATCCGCAACGCGCTGCAGGCGTTCATCGAGGAAACACAGCAGTACGTCACCGGCGTCGTTCGCGTCAAGCTGCACAAAGGGCACGCCATCGTCGTCGGACGCAAATCGGCGTCGTCGCTTTACAGCCACGAGCTGGCCACCTACGCGGCGGGCGACCTGTTTGACCACAAGGCGGCGCTCGGCTTCATCAAGCTGTGGGGCCTGCCGACCAAGGTGTACGCCCAGGTGAACGAAGGCGTGCTCCACGAAAACGCGAAAACGGCGATCAAGATTTTGGACGAAAAGGATGCGATCGTGCAATGAAACTGTGGGGAGGACGCTTCACAAAGCCGACGAACCAGCTCGTGGAAGAATATACCGCTTCCATTACCTTCGACCAGCAGATGTGGCGGCAAGACATCGTCGGCAGCCTGGCACACGTGGCGATGCTGGGCAAGTGCGGCATCCTGCCGATGGAGGAAGTCAGACAGATCATCGCCGGTCTGAAAAAGGTAAAGGAAAAGATCGAGCGGGGACAGGTGCAGTTTCTCGTGGAGCACGAGGATGTGCACATGAACATCGAAAAGCTGCTGATTGAGGAAATCGGCCCGGTGGGGGGCAAACTGCACACGGGGCGCAGCCGCAACGATCAGGTGGCGCTTGACATGCACCTCTATCTGCGGGAGAAGCTGATGGAGATCATACAGCTCGCCACGTACCTGCAGGAGGCGCTGCTGGAACAGGCCAACCGCCATCTCGACACGGTCATGCCCGGCTACACCCATCTGCAGCGGGCCCAGCCGGTCCTGTTCGGCTACCATCTGATGGCGTACGTGTCGATGCTGCAGCGCGACATCGAGCGGATGCGCGACTGCTGGAAACGGGTCAACGTCCTGCCGCTCGGCGCGGGCGCCCTGGCCGGCACGACGTTCCCGATCGACCGGGCGTTCGTGGCCGAGATGCTGCAGTTTGACGGCATCTACCTGAACAGCATGGACGCTGTCAGCGACCGGGACTTCATCGTCGAGTTTCTGGCGGACGCTTCCCTCCTGATGGCCCATCTCTCCCGCCTCTGCGAGGAACTGGTCATCTGGAGCAGCCAGGAGTTTTCGTTTGTGGAACTGGATGACGCGTTTTGCACCGGCTCCAGCATCATGCCGCAGAAGAAAAACCCCGACGTGGCCGAGCTGGTGCGCGGCAAAACCGGACGCGTCTACGGCAACCTGATCGGCCTCTTGACGGTGCTGAAAGGGCTGCCGCTGGCCTACAACAAAGACATGCAGGAAGACAAGGAAGGCATGTTCGACACGGTGGCGACGCTGCACGGGGCGCTTGCCCTGCTGACGCCGATGATCCGGACGATGCAGGTCAAAGCCGACCGGATGCGCCAGGCGGTAACGCAGGACTTTTCCAACGCCACTGATCTGGCCGACTACCTGGTCCGCAAAGGCATGCCGTTCCGTCAGGCGCACGAAGTGGTGGGCCGAACGGTGCTCTACTGCATCGAGCACCAAAAATACCTGCTCGACCTGACCCTGGATGAGTTCAAGCGGTTCTCCGAGGCGATCGGGGACGACGTGTACGAGGCGCTGGCCGTGGAAACGGTCGTCAATGCGCGCAACGTGCTGGGCGGCACCGCCCGCAGCCAGGTGGAGGCGCAGATCGCCGCGTATCGCAGCCTGCTGGCCGAGACGCATGCGTGGGTGGAGAAAAACAGTCAAAAAGTGATGATTGAATCGCTGATTGACGTCGGTTCGCCGGTGTGAGCGCTGATCGCGCGGGATAGGGAGGACATCCCCGTGCAGTTGACGAAATCCTGGTCCGCCGGGACGAGTCGGGACGCCGGTCTCCGGCGGAAAACGGTCCTGCCGGCCAGCAGCGATATACAAAGAAGAAAACGGATAGAAGCCTTGACGGGGCTCCTATCCGTTTTCTCGTTTGTTCCGACGTTACAGGCACATCCGCAAGATGGCGGCCACGTCTTCGCTGGTCAGCTTTTTGAAGCGGCCGATCGGGCCGAACGGCGTCGCTTTTTCCGCCATCAGCTCCAGATGTTCGTCGCCGATCTGGTAGTCGGCCAGGCGGGTCGGGGCTCCGATGCGGGCAAAAAACGCTTCCGTGGCGGCGATGCCCTCCAGCGCCACTTCGTCGTCCGTCTTGCCGGACGGGTCGACGCCCCACACTTCCACGGCGAAGCGCTTGAAGCGTTCCACGTTTTCACGGTAGACGTAGCGCATCCATTTCGGGAAAATGATCGCCAGGCCGCCGCCGTGCGGGATGTCGTAGACGGCGCTCACCGCGTGTTCGATGGAGTGGGTGGCCCAGTCCGTTTCCACGCCGACCGGCAGGGTGCCGTTCAGGGCCATCGTACCGCAGTAGAGAATGGTGGCCCGGGCGTCGTAGTCTTCTGGATTGGCCAGCACCCGTTCCGCGTATTCGATCACGGTTTTCAAAATCGACTCGGCAAAGCGGGTCTGCAGCGGAATCTCCGGCGTATGGGTGAAATACTGTTCAAACACGTGCGACATCATGTCGCAGATCCCGTAAACGGTTTGGTCGCGGGGGACGCTGAAGGTATTCTCCGGATCGAGGATGGAAAAGGTGGGGAAGGTTGTGCCGGCGCCCAATTTTTCCTTTGTTTCCCAGTTGGTGATGACGCTGCCCCGGTTCATCTCCGAGCCGGTCGCCGCCAGCGTCAGCACGGTGCCGAGCGGCAGCGCCGTCTGTGGTTGGGCCTTGCGGGTGTAGAAGTCCCAGACGTCTCCCTCGTACGGCACGCCAACCGCGATCGCTTTGGAGGCGTCGATCACGCTGCCGCCGCCCACCGCGAGAATCCAGTCCACGCGTTCGCGGCGGCACAGCTCAATGCCTTTCTTCACCGTGGAAAGCCGCGGGTTGGGCTCCACGCCGGGCAGTTCGTGGATGGTGCAGCCCGCCTCCTGCAGCAGGGAGACGACCTTGTCGTACAGGCCGATTCGCTTGATGCTGCCGCCGCCGTAGACGAGCAGGACGGTGGAGCCGAGCTGGGCGGCCTTTTCTTTGAGCTTTTCCAACTGCCCGCGTCCAAAGATCAATTCGGTGGGGTTATGATAAACGAAATTGTCCATGGAAAAAGTCTCCTTTCCGAGCGGATTCCCTTTTATTGTAGCCCATCATCGGGAGTGGGGCCAGTTGGGGACGAGCATGGACCGAATCTGTCGGATTGGTGCGAAAGATTGTGGAAATCGACAGGAAATGAGAGATTTTGTGGATACCAACATCGAAAACGGGTGGTATAATAGGAGAGATAGCTGTCACCGCTGCGTTTCAGCACCATGCGTCAGCGGACGACGGATATGTGCGAGCTTTGTCGGATAGAGAAACGATCAAACAACAGATACATGGATGGATGCGGACCGTTTTTGTACTACATATCAAGGAACTGACAAGGTAGGATGTGATTGGCTTGATCGAGATGTTTGACGTGTGGAAGACCTACCCCAACGGGACCAACGCGTTGAAAGGGATCAATGTTCGCATCGAAAAGGGCGAATTCGTCTACGTGGTGGGACCGAGCGGTGCAGGAAAGTCCACGTTTATCAAATTGATGTACAGGGAAGAAAAGCCGACCAAAGGCCAGATTTTCCTGGGCGGCTTTAATGTCAGCCGGATCAAGGAGCGGCAGATTCCCATGGTGCGCCGCAGCATCGGCGTGGTGTTTCAGGATTTCAAGCTGCTGCCGACGCTCAGCGTGTACGAAAACGTGGCGTTTGCCATGGAAGTGATCGAGACGCCGCCCAAGCAGATCAGGCCGCGGGTGATGGACGTGCTGGGCCTGGTCAAGCTGAAGCACAAGGCCAAAATGCTGCCGAGCGAACTGTCCGGCGGCGAACAGCAGCGCGTCGCCCTGGCGCGGGCACTGGTCAACAATCCGGGGATCATCATCGCCGACGAGCCGACAGGCAACCTGGACCCGGACACCTCCTGGGAGATCATGAAGCTGTTTGAAGAGATCAACCAGCGGGGCACCACGGTGGTAATGGCTACGCATAACCGCGAAATTGTCAACACGATGAGAAAACGGGTAATCGCCATTGAAGCGGGGCAGATTGTCCGTGACGAGCAGAGAGGGGAATACGGTTATGAAGATTAGAACGCTGGGACGCCACGTCCGCGAAGGGGTCAAAAACCTCGGCCGGAACGGCTGGATGACGTTCGCTTCGATCAGTGCCGTGACCATTACCCTGCTGATTCTCGGCGTCTTTCTCATTCTGGCGATGAACGTCAACTACCTGGCCCAAACGGTGGAAAAGCAGGTGGAGATTCGCGTCTTTTTGGATACGCTGGCCACTCCGGAGAACGTCAAGCAGGTGGAACAAAACATTCGCGCGATTCCCAAAGTGGAATCGGTTGCGTTTATTCCCAAAGCCGAGGGGCTCAAGCAGCTAAAGGAGAGCATGGGCGAGAAGGCGTACCTGTTTGAGGGGCTGGAAAAGGAAAACCCGCTCCCCGACTCGTTTGTGGTCAAGACCAAGCTGCCGCAGGACACCGCCGACGTGGCCGGGCAGATCCAAAAGCTGGAGTTTGTCGAAAGCGTCAACTACGGCCAAGGCACGGTCGAAAAGCTGTTTGCCGCCACCAGTACGATCCGCAACGTGGGCATCGCCTTTATCGTCGGGCTGGGCTTTACCGCGATGTTTCTGATTGCCAACACGATCAAGCTGACCATCGTCGCCCGCCGACGGGAGATTGAGATCATGAAGCTGGTGGGCGCGACCAACTGGTTTATCCGCTGGCCGTTTTTTGTCGAAGGTCTGCTGATGGGGTTGCTGGGCGCGCTGATTCCGATCGTGCTGCTCACCGTCAGCTACTACTATTTGCTGGACGCCGTCTACAGCAGCATGCCGGCTGTCCAACTCTTCAAACTGCTGCCGCTGTTCCCGCTCGCCTACCAGGTGGCGCTTATTCTGGCCGCCATCGGCGCGTTTATCGGTATTTGGGGCAGCCTGGTGTCTGTCCGCCGCTTCCTGCGCATCTAGGACATGCGCAACAAAAGAGACCACACAATTTTCACTAGGGAGGAGTACCATGAGGAAGAAGAAGATTCTGCTATCACTCTTGGTGACGGGCCTATTGGGTGCGGCAGCCGTACCGGCGACCGTGGGCCTGGCAGCGAGTAAGGCATCCCTAGACAAGATCAACCGGGAATTGAATGAGATCAAGAAAAAGAAAAAGGAACAGCAGAACCAGGTAAAAGCGATCGAAGGGCAGATTTCGTCGCTTCAGCGTAAGCAGGCCGACCTGGAGAACGAGCTGATGCACATCGACTTGAAGCGCAACGAGACGCAAAAAAAGCTGGACAAGCTGGAAAAGCAGATGGAAGAGACCAAGGTGAAGGCGGCCGAGGCGCAGGATCAGCTGGATGAGGCGAAGGAGCGCGTGGCCAAGCGTGAAGCCCTGCTCAAGACGCGTGTCAAATCGATGTACGAACGCGGCAACGTCTCGTATCTGGACGTGCTGCTCGGCGCCTCCGACTTCGGCGATTTCCTCACCCGGATGCAGGGGCTCAAGCTGATTGCCGAGCAGGACACCCGCATTCTGGAAGACAACATCCGCGACAAGGAAACCATCGAAAAGAAAAAGAAAGAGATCGACCATCAACTGGCCGTCTACGCCGACATGTACGAAGAGGCGGAGAGGCTCAAAGCCGAATTGGACAAGCAGTACAAGCGGAGCGTCGTGGTCAAGGCTGAGCTGAAAAAGAAAGAAAGCGAGCTCCACGAAATTCTGGAAGAAGAGGAACAAAGCCTGCTCGCCCTGATGAAGCAGGAAGAGGCCAAATTGGCGGAACGGCTGCGCGCCATGACCGCCAGCGGCAGCGGCTACAAGGGCGGACGCCTGGCGCTGCCGATCGATGACGGACTGTTTCGCTTCTCGTCCGGTTTCGGCGTGCGCCGCGATCCGTTCACCGGCCGCTCGGCGGGACACAACGGTGTGGATATGGCCGCGCCCAAGGGGACACCAATCAAGGCGGCAGCACCCGGCATCGTAATGTTTGCCGGTTATGCCCGCGGATTCGGCAACACGGTGATGATCAAGCACAACGACGAGCTGACCACGCTCTACGGCCACATCATGGAAGGTGGCATCCTGGTGTCGGTGGGACAACGAGTCGAAACCGGTCAGGTGATTGCCAAAGTCGGCTCCACGGGACGCTCCACCGGCAACCACCTGCACTTTACCGTCTACCGCAATGACGTCGCCGTCGACCCGATGCCGTATCTCAGATAGCCATACACGTTCATCCGGTAGAAACGGGAAGCACGGAAAGAAGGGATCGCGGAAACTTTCCGGGCTTCCCGATTGTTCAATCGGCTGCCGCTGTTCGCGGTTGTGTGCCGCATGACGCTCATCCGCTTTCCCCTCACCACACGGATGGCGGTTGGAACATTCCGGCAGCTTTCTGCCGTACCCCGCGCGTGTGGTACAATGAGGGAGGAGTGCCATCGGACCGCAGTTTCCACCGGCGCCTGCAGGCGGAAGGCGGCCGCAGACAGCGTCAACGGGATGAGCAAGCGGAACGGAACAAGCAGGAGAACAGGCTTCGCGGGCTCGAAAAAGAAGAGGAAAAGTTTGCTGTTTCTTGCATCAACCAACCAAGAAGCGGCCACACTGGCTGATATGAACAGGGTGAATCGGTCAGCAGTCCGAGGAAAACGGACAACGGGCAATCATCTTCGTTTTGGCATGTACGTGAACGATGCGGCTGTCGACCCTGCTCCCTGCATGCGGTAACGGGATCCGGCAAATATTGCCACGCGGAGTTGCATACACTAGCTGCATACCTTTTCTACCGGGAGCACAAAGGATGGTGTCGTGACGATGAAATGGAATGGACGTTCCGTGCTTGCGCTTGTGCTTGTCTCCATGGTCGCCAGCAGTTTTCTCACCATGGGCCTGATGAAAAACTCGGCTGGCGAGAGCAGCAGCGGGACGATAACCGCTTCGGCAAGCTCGCTTTTCAGCGGAAGCCAACAGGAGTATCCGAAAGAGTTTAAAAAGCTGCTGGAGGCCTTTTCGGCCATCAAGCAGGAGTACATTGAAAACGTGTCGACCGACCAACTGGTCGAAGGGGCGATCAGCGGCATGGTCGGTTCGCTGAAAGATCCGTACAGCGACTACATGGACCCCGCGACGGCGGAAGAGTTCAACTCGACGCTCCACTCCACCTTCCAGGGAATCGGGACGGAAGTGACGATGCAGAACGGGCGCGTTACCGTCGTCTCCCCGTTCAAGAATTCCCCGGCGGAAAAGGCGGGGCTCAAGCCAAACGACCAGATCATCAGCGTCAACGGCGAGTCGCTGGAAGGGCTGGACCTGCATCAGGCGGTCACCAAAATCCGCGGCCCCAAAGGCACCAAAGCGGTGCTCAAGATCGTGCGGCCGGGCGTGCCGGAGCCGCTGACCATCGTCTGCATTCGGGACGACATCCCGATTGAGACGGTCACCAGCCAGATCATTGAGAAGAACGGGGTCAGCATTGGCGTGATCAGCTTGACCCAATTCTCCAGCGATACGGCGAACCACTTCAAGGAACAACTGGCCGACCTGGAGAAAAAGGGGATCGGCGGCCTGGTCATCGACGTGCGCGGCAACCCCGGCGGGTATCTTTTGGCCGTCAAAGAGATCGGCGAAGTGCTCATCCCGAATCGGGGCAAGATCGTCCAAATCGAATACGGATCGAACAGCAAGGAGAAGGAAGAGTACTTCTCCAAGGCCGAAGCAGCCAAACCGTATCCGATCGCCGTTCTGATCAACGCAGGCAGCGCCAGCGCTTCCGAAATCCTCGCCAGCGCGATGCGCGAGAGCGGCGGCTATAAACTGGTCGGGGAGAAGTCGTTTGGCAAAGGGACGGTGCAAAGCACGATGGAGATGGCGGACAAGAGCCAGCTCAAGCTGACCATCGCCAAGTGGCTGACGCCCAAAGGCAACTGGATTCACGAAAAGGGCATCGAACCGGACGTGAAGGTCGCCCAGCCCGACTACTTCAACGCGACCCAACTGCCGACGGACAAGGTGCTGGCCCGCGACATGGCCGGCAGCGACGTGAAAAACCTGCAGTTGATTCTCAGCGGCCTGAAACTGTCGCCGGGCCGAAACGACGGCTATTTCGACGAAAAGACGGAGCAGGCGGTCAAGCGGTTCCAGGCGTCGCACAAACTGCCGGTCACCGGCAAGGTGGATGCGGCGACGCGGACGGCTCTGGAGGACAGCCTGCGGGAAGAAATCCGGAAGCCGGACAACGACCTCCAGCTTCAAAAGGCGCTGGACGTCGTCAGCCGCGACGCGAAAGCAAAATAAACCAGCGCGGCCAGGCAGGGAATCCCTCGCCAGCCGTAGAAATGGTAACCACGGCAGAGAAACGCCGTGGTTTTCCTTTTTTGCAGGAGAGGTGAGGCAATTGGCGTTACAAGGCGATCTCCTTTCGATTGCATACGGGTTTGGACAGTTTTTTCTCCACCCGTTTTTCTACCTGTTTCTGTTCGTCATCTACCTGCACTACCGCAGGCAGATGAACCTGGAACGGCAGTTGTTTGCCGTGCGGATCCAGACGCCGTTTCTCCAGACGATGCGCTCGCTGGGCATGGGGGCGGCGGGAGGGCTGCTGGTCTCCCTGATGGCCGGAGCGCTGGGTGTCGTGGTCCAGGTGCAGGACCTTTGGCTGCTGTGGGGGCTGGCGCTGCTGCTCGCGCTGATTCGGCTGCGCTTTCTGTGTTTTGCCTACGCGGCGGGCTTGCTGACGCTGCTCCACGCGATCGCGCAGGTGGCCCCGGGAGCGGTGGACATCCCTGTCATCGGCCCGGTGTGGAACGCGATCGGACAGGCAAAACCGCTGCCGCTCCTGGCGCTGGTCGCCGTGATGCATCTGATCGAAGCCATGCTCGTCCGCTGGAACGGAGGACGGGACGCCTCGCCCGTGTTTGTCGAAGGAAAGCGGGGGCGGATCGTGGGCGCGTATCTGCTGCATTCGTTTTGGCTGACGCCGCTGGCCCTGTTTGTGCAGGTGGAGCCGGGCAGTCTGAGCGGGGCGCTTTATCCGGGCTGGCCGTTCTTTTCGCCCGGGACCGCTTCGTACGGCCTCCTGCTGCTGCCGACAGTGACCGGTTACTCCGACTGGACGCAGACGCAGACGCCGGAACAGAAGGCGGGTCAAATCGCCAGGCAGTTGGCGCTGTACGCGGTGGGTCTGCTTGGCCTGGCTGCGCTCGCCGTCCTGTGGGCTCCGTTGACGCTGCTGGCCGCGCTGTTCGCCCTCCTGGGGCATGAAGGGCTGTTCCTGTTGAGCCAATGGCAGGAACGGCAGCGGGCGCCGTATTTTGTCCCCTCGTCCCGGGGCGTCAAGGTGATGGCGGTCATCCCGGGAACGCCGGCGGAAGAGATCGGCATCCGGCCGGGCGAGGTCATCGTCAAGGTAAACGGGGTAAGCGTCCGCAGCAAAGAGGACCTGTACCCGGCCCTGCAGGTGAACCCGGCCTTCTGCAAGATGGAGGTGCTCACCCGCGACGGCGAGATCAAATTTGTGCAGTGCGCCGTCTACGCAGGCAACCACCATCAGCTCGGCATCATCGTCGTTCCGGACGCCTCTACCCGGGTGTACGTGGACATGCAGCGGGCCGGCGTGGTGGAGCTGATCAAGAAAAAGTTGGAAAAATTGAATATCGGTGCGTAAGCTGCCGCCTGAACCCGTACCCTGCCGCATGCGAGCGGCCGTCCGGGTTTCGGGCGGTTTTTTTATTGCCGGGCAGGCTTGACAGACCGCAACGAATGATCCGGTTTCCGCGTCAAATGGGTGTGAATGGAAAAAGGGAGAGGATGAACGCGATGGGAGCATATCGAAAGTCTGCGGCGGTGTTCTGGACAGGGGCGCTTACGGCGGCAAGCCTGCTTGTCTCGCCGGTGGCGGCGGCCAACCCCGGATCGCAGCCGCATGCAGAATCTGCACAGGGGCAGAAGGCGCCCGTTCCCGTCCCCGCGCCGGTCTCCAAAGGCGTCCAGCACCTGGTCCGGCTCGTTCCGGAGCTGGCCAGCCGCTTCGTCGTCTACTCCGGACCCGTCGACGGTCCCGGCATCAGCGGCGAGGCGGTCACGTTTGGCTTCACCCGGGCCGGTGCGGAGGAGAGCAGGGACAAAGCCGTCTTTGATCCGCAGACGGGCGATCTGCTGAGCATGGAGATTACGCCGGAGCAGCCCAATACGGGCCCCGTGCTTGGGGATCAGCAGGTGATCGCAAAGGCATCGGCGTTTTTGTCCCGCCTGCATCCGCACGGCTTGTCGTACCACCCCCGCGCCGTGACGCGCCAGGGCGAACTAAGGACGGTCCGCTTCGTCCGCACCATCCGCAACATCTCGCTCGACGACGGCTATGATTGCTTCGTCACGGTCGACCAGTCCGGCCGGATTGTCGGGTTTCGCACCTTTGACGGCGCCCTTTATCAAAAATGGAGCCCGGCGTCGTTTCCTTCCGCGCAGCGGATCATGTCCCCCGCGACAGCCAAGCAGCGCTACGTCCAGAGTCATCCGCTGGAGCCCGTCTATCTGCTGCCGAGCCCATACGACGGCCGCACACCGGTCGAGGCCCGGCTGGTCTACGCGATCAGGGACGGCGTGGTGCGCGGCCCGCACTCCGGCAGCGCGCTGGATGCCGTGAAGGGGAGCCGGCTGGCGGCATCCCGTCAACAAGCGGAGGTTCGCACGCTGACCGTGACGGGAACAGGAGAAGCATGGACAGCGCGGACAGAAGCGGAAGCGCAGGAACTGGTCAGGCGGGCACTGGGGGCGGATGTGCAAAAGCTACCGGTGACCGTCTATACGGACGCGCGGGACAGCGGCGAGCAGCACCGCTTTTTTATCTGGGGGTTTTTTGACGAAGGCGTGGGCGACCGGGACAAAGCGTATGCCCTGGGCCAGTTTCCCCGCGACGTGAGCCCGGCGCTGCGCACCCACGTCCTGCTGGAAACGGACGCCGCGTCAGGCCGGCTCATCCGCGTCGTGCTGGACGATGGGCTGCACGGGGGGCGCCCAACGGACAAAAAACGGGATTGGGCGGCCGCCACTGCCCTGTTGGAGCGCCTGCTGCCGGCCGGTACCCACAAGCTGCGCGTGCAGGATACGGGAGGAGAAAACCGGACCTGGATCACCGCCGATCCGGTCGTCAACGGCATTCCCGTCTTTTGGGAGGACGAGCGGGAGGAAGAAGGTGCGTACACTATTTCCGTCAATCCGCTGGACGGTTCGATCCAGGAGGTGTCGTTCGCCCTGCCTGACTGGGCCGCCATCCGTTATCCCTCGCCCGCCGCGGCCGTCTCCGAACAGCAGGCGGTTCAGGCCCTGCTTGCCGCGTACCCGCTGGAGCTGGTGTACGTCCGCGGCGATCGGCCGCACACGGATGGGCAGACCTGGCAGCTTGCCTACGATCTCTCGTTCCGGCAGTCGCGTTCCCACTGCTTTTGCGGCGTGGAAGTGAAGGTGGACCTGACCGTTTATGTGGATGGACATACCGGAACCGTCGTCGTCCGTGAATGAAACGCGCCCGCGAAAGCCAAACAGCCGCACCTGCCTGTTCGGCCGGTACGGCTGTTTTTTTGTCTTGTGTGAGGGCTCGCGCTAGGGTTATTGCGCAGTTGCTTCGAACCCGACAATCTGGCTCAGCTTCACCTTTTTGTCGTCTTCCAGGACAAACTCCACCATGCCGTTCTTCATGCTGACCGCCTTGATCACGCCGGTGCTTTCGGTGGTGGACGTGGTGCCGTCCGGGTTGGTGGCCGTCTCGGTGTAGGTGATCGTGTAGCCGATCATCTGGGCGTACTGGAGTGTGTTGTTCATCGGCAGGTTGTCCGGCTTCACCGACATGCCGGTCACGTCTTCCAGCTTGATGGTCTTGCCGTTGTCCAACTGGAATTCCACTTTGCCATCCTTCATCGTAAAGCCGACAATCACGCCGTTCTTGATCTCGTCAACGGTGGTGATGTCGTCCGTCGTATCCGGATTGCCGTCCTTGTCCACCTGCTGCGTCTCCTTGTAGGAGATCTGCTTGCCGATCATTTCCGCGTACTTCAGGCTGTTGTCCAGTTCGGTCCCGGTCATGCCCTTGGACTCCAGGCCGCTCACCCATTCGCGCGGGATCGGTGTCTGCTCGCCCGCGATCCGGAAGTAGATTTTGCCGTTATCCATGGAGACCGATTCGATGACGCCCGTCTTTTTCTCGTGTGTCACTTCGCCGGTCAGCTCGTCCACCTTCTGCAAATCGTAGGTGGCCGTCTTCCCGATCAGGCCCTCATACTCGCGCAGGGTGAGCATGCTGCTGTTGGATTGCTCCATCAGGTTGGCCATTTTCGTGATTTTTTCCACCATGGTCATGATGCTGGTCTGCTGGATAAACTGCGAGTTGTCCATCGGAGAGAGCGGGTCCTGGTTTTTCAACTGCTCCAGCAGCAGTTTCATAAAGGCGTTCTGGTCCATCTCGGTGGTAAACTCTTTTTTGCCCTTGTAGCTCCAACTGGGCTGTATGTAAGGATTGTTGGTAACGCTTCCTGTGTCTGCCATGGCGATCCTCCCTGACATGTCGGGTGTGTCGTTCACACATACGTAGAGACTCACTATCAGTATCGGCAGAAGCGGGCGGCGGGTGAAGACAAACATTTGTTCGAATTCCGGCTTATTTTTTGAACGATTGTGCTATAATGGAAAATGACATGTGACAAGGAGATGAACGAGGGAATGGACCGTTTTGAATTGGTATCGGAGTATCAGCCGTCCGGTGACCAGCCGACCGCCATTGCCGAACTGGTGGAGGGCGTGAAGGCGGGCAAGCGGCACCAGACGCTGCTGGGGGCGACCGGTACGGGAAAAACCTTTACGGCGGCGCAGGTGATCGCCCAGGTGAACAAGCCGACGCTGGTGATCGCCCACAACAAGACCTTGGCTGCGCAGTTGTGCGCCGAGTTCAAGGAGTTTTTCCCCAAAAACGCCGTCGAATACTTCGTCAGCTACTACGACTACTACCAACCGGAAGCGTACATTCCCCAATCGGATACCTATATCGAAAAAGACTCCAGCATCAACGACGAGATCGACAAGCTGCGCCACTCGGCCACCAGCGCCTTGTTCGAGCGGCGGGACGTGATCATCGTCGCGTCCGTCTCGTGCATTTACGGGTTGGGTTCCCCGGAAGAGTACCGGGAGCTTGTGCTGTCGCTGCGCGTCGGGATGGAGAAAAGCCGGGACGAGGTGCTGCACCGGCTGGTGGACATCCAGTACGACCGCAACGACATCAACTTCACCCGCGGGACCTTCCGCGTTCGCGGGGACGTCGTGGAGATCTTTCCCGCGTCCCACGGCGAACAGGCGATCCGCGTGGAGTTTTTCGGAGACGAGATCGAACGGATCACGGCGATTGACGTGGTGACCGGAGAGATTATCGGCCAGCGCGACCATGTCGCCATCTTCCCGGCATCCCACTACGTGACCCGCGAGGAGAAAATGAAGCGGGCCATCCAGAGCATTGAAGCGGAACTGGAAGAGCGGCTGGCCGAACTGCGCGCCGCGGGCAAGCTGCTGGAGGCGCAGCGCCTGGAGCAGCGCACCCGCTACGACATGGAAATGATGATGGAGATGGGCTTCTGCTCCGGCATCGAAAACTACTCCCGCCACCTGACGGGGCTGCCGCCGGGGCACCCGCCGTACACGCTGCTCGACTATTTTCCGAAAGACTTCCTCGTCATCATCGACGAGTCGCACATGACGTTGCCGCAGATTCGCGGGATGTACAACGGGGACCGGGCGCGCAAGGATGTCCTGGTCGAGCACGGCTTCCGTCTGCCGTCGGCGCGGGACAACCGGCCGCTCACCTTCGAAGAGTTTGAGTCCAAGGTGAATCAGGCGATCTACATCTCCGCCACGCCGGGGCCGTACGAGCTGGAGCACTGCCCGGTCGTGGTGCAGCAGGTGATTCGCCCCACCGGCCTGGTCGACCCGACCATTTCCGTGCGGCCGATCAAGGGGCAGATCGACGACCTGATCGGCGAGATTCGGGCCACGATCGCCAAGGATGAGCGCGTGCTGGTCACGACGCTGACGAAAAAGATGGCCGAGGACCTGACCGACTATCTGAAGGAAATCGGGATCAAGGTGCGCTACCTGCACTCCGACATCAAGACGATCGAGCGGATGCAGATCCTGCGCTCCCTGCGGCTGGGGGAATTTGACGTGCTGATCGGGATCAACCTCCTGCGGGAGGGGCTGGACCTGCCCGAAGTGTCGCTGGTGGCGATTCTCGACGCGGACAAGGAAGGGTTCCTCCGCAACGAGCGCTCGCTGATCCAGACGATCGGCCGGGCGGCCCGCAACGCCGAGGGACGCGTCATCATGTACGCCGACCGGATCACCGACTCCATGGCAGCGGCCATCCGGGAGACGGAGCGGCGCCGTTCCATCCAGATCGCGTACAATGAAAAGCACGGCATTACGCCGCAGACCGTGAAGAAAGCCGTCCGCGAAGTGATCGAGGCGACGCGGGTGGCGGAAGAGAAAGCCGAATACCTGCCGCACGCCGACTTCAAGAAGATGTCGAAGAAAGACCGCCTGGCCGTGATTGAACGGATGGAAGAAGAAATGAAGGAAGCGGCGCGCAACCTGATGTTTGAACGCGCGGCCGAACTGCGCGACTTGATACTGGAGCTGAAGGCGGAGCTCTAAGAAAAGAGGTATGTTCATGCCATTGGAACACATCGTGGTAAAAGGCGCTCGCGCCCACAACCTGAAAAACATCGACGTGGTCATCCCCCGGGACAAGTTCGTCGTGCTGACGGGACTCTCCGGTTCCGGGAAGTCGTCGCTCGCGTTTGACACGATTTACGCCGAAGGACAGCGGCGCTACGTGGAATCCCTCTCCGCGTACGCCCGCCAGTTCCTCGGACAGATGGACAAACCGGACGTGGACTCGATCGAAGGGCTGTCTCCGGCCATCTCCATCGACCAGAAGACGACCAGCCGCAACCCGCGTTCCACGGTGGGCACCGTGACGGAAATCTACGACTATCTGCGGCTGCTGTACGCCCGCGTGGGGCGGGCGATTTGTCCGGAGCACGGGATCGAGATCAAGTCGCAGACGATCGAGCAGATGGTGGACCGGGTGATGGAGTACCCGGAACGCACCCGCCTGCAGATTCTGGCCCCGATGGTGCAGGGGCGGAAAGGGGAGCACGTCAAGCTCCTGGAGGACATCCGCAAGCAGGGATTCGTCCGCGTCCGGGTGGACGGGGAGATTCGCGACCTGTCCGAAGAGATCAAGCTGGAGAAAAACAAGAAGCACAGCATCGAGGTCGTCGTCGACCGGATCGTGGTCAAGCCGGACGTGCAGGCCCGGCTGGCCGACTCGCTGGAGACGGCGCTGCGCCTGGCCGACGGCAAGGTGATCGTCGACGTGATGGAACAGGAAGAACTCCTGTTCAGCGAAAAGCACGCCTGCCCCGTGTGCGGTTTTTCCATCGGCGAGCTGGAGCCGCGCATCTTTTCGTTCAACAGCCCGTACGGCGCCTGCCCGGAGTGTGACGGGCTGGGCGTCAAGCTGGAAGTGGACCCGGACCTGGTCGTGCCGGATGTGACCAAGACGCTGGCCGACGGCGCCATTGAAGCGTGGGAGCCGAAGTCGTCCACCTATTATCAGCAGCTTCTGGAATCGGCCTGCCGCCACTTCGGCATCCGCATGGACATTCCGTACGAGGAACTGCCCGACGAGCATCGGCAGATCCTGATGTACGGCAGCCAGGGGGAAAAAATCCAGTTCCGCTACGAAAACGAGTTTGGCCAGGTGCGGGAAGCGTCCGTCGCCTTTGAAGGGGTCATCCCCAACCTGCAGCGCCGCCACCTGGAGACCAGCTCCGACTACATCCGCGAGCAGATCGAGGGCTACATGAGCCAGAAGCCCTGCCCCGTCTGCAAAGGGCACCGGCTGCGGCCGGAGAGCCTGGCGGTGCGGGTCGGCGGCAAGAGCATTTCCGAGCTGACCGATCTGTCGATTACGGAGGCGTACCAATTCATCGAGAACCTGGAACTGAGCGAGAAAGAGGCCAAGATCGCCAACCTGATCGTCAAGGAGATCAAGTCCCGCCTCAACTTTTTGATCGACGTGGGACTGGATTACCTGACGCTCAGCCGGGCGGCGGGGACGCTTTCCGGCGGGGAGGCGCAGCGCATCCGCCTGGCGACCCAGATCGGCTCCAGCCTGATGGGCGTGCTCTACATCCTGGACGAGCCGAGCATCGGCCTGCACCAGCGGGACAACGCCCGCCTGATCCGGACGCTGGAGCACATGACCAAGCTGGGCAACACCCTGATCGTGGTGGAGCACGACGAAGACACAATGCTCGCCTGCGATTACATTATCGACATCGGCCCCGGGGCGGGGATTCACGGCGGCCGGGTGGTCGCTGCCGGCACGCCGGAGGAAGTGATGAACGACCCCAACTCGCTGACCGGTGCCTACCTGAGCGGCCGCAAGTTCATCCCGGTGCCGCTGGAGCGGCGCAAGCCCAACGGCAAGTGGCTGACGGTGGAAGGGGCCAGGGAAAACAACCTGAAAAACGTCACCGCGAAGATTCCGCTGGGACTGTTCGTCGCCGTGACGGGCGTCTCCGGTTCGGGGAAAAGCACGCTGATCAACGAAATCCTGCACAAGGCGCTGGCGCGCGAGCTCAACGGGGCCAAGGCGAAGCCGGGCGAACACCGGCGCATCACCGGTCTGGAACACCTGGACAAGGTGATTGACATCGACCAGTCGCCGATCGGCCGCACGCCGCGCTCCAACCCGGCCACCTACACCGGGGTGTTTGACGACATCCGCGACCTGTTCGCCTCCACCAACGAGGCCAAGGTGCGCGGCTACAAAAAGGGACGGTTCAGCTTCAACGTCAAGGGCGGCCGCTGTGAAGCGTGCAGCGGCGACGGGATCATCAAGATTGAGATGCACTTCCTGCCCGACGTGTACGTGCCGTGCGAGTTGTGCCACGGCAAGCGGTACAACCGCGAGACGCTGGAAGTGAAGTACAAGGGCAAGAGCATCGCCGACGTGCTGGAGATGACGATCGAGGACGCGCTGGAGTTTTTCCGCAACCTGCCGCGGATTGAGCGGAAGCTGCAAACCCTGGTGGACGTGGGGCTTGGCTACATGAAGCTGGGACAGCCGGCGACGACGCTCTCCGGCGGGGAAGCGCAGCGCGTCAAGCTGGCGTCGGAACTCTACCGCCGCAGTTCCGGACGGACGCTGTACATTCTCGACGAACCGACGACCGGGCTGCATACGGACGACATCGACCGGCTGCTGAAAGTGCTGCAGCGGCTGGTGGAGAACGGCGATACCGTGCTCGTGATCGAACACAACCTGGACGTGATCAAGACGGTGGACTACATCATCGACCTGGGGCCGGAGGGCGGCACGCGCGGCGGCCAGATCGTCGCCACGGGTACACCGGAAGAAGTGGCGGAAGTGCCGGGTTCGTACACGGGTCAGTTCCTCAAGCCGATTCTGGAGCGGGACCGCGCCCGGACGCTGGCCAAGCTGGAGCAGTTGGTTTCCAAATAGTTTCCCAATATGAGGAGCGATGCGGTCCGGGCGGAACCGGATCGAATGGACCAAAGGGGCGAGGAGAGCATGGAGTACGCGGCAGAGGCGCTGGCTTCGCTGCCGCCGCGGCTGGTGGAAACGGCGCGGCGCTATTTTGACGGACAGGACCCGGCCCACGACTGGCAGCACAATCTGCGGGTGATCGCCCTGTGCGAGCGAATCGGGCGGGAGGAAGGAGCGGACATGACCGTCCTTCGTCTCGCCGCGCTGCTGCACGACATCGGCCGCGCCGAGGAGAGGCGGACCGGAGAATGCCACGCGGAAATCAGCGCGCGTGAAGCGGCTGTGCTGCTGCGCGACGAAGGAATGGACGAGGGGCTGATCGCCCGCGTCCAGAGCGCGATTCTTGCTCACCGCTATCGCAAGGAAAGGCCGCCGGTGACGCGGGAAGAGCAGATTTTGTTTGACGCCGACAAACTGGATTCCATCGGCGCCATCGGCGTGGCCCGGGCGTTTGCCTACTCCGGGGTGATCGGTCAGCCGATCCATTCCGACGACCCGGACCAGCACACGCCGGCCAAGGAGTTCGAGTGGAAGCTGAGCCGATTGAAGGACAGGTTGATGACACCGGCCGCCCGGCGGATCGCCGAAGAGCGGCACCGCTTCATGGTCCAATTTTTTGAGCGGTGGGAGTTGGAACTGCGCGGGGTGCGGTGAACAACCGGCAGCCGATCCGGACGATGCTTCCCCTCCCTGCGAACAAGATAACGCTGGTGAAAAAGAACAGGTCCACTCGTTTAGGGAGTGGACCTGTTCTGTTCTGTATGATCTATGCTAGTTCATCGCGCTGTTCCGGCGGAAGCGGTTCGTAAAAGACGCCAACTTTCAGAATGCCAGCGAGATTCAGTGCTGACAGGGAAGCAAAAAAACCACACGACAGCTTTACCAGTTTCTTCATCACTACCACCCTTTCGAAAAGGTTTTTTCCAGGCGGGCTACCAGCCGGAATGCGACCGGATGGAGCAGCAAGGATTGAAGAAAAACAGCCAGTGTGTAGGTTATCGCTAGTCTATAGGAGAATTCTACCAGGACCAGCGATAGAAAGCAAGCGCATCCCAGCAGACTGAACGCAATTTTTCTGCTTGTTTGCCGGACGCTTGGCTGATAGTTGACGTAGCTGTGCGCAGCGGGCGCGTGTCGATAATAGATGACAAACGCCGTGCCAAACGAGAGCAGGATCAGCGCATAGGCCGCTGCTGGCGGCAGCAGCGGAACGTGTTTGACCAGATAGCCGCCCCCCAGCATAATCAGGAGGCCGGCGATCAGGCATGTCCACGGATTTTTCAAGTGGACGCCCCCGGTGATCACGCGATGCAGGAAAAGGATAAAGGCAAAACACAGGGTTTCCGGGAAGATCCCGAGCAGCCAGGCTGCGAGCAGCAGCACGGCGGCGTTGATCAGATTGAGCAGAAAAATCTCGATGCCGTGGGAGATCTGGCCTGCCGTATAAGGCGAACCTTCCATGGTCAGGCGTTTGGCGATGCGATTGGATACTTTCCGGGTCCAGCCCATCAGAACCCCTCCTTTTATTTGGAGAGAAAAGAAATGCGGAAACTGGTCACGCCATTCTCGGACTTCACCGCAATCTTGCCGCCGTAGCGTTCGGTCACCGATTTGACCACCGCCAGACCGACTCCGCCCTCACCGTCCTTTTTCGTGGTATAGCCCAGTTGAAAGATTTCCTGCAGTTTTTCTTTCGGGATTGTCGGACCGCTGTTCTCGATGTACAGGTATTGTTCCTTGTTGGTTTGCCCCCACTCAAAGCGTATGTAACGATCCTCCTCCAACTCGTGGGAGGTGGCCCGAATGGCATTGTCAAACAGGTTGCCCAGCACCTTGATCAAGTCGTAGGTCTTGATAAATGAAAACTGACCGGAGCCGGAGATGGTAATGGTACACGAAATCCGTTCGGCCAGACAGATTGCCATTTTGGACTGAAGCAGGGAAGAGACTGCGGGATTTTTGATGCCTTCCAGCACCTGCACGCTCGCCTCCGCCGCCTGTTCGATGGAGACGGTCTCCTTCAGGATTTGCTGTACGTATTCGCGAGCGTGATCGTGCAATCCTTCTTTGATAAAACCGTTGATCGCCGTGTAATGGTTGAGTGAATCGTGCTTGAGCGAACGGATGGCCGTCAGCAGGTCGTTGATGTTTTGCAGATAAGGCGTTTCCGTCTCTTCTTCGACACGGTTGATCGTCAAATTGATATAGATTCGAAACAGAATCACAATGACGATAAACAAGGCCAGAATCAAAAGCTGAAAGACCAATTGAAATTGGGGCGTGTAAAATTGGAAGAGCGGCGAGTTGTTGTCCCGGATGAAAAAGGACGTATTCATAAACAGGATCAGCAAAAACTCGACGCTGCCCATCAGAATCAGCATCAACAGGTAGCGGTTGTGCCGATTCCGGGGAATGAGCCGTCCCAAGTCCACTTTCAGCACGCGCAAGATACTGGTGAACAGGAACAGGACGAGCAGATAGAGAAAACTGGCGGCGTACTGCAGCCACTTGCCTTCCAGGATGTCGATCCAGTAGATATGTTGACTGTTAAAAATCATGAAGAGAACAAATTCCGACATGATCATGCTGCCCATGGCAGCCGTCGCCATCGCTACGGACAGCAGCAGTCTCGTGCGGAAAACAACACGCAGCAAAAGTATGTAAAAGAGAAACATCAACAAGATTTTCGGTTGATACGCGACCTGCGACAAGCCCAGAATTTCTCCGGCGGCGGAAAACGGCATGCTGAAAAACAAGGCTTTCTTCCAATCTTCGAAGACGGAACGATTGAAGACGGCAAAACCTATGGCCAGCAACAAGAAGGCTTCGGGTACGTCAATAAGTACGAATCGCAAGAGGAACTCCAAGGTCTTGCCTCCTTTCAATCTAGACCAGGGTATGTAGCTGAATGTAACGCTTCTATAATAATATATATAACACGGTTCAGCGGCATCATTTCTATCTTATGAAATAAGTCGAAAAATGTAAATGATGCGACAATTCTGCATTTGACCAAAGGTTGTCGCTTTGGCGGCCGTTTCGCTACAATGAAAATACAGAAACAGGACGAGGATATTGCCCAAGGGGGATCAAACGTGCGCAAGACAAAAGTGAGTCATCTGGCAGAGCATTTCCATATGAAAGTGTTAAGCGGCGAAGAGGGGCTGGGCCGGGAGATTACCGTTACGGATTTGAGCCGGCCGGGACTGCAGCTCGCCGGCTACTACTCCTATTACGCGGACGAACGGATCCAACTCCTCGGCTTGACGGAAATCAACTTTTTTCAGACGTTGAGCCGGGAAGAACGGCTGGAACGGATGCGCTTCTTGATGCAGGAGCGGACGCCCTGTTTTTGTGTGACGCGCAACCAGCCGGTCCCGGAAGAAGTGCTGGAGGTCTCCAACGAACGCGGCGTTCCCGTGCTGCAATCCCCGCTGGCGACGACCACCCTGGTCGGAAAAGTGACCAACTACCTGGAAAACCGGCTGGCGCCGACGACGACGATCCACGGCGTGCTCACCGATATTTACGGGGTGGGCGTGCTGATCATCGGTTCGAGCGGGATCGGCAAAAGCGAGGCGGCGCTGGAGCTGGTGAAGCGGGGGCACCGCCTGGTGGCGGATGACGCCGTGGAGATTCGCCAGACCCAGGGCGGCCAACTGGTCGGCAGCGCGCCGGAGCTGATCCAGCATCTGCTGGAGATCCGCGGGGTCGGGATCATCAACGTGATGACGATGTTCGGTGCCGGCGCCGTGCGCAATGTGAAGAACATCGCCATGGTGGTCCAACTGGAGCTGTGGGAACCGCACAAGCAGTACGAGCGGTTGGGACTGGATGAAGAAAAAATCAAGATCATGGACACGGAAATCCCGATCATTACCGTGCCGGTCCGCCCCGGCCGCAACCTGGCCGTCATCATCGAGGTGGCGGCGATGAATTTCCGTTTGAAGCGGATGGGCTACAATGCCGCCGTCCACTTTTCCAAGAAACAGTCTGACATGATCCTGGAAGACAGCGATTCCGACTTGTAGAAGGCGAGGCAGAAAGGACGAGCAGATGAGACAGACCAGGCGCTTTCCCGTCCACGGGGCCAACCCGTTGTGGCAGTTGTACCGAACCGTCAGCTTTTGGAAAGTGGTCAAAAACTTTCTCGTGATTCAGATCGCCCGCTATACGCCGTTTCTCTCCTGGAAAAACTGGCTCTATCGGACCTTTTTGCGCATGGAGGTGGGGGAGCAGACGGCTGTGGCCCTGATGGTGATGATGGACATCATGTTTCCCGAACTGATCAAAATCGGCCGCAACTGCGTCATCGGCTACAACACCACGATCCTTGCCCACGAATATCTGGTGGACGAATACCGGCTGGGCGAGGTGCGCATCGGCGACCGCGTGCTGGTGGGAGCCAACTCCACCATTCTGCCGGGCGTGACGATCGGCGACGGGGCGATCGTCGCGGCAGGCACCGTCGTGCACAAAGACGTGCCGCCTGGTGCGTTTGTCGGCGGCAATCCGATGCAGATCATCCGGGAAGCAGGTTCCGACCGGCCGGAGTAGTTGCGGGATGATTGTTTCGTCAGAAGCCCCAGACGCTGTTTGATGAAAAACGCGTCCGGGGCTTTTCGCTGTTTCCGGACGCTGCGCTCGTTTTCGGCCGAGATGATTGAATTGCCCGATAATTCCTGTTGCGGTTGACGGCCGGGAGTTTCCGTGATAATCTTCTACATAACACTTTAGTTTGCTACCATATTAGCAGAGTAAAGCGAAATCGGTGTGGAGGGAAGAGCGATGACAAAGCCGTTGGGATTTGAAAAACCGCTGGGGATGCGGGACATACTGCCGGAATCACTGGCGAGACAACGGCATTTGGAGCGGGCGCTCCGGCAGTGCATTGAACGGTGGGGATACCGGGAGATCGTCACCCCGTCGCTCGAATATTTCGACACGGTGGGGATGGCGAGCGCGACGCTGACCGACCGGATGTTCCGGCTGCTGGACAAACAGGGTCACACCGTCGTGCTGCGGCCGGACATGACGACGCCGATCGCCCGCGTCGTGTCTTCTTTATATAAGGATGTGCCGCTGCCGATTCGCCTGTATTACCAGACCAACGTATTCCGTGCCCAGGAAAAGGAAGCGGGCCGCAACGCGGAGTTTTTCCAGACGGGCATCGAACTGGTCGGGGACGGGACCGTGGACGCCGACGCGGAGGCGATTGCCCTCGCCGTGTTCTGTCTGCGGGCGGCCGGGGTGGAGACGTTCCGGATCGCGATCGGCCATGTTGACTTTGTCGAGGGACTGCTGGAGGAGACGGCGCCGGACGAGGCGGTGCGCGGCCAGTTCCGCCGGTTCCTGTACGAGCGGGATTTTGTCGGATTCCGGCAGTTGGCCGACGAATTGGACATTTCGGCGGAAGATCGGCGCCGGCTGCATGCGCTGCTGCGGCTGCGCGGGGGCAAAGGCAAGATTGCCGAAGCCCGCGAGCTGACGGCGAACGGCAAAGCGCGCCGGGCCGTCGAGAACGTCTTCTCGCTGTGGCAGGCGCTGGAGGCGTACGGCGTGACCGATGCGCTGCTGCTCGATTTCAACCTGATCAGCAACCTGGACTACTACACGGGCGTCGTGTTTGAAGGATATGCGGCCGATCTGGGCTCGCCGCTGGTGGGAGGCGGCCGCTACGACCGCTTGCTGGCCCAGTTTGGACGGCCCGCGCCGGCGACCGGTTTTGCCATTAAAATGGACCGGCTGATGCAGGTGACGTCGCTGGCCCCGTCGCCGGAACAGCCGCCCGTGCTGCTCTGCTACACGGAAGAACGGCGCAAAGACGGGCTGGCCGAGGCGCAGCGGCTGCGTCAGGAGGGACGGGTCGTCGTGACGCGGTTGGTGCGCGACCAGGCGGAGACGGCGGTGTGCCGGGAGCAGGCCGACGGCGAGTTTATCTGCCTTACGGGACAGGGGGAGTAGGAGATGAGTCTTTCCGACAATGCGCAAAAATTGACGATTGCCATGCCGAAAGGGCGGATCTTTGAGGAAGCGGTCCACTTTTTGCAGCAGGCTGGCCTGCAGGTGACGGCGGAACTGCAGGATTCCCGCAAACTGATCATCCCGGTCGAAAACGCCAGCCTGGAGTTTATCCTGGCCAAGCCGACGGACGTGCCCACCTACGTGGAATACGGCGTGGCCGATGTCGGGGTGGTGGGAAAAGACGTGCTGCTGGAAGAGGAGCGGGACGTGTACGAACTGCTCAATTTGCGCATCGGCCGCTGCCGCATGGTGGTGGCCGGCCTGCCCGGCTGGAGACAGACCGAGGCGCCCCGCGTTGCCACCAAGTACCCGCGCATTGCCTCCCGCTATTTTCGCGAGCAGGGGCAGCAGGTCGAGGTGATCAAGCTGAACGGTTCCGTTGAGCTGGCCCCGCTGATCGGGCTGGCGGACAGGATCGTGGACATCGTCTCCACCGGCCGCACGCTGAAAGAAAACGGGCTGGTGGAACTGGAACACATCTGCGACATTACCACCCGCCTGATCGCCAACCGGGCCAGCTACCGGATGAAGAGCGAGGCCGTGGACGACATCGCGCAAAAATTCTGGGAGGCCATCCCCCGCTGAGCCCCCAATCGTTAGGAAAGGAGAGGTGACCGGCAATGATGCGAATTGTGCAAGCCAATCAGTTCGACGCGAAACGATCGGTGGAAACGGGAACGCGCGAACAGCAGGAAGCGGTGCGGGCCATTCTGGCCGACGTGCGGGAGCGGGGAGACGAGGCTGTCCGGGCATATACGGAGCGGTTTGACCGGGTCCGGCTGGAGAACTTTCGGGTGAGCGAGGCGGAATACGCCGAGGCGGAGGCGCTGGTGGCCCCCGCAGTGAAAGCCGCGCTGACGGAAGCGGCGGCCAACATCCGCGATTTTCACCAGCGGCAGGTGCGCCAGTCGTGGTTTACCGCCAAGGAAAGCGGCACCGTGCTGGGGCAGATCGTCCGGCCGCTGAAGCGCGTCGGCCTGTACGTGCCCGGCGGGACGGCCGCCTATCCGTCCAGCGTGCTGATGAACGCCATCCCGGCCAAGATTGCCGGCGTCCCGGAAGTGGTCATTGCCACGCCGCCGGGACCGGATGGCAGGATCAATCCGGCGATTCTGGTGGCGGCCGGCATCGCCGGCGTGAACGAAATCTACAAGGTGGGCGGCGCGCAGGCGATCGCCGCCCTCACCTACGGCACCGCGCAGATCAAGCCGGTGGACAAAATCGTCGGGCCGGGAAACATTTTCGTGGCGCTGGCGAAACGGGAGGTATTCGGCCTGGTCAGCATCGACATGGTGGCCGGCCCGAGCGAGATCGTCGTGCTGGCTGACGAGACGGCCAACCCGCGTTACGTGGCCGCCGACCTGCTGTCCCAGGCGGAGCACGATCCGATGTCGGCCGCCGTGCTGGTGACGCCGTCCCGCGCGCTGGCGGAAGCGGTGGCACAGGAAGTGGAGCGGCAGTTGACCGAACTGCCCCGCCGCCAGATCGCTGAGGCGGCGCTGCGCGATTATGGCGCCATTTTGCTGGTGAACGATCTGGACGAGGGATTTGCGGTGATCAACCGGCTCGCCCCCGAGCACCTGGAGATCATGATCGACAACCCGTTTGACCAGTTGGGCAAGGTGGAAAACGCCGGGGCCATTTTCCTCGGACCGTACAGCTCGGAGCCGGTCGGGGACTATTTCGCCGGCACCAACCACGTCATCCCCACCAACGGCACGGCCCGTTTCTCCTCGCCGCTGTCGGTGGACGACTTTGTGAAAAAATCGAGCGTGGTGTCCTACAGCAAACGGGACCTACAAGAGCACGGCCATAAAATCGTCGCCCTGGCGGAACAGGAAGGGCTGGCCGCCCACGGACGGGCCATTCAGGAGCGGCTCAACGACTTTGCCAAAGAAGAGCAGGAGCGTGACCAATCATGAGCGACAACAGACGGGCGGCGCAGATCGCGCGCACGACCAACGAAACGGACATCGCCCTTTCCTTTGCCGTCGACGGCACGGGGGAAAGCAGACAGGACTCCGGCGTGCCGTTTCTCGACCACATGCTGGACCTGTTTACCCGCCACGGTCACTTTGATCTGACCGTGAAGGCAAAAGGGGACATCGAGATCGACTACCACCACACCGTCGAGGACATCGGCATCTGCCTCGGCCAGGCGCTGCGCGAAGCGTTGGGCGACAAAAAGGGCATCAAGCGCTACGGCAACGCCTTCGTGCCGATGGACGACGCACTGGCGCAGGTGGTCATCGACATCAGCAACCGGCCCCACCTGGAGTACCGGGCAGCGTACCCGTCGCCGGTGGTCGGGCAGTTTCCCACCGAGCTGGTGCACGAGTTTCTCTGGAAGTTCGCCCTGGAGGCGCGGATCAACCTGCACGTAATCCTGCACTACGGCCACAATACGCACCACATGATCGAAGCCATTTTCAAAGCGCTCGGCCGCGCCCTGGACGAAGCGACGACGATCGATCCGCGCGTCAAAGGCGTACCGTCCACCAAAGGGGTTTTGTAACGATGATCGGCATTATCGACTACGGCATGGGCAATCTGTACAGCTTGAGCAAAGCGCTGGAACGGCTTGGGTACGCCTATGAGTTCGTCTCCCGCCCGGAGCGGCTGGACGACTTTGTGGGCGTGATCCTGCCGGGAGTCGGGGCGTTTGGCGACGCGATGGCCAACATCCGCCGGCTTGGACTGGAGGAGGGCATCCGCGCGTACGCGGCGTCCGGCCGGCCGGTTCTCGGCATCTGCCTCGGCATGCAGCTCCTGTTTGAAAAAAGCGAAGAGCACGGCACGCACACCGGCCTCTCCCTGTTGGGCGGGGAAGCGGTCCGTTTCCGCGGCGACTACAAGGTGCCGCACATGGGCTGGAACCAACTGCAGGTGAAGCAGGAGCACCCTCTCCTGGAAGGCGTGAAAAGCGGGGATTACGTCTACTTTGTTCACTCCTACCACGTGCGGGTGAGTGATCCGGCCGTGCTGTTGGCGACCAGCGACTACCATCAGGACGTCACCGCCATCGTCGGGCGGGACAACGTGTTCGGCATGCAGTTTCATCCGGAAAAGAGCGGCGACACCGGCATGCGGCTGCTGCGCAACTTTGCCGGACGGTGCGAGGGGGGAAAGGCATGAGGTTTACGATCTATCCGGCTATCGATATTCGCGGCGGCAAATGCGTGCGGCTGTTCCAGGGCGACTACGCGCAGGAGACGGTGTACGCCGATTCGCCGCTGGAGATGGCCCGCCAGTGGGTGGCCCAGGGAGCGTCCTGGCTGCACCTGGTTGACCTGGACGGAGCCAAGGAGGGGCAGCCGGTCAACGGCGAACTGATCAAGGAGATCGCCCGCACCGTGCCGGTACCGGTGCAGGTGGGCGGCGGCATCCGCACGGAAGGGCAGATTGCCGGCTATCTCGAGGCGGGGGTCGCCCGCGTGATTCTCGGCACGGCCGCCATTGAGGACGAGCCGTTTACGGAACGGATTTTGCGCCGGTACGGGAGCAGCGTGGCGATCGGCCTGGACTGCCGCAACGGCATGGTAGCCACCCGCGGCTGGCTGACCACGACGGACGTGTCGGCGGTGGAGCTGGCGAAGCGGCTGGTTTCGTACGGCGCGGAGACGTTCATCTACACGGACATCGCCCGGGACGGCACGCTGACCGGCCCCAACGTGGAGGAGATCGCCGGGCTGGCGAAAGCCACCGGCAAATCGGTGATCGCTTCGGGCGGCGTAAGCGCGCTGGACGATCTGCTGACGCTCGCTGCCTGCACGGCGGACGGCGTCTCGGGGGCGATTGTCGGCAAAGCCCTCTACACGGGCGCGTTCACCTTGGCGGAAGCGGTATCCCGGATGGAGGAGCGTGAGTAGCATGCTGGCCAAACGCATCATTCCCTGTCTGGACGTAAAAGACGGCCGGGTCGTCAAAGGGGTGCAGTTCGTCGGACTGCGGGACGCCGGGGACCCGGTGGAGCTGGCGAAAAAGTACAGCGAAGAAGGGGCGGACGAGCTGGTCTTCCTCGACATCTCTGCCTCCCACGAAGGGCGCAAGACGATGGTGGACGTGATCGAACGGACGGCGGCCAACATCACGATTCCCTTTACCGTCGGCGGCGGGATCAACAGCGTGGAGGACATGAAGCGCATCCTGCGCGCCGGAGCGGATAAAATCTCGCTCAACACGGCGGCGGTGCTGCGGCCGGAGCTGATCCGCGAAGGGGCGACGGTGTTCGGCTCCCAGTGTGTCGTGGTCGCCATCGACGCCCGCCGTGTCGGCCCCGGCCGCTGGGAAGTGTACACCCACGGCGGACGCAACGCCACGGGCCGGGACGTGATCGACTGGGCGCGGGAGGCGGAAGCGCTCGGCGCCGGCGAGATTCTGCTCACCAGCATGGACGACGACGGCGAAAAGAAAGGCTTCGGCGTGGAGCTGACGCGGCTGGTCTCGGAGGCGGTCGGCATTCCGGTGATCGCGTCCGGCGGCGCGGGCGCGCGGGAGCATTTCTACGACGTGCTGACGGAGGGCAAGGCGGACGCCGCCCTGGCCGCGTCCATTTTCCACTACGAAGAGACATCGATTCAGGCGGTCAAAGAGTACCTGCTTGCGAAAGGAGTTGTCGTGCGGCCATGACCCCAACCATTCCCTGGGAGCAATTGCGCTTTGACGAAAACGGGCTGATTCCCGCCATCGTGCAGGACGCGGTAAGCAAAGAGGTGCTGACGCTCGCCTACATGAACAAAGAGTCGCTGGCGAAGTCGCTGGAGACAGGAGAGACGTGGTTCTGGAGTCGTTCGCGGCAGGAACTGTGGCACAAAGGAGCCACGTCCGGCCACACCCAGCGGATTGTGTCCATGCGGTACGACTGTGACGGAGACGCCCTGGTCGTGCAGGTCGTGCCCAACGGCCCCGCCTGCCACACCGGTTCGTACACCTGCTTTGGCGGGGCGATCGCGCACGGAGGGGAAGCGGCGGAGGGAGCGGAGCAGGCGCCCGTCCCTGACCGGTTTGCCATCCTGAACGAGCTGGAGCGGCTGATCGCCTCCCGCGAGGCGGAACGGCCGGAAGGGGCGTACACCACGTATCTGTTTGAAAAGGGCGTCGACAAGATTTTGAAAAAAGTAGGAGAGGAAGCGGCGGAGGTGATCATCGCCGCCAAGAACCGCAGCCACGACGAACTGCGATACGAGGCGGCCGACCTGATCTACCACCTGCTGGTTCTCCTGCGGGAGCAAAAGCTGCCGCTCGACGACGTGCTGGCCGAACTGCGGCGGAGACGTTGACGCCACACGACCACTCCCTTTGCCGGGGAGTGGTTTTTTGCTAGAATGGAAACATCCGCCGAAGGGAAAGGAGTGGTGTTTATGCAGCATGTCTTGAATGATTTTGCAAGCGCTTTCGCATACATCATTTCGAAAGGCGGGGATCCGATTGATCAAAGGAGAGCGAGTGGAGCTGCGCCCGGTCACGGAAGCGGACCTGGTGCGGCTGTTTGAATGGCGAAACGACGAGGAAGTGGCCAGGTGGGCGACCGGTTCGGAGGCGGCCGAATACAGCAACCTGCCGCTGGAATCGCTGCGGGCGATGTACGCGGAGGCCGTGCGCGGCACACGTCCGTCTGACAATTTGCGCGGGTGCGTATTTTCTGTCTACACCCTGGACGGCGTGCAGATCGGCACATGCGATTACCGCGACGTCCGGCCTGTTCCCAAGCAAACCGACGACAGAAGCGATGGATCAGACAGGCGGCGGACATGGCGGCTGAGATGTTACACAACAACTGACCGCTCACACACCTGCACGATGGGACACCTACAGGAGAAAACGCCGGGACGATGGGGGCCTCTGCCAGGCAGGGGCCTCTTCCGGTTGGCGGCCGTGTGAAAGACGAAGCGACGAAAGGAGGACAGCGCTGTGAACCGACGATGGTGGGCCATCGCCCTGCTGGCTTTGGTCTGGCTGTATCCCGCGAATGCGTCAGCCGGCGACGTGCTGCGGGTCGTCTTTGACAAAGAGCTGCCCCCGTTTTCCTACACGGACGAACACGGCGATGTCTCCGGGTTTAACGTCGATTTGATCCGGGCCATCGCCGAGCAAAACGGCTTCGAGCTGGAGTTCGTGCCGCTGGAGTGGGAGGATGCCGTCTCCTACCTGCTGCACGGCAAAGCGGATGTCCTGCTGGGGATGAAATACACCAGCCGGTACGATCGGGTCGTCGACTTCAGCGAATCGTTTTTCACCATGTCCGAGGTGCTGCTGGTTCCGAAAGCCGACAGCGACATCTACACCCTGAACCACTTGAAGGAAAAGGTGGTGGCGGTACAGCGGGGGAATACCGGCATGGAACTGGTGCAGGACATCCGCAGGGTGAAACTGCTCGTCTCCTTCAACCAAAGGGACGCCCTGGACAATCTGATGCGGGGGAGAGCAGACGCGTTTATCGGCAACCGCTGGACCGCCGCCTACTTCCTCGACAAGGCGGGCAGGCGCGACGACTTTGTGATGCGTTCCGGCCTGATCAACCCGACCGACTACGCATTTGCCGTGCGGGAGGGCAATTACGAGCTGCTGGACAAGCTGAACAAAGGACTGAACCAACTGTACCGGGACGGCACCTATACGCGGCTGTACAGCCAGTACTTTGAACCGTATTCGCCGCATGTCACCGACTGGTGGCGAAAACTGGTCATCGCCCTGGTGATCGCGATGGCGATCGTGGTTGTGACGCTGGTGACCATTTTTACCTGGAACAAACGGCTGCAGGAGGAAGTGCGGCGGCAGACGGCGGCGTTGGCCGACCTGCTGGCGTTTCAGCGCAAGGTGCTGGACAACACGGAGAGCGCCATCCTCTCGCTGGACGTGAGCGGCCACGTGACGCTGGTCAATCAGGTGGCCCGCCGGCTGCTGTCCTTGTCCGACGACGTGTTGGGCCGCCACATCTCCTCCCTCTTGCCGCAATTGCCGTTGGAGACGCCGCTGGAGCAGTTGGCCCCTCGTCAGTACGAAGGGGAGTTTCAGTGGGAGCCCGGCTCCATCCGCGTCTTTCACTACTACATGGCGCCGTTTGCCAACGCGTCCCACGAGCACGTGGGATGGATCGTCAGCCTGCAGGACCGGACGGAGCAGAAGCGGCTGCAGGCCCGGCTGGTCGCCCAGGAAAAGATGCGGGCGCTCGGCCAGTTGGTGGCAGGCATCGCCCACGAGCTGCGCAATCCGCTGACCGCGATCAAGACGTTCGTCGAGCTGCTTCCGAAAAAGCTGGACGACGAGCGCTTCCGGGCGGAGCTGCTGCGGTACGTGCCGGAAGAGATGGAGCGGATGAACCGCATTTTGGAGGACCTGCTGGACTACTCCCGTGCCAAGCCGTTGCAGATGCAGAACGTCGAGCTGCGGGAGCTGGTCGGCTCCGTGCTGGGCCTGTTTGCCAGACGGATGGAGCGCGAGCAGGTGGAGGTGGTCGTGGAGGTGCCCGGCGAGCTGGTGATTCGAGCCGACCGCGCCCGGGTGAAGCAGGTGCTGATCAACCTGGTGATGAATGCGCTGGAAGCGATGGCGGCCAGTCCCCGCAAGCGCCTGACCATCCGCGCTGGCGGCGGGGCGGGCGGCGTGGAACTGGCGGTGGGCGACACCGGGGAAGGAATGGACCCGGAGGAGCTGCCCCACCTGTTCCAGCCGTTTTATACGACCAAAGCCCAGGGAATCGGCCTGGGGCTCTACCTGAGCGACAGGATCATGCGGGAGCACGGCGGCCGCATCGAGGCAAACAGCGCGAAGGGGAAGGGAACCACGTTTACGCTATGGTTTGAACGACAGGAAAAGGAGGAGAGCCATGCCCAACTTGCTCATCGTGGATGATGAACCGGCCATCTGCGCCTCGCTGTCGTTTGCGCTGGAAGACGATTACACGGTCTGGACGGCCGGAGACGAGCCGAGCGCGCTGGCCGTCGTCCAGCAGGAAGCGATCGACTGCGTCCTGCTGGACTTGAACCTGGGACACACGTGCGGCCTGGATTTGCTCGCCAAGCTGAAAGGCGTCAAGCCGGATGTGACCGTGATCATGATGACGGCGTACGGCACGATCGAATCCTCCGTCGCCGCCATGAAGGCCGGCGCCTACCACTACCTGACCAAGCCGCTGCACCTGGACGAGGTCAGGCTGCTTTTAAACAAGGCGCTGGAATTTCAGCATCTGCACCGGCAGGTAAAGGTGCTGAGCGAAGCGGTCAAGCAGCAGCAGTCGTATGCCGGGCTCATCGGCAAAAGCCAGCCGATGCAAAAGCTCTACCAGTTGATCGAGAAAGTGAAGGACATCACCTCCAGCATCCTGATCACCGGCGAAAGCGGAACGGGCAAGGAACTGGTGGCCCGGGCCGTCCACTTTCAGGGAAATCGCAGACACGCGCCGTTTTCGGTGGTCAACTGCGCCGCCATCCCGGAGCAGCTCCTGGAAAGCGAGCTGTTCGGCTACGAAAAGGGGGCCTTTACCGGGGCGTTTCAGCGTAAAATCGGACTGTTTGAGCGCTCGCACGGCGGCACGGTGTTTCTCGACGAGATCGGGGAAATGCCGCTGGCCCTGCAGGCCAAGCTGCTGCGCGTCATTCAGGAGCGGACGGTGACGCCGCTCGGCGGTTACGAGGCAAAAGAGGTGGATATCCGCATCATCGCCGCCACCAACCGGAATCTGGAGGAGGAAGTGGCGCGGGGAGCGTTTCGCGAAGACCTGTTTTACCGCCTCAACGTCATCCCGATCCGCACTCCGGCGCTGCGGGAGCGGCGCGAGGACATCCCGCTTTTGATCGAGCACTTCCTCGACCTGTACGCCGTCAATCTGGGCAAGGGAAAGAAAGTGTGCAGCCCGGAGGCGCTCAAACGGTTGTACGCCTACTCCTATCCGGGCAACGTGCGGGAGCTGGCCAACATCGTCGAGTACGCGGTCGCCCTTTCTCAGGGAGAGATCATCACGACAGAGGACCTGCCGTTTTCCGTCAGCGAGCGGCCATCAGGCAGCCGGACGGCCCCTGCCGGACAGGAGGGCGTCTTTATCCCGGCCGGCATGTCCCTGGAGGAGGCGGAGCGGCGGATTATTCTCTACACCCTGGAGCGAAACGGCGGCCACCGGAAAAAGACGGCGGATCAGTTGGGCATCAGCGAGCGGGGGCTGCGGCAAAAACTGAAACAATACCTGGAATCGGAGTCATTCTCGTAATCCATTGTCGAACCGGCAAAAAATTCCGTGCGGGCGGGATTTTTTTGCCGGTTTTTCATAGGCGGCGGCAGGAAAAACGGCAAAATTCGTCGTGTTTCGGCATGCGTGTCAGTTGGCACGACAATTGCTTGCAAGTAGGGGTGTAAACGGTTTCAAACCAGAAAAGGGGGAATTGTCGTGTTGAAGAAAATGCTGACCATCTTGTCTTCCACGCTGCTGGTGCTCTCCGTGGCGGCCTGCAGCAGCCAATCTTCGCCTGCGCCGGGAGGAGGAAGCGCGTCCGGCGGCGCTGCCGAGCAGAAGTTTTTGACCATCGCCACCGGGGGAAGCTCCGGTCCGTACTACACGATCGGCGGCGCGATGGCCAAGATCTACAAGGACAAACTGGGCTACAACGCATCCGTCCAATCCACCGGCGCGTCCGTGGAAAACATCAACCTGCTGAAGACCAAGAAGGCGGACATGGCGTTCGTCATGTCGGACGTGGCCTCGTTTGCCTACAATGGCCAGGAAAACTTCAAGGATACCGGCGCCGTCAAGGACCTGAAGGCCATGGCCGGCCTGTATCTCAACTACGTGCAGATCGTCACGCTGAAAGACCGCAACATCAAATCCGTGGCTGACCTGAAAGGCAAGCGCGTCGGCGTGGGCGCTCCCAACTCCGGGGTGGAGGTAAACGCGCGGATGGTACTGGCCGGGCACGGCCTCACCTACAACGACATCAAGGCGGACTACCTCTCTTACGCCGAGGCGGTCGAGCAGTTGAAGAACAACACGATCGACGCCGCCTTCGTCACATCCGGTCTGCCGAACTCCACGGTGATCGACCTGATGACCACCAAGGACGTGGAGATCGTGCCGATCAAAAAGGAAGACGTGGAGAAAATGGCGCAGCAGTTCCCATTCTTCGTGTCGGCGGAAATTCCGGCGGGCCTGTACAAGAACGACCAGCCGGTGCCGACCGCCGCGATTCGCAACTTGATGCTGGTTCGCGGCGACTTGTCTGACGATCAGGTGTACAAGCTGACCAAGGCCTTCTTTGAAAACCTCGACACGCTGAAGGGCGCCCACAGCGCTGCGAAGGAGATCGACCCGAAGGAAGCAGGCAATAATCTGGTGGTGCCGCTCCATCCGGGGGCTGAAAAATACTTCAAGGAAATCGGCGCTCTCAACTAATCCCGATCATTTTGAAAACAGATACGCCAGGGATGCGGGAGGGATGACAGCATGAAGAGATGGGCGATGCGCGTGTTCCTCCTCATTGTGGGGCTCGTCCTGACAGGGCCCCACCCCTTTTTGCTGCTGAAGGACTTTCATCGGCAGGAGATCATCGGAGCGGTGCCGCTCGGGATGGACGACCGCTTTGAGATGGAATGGGTTCATTCGGTGGAGCTGACCCCGTGGCGGGAAACGTACCGGGTCCATTGGCTGCGCGGCATGGAGCTGGCCGAGACCTCGTTTCAATCGTTTGGAGCGGGCGTTCCGACCGCGTTTGCCGACGCGGTTGTCGCGGTCCACGACGGCTGGATCACGGTATCCGGACTTCACGAACAGCGGGACAGCGTCCTGTATGTCATCTCCCGGAAGGATTACAAGCTGACCGCGGGAGGCCAACAGTGGAAATTATCCGAAGTATTGCCGCTGGGTACGTCGTTGGAGCTGTCAGTCAAGTGGTTCCCGTGGTGGTACCGGTATCTATACAGGTTGAAGCAGAAAGGAAGTGACGTGTAGGTGAGCACGCAGGCAAACCTGCCCAACCAGGAGGAAATCCGCTTGAACGAGAGCAAGGCCCAGGCTGTCCTGGAGGAGTACGACATGGAAGCCCGCTACCGCGTGTTTGAGAAAAAGTGGCTGCGCCTCCTGGTCTCCGGTGTGGCGATCGCTTTTGCCCTGTATCACTTGTACGCCGCGTACGCGATTCCGTTTGTGACCTTGAAGCATCGGTCGCTGCACGTGGCCATCGTGTTATGCCTCATCTTTTTGCTGTACCCGGGCCGAAAAAAGGCGTCCCGCAAACATCTGTCGCTTCTGGACGCGGTGTTGGCCGTGGTGTCTCTGGGCACGGCCGGCTATATTTTTATCTATTACCTGGACATCGTCAACCGCGGAGGGATTCCGTCTGCGCTGGACGTGACCTTTGCCACGATCACCTGTCTCCTGGTGCTGGAAGCGTCCCGCCGCGTGGCCGGCTGGGAGCTGACGGCGATGGCCGCCATTTTTGTCGCGTACGCCTATCTCGGTCCGTACCTGCCGGGCGAATTTGGCCACAGGGGGTATACGCTGAGCGATATCTTCAACTACATGTACGTGACGACGGAAGGGATTTTTGGCGACGCCATCGCGGTATCCGCGTCGTTCATCATTCTGTTCATCATCTTTGGCGCGTTTCTCTCCAAATCCGGCATGGGCACCCTGTTTAACGACCTGTCGCTGGCGCTGGCCGGCAGCAGCAAGGGCGGTCCGGCCAAAGTAGGGGTGATTGCCAGCGCGGTCCACGGGTCGATCAACGGCTCGGCCGTCGCCAGCGTGGTGACGACCGGTTCCTTTACGATTCCGATGATGAAGCGCGTCGGCTACAAGCCGGAGTTCGCCGCGGCAGTGGAAGCAACGGCTGCCGTGGGCGGTCAAATCCTCCCGCCGGTCATGGGAGCGGCCGCTT
>NZ_CP109943.1:727500-1410000 GCF_001673705.2 Brevibacillus sp. WF146
TGGTCCCGTATCACCCGGAGCACATGTACAAGCTGGCGACGACGATGGGCGTGCTCGGGCAGCATGAGGAAGCGTACCGCCTGTACTACCGGATGCTGAAGACGGGGCGTCCGCACGAAGCCTGCACGTACCACTATGCGGCCATCTCCGCCTACATGACCGGCCGCAGGGAGCAGGCGCTGCGCTGGTGGCAGAAGGCCAAGCAGTTGGACCCGGACGCGGGAGTGGCGGACCACTACATTCAGATGGTAAAAGCGCAGGAAGAAGGGGAGAATAACCTACTGATCCCGTATCAGTACCATCCGCCGCAGCGTGAGGTGTCCTGGGAAAAAGCGGCGGTTGACGGTGTCGAACACCTCAAGCGGGACCCGATGATCCGCGCCTCGCTCCTGTGGGCGCTGCAGCATGGACGGGATGAAGTGAAGTTTGCCGTCCTGCAAACGCTTGCCTTGATCGGTGATGACGAGGCGGAAGCGGCCGTGCGCCATTTTTACCACCAGACCGACGATCCGCAGCTGCAGAAGCTGGCCTTGCTGGCGCTGGCCGACATGGGAGCGGCGTTACCGGACTGCCTCCCCGGCACCTCGGCGGAACGCGTCAAGGGCAAGCCGAACACAGCGGAGCGTGATGCCGTCAAAGCAGGCGAGGCGAACCGTACGACGAACGGTGCGGCGAGACGCGCGAACAGTGTCCCGACCCAGCTGGGGATGGAGAGCGTGGAAGACTGCATCTGCCGCTGCCTGACGGAAAACGGCCGGCCCGACTTGGGCGAATGGTGCCTCAAGGTCTGGCGCCGCTACAAAGAGAGCGTCACCAAACCGGTTCAGGTGCGGAAAACGGTGGCGTGGGTGGCCGCGCTGGAATATCTATACGGAACGGTGAACAATCAGAAGCAATCCCAGGCGTTTTTCGCCGAAAAATACGGGATTTCTCCGGCAACGGTAGCCAAGTGTGTCAAAGCATTGGCAGCACTTGATCTGAAATAGATTCTCATTTTATAATAAGTTTAATTAAGCGAATGAGAGAAAGGCACAATCGTGCATGATGAGGAGGCAGTGGACATGAGCGACCAAAAAATTTACGACGTCATCATTGCCGGAGCCGGCCCCGCCGGAATGACGGCTGCCGTATACACCTCCCGCGCCAACATGAGCACGCTGATGCTGGAGCGCGGCGTCCCGGGCGGACAGATGGCCAATACGGAAGAGATTGAAAACTATCCGGGCTTCGGGTCGATTCTCGGCCCCGACCTGTCCACCAAGATGTTTGAGCACGCACAAAAATTCGGCGCCGAGTACGCTTACGGCGAAATCAAGGAAATCCAGGACGGATACCCGTACAAGCGCGTGATTGCCGGCGACAAGGAATACCTGGCGAAATCGGTGATCGTCGCTACCGGTGCGGAACACCGCCTGCTCGGGGTACCCGGAGAAAAAGAACTGTCCGGACGCGGCGTTTCCTACTGCGCCGTATGTGACGGAGCGTTTTTCCGCGGCAAGGAACTGGTCGTGGTCGGCGGCGGCGATTCGGCTGTGGAAGAGGCGGTCTTTTTGACCCGGTTTGCCTCCAAAGTGACCATCGTACACCGTCGGGATCAGTTCCGCGCCCAAAAAATCCTGCAAAAACGGGCGTTTGACAATGAAAAAATCGACGTGATCTGGGACACGGTCGTCAAGGAAATCCGCGGCGAAGGCAAAGTGCAGGCAGTGCTGCTGGAAAACGTCAAAACGGGCGAGCAGCGCGAATTCCCGGCCGATGGCGTGTTCATCTACGTCGGCATGGACCCGCTGTCGGAGTGCGTGCGCGGGTTGGGCATCACCAACGAAGCCGGGTACATTTTGACCGATGAGCGCATGCACACCAAGGTAAAAGGGATTTTTGCCGCAGGGGACGTGCGGGAAAAAATGCTGCGCCAGGTCGTGACAGCCACCGGCGACGGTTCCATCGCCGCCCAATCGGCTCAGCACTACGTGGAAGAGCTGAATGAACGTCTGGCGGAAGAAAATGTCACAATGTCTTAACTTCCTTGTAACATGAGTGAAACATTTGGGCGGTACACTAGAGACGATGAATTGACCCCCTTATCTATACGAACCAAACTTGCGTGGCTGCATTCAGCCGCGTCTTTTTTTTACCGAATCCGAAAGGACAACCTGCGGCAAGCGCGATGCAGTCCGGCCGGTTTGGCGGTAGAGAGGGTACGAATATGGCAGTGGTTATGGTATGCTTATGTCAGAATCGTAGGAGGCGAGTGGAGTGACGGAAGTGGGTAAAGAAAGAGCCATCAATTTGCTGATCATCACCGGAATGTCGGGTGCGGGCAAGACCGTAGCCGTGCAAAGCTTGGAAGATTTGGGGTTCTTTTGTGTCGACAACCTGCCGCCGGTGCTGATTCCCAAGTTCGCGGAGCTGATCAAACAGTCGGGAGGCAGCATCGAACGGGTTGCCTTGGTGATTGACCTGCGGGGACGAGAGTTTTTCGAAAGCCTGTCCGAAGCGATCGACAGCCTGAACCAGATGGAGGGCATTTCGTTTCATATCCTGTATCTCGATGCCAGTGACCAGACGCTGGTGTCCCGCTACAAAGAGACACGCCGACGCCATCCGCTCTCGCCAAACGGTTCGCCATTGGAAGGCATTCACGCCGAGCGCCGCCTGCTGCAGGAAATGAAGGGACGGGCGCATCAGATTATCGATACCAGCCAGATGAAACCGGCCCAACTGCGTGAAAAGATTATCAGCCAATACGCGCAGCAGGGATCGCCGCTGACGATCAACGTGCTGTCGTTTGGCTTCAAATACGGCACGCCGATTGACGCCGACCTGATGTTTGACGTGCGGTTTTTGCCGAATCCCCACTACGTGGAAGAACTGCGCCCGAAAACGGGATGTGACCCGGAAGTGGCCGAATACGTCATGAATCGTAAGGAGACAAAAGAATTTGTCGACAAATTGGTCGACTTTTTGTCCTTTACGCTGCCGCATTACCAGCGGGAGGGGAAAAGCCAGTTGGTGATCGGCATCGGCTGTACAGGCGGCAAGCACCGCTCGGTGGCGATCGCGGAGCACATCGGGGACGTCTTCAGCAAAGACTTCACGGTTCGCGTCAGCCATCGAGACATTGACAAAAACAAGTGAGCATAGGATGGCAGGAAGGATCAAAAGGGCCATCCGCGAGGAACGCCTGTGTGTATCAGCATATAACGAGGTGACATATGCCGACGAGGAGAATGGGAACACAGCCCGGCAAGCAGTTGCGGGTTGTCGTGATCGGCGGGGGAACGGGATTGTCTGTCCTGCTGCGGGGGTTGAAGCATGAACCGGTCCACATCACGGCGATTGTAACCGTAGCCGACGACGGAGGGAGCTCAGGCAGACTGCGGGAAGAGATGGATATGCTTCCGCCCGGCGACATTCGCAACGTGCTGACCGCCCTGGCCGACACCGAGCCGTTGATGGAAAAAGTGATGCAGTACCGTTTTTCCACCGGCACCGGATTAGCCGGTCATAATTTGGGAAATCTACTACTTGCAGCGATGAACGAGATTACGGGAGATTTCGTAACAGCGGTGAAAAAGCTGAGCGGTGTCCTGGCCGTGCGCGGCGACGTGCTGCCGGCGTCCACCCAGTCGATTCGGCTGCTGGCCGAAATGGAGGACGGGTCGATCGTCGTCGGCGAGTCGCAGATACCGCTTACAGGCAAGCGGATCAAGCGCGTCTTCCTCGATCCCGAAGACGCCGTACCGTTAACCGAGGCCTTGTTGGCCATAGAAGAAGCGGATGCGATCCTGATCGGTCCCGGCAGTCTGTACACCAGCATCCTGCCCAACCTGCTGGTGCGCGGGCTGTTTGATGCCGTGAAGCGTTCGCCATCACCGAAACTATACATTTGCAACGTCATGACGCAGCCGGGCGAAACGGACGGGTATACCGCGTCCGCGCACGTGGAAGTGATGTACCGTCATGTGGGCGGTCCGTTTTTGGACACCGTTATCGTCAACTCGGCTGACATTCCCGCGCATGTCTTGGAAAAGTACGCGGAAAAGGGGGCAGCTCCGGTCATCTGCGATCTGAAGCGATTGCGTCAACTGGGGCTTCACGTCGTGGCGAAGCCGCTGGTAACGTTCGAGGACGGTTATCTGCGTCACGACGCGCACGCCGTAAGCAAACAGGTGGTATCCCTGATCAGGCGCAAGCGCAGGATGCAGAAGATAGAGAAGGAGTGAGGGTCTATGTCATCATTCGCCGCACTGACGAAAAAGGAACTGACCATGCTGGAGAGCCCCGAATGCTGCAGCCGGGCGGAATTGGCCGCCTTGATCCGGATGAACGGCAGCCTGCAATTCGGCGCGGGACGGCTGGTGCTGGATGTGACGACGGAAAATGCGGCGATTGCCAGACGGATCTACACCCTGACCAAGCGGCTGTTTCATATACATGCCGAACTCTTGGTGCGCAAGAAAATGCGGCTGAAGAAAAACAACGTCTACATCGTGCGGATTCCGCACAAGGCGCACGAGATTTTGCAGGAACTCGGCATTATGGATCAACACATGTCCTTTGTCCAGGGCATTTCGCCGGGGATCGTCAAAACCTCGTGCTGCCGGGCGGCTTATCTGCGCGGGGCGTTTCTGGCCGGCGGTTCGGTGAATCATCCCGAGGCGTCCAGCTATCACCTGGAAATTTTCACTTCCTACCAGGATTTTTGTGAGGCGCTGACCAAGATGGCCAACCGCTATCGACTAAACGCCAAGTGTATCGAGCGGAAAAAGGGGTATGTCCTCTACATCAAGGAAGGGGAGAAGATTACCGAGTTTCTCAGCCTCATCGGCGCCCATCAGGCGCTCCTGTACTTCGAGGACGTGCGGATCGTCAAAGACATGCGCAACTCGGTCAACCGCCTGCACAATTGTGAAATCGCCAACATCAACAAGACGGTAAACGCCGCCGCCCGCCAGATGGAGAACATCAAGCTGATTCAGCAGGAGATCGGCTTGGAAAACCTGCCGAAGCGGCTGCGGGAAGTGGCGGAACTGCGCCTGATGCACCCGGACATCAATCTGAAGGAACTGGGGGAAATGCTCCCCAGCGGTCCGGTCAGCAAATCAGGCATCAATCACCGGTTGAGAAAAATCAACGAAATCGCTGACAAATTGCGAGAAAAACAAAATATATCTGTCTAGCGGCATGGTATACTAATCGGTAACGAGTACACTGTGTGAGGAGGTCCATCCATGGTTCAACAGCAGGTTGTGGTCAAACTGAAAACCGGTTTGCAGGCCCGCCCTGCCGCATTCTTCGTGCAGGAGGCCAACCGCTTTGCATCGGAAATCTTTGTGGAGAAAGAAAACAAAAAGGTAAACGCGAAAAGCATCATGGGCATCATGAGCCTCGCCATCAGTTCGGGAACGGAAATCACGATTTCGGCGGAAGGCCCGGATGCGTCTCAGGCGGTCACCAGCCTGGCCAATCTGGTCAGCAAAGAAGAATAGGCCGCAGCGCACACTCCCTATCGATTCTGACTCCATGCAGCGCAGTCCCGTTTGGAATGCTGCCCCTTTCATGGAATTGAGGCATAACGCAAAGCGACTTCTTTCTTTGCCGGTGCCTCTTTTTCTTTTCCGTTCCGTACGACGGTGGCTCTCTGCTCGGCTGTTTCACATCCCTTGCAAAAGGACGATCGACCATGATTGTAATGATAAACGGTGCGTATGGCGCCGGGAAGACGACGGTTGCCAGCAGGCTGGTTGCAACCATACCGAACAGCATGCTGTTCGACCCTGAAGAGGTTGGCTTTATGCTGCGCCGCATCATTCCGGAAGAGATCAGGCAGCGCGAGGAAAAGACAGATAATTTTCAGGATTTGGAATTGTGGAAGGTACTGACGGTAAAGGTCGCCGGGTTGCTGAAAATGACCTACGGGAAACATTTGATTGTCCCCATGACGATTATCCATAAGGAATACTTCTCATACATGTTCAACGGGTTCAAGGAACTGGATGAACAAACCTACCATTTTTGCTTGATCGCCAACCAGGAAACCCTCTATGAACGGCTCAGAAGGCGAGGAGAAGCGGAGGGGAACTGGTGTTACCGGCAGATCCCAACGTGTGTGGAGGCCTATCAGGACACATGCTTTGAAGAGAAGATCATGACGGATGGGGTACCGGTAGAGGAAATAGTCGATTACGTGAGAAAACGCATCGATGTGTTGGCAAGGACTGCAGAGAGGGGCCTTGATTAATCGGGGGGATTTGGCGCAGCCGCATAAAAACCTCCCGGAACGTGTCTTTTCGGTCGGGACGGCTGCATGTTTTCCCGCCGGACGGGGAAATGCTAACAGATGAAACAGGAGAGGCTTCCACCCGCAACCGCATGCGAATGGGAGCTTCCATCACCCGGTACACAGCCGCGCTGAAGGAGGAAGACGTGTGGAGAACAACCGTGACGCCCAATACGAAGGACGCGACCAGTTTGACATGGACATTGACCGCATGGTAAACGAGGGGCTCGGCGGCGGACAGGTGACCGACCAGAACGGACTGATCGAGGAGACGACCACCGAGACCATGACCGGAGCCAGCACGGCCCGCGACAACCGCTGACAGCACCAAGGGAGGGATTCACGCATGGATGTGAAGCGCGCACAGGAAATCCTGCGCTCCTCGGACAAAATCGAAGTCCAGTACAAGGGGCAGCCGGTCTGGATCGACGGTGTGGATGAACGAACCGCGACGGCCCGCGTACACGCCGAAGGCAACCCGGCCAACAGCATGACGGTCGAGGTCGGACAGTTGGTGGAGAAGTAATTGCAAAAACGAGGGGAGGGGCATGACGGCCTTTCCCCTCGAGTTATGTCTGGCTTTCCGTATTTTGCGTTTTCCATCGGGGGAGTCTGGCTCGACATCAGCCAGGATGCCGAACAGATCGGCCGTTATCTAAGCCGTCTGTAGGAGGAAGAACAAGGGCAGCATCTCGCAGGAAAAGGCCACAAACAAAAAACACCCGGCGTACAGGCCGGGTGCCGCGCTTCGAGGGGAATATCCCGTCAAGCCGATTATTTTTTCGAAGAGGATTCCGGTGTGATCACTTTGTCGATCAGGCCGTACTCCAGCGCTTCCTGGGCGGTGAGGAAGTTGTCGCGGTCCGTGTCTTTCTGAATCCGCTCCAGCGGCTGACCGGTGCGCTCGGCGAGGATTTTGTTCAGGTGTTCGCGCATTCTCAGGATGCGTTTGGCGGCGATTTCGATGTCGCTCGCCTGGCCTTGCGCGCCGCCGAGCGGCTGGTGAATCATCACTTCGCTGTTCGGCAGGGCAAAGCGTTTGCCCTTGGCGCCCGCCGCCAGCAAAAAGGCCCCCATGGACGCGGCCATGCCGACACAAATGGTGGACACGTCCGGTTTGATGAATTGCATGGTATCGTAAATCGCCATACCGGCGGTAATCGAACCGCCCGGGCTGTTGATGTACAAGTGGATGTCTTTGTCCGGGTCCTCCGCCTGCAGGAACAGCAATTGCGCCACGACGATGTTGGCGACGGTGTCGTTGATCGGCGTTCCGAGAAAGATGATGCGGTCCTTCAGCAGGCGCGAATAAATATCGTATGCACGTTCACCGCGATTTGTCTGTTCGATGACGGTTGGAATCAAGTTCATATGCATTGAGCCTTCCTCCTCTCTTGGTAAGATTATCATACACGAAAGGTCAGTAAAGGTCAAACAGGTAACTGCAACCCTCTTCTCAGTTCTCTCCCAATCCCGCCTATCCTAAACCTTATGGCGTCAGAAATGTTTTATTCGCCTGACGGACCGCGCCGGCCAGCGCCCCGAGGAAGGCCATCCAGACCGGCAGGGCGAACAGCCAGCCGGCAAACGGGATAATCAGCAGGCACTGCAGCGCCACCACGCCCAGCAGCTCGGCAAGCAGGGGGGAGAGCCGCCAGCGGAACCGCTCGGCCAGGCGGATGCCGATCCAGGAGCCGACAAACACCTTTGCCGACCAGGTAAGGAGCAGGAATGCCAACAGCAGCGTCACCGCCACCGGAATCCCGACGACGGTCACCAGCAGCACGAGCGAGAGGAGCGGCAGGCCGAGCACGAAGCCGGTTCCCCAGGCGAGCGCCTGTCCCGGGCGCCGGTCCAATTGGCTATAGATGCAGCTCAGCCCGGCCGGGAAGAGAAAGCGCACGGCCAGCCAGAGCAGCAGCGTGCTGAGCAGGGACGAGAGGCCCAGCAGAATGGGGAAATAGGAAAAGACGTTTTGGTCGGAATTCACCGCCGGGGGGGAATACAGCTCCCTGCCCTTGAGGACGGCGCCGGAACCGATCACAGCCCGCTGCGGACTGGAGTAGACCAGATCGCCGCCGATCACGGCGGGCGCGTCAATCCGCAGGGAGCCGCAGTGGAGAAGCGAGATGCCTTCCCCGATTTCCCCCGTGATGCGCAGCGTGTTCGCCTTGCCGTTGGCTTCGCGGGCCACTTTGCCGTACAGGTCGGCATGGGGGGTAAACATCAGCAGGCTGCCGCCCACCTGGCCGCTTTGTTCCAGCACGATATGGCTGGAACCGGCGGTGACGTTTCGTTCCACCCTGCCCGAGATCGACAGGTTTTGCGTGAAGGCGCGCACATCCCCCTCGACGGTGCCGCCGATCCGAGTGGCGGCCGCGAACGAGAGGACATCTCCCGTGACGCGTCCGTTTACCTGCACGTTTTCCGCAAACACGTACAGGTCGCCGTCCACCGTTCCTTCGATCGTGACCGTGCTGGCGTTGACGGCCAGATCGCCGTCGTGAACCGCGTCAGCCGGCAGCACGTAACTTTGGCTCGACACCGCACCGAACGCATGGACCGCGCTTGCCGGCACGAGCAGGGAAACAGACAGCAGCAGGCATACGATTTGTCTGAACCGTCCCATCAGTCAACCTCCCGATTCCGCAGCCGGGATGGAGGGAAGGGATGGAAGCGTATGTTCACCAGCAGGAGCAGACCGATCAGCAGCAGCAGCGGCAGCGGCAGTGCCACCACGTATGCGCCGGGGACGTCGAACAGGTCTCCGGCGTTGTCCTTCAGCCACAGGGCCGACCCCCAAAAGAAGCGGGATGTCCAGGAGTTCCACGCCGAGGAAACCCAGTGAAACCACACGCTCTGCCAAAAAATGAGGTAACCTGCCGCAACAGCCAGAAGAGCGCTCGTCCCAAGCACCGCCCGCCACAGCAGGCGGCGTCGATGGCGTCTGTGCAGGATGGCAATGCCTTCAATCTGTGCCGCCGTCAGCGAGTCCAGCTCCATCGGCGGCAGAGACGTATCCGCGGCGAAAAATGTCTCCGCCAGCAGACGCTGCTCGCCGGCCATCTGCTCCCACGACTGCCGGCAGTGAAAACAGTGGGCCAGGTGATCTTCCACGCGGGCCGCTTCTTCGGCAGACAGCTCGTTGTCCCCGTACATCATCAGTGTCAGATCGTCAATATGCGGCATCGGCCATTCTCCTTTCCTCCCGATGTTTCTCCAGCAATTCTTTCAACTGCTTGCGGGCCCGGAACAGCCGGGTGCCCACGGTGTTTTTGTTCATCCCCACGATGCTGCCGATATCTTCATAGCTCATGTCTTCGACAAAACGGAGGGTCAGTATTAGCCGGTCGGTTTCGTTCAGGGTGTCCATGAGCGCGGTCAGCTCGGTGTGCGTCTCCTTTTCCACAAGGAACCGCTCCGGGCTTTTGACAGGCGCTGCGGGGTGTTTATGTACGTGCAGCAACAACTGTTCGTCCTCCAGCACGATCTCCCGTTTTTTGCGCAGGAAGTCGATGCACGTGTTGGAGGCGATGCGGTACAGCCAGGAGTGAAAGGGCAGTGCGGGATCGTATTTGTGCAAATTCTGCGCGACCTTCAGCCAAATTTCGTTGTACAGGTCCTCGCCGTCGTGATAGCCGCTGACCAGCTTTCGGACGATGCGCATCACGCGCGGCGCAAACAACAGGACCAGCCGGTGAAACGCCCGTGGCTGTCCGTTCACAAACTGCTCGGCCAACCGGGCGGCCTCGCTGTTGATTCGCGCCAGTTCCTGGTCCATCACGCATCCCTCCTCCCGTACAACAATACGGGATCGCCTCCGCCAAAATTTCAACAGACGGGGTCCCTTCTCCAACATAGCAGGAGAAACGATCGCCGGAAAGAGGGTTGTCCCGAGGCGGACTCAGGCTTCCTCCGCCTCTTCCGCTTCGGCAAGCTCGACAGCCAGGCGAAGCGTCGCGTTCATTTTCCGCCCCTTGATGATCGTGTATTCCTCCACCTGCCGGGCCTGCAGCTTGTTGATGGCCTCCGCCAATGCCTGTTCGTCCGTGAACGGCTGAATGGTCAGCAGACATTCCTCGTCGTTCGCTTCCTGGTAGATGAGGTACAATCGCTCGTTCGCCACGAGAGCCGCTCCCTCCTTGGACTTATCCACAGAGTTGTTAACAGGTTGTGCACAAAAACGTTTGTTCGCGGGATATGTGCCGTTTCTTCATAGTGTGGCATGTTGGGGCAGGAAGGCTCATAGGGAACTTTTGGGAGAAAAAAGAAGGAATAAAACGATTCATGTCAAATATTTACAAATTGGTAATAATTTCGTTGGTCAAGGGGTGTTACCATGCTTCGCAAAATGCCTGCCATGCTGCTGACGGCAGCACTGTTGACCGGAAGCGTCGCGGCAGCCGCCGCCTCTGCCCAGACGGCACCGGTCCAACAGCAAAAAATCAAAGTCGTGCTGAACGGAAAGGAACTGGTCTTCCCGCAGGACGTGGTGACGGAAAACGGTGTGGCCTACGTCAACGCCAGCACGCTTGCCATTGCCCTCGACGGTACGGCCGCCTGGGACAGCATGACCCATTCCGTGCTGATCGCCAAAAACAACAAGTACGCGCTGCGCATGTACCAAAACAAAACCTTCGCGTACAAAAACGGCAAGGAGACCAACGTGCCGCATCCCCCGCGCGTGACGACCGGCGCCGTGCTCGTGCCGCTGGTGTTCGTGGCAAAGGAGCTGGGGGCGACTGTCTCCTACGACGCCAAGCATCTGACCTACAACCTGTCCATCAAGACGGAGAAGTAAGCGGCCTGGCGGATTCATCCGTTGTAACCGCTCGTCCTTTTCCCGTATAATAAGGCAGAAAGCAGTGGGAGAGGGGAATCGCAGATGGAAACGACGGTCATTGTGGCCAGTGTCGTCATGTTTGTCGGGTTTATCGCCTTGACGCTCTATGTCACGAGCAAAGCGTACTCCCGCAAATACAAGGAATAGACAAAGATGCCGAACGCGAATGCGCCGCTTCCCGGCCGGGGGCGGCTTTCCTTTTTCATCATCATGTAATCGTTCCTATAGGTATTGCCTATATCTTGTATCTATTTTATCTGTTGCAAATTTTCGTATTTATTTTAAAATATGAGCAAGTGGCACTGTTTTCTTGTAATGGTTTGCTCGTAAAGTAAAAGGGGGATTTCTCACGATGAAAAAACAGAAAACATTTGCTTTTCTTGCAACTGTTTTGGCCCTGGGCACCGCCCTGGCCGGCTGCGGAGGCGGCGGACAGCAGCAGTCGAGCAATGGCGGCAGCAGCACCGGCTCCGGTTCCGGTTCGCTGCAAAAACTGGTGATCGCTTCGGTCGGCCCGCTGTCCGGCCAGTACTCCGATTACGGCAGCACCGCCAAGGCGGGGGCCGAATACGCCCTGAAGCAGAGACAGGAAGATTTCAAAAAACTGGGCTTTGACGTTCAACTGCTCGCCCAGGACGACCAGGCCGACCCGAAACAGGGCGTGGCGGTCGCGCAGATGCTCATCTCCAATCCGGATGTCATCGGCGTCGTCGGCCACGTGACCACCGGCGCGTCGATTACGGCATCCGCCCAGTACGAACAGGAAAAACTGGTCATGGTATCGCCGTCTTCGACCGGGGCCAATCTGACGGAAGAAGGCAAAAAAGTGGTGCACCGCATCTGCGCCCGCGACGACCAGCAGGGGTCCAAGGCGGCCATTTACGCCAAGAACCAGTTGGGCGTCAAGACGGCCTACATCGTACACGACAAGCAGGCGTACGGCCAGGGGCTGGCCGACGAGGTGAAGAAGCAGTTTGAAAAGGACGGCGTCCAGGTGGTCGGCTACGAAGGCATTACCGCCGGCGAAAAGGACTACAGCGCCGTGATCAACCAAATCATCGCCGCCAAACCGGAAATGATCTACTTCGGCGGCTACTACTCCGACGCCGGCGTTCTCATCAAGCAGCTTCGTGACAAAGGCTTCAAGGGCATCGTGATGGGCGGCGACGGCTACGACTCCCTCGATCTGGTGAAAATCGCCGGCGCCGACAATGCCAACAACGTCGTGTTCACATCCGTCGTTGGCGACATCGGGGCGACCGAGGAAGGCAAGAAGTGGATTTCCGAATTTGAGCAGGCCACCGGCAACAAGGTGGGGATCTTCACGTCCTTCGGTTACGACTCGATGAACGTCCTGCTGCACGGTCTGGAAGAGGCGATCAAGGCCAACAACGGCCAAAAGCCGACGCGCGAGCAGGTGCTGGAGCAGGTGCACAAGATCAGGGACTTCCAAGGCCAGTTCGTCAAAGTGGCGTTCGACGAAAAAGGCGACAACGAGTTTGCTTCCGTCTACGTGTACAAATACGAAAACGGCCAGAAAGTGTACGTGGGTGAAGCGAAGTAACAGGCGGTTGAGTCCGGCCGGTTGGGACATACTACAGGTGGCGTGAAGACCATCTGCAGAAAGGAACGGGATGCGCATGTCCAACAACCGCAGCACCCAATACGGCGGCAATCAGGGACACAGCAGCAAGTCGCAGACGTCCCAAAAGCAAAAGTCGGAACGGGACCGCAACCTGAACAAACAGGACCCGCAGTGAATACAGCAAAACGCCCTGGAGAGGAGTAATCTCCAGGGCGTTTTGCTGTCGGCGGATGCGCTGCAAGGATTCCGCTTACTCCGAATCGGCACGATGACCGCAGTATTTGCGAATCAGCCTGGAAGCGCGAGTTTGGCTCACGTTCAGATCGGCGGCCACTTTGCGGGAGCTGCCGCATTTCTGGTAGGAGCGCACGACCATCTGCCGCTCCACTTCCCGCAGGGCTTCATCCAGTGACGAAAAGGGCGGGTCGGGCAGCCGCTCCTTGGTGTGCTGGTGAATCAAGTCAGGCAGGTGCCGCGGATGGATGATCGAGTCGGTCGTAATCACCAGGCGTTCGATGACATTTTCCAACTGGCGCACGTTGCCCGGCCAGGCGTAACCGGAGAGAATCTCCAGCGTCTCCTGTGAAATCAAACGATCCACGCCGTACTTCTTGTTGAACTTCAATTGTGAAGGAAACATGTGTGCATGGTGCTCCTGACTCCTTGCCTCGCGCAGGTGCTTGGGGCTTTTTTTATGGGCCGGGGAGGGACGATTTTCAACCGGCGAAAGTTTGTCCAAAAAATCCGCCTTGAGCCGTACCCATACGGATCGGTGCGCACGGCATGCAGGGCGGTGTAACCAAAACGCCGGAACGGGGCAGGGGGCATGCACACACAAAAAAACGCGACCCTCCGGCTGGCAGAGAATCGCGTTTATTCCTTGTTGCCACGTATGGTGCGCCCGGTAGGAGTCGAACCTACGCAAGACGCGGTTCCGGAGACCGCCGCTCTATCCACTGAGCTACGGGCGCGTGACGATCTTTATTATAGAACATATTTTAAGCATATGCAAATGCAAAAAATGGAAAATGACAAAAAATCTTTTGAAGGCCGGGGAAGTCCCGCCGCTGCTGCTGCGTTTCTCACGTTTTTCAACGGATCGCACAGCAATCAATGGCGGTCCGTTGGGCGAGCGGACATATCGAAAATAAAATATTGGCAGGAAAATTGCATGACTGAGCGAATATAATGAGAAAAGACAGAAGTGCCTAAATCTGCTGCATGGGAAGAAGGGGGGCGAACTCGATGAACATGGGACTGGGTCTTTATCAGGAGCAGACGCTGAAGCTGGTGATGACGCCGGAGTTGAGGCAGGCGATTACCATTTTGCAGTATTCGGCCGTCGATCTGATCTCCTACTTGCAGGAGCAGGCAAACGAAAATCCCGTAATCGAGTTGCAGGAAGAGGCGGTGGACGCGGCACCTGTAAAACAGGAGCGGCCGGCTCCGGAAATCGACTGGAAGGAGATCGTGGGAAATCGGGCTACAGGCGAATATTCCGCGGGCAAAAATGAAAGCACTTACAATCCGCTCGACTTTGTGCATCAAGAGACGGTGACGCTGTACGAACATTTGGAACGGCAGCTTGGCTACGTCAAGGGCTTTACGCCGCTGCAGCGGAAGATCGCCCTGTTTTTGATCGGCAATCTGGACGAAAAGGGCTATCTGGAAATCCCGCTGGAGGAAGCGGCGGAGCGCCTGGGCGTGGCGTTGAACGAGATCGAAGACGTGCTGGCCGTCCTGCAGCACTTTGATCCCGCCGGGGTGGCCGCCCGCAGCCTGGAAGAATGTCTGCTGCTGCAGCTCCGCCACCTGGGCTTGGACGACGACAACATCGTGCAGGTGGTGAGCCATCATCTGCACGATCTGGCCGACTGCCGCTACCAGCGGATCGCCGAGAAGGTCGGCTGTACGGTGCAGGACGTACAGGCGATGGCGGATCTGCTGCGCACGCTCAACCCCCGTCCGGGTGCCGCCTTTTCCCGCGCCGAGACGCGCTATGTCATCCCCGACGTGGCCGTGGAAAAGGTGGGCGACGACTACGTGGTGCTGGTCAACGACGTAGCGACGCCGCGGATCAAAATCAACAGCTTCTACGAGAAGATGCTGCGCCAGCAAAAGAGCCAGGACGACGCCCGGCAGTTTATTCACGAAAAGCTGAACGCCGCCATGTGGCTGGCGAAAAGCCTGGAGCAGCGGCGGCTGACCCTGATGCGCGTCACCCAGGCGATCGTCGAGATGCAGCGGGAGTTCTTCGATCGCGGCGTCCACTACCTGAAGCCGATGACGCAAAAGGAGATCGCCGAGCGGGTCAACCTGCACGAGTCGACCATCAGCCGCGCGACCAGCAACAAATACGTGCAGACGCCGCGGGGGATTTTCGAACTGAAGTACTTCTTTACGTCGGCGCTGTCGACGGCCAGCGGCCAGGCGGCCTCGTCGGAGAGCGTCAAGCGCCGGATCAAGGCGCTGATCGAACAGGAGGACCGGAAACAGCCGCTGTCGGACCAGAAGCTGGCCGAGATGCTGCTGCAGGAAGGGATCGAGATTTCCCGCCGGACAGTGGCCAAATATCGGGAAGAGATGATGATCCCCTCGTCGGCGAAGCGAAAGAGGTTTTGAGAGATGCATGCAGGCAAACCGTTTGAAATCGTGCTGTACGGGCGGAAACACTGCCATCTGTGCGAGCAGGTGGAGCAGTCGATCCGCCTTCTGGAGCAGGAGTTTCCGCTTCGCCTGACCGTGGTTGACATCGAGGCGGATGACGTGCTGCACGAGCGGTACATGCTGGTCATCCCCGTCGTGGAGATCGACGGGCAGGAGGCATTCCGCTCCGTCACCAGCGTGGTCACCTGGGAAGAACTGCGAGCGGAGCTGGTTCGCCGCTCGAAGTAACCGGCAACACGTCCCTCGGCTCTGGCGGGCTGAGGGACCTTGCATGTTTTTTACAGGTGTGCTACATTCAAAGGGAAGTGAGATTATTTTTTTGCTCCAACCGGGACAAAAAATGTATATACCGGGACAAAAATCGTCCCGGAACAAAAACAAGCAGACGAGGAAGAAGGCAGATGCGGCGTTTCATCGAGATGCAACAAAAACTGCTGCCCGACCTGGTTGACGTGATGCGGCAGCGGTACATGCTGCTTCGCTCGATCGATCACCTGCAGCCGATCGGCCGGCGCGCTTTGGCCCAGGAGCTCCAAAGCACGGAGCGCATCCTGCGCGCCGAGGTGGATCTGCTGAAGGAGACCGGGCTGCTTCACGTCACGACAGCCGGGATGAGCTTGAGCGAAGAAGGACAGCGTGTGCTGGATGAGCTGGAACCGCTGGTCGGCGAACTGTTCGGCCTGACCGAGCTGGCGGAGCGGCTGCAGCGCGTGCTGGGCATCGCCGAAGTGATCGTCGTCCAGGGAAACGCCGACCATTCGCCCTGGGTCAAACAGGAGCTGGGACGCGTCGGAGCGCGCGTGCTGAAGCAGTACGTGCGGGAAGGGGACATCGTCGCCGTCACCGGCGGAACGTCGATTGCCAGCGTGGCCCAGCATCTGACGCCTGCCCCCGCGTTTAAAGGCGTCCAGTTTGTCCCGGCCCGCGGCGGCCTGGGCGAGCGGGTGGAGCTGCAGGCCAACACGCTGGCATCAGCGATGGCGGCCAAGACCGGCGGAACCTACCGGCTGCTGCACGTGCCGGATCGGCTGCATCCGGAAGCGCTGCAGAGCCTCTTGCGGGAACCTCAGATCAAAGAGGTTCTGGCCCTGCTGAAGCACGCCCGGATCGTCCTGCACGGCATCGGCGACGCCGTCACGATGGCGAGGCGGCGCAGCTACTCCGAAGCGGAGCTGCGCGAACTGGAGCAGGCCGGGGCCGTGTCGGAAGCGTTTGGCTACTACTTTAACGAAGCGGGCGAGACGGTTCACCGCATGCCGACAATCGGCCTTCAGCTCGAGGACGTCAAAAAGGCGGAGGCGGTGATCTCCATCGCGGGCGGCGAGAGCAAGGCAAAAGCGATCCTTTCCTTTGCCAAACAGTCGTGCCAGAATGTACTCATTACGGACGAAGGGGCCGCGCGGGCCATTCTGTCCGCATGACTGCAGCGGAAGGAAAAGCGCTTCATGAACGTGATGACAGTGCTCCCCGTCTTGTCGCTGATCGCCGGAATCGCGCTGAGCCTGAGTTTCGGCTTTCCGCTGTTTCTGGGGATGGTTTTCGCCATCTTGGTCACACTTGTTAGTGTAAATCGCCTTGGCTATTCCTGGAGGGAGCTGTTCGCGTTCGGCTGGGACGGCGTGAAGCAGACCAAACCGGTGCTGCTCATCCTGTTTCTGGTGGGGCTGCTCATCCCCCTCCTGATGATGGGGGGCACGATTCCCGCCATCATCTACTACGGGCTGTCCGTCGTCGACGTCCGCTGCCTGCTGGTTCTCTCCTTTCTCCTGACGGCGGCGACCAGCTTCCTGCTGGGCACCTCGGTGGGGACGCTGAGCACGATCGGCCTGTCGTTGATGGGGATCGCCCACACGGCCGGCGTGCCGGGCGGGATCGTGGGAGGCGCGCTGATCAGCGGCGCGATGGTGGGGGAACGATTCTCCCCCATCTCCAGCAGCCGACTGCTGGTGTTGAGCAGCGCCGGCATGACGGAAGAGGAGGAGCGCCGCACCAACCGCCCCGCCCTGTTCACGGTGGGGGCGTGCGCGCTGTTGTTCCTGCTGTTCGACCTGCTGCGCAGCCAGACGGGCGAAGCGGGAATGATTGGCTATTACCAGGAGCTGCTGCGCCGGTTCTTTTCCGTCGGCTGGCTGCCGCTGATCCCGCTGTTTGTGCTGATCGGCTCGTTTGCCCTGCGGGTCAGGGCAATCCCGGCCCTGCTGTCTGGCATCGCCACCGCTGCGGCGCTCGTGCTGGCGACCTCGCCGCTGGACGCCGGGACCATCGTCCGCTCCGTCCTGAGCGGATACGAGCTGCATTCCGGCACGCCGCTGGACCAACTGGTGCACGGAGGCGGGATGGCGTCCATCCTGAACGTGCTGGTGCTGATCACCCTGGCCGGCTTTTTGAACGGCATCCTGAACAAGGCCAACCTGTTGGCCCCGTTGGTCGACCGCCTGATGGGGGAGACGAAGCGGCCGGCAGTCTTCGCCGGCAAGGCCGTACTGCTGTCCCTGCTGGTAGTCGCCATCAGCTGCAACCAGACGATTCCGCTGCTGGTGCTCGGCTCGACGCTGCTGGAGCGGTTCTCCCGGCTGGAAGCGGGAAAGGTGCTGCTCGGCCGGACGATGCTGGATTCGACGCTGGTGATGCCGGTGCTCATTCCCTGGAACGGCCTGGCGATGGTGATGGCCGTCACCTTGGGCGTGTCCACCGTCGAGACGCTGCCGTATTTGTTCTTTCCCCTGTTATTGCCGATTGTAACGATAGTCACTGCCCGTTCCTTTCAAACGGCGGGCGTTTTTGTAAAAACTAAGTAGAAAGCTATATGAGCGAGCAGGAGGTATTGTTATGGTAAAAGTGGGTATCAACGGATTTGGCCGCATCGGCCGCAACGTGTTTCGCGCGGCGCTGAACAACCCGAACGTGGAAATTGTCGCCGTCAACGACCTGACCGACGCGCAGACGCTGGCACACCTGCTGAAGTACGACTCCGTACACGGCGTGCTGGACCTGGACGTGGAAGCGCGGGAAAACACGCTGATCGTCGGCGGCAAGGAAATCAAGGTGCTGGCGGAGCGCGATCCGGCGCAGCTCAAGTGGGCGGATTACGGTGTAGAGATCGTGGTGGAATCCACCGGCCGTTTCACCAAACGGGAAGACGCGGCGAAGCACCTGGAAGGCGGCGCGAAAAAGGTGATCATCTCCGCGCCGGCGACCAACGAGGACATCACGATCGTGATGGGCGTCAACGAGGACAAATACGATCCGCAAAAGCACACGGTCATCTCCAACGCGTCCTGCACGACCAACTGCCTGGCTCCGTTCGCCAAAGTGCTGCATGAGAAGTTCGGCATCGTGCGCGGCCTGATGACGACCGTTCACTCCTACACCAACGACCAGCAGATCCTCGATCTGCCGCACAAGGACCTGCGCCGTGCCCGTGCGGCTGCGACCAACATCATCCCGACCTCGACCGGGGCGGCCAAAGCAGTGGCGCTCGTGCTGCCGGAGCTGAAAGGCAAGCTGAACGGCTTTGCGATGCGCGTACCGACGCCGAACGTGTCCGTCGTCGACCTGGTGGCCGAACTGAAAACCAACGTGACGGTCGAAGACGTCAACCGCGTGCTGAAGGAAGCGGCGGAAGGCCCGCTGAAAGGCATCCTCGGCTACTCGGAAGAACCGCTGGTCTCCTCCGACTACAACGGCAACCCGGCCTCCTCCACAATCGACGCGCTGTCCACGATGGTACTGGAAGGCAACATGGTCAAAGTCGTCTCCTGGTACGACAACGAATGGGGCTACTCCAACCGCGTCGTAGACTTGTGCCAATTTGTTGCAGAACGTGGCTTGTAAAAAGTAAAATAGAACTGTTGTGAAAAAAGGGAGAGCGTCCTCTCCCTTTTTCCCATACGCTATTTTCCGAACATAAGCCATTCTTGTGGGGAGGATCGTTCATGAACAAGAAGTCTATCCGCGATGTGAACCTGGCAGGAAAGCGCGTTTTCTGCCGCGTCGACTTCAACGTACCGATGCAGGACGGCGTGATTACCGACGACACGCGTATCCGTGCCGCCCTGCCGACGATTCGGTTCTTGCTGGACGCAGGCGCCAAGGTGATTCTCGCCAGCCATTTCGGCCGTCCGAAAGGGCAGGTGGTCGAGGAGATGCGCCTCACGCCGGTTGCCGCCCCTCTTTCCGCGCTGCTCGGCAAAGAGGTGAAAAAGCTGGACGACTCCGTCGGACCGGACGTGGAAGCGGCCGTCTCCAACATGCAGAACGGCGACGTGATCCTCTTGGAAAACGTGCGTTTCCATGCAGGTGAGGAAAAGAACGATCCCGAGTTGGCACAGCGCTTTGCGCAGTTGGCCGATGTGTTCGTCAACGACGCGTTTGGGGCCGCACACCGTGCCCATGCGTCCACGGCGGGCATCGCCCGGTACATACCGGCGGTGGCGGGCCTGTTGATGGAAAAGGAAATCCGCTTCCTGGGCGGCGCCCTGACCCGTCCGGAGCGTCCGTTTACGGCCATTGTCGGCGGCGCAAAGGTTAAAGATAAAATTGCCGTGATTGAAAACCTGCTGACCAAGGTGGACCATCTGATCATCGGCGGCGGCATGGCCAACACCTTCCTCAAGGCAAAAGGGTACGGCATCGGCGCCTCCCTCTGCGAGGACGACAAGCTGGATCTGGCCCGCTCGCTGATGGCACAGGCCGAGGAGCGCGGCGTCCAACTGCTGATGCCGGTGGATGTGGTGGTGGCGGACCGCTTCGCGCCTGACGCACAGAAACAGACCGTCTCCGTCGACGCGATTCCGGACGGATGGATGGCGCTCGATATCGGTCCGAAAACAGTGGAACTCTTCCGCGGCGTAATCGTCGATTCCCGCACGGTGGTGTGGAACGGGCCGATGGGCGTGTTTGAAATGGACGCGTTCGCCCAGGGGACGATTGGCGTGGCGCAGGCGATGGCCGCCTGCTCCGGCACGACGATCATCGGCGGCGGCGACTCCGTGGCGGCCGTGGAGAAAGCGGGCGTGGCGGAACAGATGACGCACATTTCCACCGGCGGCGGCGCTTCCCTGGAATTCATGGAAGGCAAGGAGCTGCCCGGCGTGGCCGTGCTGCAGGACAACGAATAAGGAGGGAGATTCCTCTGCGAACCCCAATTATCGCTGGAAACTGGAAGATGCACAAAACGATTGCCGAAGCCGTCCGCTTTGTCCAAGAGGCGAAAGCGGGCAGCGCTGCGGCTGGCGTGGAACAGGTGATTTGCGCGCCGTTTACGGCTCTGGCCGCTCTGGCGGAGGCGCTCAAGGGCACACCGATCGCCCTGGGGGCGCAAAACGTTCACTTCGAGGAGCAGGGCGCCTTTACCGGCGAGATCAGCCCGCTGATGCTCAAGGAGATCGGCGTCCGCTACGTCATCATCGGCCACTCGGAACGGCGCCAGTATTTTAATGAAACGGACGAGACCGTCAATAAAAAGGTGCTGGCCGCCCTGAAGCACGGCCTGAAGCCGATCGTCTGCGTGGGCGAAAGCCTGGAGCAGCGGGAGGCGGGCGAGACCGCTGCGGTCGTGCGCAGGCAGACTGAAGCGGCGCTGGCCGGCGTGGATGCCGCGCAGATGGCGGACGTGGTGATCGCCTACGAACCGATCTGGGCGATCGGTACGGGCAAATCGTCCACGGCGGAAGACGCCAACGAGACGATCGCGATCATCCGCGGCGCGATCGCCGAGCGGTTTGGCCAGGCGGCTGCCCAGACCGTGCGCATCCAGTACGGCGGCAGCGTGAAGCCGGAGAACATCGACAGCTTCATGGCGCAGCCGGACATTGACGGAGCGCTGGTGGGCGGCGCCAGCCTGACGGCGGAAAGCTACCTGCAGTTGGTGGCCGGAGCCGCCGGACAGCGTCAGTCGTAAGGAGGGGAGTCAGATGGCACATCGACCCAAACCGGTCGCACTCATCATTCTGGACGGCTTTGCGCTGCGGGAGGAAACCTACGGCAATGCCGTGGCGCAGGCCAACAAGCCCAACTTTGACCGCTATTGGCAGCAGTATCCCCACGCCACGCTGCAGGCGAGTGGACTGGCTGTCGGGCTGCCGGAAGGGCAGATGGGCAACTCCGAAGTCGGCCACCTGAACATCGGGGCAGGCCGCGTGGTGTACCAGGATTTGACCCGGATCACCAAAGAGATTCGCGAAGGCGCCTTTTTCGAAAACGAAACGCTGATTGGCGCATTCCGCCACGCCAAGGAACACGGCAAGCAGGTGCACCTGTTCGGCCTGATTTCCGACGGCGGCGTGCACAGCCACATCGAGCATTTGTACGCGCTCCTGGAGCTGGCCAAACGGCAGAACGTCGACCGCGTCTTCATCCACGGCTTCCTCGACGGGCGTGACGTGGCCCCGGACAGCGCCGTCGGCTACATCGAGGAACTGCAGGCCAAAATCGCCGAGATCGGCGTGGGCAGGATTGCCACGGTGCAGGGACGCTACTACGCGATGGACCGCGACAAGCGCTGGGAGCGGATCGAAAAGGCGTACCGGGCGATGGTGTACGCGGACGCGCCGGCTTACACCGACCCGATTCAGGCGGTCAAGGAATCGTACGAGAAGTCGATCATGGACGAGTTTGTGATGCCGACGGTGATCGTGGACGAGCAGGGCAAGCCGGTCACCACCATCCAGAGCGGCGATTCCATCATCTTTTTCAACTTCCGTCCGGACCGCGCGATCCAGATTTCGCAGGCGTTTACCAACGACGACTTCCGCGGCTTCGACCGGGGTGAAGGGCATCCGCGCAACCTCCACTTCGTCTGCCTGACGCATTTTTCCGAGACGGTGAACGGCTATGTGGCCTACAAGCCGACCAACCTGGACAACACGCTGGGAGAAGTGCTGGCACAGCACGGATTGAAGCAGCTTCGCATCGCGGAGACGGAAAAATACCCGCACGTCACCTTCTTTTTCAGCGGCGGGCGGGAGCAGGAGTTTCCCGGCGAGACCCGCATCCTGATTCCGTCGCCGAAAGTGGCCACCTACGACCTGAAGCCGGAGATGAGCGCGCCGGAAGTCACCGAGGCGGTGCTGAAAGAGATCGAAGCGGAGCGTTTCGACGCGATCATCCTCAACTTCGCCAACTGCGACATGGTGGGTCACTCCGGCAAAATGGAACCGACGATCAAGGCGGTGGAGACCGTGGACGAGTGCCTCGGCAAAGTGGTGGACGCGATTCTCGCCAAGGGCGGCGCGGCGATCATCACGGCCGACCACGGCAACGCCGACCTGATGCTGGATGAAGCGGGACGTCCGATTACGTCCCACAGCACGTTCCCCGTGCCGGTGATCGTCACGAAGGAAGGCGTGACGCTGCGGGAGGACGGCATTTTGGCCGACTTGTCGCCGACCATGCTGGAGCTTTTGGGCTTACCGCAGCCGGCGGAAATGACCGGGAAATCGCTGCTCGCCAAGTAAACGGCAGCGAGTGATGAGCAAGGCGCACCCGCTAGGCCAACGACGAACGCCGCACCCGCGAGTCCCAGGCTGGTGCGGGGTTCTCCATCATAATAAAGGAGATGGTCACAATGACGATGATTACCGACATTTACGCACGCGAAATCATGGACTCCCGCGGCAATCCGACCGTGGAAGTGGAGGTATTTCTGGAAGACGGCTCCATGGGCCGCGCCGCCGTTCCGTCCGGCGCATCCACAGGCGCGTACGAAGCAGTGGAACTGCGCGACGGTGACAAGAGCCGCTACCTCGGCAAAGGGGTACTGAAAGCGGTGGAGAACGTCAACGAGATCATCGCGCCGGAGCTGATCGGCATGGACGCGATGGACCAAGTGGGCATCGACACGGCGATGATCCAACTGGACGGCACCCCGAACAAAGGCAAACTGGGCGCCAACGCGATTCTCGGCGTCTCCATGGCAGTCGCCCGCGCCGCAGCCGCGTCCCTGGGCGTTTCCCTCTACAACTACCTGGGCGGCTTCAACGCCAAGACGCTGCCGGTGCCGATGATGAACATCCTCAACGGCGGCAAGCACGCGGACAACACGGTAGACATCCAGGAGTTCATGGTGATGCCGGTCGGAGCCGAATCGTTCAAGGAAGCGCTGCGCATGGGGGCGGAGATTTTCCACTCGCTGAAAAAGGTGCTCGCCGCCAAGGGCATGAACACGGCGGTAGGGGACGAGGGCGGCTTTGCTCCCAACCTGAAGTCCAACGAGGAAGCGATCACCACCATTCTGGAAGCGATCAAGGCCGCTGGCTACGAGCCGGGCAAAGACGTCTTCCTGGCGCTGGACGTGGCCGCTACCGAAATGTACAAGGACGGCAAGTACCACTTTGAAGGAGAAGGCGTCGTGAAGACCACGGAAGAAATGATCGCCTTCTACGAAGACCTGGTGAGCAAGTACCCGATCATCTCCATCGAAGACGGTCTCTCCGAAGACGACTGGGACGGCTGGAAAGTGCTGACCGAGCGCCTCGGCGGCAAAGTGCAGCTCGTCGGCGACGACCTGTTCGTGACCAACACCGAGCGTCTGGCGCGCGGTATCGAAAATGCGACCGGCAACTCCATCCTGGTGAAAGTAAACCAGATCGGTACGCTGACCGAAACCTTTGACGCCATCGAGATGGCGAAACGGGCCGGCTACACGGCGGTCATCTCCCACCGCTCCGGCGAAACGGAAGACTCCACCATCGCCGACATCGCGGTTGCGACCAACGCCGGCCAGATCAAGACAGGGGCTCCGTCCCGCACGGACCGCGTGGCCAAGTACAACCAACTGCTGCGCATCGAAGACGAGCTGGGCGACACTGCACGTTTCGGCGGCCGCGCCGCTTTCTACAACCTGAAGAAGTAAGCGCAGCAATCGGAAATGCAAAAAAGGTGCGTTCCCTGACAGGGAAGGCACCTTTTTTGTTCGCTTATCGCCGCTGTCGATTCTCTTGTTGTTCCATGAGTTTGTCGAGCTTTTGTTCGATGCGCGTGAGACTGTCGCGTTTGTCCGCCTGGCGCTGCAGCAGCTTGCGAATAAACAGCGCCAGCGCAACGCCGAACAGGGCAATCAGCGCAAACATGACCAGCAAAAGCAGCAACCCGGGAAAACCCACACTGGACAAAGGGAGAATCTCCTTTCCGCCTCGCGAATGTGTACCGTTTGTCCTTCATTGTAACGTTTCGGCTGGCGGGTGTCATGCCGTTTTTTTGTGCCGATTTTTCGGCGCCGGGCCTACGCGTGAACCATCTGTCTCGGCTCGGCGACAGCGGTCAACCGGCTTCTGCTGAACGGGATGCACATCGGCGTGCCGTAGAGCGGATCGTGAGTGATCTGGCACTCCATCTGAAACACGTGGCGGACCATTTCTTCCGTCATGACCTCGTCCGGGCTGCCCTCGGCGTACACGCTCCGGTTGTGCACGGCGACGATGTGGTGGGCATAGCGGCAGGCCAGATTCAAGTCGTGCAGCACCATGACGATCGTACGCTGTTCCGTCCGGTTCAGCTCGTACAGCAGGTCGAGGATCTCGATTTGGTGCGCCATGTCCAGGTAGGTGGTCGGTTCGTCCAACAGGATGGTCTCCGTCCCCTGGGCCAGGGTCATGGCGATCCAGGCACGCTGCCGCTGTCCGCCCGACAGCGAGTCGACGGGATGGTGGGCCAGTTCGGTCAGTTGGGTGGCTGCCAGCGCTTTGGTCACCATCCGTTCGTCTTCCTCCGACCACTGCTGCAGCCAGCTCTGGTACGGATAGCGCCCCTGCTTGACGAGCTGCAGGACGGTCAAGCCTTCCGGCGCTGTCGGCCCTTGCGGCAGGATCGCCAGCCGCTTGGCCACTTCCTTGGTCGACTGCTTGGCGATCGACTCGCCGTCGAGCAGGATCGCCCCTTGCTTGGGCTTCAACAGCCGGGCGAGCGAGCGCAGCAAGGTGGATTTGCCGCTGCCGTTGCTGCCGATGAAGACCGTGATCTGCCCGCGCGGGATGCGCAGATCGAGCCCTTCGATGATATTCCGTTCTCCGTAGGACAACGTCAACTGACGGGTTTCCAAGGCATGCACGCTGCTTCTCTCCTTTCAGCTTACCGGTTTCGGTTTTTGTAGAGCAGGTAGATGAAAAACGGTGCCCCTACCGCCGAGGTAAAGACGCCGACAGGGATGTCGATCGGGGAAAAGGCCGTTCGCGCAATCAGATCGGCAATCAAGAGGATCAGGCTGCCGACCAGGGCCGAAACCGGCAGGGCGCCTCCAAACGAGGGGCCGACCAGCATTTTGGCGATGTGCGGCGCCAGCAGGGCGACAAAGCTGATTTCCCCGCCGACGGAGACGGCCGCCCCGGTTAACGCGGCGCAGATGATCAAAAGCGCAAAGCGGTCGAACTGAACCAGGCTGCCCACGCTCGTCGCCACCTCGTCGCCCAACTGCTGGACGTTGACGCGGCGGGCGAGCAGCGCAGCCAGCGCGATCAGGCCGACAACCCACGGGCCGATCATCTTCACGTCGTTCCAGTCGACGCCGTAGATGCTGCCGGTGAGCCACAGGGTGGCCTTGTTCTGCAGGACAAACGGACTGAACAGGATCAGCACCGTGATCACCGCGCTGGCGGCGATTTTGATGCCCACGCCGATGAGCACCAGCCTCAGCGGCGTCACCCCTTTTTTCCAGGCGAGCGCGTACAGGATGAACGTCGTCAGCGTCGCTCCCAGAAACGCGAAGGGGGGAAGCCATTGAATGCTGGCCGATTCAAAGTAGAGCAGGAAGGCGACGGCCGCAACCGCAGCACCTCCCGTTACCCCGAGAATGTCGGGCGCAGCCAGGGGATTGCGGACGATCCCCTGCAGAATGGCCCCGGCCGCTCCCAGCGCGGCCCCCACCAACAGGGCGATGACGACGCGGGGGAGGCGGAACTGCATTACGATCAGCGCATCCTGTTCCTCTCCCATCCCCAGAAACGCCTTCAGGACGTTGAGGGGAGAGATGTTCATTTCGCCCATCCCCAGGCTGACTACCGTGACGGCTCCGGTCAGCAGCAGGCAGACAGCGGCGTACAGCAGCGTTTTCTTGTGAATGTGAAAGGAAAAGGAGCCTTTCTTGTTGCGCAGCGGCAGATACGACTTCATTTCTTCTCCAGCCCCTTTCTCGCCACGTAGATGAAGAACGGGATGCCGACCAGAGCGGTCATCGCTCCGATGGGCACCTCTGCAGGCTTGGCGATGAAACGGGCGGCGATGTCCGCTGCGAGCAGGATGGCGGAACCGAGGATGCCGCTGTACAAGAACACCCACCGCGTGTTCAGCCCGACCAGATAGCGGGCGAGGTGCGGCGTGACCAGTCCGACAAAGCCAATCGGCCCTGCCACGGCGACCGAACTGCCGGAAAGCAGGACGATCACCACGCCGGTCATGACTTTTACCAGCAGGGTCCGCTGCCCCAGTCCCTTGGCGACGTCATCGCCCATCAGCAGGGTCTGGATCGGACGGGCGAGCAGGAAGGCTCCCGCCCAGGCCGCCACCATGTACGGAAAGACGGCTTGCAAAAACTCCAGCTTGCGTCCCCCCACCGAACCGGACAGCCAGAACAGCACTTCGTCCAGTGCCTTTTCGTTCAGGACGAGCATGCCGTGCCGGGCGGATGCGGCCAATGCGGTGATGGCTGCGCCGGCCAGCGTCAGCTTTACCGGCGTCACGCCGTCGCGTCCCAGCGATCCCAGGAGATAGACGACGAGCCCGCTGACCGCCGCTCCCAAAAAGGAGATCCAAGTAAACGCGGTAAGGGAACTGATGCCGACAAACGTCACCGCAAACACGACGAACAGGGCGGCCCCGGCATTGAGGCCGAACAGTTCGACGTCGGCCACCGGGTTTCGCGTCAGCGACTGCAGCAGCGCGCCGGCGATGCCCAGACTGGCTCCGACGGCCAGGGCATTCAGCACCCGCGGGACGCGAACTTCCTTGATGACGATGTGTTCATTGGAGCCGTTGAAGTGCGTGTAGGCGTCGATCGCCGTCTGCCAACTGGTGTCGATGACGCCGAAGACGAGGCTGGCGTAGCTCAAATATAAAAGAAGGAACAGTCCGATACAGACGCCAGCGATTTTGAGCGGATTGTTGTGCAGTAACGATTTCATGATCTTCATCCTTGGGTGACGATTTCTACTCGTTTCACATTCCAGTGTAGTTCTTGCAGGAGTGCATTGTCAATGATTTTGAGATTCATTATCACCGTTCGTGCAGGAAAAAAGTCAGTGTGTATATATAGGAAAGGAGACATTCCGGCACAGCAGCCGGCAGTCGGCCGCTCGGGCGGCAGCGGAAATGGAATTTCACGTCTGGCCTGAGGCGAGCAGGCGGGAGAAAGCGGGAAAGAGCAATGCCGGGAAAAAACGGAACGCGGTAAAAGCCTCAAGGCGTTCAGGGCGGACGATGCGATCGGAAACAGGCACATACATGATGGTGAGATTCATTATCATTTTCCTGTTGACTTCGTCCGACCGTGGTAGTAGGATATTGGGTGTAAATGATTTTAATTCTCATTATCATCATGGAAGGGAGTCAATTGCATGTTTTCTCGTACATACCGAACGGTACGCGGCAAAGCGTTTTTTGCCCTGCTGATGGCCCTCCTGCTGATCGTTACCGGCTGCGGCGGCGGACAGCAGGCAGCTGACCAAAAGCCGGCTGACCAAAAGCCCGCCGAACAGGCAGCAGGCAGCTCCGATCAATCCTACACCGTGAAACACGCGATGGGGGAAACCACGATCAAAGGCACCCCGCAGCGCGTAGTCGTCCTCACCTCGCAGGGGGTGGAAACGCTGGTGGCCCTGGGTGTTAAGCCTGTGGGTGCGGTCGGTTCCTGGACTGACCCAACCACCTTTTACGATTTCGTAAAACCACAGCTCGAGGGCACCAAAACGGTTGGTACCGAATCCCAGCCGAACCTGGAAGCGATCGCGGCGCTGAAGCCGGACCTGATCCTCGGCATGAAGTTCCGCCACGAAAAGATTTACCAGCAGCTGACTGCCATCGCGCCGACCGTCTTCGTGGAAGAACCGCGCGGCGACTGGAAAGAAAACTTCATGCTGTACGCGGAAGCGCTCAACAAGAAAGCGGAAGGCGAAAAAGTGCTGGCCGATTGGAACAAGCGCATCGAAGAGTTCAAGGCAAAAGTGGGCGACAAGGCGAAGACCAAAGTCTCTCTCGTTCGCTTCATGCCCGGCCGTGTACGCATCTACTACAATGACACGTTCGCCGGCACGATCCTGAAAGACCTGGGCGTAGCCCGTCCGGAATCGCAAAACAAAGACGAATTCGCCGCCGAAGTGACCAAAGAGCGGATTCCGGAAATGGACGGCGACATCATGTTCTACTTCTCCTACGAGACGGGAGACGGCGAAGCGACCAAGCTGGAAAAAGAGTGGACCAACGATCCGCTGTGGAAAAACCTGAACGTGGTGAAAAACAACAAGGCGTTCAAGGTGGACGACACGATTTGGAACACCTCTGGCGGCGTAATCTGCGCCAACAAAGTGGTGGACGAACTGGAGAAATACCTGCTCCAACAATAACGAGAGCAGCATGTGACATACGGCAGGCTGCCGGGATCATTCCCGGCAGCCTGTTTCCTTTTTGCCCGGTGATTCGGACAGATGCTGCATTCGTGACGTCTTCCCCGGCAGCCACGCTCCCCATGCGGTAACAGCCATTCCCGATCGCTGCGCCGAACGCGTCACGGACGCAGCATGGATTCGCGAGTAAACCAGAGCCGGTAGCACAGCAGGCTGACCAGCACGGCCGAGATCGCCGCGGACGAAGAAAACGCGAACATGATCAGAATCTGGTAGCGGACGGCATCGATCGGATTGGCCCCGGCGATGATCATGCCGGTCATGGTACCGGGAAGCTGCACCAGCCCGATCGTTTTCATCGTGTCGAAGGTGGGGATCATGCTGGCCGTTACCGCCCGTTTCAACACGTCGTGAATCGCCTGCCGCTTGTTTGCGCCCAGGCAGAGCAACGTCTCGATCTCACCGCGGGCGGTTTCCGTTTCACGCTTCATGTGATTGAGAAACAGGCCGCTGACCATCATGGCATTGCCGATGATCATGCCGGAGATCGGGATCAGGTACTGCGGTGAGGGTTCCACCAAACGGAACAGCAGCAGCAGCCCCATCGTCACCGTCGCCGTTATCGTCAGCGCGGCGGCGATGCGCCAGAGTACCCCCGGTAGCCGGTCCCCCCGGCGCGAGGCGTTCCAGGAGGCGACGGCGATCATCATGACGAGCACCAGCGCCAGGTAGACGGGGTGGTCGGCGTGAAACACAACCTGCAGCACGTACCCGATCACCAGCAGTTGGACGGCGCAGCGGACCGTGCTGACGGCGATCTCCTTTTCCAGGCCGAGCTTCTGCCAGAGGGAAAGCAGCAGCGCGATCAGGACAAACGAGAACGACAGCCACAGCGACATCGATGACATTCCCATCTCCTCCTATCCCTCTTGAATGGCGGCGGCCAAGAACCGGCGCGCCTCCTCGGTGCGGGGAGCGTTAAAAAAACGATCGCTCGGCGCATCCTCCAGCAGCCGGCCGTCTGCCATGAACCAGACCCGCTGGCCGACGGAGCGCGCCTGCTCCCAGTCGTGCGTAATCCAGATGAGCGTGGTGCCCTCACGGCGGTGCAGGTCGGCCAGCAGCCGCTCGGTCGCCTGTTTGCTGAGCGCATCCAGCGAGGCGGTCACTTCGTCCAGCAGCAGTACGGCCGGCTGCAGCAGCAGCGAGCGGACCAACGCCACGCGCTGTTTTTCCCCGCCGGAGAGCTGGTCGGCCGGTTTGGCCCAATCCAGTCCGCCCAGTCCCAACTGCTCCATCCATTCCCGGGCCCGATCGGCGGGAAAGGGGCGCTGGTGCAGGCGGCTGACCGTCCGCAGGTTGTCCTCCACGCTGCCGGGCAGCATGACCGGATGCTGGGAGACGTAGCTCATCGTCATGCGCCAGCGCTCCGGCGTCCATTGTGCCGGGGGTTTTCCCGCCAGCCGGACGGTCCCGCTGTCCGGGCGGGTGAGCAGGGCCAGGATGCGCAGCAGGGTGCTTTTGCCCTGTCCCGACTTCCCCAGGATGTGGATGATGGCCGGTTCTTCCACCACGGCCGACAGGTCGGCAAACAGCCAGCCGTCCGGCCGCGACGCCGACCGTTTGCCCAGTTGTTCCAGTTCCAGCAGCGGGGCCATCTGCCGTTCCTCCTCTCGAGAAATGAGAAAACACCGGAGAAGTCTCCGGTGTGTAACGCCCGTGGCTGCCTATGTATTTACTTGTGCTGAGCCAGCCACTCGGCAACTGCTTTGATTTCCGGTTGTTTTTTCAAGATGCCGGGGGGCATGCCGCCTTTCCCGTCCTTGATGATTTTCGCAATATCGTCCGCGCTGTACTTGCTGCCTGCTTTGGTCAGGTTCGGGCCGACAATTCCTTCCAGGTTTTGGCCGTGACAGGATGCACAGTTTTGCTTGTACACGGCTTCCGCGTCAATGTTGGCCGTTGGCGCTCCGCCACCTTGGGCCTCTTCGCCGTGTTTCGGCGGGAAAATGGCGGAACCGACAAGAGCAATAAGAAAAACGAGAAACAAGATACCAAACGAAGTAAAAAAGGCCTTCGCGGAGTCAACCACGTCATTTTGATTCATGTCTTTTTTGTTGGAACCAGCCATGTAACTAGGACCTCCTACGGCAAGTATAACGGTACAACTGCAATTTTACGGCAAAATCGTGACAGTTGCAAGGAAACGGAAAAACAGACAAAGAACGTACACAATTTTTGGATAAAAAACGGTCAATCAACCAGGGTTGCTGATCCGATCCAACTGTGGTAGAGTGGAAGTAATGGTTTCTTCACGTATGGGAAATTCGCTTTGAGGTGAATACACATGGTATTGGCTGCGAAAATCTTACTTGTGATCGCAAGTATTGGCTTAATTCTTGTCGTGCTGCTGCAGTCCGGAAAAAGCGCCGGTCTCTCCGGTGCGATCGGCGGCGGCGCGGAACAACTGATGGGCAAGCAGAAGGCCCGCGGAATTGACGCCCTGCTCGGCAAACTGACGGTTGTGTTTGCCGTGTTGTTCATGGTGTTTGCCATTCTGCTCGGGTACTTCTTGAGAAGCGGTGCGTAACATACGACTCGCCAAAGGCAGCAAGTTTGACTTGCTGTCTTTTTTCTATTAGGATTGCCTACGGTGAAATCGGAGAATACTGAATACTACATAGAAGAGGAAAAGTCGCGGCAACGTATGCGCGGCAAAGGAGGGTACGGAATGAAAGAACAGGACATCCTCGCGTTCATGCGGGAACAGGCGTATCACCCCATGACCGTGAAGGAGCTGGAGGAGGCGTTTGGACTGGCCGACTCCGAGGCGTTTAAAGAACTGGTCAAAACGCTGAACGCGTTGGAAGAGCGGGGCGAAATCGTGCGGACGCGAACCAACCGCTACGGCGTGCCGGAAAAAATGAACCTGGTGCGCGGCCGGCTGCAAAGCCATCCCAAAGGGTTCGGGTTTGTCATCCCTGACACGCCCGGAGAGGACGACATTTACGTCCATGCCAACGACATGAACGGCGCCATGCACGGCGATACGGTCCTGGTGCGGGTGGAAAAGAAAACGGGCGGCAACCGCCTGGAGGGGCGGATCATCCGCATCGTGGAGCGCGGCGTGACGGAAGTGGTCGGAACGTTCAAGGACGAAACGTACTACGCCTACGTCATTCCCGATGAGAAACGGATCGGCAGGGACATCTTCATCCCGAAAACGGCCTACAACGGGGCGGTGGACGGGCACAAGGTCGTCGTCAGGATCGTCCGCTACCCGGAAGGACGCGCCAACCCGGAAGGCGAAGTGATCGAGATCCTCGGGCACAAAAACGACCCGGGCGTGGACATTCTCTCGATCATCCGCAAGTATGGCCTGCCGGAAGCGTTCCCCGCCGACGTGCTGGCCGAGGCGGAAGCGGTGCCGGACGAAATCTCCGAGGAGGAGATCAAGGGCAGGCGCGACCTGCGCGACCGGATGATGGTAACCATCGACGGCGCGGATGCGAAGGACCTGGACGACGCGGTCTCGCTGGAGAAGCTGCCCAACGGCAACTACCTGCTGGGCGTCCACATCGCCGACGTCAGCTACTACGTCCGGGAACATTCCGCGCTGGATCAGGAAGCATATCGGCGCGGCACCAGCGTCTATCTCGTGGACCGGGTGATTCCCATGCTGCCGCACCGCCTGTCCAACGGCATCTGCAGCCTCAACCCCAAGGTGGACCGCCTGACGATCACCTGCGACATGGAGCTGGACGCGGAGGCCAACCTGGTCACCTACGACATCTACCTCAGCGTCATCCGCACCAACGAGCGGATGACCTACACGGATGTGCGCAAGATTTTGGAAGAGAACGACGAAGCGCTGATCGAAAGGTACAGCGAGCTGGTGCCGATGTTCCGCCTGATGGAGGAGTTGGCCCGCAAGCTTCGCGCCAAGCGGATGCACCGCGGCGCGATCGACTTTGACTTCCGCGAGGCGAAAATTTACGTCAACGAAGAGGGGACCCCGACGGAGATCGGCTTCCGCACGCGATCCATCGCCGAGTCGATCATCGAGGAATTCATGCTGGCGGCCAATGAAACCGTGGCGGAGCACTTCCACTGGATGAAACAGCCGTTTATGTACCGGGTGCACGAGGAGCCGAACCCGGAAAAACTGATGGCCTTCATGGAGTTTGTCACCAACTTCGGCTACGCCGTGCGCGGCAAGGGCAACTCCGTCCACCCGCGCGCCCTCCAGCAGCTTCTGGAGGAGGTGAAAGGGACGCCGGAGGAGGTCATCATCAGCACGGTGATGCTGCGCTCGATGAAGCAGGCGCGCTACGACGCGGAAAGCCTGGGTCACTACGGCCTGGCGACCGACTTCTACACGCACTTTACCTCCCCGATCCGCCGCTACCCCGACCTGATCGTCCACCGGCGGATTCACGAGTGGCTGGAGAACCGCGAGCTGTCCGAAAAGCGGTTGGCCTATTGGGTGGAGCAGATGCCGATCATTGCGGAACACGCGTCCCAGCGCGAACGCATCGCCGTGGACGCCGAGCGGGAAACGGACGATTTGAAAAAAGCGGAGTACATGCTGGAGCGGATCGGCGAGGAGTTCGAAGGCGTCATTTCCGGCGTCACGTCGTTTGGCATCTTCGTGGAACTGCCCAACACGATTGAGGGCCTGGTGCACATCAGCTATCTGACCGACGACTACTACCATTACCACGAAAAGGCGTACGCCCTGATCGGGGAGCGGACGGGCAAGCAGTTCCGCATCGGCGACGTGGTGCAGGTGCGCGTCTCCAACGTCAACGTGGATGAGCGGGCCATCGATTTTGAGATCGTCGGGATGAAGAAGCCCAACACCTTCCGCGGCCGGGAACGCACCCCCAAGGTGATCGACGGGCGCGGCGGCGAGCGCAAAGGCAAGCGCGCCAAAGAACGCGCCGCCAAGCAGGAAAAGCCCCATCCCGCCGTGCTGCGCAAGCAACGCAAGCAGCGCCGCCAGACCGAAGCGGCCCGGCAGACCGGTGCCGGTCAAGCGGACGCGTCCGAGGGCGATGTCGTGCCGCTCGACGAGGCGGCTGAATCGCCGACGACCCGGCAAAAGGCGTTTTGGGAAGACCTGATCCGAGCCAAAAAGTCGAAAAAGAAACACGTGGCCGGGCAGACGAAACGGAAGCGGCGGTAACCATCTTGTCACACGGCGCAAAATTTGCTAGACTAACAGGTACGATATTGGCGGATTGTACAGCCGTCCGGAAACCAGGCAAGCGAGGTGATCTCCCATGTCGAAAGCAAAAACCGGTGTGAAGACGCTGGCCCAAAACCGCAAAGCGCGTCACGACTATCACATCGAAGACGTGTACGAAGCCGGCATTGCCCTGACCGGCACGGAGATCAAATCGGTGCGGGCCGGACGCGTACAGCTCAAGGACAGCTTCGCCCGCATTCACAACGGCGAAGTGCTCCTGTACAACATGCACATCAGCCCGTACGAGCAGGGCAACCGCTACAACCACGAGCCGGAACGGACGCGCAAACTCCTGCTGCACCGTCTGGAAATCCTCAAACTGAACGGCCTCACCCGCGAGAAAGGGTACTCGCTGGTGCCGCTCAGCCTCTACCTCAAGGGCGGCTGGGCCAAGGTGGAGCTGGCGCTGGTCAAAGGGAAGAAGAACTACGACAAGCGCGAGGACATCAAGAAGCGGGACGCCCAGCGGGAAGTGGAGCGCGCGCTGCGCGAGCGGCAGAAGGTGTAACGAGGCGGGAGACGACCTCATCCTGTTTCCCGCGGCGGCATCGGATCGTTAAGAATGGCCGCTGCGTCTGCTGGCAGGGTACTCGCAGGCAAAGGTATGCTGCCCGCAGCCGAGCGGTGGCCGACAAGCCGTTATTCGCAGGTCCCGCGCTTGGTGCACGATGGCAGGACTGGCACAAATCGACGTTGAGTTTTGGATGCCGCGTGTGCTATAGTAAGAAGGCAATGAACCCCGAAACAACAGTCTAGGTGCGGAACAGTTGCCATCTTCGCCTAGACTTTTTTTCACCTTTTTCATTCTATCCTGGGGGCGTTCTGGATTCGACGGGAATGGTAGAGCATAAGAAGCGAGCCGGGGGGCTGCGGACCCCGTCAACAACGCGGAAAGCCATAACTGGCAACAAACAACTTTCTCTCGCTGCCTAATAACCAGCGAGGCTCTAACACTCCATCGGCCCGTGTGGCGTGATTAGGGCTCACTTCTAACGGGCTACGCCGGAGGTCTCCGCCTGGGGCCAAAGGAAGAAGACCAATCAGGCTAGGCAGTAAACTAGCGTGTCACTCCGCAGGTTTGCCGCCGAATTCCCAATAGAGTGACTGCGCTCGGAGATGCTTATGTGTCGCCGTTTTCGGACGGGGGTTCGAATCCCCCCGCCTCCACCATACATATCCACAATTTTGAGTTTGAATATAATGTCTATGTGTTCTATGTAGACAATTACTTTTTCAACGTAACTGCCAATGAACTCTTAATTTCGGGAATGTTTTTCTGAGTTACATAATCTTTGAAGGTAGCGAACAGTTGTCGCAGGGAGTCCTCTGTGATGGCTGTTTTTATTTTGTTAAGTTTTATTAAATATGTTTCAAAAAAATCAATTAAACTAAAACATCAACTATATAACTTAAATGTGGTGAATATCAAGGATAAAAAAGTTCACAAATTGGACACAATAATTTGCTCGTTTACTTCTCAGTAGTTGAGCTGATTTCAGTTGAAAACAAGTTCATTTGCAGCTCTCATATTATTCGTCAGAAGCGTGTACATAAAAAATGCTTTTTGCTGTTCCATGGAGATTTTATGCAGTTTATGTTTTAATGCCAATACGCTTAGAAAACCTTTCAGATATTTGATTGATAGGCCCCGATGAACCAAACTTGCTTGAGCAAAAAGGCGTAGGAACTCAGAAACCGGACTATTCCAATCTCGTTTCTCTACTGTCGTCAGTCCTTCAGATGGGCCGAAGAACTGTACATGTTTAGTAACAATGTTGTTCGGAAGGCCAGACTTAGGAACATTCGAATGTATACTTGAGTTTTTTTGAACTTGATTCAAAAAAGCTCTCCAAAGCTTTGAACGGTTACGCTTCATCCGGAATAGGTAGTTACCCAGTCGATCCTTGGCGACTATAAGAAAGATTTGTTCATTATCCTTCCCTTCTTTATTTGAATCTCGAATAAATTTGGATCTTCCTTGACTAGTAAGCGCTACTTCTTCGACTTCAATGATCCCTTGCAATCGCTGTTGATAAAAATCAGTCGCGAGTTGCAAAAACTTTTTTCTCCAGCGGTAAAGGGTTACCTTACTTAGCCCTAATTTTTTTGACAGTTGCCCTAAACTTGCTCCTTTAACCGTCATTTCCATAAATTCAAGCCATTTTTTCGGGTGGCGACTGCGGTGCATGAGAGATTGGGATAAATCATTAAGAGTAGCTCCACAATTTTTACATTTATAGCGTTTGCGGCCGCGATAATGGGCATGAAAAGCAAATGTGTCCTTTCTTTTGCAGTTCCGGCACTGGAGGCCTCTATATTGGGCGTATGATTGATACTTCTTCCAATTTCTTTGAATATCGGCCAATAAATGTTGGTTTTCTATCATTCTATTTTCTTCGTTAGATCCTCGCCGAGTCATATTTTTACCTCCGTACTCCAATCTTTCTTTAATTCTATCATGTTGAGATGAATTGGGACCACAATTAACTTAATTAATGAAAGAGAGAGAAAATTACTAAAATTTACAAATGTAGATTTTTTTCAAATTCACATTTACCATATTCGATAAGAAAAAATAGGACGGGAGGATCAGCTTCATGGATCATTCCATGTCACCTACGATGCTGAGAGGTGTTCCTGAATTTCGTTATTTAAACGCAGACAATGTCGCTCGCTATCGGGCAGTGATGCGCTATTTCTATCAGGAATACCAGCGACTTCGCTACTGGCTCCGGGTAGAAGAGGTATTCGAAGGGGTGAAACAGTGGGGGATACTGGAAGGATATACGGTTGAACAGTGCCAAGCAGATCTGGAGCAACTAAAAGAATGGCGCAATCTTGCATCGAGACACGATGGCGGTCGTGCGCAAACCGTGGAAGAGTATATGAGAAAGAAGAGTCAGTATGTACTGACACCATATTCAATTGAAATCGAACGAATGTTAGAAACGCTTGAAACCATCAAGGGGTACGGTGGGTCGTTGGAGACGACTTATCTTGATACGATTGCGGAGTGTCTGGTAGCTATACGGGCAAGCGGCGGACTGTTTCAGGAAGGGGAAGCATCGGCTTGTTGGGAAAAACTGTATCAAGCTTTTAAAACCATGCATGAGAATGCCGCTGACTTCATTGCCAGCGTGCATTCAATCCAAGCTGAACAGATGATGGCTACTGAAGCGTTTTTGTTGATGAAAGACAAACTGACCGACTATTTGCAGCATTTTATCAAAGGTCTGCAGAAAAAAGCCTATCTAATTGAAGGGCATCTGCAGAAAATCTCCCCTACTGTAGCTGAAATGTTTATGGAGCATGTCGTGGGTGACGAGATGCGAAAGCCCCGGTTGGAAGAAAGCTTTTCACGTGAAGAGATGGCCAATTCCTTGCAACAAGGTTGGCAGAATCTCAGAAGATGGTTCTTAGGAGAGGGAAGCGAACAGAGCGAGCTTGTATTACTGGAACGGGCAACCAAAGAGACGATCGCAAAAGTGGTTCGATGCGCATTGAGGCTGCAAGAGCGAAAACGGGCCGGAATCAGCCGGAAGAAAGAATTGGAGTATTTGGCACAATGGTTTGACAGCCTGACTTCGTTGGATGACGCACATTGCCTTGCTGCGTATGCGTTTGGCCTGTTCCCCAGCAGGCATCTGCAAGGCGAGGACGAACGCACGACCGATCTTGCCGATATTTCCATGTGGAATGAAGTGCCCAAGATTCGGGGGGTTCGCTCACGTAGCCGGAAAAGGCTATCGCGCTCGGAAACGGAACCGGTTAGACAATCGGAGATCAGAAAGAAGGCTACAAGGGCCGTCATTGAGCAGCAGCTTCAGGAGGAGCGAGAGTTTGTCCAGCGGATGGCCAGGAAGAAGCAGGTACGTATCTCTGAATTGGGTGTAGTTGATGCAAAGACGCGTTTGCGGTTATTGCATTGGATCGGTCGTTGCATGGGAAATGCTTCCCGTTCGTTTGTTACAGCGGAGGGAATCAAAGTGAGATTGCGATTGCCGCAGTCAGGCGAAATGACAACGTTGCTGTGTGAAGACGGTAAATTGGACATGCCCGACTATACGCTATGGTTTGACGAGTCATATAAGGAGGAGACGGTTCATGGGTAGAGGCGGTGCTCGGTCGTGGGCTCTGCGGCGTATGCGGATGCAGGGCAGAGCGGGCGACGATGTGTGGAGGGATAGACGCAGGGCATGCGCCCTTGCTCTGCTCAACCGACCGTGGATCACCAAGGAGGAAGATCCGGAGTTGTTTTACTGGATTCGCGACCAGTACCGTGAACTGAGGGACTGGTTTGCGGAATACGCCGGATTTTCCCTGATCCTGACCAGGGCTATGGCAAAATTGGATAAGGCACCGTTAAGGGCATATCCGTGGATGGGCATCCAGGAATTTCGTGAGCCGAGGGATTATGCGTTTTTTACCTATGGATTATGGTTTTTGGAAGGGAAAACGGAGTTGGATCAATTCCTGTTGAAAGACATGGTGGTGCAAATCCGAGAACAAATGGTTGGGACAGGACTGCATGTCGATTGGGAACTCTACCATCACCGATTGTCGATGGTGCGAGCATTAAAGAAGCTCAAACAGCTAGGGGTGCTGGTCGCGGTGGATGGTGATGAGCAGGATTGGGCCCACAACGATGAAAACAACGTTCTCTACGAATGCACCCCGAATGCCCGATATGTGCTGCGTCACTTCCCGGAGGAGCTTACACGCTTTACTGACATTCATGAGCTCAATGTCCAGATGGTCTATACGGACACCGCAGACGGAGAAATGAGAAGGCGTCGGCATCGTGTCTACAGGAGGCTATTATTGGAGCCGGTTATCCTGGATCAGGATTGGGATCCGGACGATTTGTACTATGTCATTACCCAGCGCAGGTCGTTAATCGAGCAACTCCGTACCATGTTTGGCTGGGAAGGAAGCCGGTATCGGGAAGGATTATTGTTTTTCCATCCAGACTCCACCAGTGATGGAGATCTTTTTCCCACCATGTCGGCTTTATCCGATTTGGTATTGCTGTTGGCGGGAGAATTGAGGCGGCTGCTGCATGCTGAGTCGTCGCTTTGGTATGTGGAACAAAATGGGGAGATGGTGCTTGGTCGCACAGATTTGGAAAATCTGTTGCTAGTTTTGCGCCAACGCTACAAAGAATACTGGAGCAAGGAGCATCAGGAGATGACAGCGGCAGAATTGGCTGAAGCTTTGACTAGGCATATGAGTGAATGGGGTTTGGGACGTTGGCAGGATGAAAACCGGTTCGCCGTTTCTCCGGTGTTGGGCCGCTGGAATGGCAACTACCAAGCAGAAGATTCAGAGTAAGGGGAGGGAGATCCATGCAGTTTGAAAATGAATCGCTGAATGAGCCTATTGCTGTTGCGGGAAATCAGACACGAAACCGCTGGGAGATGGCACGGGCAGGCATCTTCAATTTTTGGGTGTACGATGATGAAGAAATTTCACTGGAGGAAGGGCGTCTCATCCTGCGTGGGACAAACGGCGCAGGAAAATCAGTGACGATGCAAAGCTTTCTCCCGCTTGTGCTGGATGGCGACAAGCGGCCGCAACGTTTGGACCCGTTTGGCTCACGGGACCGGCGAATTGAATATTATTTGCTGGGCGATGATGGTAAACATATCGACCGTATCGGGTATTTATGGATGGAGTTCCATCATCCGCAAAAAGGCATATACAAAACGATCGGCATCGGGTTGCGTGCGCGCAGGGCTGCTTCCCAGGTAAGTTTTTGGGGGTTTCTGCTGGATGACGGCCGCCGGGTGAACCAGGATTTCTGGTTGTATGACCGGGTTGCCTGGTTGGAGGGGAAAGGAAAATACCCCCTTGATCGACGTGAATTGGAAGCGAGGATCGGTGCCGGGGGACAGGTGGTACAGGAACAAAAAGCGTACCGCGATCTGGTGAACAAAGCGTTGTTTGGCTTTTACGACAGTGAGGCCTTTGCCGATTTAATGAATTTGATCATCCAGTTGCGTAGCCCGAAGTTGTCCAAAGATTTCAAACCATCGGCTATTTATCATATCTTGACAGAAGCGCTACCTCCTCTCCAGGAAGATGACTTGCGTCCATTATCCGAGGTTTTGGAAGATATGGACCAGATCGCGGATCGTCTGGATGAGCTGAAGCTGCACCAGAGCGAGCTGGAAAAGCTGGAGGAATCATATGACCGCTATAATCGCTTTCTCCTCTACCAGGCATCAGAAGAGGTGCTTGATGCCAAAGCAAAAGCGGACGATGTTGCGAAGCATGTTGAAGAGGTTCAAGCTCAGTGCATCGAAACTGAACGAAAATTATCGGATTCCCATGATAGGTTGCAGGGATTCCGCGTCCGTTTGCAAGAAGTTGATGCAGATCTGGATGTATTAAACAGGCATGAAGCCATTGAAAAGCAGAGAGAATTGCAAGCGTTGGAGGGTAGTTTCGCCGAAATTGGGCAGTATTTGGACAAATCTCGTGCACGCATCAAAGGACTAAGACAGCGTCATGACCGTATGCAATTGGAAATCATGCAGAATAATGGTCTGATGACGGAGTATTTGCGTGCCCAGGAAGAACTGCTGCTGGAACTGGAGAGTCTGGCAAGGGAGATGGAATTTGCCGAGCACGATGTCTATCATCGTTACTGGCACCCTCATCCTCCCGAAGATGACAGATTTGTTCTTGAGTGGAAAAAGGATGTGGCCCGCCACCGGGAAGCGGTCGAGTATGCATGGAAGATTGCGCAGGCAGAGCGGGAAGCGTGGAACAGTTTGCAAGAACTGGAGAAGGAACTAGGGGCCATTCGGCAGGAACGTGACGCAGCCGAGCTGGCCAAGGTTGAGTCTGAAAAACAGACAGAAGCGGCCCTACAGCAGCTAAAAGAGGAGATTGTTCAGTGGAAACATCGGGTGAAAGGGCTTGCTGTTGAAGAAAAGGCGTTCCAGCAGATTTTGCAAGCAGTTTCTGCCATTTGTATTACAAACAGGAATTACAACAGTGTAAAGCAACCCGTAATCGAAACGGCAGAAGAGATTCGAAGACAATGGAGGGAACAGGAGTGGCAACTCCGCCACGACATTCAGCGGATCGAAGAAGTGAGGGCTGATCTCAAGCGGGAGCAGCAGGCTTGGCGGGAGAGCCGTGAACCGGAGCCGGAACGCAGCGACGCTAGAACTGCGGCGCGTGTTAGCCGAGGTGCAGGAGAAGGGGCACCGCTTTATGCGGTGTGCGATTTCCTGGGGCATTGGACCGAGGAGGAGCGAGCCCGCATCGAAGGAGTACTGAGCGCTTGCGGTCTGCTTGACGCATGGATAACCCCTGATGGACGTATTGGCAGACTCGAAGAAGGGGAAGAAGTATGGCTTGCACCTGCGCCAGTGGAATGGGGATATACCCTCGCCGATGTGCTGAAACCTGTTCCTTCGCCGGAAAGCGGTCTGGATGAAGCAATGATCGATGCTGTATTGCGGACGTTTGCCTGGAAAGAGGTAGACGATACGCCGCAATTTGAAGAGGTGGACACAACGTCGATCTGGATCGGCTCCACTTTCTTTCAATTTGGGCCGGTTCGCGGGTGTGTGACGGATACCCAGCCAGCCCGCTATATTGGCAAGGAAGCCCGCCGCCGGTTTAAGCTAGCGGAAATTGAACGATTGCAGCGCGAGATAGAGGCATGTGATCAACAACTGTGGGAATTGTCGAGGCAAGTAAGTGAAATCCAGATGGCGATTGCTCAGGTGGATGAGGATGTGCAGGCGTTTCCGGATGACAAGCTGGTTCAGGAGCGATTGGACGCGCTGGCCGATGCCGTGCACCGGCTCAATGCGGTGATGGCTCATGCGCAGCGGATGGCCGATCGAGTGAGGGAAAAGAACAATCTTTGGCAGCAGCTGAAAATCGAGTTGGCAGCGAGCACTGAGCAATGGTCTCGCCTCAAAAGCCTGAGAGAGTTGCAAGCGGCGAGAGAAACGATCCAGTTTTATTTGAACGGTCTGTCCGATTTGCATGCGGAGTGGAGACAGTACAGACAGACGACCCAAACCCTTCGTAGGTTGCAAGAAGAGGCAGAGGAATTGTTAGCGGAAGTTGAAAATGAAACAGAACTGGCGGAAGAGTTGGAGGAGAAATATCACTCCTTGAAAGTAAAGGTCGAGAGCCTGCGTCGCCACATGCAGGAGTTGGGCATCCACGATTTGTATGAACGCATCTCGCGGCTAAATGAGGAAAAACGGGAATTGGGACGGCAAATCGAAAAAGAAGATGAAAACATACGAGAGGCTGAAAAAATTCAAGAGCGGTTAGCAGAGCGACTCGAGACAAGAAAACGTCAATTCGACGAATTGCAACAGGCGGTAGAACGTGCTTTGCAACGATGGAATGGGGAAATTTCTTTGGGGCTTGTAGCGGACTGGGTGGATGTATCCAGATCGGAATGGGACGATGTCGAAGTTTTTCGCCTATGTAAAGAGATCTATCAGGAATTGCAGCCTTCTTCGGCGGGCAGAAACCGTGAAAGTGTGACTACTTCGTTGCTCGATCAGTTTAATGCGGTCCGCCAATTATTAATGGATTATGCGCTGGAAGCCGTGGTTGATGACAAGACCGGGCGGGTAACAGTTGTATCCATGCGCGATCGGTTGCGACCGCAAACCCCATCTACCCTGCTTGAGGAGATTAACGCCCTGATTATAGAGCATTCCGGTTTGCTGGATGAAAAGGATCGACAGCTTTACGAAGAAATTATCTTGCGCAGCGTAGGCAAAACGGTTCGCCAGCGCATTATGCGTGCCGAACAGTGGATCAAGGAAATGAACCGGCTGATGGCAGAGCGCAACACCTCAAGCGGATTGAAATTGCAGTTGCAATGGGTCCCCAAAGCCGCACAGTCGGAAAAAGAGATGAACGCGGAGCAATTGGTGGATCTTTTGCGCAGAGATGCGCGGCTGCTGCGAGAAGACGAGGTTGAACGAATGATCCAGCATTTCCGCTCGCGGATCCAGTGGGCGAAACAAGGGGCACAGGAAGAGAGAGAGTCGCTTCGCAAACACATTTACGAGATCCTGGATTACCGGACGTGGTTCCAGTTTATGCTCCGGTACAAAAAGGGCGGGGAGGCAGGATACCGGGAATTGACCGACTCGAGATTCAACGTGATGAGTGGTGGCGAAAAAGCGATGTCGATGTACATCCCGCTGTTTGCCGCTACGTATTCACGGTACGCAGATGCCAGTCCCGAAGCGCCCAAAATCATCTCTCTGGACGAGGCGTTTGCCGGTGTTGACGAAGAAAATATCCGCGACTTGTTCAAGCTCCTGACCGAAATGGATTTCGACTATATGATGACTTCGCAGGTACTCTGGGGTTGTTATGACACGGTTCCGAGTCTGTCTGTGGTGGAAATCTATCGCCCCAATGATGCCGACTTTGTCACGTTGTTCCGCTATCGCTGGAATGGAAAGCGACTCGAATTGCTTCCCACTGATAAAGCGGCGGCTGCAAGTGAGGAGAATGGATATGGACGAACAACGGATGAATGAGATTAAGGCATTTTTTTCCGAGCCTGGGCTTGGGCGATTTATAGATGCTGTTCGAGCCACTTATCGTGCGCGAGGCTTGTCCGGATTCATTCGAGTGAAACAGCTTACTTCCGAAGAATGCGATGTGTTAGGAGGACTACTGGGAGAACTTCAGAAGCCTGGGGAAGATTTGAAATTCTCAATACGAAAATTGGAAAACATCTTGCACCAAAGCGGCTTCACGATTCAGGAGTTGTTTGCTTGTTTGGATGGGAAGGAGGTATTAACGCGAGCCGAAAGGGAACAACAAGCTGAGAGAAATTGGAATCACTTTATCGATGAGTCGTTGAAGGCAATGAGGTGTGTCCAATTGCCGGTACGGATCGTCGAATGGGTGGAACGATTGCGTATAGGAGCAGCACAAGGGAGCCGGATTTTGCGTAGACTACATGTGCAAAATCCGGTAGATGCCCGTCAACAATTTGTATACTGCCTTGATGCGCTTAGCCGTGTGTGGGAGAGGAAGCAAAAAAAGCTTGTACAGGATGACGGTGAAGTTTCCGGCATTTTGATTCGCCTCCCCGTGCTGGCTGCGAAGGTTGCAAGAGACGCCCACGCGTTTGATTTCAAAAATCCTGCCGGACGATTGCTGTGGCACGGTCTTCGAGAGATTTTTTCAGAGGTATCGGATGACAAGTCAAACGATTCACTCGACTCAATGGATGCTGACAATGAATGGGAGTCGTCCGGCATAATTGACATGGACGGGATTCATGTGGCTGATCCAGTCAGAAGCTTAGAAATTCGAAAAACGTATCGATTCGCTGGCATAGCTGACGATGATATCTCTTCCCAAGTCATTCTCTTTGCGCCGCAACTGACAGAAAAGAATGAAGAGCTTGTTCTAACACTGAGACAAGTAGAGAGATTGTCTGCCATTCCAAAATTCTCCGGGCTGTATGTAGTTGAAAATCCTTCGGTGTTTGCGACTTTGTTGGATGGAACGCAATATGAGAAATTTAGCATCCGCTTATCCTATGATGTCGCTCCAATTTTGATCTGTTTAAACGGACAAGCGAGTGCGGCAACCATTCGATTCCTAGACTGTTGTTTGGAGGCAAGTAACCAAAATGACGTACGACTTCACTATTCCGGAGATTTCGATGTAAAAGGCTTGACTATTGCACAAGGACTTGCACGGAGATATGGGAAGCACTTTGTGCCGTGGCGGATGAATGTGTCGGATTACGAAAGATTCGCTCATTACGGTTTGACTTTGTCGGATCAAGAGAAAGAGCAATTACAAAAAATGACGGTTGATTGGGATGACAGCCTTTGTACCCGTATGTCCTTGCTTGGTTCAAAGGTTTATCAGGAAGTGTTTGTTGAAGAGCTATTGCATGATTGGGTAGAAGCTTACGGGTCGGAGGTGTAGGGATTGTTTCAGGGATCGCAAGAAGAGGATTTTGATAAATTGTGGAGTGAGATAAAAGAGATACTCACCATACAAACGGATCGTGAAAAAGCTGTGAAATTTGTAAAATGGATGAAACTGAAAGCTAGCCTAGCATTTGGTTCAGAACCATCCTTTCAATTTCCAATTTTCCGAAAGGGAATCTATTGGGCAGAATTGGGGGAAAATGTAGGTAGCGAAGAAAATAAGCACCGGCCAGTTGTTTTTCTTTGGAGCACAAAAGAAGCTCCAATCGCCGTAGTTGTGCCACTAACGACGCAGCGCTTGAACGATGAGTACTTTTTCCATATAGATCTAGAGCACTTTAATAACACGGCACTAATTGAGCAGATTCGAACTATAAGCTTAAGGAGAATCACCTATCCGTTACGAGCAAAGGGAAGGGTAGCTTCCGTAAGTCATCAAGACATAGTCAAGATTGATGATGCGATTAGAAAATTGTTTACTACAAGGCATAATGAAACTTGACAGAAGCTTTTTGTCATGCAATAATGCATATTGAAAGCATTGATCCCGTGAGTGATCACGTATACCTAATTGATTCCAAAAGAGCAACTATTAAAGTTGCTCTTTTGTCATATTTTGGGGTTTACTGCATACAATATCATTACATTGATCCCATAGCAATTGCTGTGTATCGGATTGATCTAGGGGAAATCCCCGGAAGACCTCCTTGCGAAAGAGGGGGTCTTCTTAACATGTTCTCTGTGGATCGTGGATTTAATTTGCCACGAACTGCCTCCAGTAAAACAACGAAGCATTTGCCAGGAAGAAAGTTGTTTTTTACATATTGTACGCCTCGTTCCACTTTTCCCTTTGTTTCGGGGGTGCGAATTTCACAAACTTTTGGAACAAGACCAATCGCCGCAGCAAAGTCGGCAGAAAGCGGATGTCAGCGAGGGATCATTTCCCATGCGCAGTACGACTGTTTTCATCTGATCGGTCAGCATCACTTTGGGGATACCCCCAACGTATTCAAAGCTTGGAACCTCGAGATTTTCGGGTTCCCTTTTAGGGAATGAATTCACCCCGGGAATGCGGCGAACGTATTTTCACTATCCCATTCCTTAGCATGTGTTTCCCTCCGAAGATTGACTTGGCCTTTAATTATGAAGGGGATATATCGCTAAGGGTGGGTCATTTTTATTCCGGCGTGATCTGACCCCCATTTTGTGGACTGATTGATTTTGACCCATCAGGCACTTTGGAGGAAAAGGTTTCGGAATTCGCTTGGCGACATGCCGTTCAATCGCATTTGTGGCCTTTCGTGGTTATAAAATTCAATATACTTCTTGATTGCTGTTCCCACATCGACGGCTTCATCAAACAAATGCGGGCGCAGTTCTGCTTTCAAGTGGCCGAAAAAGGATTCGATGCAGGCATTATCCAGACAATTCCCTTTTCGAGACATACTCTGAATAATCCCATGCTTTCGCAGCAAGCGGTAATATGCTTTTGTTGTGTAATGCATTCCTTGATCACTGTGAATCAGCAGTTGATGCGTCGAACGGTTTTGGACGGCCTCTTGTACCGTCTCTAGCACAAACTGGACGTCAAGACTGTCACTTAAGCGGTATGAGACCACTTCATTGTTGAAAAGGTCCAAGATGACGGAAAGAAAATATCGTTTTTTTCCAGCTTGCAAATACGTGATGTCAGTAACCCACTTTTGATTGGGATGAGCTGCTTGAAAATGCCGATCCAGAAGATTGGGCGCCAGGGTATGTCTTTTGTATTGAATCCGTGGATAACGTCTACGCCGTATGATCGCCTGCATGTTCATTTGCTTCATCAGCCGATACACACGCTTACGATTGAGATGCAAACCGTATTTTGTGAGCAGTATAGCCTTCATACGACGATAACCATAAATGCCGCCCAGTCTTCGATGCTCAAAGGATATGATTTCACAAACAGCAGCATCTTTTTGCTTTATCCCAGTTTTAAGCCATTTATAATAGCTGCTCCTGGCAATTCCTGCGGCAGCGCACAGCAAAGATACGGGGAATTGGCTGCTTAGTGCTTGAATAACGGCGTATTTTCCGTGTCTGGAGCATCTCTCCTTTCGGTTTTCAATAACTTTTTTAAAAATGCATTTTGAGCTCGTAGCCACTTGTTTTCCTGTTCCAAAGTGAGATTAGAAGGGATTTTTGACAAAGCCTTTTTAAGCCCCTGTCCTCTCCGGTCTTTCAATCCTTCTACTCCATGGATTTTGTATGCATGTACCCAATTTTTCACGTTAGAGTGAGTTTTAAAGCCAAACCGTTTGGCTGCCTCTCGATAGGACAAACCTTCTTCCAATATAGATTTTACAACTTCCAGCTTACATTCAATCGTATGATTTTCATAAGTCATTATCGCTCACTCCCCTTTAAGTCGAAATTCGACCAAATGGGTCAATTTCCTCTGTCTACCATTTGGGGAGCAGTTCAGCGAACCTGGGTCAATTATATCCCGGCGGTGACACTAGAATCAATTCTAGAGGTTCACCATCTAATCTTTGTTCAATAATCCATTCTTTCAATTTGAAAATTTCTCATGTTCTTTCAATCTAATAATTCAAATTATAAAGAATTTGTTTTGTATTGTGTAATAAGATACACATTGGAATTGTTGGGTTCAATATTCTTATACTCACCCCCCAATGATCAATCATCTTTATACCGAATAACATAAATAATTAAAATTTGTCTAATTTTCATCCTTAAATTCTTAACCATGAGGTGAAAGTTATCCAACTATCGTTCATGAAGTCTAGTCTCCCGACCGGTAGCGAGGAGTGAAGCTACTCGGAAATTCTTCCTTATTGAAGATACTGAAAGAGGGGCGTCGGAGGAATTGTAAGGATTTCGATTATATCCCCGGCTCTTCTTATAGCTACCTAAGGAGGGGAGTTTTAAAACTAGCCAACATTCAGGATCCAATGTGTGAGAAAATACGCTGTTTAAATGAGTCAAGCAGTAAAGCATACAAGCGATGACCTATCTTTGATATTTTGAAGTGCATAATATTTGATGTTACTAATAAAATTAGTTATTATTTACTATAGAGTAGTCTATAAGTTGCGAATAGAGAGAGTTTTTTTGGGAGGAAGTATGTTTAAAAAAATTTCTGAGTTACCCACTAGATATGAACCCCTTATAACAACTTTTGGTGAAACGGCGAAGACAACTTTCGTTAGACAAGATCATGACTTAGAGGTGATAAAAAAATTAGCATCTAGAATTGAAAGTTCAAAGCAAAGTAAGTTAATGTTTGTGCTTGCACCAAGTGGTACAGGCAAAACAACATTCATACATAGTTTAGAAGTATTCCTCGCTGATAAGATTTCAAGTGTTAAACGCTTACCGCCTGATTCAGAACTTCCAGTGGACAAAATCCCGGATTATTTAATGAAGATAAAGCGAGATAATTCAATAAAAGTTATAAACTTTGATGGAAGAGAAGCCCCTTTTTTCAATCAGGATCAGTATCAGACCTTTCTTGGTAGACTCAACTCAATTATTCGTACAAGAAATGATCTATTGTTATTGTGGCCTGTTAATGATGAGAATTTTGCAAAAAAACTAGTAGACATTATGTACGTTGTTGGTGGGAAAAGTCCCTTTGGTTCGGAGCCTATTTATAATTTAAAAGGACTTGATCAGAGAGAATATGTAGGTGTTCTTGATCGAATAATGCAGATTGGTAATTGGAAATTGGAAGATGCAGCAATTTCGCGAGAAGAAGTGGAGGAAATAGCGAATAATTCAATTAGGGTGGGCGACTTCTTAGACGATGTGCAAGCTTTAATTACCGAGAGATTTGATACAAGCGATTTAGGCGTACAATTCCCGGAAGTTGTGTTTGTATTATCATCAGGTATAACGAATATTCGGGAAATCTGTAGAAATGTCCGCAGAGCAGATAGTTATTATCTTGAAGCTTCTCGTTTGTTAATGTATACAAAACGTTCAAATGTTGCTGAATGGTGGCAGGAAAGAAATAAAAACCTTCGTACAGCTTTACCATTTGTTATCTCTCTTTTCAATGCACAGTTGTTATCTCTTTCTGGGAGTTCTGTTGTTCATGCAATGCTTAATTATGGACCACTTGATATAAAAGCTCAGATTACAGGTGTACAGGCCAATATTGGAAACGCAAAGAGGGTTATAACATCGTCTGAACTATACAAGTATTCAATTCTGTCTGAAGTTGACAATCGAGAGTACGGATCGTCTGTTAAACAAGAAACTGTTGATGCCTATAGCTTCATACAATCTCTATCGAAGACAAGACACAAAGAAATAAATAGTGCAGTCATGCAATTGTTAATTGAGGCTAATGGTGGATTCTCAAATGTACAATATGAAGTACCTCAAGGAAAAGGGCTTATTGTGGATGCTGTATGTCTCAGAAAGGAAGATGGTAAGAAAATAAACCTTGAATTCCACCATAAAAGTGCCAAGGAAACAAAAAATAATGAAATTGCAATTTATATACTCGAAAAACTTAAAGAATACTCTATTAACTATGGATTAGCCAAACCTTAGGATACTATTAAGGCTACAAATGAACAAAATCAAGTTAGGTGGCAGTTTGGTATAAGTTCCTAAAAAGATTTACTACTCAAACTTTTATAGATCGAATGAGCGTAGAGAAATTCATTGTATCACCGTTTTTCAACTCGGGGTGATTTCTCCGTCTCTACGAGGCTTAAAGTCATCCGATAAGAGGAACTTTTGTTGCAAATAGGTTATATTAGAAAATATATTTAGAAAATATATAATGAGCAATGTCGCCTGCAGGGCGGCTTTTTTATTTTTTCCAGACCAGCAAAAAATCCCACCATGTCACGAAATCCCAACAGTACTCCCGCCCACCGCCCAAAGCCCCTCCATCCCATCACTCCCCTATGAGAAAACTCCCATGCCATCTGAAAAGACTAGGCATGTACATAGTCCGATAAACTTTCTCCGGATAGGAAATATTAACCAGTAACATTTTCGTTATATCATAAAAAGCGACAAAAAATCACAAGATATTACAGAATTCATCAAGACATACTAAATTTCAACAAGGTTCGTTAATGGCAAACTTATCGAAAGATAAGGACGCAAAGCCACGGGTCTAAGGTTGTCAAACTATGATCGCCGGGTTGCCGAAACCGATGTTCTCTATTTCCGGAATAGAGGCTATTCGGGTGACCGAATAGTCTTTTTTGTGAACATGTACCTTCCCCGATTACGCCAGTGCAACAGAGCGAGACTTCGAGCAAGGGGAAAATGTTTCCGCGGCTCTGGTATCGCCTGCCGCTCATCGGTAACCGGGTTTTGCCAGTCCAACCTTTCGAATGGGCGGAAGGGGGTTACAGTTGTGCTCTAGGATGAAAACCTGCTTTTTCATTCCACTCCAAAACAAGAAACGATCGGAGGTAGAAACATGAACGCGACAAGCAAAAAATGGCGCGGCTTCCAATGGTGCGGTTTGCAGATGCGCAGTTTGAAAGCCCGCATCCTCAGCTTATTTGTGATCATTCTCATCCTGCAATTGGGACTTTCCTCATTTGCCATCAGTTATTCCAAACAAAACATTCAGCAGGAGGAGATCAGCAAAACGAGCAGCCTCCTGCAGTCCAAGATTCAACTGATCGGAGAAGAGTTCGACAAAATCGGGTTGGTCAGCAAGCTGGCCAATTCTTCCTACGAGAAAAAGCTGGAGGAACTGCGCGGATATCCCGATGATCTGGTCAACCAGTTGTTTGAGAGCAAGTATCGGATGAGCAACGGTTTGTACTCGTTGGACGAATTTGTCGCCAAAACAAAGGCGAACATCGGGAATGCGCGTATTGAAAAAGGACCGCTGACCGTAGAGCAAAAACGGCAGATCTTGGCGTCCGAGAGCTTTGACGGTCTGTTTGCGACGATTAAGAAGACGATTCCTGAATCGCAATGGTACTATTTTACATCCGTCAACAAGTTCCAAAAAATTTATCCGTTCGTAGAGAACAAGGAAGGCACCTATACAACCGCCAAATCCATGGCCAATGAATTTTTCCAAATTGCCGTTCCCGAAAACAACCCCAACCGGGAGATTAAATGGACGAAGCCTTACAAGGACGATCTGGGAACGGGAATGATGGTGACGGCCTCCATCCCGATTTATGCACAAGACAAGTTCCAGGGCGTCTTCTCCATCGACATTTCCTTGACGGGTGTGGCGGAAATCGCCAATTCGCTGTCGCTGGCCGACGGCACGCACGCCATGGTTGTCGATCCCCATCAAAACATCTTGACGGGCGCCGCCAAAAAGGTGGAGAAAAACCAACAGAACACGCTGAAGGCGTGGATGGTGAAGGTGTTAAACGAACAGAAAGCCAGCGATCTGTATACCGATCAAAACGAACTCGTGTTTGCCAATAAGATTGAGGCGACAGGGTGGTATTTGTTCCTGTGGGTTCCCGTCAGCAGCATTGAAAAACTGTCCGATCAGCAGGTGATGCTGGTCAGCCTGATCATCTTCATGTTCATCGTGGGGATTGTGATCGTTTTCGCGTACATATCCAAACGCCTGAACGTGCTGGCGGACGTACGCGACAGTTTGGTTGCCATCGCCCCGGGCGGCGGGGATCTGACGGGACGCATTCAGGTATCCGGTTCCGAACACATGAAAGAGATCAAAACGTCGATTGAAAGTTCCACGGAGCAGATCAAGACGTTCGAGGCGAATATGGACGCGCAGGCTGACGGAACAGACGCTTCGTCCCAAAATCTGGGTCAGGTAACCGAAAGCATCGCGGAAGTGACGGCGGCTCTGGTGACGATCAGCAACAACATTCAAAATCAAACCGAGCTCCAGTCTGAAATGAGACAGATTGCCGGTCAGATGAAAGCGACCTCCGAACAGCTCAATGAGCTGGTCAAAAAGTTTGTGGTGCGCGGCGATGCCGGTAAAGAGGAACAATCGGCATGATGATGGTGTTTGGATAAACCGTACGTATCTCTGCTCTTGTCCCAGACTCTTGCGAATTTGGGCGTTCCGGCGGTGAAGTGCGGGGATATCCGCATTCCGCTGGACAAAACGCTGGAGATACGGCAGTTGGACGAGGTTGCGGATCGTGTACGCGATCAGGACCTTGCTCTTCTGTGCAATTCCGAGTATGCGGTGGCGTCCGTGTATCCGCTTCTGAAGGGAACGCCGCTCATGGAACAGGCGGAGCTGTTCAAAAACAAGATCAAGTTTCGCGAGACCTTGCGAAAGCTGTATCCGACTTCTTTTTCCGCGAGTGTTCCTATGAGGAGATTTTCCGCCTGCCTGTGGAGACACTCCCGTTTCCCCTGGTGGTCAAGCCGACGAAAGGCTTTCGCAGCGTCGGCGTTTACCTGGTGGAAAAACCGGACGAATGGCCGGCGATGTGCAAGCAGCTGCAGGCGGACATGAGAGCGGCCAAGGAGATTTACCCCGAGTCGGTCGTGAGCGCCAGCAGCTTCATCCTGGAAGCGTGGATCCAGGGAGACGAATACGCGGTCGATGCGTTTTACGATGCGGAGGGGGAACCTGTCGTCCTGAACGTGTTCAAGCGGATGTTTGCGCACGAAGCCGACACGTCCGATCGGATTTATTTCACGGGGAAGAGCGTGCTGCAGGAGGCCCTCGCACAGCGCCTTGCTTTGCAAGCAGGGTTTTTTTATTGGAATCAACCGAGAAGAGGGGAATGGATTAAACAACATCGTCGGCATGACGCACGAGATAACGCACGAGGGAGAAAGGAAGAGGGCAGGGAGCAGGAAGCGAATGAAGCATGGTGTTTGTCGAAAAAAGGCGGGAAACATGGGACTCGTGCATGTACCGATGCGCCCCCCGCATGGGACCGGGGGGAGGAAAAGGATGGATGGACTGACCTGGAAAGGCACTCCGGTCTATTTTCCAATACAATAAGGACATACTAGGCGATGTCGTACAATGTAGATTATACGACACTTTTATAGTACCATGGACCCATGACATTTGGCTATATGTCAAACACAGTTTCCCCTAACATCCCCATTGTTCGCAATCCGTGCCTTGAATAATATCGGCAATCCCTTTTTCGACAAAATCCGGGGCGGCCTTCTCCAACAGCTTGATCGTATGCAAATACCGCTGCGTTGTGTTGAGCTGGGAGTGGCCCAGGTTTTCCTGCACCTGTTGGAGGGTGGCCCCGTTCAGTAGAGCCAACGTCGCATTGGTATGCCGGAGCCAATGGGGCGTAACGCGTTTGTGCAGCCGGCATTTTACACGTGCCTTTTCGATAATCCGCTCCACTTGACGGCTTGTGATGGGAAACAGTCTGCTGCCCGTGGACAGGCTGTTTCGGTTGGCGTTGATCATGCGCCACAACAAAGCCGGAACCTTGACCTCCCGCGATTTTCCCCCTTTCCCGTTGGGGATCGTCAGCCAGACCGACGACTCCGACGGATCCGTATAAAAATCCTCCCATTTGACAGCGGTCAGCTCTGACACCCGCAGCCCCAGGAGAACCAGCATGAGGCCGATCAGGTAATCCCGTATGCCCTGCTCTCTCAGTGCCGTCAGCAGTTTCGAGAGGTCTGTCTTTGTCAGGTAATGATTCATGCTGGTTACCTTGACGCGGGGAATACGGATGCATGTGGAAGGATTATGGCTCATAAAGCGAATGTTCGGGTCGCTTGCCCATTTGTAGAACGAACGAATGGAGGACAACTGGGTGGCGACGGTTGCAGGAGAAAGAGGCCGCCCGTTTTTTGAAAAGGTTCCCACCATGAGCTGCTGCTTAAATTCTCGATGTCCCTCCATGTCGCTTCCCCCAACTGTTTCGGGGCAATGAAGGCCTGGAAACGCCTCAAGGACAAGGCGTAATTCTTGATGGTGTGTTTGGAACGGTCATTGACCGACAAAAACAACTGAATGAGCTGGTTGTCCGAATAACCGTGCGCCCTTCTGGCCGACCGGTTTCTTGCCGAGAACGAAAGCGAATTGACAGACATGGAAATTTCCTCCTTCAGACTATCTACATTGTACGACAAATTTTAACATGTACTGTTGGTATTTGTGATTTTTTGTCGAATTTCGCGGTTTCGTTAGGAGCGAGGGGGATGGATGATGCGGCCATTGAAGGAAATTCCGGTTTCGCAACTGATGATCGGCAGTGTTCTTGCTCAACCCGTCACGCTGCCGAATGGGGTGAAACTGCTTGAGGCAGGAACGGAGTTGACAGAGGGGTACATCAAAAAGATCAGGAAGATGGGGATCAAAACGGTGGTCGTCATCGACGAGCAGGAAGAAAAGCCCCAACGTCCACGCCCGGCGGTGCAGGTTCACGACCGTTCGGAACCGGTTCAAAAGGTGTATCATACCTTGAGCCATTTGGCGAATTCCGACAAAGTCAGGGGATGGATGTCCGTTCCCGTGATCGAAGCGCGTTTTGTGCACGTATTCGAAAGCATCCTGGAGGAGCTGGTCCGACATGAATTTTTGCTCGGGCAGTTGGCAGACATGTACGTAAAGGACCCATTCTTGTTTGACCATTCCATCAATGTGGCGGTGCTCTCAGGGATGCTGGGGACGGTAAAGCAATATGATCGCCACAAACTGTATGAACTCGTTTTTGGAGCGTTCCTGTTTGATTGCGGGATGCTGGACGTTCCCGCCGAACTGATCAAAAGGAACCGTCCGCTCACGCCGGAGGAAAAGAAAGTGCTGGAGTACCATACAGCGGCGGGGTACAACAAGCTGGTGAAGCGGGAGGATGTTCCCAAGCGTTCGGCGCTGTGCGCGCTCCAGCACCACGAACGATACAACGGCAGCGGGTATCCCCACAAACTGAAAAAAGGGGAGATTCACGAATACGCCCAGATTGTGGCCATTGCCGACGTCTACCATGCGATGATCTCGCCGCGGTACCATCGGAAGCCGTACACGCCCGCCGAAGCGAGCGAATATTTGGCTGCCGCGGGGAACTATTTCTTTGACCTGGAACTGGTCAAACATCTCGATTTATCCGGTAGCAAGCAAGGTCATGCTGAGCAATGGCCAGATCGGCGTCGTCTCTTCCGTGCATTCGGGGTTGGCCCACAGGCCCGTGGTCACCGTTATTCAGGAAGCGGACGGTTCGGTCGTCCCCTTCCCGTACAAGGTTGACCTGCAGGAAAATCTGGATGTGGTGATTGTCAACCGGTTGTCGGGGTAATGGCATCGCAAGACGCTCCGGCGCAGCTTCAATAACATGCCCACGCTCACGCTCTTGTTTCCGGGGGAACAAGGGCGTGAACTTTTTTCGTCGTCGGGGCCGCTGTTTGGGGCGTGAATCGTTTTTCCGCCGGCTGTGATGCCGTATGAAAAGAAAAAGCGCAACGCAGCCGTTACGCTTTGGGGGTATGCAGCGGGATTTTGGCGGTGAAGGTGCTTCCGTTTCCGGGGCAGCTCGCCACGGTGATCGTGCCGTGATGGGCTTCCACAATCCATTTGGCGATGGCCAGCCCCAGGCCTGTTCCTCCCATTTGTTTCGACCGGTTTTTGTCGACCCGGTAAAACCGATCAAAGATGCGGTTCTGCTCCTCAGGCGGGATGCCGATGCCGGTGTCACGGACGGAGAGGCACAAGACGGGGGGATTCTCCGTTTCGTCAACGGAGAGGGTGACCTGGATTTCCCCGCCGCCGGGCGTGTACTTGATGGCGTTATCCAGCAGGATATACAGCAGTTGTTTGATCCGTTCATGATCGCCGTACACCATCACCGCCGGCGGCGCATCCAGCTTCAGGGCGATCTTTTTCGAGGCGGCCACGGTTTGAGTGGAGCGGATCATCTGTTGGACAGCAGGGACCACGTCAGCGTACTCGCACTGCAGATCGGGGTGGCCGGAATCGGAACGCGCCAGCGTCAGCAAATCACTCACCAGTTTGGTCATCCGTCTGACCTCATCTTTCATGTTGAACAGGACGTTTCGCCCAAAAGCGGAAAGCTGCTCGCCTTCTTCCATTTCGAACACATCCAGAGAGGACTGCAAAATGCTGAGCGGGGTCCTCAGCTCGTGCGAAGCGTCGGCGACAAACTCTCGCTGACGCTGAAAGGACTGACGAATCGGGATCATGGCTCGCCTGGACATAAAGTAACTCAGCAAGAGAGCGATCCCCAGAAACAAAATACCCAAGGCCGTCAATATGGTGAGCAGCCGTTTGAGGAGATGGTTGGTAAACGAGATGTCGATTCCCGTGTAGAAGATCCCCTTCATCTGCACGCCCTGAAAAACGGGGCGGCCCGTCATCATGAGCTCGAGCCGCCCGTCCATCGGCGGCAGCGGCTTTCCGCGCCGGGGTGGAGGCGGAACGGTCACGGTCCCGTACCGGACTTCGTTGGCGGCGGGAATCCATCCCCGGACAAGCTCCAGGATCTGCGGCTTGGCCCGGGGGATGAATTCGTCGCCAAACAGGAGCTGTCCGTTTGCGTCCACCACATAGTAAAAGAATTGATTCCGGCTTTCCCGAATCCGGTTGAGGTTGTCGTACTCTTCCTGACTCAGGACGCCGTCTCGCAGCGCCTCTTCCATCAGCTTGACTTCCTGTTCGGTGATCATCCGCAGTTGTCTCTTTTGTTCATACGAAATGCCGATGTCGACGAGAACGTAAACGATGCCGATAAACAGGGTGAGGAAGACCATGAGCAAAATGCTGTATTGGACGGTCAGCCGGTTTTGCGTATGCACAAACAGATCCTTTTTCCAAAAACGACGACGCGAGAACCAGTCAATCATCAAGTTTGTATCCCACCCCGCGAATGGATTGGATAATCTCCGTCTCGCCGTCGCCGTTGAGCTTCTTCCGCAGCAATTTGACGGTGGCGTCAATCGTTTTCATGGACACGTCGGAATTCAATCCCCAGATGCGCTCGAAGATCACCTCTCGCGACAATACCTGTCCCTTGTTGCGGATCAGCAGTTCCAGCAGCTGATATTCCCGCGGCGTCAAGTGAATTTCCTTTTCGCCATCATGGACCGTGCGGTTGGTCAGATTGACGGTGATCGTGTGGATGTTCACGATCTGCTCCTGAATCGGGGCAAAATTGCGGCGTGCCAATGCGCGCAAGCGGGCGAGCAGTTCCTCGATTTCAAACGGTTTTACCAGGTAATCGTCGGCTCCGGAGTCCAGCCCCTCGATGCGATCCTGGAGCGCGTCTTTTGCCGTCAGCATCAGGATGGCGCCGGCGTACCCCTGCTGGCGCAGCCGGCTGGCTACACGCACCCCATCTTCCCCGGGCAGCATCCAGTCCAGGATCAGGATGTCAAAGTGGGCGTGCAGGGCATAGTCGAAGGCATCGTCTCCCTGTGTCACCCATTCAACCTGATAGCCTCCTTTTTTCTTCAGCATGTACACGATCAGTTCACCCAGTCGAATGTCGTCTTCGGCCAGCAAAATATTCAAAGGAGACACTCCTTGCCAAAAACATGAAATGGTGTCTGTTTTCATTATCTCTCCATGCTACACGGTTTCAATGAAAAATGGGTGAAAAAATGCTTCCGGCCGCTTCGGATCAGGACGGCGTCTCCCTTTTCACCGTTTTTTCACCGTTGCTGCCTATAATGAGCGGGTAGGACTTGTCAGATACGTGTAGGGGGAATGCCGCGTGAGTGAGTATGCCAAGAGAAATCTGGCGCTGTTCTTGCCCAGAAAAAACAAAAGACACATCGTGGTGATCGGTTTGATCGCTGTCCTGTTGGGCGGGGCGGGAATCTTTGCCTACCAGAAATGGACGTCTCCGCAAAGCGCCGCCTCCGTGATGCGAGTGGAAACCGTCAAGCGGGGGAACGTAACGGAAACGGTCTTTGCATCGGGAACCGTGCAGGCCTCCAAGCGCGTTTCGCTATCCGCTGCGAGCAGCAGCGCGGTCATCAAATCGATCCACGTGAAAATTGGCGACCGTGTCAAGGCCGGACAAGTGCTGGCCGAGCTGGACGATTCCGAAGCCCGCGTACAGGTGAAGAATGCGGAAGCCAACCTCCTGTCCGCCAAGGCCCATTTGGCCGAAGTGACAAAGCCCAGGACCGCGGCGGAAATCAACGCGCTGCAGGCGAAGGTAAACCAGGCGAAGGCCGCATTGGACGCTGCTCAAAGCGGTTTCGACACCAAAAAGGCCGATTACGACCTGGAAAAGGCCAAAGCCAACCTGCAAAACGCGCAAAAGACCTACAACACGCAAAGCGCCCTGTACAATCAGGGTATCATTTCGAAGAGCGAATTCGATCAAGCCAAGAGCAGTTTGGACCAGGCGCAGCTCGAGTACAACAGCGCCGTGCTGGCCCGCAGCCAGACACAAGCGAAATCCAGGAGTGACCTGGAACAGGCGCGGGCCGCGTACGAAACGGCGGTAGCCGACCTGCAGGAAGCCAAAGCGGGGCCGGACCCCTCGGCCGTGCAGTCTGCACAAGCCGCGGTGGCACAGGCGGAGGCGCAGTGGCAGCAGCAGGTAAAAGCCCTGCAGGACGTAACCCTGAAAGCGCCCATGGAGGGGGTGATTGTGCAGATAAACGGAAATGTGGGGGAAAGTCCGTCCAATCCGTTTATCGTCATGGATAATTCGGACTCCGGCAATCTGGAGGTCCTGGCGCAAATCAGCGAAAGCGATATCGGCAAAGTGAAGGCGGGGCTGCCGGCCACCTTCACCACCACTTCTTACGCCGATCAAACCTTTGCCGGAAAGGTGAAGCTGGTTTATCCGGAAGCGACGACCGACTCAGGGGTCACCACGTATCAGGTTCTCCTGTCCGTCGACAACAAGGACGGCCTGCTGAAAACCGGTATGACCGTGAACGCGCGCATCGAAGTGGGCACGCACGAAAATGTGCTGTACGTCCCGGCGGCGGCCTTGAAAACCCAGAACGGGAAAGATGGCGTGTACCTCGCATCGGCGAAGGGAGAGGCCGGCGCGACCCGAACGGGAAGCGCAGAATCGGGCAGGTCCGCTCCCCGTTTCCGCTTCCAGCCGGTCACCATCGGTTACTTTAGCTCCGATCGGGTGGAAATCACGTCCGGTCTGCAGGAAGGGGATCAAGTGGTTCTGACCTTTGAGAACACCGCCTCCTCCGGCTCCAGCAGCAGCAGGCCAAACGGCATGGGGGGATTCCCGGGCTTTGGCGGGATGGGAGGCCCCGGCGGAGGATTCGGCGGCGGCATGAGAGGGAATCGATAAGATGAAACCGGTCATTCAAATGGAAGAGGTAACGAAGACCTACGTTATCGGCGATCAGGAGATTCAAGCGCTTCGCGGGGTAAACCTGGTAATCCAGGAGGGGGACTTTGCGGCGATCATGGGTCCCTCCGGTTCCGGCAAATCGACGATGATGAATCTGATCGGCTGTCTGGACAAACCGACTTCGGGCGAGCTGTACCTGGATGGTTACCCCGTGTCGCAAGCGGATGACGACGAGCTGGCCATTATTCGGAATCAGAAGATCGGCTTTGTGTTTCAACAGTTTCATTTGCTCCCCCGAACCAGCGCGGTCGAAAATGTGGAGCTGCCTCTGCTGTATGCGGGCGTTCCCGCGAAGGAACGGCGCGAACGAGCCGTGCAGGCGCTGGAAAGCGTGGGGTTGGGCAATCGGCTGTACAACAAGCCGAATGAACTGTCAGGCGGGCAGCAGCAGCGGGTGTCGATCGCCCGGGCGTTGGTCAACAATCCCGTGATACTCCTGGCCGATGAACCGACAGGCGCGTTGGACACGAAAACGAGCATCGAGATCATGAGCATCTTTCAGCAGCTGCACGAGGAAGGCAAGACCATCGTGCTGGTTACGCACGAACCAGACATTGCGGAACATGCCAAGCGAATCATTCGCTTTCGTGACGGGCAGATCATCTCAAATGAAGCGGTTGACCATCGAAGACGGGCCAACCTTGAGGATGTGAAGGTATGAATTTCGCGGAAAGCCTGCGCGTCTCTTTACGCAGTATCAAAACAAACCGATTGCGCTCGTTTCTGACCATGCTCGGCATCGTGATCGGGGTGGCCGCCGTCATTGCGATGGTGGCCATCGGGGAGGGCGCTTCCGCCAACGTGGCGTCGCAAATCAACGCCTTGGGGAGCAACCTGCTCATTGTGACACCCGGCCAGACTGCCCGGGGGCAAATCAATCTGGGCGCCGGTTCGTTAAACACCTTGACGCTGGCGGATAGTGAAGCGCTCGCCCAAAACAGCTCCATCGCGGCGGTTGCGCCCAGTGTGACGGGGCGGGCTCAGGTAGTCTGGCGGAACAAAAACTACGCGACCTCGATCGAAGGCACCAATGAATCGTATCCCCAGGTGCGGAACGTTCAGGTGCAGCAGGGCCGGTTCTTTAACCGGCTGGAAGTGCAGAGACAATCAAACGTGGCGGTTGTGGGCCCGGACGTGATCGCCAATTTGTTCGGTGACAGCAATGCCAGCCCCATCGGGCAAACCATCCAGATCAACCGGATTCCGTTTCAAATCATCGGCATCTTGAAAAGTCAGGGCAGCACGGGAATGACCAACAATGACGACAAAGTGATTGTCCCGATTACGACAGCGATGAACCGGCTGACCGGAGGCAGGCACGTGGGCAGCATTTACGTGTCGGCCGTCTCCGCGGAGGCGTTGCCCCAGGCGCAGTTTGACGTTCAGCTGACGCTGAGGGCCCAGCACAACCTGCGGCCGAACCAGGAAAACGATTTTCAAATCCGGTCCCAATCGGAAATCCTCAGTACGGCCCAAGGGGTTACCGGTGTGATGACCACCCTGTTGTCCGGCATTGCGGCGATTTCGCTGGTGGTCGGGGGAATTGGGATCATGAACATCATGCTGGTTTCGGTGACGGAACGAACGCGTGAGATAGGCATCCGCAAAGCGCTCGGGGCAACCCGTTGGGACATTCAACGGCAGTTTTTGATCGAATCCGTGACCATCAGCTTGCTGGGGGGAATCATCGGCATTCTCCTGGGGATCGGGGCGGCTTTCGCCCTGCGCCAATTCGCCGGCATAGCGACGTCGGTCAGTGTGTCTCCGATGCTGTACGCGTTCCTTTCCTCCGTGCTTGTCGGCGTGATATTCGGGGTGTACCCGGCCCGAAAAGCCGCACGGCTGAAACCGATTGACGCACTGCGTTACGAGTAGTGCGCAGCGGGTGCGCCGTTCGGTGTTCCCGCATCATTGATTCCATTCAAAGCCACTCCCTTGTTTTGGAGTGGCTTTTTTTACTCATGGACAAGGCTGTTTCCTCTTCCAATAGGGAACCGCCCATTTTGGTATGGGCAAGCAACCAATTCGGGGAACCGGAATAATGTGCACTGTAGCGAAAAACAGAATGATGGTGAAAGGGGAAAGGTTTCATTGAGCAGCACACCCGTTGAAAGCCACCATGGCCATAAGTCTTACGGCACAGCCGCGTTTTCTCCGCAATGGTATCAATGGCCCCACCCGTATCATGTCCCGTATCCGCCCTATCTGTCCTACGTGCCGGTTGTCTACCAGGAGCCATTCTATGACTATTATTTGGACTACGTTGATTATGTTGACTCGTACGGAGACTACTACGACGTTTTTTACGACACCTACGAGGACAGCTTTGATTACGTCAGTTCCTGACGGTTGCGGCAGGGAGCGCGAGCGCTGCACGTCCGCAGCGGCCGCATAGCGTCCGGTGCGCTGACGGACACGTTTTCGGTGATGAAACATCCAGATCAATTCATGAATGGAGGGTATCAAATTGGACGATTTTAAAAAAGAAATCAAAAAGGTAGAAGCGGATGAGTTTCATGCGAGCGAGATGGTTCCCTATGAGAATCCGGACTACGATTACGCCCAATTCAATTGCGGGCAATGTGGGGGACGCGGCAGAAACTGTAGAAATTGTTTTCAACGCTGCCGAAATTGCTTTTTCCCGCGCTGCCACAACTGCTTTTTCCCGCGCTGCCACAATTGCTTTTTCCCACGCTGCCACAATTGCTTTGGCCCCCGGTGCGGACGATGCTTTTAACCTGGTGAAGACAGAGGTTTGTGATCGTTTGACAGGAAAGCCGAAACCCTTCAATTGCAAGGGTTTCGGCTTTTTTTCGGCTGCATGTGACCGGTCTGTTTGTCTCGTGGCACGGAAGTTGTCGGCGTGGAGGGGACTTCTCAACAAAGCAGGCAAGAGGGACAAATAGCGGTACATATGATTAACACGGAGTGTGTTGAGGGATGGTTGCGGATTTCAGAACAGCTGACGGGAGGAAGCATGGTATGACAAGTTTGAAGCCATCGATGCGTCTGAAAGTGAAGGGAGACACGTTTTTTCTCCCCGATCCATCCGGCGGTGTGTATTTTCGGAACAACATCGGCTCGTTTCACATGGAAGGCAGGACGATCCTGCAGTGGATTGAAAAACTGATGCCGGTGTTAAACGGCGAGCACACGCTGGAGGAGTTGACGGACGGATTGCCGGCCCCATACCGGGACCGGGTGTATGAAATTGCAGAGGTGCTGTACCAAAACGGCTTTGTCCGGGATGTAAGCCGGGATCGGCCGCATCAACTGCCGGAAGAGATACGCAAACGATATGCGGAGCAAATCGAATTTTTGAACAGTTTCGGGGATTCGGGTGCCTACCGCTTTCAGACGTATCGTCAGTCCAGGGTGGCAGCGGTGGGCGCCGGCCCGTTACTGCTCTCGCTGGTAGCGGCGTTGTTGGAATCGGGACTGCCAAGGCTGCACGTACTGGTCACGGATGAGGCAGTCACAAACCGGCAGCGGTTGGCGGAACTGGCGGAACATGCCCGAAAAGAGGACCCTGAGGTATCGCTGGAGGACATTTCGCTGCAAAAAGGGGGCGTCATTTCCTGGCGGGAGTTTGTGCAGCCGTTCGATGCGATCCTGTACGTGTCAGAGAAGGGGGATGTCGAGGAACTGCGGGTTCTGCATGACGTCTGCAGGCAGGAAAAAAAGGTGTTCCTCCCGGCCCTGTGCATCCATGAGACAGGGATGGCCGGTCCGCTGGTGCATCCGGACAGTGCGGGATGTTGGGAGTCGGCGTGGCGCCGCCTGCACCTGTCGGCGGTGCGCAAAGACCCGAAGCAGCACGCCTTCTCCTCCACCGCGGGAGCCATGCTGGCGAATGTCATGGTGTTCGAATGGTTCAAAACGGCAACGGGCGTATTCCAACGGGAACCGCAATTCTTTCTCTTGAACCTGGAGACGTTGGAAGGAAGCTGGCATTCGTTCCTGCCCCATCCGCTGGTGACCGGCTGCGAACCAATCCACTGGGTCCACGTTTCAGATCTGCGGCTCGAACGGGATTCCACAAGGCGGGAATCGGACGGATTGATTCCGTACCTCAGCCGGCTTGCATCACCGGAAACCGGCATTTTGCATGTGTGGGATCCGTTGGACACCCGGCAGATTCCGTTGGCACAGTGCGTGGTTCAGGCTGTCGATCCGCTGTCGGAAGGACCGGCTCGGCTGCTGCCGGCGGTTGTCTGTACAGGGTTGACGCATGAGGAGGCGCGGCGGGAAGCGGGACTGGCCGGGATCGAAACGTACGTGTCGCGAATGGTTGATCGGCTCGCGTCGACGCTTCCCGCCGAGCAGGAGGCCGGAAGGAGCATGATCCAACCGGATGAATGGGTCGGCGTCGGAGCGGGGGAAACGGCTGCAGAAGGCGTAAGCCGGGGACTGCAGAAGTGTTTGACCGAGGCACTGAGGAAGAGACACGCGGATGAGAAGCCGCGCATCTCTTTGGTGCGGGTGGAGACGGTCGAAGATGAGCGCTGCCGGTATTATTTGCAGGCGTTGACCACGATGCAGGGAGCTCCGCTGATCGGCTTGGGAGAGGACGTCTATGGGTTCCCTGTGGTGTGGGCCGGTATGAACGGCCGGTGGTATGGCAGCGTGGGATTCCAAGTGACTTCAGCGCTGCGGCAGTCGCTGCAGCAGGCGCTGCTGAAGGCGCAAAACCAAGCGGCGCGTCCCGGGATGCAGGCGGTGGAGGTTTCAGCCGTGCTGCTGGCAGACAAGGCACCGCAAAGTCTTGCGATCCCCGCGTGTGAAGCGGACGATCATGTCGAGGTTGTGCAGTCCGCTCTGCAGGTGTTACAACGAAACCGCAAGCGGCTTCTGGTCTGCGATCTGGCGCGGGAGCCGTTCTTGCAAGAGGAGTTGGCAGGGGTGTTTGGCGTGCTGGTGCGAGAGGAGGAGTCCCGGTGAGTGCTGGTGTGGTTGTTGTTGGAGAAGGGCTGTTGGCCGACTTCGTGAGCAGGGAATTGTCCTCCCGATACCGGATCGTTCGTCATGCCGACGTGAAAACCGGGATGCCGGAACCGGCGGACCTGGCGCTGGTTTTGCATGATACCTGGGAGCCTTCCGTTCATTACGAGGCGGAAGCGTTGTTTCCACCGACCGGCATCCCTTGGCTGCGGGGCTTTGCCGCATGTGGCGAGGGTGTGGTCGGACCGCTGGTGCGCCCGGGTACGCCGGGGTGCTCCCAGTGTGCGGACCTGCGGCGCGTCGTGGCGAGAAGGGACCGCAGCGAGATGTGGGAATGGAAACGGACGCTGGCGGAACACGGGGGGATGCCGCGTGACCCGTGGGCGTCGCGGACCGGGATGCTGCAGACAGCTCACCTGCTTGTCGCCGAGGCCGAAAGGGTGCTGCAGGGCAGGCAGGCCCACCTGGAAGAAAGCGTCTGCCTGATCAACCTGAAAACGCTGGAGAGCTCGCGTCACTTCTTTCTCCCCGACCCGCTGTGTCCGGTATGCGGTCGATTGCCCGACGATTCGCCGATGGCGGCGCGGATTTCGCTCGCGCCCAGTCCGAAGATCAGTGCCGACAGTTACCGCTGCCGTCCGATGGATGAGCTGAAGAACGTTCTGGGCAAGGACTATCTGGATTCCCGGACGGGATTGGTCAATGGGAAACGGAATAACTTCGAGTCGCCGTTTGCCGTTGTCAGCGTCAATCTGCCGCTGTTTACGGGGGACGAATCGACGGCGGGTCGGACTCATTCCTTCGCGGAAAGCGAGTTGTTGGCGATTTTGGAGGGATTGGAGCGGTACTGCGGTTTGGAACCCCGCGGCAAACGGACGGTCGTACACGACAGCTATCGCAACCTTGCCGATCAGGCACTCAACCCTCTTACGGTAGGGGTGCACGCCAAGGAACAGTATGCGCGGCCCGATTTTCCGTTCAAACCGTTTGATCCTGACCGCCCGATCCATTGGGTATGGGGCTATTCCTTTATGCAGGAGCGTCCGATTCTGGTTCCGGAACTGCTTGCCTATTACAGTCTGGATTACGGGGACGGCTTCGTCTATGAAACGTCTAACGGATGCGCCTTGGGCGGAAGTTTGGAGGAAGCTATCTTCTACGGCATTTTGGAAGTGGTGGAGCGCGATTCGTTCCTGATGACGTGGTACGCCCAACTGCCTCTCCCGCGTCTTGACCCTGGTTCCGTCGACGATACGGAACTGCGATTGATGATCGAGCGTGCGAAGGCGGTGGGCGGATACGACCTGCATTTCTACAACGCGACGATGGAGAACGGAATTCCAAGCGTGTGGGTGTTGGCCAAGAACAGAAAGGAAACCGGAGTGAATCTCATCTGTGCGGCCGGGGCTCATCCGGACCCGGTACGGGCGGTGAAAGGCGCGGTTCACGAGCTGGCTGACATGATGCTGACGATTGACGACAAATTCGAAGCGTACCGGGAGAAGTATGAGCGAATGCTGGATGATCCGTTCCTGGTGCAGGAGATGGAAGACCACTCCATGCTGTACGGCTTGCCGCAAGCGGAGAAGCGCCTGGATTTTTTGCTGGATGAGGACCGTCCGCTGCTAACGTTTGACGAGGCATTCAAGCGGAAGGAGAGGGCGGCCGACCTGACTGATGATTTGAAAGACATTCTCCAGGCTTTTCGCCGTGTGAACCTCGACGTGATCGTGGTGGACCAAACGACACCGGAGATGAGGCGAAACAGCCTGTACTGCGTGAAAGTGCTGATTCCGGGGATGCTGCCGATGACGTTCGGGTATCACCTGACCCGCCTGGAAGGGTTGGAACGGGTGCTGCGGGTCCCCATGGAACTGGGATATGCCAGGCAGCCGTTGACACGTGAACAGCTCAATCCCCATCCGCATCCGTTTCCATAATCCCGGACGGGAGGAAGAAGTATGCGTCTGGATTCATTTTTGCACAATCTGCACTTTGACATTGACAGGCTTGATCCGCCGGACTGGGAGGTGGATTGGAACGACGCCCCCCTCCCGTATAAGCTTTACCGCGGCCTGCCTGTCGTCCCGCTTTCTGCGGAAGTGCCGCTGACGCTGGAAGGACGGGAAGTGCCCGGAACGCCCGCTCTTTCCGACATCGGCCATTTTCTCTGGTATGCGTTCGGGCTTGCGAAAGTCTGCCAATGGGAGCTTGTCGGGGATGGAGCGGAACAAGAAGGCGGCGTAACGCATTCGTTCCGGCGCTTTCTTCCTTCCGGCGGGGCGCTGTATCCCAGCGAATTGTACCTGTATTTGCGAGTAAAGGATTTGCCCGCAGGGATCTACCATTACGATACCGCACACCACCGCCTGGTGCTGCTGCGGGAAGGCGATTTCGATTCCTATGTCGCCAGGGCTCTCGGCAATCGCTGCGACGTGTCGGCTTGTTTCGGCACGTTGTTTGTCTCGACGATGTTTTGGAAAAATTTTTTTAAATACTATAACTTTTCCTACCGGCTGCAGGGGTTGGATGCCGGGGTGCTGATCGGGCATCTGCTGGAGGTGGCGAAACGGTTTGGCTTTTCGTCGGGGGTGTACTTCCAGTTTCTTGACAGGGCCGTCAACCATCTGCTCGGCCTGTCCGAACAGGACGAGAGCGTGTATGCAGTCATTCCGCTGTCAGTGGAACCGGGGATGACCTGGTTTGCCGACAGGGGGAGGGACGAGGCGATCACGGCCAGCGAACTGTGCCGGGAGTTGAGGCCGGTTGCGCATGAGCACTACGTCCGGTCGCGGCGGGTCCGGCCGTACCCGATGCTGGTCAGGATGAACGAAGCCTCCCTGCTGGAATCGACCCGGTCGTTTCGGCAGGTGGAGGGAGAGACGCACGAAAACGTAAAGGGTCGGGCGATGCCTCTGCCCCCGGTGAACCGGTTGTCGTATGACCTGGCAGCGGCCTGCAAGAAGCGGCATTCGCCGGGGATCGACTTCGTGTTGGGCCGGGTAAGCCAGGAGCAGCTCGCCGCGCTGCTGCGGGAAGCGACCGCTTCCTTCGCCTACCGGAATGATTTGGACGGGGTGCGAGCGAATCCCGAACCTCGCGTCTCGCTGTATCTCTGTCTGCATCATGTGGAAGGCATCCCGGACGGCGCCTACCGCTATGACAGCGGCGCGCATGCCCTGCAGATGGAACGTCCCGGAGATCATCGGCTGTCGCTCCAGCAGGCCATGACGCTCGACAATGTCAATCTGCTTCAAACCCCGCTCTGCCTGCATCCGGCGGGGGGACGGGATCACCTCCAAACGGCACTGGGGTACAGGGGATACCGCATTCAACAAATGGAGGCCGGCATGCTCGTGCAGCATGTGCTGCTGGCGGCATCGGCCCTCGGGATGGCGGGGCATCCGCTTCTGGGATACGACGCGAATATGTGCGACGAGATCTATGGGATTGCCTCACGCGGCCAAACCTGCCTGATCCAGCTCCCGGTAGGTCCCTACCGCCCCGCCTCCCGTCTGGAGGGGAGCCTGCACGCCTAGCGTTCGCCGTTTGTGCTGACCGATACCCTGCTTGTTTTCGCGGTATGCGCGGAGACGGGCAGGGCTGTTTTTTTCAAGCCCTGACGCAGCGGGCGGGGGGTGGCGCCTGCCTTCTGCTTTGCGCCCTGAAACTGCAAGCGGGTGCAGTTGGTTCATTGCTTTTTGGAGGGAAAACATGAAATCATAAGGGGGAGGTGAGAAGCAAGATGATTCGCTTGAGCGTACTGGACCAATCCCCGATTGCCCAGGGCAGCACGGCCCCGGAGGCGCTGTCCCAGACCGTCCGCCTGGCACGTGAACTGGACCAACTGGGGTATCATCGTTTTTGGGTATCGGAACATCACCATACGTTGGGGTTGGCCGGGTCCAGCCCGGAAATTCTGGTGGCCCATCTGGCCGCGGTCACCACGAACATGCGAATAGGGACGGGCGGTGTCATGCTGCCCCACTACAGCGCGTACAAGGTGGCGGAAACGTTTCGCGTGCTGGAAGGACTGCACCCCAACCGGATCGACCTGGGGGTAGGCCGGGCACCCGGCGGCATGCCGCTCGCCACGAGAGCGCTGCAGGAGGGAAAAGTAACGGGCATCGACCGGTATCCCGAGCAGTTGGATGATCTGATCGGCTATTTGTACGACACGATTGACGAGAACCACAAGTTTCCGGGGCTGCGGGCAACGCCCATCGTGCCCACCGCGCCCCAGTTGTGGCTGCTCGGCTCCAGTGGGGAGAGCGCCAGACTGGCCGCCCAGCGAGGAGCATCGTTCGCCTTTGCCCATTTTATCAACGGGGAAGGCGGCGAAGAGGCCATGCGGTGGTACCAGGAACATTTTCAGCCGTCCCTCGTAAGTGATCGGCCGCAGTCGATGGTGGCGATCTTTGTCGTCTGTGCCGAAACCGAGGAAGAAGCGAACCGAATCGCTTCCAGTCTCGACCTGTCCCTCTTGCTGCTGGAAAAAGGGGGCGGCAGTCAGGGTACCCCCTCCGTCGAAGCGGCGCTGCGGTATCCCTATACCGATTATGACCGCTACCGGATTCAGGAAAACCGCAAGCGAATGATTGTGGGCACCAAGGAACAGGTGAAGGAGCGAATCCTGCAGATGAGCGAGCGGTACAACACGACGGAGTTTATGGTGGTCACCATTACGCACGATTTCGAAGCGAAGCAAAAGTCGTTCCGGCTGCTGGCGGAGGCATTCGGCTTGTCGGGCCGGTAGACGCCCAATGAATCAAACAGGGAAACGGCCGGTCGCGAGGCGGCCCGTTTCACGCGCGTCCCATGAGCATGCGGCACGCCCGATGGTCCAGGTTCCATGCGGGAGCAGCGGGGCGCGCGTGTTTTTTTGGGGAAAAGGTGGCGGCCCATTCCTTGCGGCGTGACCGGCTGGCCGTCCTGGTCGTAGCCGATGATGATCCGCCCCAGCCGCTCCCGCAGGTCGTCCATCTGTTCGCTCAGGCACAGGATGGCCATGATTTCCGACGCGGGCGTGATCAGGAAGCCGTCTTCCCGCAGCGGTCCGTTTCCGTCGCCCAGGCCGACCACGATTTGGCGGAGCGCCCGGTCGTTCATGTCCATCGCCCGTTTCCACACGATTTTCTTCGGATCGATCCGCCGGGCATTGCCGTGGTAGAGGTGATTGTCAATCATCGCGGCCAGCAGGTTGTGGGCCGCCGTAATCGCATGCAGATCGCCCGTAAAGTGCAGGTTGATCTCATCGGACGGGAGGATTTCCGCTTTTCCGCTGCCGGTCGCGCCTCCCTTCATGCCCAGGCACGGTCCCAGGGAAGGTTCCCGCAGCGCGGCAACGTCTTTTTCCCGATGCGGTTCAGCGCCTGGGACAGCCCGATGGTTGTCAAGGTCTTGCCCGCCCCCGCCGGATTGGGATTCATGGCGGTGACCAGCACCAGTTTGCCGTCCGGACGGTCCGCAACCTTTTCCCACAGGTCGCGGGACAGCTTTGCCTTGTATTTTCCGTACAGCTCCAGATCTTCTTCCGCAATGCCCGCCTGTCTGGCTACGTCGGTGATCAGTTTCATGGCCGGATGCCTCCATCCCGTTTTCGTTTTTTCTCCTTCCTTAAATACGTTCACCAGGCTGTCCACATGTCCTTGAGGGGTAATGCGAAAAGAATGGGGCGGCGAGGCGGGGAGAAGCGGCGGTGAGCATGGAAAGCGGCCGGACGGGCACGAAAAAAGCACCCGCGGTTCTGCCGTATCGCAGCATCACGGGTGCTTTTGTGTGAAAAGCGGATGGGGACGTGCCTAGCTCATCGGCTTCTTCGGCACAAATTGAAAGATTTCGTGCGTTTCGAACGAGTCGATCAAGCGGGAGAGCCAGTCGTAGTATTCCAAGCCGTTTTCGATGCGGTGAATGCTTGTTTGCACGCGTTCTCTCAGCTCATCCGACAGCTCTTCGCTTTGGAGAAGGGCGCGCAGCTCCTGCAGCGATTTTTTCATCGCGTGCACGTTGTACTCGGCGGCGCTTCTCCAACGGAGCGAGAACAAGTCAATGAAATTCTGGTACCAGTCGAGGTTTACCTCGTAGTGGTCCTTTCGCGCTCCTTTTTTCCAGATTTTTTCCACCATTTTCAATTCCATCAGGGTTCGCACGCCGGTGCTCATGCTCGTCTTGCTCATGCCCAGCGCTTCGCCCATTTCATCGAGGGTCATCGGCTTGTCTTGAAACAGCAGGGTTCCGTACAGCAACCCCGTGGACATGGTGATTCCGTACAGATCCATGTTCTTGGCGAGAGCTTCGATCACCCGTTCCTGAGCCCGTTGAAGGATTTCTTCATGTTTGGCATCCATAGCAAACCAAGCAGCTCCTCTATCCGTTTTACCTGATTCGAATTGTACTAAGGAAACCATCAGAAGTAAATGATCATATCATACAGTATATACGAGATATTCTTAGCATGAAGTTAAAAAAGTACGTAAAGTTTTTTCTGAACGCCAAATATTCGTAAATATCGCTGATTACCAAATTTGTGGGAACCATCCTCCTTCGATACAATGAGAGGGAGCGATTGCGTCCGTACAAAACGTTGGAGGTGACGTTATGCCGAAAATCAAGGTGGAAAATCTCACGAAAATCTTTGGACGTCAGCCTCATCGCGCGTTTGACTACCTGAAGCAGGGACGGTCCAAGCAGGACATCTTCAAGGAAACGGGCCTGACCGTGGGGGTCAATCAGGTCAGCTTTGAGGTGGAGGCGGGAGAGATTTTTGTCATCATGGGTCTGTCCGGCAGCGGCAAGTCGACCCTGGTGCGCCTGATCAACCGGCTGATCGAACCGACGGCCGGCCGCATCCTGATCGACGGGGAAGACATCGTCGGGATGAACGCCGAACAGCTTCAGCAGGTCCGGCGGAAAAAGCTGGGCATGGTTTTTCAGAAATTCGCCCTGTTTCCCCACCGAACGGTGCTGGAGAACGTGGAGTTTGGACTGGAAGTGCAGAATATTCCAAAAAAAGAGCGGGAAGAGAAGGCCAAAAACGCCTTGGCGCTGGTCGGCCTCAGCGGCTGGGAGAACAGCATGCCCGATCAGTTGAGCGGCGGGATGCAGCAGCGGGTCGGGCTGGCGAGAGCGCTGGCCAACGATCCGGACGTCCTCCTGATGGACGAAGCCTTCAGCGCCCTGGACCCGCTGATCCGCAAAGACATGCAGGATGAACTGCTGGAACTGCAGACGACCATGCAGAAAACGATCCTGTTTATTACCCACGATCTGGACGAAGCCTTGAAAATCGGGGATCGGATCGCGTTGATGAAAGACGGGGCGATCGTCCAGATCGGCACGCCGGAAGAGATTCTGACCAATCCGGCCAACGAGTACGTGGAGAAGTTCGTGGAAGACGTGGACCGCTCCAAAGTGCTGGCGGCGGAACACGTGATGAAGCGGGCGGAAACGATCACCCTCGACAAGGGGCCGCGGGTCGCCCTGCAGTTGATGAAAGACAGAGGCGTCTCCAGCCTGTACGTGGTGGACAAAAAGAAACGGCTGATCGGCGTGGTCAAGGCGGACGCGGTCAATGCCGCCTCGCGGGAAGCGAAGACGCTGGAAGACGTGATGGATCGCGAGGTGCCGACCGTCTCGGCCAATACGCTGTTGAACGAAATGTTCGACCTGGTGGCGTTTTCCGACATCCCCGTGGCCGTCACCGGCGAGCAGAACCGCCTGCTGGGTGTCGTCGTGAAAGGGGCGGTATTGGGCGGACTGGCCGGCAAGGTCAACCGGAAAACGCCGTCCGATGCTGAAGAAGAAAGGCAGGTGATGGCGGGTGAGTGAGCTGTTTCCGAAACTGCCGCTCGACCGCTGGGTGGAGCGGCTGGTCCAGTATCTGGATGAGCATTTCGGCCTGGTGTTTGACGTGATTTCGGCCGGCATCGGCAGCACGGTGGATCTGTTTTCGCTGATCTTTACCAGTCTGCCCGACTGGCTTTTGATCATCGGCTTCACGCTTCTGGCCTACAAGGTCGGACGGCTGCGCGTCGCCCTGTTTACGCTGGTCGGCCTGCTGCTGATCGCCAATCTGGGGTATTGGGAACATTCGATGGAAACGCTGGCGCTGGTGCTTACCGCCGGGTTGATTTCAATCGTGATCGGCGTGCCCGCCGGCATCTGGTGCGCCCGCAACGATTCGGTGCGCAACGTGGTCACGCCGCTGCTCGACTTCATGCAGACCATGCCGGCCTTTGTCTACTTGATTCCGGCAATCTTTTTCTTCGGACTGGGCAAGGTGCCGGGCGTGATCGCGTCCGTTATCTTCGCGATGCCGCCGACGATTCGTCTGACCAATCTGGGCATTCGCCAGGTGCCGAAGGAATTGATCGAAGCCTCGGACGCGTTTGGCTCCACCTCCTGGCAAAAGCTGTTCAAAGTGCAGCTTCCGCTCGCCAAGACGACGATCATGGCGGGCGTCAACCAGAGCATCATGCTGGCGCTGTCCATGGTCGTGATCGCGTCCATGATCGGTGCCAAAGGGCTGGGAGCCGACGTCTACCGGGCGGTCACGCAGATCAATATCGGCACCGGTTTCGAAGCGGGGCTGGCAATCGTGATCATGGCCATTTTGCTGGATCGCATCACCCAAAACATGGGGAAAAAGAAGAACGTGCAGGAGGGGTAATCATGAAAAAACGATGGGGCAAAGGATGGGCGGTTCTCCTCGGAATCAGCATGCTGATGGCCGGTTGTTCCGGCGTCTCGCCGTCGACGGAGCAGCCGTCGCAGAACGCCGGCGGCGAGAGTGTCGGCAAGCAGGTGGATTACAAGATCATCGGGATCGACCCCGGCGCCGGCCTGATGAAAGCGACGGAAAAGGCAATCGAGGAGTACGAGCTGAAGGACTGGGAGCTGGTGGAAGGCTCCAGCGCCGCGATGACGGCGGCGCTCAGCGAGGCGGTCAAAAACAAAAAGCCGATTATCGTGACCGGCTGGACGCCGCACTGGATGTTTTCCAAATTTGACCTGAAGTATCTGGAAGACCCCAAAGGGGTGTACGGGAAAGAGGAGCAGATTCACACGATCGTCCGCAAGGGACTGAAGGAAGAGCACCCGAGCGCGTATGCGTTCCTGGACAACTTCACCTGGACGCCGAGCGATATGGAAAAAGTGATGCTGGCCATCGCCGACGGCAAAAAGCCGGAGGAAGCAGCGGCAGAATGGGTGAACAACAACCAGGAGATCGTCAATAAATGGGTGCAGGGCATCAAGCCGGGCAGCGGCGAAACCATCACCCTGGCCTACGTCGCCTGGGATTCCGAGATCGCCAGCACCCACGTGGTGAAAAAGGTGCTGGAAGAGAAGCTGAACTACAAGGTAGAGCTGAACCAGGTGGAGGCGGGGCCGATGTGGGCCGGCGTGGCCAACGGCGACGTGGACGGCATGGTGGCAGCCTGGCTGCCGACGACGCATGCGGATTACTACGAGAAACTGGGCAAGGACATCGAAGACCTCGGCCCCAATCTGAACGGCACGAAGATCGGCCTGGTGGTGCCGAGCTACATGGACATCACATCGATCGAAGACCTGAAGAAGTAAATGAAGAGTCGGGACGCCGCGCAAACGCGGCGTCCTTGTTTTTGCCCTGGTTTGCGCTCGGCGAGTGGGATATGATGAGAGAAACCGTTCGATTGCTTGGCTGGTCAGTCGGACGGCACTCGCCGCAAAGGAGGAACGATCATGACGGTAGAGCGGGAAACACGAGCGGTCGCCCTGGTCACGGGAGCCTCCAGCGGGTTTGGGCTGCACACGAGTGTGGCCTTGGCGCAGGCGGGGTTTCGTGTCGTCGCCGCGATGCGCAGCCCTGAGAAGCGGCATGACCTGCTGCAGACGGCCGAGACCGCCGGAGTGCGGGAGAGAATCGACGTGCGGCGGATGGATGTCACCGACCATGCGGGCATTGTCCAAACCGTCGAGGAGATCGCCGCGGCGTACGGCCGGATCGACGTGCTGGTCAACAATGCCGGATTTGCCGCCGGGGGAGTCGTCGAGGAAGTGGACGGAGACACGTGGCGTGCGCAGATGGAGACCAACTTCTTCGGGACAGTCGCCGTCACCCGGGCCGTCCTGCCGCACATGAGGAGACAGCGGCGGGGAAAAATCATCAACATGAGCAGCGTCAGCGGGAGGACAGCGTTCCCGGGGTACGCCCCCTACGCCGCCTCCAAGTTTGCCGTCGAGGGGTTTACCGAAGCGCTGCGGCTTGAGGTCCTGCCGTTTGGCATCCACGCCGTCCTGATCGAACCGGGGGCGTACAAGACGGAGATTTGGCGCAAAGGGTTTGCGACCATCCGCATGCGGGAGAACTCCCCCTATCAGCCCATGCTGGAAGCCGTTCTGCGCATGTCCAGAAGGACGGCGGAAACGGCCCCGCCTCCCCAGGAAGTGGCGGCGGCGGTGGTGAAAGCGGCGCTCGCTCCCGCGCCCCGTCTGCGTTATCCCCTGGGACGGGGAACGGCGGCGATGAGCCTGCTCAGGAGCCTGCTGCCCTGGAAATGGTACGAGCGGATCGTGTTGTGGGCGCTCCATCGGTGAGCGGAGGCAGCCTCCAGCCGGACCGCTGGAGCGGACGAGGTCTTTGACCGCGGCAGCGGCGGTCACATCGGGCTGTGTAGAAGCAGCCCGGAGGAGTATCGTTATGGAGGAGACGGCGGGACATGCCGCTCTCCCGGCCGCCGCCTGTTCACACATGCCGACGCCCCCTGCGGGCGTTTTTTGTGCAAAACAACCAGGCAAAAAGAACCATTTTTGAGGGAAAGCAATTTTTTCTGGTCAAAAAGTCTTGTTTTATGGAATTTTATTACATATTATGGTTCATTGTGGTAAAATGGTGTGGTTCGTTTTACAGAATAGAAAAGAGAGAATTGTATGAAAACGGGTAGTGGACTTCATTTGTTTCTCGTCCTGATCATGATGTTTGGCGTCATCCCGACGGCAGGAGCGGAAGAGCAGCAGCCGCAGGTCAACTGGATTGAAGGCGGCAGGTCCGTCGAGATCGGCGACGGATTGGCAACGCTGGATCTGGCCGAAGATCACGTGTACCTGAACAAGGAAGACACGGCCAAACTGAAGGAGCAAGCCGGTGCCGCCCCGTCCCCCCGGGAGATCGGCAGCATTTTTCCGACGAACGAAAACGAGGACTGGATGGTCATCGTGGAATACGAGGAAGTGGGGTACATCAAGGACGAAGAAAAGAACGACATCGACGCGGACGAAATCCTGAACAGCTACAAGGAGGGAACGGAAGAGGCCAACAAGGACCGGAAACCGGAAGAGCAGATTCACGTTGTCGGCTGGGACGTGAAGCCGTTTTACGACGAAAAGACCCACAAGCTGGAATGGTCCATGCTCGGGGAAGACGCGCAAAAACATCCGCTGATCAACTACAACGTGCAGCTTCTGACGAGAAAGGGCTACGTCTCGTTCGTCCTGATCACGGACCCGGCCAACCTGCCGCAGGACAAGAACATTCTGCATGAGAAGATTCTCGCCAACTTCAAAATAAAAGAAGGCAACCGTTACGAGGACTTCAACGAGGCGACGGACAACGTGGCGGAATACGGTTTGACCGGCCTGGTCCTGGGCGGTCTGGGTCTCGCCGTGGCGAAAAAAACGGGCTTCCTGCTCCTGCTGGCGGGACTCCTGAAAAAAGGATGGGTGCTGATTCTGGTTCTGTTCGGCGCGATTGCCGCGTTTTTCAAAAAGCGGTTTGGACGGAAACCGGCACCGCCAGAGAGCGGGCCGGTTGATCAACCGTCCGCGGAACAGCCGGACGCGGAAGAAGAGCCCAAGGAACAGACCCCGCCGGGGCAAGCGCCGCCGGCATTGTAACGGCACCGGTTCACGATGGCTGAAACAAGGGCACCGCTGAGAAAAGCGGTGCCTTTGTCGTGGACGGGCGGTTAGTTGCCCCGGATCGCGATGGCGTCTTTGACCAGCCGGACGAATTCGAGCTGCGCCTCGCCCGCTGCGGTGGCTTCGGCCAGTTCCCGGACAGCGGCGAGCGAGCTGTCCTTGGCCCAGTAGCTGCCGCGCAGAATTTCCGCACATTCGGCGACGGGGCACCAGCTGAAGCGTGATGATATGGCCTGTCAGCGGCAGGTGAAGAAAAAGCGGAAAGAGATGGAGGGTTAGGGTTTTTCTTGGGCTGCTCCTAAGTTAGTCTTGTCTAATATAACAATCCCCCGCACAGATACTTGTGAAGGGGGATTGTTATGTAGGGAGAGTTACCTATTGGTCTTCTCTTAGTCTAAGGCTTATGTTTCAGTGAATGTCATATTAGAAATCGTCAGGATCAGCCCACTCGAAGTCTTCTTCGGTTAGGTCAGTTCTTTTATTCAGCTCACTCATAAAATATTTTACGGTATCTTCTAGAGCTTCTTCTACGCTCTTTCCAGAACCCGCAGCAAACTCAGGGGCTCCATCTAGTGGGCTCTTTATTCCAAGATTCGTTACCCCTGTAAACCGACCATTTTGATCCTCATACACCCTTACTCTGAAATTGGTCGAAGGGATTCGGCCAATTTCATAAACCAGAAACTCACCTACACACTTTTGTATCTTCGCTACACCATCTATTCTGATATTTTTCCAGTCTGACAAAAGTATCCCTCCAAATTACGTTGTTCCAAAAGAGACTATTCGACCATCTGGAGCCAGGTCAATGTATCTGCCATTTTTTCGATACCTCTTTACACCATCTACCGGTCCAGATACAGGTGTTGGTTTTACACCTTTTTTTGCAGTTTGAGCAAATGCTATTGCTTTCCGCAGATACTGTGCAGCATCTGTTGCCCCAACTTCTTTCGCATGTTTTTCGTAGTGGTAATTAATCGATTCAATTATAGAATCAAAGCCACCCTCATGCCACTTATACACGTCATCATTGTTTAACAAACCAAGTTTAATAAACAAAGCAAGCTCATAAGCATCATCGCCGTCGCCTTTCATTTTCAGCTCTACACGATTGTATTTCTTTTGGCTGTCGATATTGCTTTCTGTCTGTTTCTCAACAGTTTTTGCCGATGCGCTTGGCAATATAGATCCAAACAATAACACTAGTGCGAACAGACTGGAAAGGATTTTCTTTAAAAATTTCACGAAATTCACTCCTTATCGAATTTTTCCCAAAAGATATACATATATTAACATTAGTGGGATTGATGATCAATAAAAATTTACAAGAGGTAAATATTTTTTAAAACTCCCTTACTGACAACAGCATGAACATACAGCTCGGCTGTTCCAAAACGTCTATATGATTGGCCTGCAATGTAACGCTTTGACATGATCGGTACAGGGGTGAACGCGAAAGATTTGGTTTGAAAAGCAAGACGATAGTAACGGAAGCCGGTCCGTATTTGTCGGCGGATTCCCCTCCCGCGTCCATCGCATGGAGTGAATTTCCCGCGAGCCATTTACTTGTCGAACGTACATTCGTAGAATAGGGGAAGAAGGTGGTGTTCGACGTGAAAATCAAGCTGGACATGGCGCACGTGCTGGAACGGTTACGCCAGGACGAGCGCTTTGCGCGAAACATCGTGCATTGGAAAACCATCGAACCCCGCGAGGCGCAAACGGTTCCCTTTCCCCCTGACCTGGACGGGCGGATTCGGGAAACGCTGGTCAAACGGGGGATTTCCTCGCTGTACACCCATCAGGAGACGGCCTTTCGCCACGTGCGGGACGGGAAGCACATCGTGGCGGTGACGCCTACCGCTTCCGGCAAGAGCATGTGCTACCACCTGCCGGTGATGCAGGCGCTTGCGGAAGACCCAGAGGCGCGGGCGCTGTACCTGTTTCCCACGAAGGCGCTGGCCCAGGACCAGAAAAGCGAGCTGCACGAGCTGATCAACGAATCGGGCCTGCCGATCAAGTCGGAAACCTACGACGGGGATACGCCCGCCCAAATCCGACAGACGATCCGCAAGGCCGGCAACATCGTGATCACCAACCCGGACATGCTGCATGCGGCCATCCTGCCCCATCACACCAAATGGGTCTCCTTTTTTGAACACCTGCGATACGTCGTCATCGACGAACTGCATACATACAGGGGCGTGTTCGGCAGCCACGTGGCCAACGTCATCCGCCGGCTGAAGCGGATCTGCGCGTTTTACGGCAGCCGTCCGCAGTTCATCTGCACGTCGGCCACCATCGCCAACCCGCGGGAACTGGCGGAGCAGTTGACGGAAGAGCCGATGGTGCTGGTGGACAACAACGGCGCGCCCACCGGAAAAAAACATTTTCTGTTCTACAATCCGCCCGTCGTCAACCGGCAGTTGAACATCCGGCGCAGCGCCACGCTGGAAGCCCGGGACATCACGGAACTGTTTCTGTCCAACGGGATTCAGACGATTTTGTTCGCGCGCAGCCGGGTGCGGGTGGAGATTCTGCTCAAGTATCTGCAGGAGCTGGTCAAACGGAAGCTGGGGCCCAAGACGATCCAGGGCTATCGCGGCGGCTATCTGCCCAGCCAGCGGCGGGCGATCGAAAAGGGGCTGCGCCAGGGAGAGATCATGGGCGTGGTCAGCACCAACGCACTGGAGTTGGGCGTCGACATCGGCCAGCTCCAGGCGTGCGTGATCACCGGCTATCCCGGTTCGGTCGCCAGCACCTGGCAGCAGGCGGGCCGGGCCGGGAGGCGGCAGGGGGAGTCGGTCGTCGTCCTGGTCGGCAGCTCCACGCCGCTGGACCAGTACGTGATTCAGCATCCCGAGTACTTTTTTGAACGCAGCCCGGAGTCGGCCCGGATCAACCCGGACAACCTGATCATCCTCGTCGACCACATCAAATGCGCCGCCTACGAGCTGCCCTTTTCCGAAGGGGACCGCTTCGGCCGGGCGGAGATCACGGAAATCCTGGAGTTTCTGACGGAAGAGCAGATTCTGCACCACGCCAAAGGCAAGTGGTTCTGGATGAACGACTCGTTTCCGGCGCACAACATCAGCCTGCGTTCGGCTTCTCAGGAAAACGTGGTGATCATCGACATCAGCGAGCGGGGCAACGAAAAGGTGATCGGGGAGATGGACCGCTTCAGCTCGCTGACGCTCCTGCACGACGAAGCGATTTACCTGCACCAGGGAGTTCAGTATCAGGTGGAGAAGCTGGACTACGAAGAGAAGAAAGCGTACGTGCGGGAAGTGCAGGTGGATTACTACACGGACGCCAACCTGGCCGTCCAGCTCAAGGTGCTGGAGCAGGACCAGTCCCGCCGCGGGCCGCGGATCGAATACGCCTACGGGGAAGTGTCGGTCCACGCCATGGCGACCATTTTCAAGAAAATCAAGTTTGAGACCCATGAAAACATCGGCTCCGGTCCGATCCACCTGCCCGAGGAAGAACTGCACACCAACGCGGCCTGGATCGGATTTTCGGAAGCGCTGCTGGAGGAGGTGGGGACAAGCGAGGTGGAGCGCGGATTGGTGGGGGTGGCTCACGTGCTGCAGCACGTCGCGCCCCTGTTCGTGATGTGCGATCCGCTCGATCTGCACGTGATTCCGCAGCGCAAGGCCGTACACTCCGGCCAGCCCACCATCTTCCTGTACGACCGCTATCCGGGCGGCATCGGATTGAGCGAGCAGGTGTACGAGCAGATGGAGACGATCCTGGCCCGGGCGGAGGAGCTGATCTGCTCCTGCCCGTGCGAGTCTGGCTGCCCGTCCTGCGTCGGCGCGGCGGAAGAAGGAGGCGGCAAGGAACTGGCGCTCTCCTTGCTGCGGGTCGCCCAGGGGGGAAGCCTGCATGTCTCTTAAAGCGAAGCTGAACCGCCTCAAACCGCATCTCACCCGGGAAGCGCCCAAGCAGCCGGACGGGGACGGGGCACCCGGCGGGGCTGCGGGTTCGCCGGCGGCCTCCGACACGGCGCCGCTTCCGGACATCCCGTACCGGGAAAAGTGGGTCGGCCTGCAGGCCAAACCGTACGTGCTCGACGGCGAGTACGTGATGGTGCGGGAGGTCCGCTACCCGGTCACCGCGCGGCATGGGGCCTACACGTTTGCCCAACTGTACGAGACGATCGACGCCTGGGAGCAGGCGGGCATCCTCCATCCGCTGTCGGCGGCGGGCAAAACGGCGGAGGACCTGCTGTTTTTTGACACGGAGACAACCGGTCTGCACGGCGGGGCGGGCAATGCCGTCTTTTTGCTGGGGCACAGCCGCTTCGAGGGAGACTGCGTCGTCGTCCGCCAGCACTTTTTGACCGCCCCTCACGCGGAGGCGGCCCTCTACCACTCGTTTCTGGAAGCGGCGCGGACGGCGACCGATCTGGTCACGTACAACGGCAAGTCGTTTGACTGGCCGCAGGTCAAGACGCGGCATACGCTGCTGCGCGACCTGGTTCCCCGGCTGCCGTCGTTCGGCCACTACGACCTGCTGCACGGGGCGAGGAGGCTGTGGCGGGAGGACCTGGAGTCCTGCCGGCTGTCGCTGATCGAGCGGGAGAAGCTGGGCGTCCAGCGGGAGAACGACATTCCCGGCTATCTGGCGCCGATCCGGTACTTTGACTACCTCACGGACAAGGACCCGGATACGATCAAGGGTGTCCTTGCTCACAACGAGACGGACGTGCTCTCCCTGATCACGCTGTACATCCGCCTCTCCTCCCTGCTGCTCGCCTGGGACAGGGAGGACGTCTCCGCCGAGGAGCGGTTCAACATCGCCCGCTGGTATGAAGCGTTGGGCGACGGCGAGAGCGCCCTCCGCGCCTACCGATCGGTCGCGGAAAGCGGGCATCCGCTGGGCGTGAAGGCGGCCATCGCGATGGGCCACTGCTACAAGCGGCAGAAAGACTGGAAACAGGCAATGCGGCTGTGGGAAGAAGTCGTCCGGTCGGGCACCTACGTGCCGGAAGAAGTGTATGTCGAGCTGGCCAAAATCTACGAGCATCACGTCAAAGACTATGAACAGGCGCTTCACTGCACGCTGCGGGCGTTTGACCTGTGGAAGAAAAAAAGCGGCCTGCTGCGCCGCAAGTCCAAGGCGGAGGAAGCTGCCTACCGCAAGCGGATCGAACGGCTGGAGCAGCGGTTGGAACAGCATGCGTAACGGAAACAATGAGGGGACAGGACCAGATCATTCCTGTTCCCTTTTTTGTTGACCCTCACGCTGCGTCAGCCATTATGATCGAGGTGGAGGTGATGACGTGCCGTACAAGGTGAAGGAAGTGGCCGAACTGGTGGGCGTGAGCGTACGGACACTCCATTACTACGACCAGATCGGGCTGCTGAAACCGGCGTCGATTACCCCGGCCGGATATCGGCTGTACACCGACAAGGATCTGGAGAGATTGCAGCAGATTTTGTTTTTCAAAGAGATAGGCTTTCCCCTGCAGGACATCAAGCAGATTTTGGACAGTCCCGGATTTGACCGTGCGCAGGCGTTGAGAGCCCACAAGCAGTTGCTGCTGGAAAAAAAGAAACGGCTGGAAGAGATCATCCGCACCGTGGACAAAACCCTCTCTTCCATTGAAGGAGGAATCGAAATGGACAAACAGGACATGTTTGGCGGTTTTGACATGACAGCGATCAAGGAACACCAGGAGAAATACGCGGCGGAGGCCAGAGAGAAGTACGGCAAAGCGATCGTCGACGAGACGGAAAAACGGACGAACGCCTACACAAAGAGCGACTGGGCGCGCATCATGGGGGAATGGGAAGCCATTACCCGCAAGATCGCCGGCGCCATGGAAAACGGACCGGCCGACCCGCAGGTTCAGGAAGGGGTCGCGGAGCTGCGGCAGCATATCACCCGCTACTACTACGAGTGCACGCCGGAAATTTTCAGGGGGTTGGGCGAGCTGTACGTGGCCGACGAACGCTTTACGTCCACGTTCGACAAGTACCGGGAAGGGCTGGCCGCCTTTTTGCGGGCAGCGATCCATCTCTACTGCGACCGCCTGCAAGCGAATTGACGGAAACGAGGTTGGGGGATGCCCAACCTCTTTTTATGGCGGCTAGACGTGTTTCTTCAGGTGCTTCGCTCGGTATTCGTCTTCCAGGATGCTCATGATGATCGAGTCGTGATACTGGTGGTTGTAGTACAAGGCTTCGCGCTGCACGCCCTCCCGCTGAAAGCCGAGCTTTTCATAGGCGCGAATGGCCCGCGCGTTGTAGGAGAAGACGTTCAGCTCAATCCGGTGCAGGTTCAAAATTCCGAATCCGTAGTCGAGCAAAAGGCGCATGGCTTCCGTGCCAAGCCCCCGGCCCTGGTGTTCCCGGGAGGTGATGGCGATGCGGATATTGGCATTGCGGTTCATGCCGTCGATGTTCTGCAGGGCGATGTCGCCGATCACCTCATCCGTTTCCCGCAAGGCGATCAACAGCAAAAGAGACGACGGGTCCTGCGTCTTTCCTTCGATGTATCGGGAAATCTGTTCACGGGTAAAGCTTTTCTGCGTGCCGGTCAGTCTCCGCACCTCGGGGTGAAACAGCATCCGGAAATAGAGATCGGTGTCGTCAAGGCCGATGGGACGCAAGTACACCCGGTTTCCCTCGAGAAACCGCACGGGTGCAGCGGGGGTGTTCTGATTGTGCATGGGAATCCTCCTGTTTTTCTCTCAACAATAGCAAAATTGTGCATGTTTGAAAATGTGTGGTTTTGGAAAGGATTGACACGCCGCTCGCATTCCTCTATACTGCAGATGTGAGGAAAATATAAAAAACAAATTCTTTTCCTTCGTTTCTGCGTAAAAGGAGTGGGATGCCCATGCAGGAACGCATTGTTCAGGCGGCGATCGAGGAAATCCAGTCCAAAGGCCTCAAATTTACGATGGCGGATCTCGCGCGCCGTGCGGGTATCAGCACGAAGACGCTGTACGGCCATTTTCCGTCCAAGGAAGAACTGATTCGTCACCTGATCGAACAGGGAAACCGGGACGTGCGGGACGGCATGGAGGCCATCGTGAACCGGCAGGATCTGGATGTGACGGAGAAACTGCGCCGGCTGCTGGCCTACGTGCCGAGCGGGTTTGGCGGCACCGACCTGCGGTTGTGGTACGAGTTGAAGCGGTACTATCCCGCCCAGTGGGCACTCGTCGACAAATGCTTTCAGGAAGAGTGGGACCAGGTCCGGGCCGTGTTGGAAGAAGGGATGCGCCAAGGCGTGTTTCGCAGGGTGAACGCAGACATCCTGATTCAGATGTATGTGGGCGCCTGGGAGCAGATGATCAACCGGCAGGCCTCGTCCCGAGACAGGATGACCATTCACGAGGCGCTGGACGCGGTGATCGACATTTTGCTGGGCGGAGTGGTCAGCGCCCGGAAACGTCAGGAGGAGAGCGTATGAGCTGGCTGTATCTAGGTTTGGCCATCTGTTTCGAGGTGGCGGGAACCACGTTCATGAAGCTGTCGAACGGGCTCAGCCGGCCTGTTTTCACCGTGTTGATGTTCGTGTTTTACGTCATCAGCTTTTCGTCTTTAAGCATGGCGCTCAAACAGCTCGAGGTGGGCACGGCATACGCGATCTGGTCGGGAGTGGGGACGGCGGCGATTGCCGTCATCGGTTTCCTGTTTTTCAAGGACGTGCTCACCGTGCAAAAAATCATCGCCATCGTGCTCATCATCGTCGGCTGCGTGATGCTGAACCTGAGCGGCGATGCGCACGGGGGAAGCGCATCGGCCGGGCCGGAAAGCGGCGTCGCGGTGGAGAACGAGGCCAGATGAAGCGGCTGAAAGGGTTTTTTTGGGCGACTGATCTCGGCTTTCTTCTCTACTGGATCGTCAGCTTTCTCGGACGTATCCCGATCGAGTATCGGTACCAGGACTACACCGACGCCAATCTGGTGGCGTGGAATCTCTCGTTTTTCCCGCTGGATCTGCTCATCTCGATCACCGGATTTGCCAGTCTGTACGCGTACCACAGGAAAAACGGCTGCTGGCGGCCGTTGGCGCTGATCTCGCTGGTGCTGACGTCCTGTTCCGGCCTGCAGGCGATCACCTTTTGGCTGTTGAAAGGGGATTTCGATCCAGTCTGGTGGATTCCCAACCTGTACCTGCTGATCTATCCGCTGTTCTTTCTGCCCCGTTTTCTTCGGGAACAGCCAGTCGTATCGGCTGCGGGCAAGTCTGATCACACCCCGTAAAGGCAGCGTGAGCAGTCGGTTGCTCCGGTTTTTCCCCATACGGTCTTTTCGACCCTCCGGCACCGCTTTATGGCGGTGTCTTTTTGCTGCCTTCTCGCTAGCCCAGCACCTTCTTCATACGCCGGACGCCTTCCGCGATGTCCGCTTCCGTCAGATTGCCGTATCCCAGAATGATCTTGTCGTGGTGCCTGCCCTTGACGATGGCGTGCGCTTCCACCGGGTAGACCCGGACCCCGGCGGTTTGGAGGGAGGTCAGCAGTTCCGGCGTAAACGATGTGCCTCGAAAGGCGGCCGCGATGTGCAGGCCGGTGGACGAGCCCAGGGTGCTCACCTGTTCGGGAAAGTGGGCATAAAGGGCGTCGCACAGGGCCTGGCGGCGTTTTTTGTACACCTTTTTGACGCGGTTGATCGTTTTCTCCAGGTGGCCTTCTTCCACAAACAGTCCGAGCGCCAACTGATCGAGCGACGGCGTGTGCAGATCGGTGAACCATTTGGCCTCCTGATACCGCTCCACCAGTGCGGGAGGAAGCACCAGGTAGCCCATCCGCAGGGCGGGCGAGAGGATTTTGCTGAACGAACCGACGTAGATCACCCGCTCCTCGGCCAGCCCCTGCAGGGCGTTGATCGGCGGGCTGTCGTAGCGGAACTCGCTGTCGTAATCGTCCTCCACGATGTAGCAGTCGTTGTCCAGCGCGTAACGAATCAACTGAATCCGCCTCTGAATCGGCAGGGTGCCGCCCAGCGGAAACTGATGGGAGGGCGTCACCAGCACGAAGCGGGGAAATTTGCCGGAGGGAAGGCAGTCGGTCATCATGCCCTGTTCGTCCACGGGGATCGGGTGCAGGACAGCCCCCGCCGAGGAAAAAATCGTCTGGATGTCGAGGGTGATCGGGTCCTCCAGCAGGATGGAGCAGCCGGGAGAGAGAAGCACCTTGGCAATCAGGGACAGCGCCTGGGTCGCTCCCGACGTGATGACGATCTGTTCCGGCCGGCACTGGACGCCGCGTGTGCGGTACAGGTAACGGCTGAGAATGCGGCGCAGTTCCGCCCGTCCCTCGGGCCGGCCGTAACCGAGGGCGGAGAGCGGCGCTTCCCGACAGGCGCGCTGGACGACTTTGGCCCAAACGTCGCGTGGAAAGTGGTCCAGCGCCGGGACGCCGGAACGAAAGTCGATCACGCCATCATCGCTGTCGCGGTCAATCGCCGTCCATGCACGTTCGCTCCCCGCGGCATCCGCGGCAGGGGCGTCGAGGCGGATGCCGGGGGCCACAAAATGGCCGGAGCCGCGCCTGCTTTCCAGATAGCCTTCCGCCAACAGCAGGTCGTACGCCTCCAGGACGACGTTGCGGGAAATGCGCAACTCTTCTGACAGCTTGCGGGTGGACGGCAGCTTGTCGCCGGCAGAAAGTTCTCCCCGCAGGATTTTGGCCCGGATGTCCGTGTACACCTGCCGAATCAACGGGACCGGTTTGGAACGGTCGAGAGAAATCCACAGCAAGAGAAGACACCTCCTTTTTTCGACGGGATCCGAACGCAAAACGCCCGCTGACCTCCTGATCCAGCGGGATTGCGTTCCGCGATAGAACAATCAGCTTTGCCATATCGAAAGTGGTCCTGTCCGCATCGCGGGGAAGTGGACCTAATCGAAGTCAGCATAGCATGTTATGGTGGCAGTGGAAAGTACGCCAAAAGGAGTGGTCCATCATGACTGCAGAGCAGCAATTGGCGGCGGACGCGCTTCGGACGTTTGCCCGCGATGAACGGCTGAAGGCGCATGTGCTCGATTCTCCCCCGTTTTACCGGATGCTGTCGGCTGCGGCGAAGCGCTACGTGGCGGGAGAAACGAGGGATGAGGCGGTGGCTGTGGCTCGTAGACTGAGCGGCCGGGGGTACCGGATTTCGCTCGAATACATCGGCGAAAACACCCGGGAACGGGAGGAATGCATACGGGCCAAAGAAGAGTTTGCTGCGCTGATTGGCGAGGCGGGCCGGCAGGGATTGATGGCGGACATTTGCTTCGATCTGTCGCACATCGGCTTGACGGCCGACGAGGAGATGGCGTTTGCCCACGCCGACGAGCTGGCCTTTCTGGCGAGCCAAAGCGGTCAATCCCTGATGGTGAGCATGGAGGAATCGGACAAGACGGAAGCGATTTGGAAGCTGTACGAACGGCTGGCCGTCCGGCACGGAAACGTCGGCATTACCGTGCAGGCCCACCTGCACCGCTCCCTCGCCGATTTGCCCCGGCTGCTGGAGCTGACGGGAAAGATCCGGCTCGTCAAAGGGGCGTTCAAGGAACCGCAGTCGATCGCTCTGCCCCGCGGCCGCGAACTGAACGAGCGGTACGTGCAAATGGCAGAAGCGTGCGTAGAGGCCGGACACCCCTGCTCCCTCGCCACCCACGATGAAGCGATCATCCGCATCGCGCAGGAGAGGGGCTATTTCGCCCTGCCGCACGTGGAGGTGGAGATGCTCTACGGCATTCGCCCCGAATTGGCGAAAGCGGCCAGACAGTGGGGAGCCGCCACACGCCTGTATGTCACGTACGGCAGGGAATGGTACCTGTATCTGTGCCACCGTCTGGCCGAACATCCGCCCAACCTGTATACCGCTTTGGCCGACATGGCAGATCCAGCCCGGTTGCAGCGCGATCCGTACGAAAACTGACCGTGCCAGGGGACGCTGCGGCAGCGTCGATCAGCCATGCGCTTGTGTGGGTCACCCCCCCGGGGTGGCCTATTGCGCGTTGGCAGGCGAATAAAGTTAGAATGTTTTGACAACCGACAATTGTAAAAGAACTTGTAGCCTTTTGTCGATTTCATACGTCATTACAGGTAAACGACAAGAATTTGTTCGTGGAGGTTATGCAGGAATGAATACGGCGAAGTCCAAGCACTGGCTGTTGCACATGTGCGTCTGCCTGCTGCTGTTGGCCGGACTGCCCGACAGCCGGGCGGCGACGGCGCAGGCGGAAGCGGCTGTCCAACTGAGCGTCACGGCCGGCATCGGCGGTGAGTACAAGGAAGCGGGCATGGTCCCGGTTCAGGTGACGGTCAGCAACGGCGGAGCGGATGTGGAAGGCAATCTGGTCGTAGCCGCCAACGGCGGAAACGGCGACGATTTCTCCGTGGGGTACTACCAGCCTGTCTCCGTGGCCAAAGGGGCGACCAAGCAGGTAACGATCACCGTACGGGGAGACGAGATCGATCCCTACACATACGTGGCCCTGATGCAAGGCGATGACATCGTGGCCAAAACGTCGATCGGCGGGAGACGGCACAGTCCGGACACGCTGTTCGTGGGCGTGCTGGCGGCCGACCCGGACACGGCCAACTTCCTCGGGGCGATGCCCCAAACGGCCTTTCCCAATCCGGTGCGGGTCGTGCCGATGAAGGCGGAGCAGTTCCCGGCGGCAAAAGTGCAGTTGGAGATGATCGACATCCTGGTACTGAACAATTTCGCCCTGGACGGGTTAAACGGACAGCAGGTGCAGGCCATACGCGACTGGACGGCGTCGGGCGGCATGCTCGTGCTGGCCGGCGGTGCCCACTACAACAAGACGGCGGGGGCGCTCGCCGATCTTTCGCCGGTGGAGGTGACCGGTGTCACCAGCCTGACCGCCTTGTCCAGCCTGGCCGTGGAGAAAAACAAGCCGCTTGTGCTGGAGAAGCCGTTTACGGTCAGCGCGGGCCGTCTGAAAACGGGCAGCGTGGTCTATGCGGAGGGCGGCGTTCCGCTGATGGCGGTCCGCTCGCTGGGTGAGGGCAAAGTGCTGTACGTGGCCTACGACCTGGCGGAAGAGCCGGTGGCAAGCTGGAGCGGCAACGGCCGTTTCTGGGCGGAAGCGCTGACCAGGGCGTTTGGCGCAGCGCTGCAGCGGACAGACAGCGATCCCATGAACGGCATCTGGGGGTTGAGCGAAGCCGCCGACCGGATTCCCGCCCTGAAACTGCCGGACGTGAAGTGGATGGCGCTGTTTTTTGGCTGCTACGCGCTGCTGGCGGGGCCGGTCTTCTTTTACCTGCTGCGCCGCAAGCGAAAGCAGGGATACATGTGGGCGGCCGTCCCGGTGTTTGCCGTCATCACCGGCGCCGGCATTTTCTCGTACGGCGCGCTGCAGCGGGGGACAGGCGCGCTCGTGCATCAAACCGGAATCATCCAGATGCAGGGGGACGGACAGGCGCGGATCAAGGCGGTCACGGCGCTGTTTGTGCCGACAAGCGGCGACTATGAGCTGGAAGTGAAGGGCGGCGGCAAGGTATGGCCGATTCTGTACCGCTACGGCGATGAAGCGTCGCCCAAGGCGTGGGTCTCGATGCAGTCGGACCGGACGCTCGTGCAGTTCCGCGACGTCGAGTTTTGGTCCATGCGCAAAGTGGGGACGGAGCAGGTCGTCACCGATGCCGGTTCGTTTGTGTCCGATCTCGTCTACGCCGACGGCGCTCTGAAAGGGACGGTGACCAACAAGACAAAGTATGCGCTGCGGGACGTCGCCATCGTCTCGGGCAGCCAGGTGCAAAAGGTTCCCGAACTGGCGCCCGGATCGAGCGTTCAGGTCAACCTGCCGTTCAATCCGGCACAAACAGGCAGTACTGTCCGCCCGTACAGAAACAACCGCGTGTTTCTCCCTCCGCATGTGGATGCGCACAACCCGTATGAAACCAGCCGGGAGGGCGTGATGATCAACGATCTGGAGCAGGGAAAAGGCTTCCAGCCCGCATCGCTCATGCTCGTCGGCTGGACGCGGACCCCCGCGGTGGAGACGGACGTGAAGAACAGGCGGTTTCAGGCGGACAGCCTGACGCTGGTGACGCAGCCGTTGTCGCTGAAGCCCTCCCCGGACGGCTACGTCGTTTACCCGGCCGGAACGATTGTGCCGGTAAAAACGGGCAGTTCGGTGAAGGTGGAAGACCAGGGCGACGGGTACATGATGCAGGCGGGCGACATCACGCTTGACTTCCCGATCGAGCCCGGGGAAAAAAAGCTGAAGATCACGAACATTTACCTCTACACCTGGTCGAACGACAATACGCGGTTTGACAAGCAGGTGTACAACTGGAAGACCCATTCGTTTGACCCGTTCGACAAGGCGTTTGCCAACAACACGATGACCGGGGACAAGACGCCGGTGTACCTCTCGCCCGATGGCACGCTCCGGATCAGGTTTTCGCACGGGTATAACGATTACCGCCACCTCGGCATCCCGGTGATCAGCGTGGAAGGAAAGGTGATGCGTCCATGATCCAGATCAATCGGCTGGTCAAGCGATACGGCAAAACGGAGGCGTTGAAAGGACTGACGCTGGAGATTGAGAAGGGCACCGTGTTCGGCTTCGTCGGCCCGAACGGAGCCGGCAAGTCGACGACGATGTCCATCCTGGCCACCCTGCTGGAGCCGACCAGCGGCCAGGCGTACGTCGGCGGATACGAAGTGACGAAGCAGCCGCGTGAAGTGCGCAGGCTGATCGGCTACATGCCCGACTTTTTCGGGGTGTACGACAATTTGACGGCGGAGGAGTACCTGGACTTCTACGGGGCCAACTACGACATCCCCGCCCAAGAGCGCCGGCAGATCATTCCGCAATTGCTGGAGCTGGTCAATCTGAGCCACAAGCGGGACGCGTACGTCGACTCGCTGTCGCGGGGGATGAAGCAGCGACTGGGGTTGGCCCGCTGCCTCGTGCACAACCCGGAAGTGCTGATCCTCGACGAACCGGCTTCCGGTTTGGACCCCAGGGCCCGGATCGAGCTGCGCGAGATTTTGAAGGAACTGCGCGACATGGGCAAGACGATCATCATCAGCTCGCACATCCTGCCGGAGCTGGCCGAGATGTGCGACGTGATCGGCATCATCGAGGAAGGCAGCCTGGTCGCGTTTGGCAGAGTGGACGAGATTTACGCGAAGATGCAGGAAAAGCGGGTGCTGCGCATCCGCCTGCTGGACCGCGTGGAGGAAGCGATGACCCGGCTGCGTGAAGTGCCGACCGTGACGGGCGTCACCCGGGAAGGAAACTGGGTGGTGGCCGGGTTTACGGGAAACGACGAGCAGCAGGTGGAGCTGCTGCGCGAATTGGCGGCGGCGGGCCTGCCGGTGGCCGCGTTCAACGAGGCGCAGGGCAATCTGGAAGAAATCTTTTTGGAAATCACGAAGGGGGTGGGCTCATGAACCTCTTGCAGCGACTGCGCAACCCCGTGCTTGTAAACGAGTGGAAACTGCGGATGCGGACGCGCCGTTCCCCGTGGATCATCACATTTTACCTGCTGGTGCTGGGCGGGGTGACGCTGACGTTTATCTACCTGATGACGGGGGGCGGCGGCCACTACAACCCGAACCGCTCGCGGGAACTGTTCATGGTGCTCTCGATCCTGCAGCTGGCGATGATTTGTTTTGTCGTGCCGGGGCTGACGGCAGGGGTGATTTCCGGCGAGCGGGAGCGGCAGACGCTGAGCATTTTGCTGACGACCAACATCAGCGCGACCAAGCTGATTGTGGGCAAATGGCTGGCGTCGCTCAGCTTCATGACGTTTCTCGTGTTCGCCACCATCCCGCTGTACGCGATCGTCTTTTTGTACGGCGGCATCTCTCCTGCCCAACTGCTGAAGGTGTTCGGCTTTTACCTGATCACCATGCTGGGATTGGGCAGCGTCGGGGTGCTGATCTCGACGCTGATCAAACGGACGGGAATCGCCACGGTGCTGAGCTACGCGGTCGTCTTCGGGTACGCCGCGGGCACCAGCATCCTGGCCGAGGTGATCCGCGAGTTCATCCGCTACCAGCGGCGGGTGTACTATTCGACCGGTGCGCCGATGCCGCTGTGGCCTGACCTGCTGCACAGCATCAATCCGCTGTTCGGGATGCTGGGCATCTTTAACGAGGGGCCGGTTCAGGATCTGCGCAGGGTGATCAGCAACCGGTTCTCGCTCGTGAGCGTGGACCCGTTCTGGCTGTACGTCCTGTTTCTGGCGTTCGTCACCGTGGTCTGCCTGGCGCTGGCCGTTTACCTGATCAAGCCGGTGCGACCCCGTTTGCGAAAAGCGGCTGGTGAGGAGTGATGGGTCGTGTCCACCCGGCAACAGAAAGATGAGCTGCTCGCGCTGCTCCGGCCGATCCGCAGGCGGCTGACCGTCCGGGAGCTGGTGCTAAGGCTCGCGGCGGGCGTCCTGTGGGGGCTGGGGGGAAGCCTGCTGGTTCTCCTCATTGCCCGCCTTGTGCCCATCCCGTCCTACAAGGCGATCGCGGCCGCCGTCTGCCTGCTCGCAGTGGCGGCGGGAGCGGCCGTCGCCTTCGTTCGCCGTCCGGACGAGAGAGAGTGCGCACTGCTGGCCGACCGTCAGGGGCTGGCGGAGCGGGTCGTGACGGCGCTGGAACACCGCGAAAACACGTCGCCGCTTGCCGCCGCGCAGCGGGAGGACGCCGTACGCCGCCTGCGCGAGGCGCTGCCGCGGGTGCTGGAGAGCATCCCCGTCCTGCCTGATGCAAAACGGCCCGCGTACGCGGCAGGATGCCTGCTTTCCCTTTGTCTCCTGCTGCTCTTCTGGCCCAACCCGCAGGATGAAAGGCTGGCTCGTCTGGCCCAGGAGCGGGAGGCGCAGGCAGCGGCGCAGGAGGCGGTGGCGAAGCTGGAACAGGAGGCCAAAGCCGCCGAGGGGTTGAGCGACGCGCAGAAAAAACAGCTGGAAGAGATACTGGCGCAGGCCAAAAAGGCGCTGGCGGAGGCGGACAGTCAGACCGAACGGCTCCAGGCGCTGAAGACGGCGGAAAAGCGGTTGGATCGATGGAAACAGGCCGAACAGGCGAAACAGGCGGCGCTGCAGCGTCTGCGGCAGTCGCTGGAGCAGCATCCGGGGCTGCGGCAGGCGGCGGCGTCACTGAGCAGCGACGACCGGCAGGCGCTGGTGGAGGCGCTGCGCCAGTCGGCCAAAGCCGTGGAGGCGATGTCCGCCAAAGAGAAGGAATCTCTCGCCGCACAGATGCAGAAAGCGGCGGAACAGTTGGCCAAGGCCGCCGATGCTGCCGGGGCGGAAGACGCGGCCCGGACGGCGGAGCAGTTGAAGCAGGCGGCCGAGCAGTTGGCCCAGGGCAGCGTGCAGCCGGCCATGGCATTGCTGCAATCCGGCCTGCTGCAGGCCATGCAGCAGGGGGCACAGGCCCAGCAGGGAGCGCTGCTGGCGGCGCAGGCGATGGCCGCGCTGCAGCAGTCGCAGATAATGGTGGCGGCGGCCGGTTCCCCGTCAGGCAGCGGCGGCCAGGCGGGGATGGGCTCCGGCACGGGAACAGCGGGACCGGCCGGCGCGGGACCGGCAGTTCCCGCCTCCGGGGCCGCGGGGACAGCTTCCTCGGGAGCAGGCTCCCGGCAGGGCCAAGGGACACCCGCAGACGGAGGAGCAGGCAGCGCAGGCGGAAACAGCCAAGCAGGGGCGGGAAACGGTTCCGGAGCGGGCAATGGCTCCGGGAACGGGGCGGGCTCCGGCAGCGGTGCCGGAGCGGGGGCAGGTTCCGGCCAGGGCGGCGTCCAGGGCCCGGGTGCGGGTCTAGGCGCAGGCAGCCATGAACTGGTGACCGTCCCGTCGCCCCGCATCGGCGCAGAAGGGCCGACCGATACCGTGGGCGGGCCGCTCGGAGCCGGTCCCTCCCAATCCCGGGCAAGCACCACGACACAGGTGTCGTCGGGGGGAGCCCGGCCGTATGAAGAGGTATACGGCCAGTACGCGGCGTTTGCCCGCGAGAGCCTGGAAAAAGGGAAAATTCCGGGCGATTACCAGGACGCGGTCAAAGCGTATTTCAGCAGTATCGAACCGTAACGGATAACGTGAAGCAAGGAGACGTGGCGATGACACAACATGCAGTGGAAGAGTGCCTCAGCCGGGTGGAACGGGTGAGGCAGGAGATCGGAAAAGTGCTGGTGGGGCAAAAAGACGTGGTGGAGCAGCTGCTCTGGGCGGTTTTTGCCGGCGGCCACGCGCTGCTGGAGGGCGTGCCCGGGCTGGGCAAGACGCTTTTGGTGAAGACGCTGGCGCAGGCGTTCGAACTGTCGTTTCAGCGGATTCAGTTCACCCCCGACCTGATGCCCACCGACATCACGGGGACCAACATCCTGCGCGTGGACGAAACGGGGCGGCAGTCGTTCCAGTTTCAACCAGGCCCCGTCTTCGCCCACGTCGTGCTGGCTGACGAGATCAACCGCGCGACGCCGAAGACGCAGAGCGCGCTTCTGGAGGCGATGCAGGAGCGGACCGTCTCGGCGGGCGGTATCACCCGGCCGCTTCCGGAGCCGTTTTTCGTGCTGGCGACGCAAAACCCGCTGGAGCAGGAAGGGACCTACCCGCTGCCGGAAGCGCAGATGGACCGGTTCCTGATCAAGATCGACGTGCCGTTTCCCAGCGAGGACGAACTGAGGGAGATCGTCTTGCGGACGACGGCGGGACAGCCGGCGGCGGTGGAAAAGGTGGCGTCCGCCCGGGAGATCGCCGACATCCAGCAGGCGGCGCGCGACATTCTGGTGGCTGATCCGGTGCTGCGCTACGCGGTCAAACTGCTGCTGGCCACCCATCCCGGCGAGCGGGCGGTGGAGTCGGTTAACCGGTACGTCCGTTCCGGGGCGGGACCGCGCGGCGTGCAGGCGATGGTGGCGCTGGCCAAGGTGCGTGCCCTGCTGTCCGGCCGCTACAACCTGGCCTACGAGGACATCGACGCGGTCGCGCTGCCGGCGCTCAGGCACCGCGTGTTTCTCAACTTTGAAGGAGAGGCAAACGGCATCCGCCCCGACCGGATTATCGGCGACATCCTGGCCGCGCTGGAGAAGGAAAAGGCATGAGCGGACAGTTGTTGGACCCGGCGTGGCTAAGCCGGCTGGAGCGGATGCAGGTGTTGAGCAGGCGGATGGCGAGCGGCACCCACGCGGGCAAACGGCGTTCCATACAGTTCGGCAGCTCGCTGGAATTTGCCGATTACCGGCCGTACGCCCCCGGCGACGATCTGCGGCAGTTGGACTGGAACGCCTACGCCCGATCGGGAAAGCTGTTTTTGAAAAAATTTCTCGATGAGCAGGAGCTGCACGTAACGCTGTACATCGACTGCAGCCGGTCGATGGCCTACGGGGAACCCCGGAAGCTGGAGCGGGCGGCGCAGTTGGCAGCCGCGCTGGGCTACATCTCGCTCTGCCACCTCGACTATGTGTCGGTGTACGCCTTTGACCGGGACGTGACGGCGTCGCTGTGCAATCTGCAGGGGAAACACAAGGCGGCCCACCTGCTCTCCTTTTTGTCCGGGCTGCAGGCGGGCGGGACCGGTGACATCAACCGGGCGCTCCGCTCACCGGGCGCGGTGCGGGGCAAACCGGGCATCTCCATCGTCTTGTCCGATTTTCTGTTTGAAACGGGTTATGAAGCGGGTATCGCCTATCTGCAGGCTGCCCGGCAGGAGGTCGCGCTGGTCCAGGTATTGGCGCGGGACGAGCTGGAGCCGTCGTACGAGGGAGAGCGGCGGCTGATCGACAGCGAGACGCGGCAGTTCAAAGAGGTGTCGCTTACCCGGCCGCTCGTCGACCAGTACAGACAGACCGTGCGGGACTATCAGGCGGAGCTGGCCGGTTTCGCCTACCGACGGGGCATCGCCTGCACAGCGGTGGAAGCGGAAGCGCCGCTGGAGCAAATCGTCTTTCGGGTGTTCCGGCAGGCGGGGATGATTCGGTAGAGAGGAGGAGAAGGCAGTCATGCAGTGGATGGCGTTGGGCAACCTGGGATTTTTGCTGATCGTGCCGGCCATTGTCGCCCTCTACCTGCTCAAGCGAAACGTGGAGGACCTGGAGGTGCCCAGCACGCTTTTGTGGCAGCGGACGCTGCAGAGCTGGGAAGCGGTGCGCCCGTGGGAAAAGCTGCAGCGCAACCTGCTGCTTTTGCTCCAACTTTTGGCCGCCGTCCTGCTGGTGCTGGCATTGGTCCGTCCGGCCGTGCCCGCGGCGGGAGCGATTGCCGACCATACCGTGCTCGTCGTCGACACGTCCGGCAGCATGCTGGCCAGGGAAGGGGAGCACACCCGGTTTCAGCAGGCCGTCGACGCCGCTCGCGGCGTCGTGGAACGGCTGAGCGGCGGGCAGGCGATTACCTTGATCGAGGCGGGACGGGAGCCGCGGGTCCTGGTGTCCAAAGGCACGGACAGGCAGGTGCTGCTGCAGGCGCTGCAATCGCTGGCGCCCCGTCCGGGGACGAGCGATCAGCAGGCAGCCCTCTCGTTGGCCGCGGCAATCACGGCGACGGATCCGGGCAGCGGGGTGATGTGGTTCGGCGACGGCGGGTCCGCCCGCGCGGCCGAACAGGAGAGCGGCTTGGCCGTATCCGGCCCGTTTCGCTTCGTGCAAGCGGGGCGGGCAAAGGAAAATGCGGCGATCGGCGCCTTCGTCACGCAGCCGGGCCAAGCGGGGACGGAAGGGCTGCTGAGGATCGACAACTACGGCAGCCAGCCCGTGCGGGGCAGGGCGACGATCTACGGCCCCGATCAACAGGTGCTGGACGTAAGCGAGTTTGCGGTGGAGGCCGGGTCGTCCCGCACTGTTACCTTTGAACGCCTGCCCGCCGCCCCTGTCTACCGGGCGGTGATCGAACCGGAAAAGGACGGGCTGGCAGAGGACAACGAGCGGTGGAGCGTGCCGTTTGCCGCCGGAAAGGGGCGGGCGGTGCTGGTCAGTCCGCAGGGAAACCGGTTTTTGCACCAGGCGCTGCAGACGGTCGGCCGTCTGGAAGTGGAGACGCGCTCCGAGCTGCCGGACGGCACGGAGGGGGCGGCCGACTTGTGGGTGTTTGACGGCGTGGTGCCCGACCGGCTGCCGGAGGGAAACATCCTGGTGATCGCTCCCGACCGGAAAACGGACTGGCTGCCGTACGCCGGCGCGGCTGACGTGCAGGCCAGGCCGGAAGCGCTCCGGCCGGACGACCCGCTCGTGAAGTACGTGGATTGGCAGGACGTGCACGTGGCCAGGACGTCCGTGGTGCACGAGATGCCGGGCATGCGGCCGCTGGTGAAGGCGGGAGACACGAACCTGGTCCTGGCCGGGTCAATGGCGGGACGGCGGGCCGTCATCGTCGGCTTCGACCTGCACGACTCCGACTTTCCGCTGCGGCCGGCGTTCCCGATTTTCATGCAAAATGCGGCCTCCTGGCTGTCGTCCGCCCAGACCGTTCCGATCGGTCCCGCCGTTCCGGGAGAGACGCTGGCGATTCCGCTCACGCCGGGAGCGGGAAAGCGGACGCTGACCTACCCGGACGGACGGGAGCAGGCCGTCGAGGCGCAGGGGACAACCTGGCTGTTCCGGGTTCCGGAGCAGACGGGGTTGTACCGGTTGACGGAAGAAGCGGAAGGGACGGCACAGGTCCGTTACTTTGCCGTTCACATGGACGAGGCGGAGTCGGACATCGCGCCGCGTTCGCTGGCGGTCGGAAGCGGCGGGTCCGGCAGGGAAGAAGCCAAGCAGCAGGACGGCCAGGCTGCCGGCAGCCGGGAGCTGACCGGGTGGCTGGCGGCGCTGGCGCTGTTGGCGGTGTTTGCGGAATGGAGGGTGTATCAACGTGGGTATTGACGTGCAGCAGCCGTGGTTCCTGCTCCTGCTGATTCCCGCCGCCTGGGTGATCGCCGCCTGGTGGCGCGGCCAGCGCCGGATGCCGAACAGCCGCAAGACGGTGATCGCCGCCGTGCGCGGCGCCGTCTTTCTCCTGCTGATTTTGGCGCTCGCCGGGACGCAGCTTCTCCATCCGGTGCGGGCGGAGACAGTGGTGTTCGTCGTCGACCGGTCGGCGTCGATGAAAGACGATCCGAGGGTCTACGCGTTCATGCGCGACGCGGTGGAGCGGAAGCGGGCCGAGGATCAGTTCGGCGTGGTGGCCGTCGGCGCGGACGCGGCGGTGGACCAGCCGCTGACGACCCGGCGGGAGGTGCAGCCGGTTGGGGTGGAAGTGAACCGGCATGCCACCAATCTGGCCGAAGGCATCCGCCTGGCCGCCGCGATGATCCCCAGCCATGCGCGAGGCAAAATCGTGCTCCTGACGGACGGATTGGCCACGCACGGCGACGCCGCGCGGGAAGCGAAGCTGGCGGCGGAGCGGGGCATTGCCGTCGAAGCGGTCTCCCTGCAGCAGCCGCAGGGAGAAGAAGTGGTTCTCACGGCCGTGCAGGTACCGGAGCGGCTGTACGCGGGCGAGGAGTATGCGATCAAGGTGGACGTCGAAAGCACCACGGCCACCCGGGCCACGCTCCGCCTGTACGAGGGGAACCGGGAAGCGGGCCGGCAGACCATTCAGGTGGAAAAGGGAAAAAACCGCTTCCTGTTTACGCAAAAAGCGCTGCAGGAGGGCTTTCAGCGCTACCGGGTCGAGATCGAACCGGAGCGTGACACGGTACAGACCAACAACCAGGCACACGCGTACACGCAGGTGGCAGGCGCCCCGACCGTGCTGGTCCTGGAGGGACATCCCGGCGCGGCGAAAAACCTGGTCAGCGCGCTTGCGGCAGGCAGCATCAAGGCGGACGTGAAGGACCCGTCGCTTTTGCCCAAGGCGCTGGACGGATACAAGCGGTACGCGTCGATCATCCTCGCCGACGTGGCGGCCACCCAGTTGAGCGACGCCGACATGGAGCGGATGCGGACGGCGGTCCGCGACCTCGGCGTGGGATTGATCATGACCGGCGGTTCCGACAGCTTCGGGATGGGCGGATGGCTGCAGACCCCGATCGAGGAAGCGCTGCCGGTCCATATGGATCTGCGCGGCAAGGAAGACCTGCCTTCGCTGGGACTGATGCTGGTGATCGACAAGTCAGGGAGCATGGCGGCGGACGCGCACGGCGTGGACAAGATGGAGCTGGCCAAAGAGGCGGCGATCCGGGCCACCTCGATGCTGAACCGGCAGGATCAGGTCGGCGTGATCGCGTTTGACGGGACGCCCTGGGAGGTGGTTCCGCCCCGGCCCGTCACCGACCTGGACGACATCCACCGGCAGATCGGCGGCATTTTCGCCGACGGCGGCACGGATATTTTCCCGGCGCTGCAGATGGCGTACGAACGGATCAAGACGATGCAGACACAGCGGAAGCACGTCATCCTGCTGACGGACGGGCAGTCGGGCCGGAACGACGACTACCAGGGGCTCCTGCAGCAGATGACGGGCGAAAACATCACCGTGTCCACGGTGGCCGTCGGTGACGACGCCGACACCGCGCTGCTGGAGGAAATCGCCCAATGGGGGAAAGGGCGCTACTACTTCGCCAAAGACGCGACGTCGGTGCCGAAAATCTTCAGCAAGGAGACGGCGCTGGCCAGCCGCACGTTTATCGTGGAACAGCCGCAGGTGCCGACGCGCACCGGCGGAGCCGACTGGTCCGCGCTCCGCCAGCCCCTGCCGCCGCTGCACGCCTATGTGGCGACGACGCCAAAGCAGACGGCGGAACAGCTTTTGACCAGCCGGGACGAGGATCCGATCCTGATCCGCTGGCAGTACGGACTGGGCCGGTCGGTCGCCTGGACCAGCGATCTGGAGGGCAAATGGGCCCCGGACTGGGTGGCGTGGCCGGGCAACAGCCGGATGTGGAACGAGGCGGTGGCCTGGACGCTGCCCCAGGTCACAACGGGCCGCTGGAAGGCAGAGACCCGGCTGGACGGGACGACCGGCGTAGTGACGGTCACCGTCCCCAAAGGGGAGAAGCTGCCGCAGGAACTGGAAGCGGTGGTGGTCAACCAAGAGATGAAGCGGGAGGCTGTCCGGCTGAAACCGGTGGCTCCCGGCACGCTGGAGGGCCGTTTTTCCGCCGCCGAACCGGGCAGCTACCTGGTGCAGATCACGGAAAAAACAGGCGGACATGTAACGGCAAGCGAAACGGCCGGGTTGACCGTCTCGTACTCGCCGGAGTACGGTCTGCCCCGGGACGGGGACAGCGAACTGCGCCAATGGCTGGCGGCAGGCGAAGGGGCGCTGATCACCAGTCCGGACGAAGTGTTTGCCGGCAGGCTGCCTGCCAAGTGGGATACGCAGCCGATCGGAGAATGGCTGCTGATGCTGGCCGCCCTGCTCTGGCCGCTGGATGTTGCCTGCCGCCGTCTGCAGCTCCCGGAAGCATGGTGGACACGGCTTGCGGCCCGCTTCCGCAGGCGCGGGTCTGCCGGGAATGCCGGCCATCCGTCGGTGTTTGCCCGCTTGGGAGAAAAGCAGGAAGAGCGGAGGCGAGGCCGGGCGGCAAGGCGAGAGGCGGAAGCGGCCGACGGGGCAGGGCAGGCGGGGACCGCTGCGGGGAAAAGCGCGTCGGCTGCAGCCGCTTCGCCCGCCGGGATGCCGCTTTCCGCGCAGGTACCCGGCAGCAGTCTGCAAGGGGAAGCGCAGAGCCGTTCCGGCGCGGGCAGCCGACCGGCGGCAGGGGCTTTTGCAACGGACAGCGCCGCTGCCGAGCAGACGGACGGCGGGAAAGCCCAGGCGGACAGCGGGAAAGCCCAGGCGGACTGCGGGAAAGCGCAGGCGGACAAGACAGGCGAGACCGTCAACCGCCTGCTGGCCGCGAAAAAGCGAAGACAGAAATGAGGGGGAAACCGCCGTCCGGGCGGTTTTCTCCTGTTCCGGGCAGTTCCCCTTTTCGGCTGCGATTTGCGATTAAGGAAACGGTAAGCAGGCGTTTACGTGAGGATAATCCTGCGCTGGTATCATGACAGCGAGGTGAAAAACATGAAGGAAAACAGGCAGCGGCTGGCTGTCGTGGACGGCATTCGCGGATGCAGCCTGCTCGGCATTCTCTTGGCCAACATGCTGATTTTTCAATACGGGATATGGGGAAAGGACGAACTTCATCTCTATGCCCCGTCCGCCGTGGATGTTGGGGCGTACGCCCTGTTTGGCATCTATGCGGCCAAGGCGCGCTGGTTCCACGAACCTGACAGGGAGAGGCCCTTTTACCGGAACGGGGCCATTCTTTGTCTGCTCCCGGGCGTGGTGCTGGCTTGCGCCGGCTACGTCTGGCGAGACGAGGCGTGGAGCGGGACTGCGGACGTCTTGGGGAACAGCTTGTTGGCGTTCGGCTACCTGTTCGCTCTGGCATACGTATTTTCGCAGGCGGCATGGTCCACGTGGCTCCACCGGTTTGCGAGCGTCGGAAAGCTGTCCATGACCAACTATCTCATGCAAACGGTCATCTGCACGACCATTTTTTACGGGTACGGGCTCGGCTTGTTCGGGAACATCGGCGTTCTCGCCGGAATCCTCCTGGCCGTCGCGATTTTTGCCGTGCAGGCGGCCGGCAGCCACTGGTATATGCGCCGCTTCCGCTGCGGGCCGATTGAAAAGCTGCTTCGCATGTGGACCAACGTTTCGTTCTCGGGCAGGCCAAAAGAGAAGGCCGCTGTGGGGAGAGGCGTTACCACGTCCGCATAGAACATCCACTGCCCCGTCGTCACGCATTCTTCAGGTGACGGCGGGCTTTTTTCTGCCGTAAGAAGAACCGGCTCCAGCGAGTGACAGCGGACGGAAGTTTTTATACGTCGATCGCTTTCCTTTGATATAATGTAGATAATTACGAAATTTTAGGATGATTTTCATGACCTTTCCAGTCTTTATCGACATCGGTCCGCTGCGGCTGCATCCGCACTTTGTCTTTGAGGCGCTGGCGTATTTTATCGGCTTTCGGCTCTATCTGCTGACCCGGCGCAAAGGGCGGATTCCCGTCAACCAGGCGTTTTGGGTGCTGGTCGGGGCTACGCTGGGAGCGGCTATCGGTTCCAAACTGCTGTTTTTGCTGGAAGACCCGGCGAGGACGCTTGCCCATTGGAACGAATGGGCGTACGTCATGGGAGGCAAGACGATTGTGGGGGGCCTGTTGGGCGGTTTGATCGGCGTGGAGTTGACAAAAAATTGGATCGGTCTGCGCCAATCCACCGGAGACGACATGGTGTTTCCCCTCATCACCGGCATGGCGATCGGCCGGATCGGCTGCTTTTTGACGGGCCTGGACGATCACACCCACGGTACGCCGACCGGCTGGATCACCGGCGTGGACTTCGGCGACGGTGTGCCCAGACATCCGACCCAATTGTACGAAATGGCTTTTCTCGGGCTGTTGGCTGTCTTTCTTCTCGTAGTCAAACGGGGGCGAATGCTCTGCCGATGGGAACTGCCCGAGGGGGCGCTGTTTCAGTGCTTCATGTTCGGCTATCTGAGTTTCCGGTTTCTCGTTGATTTCATCAAACCGACGCCGCACGTCTACCTGGGACTGAACAACATTCAACTGGCGTGTCTGGCGGGAATGGCTTATTATGTGTCGCTCATGCGGCAGTGGCCGCGCCGGAAGAGCGTGCCGCTGCACGGAAAGGAGTAAACCATGCCGAAAAACAGGCCGTATCTCTTCTACGAACTGACCAACAGCATTTGTTCCCAATGCCTGCGCAAGACGGAAGCCAAAGTGATCATCGAGGAAGGGCGGGTCTATCTCTGGAAACACTGCCCGCGCCACGGGCGGGAAAAGGTGCTGATCTCCACCGACGTCGACTACTACAAGCGCTGCCGGGAGTTTCTCAAACCGGCGGAGATGCCGCAGGTGTGGAACACGCCGATCCGCTACGGCTGTCCGTACGACTGTGGGCTCTGCCCGGATCACGAACAGCACAGCTGCCTGACGCTGGTGGAGGTGACCGACCACTGCAACCTGCAATGCCCCATCTGCTACGCGGAATCGTCGCCCAAGCGGACCTCGTGGCGCTCGCTCACGGAGATCGGTCAGATGCTGGATGCGGTCGTCCGCAACGAAGGGGAGCCCGACATCGTACAGATCAGCGGCGGCGAGCCGACGCTTCACCCGCAGTTTTTCGAGATTCTGGACATGGCCAAGGCGCGGCCGATCCGCCACCTGATGGTCAACACCAACGGCATCCGGATCGCGCAGGATCGGGAGTTCGCCCGGCGGCTGGCGGAATACATGCCAGGGTTTGAAATCTACCTGCAGTTTGACAGTCTGGAAAAGGAGGCCCTGATGGAGCTGCGCGGCGCCGACCTGCGGGAGATTCGCCGTAAAGCGGTCGAGCATCTGAATGAGTTCAACATCTCCACCACGCTGGTAGTGACGCTGAAAAAAGGAGTGAACGACGGGGAAATCGGCCGGGTGATCCAGTACGGGCTGGAGCAGCCCGCCGTGCGCGGAGTCACCTTTCAGCCGATTCAGGCGGCCGGACGGACGGAGGCGTTTGACCCCTCCCGCGACCGGCTGACGCTGAGCGAGGTGCGGCAGAGGATCGTCGAACAATCCGGCGTGTTTGCGGCGGAGGACATCATCCCTGTTCCCTGTCATCCCGACTGTCTGGCGATGGGGTACGCGCTCAAGCTGAACGGCAGCGTCACCCCGCTGACGGGATTGATCGATCCGCAGATTTTGCTGGAAGGGGGCCGCAATACGATCGTGTTTGAGCAGGACCAGTCGCTCAAGGAGCGGATCTTTCACCTGTTTTCCACCAGCCATTCGCCGCAGTCGTCGGCGCTGTCGCTGAAAAGCCTGCTCTGCTGTCTGCCGCAGGTGGCCCTGCCCGACGCGATCGGGTACGAAAACGTGTTTCGCGTCATCATCATGCAGTTTTTGGACCCGTACAATTTTGACGTCCGTTCGGTCAAGAAGTCGTGTGTCCACATCGTCCATCCCGACGGGCGTATCATCCCGTTTGACACCTACAACCTCTTCTATCGGGACGGCAGGGAAGAGGTGCTGAAGGCGATACGAGACGAACGGCAAACGGAGGGAAGCCATGTCTGACAAACCGGGGAATCACGCCGCCGATGTGGGGATTGGGATCGGTATCACCGCCCTGCTTCATTTGCTGTTGTTCTTTTATCCGCAAGGCTTTCTGTTTATCGGGGTAGCCCAGCTCATCTACATGCTGCCGGTGATCGCCGTGACCGCGATCGCGGTTCGAAGCAGAACCGGCATTCTTCAGGGCATGATGCTCGGTATGGGCATTACCTTTTTGTTGAATGCCGCCTGCGTCGGCTTCGTTCTCTTTCAATTCTCCCACTAGGAGGTGACGATGGTGTATCATCTGTTCCGTGAAAGGTAACAACGCTGCCTGACCATTCGAGCTCCGCCCGCCCTGTGTAACGGAGCGGACCAGACATGCCCACACACATGAGACGGGAGGAGTTTTACCGATGGATCAACAAGCCTGGATCGATTGGCTGCACGCGGAAACCGCGGTTCCGTTTGCGGACGAAATGTTTGAGCTGGTGATCAACCGGCACGAGTCGTACCGGCCGGAAGAGGTCTGCGGATCATGAAGCCGGGCGCCTGCTTCATCACCCAACAGGTGGGCGGCCACAACGACCTGGAATGGGGCAGGAGTCCGGAGCAGCCGGGCCGAAACGTATGGAGAAAACGACAAGCACCGTCGATGCGGACGGTGCTTTTGTTTTGGCCGGTTACTCCTGTTCGCGCGGTTCGTTGGTCCAGGTGAGGGCCAGCGTGCCGCGCCCTCCGTGGACGCCCAGGACCGAGCTGAGCGGGCCGATCAGGACGTGGATGTCCTGGTATCTGGCTGTGATCGATTCCTTCAGTTCCAGCGCTTTTTCCAGGACGTTGCCGTGCAGAATCTGCACTTCCGTGATCCGGTGCTTCTTGCGGGCGGCCTCCAACTGCTCCAGGATGCGCTTGACGGCCTTGCTTTCCGTTCGCACCTTTTCAAACAGTTCCACCACGCCGCCGCGGATGCGAAAGATCGGTTTGATCTGCAGCAGGTTGCCGAGGAAGAACTGGGCGCTGCTCAACCGGCCGCCCTTGTGAAGCTGGGACAGGCTGCCGATGACGATGTAGTTTTCGTTTTTGGCCGCTTCTTCGCGCAGCGCGGCGGCGATGGCGCGGAAGTCCACGCCCCGCTCGGCCAGTGCGATGCCTTTGAGGATCAACGCCGTGATCGGATAGGAAACGATTTGCGAATCCACGACTTCGATCGGGAAGTCCACCATGCCGGCGGCGTTGAGACTGGCGTTGTAGGTGCCGCTCAACCGGCTGGAGAGGTGGACGGCAATGGCGCAGTCGTACGTATCCGCCAATGTTTCATAAAGTTTCAAGAATTTTCCGACTGATGGCTGCGAGGTTGTGGGTACCGTTTGGGCGCGGTCGATTTTTTCGTAGAGCTGCTCGGGGGACAACCCGAACCCATCCTCATACGTTCCGTCTTCAAAAATCACGTCCAGCGGCACGATGTGGATGTCATGCCTCTCCCGCAGTTCATCAGGCACGTAGGCCGTGCTGTCCGTAATCCAAGCAATTCGCTGTTTCAACCAAAAATGCCCCCTTTGTCTTCATTACCCCTATCATACTGGAACGGGCGGGGGTGTGGGGAACGTTTTTCGCGATTTCTTTGACAAGTTCGTGGAGCATCCTTCGAGAACGCGCTGCCCCGCCTGCTGACGGCGAAAGAAGTCGCGAGGCGCCGTCCCGCGGCAGGGTGCCGGCTCTCCGCTTGTCTGTGCATGTCTGTGTGCATCCCAGAAATACTAACGAAAGGATACCGTCTCGACGGAAGGGAGGACACGGCATGAGCAGGTTTGGCCTGGTGCTTCAGGGAGGCGGGATGAGAGGCATCTACACGGCCGGTGTACTGGATTGCTTTCTGGAGCACGGCCTGATCGCCCCGTACGTGGCGGCCGTCTCGGCCGGCGCCTGCAACGCGCTCACCTATCTGGCGCGGGAAAAAGGACTGGGCAAGTCGATCTACATTGAACACCTGTGCGACATGCGCTTTTTTTCGTGGCGCAACCTGTTCCGCCACGGCTGCATGCTGGGCTTGGACTGTCTCTTTGACGAGATCCGCTGGCAGATTCGTCCTTTGGCGTTTGACGTCTTTTCCCAGGCCACGGAACAGTTGGTGGTCGCGGCCACCAACTTCGAGACGGGAGAGAGCGTCTACTTTTCCAAAGACGAGCACAAGGAATTCCTGCTGGCGGTGCGCGCCTCCTGCAGCATTCCGCTGCTGTCGGGGGTGGTGCAGTACCAGGGGGTGACGCTGTTGGACGGCGGGCTGGCCGACCCGATCCCGATCGAAAAGTCGCTTCGGGACGGTAACGAACGGATTGTTGTCGTGCGCACAGGGACGGAAGAGTACGTCCGGCAGCCGGTCAACCTGTCCTGGCTGGGAGAGCGGCTGTTTCCCCGGTACAAGCATCTGGTGCGCGTCTTGTTCGATCATCACCGCCGGTTCAATGAGACACTGGCGCGGATCAGGTCGCTGCGTGAGGAGAAGCGGGCCTTCGTCATTACGCCGAGCAAACCGGTCCGCATCCGCCGGGTGGAACGCAATCCGGCCCGGCTGCTGGACTTGTACACCCTGGGCTACCAGGATGCGAGCAGGGTGCTGGGTCCGCTCTGCCGCTGGATCGAATCGTGAGGAAAGCCCGCAGCCATGTGCGGGCCTTTTTCCCCTGCGGCTCCCGTCAACAGGCTCCTGATTGGTCGGGGGCCTGTTTTGCTGCTGTCGGTGCCCCAAGGGGCGGTGGTACAAGCAAAGCACGGCCGCTTCTCATAAATAAGGAGTAAAGAGAAAGATGGAGGAGGTGGGAGCCATGACACCGGGGAAAAACGAGATGACACAGGACAGCGTGCAGCGTATCTATCAACGCCTGGACAAGTTCGAGGAACGGATCGACCAACTGGAAGGAAAAATGTCCGTGGCGACCAAATGGCTGGAGCGCATCGAACACCGCCTGGAGAGGATGGAGGAGGTTCGCGCCGAACTGCTGCAGGCGATCACCAAATTGCAGACGGAACTGGAGCTGAAACGGGGCACGACGGAGAAGGACTTGATCCTGCAATTGTTGGACCACGACAAAAGCGACATGGAACAATTCACCAAAATGATCGAAGGGGACAAGGGAAGAAAGCAGGAGCGGTTTTTGCAGATTTGGGCGGTTTTGGGGCCGGTTATTGCCTCCGTGATTTCCGCTTTGTTTACCAAGTACTTATTATAGGGTTGTCACAAATTTGTCACCATTGTGGAAAGGTTGTGGAACAGTGATTCCATCTTTCTTCCGCAACCGCTCTCTATTATAATGGCATAATGGCGTAGAAGTGCGAAGAAAGAGAGGACGACCTGATGAAAAAGTTTGATGTATCCATCCTGGCTGCCGCCGTGCTGCTGCTGGCGCTGGCAGTGGTGGGGCTTTCGGAGGGAGAGAAGGAAGATCCGGCTGTCGCCAAGGTGGGAGACGTGACGATCACCGAGTCGCAATTCAGCGACGCGTTGAAACACAAGTACGGGATACGGGTCATGGACCAATTGATCGCGGATGCGCTGATCACCCAGGAAGCGAAGCAGCAGGGGGTCACGATTGACGAAGCGGAACTCGAAAAGCAGGTTGACGCGCTGAAAAAGTCGCTGGGCTCGGATGAAGCATTCCGCCGCTCGCTGGAAAAGAAGGGATTCAACGAGCAGACGTTCCGGGAAGCGCTGAAAATCGTGATGCTGAAAGACAAGCTGTTTGAAAAGGCGTATCCGGTGACGGAAGAGCAAATCAAGGAGTACTACGACAAGAACAAGGAGAAACTGGGCAATCCCGTGCCCACCCTGGAACAGGCGCGGGAGAAAATCAAGGAAAAACTGGCGGGCAAGAACCGTGCCAAATACCAAGACGAGTGGATAAAAGGATTGGAGAAAAAGTACGGCCCAACCCTGCTCGACCCCGTACTGGCGAAGCAGAAAGCGAGCGAAGAGGAATAGCGAGGGCGTGTGCACGTGGCGACCTGGGCCGCATGATTACCGGCGGCACAGGTCGTTCGTCTTGTGTCGGTGGCCGCGTCATTGCGTTGCCCGGCACCGCTGTCCGGCGGGCAGGTGAATGGCCGCGGCGAGCAGTCGGGAAACGTTTGCCGGATTCGCGGAAGGGGAGCGGCCCAACTTTCCGGGCTGATGTTCCGGCTGGCGGATGCGCTGCAGCGGCCGGAACCGGACGGCGCCAGCGGAAAAGAACGCCGGTAACGGCAGGAGTGGAGGATGTGTCGATGAAACCCGTTTCAAACAAGCGCAATGTGACCATTGCCGTGATGATCGCCACCTTTTTGGCCGCCATCGAAGGGACGATTGTCAGCACGGCGATGCCCACCATCGTCAGCGATCTGGGAGGACTCCATCTGATCAGTTGGGTGGTGTCCATCTACCTGCTGACGTCGGCGGTCACCACCCCGATTTACGGAAAACTGGCCGACTTGTACGGACGGAAAATCGTGTTCAACGTCGGGGCCAGCCTGTTTCTGATCGGGTCGGTGCTGTCGGGGCTGTCCCAGACGATGGAACAGCTCATCTGGTTTCGCGCCTTTCAAGGGATGGGCGCTGGCGCCATCATCACCATTACCTATACGATTATCGGGGACATCTACCCGTTTGAAGAGCGGGGAAAAGTGCAGGGGTGGATGAGCGGGATCTGGGGCATCTCCGGCATCCTGGGCCCGCTGACCGGCGGCCTCTTGGTGGACTACGTCTCCTGGCACTGGATCTTTTACATGAATCTGCCGTTCGGGATCGTGTCCATCGCCCTGATCGGGATGTATTTGCACGAGCAGATCGAAAAGAAGCGGAAGCATATTGATTACGCCGGGGTCGCGACGTTTACCGCCAGCATGTCCGCGCTGCTGTACGCGCTGTTGAGCGGCGGGACGGAACACCCCTGGGATTCGCCGCTGATCGTCGGGCTGCTGGCGGCTGCCGCGTGCGGCCTGGCGCTGTTTCTCTACATCGAGAAAAAGTCGCCCGAACCGATGCTGCCGCTGCAGTTGTTTTCCATCCGCGCCATCAGCGTAGCCAATCTGGCGGGCTTTCTGCTGGCGGCCGTTCTGGTGGCCGTCTCCTTTTATCTGCCGATGTGGATTCAGGGGGTCTACGGTCAAGGAGCGACCGGCTCCGGCCTGACGCTGATTCCGATGTCGATCGGATGGCCGCTGGGAGCGGCGTGGAGCGGCCGACTGCTGGCCCGGATCGGGATTCGCACCACCTCGCTGATCGGGCTGATCGCCCTGATCGGGGCGACGCTCTGGCTGGCGCTGATCTCGGCGGAAACGCCGCACGGGATGCTGTTTGTGATCACCTTTGTCGTCGGTTTCGGGTTCGGCTTTGCCTTTACCTCGTTTACCGGCGCCGTCCTGTCCGTCGGCTGGAACCTGCGCGGAGCCGCGATGGCGACCAACACCTTGATCCGGACGCTGGGGCAGACGATTGGCATCGCCCTGTTCGGTCTGATGCTCAATCGGTCCGTACAGGGCATCCAGGGGACGGAGAGCGTCGACGTCAACAAGATCCTCACCCCGGAGACGGCCCGGCACTTCCCGCCGGACGTGCTGCAGGCGGCGCGGGAAGCGCTGGCCGGCGGGCTGCATCAGATCTTTGTCGTGCTGGCGCTGCTGACCGTCGTCAGCCTGGTGGTGACGCTGGCGTATCCGCGGCAGGAGCGGCAGGAAGCGGCGTAGCCTGCGGCGCGCGAGGCGAGCTGTGCCGATCGGGAAGCGGCGCGTACCGCCCGGCGGCCGTTCGCGCGGCAGGGCGGGTCGGAGGCTCGGGCCGGCGGGTTAAGCGGCAGCGGCGGCGGACATACTGAAGGTAGTCCAACAGAAGGAGGAAGGATGCTGGTGGCCGGTTTGCTCGTAAAGCTGTTCGTCTGCCCGGCGGTGGTCGTCCTCGCCGATGCCCTGTTCCCGGAGCTGAATTACGCCTCCCTCTATCAGTCGATCGGCGTGGGACTGTTTTTCGCCATCGCCGGACACGTGCTGGAATTGTTTCTGCTGAGGCCCGGCACCTTGTGGCTGAGTACGGCGGTCGATTTTATCGCCGCCTTCCTCATCGTCAACCTGAGCGCCTTTGTCCTGCCCGGGGCGCGGATCGTCCCCATCGGCGCCGGTTTTGCCGCCATCCTGCTCGGCGTGGCCGAATACCTGCAGCACCTCTGGCTGATCAGGAGCGGACGCGCGGAAAAGGCGTGACATGCGATGCCCCCGGAAATGCCGCGATGGCTTTCCGAGGGGCTTTTTTGCCGGTCGGACCCGAAACCTCCTGTCGGACGGGAAGCGCCGCCGCTCGCGGCAGCCGGTGTGAACCGCCGCCTGTTTGATCCATCCCGCCCCGGGAGATGGAGAAGGTGCCAAAAGGGGACGCGGCCGCTTTGACAGGAGACGGCGGTCGGGATATGCTACAACTTGGAGAGGCAAAAAGGAAATGGCGGGAGAAATGGGGGATGGTGGTGCGGGCGATCGTGCTGGGCGTTGTGGCTTCCTTCTTTTTTGCCTTTACGTTTGTGCTCAACCGGGCGATGGATCTGGCAGGAGGCAGTTGGATCTGGAGTTCCTCGCTTCGCTATTTGTTCATGGTCCCGTTTCTGCTGGCGATCGTCTGGCTGCGCGGCAATCTGCGCCCGCTGTGGCGGGAGATGGGGGCCAGACCGTGGGCGTGGCTGGTCTGGAGCTTCGTCGGGTTCGGGCTGTTTTACGGTCCGCTCAGTTTTGCCGCCGCGTACGGTCCGGGCTGGCTGATCGCCGGCACGTGGCAGGTGACCATCGTCGCCGGTTCGCTGCTTGTTCCGTTTTTGGGTCAGAAAATTCCGTACAAGGGACTGGCCGTATCCCTGATCATCCTGGCCGGGGTGGCCCTGATGCAGATGGAGCACGCGAAGGCGCTCGGGGTCAAGGAGGCGCTGTACGGGATCGTGCCGGTTGTCGTCGCCGCGTTTGCCTATCCGCTCGGCAACCGCAAGATGATGGAAATTACCCGGGGGCGACTTGACGCCTACCAGCGGGTGCTGGGCATGACGCTGGCCAGCATCCCGCTGTGGCTGCTGCTGGCAGTCTGGGGAGCGGCGGCGGAGGGACTGCCCAGCGTCAGCCAGACGGTGCAGTCCCTGATCGTGGCGGTGACGTCCGGGATCGTGGCGACGGTGCTGTTTTTTCAGGCCACCGACTTGTCCAAGGGCAGTCCCGGGCGTATGGCCGCGGTGGAAGCCACGCAGGCGGGCGAAGTGGTGTTTGCCGTGCTGCTGGAAGTGCTCCTGCTGTCCGCGCCGCTGCCGGGGGCATGGTCGTGGGCCGGAATGCTGCTGGTCGTCGGCGGCATGGCGCTGCACAGCCGGGTCTCTCACAAAAAAGAATCGGCTTGTCAACCCATTGAAAAATAGTTTCACAAAATTGTTCATAAATTTGTTAACAGATTTATTCCAAATGGCATGGGAGCTTCCAAGAAAATTATGTATACTTAAGAGGTTACCAGTCGAGGTAGGTGTAGGGAATGGCCCTTACTCTATTTGTTTGTCGCGCTCTCCGGTTGCTAATACTTTTCAGCTTTGGGTATCATAGTGGAGGATAGCAGCAGACGGAGTGATCGTTGACAGACAAAAGAGTACGAATAAACATTCGGCTGCACGGCAGGTTGCGGGCGGAATGTTACCAACACGAAAGAAAGAGGGGTTCAATGGTATGAAGAGTTGGCAACAGTTTTGGCGTCAGCTTTTCCTGTTTGGGTTGCTGGCGCTGACACTAACCGGTTGCGGCATACAAGAGCTCTCCGCGCTCAAGCCGCAGGGGCCGGTTGCAGCAATGCAGTTCGATCTGATGAAGTTGTCCTTCTCCATCATGATCGGCGTCTTTATCGTTGTTATTCTGATCTTGACCTATGTCCTTATCCGTTATCGCAAACGTCCGGGACAAGAGGGCATTCCGAAACAGGTGGAAGGCAGCCACACGCTGGAGATCCTATGGACGGCCATTCCGTTCCTGCTTCTGATCATCATGGCTATCCCGACGGTCACCACCGGCTTTGCTCTTTCCAAAGAATACGACAATAAGGAAGCGCTTCAAGTGAACGTAACCGCTCACCAGTTCTGGTGGGAGTTCGAGTATCCGGATCTCGGTGTAGCTACCGCGCAAGACCTGGTGCTGCCGGTGGGTAAAAAGGTTCAATTCACCCTGAACTCCGCCGACGTGATCCACGCGTTCTGGATTCCGGCGCTGGGCGGTAAAATCGACACCAACCCGGGCCTGGAAAACAAAATGTGGCTGCAGGCCGACAGAACCGGCACCTTCTACGGCAAATGCGCCGAACTGTGCGGGGCGTCCCATGCTCTGATGGACTTCAAAGTGGAAGTCATGGAGCAGGCCGACTTCGACAAGTGGGCACAGAAGATGAAAACCGTGCAGTCTGCCGATCCGAAGAAGGCTACCGCCAGTGCCGCAGAAGGCCAAGCCATTTTCGAAAAGAGCTGTTTGGGCTGCCACGCTGTAGCGGGCAAAGGCGGAAAACTGGGTCCGAACCTGACCAACTTTGCTGACCGCATGCGCGTGGCGGGCATCAAGCCGAACGAGCGAAAATACCTTGAGGAATGGCTGAAAGACCCGCAAAAAATGAAGCCGGGCAACAACATGCCAAACCTGAACCTGAGCGACGACCAAGTGAACGCACTGGTTGATTACCTGTACACCCTCAGTGTGAAGGACGAAGTGAAGGACGAAAACAAACAGTAAGCGACCGTCATGAGGCAGTGACGCTAAAAAGGAGGTAAAACCGTGTCTGCACATGCTTCTCATGCACCAAAGCGGTCAGGGCTGTGGGATTGGCTCACGACAGTGGACCACAAGAAAATCGCGATCCTGTACCTGATTGCCGGCGGCCTTTTTTTCCTGGCCGGCGGAATTGAGGCCCTGCTGATTCGTTTGCAATTGATGTATCCGGAGCTTTATGTCGTCGGGGCCAAGACGTTTAACGAACTGATTACCATGCACGGTACCACGATGATCTTCCTGGCTGTCATGCCAGTGATTTTTGCCCTGATGAACGCGGTTGTTCCGCTGCAAATCGGTGCGCGCGACGTTGCGTTCCCGTTCGTCAACGCACTCGGTTTCTGGCTCTTTTTCTTCGGGGGCGTGCTTCTGAACACCAGTTGGTTTTTGGGCGGTGCGCCTGACGCCGGCTGGACGTCCTACACGACCCTGGCCCTCAACCAATTCAGCGGCCGCGGCATTGACTTCTACGTGCTCGGCCTGCAGATCGCCGGTCTGGGTACCCTGATCGGTGGGATCAACTTCCTGGTGACGATCATCAACATGCGCGCGCCGGGCATGACCTTCATGCGCATGCCGCTGTTCACCTGGACGTCCTTCGTGACTTCCGGCTTGATTCTGTTCGCGTTCCCGGCGATCACCGTCGGTCTGGTGCTGTTGATGTTCGACCGCCTGTTCGGGGGCAACTTCTTTAACCCGGATGCCGGCGGTAACATTCTGATCTGGCAGCACCTGTTCTGGATCTTCGGTCACCCCGAGGTGTACATCCTGATTCTGCCTGCGTTTGGTATCATCTCTGAAGTCGTTAGTACATTCTCGAAAAAGCGTCTGTTTGGTTACAGCTCCATGGTATTCGCGACCGCGCTGATCGGTTTCCTCGGCTTCATGGTGTGGGCGCACCACATGTTCACCACCGGCATGGGGCCGATTGCCAACACGCTGTTCGGTCTGGCGACCATGTTGATCGCGGTGCCGACCGGTATCAAAATCTTCAACTGGCTGTTCACCATGTGGGGCGGTCAAATCCGCTTCACCACGGCAAACCTGTTCGCCGTCGGGTTCATTCCGACCTTCACCATCGGCGGTATGACCGGTGTGATGCTGGCGATTCCGCCGGCTGACTACCAATACCACGACAGCTATTTCGTCGTGGCGCACTTCCACTACGTAATCGTAGGCGGTCTCGTATTCGGTCTGTTTGCCGGCCTCTACTACTGGTGGCCGAAAATGTTCGGCAAGATGCTGAACGAAACGCTCGGGAAATGGAACTTCTGGACGTTCTTCGTCGGGTTCCACCTGACCTTCTTCCCGCAGCACTTCCTGGGTCTGATGGGGATGCCGCGCCGCGTCTTCACCTACCTGGCCGGCCAAGGTCTGGAACTGGGCAACTTCATCAGTACGATCGGCGTGTTTGGCATGAGCATCGGTACGATTCTGTTCCTGGTGAACGTCGCCGTTACCGCGAAGAGCGGCAAACGCGCTCCGGCCGACCCGTGGGATGGCCGCACGCTGGAATGGTCGATTCCGTCTCCGCCGCCGGAGTACAACTTTGCGCAAACGCCGCTGGTACGCGGTCTGGACGCGCTGTGGGTAGAAAAAATGGCGGGGAACAAAGGCATGACCCCGGCCGAACCGCTGGGCTCCATCCACATGCCGTCCGGTTCCTTCCTGCCGTTCGTCATGTCTGTGGGGCTGTTTATCGCCGGTTTCGGGTTCATGTATCACAACTACGTGGTCGTCGTCATCGGCTTGGCGATCAACTTTGCGTGCATGCTGCTGCGTTCGCTGAAAGACGACCCCGGCTATCACATTGAACCGGACGAGATCGAAGAGAAGGGGGTTAAGGCGTAATGGCTACACATCACGTACACGCGGTTCTGCCTGACGAACCGGAAAAAGCCACCCTGGAAGGGAAGAACAAGATCCTCGGCTTCTGGCTCTTCCTCGGCGGGGAAACCGTTCTCTTCGGTTCGCTGTTCGCGACGTTTATCGCTCTGCGCGACCAGACCAACGGCGGACCTTCTTCGCAGCAGCTCTTTGACATGCCGCTCGTGGCGATTGCGACGCTGCTGCTCTTGACCAGTTCGCTCACCAGCGTGTTTGCGGTGCTGGCGATGCACAAGAAAAACCTGAAACAGGTGCAGGCCTGGCTGACCGTGACGGTCCTGCTCGGTCTCGGCTTCCTCGGCCTGGAGATTTACGAGTTCATGCACTACTACCATGAAGGACACAAGATTTCGTCCAGCGCGTTTGGTTCGGCGTTCTACACGTTGGTTGGCTTCCACGGAGGCCACGTGCTGTTCGGGATTCTCTGGATCGTCACCCTGCAGTTGGCGGCCGTCAAAAAAGGCCTGACCGTGGTGACCGCTCCGAAGTTTTACGTAGCCAGCCTGTACTGGCACTTCATCGACGTCGTGTGGGTGTTCATTTTTACCGTGGTCTATCTCATGGGCATGATCGGTGGAAAGGTGGGATAAGCGATGGGAGCACATACGCACAATGAAGAAGTACGCAAGCCCAAAGTGAAAAAGGAAAGCGCGAAGAACCACATTGTGGCCTTTATCGCTTCCCTCGTGCTCACCGCCCTGGCTTTCGTCGCAGTCGCTTATGAGGTGGTGCCGAGCGGATTTACCGTACCCTTTATCGTCGGACTGGCGTTTGTCCAGGCGCTCTTCCAGTTGTTCTTCTGGATGCACATGGACCAAAAGGGGCATGAGTTTGCCCGCATCTCGATCTTTGCCGGCCTGTTCTTCGTGCTGGCAGCCGTGATCGTGTTCGTGTTCTGGGTGTGGGTGTAAAAACAGAAACAGAAAGAAGGGCAGACTTCTTGGTCTGCCCTTTTTTTGCGCATCCGCAAGGGGATGACGAGTTCACCAAGGGAGCGCAAGCGGTGGCAAACAGGCTGACGCGCTGCTAACAGCCGAATATTTGTCCGAGTTTGTTCATTTTTACAAGAGGAAGAAAGCGCAAATCAGCGGTATAATGGAGTTTGAATGAAGGGCACCCTTTCTAGTAGGAAAGGAGACGGGATTCATGCATAACCACCATCAGCATCACAACGCGTCCGATACGGGAATCGGCCCTTTTTCCGATCTGTGGAATCCGGAAGTCCTGCTGATCACGCTGCTCTTGGTCGTCCTGTACTTCCTGGTGACCGGACCGCTGCGCAGCCGCTTTGCCGGCGCAGAGCCGGCGACCGGGAAACAACAGACCATCTTTGTCCTGGCGATGGTGATCCTGTACGCGGCAGCGGGAAGTCCGATCAACTACCTGGGGCACCATTACCTGTTCAGCATGCACATGCTGCAGATGGCTCTGCTGTTCATTGCGCTGCCGCCGATGATCATGCTGGGCATTCCGGGTTGGCTGTGGGCCGTCATTTTCCGCAACCGGGGGGTGCGTGCCGTCCTTCGTTTCTGTACCCGACCGGTGGTAGCGGCGCTTCTCTTCAACAGCCTGCTTTCCTTTTATCACTTTCCGGCGATTCTGGACTATGCGGCCCAGAACCACAATTGGATGAACGCCATTCACGCGGTAATCTTTCTCGCCGCCTTCTGCATGTGGTGGCCGATCGTGAGCCCGCTTCCCGTGCAGGAGAAACCGTTGGAAGGGCTGCGGAAAGTGGCGTATCTGTTCCTCAATGGCGTCTTGATTACGCCGTCCTGTGCCCTGATCATTTTCGCGGGCGAACCGCTTTATCACAGCTACATGAATGCGCCGCTACTGTTTCCGGGCCATACCGCCTTCGAGGACCAGCGCCTGGGCGGCATCATCATGAAGCTGGTGCAGGAAGGGGTATACAGCTCGGTGCTGGCGTACATCTTCTTCCGATGGTATAAACAGGAGAAACAGAACGATTTGCCAATGGACCAGCAGACGCCCGGACCACAATTGGGTGATCTGGCTGCGTCCGGCGCCGACAAGGGAAACGCGTAACAAACAGAGAGAAACGGACGATTTGAGGTGTAGGACATGTCGATCATTCTGCCGACCATCAGCACGTCGTTTATTGCCATCAGCGGCATTCTCGTCGCGTTCGGCTGGTATAACATCCGCTGCCGCCGGACGGAAACGCACATCAAGCTGATGACATGGGCGGCCATTTTCGCCACCCTCTTCTTTATCACCTACGTGTCTCGCACTGCCTTCGTGGGCAATACCCATTTTGGCGGTCCGGACGATATCCGCATCTTCTATCAAATTTTCCTGCTCTTTCACATCGTGTTGGCTACGGTGGGGGGCGTGATGGGGCTGGTTACCCTCTACTACGGGTACAAAAAGCAGTATGCCAAGCACAAAAAAATCGGCCCCTGGACTTCGGTAGTCTGGTTTGGCTCGGCGATCACGGGCGTAACCGTATACACCCTGCTGTACCTGATATATCCGGGTGGAGAAACGGCCGGCGTGCTGGACGTCATCTTCGGCAGGTAAGCGCCTGTTGAAATTTTGTCAAGAATGATGTCGTTTTGGATTTGCTTATTCTGATACAATTGCGGTAACCGCAGCGAAACGACAGAAGCGGGCACACTCTCGCACCCCGCAGGTTGACTTGTCAGGACTTGTTTCGTTACAATGTAAGCTGATTTATTAGCCGAAACGAATATATGTGAGAGATTCGGGCCGCCGCTTCCTCGCTAGAAGCGGTATGCCCATGTAAAGGGATGTTTGCACACAAATGAGACAGGAGGTACGAAACGTGGACCAGCAAGTGACGATGCAGGAATCGCTCAATACCGATTCCGCCATGCAGGCCCAACCGGTGCAGCAGGCAACTTGGCGCGATTACGTGCAGCTCACCAAACCGGGCATCACCATGTCTAACCTGATGGCTACATTTACCGGTCTGTGGCTGGCTTCCCACGGTTTTCCCGATTGGAAACTGGCGCTGTTCACCATGCTCGGCACCGCCTTGGTGATCATGTCCGGTGCGGCACTGAACAACTACTACGACCGTGAGCTTGATCAAAAGATGAAACGCACCAGGGACCGCGGTCTGGCGTCCGGGCGCATTCAGCCCCGTCATGCGCTGCTGATCGGTATCGTGTTCCTGCTTGTTGGTCTGGTCGTGCTGGCTGTCTTTGCCAACCCGTTGGCAGCGGTGTGGGGCTTGATCGGTCATATTTTCTACGTGTTGATCTACACACCGCTCAAGCGCGTCACCACTCTGAACACGGTGATCGGCGGCGTTTCCGGTGCGGCTCCCCCGGTTATCGGCTGGGTGGCGGTCACCAACAACATGGACCCGAGCGCGTGGCTGCTGTTTTTGATTCTGTTCCTGTGGCAACCGCCTCATTTCCTGGCGCTGGCCATGCTGAAAACGGAAGATTACCGAGCAGGCGGCATTCCGATGCTGCCGGTGGTCAAAGGGTTTGCCGAGACAAAACGGCAGATGTTCCTGTGGGGCTCCGTGCTGCTGCCGGCCTCGCTGCTGCTGTTCGTGTACGGCAACGTTGGCTATCTCTATCTGGCGGTCATGGCGTTCATGGGCGTGCTGTACATCGTATTTCTGTATCAGGGCTTCCATGCCAAGGATGACCTGGCGTGGGCGCGCAAGCTGTTCGGATTTTCCATTCTGTACCTGACCGTGTTCTGCGCGGCCGTCGTCGTCAGCACGATGATCGCGAACTTTTGACACGCAACGCTCACAAATGGCAACGGAACATCCCTTGCATGGCGGGGGATGTTTTACTATTGTAAAGAGGGACAACAATAATTTATTCGAGCTAGGTGTTCACAGATGGAAAAATGGCTGAAACCGCTGGCTGTCGTTGCCACGCTCGTCATGTTGGGCGTGATGATTGGCGGCTCGCTGGTAACGAAGACCGAATCGGCATTGGGATGCGGGAACGACTGGCCGCTCTGCAACGGCAGATGGGTCCCGGAATACACATTGGAATCGCTGATTGAATACATGCACCGGTTCGTCACGGGGATCGCCGGCATCGTGGTCGGTGTGTTTTCCGTGATGGCCTGGCGCCGCTACCGGGGCAACCGGGAAGTGCGCAACCTGGCCATCTTTGGCTTGTTCTTTATCGTCGTGGAGTCCATTCTGGGCGCATCCGCGGTGATCTGGCCGCAGTCGTCCGGGGTGCTGGCGCTGCACTTTGGATTTTCCCTGCTGGCCTTTACCGGCGTCTTTCTGTTAAGCCTGTTCGTGCTGCAGAGAGACAAGCGGGAGAAATGGGTGCAGATGCCCGTCTCCAAGGGATTCCGCAATTACATCTGGGGCGTGGCCGCGTACGCCTATGGCGTCGTCTACCTGGGCGCCTATGTCCGCCATACCGGTTCCAGCATGGGATGCAGCGACTGGCCGCTCTGCCAGGGCAGACTGATTCCCGAGCTGGCGGGACAGACCGGCATTCACTTCGCGCACCGGGCGGCTGCCGCCCTGCTGTTCGTGCTGGTCCTGGGCGCCATGATCTACGCCGTCCGCCATTTCAAGGAGAAGCGGCGCGACCTGTACGGGGCGAGCATCCTGGCCTTCGTGCTGACGGCGGTGCAGATCCTGAGCGGCGGGTTGGTCGTCCTGTTCCGGCTGCACCTGTACGCGACCCTGTTCCACTCGCTGGTCATTACCTGTCTGTTTGCCGTCATCTGTTACATGTGCGTGCAGTCGCTCAAGCAGCCGCACAAGTCCACCGTTCGCCACTGACAAGCGAAAACGAGCGAAGCCGCCATCCGGCCGTGTGCCGGGTGTGCGGCTTTTTGCTTGGGAGGATTTCGTTCGGGCACCAGCCGGTGAATCCGCTCCTTGCCGCGCGGACCGGCCGGCGGAAATGTCCGGTAAACGGGTGCTGCAGCTTTTTTCTTGCCGCGCCTGGCTTCGCTTTTGTTACAATAAAAGCAAACACATGATCGGGAAAGGGTGAAAGCATGCGCATTTTACATACGGCCGACTGGCATTTCGGGCGGCAGTTGGAAGGGCGCGACCGGCGCGCGGAGCAGGCCGCGTTTGTGGACGAGCTGTGCCGGATCGCGGACGAGCGGGAGGTCCACCTGGTGCTGGTCGCCGGCGACGTGTACGATTCGGTCAATCCGCCTGCCTGGGCGGAAGAGCTGTTTTACGAAGCGCTGGAGCGGTTGTCGGCGGGAGGTCGGCGCGGCGTGGTCGTGATTGCCGGGAACCACGACCAGCCGGAGCGCGTTCGCGCGGCCGCGCCGCTCGCCTCCAAGCACGGGATCGTCCTGCTCGGCCTGCCCAAGGAAGCGCCGCTCTTGTCCGGTCCCGAGGCATCGCCGGAGCGCGTGCGCATCGTGGACGGGGGACCGTCGTGGCTGGAGCTGGCCGTGCCGGACGTCGACCATCACGCCGTCGTGCTGGCCCTGCCGTATCCGTCGGAATCCCGCCTGAAAGAGCTGTTGAGTGAGACATTCACGCCGGAGCAGATGCAGCTCGCCTTTTCCGAGCGGATCCAGACGCTGTTTGCCGATTTGGCCGGCCGGTTTCGCGGGGATACCGTCAACCTGGTGATGAGCCATCTCTTTGTCATGGGCGGCAAGGAAACCGAGTCGGAGCGGCCGATTCAGATCGGCGGGGCGCTGACGGTTTCGCCGGATGCCTTCCCGCCGCAGGCGCACTACGTGGCGCTTGGCCACCTGCACCGCCTGCAGAAGCTGGGGGAGCGCCCCCTGATCCGCTACAGCGGTTCGCCGCTCGCGTACAGCTTTTCCGAAGCCGGCCAAAGCAAGGCCGTCGTGCTGGTGGAGATCGTTCCCGGCGGGGAGGTGCAGGAAGAGATCGTCTACCTGCAAAGCGGCAAGCCGCTGGCCCGCTGGAAGGCAACGGAGGGCATCGCCCAGGTGGAGCGCTGGCTGGAAGAAGGACGGGACGCGGGCACGTGGATCGATCTGGAGCTGCACGTGTCCGACGTGATCGATCCCGCCGAATTTCAGCGGCTGCGCAAACTGAGCGACGATTTTGTCAGCATTCGGCGCGTGGTGGTGCAGGGCGAACGGGAACAAGAGCGGGAAGAAGCGCGGACCGAACTGGCGGAGCTGCAGCCTGACCAGTTGTTTCGCCGCTTTTTCGAGCGCAGGCGGGGCGCGCAGCCCGACGAGCGGCTGGTCGATCTGTTCCTCCGCCTGCTGGCGGAAGAATCCGGAGAGGAGGAGACGGGATGAAGCCGATACGCTTGAAGCTGGCCGGGCTGCACAGCTATCGGGAGATGCAGGAAGTGGATTTTGAGACGCTCTGCGAGGCCGGGCTGTTCGGGATTTTCGGCCCGACCGGGAGCGGCAAATCGACGATTCTCGATGCCATCACGCTGGCCCTGTACGGACAGGTCGTCCGGCAGGGCGGGGGAAGCCATCCCAAGGATGTGCTGAACCAACTGGAGCAGCGGGTGTTCGTCTCGTTTACCTTTGAGCTGGGCAAAGCGGGCGAACGGCGCCGGTACACGATCGAGCGGGAATTTGGCCTGGACAAGAAGGGCAACCGGCGTCCCCCGGAGGTGCGGCTCATCCAGTGCGGCCAAGCGCCGGGCGAACCGGACGTGGTGCTGGAGTCCAAAGCGAACGCGGCCACGGCGGCCGTGGAGGCGCTGATCGGCCTGACGCTGCAGGACTTTACCCGCGCCGTGGTGCTGCCGCAGGGGCAGTTCTCCCGCTTTTTGACGTTGAAGGGCAGCGAGCGAAACGAGATGCTGCAGCGGATGTTTCATCTACATATCTACGGCGAAAAGCTGAATGAACGTGTGCGCGCCGCGCTGGAGAAGACGCGGGCAAGGCTGCACGAGCTGCAGTTGGAGGCGGCGGCCTTGGGCGATGCCGGCCCCGAAGCGCTGCAGGCGGCAAGGGAAGCGCTGGAGGAAGCTGCCCGCCAGGAGCAGGTCTACGCGGAACAAAAGCAGGAGCTGGCCGGGAAAATCAAGGAGATGGAACAGCTCTACCAGTGGCAGCAGGAGCTTGAGCGCGTGCGGGAACGGCTGGACAAGCAGATGGCCCGGCAGGCGGAAGCGGACGAGTGGAAGGCCCGGATCGCCGAATGGGAGGCCAGCGTGCGCCTCTGGCCGCTGGTGCAGCAGTGGGAGCGGCTGGAGGCGGACTGGACGGAAGCGGCGCGGAAGCTGGAGCAGAGCCGGCGCGAACAGGAAGCGGCCCGGCAGGCGCACGAAGCCGCCGAGAGCGAGTACCAGCGCTGCCAGAGCGCGCTCATGCGGGAAGAACCGCTCTTGATCGAACAGAAGAGCAGGCTGATCCAGGCCGCGGAGTGGGAGACAGAGCTGGCGGCGCTAAGAGACGAGTGGACCGTCCTGGATCGGGAGCGGCAGGCGGTGAGCGAGCAGTTGGCCGAGACGGAACGGCAGTTGGCCGCGGACGAAGCGGCGCTCGAGAACGGGGAACGCGAGTGGCAGCGGCTGGCCGAACAGTTGGCCGCGGCCGCCGTGACGCCGGAGTGGCGCGACCTCTTGACGGCGGCGCGGGAGGCCAAACAGCACTGGGAACGGGAAGTGAACGTGCGTCGCGAGCTGGAGGCCGAGCTGGCGTCCGTGGAACGGGAGCAGCAGGCGGCATCCGCCGAGGCGGAGAAGCTGCGCGCCAGTTGGGAAGCGAGCGCGGCCCGGCTGGCAGAGGCGCGCAAACGGCTGGAAGAACAGCTCGCTCAGCCGCTGATGTCGGACGCGGAATGGGAGCACGCCCGGGATACGCTGGCGCAGATCAAGCAGGTGGGACGCCAATGGCGGGACCTGCTTCAGCAGATGGCCGTCTGGCAGGAAAAGTGGCAGGCCGCCGTGCGGGAAGGCGAACAGGCTGAAGCCCGCTGCCGCGATCTGGAGGCGGCGTGGCAGGCGGAAGACGCGCGTCTCGCCCGACTGCAGGCGGAGCGCGACCGGCTTCGCGCGGAATGGGAGCGGTGGCAGGAAGCAAACATGGCCCGCCTCCTCCGCGAGCGTCTGTCGGACGGCGAACCCTGCCCGGTCTGCGGCTCGACGCACCATCCCCAGGCGGTGCCCGGCGGCGCCGGCAAAGCGGACGGCGAACGGGACGGCCGCGAACTGCGGGAACGGGTAAAAGCGGCGGAGGAAGCGCTCCGGGAAGCGGAACGGCAGCTCAGGACCGCCTTTGAAGCGCTGCAGGCGGCCAAGGCGGAGCGGAGCGCCCGAGAACAGCGCCAGGTCGTGCTGCAGGAAGAGCGGGAAGCGCTGGAACAGCGGATCGCCGCCGTCCGGCAGGAGTGCGCGAGCCACGGCGACAAGTGGAAAGCGGGCAGCATCGAGGAACTGCTGGACGTCTATCAGCGGGAAGACGCCGCGCTGCGGGAGCAGGCCGCTCGCCGGGAACGGCTCGCGGCCGAGCGGGAACGGCTGCAGCAGCAGGCGGATGCGCTGCGTGAACAGGAGGCGGAAGAGCGCCGCCGCTACGAACGGATCGCCGTGCTGATGGAGCAGCTTCACCGAAAGCAGGCGGAGATGCGGGAGCGTCTGGAAGCGGCCGCCCTCCGGGTCGCCCAGGCGGAAGCGGCGCTCGATGCGAAGCGGGGCGACCTGCCGGTGGAGGAGATCGAGCGGCGGTTTGAGGAGATCGGCCGAAAAGACCGGGAAGCGGCCCGGCTGCAGCAGGTTCGCTCCGAACAGGAAGCGCAGATGCAGCGCCTGCGCAGCCGCCGGGAAACGGCCAAAGCGGCCCGCGCGGAACTGCTGGCCCGGGAAGCGTCCCTGCGTGAACGGCATGACGACCGGAAACGGCTGTGGGAGCAAAAACAGGCGCAGTGGCTGGAGCGAACCGGCGGCACGCCGGCCCGCGAGCGCCTCGCTCTCGTGGAGCGGTCCCTGTCGGCGCTGCGCGAGGCGCTCACGTCGGCGGAAGAGCGGCGCAGGCAGACGACCGAGGCGAGGGAACGGGTGCAGAACGACCTGGTCAAGCACTCGGAGACGTACGCCGTGCTGACCCGGCAGCGGGCAGAGGCCGCGGAAGCGCTGCAGCGCGCGCTCATGGAGAGCGGTCTCGGCACGCCCGAACGCGTCCGGGAACTGTACGGGGAAAAGGAACTGCTGCCCCAGTACCAGGAGCGGCTGGCCGCCTTTGAAAGCGAATGGGCCCGCCTCCGCTACGACGAAGAGCGGCTGGTGCAGGCGCTGGACGGCCGTACGGTCGGCAGCGAGGACTGGCTGGCGGCAAAGCAGGCCTGGGACGAGTGGGAACAGGCGTATCACGCGGCCAAGGAACAGGTGGCCGTCGCCCGGCAGGCGTACGCTTCCGTCGAGGAGAACCACGGCAAGTGGCAGGAACTGCAAAAGCTGCTGGAGGCGGAGACGGACGAGCTGAGCAGGCTGGAGGAATTGAAAAAGCTGTTGGAAGGAAAGGCATTCGTCCAGTTCATTGCGGAAGAAAAGCTGGCCTCGATCGCACGCGACGCCTCCCATCACCTGAAGCGGATGACCAAGAACCGCTACGCGCTGGAGATCGGCGACGAAGGCGAATTCGTCCTGCGGGACGAAGGGGCCGGGGGCCTGCGCCGTCCCGTCAGCACGCTGTCCGGCGGGGAGACGTTCCTGACGTCGCTCGCGCTGGCGCTGGCGCTTTCCATGGAAATCCAGATGCGCGGCGGCCGCCTGGAGTTCTTTTTCCTGGACGAAGGGTTCGGGACGCTGGACCCCGAGCTGCTGGAAGTGGTGATGGACGCGCTGGAACGGCTGCGCATGGACGACTTTACGATCGGCGTGATCAGCCACGTTCCGGAGATTCGCGTGCGCATGCCGCGCCGTTTGATCGTGACGCCGGCGGAACCGCTGGGAGAAGGCAGCAAAATCAGCATGGAAGTGGAGTAAGGGCGGCGGACGTGTACCGGTGCGGCCGTGGGAGCGGAGCGAGGCCGGTACGTCCGCCATGGCACGTTGCGAGGAAGAGCGAAGAGGAGGGAAACGGATGGCGGTCCAATTTGTCCTGGGCCGGGCGGGAACCGGAAAGACGCGGACGATTCTGGAGCGAATCGGCCGGCGCCTGCAGGAGGATCCGCTGGGCTCGCCGATGATTTTGCTGGTGCCGGAGCAGGCCAGTTTCCAGGCGGAGCAGACGCTGGCCACCCTGTCCGGGCTGGGCGGCGTGATCGGCACGCAGGTTCTCAGCTTTGGCCGGCTGGCCCACCGCCTGCAGCAGGAGCTGGGCGATCTGACGCTGATGCAGGTGGACGACCTGGGCAAGCACATGGTGCTGCGCCTGCTGCTGGAGCGGTACAAGGATCAGCTTCAGGTGTTTGGCCGCTCCGCCCTGGAGCCCGGATTTGCGGCGCAGTTGGGACGGCTGATCAGCGAGTGCAAATCGTACGGGGTAACCTTTGAACATACGGAAAACCTGGAGTGGGGGAGCGCCACGCTCAACCAGAAGATACACGACCTGCGCCTGATCATGGGCGCGTACGAGGCCTACCTGGCCGACGGGTACTGCGACGCCGACGACATTCTCAACCGCGTGGCGGCGAAGGTGGGCGAATCGGCCTACATCCGCCAGGCGGAGGTGTTTATCGACGGCTTCAGCGGGTTTACCAATCAGGAGCTGCGGCTGATCGAACAGTTGATGATCCATGCCAAGCGGGTGACAATCGCTCTCTGTCTCGATCCGGCCGAGCGGGACGCGTCCCTGGATGAACTGGGCCTGTTTCATCCCACGCTGCGGACGTACCGGGCGCTGGAGACGATGGCGCGAGAAGCGGGTGTCGCCGTGGAGAAGCCCGTCCTGCTGACGGAACCTGTCCGCTTTGCACACAGTCCGTGGCTCAAGCAGCTCGAGGCCCGCTACTTTGAGTGGGGCGGCCCGGGAGCGCCGCCCGCGCCTGCCCGCACGGACGAAGTGGCGCTGCTCTCGGCCGCCAACCGGCGTGCCGAGGTGGAAGCGGTGGCGCTGCAAATCCTCGCGCTGGCCCGCGACGAAGGATACCGCTGGCGGGACATGGCCATCCTGCTCCGGGAGATCGGGACGTACGCGGATGAGGTGGCGACCGTCTTTACCGATTACGGCATCCCGTTCTTCCTGGACCAGAAACGGACCGTTATGCACCACCCGCTGGTGGAACTGGTCCGCTCCGCCTTGGAGGTGATCGCCGGAAGGTGGCGGTACGAGGCAGTATTTCGCTGCTTCAAGACCGACCTGATCAGTCCGGAGCCGGAAGCGGCGGAGGGGGCGGAAGCGGAAGAAGCGGTGCGGCGCCAGGTTGACGTTTTGGAAAACTACGTGCTGGCGCACGGTGTTTACGGCTCCCACTGGGCGCAGGAGGCCCCCTGGCGCTTCGGCGGACCGGCGGGGGCGGACGAAGACGCCGAGGCGGACGGCCTGCGGCGCCGCTACGCCGCTCCGCTGCTGCGGTTTGAGGCGGAGCTGAAGCGGGCGGAAAAAGAGAACGTGCGGGAGATGACGGCCGCGTTGTACCGCTTTCTCGCTGCGCTGGAGGTCCCGCAGAAGCTGGAGCGCTGGCAGCGGACGGCGGAAGCGGCGGGCGACCTGGAGGATGCCCAGGTGCACGGCCAGGTCTGGAACGGCTTGATGAACCTCTTGGACCAGGTGGTGGAGGTGATGGGCGACGAGCAGATGGAGATCGCCACGTATGCCCGCGTCCTCGACAGCGGCCTGGAGAGCATCGAGCTGGGGCTGGTGCCTCCGGCGCTGGATCAGGTGCTGGTCGGGTCGATGGAGCGCTCCCGCCAGCCAGACGTCAAGGCGCTGTTTCTGCTCGGCGTCAACGAGGGCGTCATCCCGCTCAAGCCGAAGGAAGAAGGCATCCTGGACGAAGCGGAGCGGGAGCGGCTGGCCGAGATGGGGGTGGAACTGGCGCCCAGCGCGAGACAGCGGCTGATGGCCGAGCCGTTCCTGCTGTATCAGGCGATGACGCGCCCCTCCCGGCGCCTGGCGCTGAGCTGCGCCCTGGCTGACGAGGAGGGCAAGGCGCTTCTGCCGTCGTCCGTCTTTTCGCGCGTGAAAGAGGTGCTTCCCGACGTGCCTCACCGCTTTTTCCACAACGAGCCGACCGGAGAGGCGGAGGCGGACGCCTTTCTGCTCGGCAGCCCGCGCCGATTGTTTCGCCATCTGCTGACGCTTTTGCGGGGAATGAAAAAGAGCGGCACCCTTCCGGTCTTTTGGTGGGAAGTGTACGACTGGTTTGTCCGCTGCTCTCCCGATGCGGCACGGGAAGGCTGGCTGCTTTCCGGCCTGCGCTACACCAACCGGGCGGCGCCGCTCGACAGAAAGACCAGCCGGGCGCTGTACGGCGAGCGGCTGAGAATGAGCGTCTCCCGCCTGGAACGCTTCCAGGCCTGTCCGTTTTCCCACTTTTCCTCGCACGGGCTGCGCCTGGGCGAGCGGCGGCTGTACAAGCTGGAGCGGTTTGACGTGGGCGAGCTGTTCCACGCCTCGCTGAAGCGGGCCGTGGAAAAGATGAACGAAGAACACCTGGAGTGGGGACGGCTGACCGAGGCCGACAGCATGCAGCTCGCCAGCGCGGTGGTGGACGAGCTGGTGCCGGCCACGCGGAGCAGCATCCTGACCCGGACGGCCCGGTACCGCTACCTGTCCGGCAAACTGAAGCGGGCCGTGGGCCGGGCGATCTACGTGCTGGGGGAACACGCCAAGCGCAGCCGGTTTGCTCCGGTGGGGCTGGAGGTGGCGTTCGGCCCGGGCGGTGACCTGCCGGGGCTGGCGCTGAAACTGGCGAACGGGGCGGAAATGCTGCTCGTCGGACGCATCGACCGCGTGGACCAGTCGCTGGACGAAGAAGTGCCGTATCTCCGCGTCATCGACTACAAATCCGGCCCCAAGCAGCTCCAGCTCTCCGACGTGTGGAACGGGCTCAATCTGCAGCTCTTGGTCTACCTGGACGTAGTGGTGACCAACGCGGAGGCCTGGCTGGGGAAAAAGGCGGAACCGGCGGGGGTCTTTTACTACCAGGTGGCCGATCCGTTCGTCACCGCCAAGCGGCTGCTGACACCGGACGAGGCCGCCAGGGAGCGGGCGAAAAAGCTGCGCATGAAGGGGCTGATGCTGGCCGACCCGGAACTGGCGCGGATGATGGACGCCTACGTGGAGCAGGGGCCGTCCGAACTGCTGCCGTTTGAGCTGAAAAAGGACGGCAGCCTGTCGGCCCGTTCGTCCGTCGCCACCCCGGAGCAGTTTCAGGCGCTGCAGCAGTACGTGCGGGAGACGGTGGAAGCGATCGGGCAGCGCATGACCGACGGCGAAATCCAGATCGCCCCGTATGTCCAGGGGACCGTGACCGCATGCCAGTTCTGCGCGTACAAACCAGTCTGCCAGTTTGACGCGGAATCGGCCGGGGAGATGCGCCAACTGCCCAAATGGAACAACAAACAGGTGTGGAGCATGCTGGCCGGCCAACAGCAAACGGAAGAAGGAGGAAACGACGATGTCACAGCAGCAAGAGGCCAAGCCTGAGCAGTGGACGGAGGAGCAGTGGCGGGCGATTACGCGGCGCGGCCGCAATCTGCTGGTGGCGGCGGCGGCCGGTTCCGGGAAGACGTCTGTCCTGGTGGAGCGGATCATCCGGCGGATCATGGATGAAAGCGATCCGGTCGGGGTGGACCAACTGCTGGTGGTCACCTTTACCAACGCGGCCGCCGCAGAGATGCGGCACCGCATCGGCGACGCCCTGCGCAAGGCGCTGAAGGCGCAGCCCCACTCCGCCCACCTGCGGCGGCAGCTGGCGCTGCTGCAGCGGGCGACGATCACCACGCTTCACTCCTTCTGTCTTTCGCTCCTGCGCCAGTATTACTACCTGGTGGAGCTGGACCCCGATTTCCGCATCGCTGACCAGATGGAAGCCGAGCTGCTGCGCCAGGACGTGCTGGACGAGCAGATGGAGGCGTGGTACGAGCGGGACGCGGAGTTTCAGGCGCTGGCCGATCTGATCCTGGACGGCCAGGACGACACGCCGCTCGCGACGCTCCTGGTCAGGCTGTACGAGTTTTCCCGCAGCCATCCCGAGCCCGAGCGCTGGCTCGACGAGGCGGCCGGGATGTTTGAAGCGGCCGATCCCGGCGGATTGGACAGCTTGGCCTGGACCAAAAGCGTCCTGCAGTCGCTGGCGTTGGAACTGCGGGCGTTGGAGGGAAAAATCCGGAGGGCGGCCGTTCTCGCTGCGGCACCGGACGGCCCCCAGGCCTACGTGCCGCTGCTGGAGGCGGAGGCGGACGCGCTCGCTCGGGCTGGCGCCGCCTGCCGTCAGGGATGGGAAGCGGCGGAGTCGGCGGTGCGCGCCGTATCGTTCGGAAGGCTGCCGTCGGTCAAGGAGGCGGCCCCCGAGGTCAAAGAGCAGGTGCAGGACCTGCGCAACGAGGTGAAAAAGGCGCTGGGCGAGCTGACGGAACAGTATTTTGCCATGCCGGCCGAGCGGTATCTGGAGGATGTGCGCCGGCTCGCTCCGCACATGCGGACGCTCGCCCGGCTCGTCTGCGAGTTTGAAGCGGCGTTTCAGCGGGAAAAGCGGGCCCGTTCGCTGGTCGATTTCAGCGACCTGGAACATCTCGCGCTGCAGGTGCTGACGGAGCGGACGGAGGACGGCCGGACGGTTCCTTCCGCGGTCTCCCGCCAACTGCGCGACCAGTTTGCCGAGGTGCTGGTGGACGAGTACCAGGACATCAATCTGGTGCAGGAGACGATCCTGCGGATGGTCTCCCGCGACGCCGAGACACACGGGGCGGCCAACCGGTTTATGGTGGGCGACGTGAAGCAGAGCATTTACCGCTTCCGGCTGGCCGAGCCGAAGCTGTTTCTCGACAAGTACCTGACGTATGCGACGGAGGCGGACGAAGCCGGATCGGGCGGCGAAAGTCCCGGCGAACGGATCGACCTGGCCGCCAACTTCCGCAGCCGGCGGGAGGTGGTGGACGCGGTCAACTTCCTGTTCCGGCAGATCATGTCGCCCGGGGTGGGAGAGATCGACTACGACCGTTCCGCCGAACTCATCTGCCGCGCCGCCTACCCGGAATCGGAACCGGAGAGGCTGCGGCCGGAGGTTCATCTGATCGACCGGGCCGCCCCCGAAGAGCCGGGGGATCAGGCCGAAGCAGAGGAGACGGGCCTGCCCCCTGCGGGTGAGGCGGCTGAAGAGGCCAGCACGGCCCAGTTGGAAGCGCGGCTGATCGCCAGGCGGATTCGCCGCTGGATGGAGCCGGGCGAGGGGGAGGCGCCGCTGTTGGTCTACGACAAAAAAGAGGGCGGGCTGCGTCCCCTGGCGTACCGGGACATCGTGATCCTGCTGCGGGCTGTCTCCGGCTGGGGCGAGGCGATGATGGAAGAGCTGCGGGCCGCCGGCATTCCCGTCTACGCGGAGCAGAGCGAGGGGTACTTTGACGCGACCGAAGTGGAAGTGATGCTCTCGCTTCTGCGCGTGATCGACAACCCGCTGCAGGATATTCCGCTGGCCGCCGTGCTGCGCTCTCCGCTCGTCGGGCTGCGCGAGGAGGAGCTGGCCCACATCCGCATCCGCTATCCGGCGGGGCCGTTTTATCAGGCGGTGCACCGCTACGTCGAAGAACAGCCGGCGACGTGCGGGTGGGAAGAAAAACTGCACCGCTTTTTTCGCCGCCTGAAGCGGTGGCGGACGCAGGCGCGGCGGGAACCGCTGGCCGAACTGATCGCCGCGCTCTACAGGGAGACCGGCTACCTGGACTACGTTGCCGCCCTGGAAAACGGCCAGCAGCGGCAGGCCAACCTGCGCGCGCTGTACGACCGCGCCCGGCAGTACGAAGCGGGCTCGTACCGGGGACTGTTCCGCTTTCTGCGCTTTGTCGACAGGCTGCGGGAGGCGGGCAGCGACATGGGCGAAGCCCGAACCATCGGCGAGAGCGAGGACGTCGTGCGAATCATGACGATCCACAAGAGCAAGGGGCTGGAGTTTCCCGTCGTCTTTGTCGCCGGGATGGGCAAGATGTTTAACACCATGGATGTGAAAAGCCCGTTTCTCCTGCACAAGGACCTCGGCTTTGGTCCGATGGCGGTGGAACCGGAGCTGCAGGTCCGCTACCCCAGCCTGGCGGCGCTGGGCATCCGGCAGCAGATGCGGCGGGAAATGCTGGCCGAAGAGATGCGGGTGCTGTACGTCGCCCTGACCCGGGCGCGGGAAAAGCTGGTGCTGGTGGGCACTGCCAAGGATTTGGGGAAAAGCGTAACCGCCTGGGGACGACAGGGGGACGGCGAACGGCTGGACGACGAAGACCTGATTCAGGCCAAGGGCTACCTCGACTGGGTGGGCCGCGCGCTGCTCAGGCACCCGCAGGCTTCGCCGCTCAGGGACTACCCGCGCGAGCGCGGCGGCGAACCGGTGTCGGTCCGCACGGTGCCGGACGATTCCTGCTGGTCGTTTCATTTTTACCTGGCGGATCGGCTGCAGGCGGAATCGGACGGTCAGGCGGAGGGCCAGTCCGTCTGGGAGCGGCTGACCCGGCGCGAACCGATCGCCGAGCGCCCGGCCGACGAAACGCTGCGCACGCTCATCGAACGCCGGCTGGGATGGAGCGATCCCCATTCGGCCGCGTCCCGGGTGGCCGCCAAGTGGACGGTCAGCGAGCTGAAGCGGCGAGCCAAGACGGGCGGCGGCTTTCCCTATCTGCTGCCGGCGATTGCGGAGAAACCGCGCTTTCTCGTCGAGGACGCACGCCATCGCCTGACCAGCGCCGAACTGGGGACGGTAACCCACCTGGTCCTGCAGCAGCTCGACCTGGGCCGGCCGCTGGACGAGCAGGACATCCGGCAGCAGATCGCGTCGCTGGTGCTGCGCCGCTTTCTGACCGAGGAGCAGGCGGAGGCGGTAAACGCCCGCGACCTTGCCCGCTTTTTCGCTTCCCCGTTGGGAGCGCGCATGAAACAGGCGGCCAAGGTCCATCGCGAACTGCCCTTTACGATGGCGATGCCCGCCCATGAGGTGGACCCGGAGATCGGCGAGGCGGGCGACGAGCACGTCATCGTCCAAGGGGTGATCGACTGCCTGCTGGAGGAGGCGGACGGCCGGTTGGTCCTGATCGATTTCAAGACGGACCGGATCGCCGCAGAGCCGTCTCCTGCGGTTATCGACGAGATGAAACGGCGGTATGAAGAGCAAATCCGCCTCTACGTCCGTGCCGTGGAGCAGATTCTCAAGACGCGCAAGGTGGCGGAGAGCTACCTGTATCTGCTGGCGGGCGGGGTTGCGGTGCCTGTCGAAACCGACGGCCGACATCAATAGAATCGAAAGAAAAGAGAACAATCCGGTTTCCAGAGGGAAGCCGGATTGTTTTGTTTGCCTAGAAACTATTTCCTGTATATACGTGCAGCATCGTCTGCAATCTATGAATAGGCGCCCGGAACGTTGCCGATTCAAGAGGGGGCAGCGCTGCGGGCAGACGAGAACACCGGTTGCGCAATAAACTGGATAATAAGGAAAAAATCGGTCTGTCAGCGACCGTTTTTTGTTTTTGGATAAAATATCTTTTAACGATAACAAAAATATAATCCTAATTACAATATTGTTCTGATAAATATGACAATGTATAATGAGAGGCGTTCCCGGTACGGCTTACCGGTTCTTTGGCGGCAGGCACACCATACGTGAATGAGAACACAAACATCGGGGGTTATACGAAATGGACATCTTGCGTCAATTCTTTCGCAAAAAATCGATCTCCCAGATGCTGGAGCAGACGGAAAGCAAGCACGGCTCGCTGCGCAAGGCACTGGGGGCGTTTGATCTTACCATGCTGGGCATCGGGGCCATTATCGGCACCGGCGTCTTTGTACTGACGGGTGTGGCCGCCGCGAAATACGCCGGTCCCGCGTTGGTGCTCTCCTTTGTCCTGGCCGGACTGGCCTGCGTGTTTGCCGCGCTTTGTTATGCTGAGTTTGCCTCCACCGTGCCCGTTTCGGGAAGCGCATACACGTACAGCTATGCCGCTTTTGGCGAACTGGTCGCCTGGATTCTCGGATGGGATCTGATATTGGAGTACGGCGTAGCGTCCGCCGCCGTCGCGAGCGGCTGGTCCGGATACGCGCAGGGATTGCTGGCCGGATTCGGCATTCATTTGCCCACCGCACTGACCAGCGCGTACGATCCGGCAAAGGGCACGATCATCGACCTGCCCGCCGTACTGATCACTGCCGTCATCACCGCCCTGCTCATGATGGGCACACGCGAGTCGGCGAAATTCAACAACGTGATGGTGTTTATCAAAGTGGTGGTCATTCTGCTGTTTTTGGCCGTGGGGATCGGTTACGTGAAGCCGGACAATTGGACGCCGTTCATGCCGTACGGCTTCGCGGGAGTGGCCACGGGAGCGGCGACGGTCTTTTTTGCCTTCATCGGCTTCGATGCCGTCTCCACCGCAGCAGAGGAGGTGCGGAATCCCCAGCGCAACATGCCGATCGGCATCATCGCCTCCCTGCTGATCTGCACGGTTCTGTACATTGCGGTCTCGCTGGTGCTGACCGGCATCGTGCCGTTCGAGCTGTTGAACGTGAAGAACCCGGTTTCCTTTGCTTTGGAGTTCGTGCATCAGGATTGGGTGGCCGGCTTCATCTCCCTGGGCGCGATCACGGGCATTACCACCGTGCTGCTGGTGATGATGTACGGGCAAACCCGGCTGTTTTTTGCCATGAGCCGCGACGGTTTGCTGCCTGCCATCTTTTCCCGCGTCAATGAAAAGCGGCAGGTTCCCCGTCAAAGCACGTTGATCGTGGGCGGCCTCGTCGCCCTGTTCAGCGGTCTGTTGCCGCTGCACAAGCTGGCCGAACTGACCAACATCGGTACGCTGTTTGCCTTTATCGTCGTCTCTGCCGGCGTGCTGGTGCTGCGCAGGACCAATCCCGGCCTGCGGCGCGCGTTCCGCGTGCCATTGGTGCCGCTGGTGCCGATCCTGGCGATCCTGTTTTGTAGCTACCTGATCTACAGTCTGCCTGGCGGGACCAAGATCGGTTTCCTGATCTGGCTGGTTGCCGGATCCGTGGTCTACCTGGCGTACGGCAGACGTCACAGCAAGCTGGCCCGAGACGCAAGCGAGTGTTAATACGGGAACAAACGTTGACGAGCAGGCATGCCGGAGCGGGCGGCCTGCTCGTTTTCTTCTACGATCGGGGGTGCCGCTTCGGTTACAAAAACGGGAAATCGTGCTACAGTAAGTGGGAGGAGACGTGGAACAGGAGGATGTCCCATGAAGCGAAAACGGGCGGACCGCCCCGGCTGGCGGCGTGTGAAGAAGATGGGGTATACGGAGAAACGGGTGGAGTCGGAGGCCTTTACGGGCTACGCGGTGCGGCTGACGCTGGACGAAGTGACGGAACCGGCGTTCATGACCGTTGACGGACGCGAGCTGCGGGTGGGCGACAACGGCTACTGCTACCTGCAGTACTTTCCCGACGGCGAAGCCTACGCCGTCACCAGAATGCTGGACGAACGGGGACACACGGTGCAGTGGTACATCGACATCTGCAGGGAACACGGCAGGGACGAGCGGGGGTTTTTGTACTACGACGATCTCTATCTCGACATTGTTGTGCTGCCGGATGGAGCGGTCATCCTGCTGGACCAGGACGAACTGGACGAGGCGCTGGCCGAAGGAGCGATCAGCGCGGAGGACCACCGCTTCGCCTGCGAGACGGCGGACGATCTGCTGGCGAAAATCGCTGCCGGCCAGCGTAATGTGTTTGACTATCCCGATGTTTTTGCATAAAATATGGAAGGATTTTGGAGCAACCTGTAAGGAGAGGGGGATACAGGTAATGGGAACACATGCGTCTCGTTGCGTGTCCGCCTCTTTTTTCCCAAAAGGACGAAAGCCGCTGCCGCTTTCGTCCTTTTTTTGACGGTTTTGACGGTTGCTCTGCCGAAGAAGATCTATCCGCGCCAACGGGGACGGGAAAAGGCTCCTGCACGTTTTCAACTTCGACACCCCCGGCGCGATGACGCGGATCTGTCAGGGCGAACAGGTAGGGACGTACGTGGGGCGGGAGGTCGAGTGCCGGCTGGAGGACGGCTGAACAGGCGGTGCGCGGCTCTCCTCCGAACGGGGGGATTTTTTTTCGAGCGTCTTTACATGGGGCCGGGAGCAGGCATATAATGTGAACGAAGAAAGTGGAAGTGAGTAATCACTCACTCATTCGCATCATCAGAGTGGATTACGCATCCACCAGGCACCGGATAGTTTTTTTGGCAGCAATAATGAGTGAGCACTCACATCAATCATTTAGTCGAGGTGGTCTTATGTATCGTCGTTTCCTGTTGATCTGTCTGGCCGGATCTCTCGCGGCGCTTCCGGGGTGCACCTGGTTTCAGCCGCGCGAATGGCCGCTCTCCGGCACGATTGAAGCGGTGGAACTGCCCGTCGTCGCCGAAGTGGGGGGATTGGTGACGGCCGTCAAGGTGGACGATGGCGCCGTCGTGAAAAAGGGGCAGGTGCTGGCGGAGATCGACAAGCGCAGCTATCAGGCAGGCGTACGCGAAGCGGAGGCGGCGCTGGCCCAGGCCCAGGCGCGGCTGGAAGAAGCCCAGGCGGGCAGCCGCGACTCGACCATCCGCAGAGGCATCGCCGCCGTAGACCAGGCGGACGCCGCCATCCGGCTGGCGGAGGCGCGCCGAAAGCAGGCGGAAGCCGGACTGGACCGGGCCAAAGAGCAGATGGACCAGGTCGCTTCGCAGCTGGAAGGGGCGAAGCGGACGCTCGCCTACCAGGAGAACCGCTTGCGGGAAGCGGCCCAGTTGTACGAGCGGGGAGCCATTGCGAAACAGGAGTACGAAGCGAAGCAGGAGGCGGTCAATCAGGCCCGGACACAGGTAAACCAGTTGGCCGCTCAACTGGAGGCGGCCCGGTCCCAGTACGCCGCCGCCCGGGAAGACGTCGCCGCCGCCCTCGCCCAGACCGGCACGGCGCAGGCGCAGCGGGCGGGTGCGCAGGCCGAGCTTGACCAATTGAAAGAGGGGAGCACCGATTACGCGATTCGCGCCCTGCTGGCGGCCAAGGAGCAGGCCCAGGCGCGGCTGGAGCTGGCCCGGCTGCAGTTGGAGAAGGCGGTGATCACCGCGCCGGAGGACGGCGTCGTGCTGCGTTCCTCCGTGACCCAAGGGGAAGTGGCAAAACCGGGAGCGACGCTGTTTACGATGAGGAAGGCCGACCATCTGGAGCTGAAGGTGTACATCCCGGAAGCGGAGCTGGGCCGCGTGCGTCCGGGCGAAACGGTGGGCATACAGGTGGACGCCTATCCGGGCGAGACGTTTCGCGGCGTGATCAGCGCAGTTGCCGACAAGGCGGAGTTTACCCCGAAAAACGTGCAGACCCCGGATGAGCGGACCAAGCTGGTGTTTGCCGTGACGATCCGCATCAGCGAAGGGCTCGACAAGCTGAAACCGGGCATGCCCGCCGATGTGCTGCTGCCCGGCAAGGAGGGGGCGCAATGAACTACGCCATCCAATGCGAGCAGTTGACCAAGCGCTTTCAGGACCGCGTCGCCGTCAACAGCCTGACGCTGTCCGTTCCCACCGGCTCCATCTACGGCTTTCTCGGCCCCAACGGCTCGGGCAAGTCGACCACGATCCGGATGCTCTGCGGCCTGTTGAGCCCCACGTCCGGACGGGGAACGGTGCTCGGCTACGACGTGATGACGCAGAGCGAGGAGATCAAGCAGCGCATCGGCTACATGTCGCAAAAGTTCAGCCTGTACGAAGATCTCACGGTGGAGGAAAACCTCGACTTCTACGCCGGGGTGTACCGTCTGGGCAGAGAGGAGCGCAGGCGGCGCAAAGCGGAGCTGATTGAAATGGCCGGGCTGACCGGGCGGGAGCGGCAGTTGGCCGGCTCCCTCTCCGGGGGCTGGAAGCAGCGGCTGGCCCTGTCCTGCGCCCTGCTGCACCAGCCGGAGCTGCTGATTCTGGACGAACCGACCGCGGGCGTCGATCCGGTCTCCCGCCGCATCTTCTGGGAGGTGATCCACGACCTGGCGAAGCAGGGGATGACCGTGCTGGTCACCACCCACTACATGGACGAAGCGCAGACCTGCGACTGGATCGGCTTCATTTTCTTCGGCAACCTGCTGGCCCAGGGAACCCCGCAGGAGCTGATCGAACGGATGGGCGCGAACAACCTGGAGGACGTCTTTGTCACCCTGGTCAAGGAGGAGGAAGCCCGGCAGGCCGCGGGCAGAGGGGAGGAACGTCGATGAAGCGGTTTTCCTGGGCGCGGTACTGGTCGGTGGTGAAAAAGGAAGTAATCCAGATCAAGCGGGATCGGCCCAGCCTCGCCATCGCGCTGGCGATGCCGCTGATGATGCTGTTTTTGTTCGGCTATGCCGTCAATACGGACGTCAACGACATCAAGACGGTCGTGTGGGATCAAAGCCCCTCGCCCTACAGCCGGGAACTGGCGGCCAACTTTGAAAACACGCGGGTGTTTCAGGTGGTCGCCCACGTCGGCGGGTATGCGCAGATCGAAGCGATGCTGGACGACGGCAGCGCGGACGTGGCCTTGGTCATCCCGCCCGACTACGCCCGCAAGCGCGACCGCGGCGAACCGGCAGCAGTGCAGATGCTGATCGACGGCTCCGATCCCAACATCGCCCGGACCGCCTTGTCCAACGCGCAGTTGATCGTGCAGAACCGGGCCATCACCCTGGTGCAGGAGCGGATGGAAAAAGAGGGGATGGGCCGCTTTGAACCGAGCGTGGAGCTGGACACGCGCGTGCTGTTCAATCCCAACATGGAGAGCATCGTGTTCAACATTCCCGGCCTGATCGGCCTGATCATGCAGAACGTGACGATGATCCTGACCGCGTTTTCGCTGGTGCGGGAAAAAGAGCGGGGAACGATGGAGCAGTTGATCGTCACCCCGATCCGGCCGCTGGAGCTTTTGCTCGGCAAAATCACGCCCTACGTCTGCATCGGCTTCTTCTCCTTCTGTCTCGTCCTGCTTTTGGGAAGCTGGTGGTTCGGCGTTCCGGTGAAAGGCAGCGTACCGCTCCTGATCGCCCTGTCGGTGCTGTTTTTGGTCACCACGCTGACGCTCGGCATTTTCATCTCCACGGTGGCCCGTACCCAACTGCAGGCGATGCAGATCGCGTTTGCCTTCATACTGCCCAGCGTGCTGCTGTCCGGGTTCATGTTCCCGCGCGAAACGATGCCGCTCGTGATACAATGGTTAGGCGGGATTGTCCCCTTGACGTATTTTTTGGAAATCCTGAGGGGCATCTTTTTAAAAGGGGTGGACCTGTCCGCCCTGTGGCGGGACGCGCTGGGAATGGCAGCGTTTTTCCTGCTGATCCTGACGGTCGCCATGCTGCGGTTCCGCAAGAAGATCGAGTGACACGGCGCATGTGAAGCTCGGATGGAGGAGCGTTTGCGAGGATATGAGCCGATCATCGTTTGAAGAAAGCCTGATGCAGTTTGTCGAGGAATTGAAAGACGAGAGCGAAATGACGGAGAAGCAGCGCCGCATCCTGCAGGCGTCGCTCAAGCTGTTTGCCGCCAAAGGGTTTCACGCCAGCTCGACGGCCGAAATCGCCAAGGAGGCGGGGGTGGCGGAGGGTACGATCTTCCGCCACTACAAGTCCAAAAAAGACCTCCTGCTGGCCGTGGTGGCCCCGGTGCTGGTCAAGTTTGCCGCCCCGTTCATTTTGAAGGACGTGCGGGTCATTTTTCAGGAGCAGGCGAAAAAGCCGCTGGCCGAGGTGCTCACCGAGCTGTACCGGAACCGGCTGGAATTGATTGGGGCCAATGAAAAGCACGTCCGGATTCTCCTGCAGGAGGCGTTTTTCCACGAGGAAATCCGCGAAGCGATGCTCTCCACGGTATTTCAGGAGGTGAAGCGGCTGGCGGCGAAACTGATCGAGGAGCGCAAGGAAGCAGGCGAACTGCGCCCGCTGCCGACGGAGGCGGTGTTTCGCATGGTGCTCTCTTCGCTGGTCGGGCTGATTCTGTTCAAGCACGTGACGGAGCCGGAGGAATACGCCAAGCGCTCCGACGAGGAACAGATCGCCCTCACCGTGGACATGCTCCTGTACGGCATCGCCAACCGCTAGACGGACCGGCACGCGGGAGGACGATGTCCTCGGGGGAGGCCGCTCTTTGCGGGAGGCGGCGAAGCGCAGCGCTAGTCCTTTTCGTTCAGGATGTAGCGAAGCGTTCGTTTGGAGATGCCCAGTTTCCTGCTCAACAGCTCCCGGTCTCCGTTGGTTTCAGCCAGCCCTTTTGCAATCACCTGGCGGCCTACTTCCGTCTCCAGCCTCCTGATTCTGCCCAGCAATTGGGCAAAGTCAATGTCGTCCACCGAACCGATTCGCCCGACGACATTCTGTACAAAACGGACCGCTTCCTGTTCGATGGCATGTTGAACGGCAGGCGGTCCGTCCGTTTTTTCCCGGGGGCCGCCCGCGCCGCACACGATCGGCTGCGGCAGGTGTTCCGGCTTCAGGACGGCGCAGTCGTGGATGGCGACCGCCTGGTTGACCACGTTGATGAGCTGGCGGACGTTGCCCGGCCATTCATAGTGCTGCAGGAGCGTCATCGCCTCCGGATCGACCCGGCAGGCGCCGCCAAACTTCTTTTCCAGGAAGGCGTGCACAATCGCCGGAATGTCGTTCGGCCTCTCGCGCAGGGGGGGAATGGTCAACTTCACTCCTTCCAGGCGGTACAGCAGGTCGGCGCGAAACCGGGACGATGCCGCCTCCCGTTCCAGGTTCCGGTTGGTGGCGGCGATAAACCGGACGTTGCACTTCAGCGTCTGCTCGCCGCCCACCCGCATGTACTCGCCCGTCTCGATAACCCGCAGCAGCTTCACCTGGATGAGCGGGGGCGCTTCCCCGATCTCGTCGAGAAACAGCGTCCCGTTGTTCGCCAGTTCGAAGATGCCTTTGCGCTCTTTGACCGCACCGGTGAACGCCCCTTTTTCATGGCCGAACAGTTCGCTTTCCAAGAGAGACTCCGGGATCGCGCCGCAGTTGATCCCGACGAACGGATGCTGCGAACGGGCGCTGACCCCGTGCAGAAAGCGGGCCATCAGCTCCTTGCCGGTGCCCGTTTCGCCCTCGATCAGCACGTTGATCGCCTTTTTCGCCAGCTTGTCCGCGACGGACAGGACTTTGGCCATCGGGCTGCCGGCCGCATAGATGATGCCGAAGCGGGCAGCCGTCTCGGCCAGTTCGTCGGGAAGGCCGCCGGGCCCGTCCCAGACGGAGAAGATCACCTGTTCCAGACTGTCCAGATCGTCAAACGGCTTTTCCAAATAGTCCCGCGCTCCCGATTGGATGGCGGTCACCGCCGACTTGATCGTGCTGTAGCCGGTCATGATGATGACCTCGCAGGCGGGCTGTCGCGCCTTGATGGCGGAGAGCAGCTCCAGTCCGTTGGCGTCGGGCAGCTTCAAATCGATCAGCGCCAGGTGAAACGGGAAGGAATCGCCGGCCAGCAGATGACGGACCGCTTTTCCCGAGTGGGCGACAGTCACGTCGCACTGCTTGGCTTTGAGAAAATAGGAGAAAAAGGACGTAACCTCCACTTCGTCGTCAACGACAAGCACCTGTTTGGGATTCATCGGCACTCTCCTCGCTTGTGTAAATGGGCAGCAAGAGCGTAAACGTGCTGTACTCTCCCCGCACGCTCTCCGCGGTCAGCGTTCCGCCGTGCGACTCGGCGATCCCCAGACTGACGGACAGGCCCAGTCCGGTTCCCTTTGTTTGTTCCTTGGTCGTAAAGAAGGGATGGAAGATCTGCGGCAGATGCTCCGCTTCAATGCCGGCGCCGTTGTCGCGGACGGACATGCCGACGTAGACGCCGTCGTCCGTTTCCTGGCGAAAGGTTTCGATGACGATCTCGGGGGTGGATACGCCGTGCAGCGCGTCGCGGGCGTTCAACAGCAAATTGATGATGATCTGCTCGATCTGGTGCCGGCTTCCCCGGACCGCCAGCGGCTCCTCTGCCAGCCGCTTCGTGATGGAGATGCCTGACACGGTGAGCTGGTAGCCGATCAGGCCGAGCACGACGTCGACCAGGTCGTTGATGAAAAGACGCTCAAACTGGTACTCCTCCTGCCGGGAAAAGGTCAGCAGGTTTTGAATGATCTTCTTGCAGCGGACGCTGCACTGGAACACGTCCTGCAGCATCTGCCGCTGCGGCTCGGTGTGCGTCTCCCTCAGCAAAAGCTGGACGTTCCCCAAAATGGCGGTAAGCGGACTGTTCAGTTCGTGCGCCACCCCGGCGGCCATTTCGCCGATGGCGGCCAGCTTGGCTGATTGGATCAGCCGGGCTTCGATCTGTACTTTCTCGCTCACGTCTTTAAACAGGAGGATGTTTTCCACGGACACCCCGACGTGTTCGGCAATTTGCTGAAAGAGGAGGAGGTGCTCTCCGTCGTCCAGCGGCTGTTCCCGATGGAGCAGGGTGATAAAGCCGAATGTTTTGTTCAGCCGGCTTTGCAGCGCGACGGAGGTGACGTGGCAGCCGGGGTGTTCGGTCTGAAACAGGCGGTCCAGCTCGCTCGTGGAGACGGACTCTCCCCGTTTCAACGGTTGGGTCAGGGTGCGAAACCGCCAATCCGCCCCGTTTCGTTCCGCGAGATAGGCGGAGAGGGCCGTTCCCTCGACCAGCGTGAGCGCGAACAGGTCAAACGGAATCAGCCGGGACAACTGCTCGGCGAGATAGGCGCTGACTTCGCTCCAGTCCGCATCGATCTTGATTTTCGTCAAGCGGTTGATGACTTCCAGCTGACTGTTCTTTTTCTTCATTTCGTCCACGACGAGGTTCAGTTCGTGGTAGTAGCTTTTTCGCGAGGATTGGATGCCGGTCAATTTCTCCAGGATTTCTTGTTTGTGTTGCATGTCGTCCTCCTAAAGTGCATTGCAAAACAGCATGTGGACGTCTTCTTCCGTCATGTCGCGGGGGTTGGTGGCCATGCAGACGTCGCGGACGGCGTTGCGGCTCAACACCGGGATGTGCTCCGGCTGCAGCCCCAGCGTGGACAGGTGGTCCGGGATGTCGAGATCGCTCGCCAGCTCTTTGACCGCTTTCATCGCCAGGCGGGAGGCGTCGGACAGGCTTAATCCGGAGACGTTTTCTCCCAGGGCTTCCGCCATCTTTTTGTACTTTTCCGGGGCGGCGAGGAAGTTGTATTCCAGCACGTAGGGCAGCAAAACGGCGTTGACCTCCCCGTGCGGCAGATCCAGCAGCCCGCCCAACTGGTGGGACATCGCGTGGACGGCTCCCAGGATCGCGTTGGAAAAGGCGAGACCCGCCTGCAGACTGGCCATCGCCATGCCCTGCTTCGCCTCGGCATTGCACTGACTGGCCGCGGACGGGCGCAGGTACCGGGCGATCAGCCGCATCGCCTGCAGCGACAGGACTTCCGTCAGCGGAGTGGCGGCCAGCGAGACGTACGACTCGATCGCGTGCGTCAGCGCGTCCATTCCCGTGTTGGCCGTCAGCCGCTTGTCCATGGTCATCAGCGTCTGCGGGTCGATGATGGCGATGTCGGGAATCAGCGATTTGGAGATGATGGTCATCTTGACCTTGCGCTTGGAATCCACGATGATCGAAAATTGCGACACTTCCGAGCCGGAACCGGCCGTCGTCGGAACCATGACCATCGGCGGCAGGGGACGCGTGATTTTGTCTACGCCTTCGTACTCAAGGATGCTGCCTCCGTTCGCCGCGAGCAGGGCAATCGCCTTGGCTGCGTCCATGGCGCTTCCGCCGCCGATGCCGGCAATCGCGTTGCACTCGTGGCGGAGGTATTCGGCCACGCCGGCGTGCACCTCTTCGTCTTTCGGGTTGGAGGTGACGTTCGTCCAGAGGTGGTACTCCAGCCTGCTCTGCTTCAGGTAGCGGATCGCCTGCTCCGCCCACCCGGCGTTCACCACGCCCGGGTCGCTGACGAGAAACACGTTTTTTGCCCCCAGCCGGATCAGACTTTCGCCGATTTGACTGATCGACTGGTTGCCAAAGATAATTTCCGGCGTCATGAATTTGGAGATTTGCATGGGAACACCTCCTGTTAGGTTCTATTGTAAACGGGGGCGGCCCGCTTCCCAAGGACAAATTATCGGCCCGGGGGCCGTTTTTTCGGCAGATGGGCCGAAAAATTGTCCCGGCGGTGATGGAAGTGATGGAATTGTTGGAACATTTGATCATTTTTGCTTGGTACGCTTTTTGCTGAAATGGATCGGTGCAGTCACATACCCATGTTTCAAAGGAGGAGAACAGATGAAAGCAGCCGTTGTCAATCACTTTCACGAAAAGCTGGAGGTAAAGGAAGTGCCGATTCCCGAGATCGGGTTCGGCGAGGTGCTGGTCCGGATCAAGGCGTGCGGGGTGTGCCACACCGACCTGCATGCGGCGCACGGAGACTGGCCGGTCAAACCGAAGCTGCCGCTTATCCCCGGCCACGAAGGAGTCGGGGTCGTGGAGAAGGTAGGGGAAGGGGTAACCTCGCTGAAGCCGGGAGACCGCGTCGGGATTCCCTGGCTGTATTCCGCGTGCGGCGAATGCGAGTACTGTCTGACGGGATGGGAGACGCTGTGCAAGAAGCAGTTGAACGGCGGATACTCCGTCGACGGCGGGTATGCGGAATACTGCAAGGCGCCTGCCGCGTATGTGGCCCGGATCCCCGACGGCCTGAGCGACGTGGAGGCCGCCCCGATCCTGTGCGCCGGCGTGACGACGTACAAGGCGCTGAAAGTGGCCGACATCAAGCCGGGGGAATGGGTGGCCATCTACGGCATCGGCGGTTTGGGGCATCTGGCGCTCCAGTATGCAAAAGCGATGGGGTACAACGTGGCGGCCGTCGACATCAACGATGAGAAGCTGACGCTGGCCAAAGAACTGGGGGCCGATCTGACGGTAAACGGGGCCAAGACCGATCCGGTCGCGGAGATTACCGAAAAAATCGGAGGAGCGCACGCGGCCATCAGTGTCGCTGTCACCCGCAAGGCGTTTGAACAGGCGTACCGTTCGGTGCGGCGCGGCGGATCGCTGGTCGTGGTGGGACTGCCCAACGACGAGCTGCCTGTCCCGATTTTTGACACCGTGCTGAACGGCGTTTCGGTGAAAGGCTCCATTGTCGGGACACGCAAGGACATGCAGGAGGCGCTTGACTTCGCTGCTCGCGGAAAAGTAAGCGCTATCATCGAGACGCAGCCGCTGGAAAAGATCAACGAAGTCTTTGAACGGATGGAAAAGGGACAGATCAACGGCCGTGTCGTGCTGACCCTGTAAGGATGCTCTCGTCCCGGTCGGGAGGAACCACGCGCCGGAGCCGGTACTTTCCCCGGAGCCGGTTCATTTCCGGAACCGGAAACGACGGGTTTGATCGGATAAAAAAACTTTATTGCACGGCCGCCCTCTCCAGGCGAAAGATGGGGATGGAAACGACAAAAATGGATGATATGATGAAAGAATGGCAAGATAATTTTGACGTCCATTTTTGGAGGAGAGACATCCATGCATCGTTTGTCAGAGAGAGAATGGCAGGCGTACCGGCAGAAGAACAAGGACCGGGCGCGCATGCTGATATCGTGTCCGGACCGGGCCGGGATTGTGGCGGCCGTGTCCAGCTTCCTGTTTGAACAGGGGGCCAACATCGTTCAGTCCGACCAGTACACGACCGATCCGGAAACGGGCCGCTTTTTCATGCGGATTGAATTTGACGTGGTCAATCTGGAGGAGCGCTACGAGGCGATCAAGGATGCGTTCCGGCCGGTGGCGGAGAGCTTCGGCATGGATTGGTCGCTGGTGGAGGCGAAGAAGCGGAAGAAAATGGCCATCTTCGTCTCCAAAGAGGACCACTGCCTGTTGGAACTGCTGTGGCTCTGGAAGTCGGGCGCTCTGCACGCCGATATCGAGATCGTGGTGAGCAACCATCCCGACATGCGGGAGACCGTGGAGTCGTTCGGGATTCCGTACCGCAATATCCCGGTGACGAAGGAGCGCAAGGCGGAGGCGGAAGAGGAGCAGTTGGCCGCGCTGGGCGGCGGCGTGGACGTGATCGTCCTGGCCCGCTACATGCAGATTCTGTCGCCCCGCTTTTTGCAGGAGTATCCGATGCGGATCATCAATATCCACCACTCGTTCCTGCCTGCCTTCGTCGGGGCCAAGCCGTACGAGCAGGCCTACCGCCGCGGCGTCAAGCTGATCGGCGCCACCGCCCACTACGTCACCGAGGAGCTGGACGCCGGCCCGATCATCGAGCAGGATGTGCAGCGGGTGACGCACGAGGAAGACGTGGAGGCGCTGAAACAGTTGGGGCGCCAGGTGGAGCGGACCGTGCTGGCGCGCGCCGTCGGCTGGCACCTGGAGGACCGGGTGCTGGTCTACGGTAACAAGACAATCGTGTTTCCGTAAGGTGGAGCCCTTCCGTTCGGGAAGGGCTCTTCGCTTTTGCAGGGTCATTTCGGGAAATGGAGGAAGGCGGAGCGGCCCGCGGTCTTACGGGCGCTTTTCCAGGGCCAGCGTGATGCCGAACGCCACCAGCGCAAGGCCGGTGATCCCTTGAATCGCCCGCTGCGTGGACGCTTTTTTCATCCAGGCGCGAATCCGGTCAATGAACTGGACATACAGGAAAAACCACGCGACCGTGAGCAGCGTGTAGGTCAAGCCCAAGGCGAAGAATTGCAGAAACGCGTAGCTGCCGGGCTTTACAAACTGCGGAAGGAACGTCAGGAAGAAGACGGCCACTTTCGGATTGAGCACATTGGTCAAAAACCCCTGCAGAAAGGGGGATTTGCTTTGATGCTTGGCATATGGCCGGTCAACAGCCGCGGTTTCCTGATTCCGCAGCGACCACAGCGACACAAGCCCCAGGTAGAGAAGGTAGACGGCCCCGACGTACTTGATGACGGAAAAGAGAAAAGCGGACTTCACCAGGATCGCGGATATGCCGCAGACCACGGCCAGGGTGTGGATCAGCAGTCCCGACGTGCTGCCCAGAACCGTTTTCATCCCGCCTGCTCGCCCGTGGAAAACGGTATTTTGCGTCACCACGCCGGTATCGGGACCGGGCAGGATGATCAGCAGGACGGACATGAGCACAAACAACGCGTAATGTTCCATCGGAATCCCCCAATCAAGCAGGTATGTTTGTCGTGACGAGTCATTTCCTGCTATTTCCATTGTAACAATGACAGGAAATCCATCAACCCTGTCTGCCGATTGGAACGGCGGCGGCCTCCGCCTCTCATCCCCACGCTTGCATGCAGGGCGGCAGGATCATCTCCAGAAACCGGGCGGCGGAGGGGCGCAGGCCGTCATCCTCCTCGCGGGTGCAGACGTAGACCGGCCGTTTGATCGCCACGCCGTCGACGAACACCCGCCCCACTTCGCCTCTTTCCACCAGTTCGCGGACGGCCGGTTCCGGTGCCAGCATCGTGCCGTACCCCGCCTTGACGGATTGGATCGATTCGATCAGGCCGTGGTACTCAAGGCCCACTTTCGGCGGGGAGACGCCGTGCTCCCGGCAGAGGGAAAACAGCCGTTCCCGCGTGGAACTGCCCTTTTCCCGCAGCAAAAACGGCTCCCGCATCAGCGCCTCCAACGAAACCGTCCGGCCGGCAAACGGATGACCGGCGGGGACGATAAACCAGAATGCCACATCCGTTATGTGTCGCCGCCGGATGGGCAGGTGTTCGTCCCACGACTCGTTGGTGACCACGGCCAGGTCGGCCTGACAGCGGAGCAGACGTTCCAGCGACTGCTGCGAGTTTCCGGCGCGGATTTCCACGTCCGCCTGCGGGTACTGCCGTTTGTAGGCGGCCAGCCATTTGGGCAGGAGGTAATGGGAGGGGAGAAAGGTGGACGCCACCCGCAGCTTTCCCCGCTTGCCCTGTTTGATCTCCTCCAACTGCGACTCGATCTCCCGTTCCCAGTCAAAAATCCGCCGGGCTTTCTCATACAGAAAACGTCCTTCGGGGGTGAGCGCAATGCCCCGCCCCTGCGGCGCGAGCAGCTTGATGTCCAGGTCCCGTTCCAGTTTGCGGATGTGCGCGGTCACGGCCGGCTGGCTGATGGACAGCGCATCGGCCGCGGCGGTCACGCTGCCCCGCGCCGCCACTTTCACGAAGATCCGCAGCGAGTGAAGGTTCATCATCTCCCTCCATTCATAACCATTGCTTATGAGTTGGATGCAAACATGTATTGGATTTTTGGGAATCTCCTTTGTAGTGTAAAGCATATAGATTCGATCCGGCAAAGGAGATTGCGATGAGAGACAAAAACGGCAAGACACAGGTGATCACACTGGCTCTCGTGACGGCCATGTGCCTGCTCGGCGATTCCATGCTGTACGTGGCGCTGCCGCTCTATTGGCGGGAGGCGGGACTGGACGCGCTCTGGGAAGTGGGGGTGCTGCTCTCGGTCAACAGGCTGGTGCGGGTGCCGCTGGGACCGTTTATCGGCAAATGGTATGAGCGCACCGGCGGCCGGTCGGGGTTGACGATCGCCGTGCTCCTGGCGTTTGTGACGACGGCCTCGTACGGGCTGCAGGGGTTTTGGCTGTGGCTTTTGATGCGCTGCCTCTGGGGAGCGGCCTGGACCTTCTTGCGGTTGGGCGCCTATTCGTTGATCGTCAGCGTCTCCGACGAAGGGAATCGCGGCCATTTCATGGGGCTGTACAACGGGCTGTACCGGCTGGGCAGCCTGGGCGGCATGCTCGCCGGCCCCCTGCTGGTCGCCTGGTTGGGCCTGCGGACGACGTCCTTTTTGCTGGCGGGGGTGTCGCTGGTGGCGTTCGTCCTCGTCTACGTCTTCATCCCCTCATCCTTTACCAGACGGAGCGGCGATGCGTCCCCCGCAGCCGTGCGGCCGTCGCTCCGATGGACGGGGAGCGTGGCGCTGACCATGGCCTCGGGGATGTTTGTCGCCATGTGCTACCAAGGCATGCTGGCTTCCACGCTGAGCCGCTTGATCGACCTTCGGCAGCCGTTCACGGTGATCGGAGGGATGGTGGTGGGCTCGGCCGTCGTGGCCGGAGTGGTGCAGGGAGCCCGCTGGGTCTGGGAACCGTGGGCGGCGCCGTGGTTCGGCAGGTGGTCGGACCGCTGCGGGCGGCGGCGGATGCTGGTCGGGGCGGTGCTGGCCGCTGCGGTGCTGTTCGGCCTCACAGCCGCGCCGCTGCCCTTTGCGCTCTGGTTGGGCGTGCTCATGGGGATACAGCTTACCGGCACGGTTCTGACCACGGTGATGGACACGCTGGCGGCAGACGAAGCGTCCCGACAGGCCAACGGCGCTTCGCTGCTGACGTGTTACTCGGTGGTGACCGATCTCGGCGCCGCCGCGGGACCGCTGCTCGCGTTTTGGGCAGACGGCTGGTTCGGCCTGAACGGGCTGTACGCGGGAACCGCCGGCTTTCTGCTGGCGATGGCGGCCGCCTGGTCCGGGCGGGCGGGGCAGGCGCATGCGGCCAGAGAAGACAAGGTGTTGGACTGAATCGCAACCGGTTGGACTGCCATTCTGTTCGTCACGTTTCTTCCGGCCTTCGAGCAGGGGCGCTTACTCGGATTCGCCGCCCGCGCTGTTCCTTGACGCCGGACCGTGTTCGCGAATGGCGTCCAGGATGCGGGCGATCGCGTCGTCCCGGTCCGGACTGTGCAGCAGCATGTGGCCGGAGTTGTCGTACCAGGTGATGCGGGCGCCGGCTTCGGCGGCGACGCTTTTGGCCAGATGCTCCGCGCTTGACGGCCGCACGGTATCGTCCCGCCTGGACTGCAGCAGCACGTACGGGACGCGGATGTTCGGCAAAAGCGGCTTGGTCTCCGCCAGCAGGCGGCGAAACTGCAGCATGCTGCGCAGCGGAATTTTCACCAGGCTGTTGACGTAGCGGCGGGAGTGGGTGGCAAAATCCTCGCGCAGATTGCGAAGGGCCTGCCGCACCTCCCAGTAATGGTACGGGGTGTTGATCGTAACCAACAGGCGGACGGGATGGCGGCTGGCGACGTGAAAGGCGAGCAGGCCGCCCATGGAAAAGCCGATGACGACGATCGGGTCGGCCCGCATGGCCAGCCGTTTGTACGCTTCTTCGGCGGAGCGCAGCCAGTCGTGCCGGGTGCTTTGGGCCAGCCGCCGCCGATCCGCGCCGTGTCCTTCCAGGGTGGGGCACTCCACATGGTAGCCCGCTTCCCGCAGCGCCTGCGCCAGCGGCAGCACGTCCCGGATGTCGCCGGCAAAGCCGTGCAGGACGAGGCAGCCGAGCGTATTGGACATAACGCATCACCTCTCCGTCAAGATTGTTCACACCTCGTATTATATACGGTTTCCCGGACGGGCAGCGAACCCGCTCCGAACAGAAAATCGGACCCGTCCGCGGGAAGGGACGGGTCCGGGTGGTTCTCACATGGGTGTTCTTCACGGCGTGATCGTTTTCAAGTCGGGGGAGACGATCAGCTTCGGCTGCGTGCAGGCCTGGATGTCGTCGGCGGTGTAGCCTTCCGCCACCTCTGTCAGCACCAGCCCTTCCGGGGTGACATCCAGCACGGCGCGGTCGGTGATGATCCGGTTGACCACCCGTTTGCCGGTCAGCGGCAGGGAGCACTCGTTCAAAATTTTCGGTTCGCCGTGCTTGTTGACGTGCTCCATAATGACGACGATCCGCTTCGCCCCGTGGACCAGGTCCATCGCACCGCCCATGCCCTTGACCATTTTGCCGGGGATCATCCAGTTGGCCAGGTCACCTGCGGCGGAGACTTCCATCGCGCCGAGGATGGCCAGGTCGATGTGGCCGCCGCGGATCATGGCGAACGACTCCGCGCTGGAGAAGTAGGCGGCGCCGGGGATGGCGGTGACCGTTTCCTTGCCGGCGTTGATCAGGTCGGGGTCGATTTCGTCTTCCGTCGGGTAGGGACCGATGCCGAGCAGGCCGTTTTCCGACTGGAGCACGACCGTTTTCCCTTCCGGAATGTAGTTGGCGACGAGGGTGGGCATGCCGATCCCCAGGTTCACATAAAAGCCGTCCTGGATTTCCTGGGCGGCGCGCATCGCAATCTCTTCACGCGTAAGAGCCATCACTGCATCCTCCTTTTAGTGGAATTACTGCCGCACCGTGCGCCGTTCGATCCGTTTTTCAAACGACGGGGCCTGGATCAAACGCTGCACGTAGATGCTGGGGGTGTGAATCTGATCGGGGTCCAGCTCACCTGTTTCGACGATTTCTTCCACTTCGGCGATGGTGATTTTTCCGGCCGCGGCCATCATCGGATTGAAGTTGCGGGCCGTTTTGCGGTAGACGAGGTTGCCCATCTTATCCGCTTTCCATGCCTTGATCAGGGCGAAGTCGCCGGTGATGGCGTGTTCCAGCAGGTACTCCTTGCCGTTGAACACGCGGGTTTCCCTCCCTTCGGCGATCGGGGTGCCGACGCCGGCAGGCGTGTAGAATGCGGGAATGCCGGCCCCGCCGGCCCGGATGCGTTCGGCCAGCGTCCCCTGCGGCGTCAGTTCCACTTCCAGTTCTCCCGAGAGGAACTGCCGCTCAAACTCCTTGTTTTCCCCCACGTAGGACGAGACCATTTTCTTGATCTGCTTCTCCTTGAGCAGAAGACCAAGCCCCCAGTCGTCGACGCCGCAGTTGTTGGAGACGACCGTCAGGTTCTTCACGCCCTTGTCGCGAAGTGCGATGATCAGGTTCTCCGGGATGCCCACCAGACCGAAACCGCCGACCAGCAGGGTGGCGCCGTCGTGGATGTCTTCCACGATTTCCGCATAGGACGAGTAGATCTTTGCCATGAAGCTCACTCCCACCATTCGAAATATTGAGAAAAAGTGACGCATGAAAGCGCTGACAAAAGCGGACTACCTCCATCTTACCAGAAGCGGCGATCGGCTGAAAAGCAGGGGGATTTCCGCCTTTTCCACCATGATACCAGAGCGCGGCGGCGGACGAGAGTAAAAATCGTAAAAATCGACAGAAAAGTGGCGCAAGTAAGAGCCTTTCTGTAAAATATAATGTGCCATTTTCTGTTCATGTTTCGGCATATCGAGTCCGGGGTGGGGGTTGATGGAATGAAAAAATGGATAGGGCTTTCCCTCGCTGCCCTGCTGATTGCCGGGTGCGAAAAACTGGAGGAAAGCGTGGAAAGCCTGAAGCGCCTGGAAGAAGAGGGCGTGATCAAGGTGAAGACGGTCAAAGCCTACACGGTCGAACAGCAGGACGGCCTGACCCAGGAGATCGCCGGAGTGGTGGCACCGCTCAAGGAACTGCCGCTTTCGTTTGGCCGATCGGGCCGGATTGCCACCATTTTTGTGAAAAAGGGCAGCGCGGTCAAGCAGGGCGAGACGCTGGCCGCGCTCGACACGTCCGTGTGGCAGCAGGAGGTGAACGCGGCCCAGGGGCAGGTGGCCAGCGCCGCCATTCGCCGGGCGAAGGCCTTGCAGGGACCGGCGCAGCACGAGGTGGAGGCGCAGAAGATACAGCTCGAAAAGGCCAGGCAGACGGCTGCCCAGGCGGCGGAGGAGCACGCGCGCGGAAAGCTGCTCTACGCCAACGGCGCCATTTCCAAAGACGAGCTGGACAGCCTGGCTCTCCGCGAACGACAGGCGAAGCTGGACCTGGAGGAGCAGCAGATCCGCTACGACAATCTGCTGAAGGGAGCGGACAAGCTGGACGTGGAAGCGGCCAACGCCGAGGTGCAGCAGGCCAGCGTACAGTTGATGCTGGCCCGGCAGGAGGCGGCGGATGCCGTGTTGAAAGCGCCGTTTGCCGGCGTGGTGGCGTCGATATCGCAGGCGGAGTCGGAGCAGACGGGGCCGGGCAGTGAGGTGATGCGCCTGGTGGACACCTCCCGCTGGCTGGTCAAGCTGCAGGTGACCGGCGAGCAGATCGGCAGCTTTGCCGTGGGCAAAACGGTGACGGTGCAGGCGCCGGACGGCACGGAGACGGAGGGGACGGTCAGCTTCGTGGCGCCGGTGATCGATTCCGGGACAGGGACCTATCCGGTGGAGGTGACGATCAGCGGCCAGGAACGCGTCTGGAAAGGAGGCATGACCGTCACCTGCCGCTACCAGGTGAAGCCGAACGGGGGAGTGCTGGTGCCCGCGAGCGGTGTCGGCATCTCCGAAGAGTCCTATTACGTCATGGCGATCAAGGACAACACCGTCAAGAAAACGCCCGTCAAGGTAGGCAATGTGTACGGTCCCTATTACGAAGTCCTGGAAGGGCTGGAGCCGGGCGACCAGATTGTCAGCTCCGGTATCTCCTACGTGGCGGACGGTGAGGTGGTGAAGGTGGCCGATGAGTAACCGCACATTCGCTTCGACGTGGCCGGCGCTGGCCCGGCTGCTGGCGCTCGTCTGCTGCCTGCTGGCCGTCGGCGCCCTTGCCAAGATGGACGTCGCGCTGCTTCCCGACCGCCCCCTGCCGGAGTACGTCATCACCCTGGAGGCGCCCGGTCTGTCGGCGGAAGCCGTGGACGAGTCCGTGACCCGGCCCGTGGAGGATGCCGTCCGCGAACTGGACGCCGGGGTGCACATCAGCTCCGAATCCCGGATGGGAGGGGCGACGCTCACGGTGAAGACGGCGGGACTGCCGGACAGCGGCTACAAAGAGCGGCTGGAGCGCAAACTGCAGGAGGCGGCAGCACGGCTGCCGGTAAACGGCTGGCGTCTCAGCCAGGCCAACCTGGCCGACAGACAGATCGGCCGTTACCTGCTGCACGGTGCGGACGTGCAGACGCTGGCCGACGCGGCCCGCTACGCGGTGTACGACAAACTGGCCGCCATCCCGGGCGTGGCCCGCGTGGAGGTGGAGGACCAAAGCGTCCGGGAAGAGGTGGAGCTGGTGTTTCGCCCCTCCATGCTGCTGACCTACGGCCTGACGCCGGGGGATGTGCTGGGGCAGCTGCGCGGCGTCGGCGCGGACGAGCAGGTGGGCGCCGTCGGAACCGGCGGTGAGCGGATCTCTTTCCAGTGGACGGGCCAACTGTCGGGCCCCCAGGAGCTGGGCCAAAAGCTGATCGCCACGGAGAAGGGATACGTGCCGCTGAAAGAACTGGCCGAGGTGCGCGATTTGCGGGGGAGCAAAGGGGAGGAGGTCACGGTCTATCGCGGCGAACCGGCGGTGGGGATCAGCGTGTTCGCGACGGAAGCGGCGCAGGTTCCCGCCGTCAGGGCCGAAGTGGAGCAGGCCGTGGCCGAGTGGAACGAACAGGCAGCGGGCAGGTACACGCTGGATCCGGTGGAAGACCGGTCACAGGCGCTGAAGGCTGCGCTGCGCGACATCGGCTGGCTTGTGGCCATGGCCGCGTTGGGCGCGGCACTGATGCTCGGCGTTTCGCTCCGCAGCGCGGCGGCCGCCCTGCTGACGCTGTACGCGGCGTGTCTGGCGGTGGGAGCGCTGTTGGGCGGCATGTGGCTGAGCGGTATGCCGCTGACGTTGACCTCGCTCGGCCCGACAGCCGTCTTCGCCCTGCTGTACATCGGGGCGGGAGCGGCACTGATCCATCGGCTGGCCGGAGCGGGGCGACTGTCGCCGCTATTCTGCCTGCGCGAGGCCCGGTCCCTGATGAAGCCGCTGCTGTTGGCCGTCGTCGTCTGTGCCGCCGGCTGGAGCGCGCTGATGGTGACCGACTTTCTCAAAGCGGCCGACCTGCCTCTCCTGTATGACGCGCTGCCGGTTCTCCTGCTGGGGACGCTGTCCATGCTGCTGGTGTACGGGTTTATCGTGCCGGTGCAGGCCGCTCGATGGCTGCCGGACGGCGCGGCGGGCGGACGGACCGCAGAGGGGCGGCTTTCGGCGGGCAGCCTGATGGGCGGCAGAGTGGGCCGCTTCCTGAAGAACCGTTGGGAGCGCTCCGTCGACCAGGGCTTTCTGCCGTACGGGATCACCGTGGCGCTCTCGCTGTCGGCCGTCGTGCTGCTGCATGCGTTTGTCCTGACGGAACCGTACGGGAAAATCGAAGGGCAGGAGAAGACGCTGTCGCTGGAGATGGTCAGGGGCAGCACGCTGGATGAGGCGATTCGGGCCGCCCGGACGGCGGAAGAGCGTCTTCGCGGACTGGAGGAGGTGCGCGACCTGTACACGACAGCCAGTCGGGAGCGGCTTACCTTTCATCTGAAACTGGCCGACAAGAGCCGCTGGACCCGGACGCGGACGGAACTGGAAAAAGAGCTGGACAAACGGCTGCGGGAGATCCCCGGCACCGATCCGTTTGCCCTGGTGCTCTCGGAGGACCAGAAGACGAGACTGGAGTTTACCGTAAAAGGGCCGTCCCTGCACACCGCCCGGGAGATCGCCGGGCAGATGGTCGCCTACTTGCAGGAGCTGCGGTGGACGGATGATGACGGGCGGGAGCTCATCACCGACGAGCGCCTCGGCGAAGGCGGCACGGGGACGTATATCGCCATCCGCCCCAAACCGGAGATGCTCGTCCGCTACCGCGTGACGGAAGAGGAGATCAAGCGGCAGTTGGCCGCCTATCTCGGAAAGCAGCAGGCCGGAACCCTGCATGGAAACACCGGGGCGGTGCCGGTAACCGCCCGCTTTCCCGACAAGTGGATGGAGCACCCCGACCAGGTGAAACACATCTTGATCCGCACGCCGCAGGGAGCCGTCCGTCTGGGCGACCTGACGGAGTGGACGATTGCCGAAGAACCGCCGGTCTACCGCCGCGTCGACGGCATGTACGTGTTCAAGCTGAGCAGCGCCGTCTCCATGCCGGAGTGGATCGAGGGCTTGTCGTTCGGGATTCCGCGCAGCATGGAGGAGAAGATCACCATTCCGGAGGGATACGCCATCCTCAATGCAAATGAATGGCGCAAGCTGGAAGAAGCGGAAGCCGACGAAAAGGACACGGCCGGACGGGTGCTGGCGGTCGCCGGAGCGGCGGCCGCGGTGCTCCTGTTCAGCCTGCTTTTGCACCGGCGGCTGCGGGACGGGGTGGTGGCGCTCGCCCTGCCCGTTTTGGCCGGAGGGGTGACGATCGGGCTGCTCTGGCTGGATCGGCCGCTCAACCTGATGGGCGTGTACGGCATCGCTGCCGCCTGCGCCGTGATGACGCAGCAGGCGCTGATCCATCTGGACGAACTGTTCCGCGCGGGCGGCGTTGCTCCGTCCGTCCTCGACGGGATTCGGGCTGGGACAGGCCGGGCGCTCCGTCCGCTGGTGTGCGTTCTGGCGGCGACGGCCGCCGCCTGTCTGCCGCTGGCGGCTGGGTGGACGGAAGGGGCCGGCCTTCACGCCTCGTTTGCCGCCGCTCTCTTGGCGGGCCTGCTCCTGGCCGCCTACGCCGTTCTCGTCCTCGTGCCGGCGATGCAGCACGCCGCCGAGCAGAGGCTGGCCGGCCGCGCCGGGGTGTCGCTTGCGGAACTGCGCCGCCGGCTGCATGCCTGGTGGGAAAATGAACAGGTCCGCCGCCGGGATGCGCGGGAGCAAAAACGGCAGGAAAAAGAACGATTGGCGAAGCGTGCGGAGGAGGCCGTCCCCGTACGGGACAGGCACGAGCTGACCGAGGAGGATTTTCAGCCGCTGCCGGTGACGGCGCGCGACGCCCAACCGTGACATTCCGCGGCGTGCGCCGCGCGGGTTTCTGGTACAATGGAAGCGGAACATTGACCGCGAAAGGAAGAAGAGCGTGAAGACATTCGTGCGGCTGCTGGACGTGCTGCTGCTGGTCGCCATATTGGCCGGCTTGTACGTTTCGTCGTCCCAGCCTTACTACCAACAGGACATGCGCGGAACCATCTCCCGCTTCATCGACGAACAAGCGGTGGGCGAACGTCTGAAGGACGTGTCGTTCCGCTACGGGAAACAGGAGATCAGCGTGGAGGAGAGCGGCACCGACGGGTTTATCGAATTTTTCCTCCGCAAAGGAACGCATTTTGCCACCTTTGCCCTGCTCGCCCTGATCGGGTACCGCGTGCTGCGCCGCTTTGTACCGTTTGCGGTCGCCCTGCCGTGGAGCGCGTTCTTGACGCTGGCGGTTGCAGTGCTGGACGAGTGGCATCAAACCTTTACGCCGGACAGGACGGGGCAGGTGGCCGACGTGGTGCTGGATGCCAGCGGCGCGTGCATGATGCTGCTGCTGATCGTTCTCGCGAGGGTGCGGCCCGGACAAAAACGGCGTGATAAAAGATGAGCGGCTCATCCATCCTATTACGGAGGAACAGCGAGCCGGACACGGGCCCAAGCGCCCTTCACTCTACCGCTTTTCACCTCTGCCGGCCTGTGTGCTGCGGCAAAGAATAGGCTTTTCAGTATTTGATTTTCTCTGCTATACTTATGAAATGAGGCTTCTGGTAGAGGTTCTCTTACACTTTTGGGAAATGATAAAAGGAGTGCAAACTGAATGGCAGTACAAGTGGGAAGCATCATCGAGGGAAAAGTGACAGCGATTAAACCGTTTGGGATGTTCGTAGCAGTCAGCGAAACCGAGCAGGGGCTGGTCCACATTTCCCAAGTAGCAAACGGTTTTGTAAAGGACATTAACGATCACTTTTCCGTGGGAGATCAGGTGAAGGTAAAAGTACTCTCCATTGATGATGCAGGCAAAATCTCGCTTTCGGTTCGCGCTGCACTGCCTGCGCCGGAGCGCAGCGAACGCGACGAGCGCCGCGGCGGTGGCCATCGCGGAGGAGACCGCGGAGGAAACGCAAGACGGGACAGTTCTGCTTCCTTCGAGGACAAACTGAAGCGTTGGCTGAAGCACAGCGAAGAGAACCTTGCTACCATCAACAAAAAGAACGCCAAACGCGGCTATTAAAGCCTTGTTGATACGGGTTTGACATATCGGGAAGAAGGACCGGACACCGTTCCTTCTTCCCTTTTTGCATTTTCGCCATGCCCGGCAGGCGAGGGAGGCAAAGCGGGGCATCTTATGCAAAACGAACGTCATCAGGACGAGGAGGAGTCAGTGTGGAAACAGGAGACAAAATGGCGTGCGCGCCGTTTTTGGAGGTGCAGCCCGAACCGTCCGTCCAGCCGGGCGTCCGGCTGTACACCGTCACCTATCTCAGCCAGGGATTGCGCGTCAAAGCGCTTCTGGCTGTTCCCGATGCAGAAGCGGCGGAACTTCCGGCGCTGCTGTACTGCCGCGGCGGCATCAAGGGCGTCGGGAGGGTGAGGCCGGAGCGGATCAGCCAGATGGCGTCATTCGGCTACGTGGTGCTGGCTCCGCACTACCGCGGAAGTGAAGGAGGCGAGGGACGGGACGAGTTCGGCGGGGAGGACCGGCACGATGTGTTTGCCGCCTACGAGCTGCTGCGGGCGATGCCGGGTGTGGATCGGACGCGGATCAGCGTCTACGGGTTTTCCCGCGGCGGGATCATGGCGCTGCTGGCGGCGATCGAGTGTCCCGGGCTCCGCGCGGCGGTGGTGTGGGGAGGGGTCAGCGACCTGTTTCTCACCTACGAGGAACGGGTTGACCTGCGGCGCATGCTTCGCCGCGTCGTCGGCCACCCGCGCAAGCAGCCGGAGGCGTATCGCTGGCGGTCGCCCGTCTATCGGGCGGCGGAGATTGTCTGCCCCGTGCTGATCATTCACGGGACAGAGGACCAAAATGTGGGAGTGGAGCACGCCCTTCGCCTGGCGGACGCGCTGCGGCGGTACGGCAAACCCTGCGAGCTGTGGCTGGTGGACGGAGCCAGCCACCTGTTCCAGGGAGAGCGGATGGAGACGTACACCCGGCGGATGTTTGCCTGGCTGGACAGCGTTACCCGGGATTAAGCGCTGCCCTCGAGGGCGCGCGGCTGGATCGGGAGGGAGATGACGATTTCCGTCCCTTCTCCCACTTTGCTGAAAATGCGCATGTCGCCGCCGTGGTTTTCCACCATGCGCCGGGTGATCGGCAGCCCCAGGCCGGTGCCGTCCTCCTTGAGCGAGAAGAACGGATCGAAAATCCGGCCCAGATGCTCCGGCGGGATGCCTTCGCCGGTGTCGCGGATGTGGATGTTCACATGGGTCTCGTCCACCCGGCTTTCCACGGTGAGGACGCCGCCCTGCCGCATCGCTTCGATGCTGTTTTTCATCAGGTTGAGCAAGATCTGTTTCAACTGCTCCACGTCCACCGGCATGCGGGTCTCCTTGTCGCAGAGGTCGACAATTTCGATGCCGTGCAGCGTCGCTTCCGCCTTCATCAGCGGGAGAATCGAGTCCAGCACCTGGGCCAGCGCCACTTCCCGGTAGTTGGGCTGTGACGGCTTGGAGAGCATCAGCAGTTCCGTCACGATCCGGTTGACCCGCTCGATCTCCTGCAGGATGAGCGGCAGGTAGTGGCGGTCGCGCTCCTCGTCGGGGAGGCGCTGCTGGAGCAGTTGAATAAAGCCGTAGATGACGGTCAACGGGTTGCGGATTTCGTGGGCGGCGCCGGCCGCCAACTGGCCGACCATGGCCAGCTTTTCCGACTGGTGCAGGTACGCCTGCACCTTTTCCTGTTCCGTGATGTCGGTAAAGGTGACCATCCACCCCGCTTCCCGGTTGTACTGGTTCCGAAGCGGCACGTAGGAGACCAGCGCGGTGAACGAACTGCCGTCCTGCTTGTACAGGGTGATCTTCCGGTTTTCGAACCACGGCGCCTCGTCCGTGTCCGGCGATTGTTCCCAGACGGTGGGATCGTCGGTCTGCGGGAAGTAGTTCTTGTCCAGTTGAACCAGCTCGTTCGCCTTTTGATTGATGTGCACCCAGGCGGAGTGATAGTGGCGGGTGATCACCCCGACCGGCAGCGAGTTCAGGATCTGCTCGCGCACGTTTTTCTCCTCTTCCAGGACCAGGCGGCGGGCTTCATCCTGCTGAAACAGGCGGGCGATGTTGCTCGACATCCGGTTGAACTCCTGCGCCAGCTCGTAAAACTCATCCCGGGTGCTGTAGATGATCTGCTGCCCGAACGTGCCTTTGGACACCTCGCGCACCTGCCGGATCAGCGATTGGATCGGCCGGAGCAGCTCTTTGCGGAAGTAGAACGTGCAGAACAGTCCGAACAGGATGGCGGCCACGGAGACGGAATAGGTGAGGATCAGGGAGACTTTCAGGCTCTCGTTGGTCCGCTGAAACTCCTTGTTCGTCTGGAACTCCAGCCGGTTGAGCGAAAAGGTGAGCTGCTTTTCCAGCTTGTCGATGCGCGGCTGCACTTCCTGGGAGAGGACGTAGCTGACCGCCTCCACGTTGTTGGCTTTCAGCAGCGGGTTGATTTTGTTCAAGAACAGAAAATCCAGTTCGCTGATCGATTCGATGATGGCAAACAGGTCGCTGTTGGCGTCCGTCTTGGGAATGGATTCGAAGCGGGACGTGTCGATCAGATTGGTGTAGTACTCGTCCAGATAGGACGGCTCCCGGGTGATGGTGTACATTTTCAGCGCGTACGTTTTCATGTACAACTGGTTTTTGACGTCAAGCAGGCCGCTCGCCTGCGGCAGCACGTTCTGCGTCAGGTGTGTCTCGTCCGTGGTGACTTTGGTCATCTGGTAGCTGAACAGCGTGGTGACACAGCCGATCAGAAGCATCATGACAAGGTAACTGAGCATCATTTTTTTCTGAAACCCCAAGTTTCGAAACGGAGACATGTAGACTATCCTCCACCTATTGCTGGCGATGATGAGTAAGGCGTTCAAATTCCTGCTGCATCTCGTCGCGTATCTCCGGCGGCACCATCGGGCCAAACGGGCTGAAACGGTTTACGCCCTCGGCGAGACCGTAGGTGACCTTTCCGGCGGGAAGTTTGCCGGCGGTGTACTGGGCCATGATGGTTCGGTAGCACTGCCGGACGTCCTGAATCAGCGAGGCGAGCACGTGGTTGGGGGCGATGTAGCGCTGGTCGGCAATGTAGCCGATGGCGTAGATGTCGGCCCGCTGCGCTTCCGTGATGACCGCCAGATTGTAGCTGTCGCCGGTCGTGTAGATCACGTCCACGCCTTTGGCAATCATGCTCCGGGCGGCCCGGGTGGCACCCGCCACGTCGTTGAAATCAGGCACTTTCTCGACGATCACCTGCGTGCGCGGGCTTGTTTTCTTGACCCCCTCCTGGAAGCCTTCCCATTGATCGTACTCGGTCGGTTTGTCCGTCATGATATAGCCGACCTTGCGGGTCTTGGTCATGGTGGCGGCCAGTTTCCCGACGAGAAAGCCGGCCGGTTTCATATCGTAGCGAATCGTCGTCTGGTTGGGATGGACCGCTTCCCCGTTGAAGGAGACAAAACGCGTCTCCGGGTAGAAGGGAGCGACCTTGGTAAACGGCTCGGAAAAAATGACGCCGTGACCGAAGATCAGATCGAAGCCGTTGGAGGCGTACTGCTGCGTCACGGCTGTAAGCTGGTCCGGCTTCAGATTGCTGGCGACTTCCAGGGAAAACCCGTACGTTTTCTTCAATTCCGTCAGGCTCTCCAGCGCGCTGCTGTTCCAGCCCTGATCGTACGTGGGCCCTTCCAAAAGGAGCGCCACCCGCAGCTTGTTCTTGGAACTGCCGGTTTCGTTGAACTGCTGCAGGTGTGTCATGCTGGTCATAAACTGGCTGGTGATCAAGAGGAGCAGGGCGATGACCAGGCCCACGAACAGGGCGGAAAACGGCTGCAGTTTGGGCATGACTCGTTCCTCCCGAAAAAACAAACGTAATTGAACACACTTCTACAGTACAGGCCAAAAATCCTTCCTTTGGAAAAAAGAAGAAAGCCCGGCGCAAAATGGCGCGGGCTTGGCGATACGTTCGGCCTATGGGCTAGAAGCGATGGCCCCGGTGCAGCGCGTTCTGGTTTTCCGTCGCATGTGCGGCGTGAGGAGCCAGCGGAACGGGCGAGTACGGAGCGGCGTAAGGGTTGTGGTACTGGTTCAGCGACTGCAGCGCTTCGGGGGAGATGTGCCCCTGGAAGACGAGAGCGGCAGGGGATACCTGGTTGTTGAAGGCCGTCGTCTTTTCGTTGTAGGGAAGCGGGTTGACGTTGACGTACGCCTGCCCCCCTTGGGCGGGAGCGGGACTCGGGTATGAGCCGAGCGACTGGATCGCCTGCGGGGGAATTTGCCCGTGGAAGGCAAGAGCGGCGGGAGAAACCTGATTGTGGTAGGCCGTCATCTGTTCAGAGTAGGCGGGATGGCTGATGTACGCCTGCCGTGTCCCTTCGGGGGAAGGCTGCGGCAGGGGAAAAAACGGCGCCTGCTCGGGGCGGGCGTAGGGCGAGTATTGATTGTGCTGCATCGTTGCATCTCCTCCGATAAGATTCGTGTAAGATTCGTCGCATCGAGGCAAGAAGAGGCTGCCTGCCTTTCAAAGTATGTCCAACCGTCCGCGGAACATGCGGCGGGGAATGGGCCGCGTCCGCTCGGGGAACGATAACGGGGAACGCCGATGACACCGGCAATACGTTGGGTAAAGGAGGATCCTCATGGAAAAGGACATTGTGGAAATTCCCCAGGTGGACATCCCGGACGAGTTCACGCAGGTGGAGCTGCCGGAGATCGGCGAGACCACGCCTCATCCGAAACCGGGCAGCCCGCTCGCCTCTGTGGGAGATGCGGAGCGGCCGACCGGCTTTACCGCCGGCCGATAGGGGACATGACGGGCCGTTCGACAAAAACAGCCAATTTCTTTCGTGGACAAGTCCTGCGTTTTCTGTAAAAGTTAAAAGAGAAAGTGCGAGACCGTTCAAGGGGGAAAAGGTGCGTGGCCCGTTTGTTGATTGTGGACGATGCGGCGTTTATGAGACGGATGCTGGCCGACATGGTGGCCGGCGAGCATGAGGTGTGCGGGGAAGCCGCCAACGGGATGGAAGCGATCGCCAAGTACAAGGAGCTGAAACCGGACATCGTCACCATGGACATCAGCATGCCCGAGATGCAGGGCATAGACGCGATGCGCGAGATTCTGGCGTACGACAGGGAGGCACGGGTGCTGATCTGCTCCGCGATCGGCCACCGTCAAAAAGTGCTGGAAGCGATGAAGTCGGGCGCGCGGGACTTTCTCGTCAAGCCGTTTCAAAAAGAACAGGTGCTGGATGCGATTTCGCGATTGCTGTAAGGGGACACGGCCGCCTTTTCCGCAGGGAAGGACGGCCGTTTTTGAGGCGTCCGTGATCGGTTCTCACCCCATGTCTGGTTTTATATCTTCTTGAAAAAACTGAAAATTCAATATAATGTTAAGGACAGCGGGATTGATTCGGGGAGCGGAGGGTGGAGGATGCATGATTGAGGAAAGCGTTTCACTGCGCATGTGGAAACGTTTTGTTCAAGAAGGTGTATTGGACTCGGCGCGACTCAACAAACGAATCTCGGAATCGTGGCATCGCTGCAAGAACGGGAAAGTCAATCCGTACGAGGGAAAAGGGAGGATGATCCTGGAGGGAGAAGCCTGGGAGCTGCAAAAGGAAAAAGGCCGCCGCCTCCTGGAGCTGACCTTGCCGCAGATCAGCCGGCTGTCTCCGTTTATTCGCGATGTGGGCATGATTGCCCTGGTGATCGATCCGGAAGGCTACGTGCTCAGTATGCAGGGAGAACAGCGAACGCTTCGGGAGGCGCACGCGATCAATTTTCGGGAAGGCGTTCGCTGGACGGAGGACGAGGTGGGCACCAATGCGATCGGCACGGCGCTCATGGCGGGCGAGCCGATCATGATCAACGGTACGGAGCACTATTCGGTCGCGTCTCACTCCTGGAGCTGTTCGGCGGCACCGATCCGGGACGGAAACGGAACCTTGATCGGGGTGGTGGATGTCTCCGCTCCGTTGGCCCGCAGCCATCCCCAGATGATGGCCACGGTCTCCTCGCTGGCCTGCTTGATCGAGCAGGAGTGGATGAAAGAGAGGCAGCGGGATGAACTGGAACTGATGCGGTTGGCGGTGGAGGAGCCGGACGAAGGGGAGCGCCTCTGGGTCGTCTGCAATCAGGATCAGCGGGTGGTGTACGCCAGCCGCGGCGTCCGGCAGGCGATGCGCGGCTGGGCGGAAGCGCCCCGCGAACATGTGCGGGAAGCCGGCTTTCGGGAAGGCTTTCAGATCCCCGTGTTCTCGCTGCGGCACGGAGGGCTGATCGGATACCGGATCGAACTGATCCGCAGCGAGACCCGGGTCCGTCCGCATGCGACCGGCCGTGCCGTCTCCCGGGTCCGGTTTCGCGGAGAGGCAGGCACGAGCCGCGCCTTTCAGTTCACCCTGCGCGAAGTCGAACGGATTGCCCCATCGGACGGCAATGTCGTGATCTATGGAGAGAGCGGTACGGGGAAGGAATTGATCGCCCGGGCGATTCACGACAGCAGTCCGCGGGCGGAGGGACCGTTTGTGGCGGTGAACTGCGGAGCGGTGCCGCGCGAGCTGATGGAAAGCGAATTGTTCGGGTACGAAGAGGGCGCTTTTACCGGAGCCCGGCGCCGCGGCTACAGAGGGAAGCTGGCTCAGGCGGACGGCGGCACGCTGTTTTTGGATGAGATCGGCGAGATTCCGCACGCGATGCAGGTGGCGCTGTTGCGGGTGCTGCAGGAACGGAAGGTCACCCCGATCGGGAGCGCGGAGGAGATCCCGGTGAACGTCCGCGTCATCGCCGCCACCCACCGCAATCTGCGTCAACTGGTGAAGGAAGGAACGTTTCGGGAGGATTTGTATTACCGGCTGCACGTGCTGCCGGTCACGGTTCCGCCGCTGCGGGCACGAAAAGAGGATATCCCGTTTCTCATCCGTCACTATTGCGGCCAGAACGGCTTTGCGCTTGAACTGCCGGTAGACGTGATGGAGGAGCTGCTTGCCTATGACTGGCCGGGGAATATCCGGGAACTGTTCAACGTGCTGGAACGGATGAGGGTTTCGCCACGCGAAGAATGGAAGCGCTTTCTGTCGGAGGCGGTTCAGCCGGAATGTTCACCGGGTCTGCCCCCGCAATCCGCAGCGACGCCCCCTTCCCCGCGCCCCCCGCTCACGTTTCGGGAGCAGTTGGAGAAGAACGCGATCGTCCGGGCGCTGGAAAAGAGCAACGGGAGCGCTTCAGCGGCGGCGGAGATGCTGGGCATCCCCCGCAGCACGTTTTACCGGAAGCTGAAAAAGTATCAGTTGTAGCTGCAAGGAGGAACCCAATGAATCCAATGCCGGTCATCCGCATGCTCAATACGGCCGCATCCATCCAATCCGGGGACGTTCTGGTTCCGTTCAGCATAGACGAAGCCTACGCCCGGCTGGCGGCGCGGGAAACAGAACCGGTGCCGCCACTCGTCCATCTCTGGAGGCATCGGCGGGCGATGGTGCTGGGAGCGCGGGACGCGAAGCTGCCGAATGCGGCTCTGGCAGTCCGGCTGCTGCGGGAGCGGGGGTGCCAGACGGCCGTCAGGCACTCGGGCGGAGCGGCGGTTCCGCTCGACGGCGGGGTCGTGAACCTGTCGTTGGTCATGCCCGCTCCCGCCCATGATTTAACCCCCGAACCGCATTTCGAGCGCATGGCGGCCTTGATTCGAGAGGCCCTTGGCACGACGGGACAGCGGGTGCAAACAGGAGAAGTGGAGGGAGCCTACTGTCCCGGTTCCTACGATCTCAGCATCGACGGCTTCAAATTCTGCGGGATTGCCCAGCGGCGTCTCACGCGCGCGGTCGTCGTGCAGGCGTTTGTCCTGACGGAAGGGAGCGGCCGCACATACGGCGAGGCGGCGCGAGACTTTTACCGGATGGCCGGGGAAGGCGCGACGGCAGGCGCCTTTCCCCGCGTGGTGCCGGAGCGGATGGCCAGCCTGAGCGAACTGGGCATGAGCGGGGGAGCAGGCGCATTTGCCGGTCGGGTGCGGGACGTGCTGGCCGGGCTGGGGACGGTGGAGGAGATGAACGCCTGCCCCGCCTCGCTGGAAGCAGACGTGAAGCGGTCGCTTGCCGCGCTGAGGGCGCGAAACGGCAGCGTCGGTTTGACATGAACCGGCGTTTTTTTGTGTCCGCACGCACACCGCGCCTGAGACAAAACGGGACGATTTGGGAACGTGTCCCATCCGGTGCCGCTCGGTGCGGAAGCGGGGAGCGGCGGCGCAGAGGAAAATCCGCGCCGCCGCTCGCTTTTTGCGCGACCTTCCGGCTGGCACGGGGGTTGCAATCAGTCAGGAGGCACGAGCGGTTTCGCTGCCAGGAAATCACGATGGGAGGCGTAAGCGATGAAAGCGACACAAGCGGAAGAACAGGTATTGTCCAGCGAACAGGCGAGATGGATGTACCGGAAGATGGTGGAGATCCGGCAGTTCGAAGATGCGGTTCACCTGCTGTTCGGGCAGGGCAAACTGCCGGGCTTCGTTCATCTGTACGCGGGAGAGGAAGCGATCGCGGTAGGGGTTGGCGCCCACTTGAACCAGCAGGACAGCATCACCAGCACGCACCGCGGCCACGGTCACTGCATCGCCAAGGAATGCGACCTGAACGGCATGATGGCGGAGCTGTACGGCAAAGCCACCGGTCTGTGCAAAGGGAAAGGCGGGTCGATGCACATCGCCGATCTGGACAAAGGCATGCTCGGCGCGAACGGAATCGTGGGAGGAGGATTCCCGCTCGCCTGCGGCGCGGCGCTGACGGCCAAGGTGAAAAAGAGCGGCGCGGTCAGCGTGTGTTTCTTCGGCGACGGAGCCAACAATCAGGGAACCTTCCATGAAGGCCTGAACCTGGCCGCCATCTGGAAGCTGCCGGTCGTCTTCGTGGCGGAAAACAACGGGTATGCGGAGGCAACCCCGTTCACGTACGCCTCGAGCTGTACCCGTATCGCCGATCGTGCAAGCGGTTACAACATGCCCGGCGTGGTCGTCGACGGCAAGGACGTGCTGGCCGTTTACCGGGCGGCGGGAGAAGCGATTGCCCGCGCCCGCAGAGGCGAAGGTCCCACGCTGATCGAGTGCATCACCTACCGCAATTACGGCCATTTCGAAGGAGACGCCCAAAAGTACAAAACGGAGGAAGAGAAGGCCGAACATCTCAACGAACGGGATGCCATCGCCCTGTTCCGCAGGCACCTTCTCGCCACGCAGACGCTGACCGCCGACGAGATCAGCGGCATCGAGCGCGACGTGGAAGCGGCCGTGCAGGAGGCGATCCGGTTCGCGGAGGAAAGCCCGTATCCGGATGCGAGCGAACTCCTGACCGACGTGTATGTGTCCTACTAAGGAAGGAGGATGTAATCATGACGAGAAAAATCAGCTTTTCTGCCGCCATCAACGAAGCGATGAAGCTGGCCATGCGGGCCGACGAAAACGTCATCCTGCTCGGTGAAGACGTGGCCGGAGGCGCGCAGGTGGACCATCTGCAGGATGACGAAGCCTGGGGAGGCGTGCTCGGCGTGACCAAGGGACTGGTGCAGGAGTTTGGCCGTGAGCGGGTGCTGGACACGCCGATTACGGAAGCGGGCTTTATCGGAGCGGCCATGGGAGCCGCGGCGACCGGCCTGCGTCCGATCGCGGAACTGATGTTCAACGACTTTATCGGCAGTTGTCTCGACATGGTGATGAACCAGGGGGCCAAGTTCCGCTACATGTTCGGCGGCAAGGCGCAGGTGCCCGTCACGATTCGGACCATGCACGGCGCGGGCTTTGGCGCCGCCGCCCAGCACTCCCAAAGCCTGTACTCGATGTTTACCCACATTCCGGGCATCAAGGTGGTCGTCCCGTCCACCCCGTACGACGCCAAAGGGCTGCTGCTCGCTTCCATCGCGGACAACGACCCGGTGATTTTCTTTGAAGACAAGACGCTGTACAACACCACCGGTGACGTGCCGGAAGAGTATTACACCCTCCCGCTCGGCAAGGCGGACATCAAACGGGCCGGCAGCGACGTGACGATCGTGGCCATCGGCAAGCAGGTCCAGACGGCGCTGCAGGCGGCCGAGCGACTGGCCAAAAAAGGCGTCGAGGCAGAGGTGGTGGACCCGCGCACGCTCTCGCCGCTGGACGAAGACACCATCCTCGCGTCGGTCGCCAAGACCAATCGCCTGATCGTGATCGACGAAGCCAATCCGCGATGCAGCATTGCAACCGATATCGCGGCCTTGGTGGCGGACAAGGGGTTCGATACACTGGATGCGCCGATCAAGCGGATCACCGCGCCGCATACCCCGGTGCCGTTCTCGCCGGTCCTGGAGGAATTGTATCTGCCTTCGCCCCAAAAAGTGGTGGAGGCCGTCTCGGAACTGATCGGAGACGCTTCCATCGCGGCAGTGTCGTAATCGCTGCGGAATGGTGGCGGAGCCCGCTGGCCGTCCTGATCACCGGAGAGAGCGGGACCGGCAAGGAACTGTACGCCCGGGAGCGTCCGGTTCGGCGCGGCAGCCGCGCCGGGGGCTCCCGGCTCGTTTCTGGGTGACTTTGAAGCAGGGAGAGGAGAGATCGGCTTGGCTCATGAAGTGATCATGCCCAAACTGGGCATGGCGATGGTGGAGGGAACCGTCATCGCCTGGAAAAAACGGGCGGGCGATGCCGTGAAAAAGGGAGAGGGCATCGTCGAGATCAGCTCGGAAAAAATCGAAATGGAAGTGGAAGCACCGGCCGATGGCGTCCTGCTGCGCATTGACGTTGCCGAGGGAGGCGTCGTTCCCTACGGCACGGTGCTGGGCGTGGTAGGCCAACCGAACGAGACGGCAGCGGCAGTGCCCGCGGCGGTGTCGGCCGCTGCGCAGGTGGAATCGGCCGCGTCGCTGGCGGCTGCGGAGCCGACGACGTCTGCGACAGCCGCGACAGGAGCACCGGCTGCAGGAGGAGCAACGGTGTTGGCAGAAGGAGCACCGGTGTTGGCAGGAGGAGCACCGGCCCGGTCGCGGGAGGGCGTCAAGATTTCGCCCGTGGCCCGCAAAATGGCGGAAGAGGCCGGGCTGGACTACACGAACATCGCCGGATCGGGTCCGCAGGGACGCATTACCAAGGAAGATATCGAGGCGGTGCTGGCGACGAGGGAGAACGAAGGAAACGCGCCGGCCGGGCAGGCAGCGGCGGACGAGGGGCCAATTGGTGAAACGGGTGCCGAACACATCCCGGTGACGGGAATGCGCAGGGTGATTGCCGAGCGGATGCAAAACAGCCTGATGCAGAGCGCCCAGCTCACCATGACGGCGCATGCCGATGTGACGGACTTGCTGCGGATGAAGGAACAGGTGTCGGGCGAACTGCAGGACCGCTACGGTGTGAAGCTGACCGTCACCGATTTGATCGCCAGGGCGGCGGTGCTGGCCCTGTCACGCCGCAAGGAGATGAACAGCGCGTTTCTCGGCGATCGCATCGAGCGGTACGAGGAGGTTCATCTGGGCATCGCCGTCGCTCTGGAAAAAGGACTGGTGGTGCCGGTCATCAGGCGGGCCGGGAAGCTGTCGCTTGCCGAACTGTCCAGGGAGATCAAGTCGCTGGGGGTTCGCGCCCGCCAAAACCAGCTCGCGCCGGATGAGATGAAAGGCTCCACCTTCACCATCACCAATCTGGGCGGATACGGTGTGGAAACCTTTACCCCGATCCTCAACCCTCCGGAGACGGGTATTCTCGGTGTCGGGGCCGTGAGGGATACGCCTGTCTTCGTCGGCGACGAACTTGTGCGGCGAAGCATGCTGCCGCTTTCGCTCACCTTTGATCATCGGGTGCTGGACGGCGCTCCGGCAGCGGCATTCCTGGCGGCGGTGAAGCGCTATCTCGAAGAGCCGTACAGCCTGCTGCTCTAGGGAGGACACCCACATGCAAAACGTTGCGATTATTGGCGGAGGCCCGGCAGGGTACGTGGCGGCCATCACCGCCGCACGCCTGGGGAAACGGGTGTTCCTGATCGAGGAAAAGGAACTGGGCGGCACCTGTCTGAACGAAGGCTGCATGCCGACCAAAGCGCTGCTGGAGTCGGCAGAGATGTACCAGCATGTTCAGCGCGCCGGCCGCTTCGGCATCGACGTGCCGGCGGAAGCGGCCCGCGTCAACTGGAAAAACGTGCAGGCGTACAAGCAGGGCATTGTGCGCAGGCTGACCAGCGGGGTTCATCACTTGATGAAGAAAAACCAGGTGCAGGTCATACGCGGGAAGGCGGCATTCATCGACGAGCACCGGCTGCGCATTGAGCGGACGGACGGTGAACAGCGGCTGGAAGCGGACCGCTTTCTCATCGCCAGCGGCGCGGAGCCCGTCGCCCTGCCGTTTGCGCCGTTCGATGGCGAGTGGATCCTGCACAGCGGTCACGCCATGTCGCTTGACGCGGCCCCGCCCGTGCTTCTGATCGTGGGCGGCGGCGTGATCGGCTGTGAATTCGCTTCGCTGTACGGGCGGATGGGGAGCAAAGTGATCGTCGTCGAGATGGCAGACCAACTGCTGCCCGGCGAAGATGCCGACATTGCCGCCGTCCTGGAGCGGGGATTGAAGCAATCGGGGGTCACCGTCCATCTGGGCAGCCGTGTGGAAGCGCTGGATCACACGACGAGAACTGCGCGGGTACGCACACCGGCGGGCCTGATCGAGGTCGCCGCAGATGCCGTTCTCGTGGCCATCGGACGCAGGCCCCGGGTGGCCGGTCTGGGATTGGAACGGATCGGGGTGCGCGTCACTTCGCGCGGGATCGAGGTGAACGAGCGGATGCAGACCAACCTGCCGCACATTTTCGCGGCGGGCGATGCGATCGGGGGGATCCAGCTCGCCCATGTGGCGTTTCATGAAGGAGAGGTGAGCGCCGTCAACATCTGCGGAGGGGACCGCACCGTCCATTACCGCGCGGTGCCGCGCTGCATCTACACCTCGCCGGAAGTGGCCTCTGTCGGACTGACAGAGCGGCAGGCGCGGGAAGCCTACGGGGAGATCCTGGTCGGCGAGTTTCCCTTTGCGGCCAACGGCAGGGCGCAGATCTTGCAGGAGACAGCCGGCAAGGCAAAGGTCATGATCGAACCCCGCTATCATGAAATCGTGGGGATTTCCCTGGTGGGGCCGCGGGCAACCGAATTGATCGGCCAGGCCGCGCTGCTGCTGCACACGGAAATGACAGCCGAGGCGGCGGAGAACGTGATCGCGCCTCATCCGACGCTGTCCGAAACGCTCTGGGAGGCGGTTCGGGGCGGGATCGGCCAGGCTGTTCACGGATGACGTCAAGCAGGTCATCGCTGCCAGGCAGGCAAAGCGGTGACCCGCTTTCTTTTGTTCCGCCCCCTTCCGCCTTTCCGGTATAATAGAACCACGTACACATGGCCGGCAAAGAGGTGGAACCGTGTCTGTTCAACCTGATTACTTTCAGCAGTACCAACATGCGGATATCGAAGAACTGGCGGACATCATCGGGGATCTCCTGCAAAATCCGATCACGATCGAAGATGCCGACCACAGGCTGATCGCCTACAGCTCCCACGGGGAAAGCACCGACCAGGCCCGCTGGTCGACGATCATGGGCCGGCGGGTGCCGGAACACGTGCTGACCCGGTTGTGGAAGGACGGGGTGTTTCAGGAGCTGTTGACAAAGGACGACCCCGTGCACATTCCGGCAAAAGACGAGGTGGGGCTTGGCAAGCGGGTGGCGATCGCGATTCGCCGCGGCAGCGACGTGCTGGGATACATCTGGGCCCAGGAAGTAAACCGTCCCTTGACCGAGGAAGACGACGAAATTTTGCGACAGGCGGCGCGGGCCGCGGTGACCCGGCTGGTGCAGCGGCAGGGAAAGCGGAAGGCGGAGGAGCGGCGGCGCAAGGAGTTTCTCTGGGAGCTGTTGCTGGGCAATCACACCAGCGACACGCTGATTCGGCAAAAAGCGGAAAGTCTGCAGATGAGGCTGCCTTCCTCCTACCTCATCTGCGTCATCGAGGCGGCCGGAACGGGGCTGGAGCAGTACCTCTACCCGCTGCTGATGCGCGACAAGCTGCTGTGGGTGGTGGATGGCGGACAGATCGTGCTGCTGATCGGCCTCTTCGGTTCGGGCAAGGAGGGAAAAGACGAGCTGCTGCGCAAAACGGAGCAGTTTCTGGCCGACTCGCTCGGCAAGCTGGTGGCCCACGTCCGCGAAGGCCAGGTGACGGCCGGCTACGGCTGCGTCTACAAGGCCTACCCCGACATCGTGAAAAGCTACCGGGAAGCGCTCCACGCGGTCCGGGTAAAGCGGCTGTTTCCGCGCGAAACGGAAGGGATCCACGGGTACCACGAACTGGGCATCTACCGCTACCTGCTGAAGCTGAAGGAGTGGGACGAGGAGCAGGGCTACGAAAACGACCGGCTGGCCCGGCTCAAGGCGTATGACCGGGAAAACCAGACCGCGCTGATGGAGACGCTGGAGACGTACCTGGACGCTGCCGGCCGGGCGAACGTCACCGCCCAGCGGCTGCACATCCACATCAACACCCTGGGGTACCGCCTGCGCCGCATCGAGGAGATTCTGCGGGTCGACCTGGAGGACATGAACCAGCGCGCCGCGTTGTATCTGGAACTGAAAATGGACAAGTTGGACCGGGAACGCTAGTTCGTTTGTGAAAACACACAAACAGAGAGGCGAAAAGATTAAGGGAATCCCCAAGGAAACGCGTCCTGAAAACGCTGTACAATGGTAGTACACACGTTAATCGGCGTTGCGAAGGAGGACGTACTACCATGATTGTAGGGATTCCCAAAGAGATCAAGAACAACGAAAATCGCGTAGCCATTACGCCTGCCGGCGTGGCTGCACTGGTGCAAAACGGCCACACGGTTCGCATCGAAAACGGTGCAGGCCTGGGCAGCGGCTTTACCAATGACGATTACACGGCGGTTGGGGCGGAGATCGTCGCGACGGCGGCGGAAGCCTGGGCAGCCGATATGGTGATGAAAGTAAAAGAACCGCTTCCGTCCGAATACGGCTACTTCCGCGAAGGCCTGATCCTGTTTACCTACCTGCACCTGGCGCCGGAACCGGAACTGACCCGCGCCCTGATGGAGAAAAAAGTGGTGGCGATCGCGTACGAAACCATCCAATTGGACAACGGCGCACTGCCTCTCCTGATGCCGATGTCCGAAGTGGCCGGCCGCATGGCGGTGCAGATCGGCGCGCAGTTCCTGGAAAAGCCGTACGGCGGCAAGGGCGTGCTGCTCGGCGGCGTGCCTGGCGTGCAGAAGGGTGAAGTGGTCATCATCGGCGGCGGCATCGTCGGCACCAACGCGGCCAAAATGGCGGTCGGCCTGGGCGCCAACGTCACCATCATCGACGTGAACGCCGATCGCCTGCGCCAACTGGAAGACCTGTTCCAAGGCCGCGTGCAAACCCTGATGTCCAACTCGTTCAACATCGCCAACGCGGTGAAAAAGGCGGACCTGCTCGTCGGCGCCGTGCTCATCCCGGGCGCCCGTGCGCCTCGCCTGGTGACGGAAGAAATGGTCAAAACGATGGCGCCGGGCTCCGTGATCGTCGACGTGGCCATCGACCAGGGCGGATCCATCGAAACGATCGACCGCATCACCACCCACGACAACCCGACCTACGAAAAACACGGCGTGATCCACTACGCGGTCGCCAACATGCCGGGCGCGGTGGCGCGCACTTCCACGCTGGCCCTGACCAACGTGACCGTGCCCTACGCCGTTCAGTTGGCCAACAAGGGCTACCGCCAAGCGATCCTGGAGAACCGCGCGCTGGCCAAAGGGGTCAACGTGATCGACGGCAAAGTGACCTACAAGGCCGTCGCCGAAGCGCACAACCTGCCGTACGTCTCCATCGACGACGTGCTGCTGGTGAAAAACTGACCGGGCCGGGACGATCCCAGCCGACACAGCACAACCGTGACCAACTGCCTGCCCTGCCGATCGGGGCGGGCAGTTTTTTTGCCGGGAGATCGGGTTTGAGAGAATACAGGCATAGGGAATGAGGATAATAGTTGCTAAAGGCGCCGGCTGCCGGCAGGCAGGAGGAGTTGTGACGGAATAGCCGCCTGCTGCGGATGGACCAGTGTCTTCCCTAGATATTGGCAGAAGGTTTTCCGTAACCGGAGGGAAAGGGTACTTCTCTCGTAGTGCGTACCCTTTTGCAAATATGGTATGCTACTAGGCAGTAGAACGAGTGAGGAGTGCAGCGATGTATCAACTGGTCAAAAAGTTCCTGTTTCAGATGGACGCGGAAGAGGCGCACGAGAAGACCATACACGTGCTCCGGTCAGTGGAAAACTCCGCACCGGGCAAAAGCATCCTGAAGATGGTGTACCAGTTCCGCGACGAACGTTTGGAGACAAAGCTCTGGGGCATCCGCTTTCCCAATCCGGTGGGACTGGCCGCCGGATTTGACAAAAACGCCGAAGTCTACCACGCGCTGGCTTCGCTGGGCTTCGGGTTCGTGGAAGTGGGCACGATCACGCCGCAGGGACAGCCGGGCAATCCGCAGCCGCGGCTGTTCCGCCTGCCGGAGCAGCAGGCGGTGATCAACCGCATGGGTTTCAACAACTACGGCGCCTACACCGCCTCGCAAAACCTGGTGGACTACGCCTATGCCGACATCCCGATCGGCATCAACATCGGCAAGAACAAGCTGACGCCCAATGAGGAAGCGGCGGCCGATTACAGCAAGTGCCTGGACCTGCTCTATCCGTACGGCCACTACTTTGTGATCAACGTCAGTTCGCCCAACACGCCCAACCTGCGCGATTTGCAGGAGTCGGAAAGCCTGCGGGCCATCATCCGCGAAGTGAAGGCCAAGGCGTCCGAACTGGAGATGCGCGGCGTCAAGGCGAAGCCGATCCTGGTGAAGGTGTCGCCCGACATGGCGGACGAGCAGATGAGTGACGTGGTCAGGACTGCGGTGGCCGAGGGGGCGGCCGGCATCATCGCCACCAACACGACGCTGTCCCGCGATGGGGTGGAGAGCCATCCCTACGCCGAGGAGGCGGGCGGCTTGAGCGGAAAGCCGCTGGAGGAGCGGTCCACCGCCTGGGTAAGAGAAATTTACCAGGAAGTGGGGGACAAGGTGCCGATCGTCGGAGTGGGCGGTATCTTCACCGGCGACGACGCCTACCGCAAGATTCGCGCCGGCGCCAGCCTGGTGCAGGTGTACACGGGGATGATCTACCGCGGGCCGGGCATCGCCCGCCAGATCAACAAACGGCTGGTGCAGCTATTGAAGCGGGACGGGTTTGCCCGCATCAGCGACGCGGTGGGCGTGGACGCGCGATAGCGCACCTCGGGGCAAAAGCGATTCTCCCCTTTTGCTTTCGCGGGGGTTCGTATATAATGGACGCAAACGTCCAAGAAAATGATGGAAAACGGAATACAACGGAGCTAGGTGCCCTTATGCATATAAGGGGTAACAGGGAATCGGGTGAAAATCCCGAGCGGTCCCGCCACTGTAACCAGGGAATTCTCTTTTGACAGGCCACTCGCCGGTCGCCGGACGGGGAAGGCAAAAGAGCGTGATGATCTGGAAGCCAGGAGACCTACCTAGCTGCCGCACCCAAAAGCCTTCGAGGAAAGGAGAGGTGAGCCCAGGCAGCACGACTGTTTCGTTTCAGGGAGTAGTCGTCTATTGACATTGCGCAAAGCTCATCCGGCCGGATGAGTTTTTTTCTTGGACGTTCGATGTCGAACCAGATAGGGAGAGGATGCTGAATGAGCCGTTCGCGTTCGCTGATGAGCGGATTGCTTGTGACCGGATTTGTCCTGTACTTTGTACTGAATGAGCCTGAGACCGGATACGCCATGCACATCATGGAAGGCTTTTTGCCGGTGGGCTGGTCGCTGTTCTGGTGGGCCGTGTTTCTGCCCTTTTTCCTGCTGGGCCTGCGCTCCATCAAGCGGCTGGTCCAGGATAACCCCGAATTGAAGCTGTTGTTAGGCGTGGCGGGGGCGTTTACCTTTGTCCTGTCCGCGCTGAAAATTCCGTCCGTGACCGGGAGCAGTTCCCACCCGACCGGGACGGGCCTGGGAGCCATCCTGTTCGGCCCGCTGGTGATGTCGGTGCTGGGCACCCTGGTGCTGCTGTTCCAGGCCCTGCTGCTCGCCCACGGAGGCTTGACCACGCTGGGCGCCAACGCGTTTTCCATGGCGGTGGTCGGGCCGTTTGTCGCCTACGGGGTGTATCGGCTGGTGCTTCGGGCCAACGGCGGCCAGCGGCTGGCTGTCTTCCTGTCGGCGGCCCTGGCCGACCTGAGCACGTACGTGGTGACGTCGCTGCAGTTGGCGCTGGCGTTTCCGGCCGCTTCCGGCGGTGTCGCCGCCTCGTTCGCCAAATTTGCCGGCATTTTCGCGCTGACCCAGGTTCCGCTGGCCGTAAGCGAGGGGCTGCTGACGGTGCTCGTCTGGAACTGGCTGCAGTCGTACAACGCAAAAGAGCTGATGCAGCTGCCGCTGCTCAAACGGGAGGGGATGTAAATGAAACGCTGGTCCAACTGGGTGCTTTTGCTGCTGGTGGCGGTGCTGGCCGCGCTGCCGCTGGTATTGGTGAAAGATTCGGAGTTTGGCGGGTCGGACGGCGCGGCGGAAGAAGCGATCAAAGAAGTGGCCCCCGGCTATGAGCCGTGGTTCCAGCCGCTGCTGGAGCCGCCGGGCGGCGAGACGGAGAGCCTGCTGTTCGCCGTGCAGGCCGCCTTGGGCGCCGGATTTATCGGATACGCAATCGGCCTGTACCGGGGCCGGTTGAACAACAGCAAGGAACAATGATCGGGCAGTTGGATGCGCTCGCCTACACCAACCGGCTGCGCCGCCTGTCACCCGGGCGCAAGCTGCTGTTTGCCCTGGCGCTGATGCTGATCGTCCTGGCCAGCCATCCGCCGGTGCAGCTCGCCGCCTTTGTCTGGATCAGCGTCTGGATCGTCGGCTACGCCCGCATCCCCTGTCGCGTCTACCTGGTCGGCCTCGTTCTCGCGCTGTCGTTTTTGGCGGCGGGAATGCCGGCCCTGTTGGTGGAAGTGGCGCCTGTAACGGGGTGGGGCAGCGGCGCGAATGTCCTGGCCGCCTGGCAGTGGGGAGGCTGGGTGGCCTATGTGACAACGGACGGCGTCGCGCGGGCGGCGACCCTCTTGTGCCGCTCCCTCGCGGCACTGTCGTGCTTTTATTTCGTGCTCTTTACCGTGCCGTTTGCCGAGCTGCTCCAGGTGCTGCGCCGCATCGGCCTGCCGGCGGTCCTGACCGATCTCGTGATGATCATGTACCGCTTCGTGTTTGTGTTTCTGGAAACGGCAGCCTGGCTGCGGACCGCGCAAATCGCGAGGGGCGGTTATCAGGGAGTTCGCGCGGCGCTCCGCGACACCGGCAGGTTGGTCACCCGGTTGTTCGGAAGAGCGATGCTCCGGTATCGGCAGGTGTACCTGGGCATGATGGCGAGAGGCTTCACGGAGGACTTTCGCGTCGTCGGCCTGTCGGCACATGTCCGCTCCAAGCGGCACGAGCGGGAGGCGCTGGCCGGATGCGTGCTGCTGGCGGCATGGGAATGGTGGATCGGAGGATGAGACGTGACAACGCATGTGCTTGAGTTTGCCGACGTGCATTACACCTATCCGGGCGCCCGCCAGCCGGCGCTGAACGGCGTGACGCTGGCCGTGCCCGCCGGCCGGAGATGCGCGCTGCTCGGCCGCAACGGCTGCGGCAAGTCGACGCTGTTTCTGCATGCGAACGGCATTTTTCGCCCGCAAAAGGGACAGGTCCTGTGGAAAGGCGTGCCGATCAGCGCTCGCCGTGCGGAACTGCAGGCGCTCAAACGAAACGTGGGCCTTGTGTTTCAGGACCCGGAACAGCAGTTGATCGCCGCCACCGTCGCCGAGGATCTGTCGTACGGACTGTGCAACCTCCATCTGCCGGAAGACGAGATCAAGGAAAAAGTGCGGCGGACACTGGAGGCGTTCGGGATGAGTGAGTGGGCCGACACCCCGGTTCACCATCTGAGTCTCGGCCAGAAGCGGCGGGTGGCACTGGCCGGCGTGATGGTGATGGAGCCGGAACTGCTTTTGCTGGATGAGCCGACGTCCTACCTGGACCCGTGGCAGACGGAGGCCTTTGTCCGCGAGCTGGAGCGCATCCATGCGGCAGGCACCACGATTGTGATGGCGACGCATGACCTGGATTTCGCGTTTGCCTGGGCGGACTGGGTGTTTGTGATGGACGCGGGGCGGCTTGTGCTGGCCGGGGAGCCGGAGCGGGTCTTTGCCCGCCGGGACATCCTGGCCGACTTGCGGATGAAACCGCCCGCCGTACTGGAGCTGTGGGAAGCCATCCCCGGCCATGTGAAAGAACGGCTCGGCCGCGGCCTGCCCCGGACGCCGGGCGAACTGGCGGAGCGGCTGCGTTCGCTGTAACGAAGCGGCTGAAACCGTTGGCCGTTCGCATGACGCTTTTTTGACGCGAAAAGACCGAGGGACTGTGCCTCGGTCTTTTCGTTTCTCGCGGCAGATTCGGTTTTTCGCGGTTCCGGATCGGAGAGGAACCGGTTCGCCGTGCGGGCCCCGGCTTACAGATCATAGTACAGTTCGTATTCCTTCGGATTGACGGTGCGTTCCACTTGTTGGATTTCGCCGCGCTTGAGGGCGATCCAGCTTTCGATCACGTCGCGGGTGAAGACGCCGCCTTCCAGCAGGAAGTTGTGGTCCCGTTCCAGCGCGTTCAGCGCTTCTTCCAGCGAGCCGGGTGCGCTCTTGATCTCCTGTTTCTCCGCATCGGAGAGGTCGTAGATGTTGCGGTCAACCGGCCCGTAGCCCAGTTCGCGCGGGTCCAGCCTGCGCTTGATCCCGTCCAGGCCGGCCATCAGCATGGCGGCGAAGGCCAGGTACGGATTCGCCGTGGAGTCCGGGGTGCGGAACTCGATGCGAGCCGCTTTCGGCGTCACGGCAGCCACCGGAATGCGGATGGCGGCGGAGCGGTTCCCTTTGGAGAAGACCAGGTTGACCGGCGCTTCGTAGCCGGGCACCAGCCGTTTGAACGAGTTGGTGCTCGGATTGGTCAGCGCGATCAGGGCCGGCGCGTGATACAGGATGCCGCCGATGTAGTAGAGCGCCATTTGGCTCAGATTGGCGTAGCCGCCTTTTTCGTAGAAGAGCGGTCGTTCGCCGTCAAACAGGCTTTGGTGCACGTGCATGCCGCTGCCGTTGTCGCCGACGATCGGCTTCGGCATGAAGGTGGCCGTTTTGCCGTGCTTGGCCGCCACGTTGCGGACGATGTACTTGAACAGCAGCAGGTTGTCAGCCGTGCGCGTCAGGGTGTCAAAGCGGAAGTTGATTTCCCCTTGGCCGGCGGTGGCCACCTCGTGGTGATGGCGCTCCACTTTCAGGCCGGCTTGGGTCATCAGCGTGCACATCTCATTGCGGATGTCCATCTGCGTGTCGGTCGGCTGCACGGGGAAGTAGCCGCCCTTGTTGCGCACCTTGTAGCCCAGGTTCTGCCCTTCCTTGCCGGTGTTCCAGAACGCTTCCTCGGAGTCGATGTGGAAAAAGGAGCCGGACGGTCCGGAAGCGTAGCGGACGCTGTCAAACAGGAAGAACTCCGATTCCGGGCCGAAGTAGGCGTCGGTGGCCAGGCCGGTCTGCTTCAGGTAGGCCTCCGCCTTCAGGGCGATGCCGCGCGGGTCGCGTTCGTAGGGAGTGCCGTCCGGATTGCAGATGTTGCAGACGATGTTCAGCGTTTTCGCTTCGACAAACGGGTCGATAAACGCGCTGGCCGGGTCGGGCATCGCCACCATGTCGCTTTCCTCGATGCCTTTGTACCCGGTCAGGCTGGAGCCGTCAAAGGCGACGCCGTTGAGGAAGGTCCCTTCGTCAACCGCGTAGGCGGGGATGGTGACATGATGCTGGCGGCCGGGCAGGTCGACGATGCGGAAGTCGACATATTCGATGTTTTCTGATTCGATCAGGGAAAGAACTGCTTTCATATCCATAGCGATCACTCCATTTACGAATAATCATCGAGGTTTTCGTCTTAACGTTCGATTTTCGTCCGTTTCTATACTAGCGATTATAGTGGTTGGATTTTGGGACTGTCAAGAGGTTTTATCACGTTTTATGTCAGATTTTCTGACGTAATATTGCGGGGTGTTGCAAAAGGGTCTGTTTTTGTAGAATGGAGACAGACTATTTCGAACAAGAGTGGGAGGAAAGCGGATGAAAGTGTTGGTGTTGGGGGCAGGTGCGGTTGGCGGCTATTTTGGTGCCCGATTGGCGGAAAACGGGGGAGATGTTACCTTCCTTGTGCGGGAACGCCGGCGGCGACAGCTTCTGGAACGGGGCCTGCGCGTGCAGAGCGTGCACGGCGACATCCATCTCGAACAGCCGCAGTTGATCGTCGCAGGCGAAGCGGCAGGGCCGTTTGACGTTGTGATCCTGTCCAACAAGGCGTATCACCTGCACGACAGCCTGGAGGCGATCGCTCCGTACGTGGGCGAACAGACGGCGGTGGTGCCGCTGTTGAACGGGATCGCCCACATGGAGCTGTTATGGGAGCGTTTTGGACGGGAGCGGATCCTGGGCGGTCTCTGTTTTATCGAGACGACGCTGAACGAGGATGGCGATGTGGTGCAGACCAGCCCGACGCACGAAGCGGTGTTCGGCGAGTGGGACGGCGGGCGAAGCGAGCGGGTGGACGCGATGGAACGGGCCTTTGCCGGGACGGCGGCCTCGTTCCGGGCGAGCGCCAACATCCAGCGCGACATGTGGCACAAGTACCTGTTCATCACCACCCTGTCGGGCATGACCACGCTGATGAACGCGGCGGTGGGGCCGATCCGTGACGCTGCCTACGGGGTGGAGCTGACGCGCCAACTGGCCGAAGAGGTGGCCTCCGTGATGCGCGCTCTACATGCCCCGATCGACGAAGATATTGTCGAGAAGCAGATGAAGACGTTTCTGAACCTGGGCTACGGGATGAAGTCGTCGATGCTGCGCGACATGGAAAAAGGGCTGCCGGTGGAAGCGGATCACCTGCAGGGCTACCTGCTGAAGCGGGCGGAGGAGCTGGGTGTTGCCGCGCCGCTGCTCAAAGTTGTCTACAATAATCTGAAGGTTTACGAACGGAAGCGGGAAGCAGGCAAATAAGGTATAATAGTAACGATTTGCTGATCTCGAGAGGAGGGGTATACATGGAAGTGATCAAGATTTCCCCCCGCGGTTACTGTTACGGCGTCGTGGACGCCATGGTGCTGGCGCTGAAAACGGCGCAAAATTTTGACCTGCCCCGCCCCATTCACATTTTGGGGATGATTGTACACAACGCCCACGTCGTCGAGGCGTTTGAAAAACTGGGCGTGAAGACGCTGGACGGCGAAGACCGGCTGGCGCTGCTCGACAAGATCGACAAGGGAACGGTGATTTTCACCGCGCACGGCGTTTCCCCCGAAGTGCGGAAAAAAGCGCGCGAAAAGGGATTGACCGTGGTGGATGCCACCTGCCCGGACGTCACCAAGACCCATGACCTGATCCGCGAAAAAGTGGCGGACGGGTATCACGTCATCTACATCGGCAAAAAAGGGCATCCGGAGCCGGAGGGAGCGGTCGGTATTGCCCCCGACAAGGTGCATCTGGTGCAGACCGTGGACGAGATCGAGGCGCTGAATCTGCCCGCCGACAAGCTGATCGTTACCAACCAGACGACGATGAGCCAGTGGGACGTCAAACACCTGATGGACGCGATCGTCAAACGCTTCCCGCAGGTGGAGGTGCACAACGAAATCTGCCTGGCCACCCAGGTGCGCCAGGAGGCGGTCGCGGAGCAGGCCGGAGAGGCCGATCTCTGCATTGTCGTCGGCGACCCGCGCAGCAACAACTCCAACCGGTTGGCGCAGGTGGCGGAGGAGATCGCCGGCGTGCCGGCCTACCGCATCGCCGATTTGTCCGAACTGAAACTGGAATGGCTGAAAGGAAAGAAAAAGGTGGCGGTCACGTCCGGCGCGTCCACGCCGACGCCGCTGACCAAAGAGGTCATCCAGTTCCTGGAGCAGTACGATGAGACAAAGCCGGAGACGTGGGAGAAAAAGCGGACGGTCAACATGGAGAAAATCCTGCCGGCAGTGAAGCAGTAAGGGGTCCGCTGCCGACCAAGGCGGGACACCGTCACCACCGGGAACTCCCGCGTTCCCGACATCTGAAAGCCAGCGCATTCGGCCGAGGAGACGAGCGGTGCCTGCTCGTCTCTTCAGCCTGACCCAAAGGAGAGCGTATGTCCGAAGCACTGTCCAGCCAAGCGAGCGAAGAACGCGCGGCACAGCGCGTTAGCCTGAACGCATTCTACCTGTTTGCCTACTACGGGTTCGGCTCGTTTTTTCCGCTGATTACCCAGTACTACGAATCGATCCGCCTGACCGGAACGCAGATCGGCGTGATCAGCGCCGTGACGCCGGTGATCTCCATTGTGACGCAGCCGCTGTGGGGCATGATCTGCGACCGCTTTCACATCCGCAAGCAGGTCCTGATGCTGACCCTGGCCGCGGCGGGGGCGGTCGGGCTGCTGTTTCCCGCCGTTTCCACGTTTGCCTGGGTGTTTTTGCTCTACATCGCCATGTCCGTGTTTCAAAGCGCGGTCGTGCCCGTGTCGGACAGTCTGGCGCTGGGGTACGCCAAACGGCACAACATCCAGTTCGGCGACATTCGCATGTGGGGCGCGGTCGGTTTTGCCCTCGCCGCGTTTCTGACCGGGCTGGCGGTGGAACAGTGGGGGCATGCCGCCATTTTTTACTCGTACTGCGGCGCTTACCTGATCGCCGGCCTGTGTCTGCGCCGGATTCCGGAACACGCGGAAGCGGCGCCGTTCACCGTGAGCGTCTTCAAGGGACTGACCGAACTGATCCGCCTGCCCCGGTTTGTCCTGTTTCTCGCGGCGTCCTTCTTTATCTTTGGGGCGATCAACGCCCATAACATCTGGTTTTCCCTGTACTACCAGCACATCGGGGGAACGGTGGCCGGCGTGGGTCTGGCCTTTCTGCTCTTCGCCGGCAGCGAGGCGCCGTTTATGAAAATCGCCGGTTTCTTTGTGCGCCGCTGGGGGCTGGAGCTGACCATTCTGCTGGCGGGCACGGTCTCCGCCCTGCGCTGGCTCTGGTACAGCACGGCTCCCGGCACGACCGCGGTGATCGCCCTCTTTTTCATCCAGGGCCTCTCCGTCGGGTGTTACCTGGCCACGGCGGCGCAGTTCGTGCGGGAAAATACACCCGCTTCCCTGCAGGTGACCGCGCTGGCCCTCTACGCTTCCGTCGGCAACGGGCTGGGCTCGATGACCTGCAACCTGGTGGGCGGCTGGATCAAGGACGCGTTTTCCATCCTGGACACGTACCTGTTTTTCGGCCTGGCCACCGCGGCCGGACTGATTCCGCTGCTGATCATCCGCTTCGGGCCGTGGAAACACTCCGCTCCGGAAGAGAAGCAGCAGGAACAGCTCGCGTCAGGACAGCCTAGTCGATAATCAGCAGCCCCTGATACCCTGTTTCCGGATAACCGGGCGTATCCGAGACAAACGGATAGCGCCCTTTTTTGCTGGCCGCAAACTGGAGCGTCGCCGACTGACTCGGTTTCAGATCGGCGGAAGAGACGTTCAGCTCGCGAATCACCAGGTTGTGGGGACGGGTGTCCGCGTTGACGATCGTCAGGGAGACCGTCTCTCCTTGGTGAAAGACGAGCCGGTTGGGCAAAAAGCCGGCGCTGGCAATGGTGACGGTTTGAACGCGTTGGGCCGCGACCGGGGAGGCGTTCAAACGGTAGTGGTCATGCAAGGCCAACAGACCCGATATCAGCGCCAGCGCGATGAACGGATAGCGAAGCTGCCTGAAACGGTGACGAGTCATTACACTTCAGCTCCTTCGCGTGTGCATGATCTGTGCTGTTACTATTATCCTGTCCTGGCCTGGTCGGGGATAAACAACGAAAGCGCGGGAGGGGTAGCCGATCCGATATGAAAAAAGCCCTGATCCCGGAAGATGTCGGCGATCAGGGCTTTTGCTTTTATGTTCCGTGATTACCCGTTTATTTTCCGTGCTTGCCGGCGATCATTTCGATTTCTTCGCCGGTATTGGCATCGATTATCACATGAACATCAGCGTTCACATATTGTTTCCCGCTGCCAGCCTTCCCGTTTCTCGGCATATCCACGCCGTGGAAGGTAACAATCCATACGGGAACGTCTTGTACGGGCAGGTTGGAATCGGACAAGATTCCCTGTTCAACTTGCGTATCCGTGAATCTTGCCAAGGTCATCGTCACTTTCTTGGCGGTATCCCCTCGTGAGGAACCAATGAAATGTTTTGCAGCTTCAAGCGCTGTGTTTTCATCCACGTTCACCGCTTCATCCAGTACCTGGACTTCCAATCCGTTGTCAACAAACGTGCGGCTTTCTGCCAGTCTTTGAACCTCGGCGGCATACACAGCCGCTTTCCCCTGTCCCGGATCGGGGGAAGAAGTGTTCAACTGTGCTGCGGCAACCGATGTCATTCCAATTGCAGCGACAATTACTGCACTTGCTAAAAATCCGAAAGGTTTCTTTATGAATCATCAACTCCTTTTCATCGTATCAGATGTCCCAACCTTGCCGGGATTTTGGTGGAATGTTGAGCTGAAAGGAATGCTTTCTTTCCTGCTTTCCAGTATCCTGCGCTGGCTTTCCACGATGTACCTGTCCAGTTCCTGGCTAACATTCAATACAGCACAATCCGTCAACGATCCTTTTTGTTTGACAAGCTCATTCAGTTGTTTTTGGAGGTTCTCAATGATTTGCGAAAGGTCTTCATGGTTTATTGCTCGCCAGCCCTCCATTTCTGAATGCCTCCAAGTATTGATAGTGAGATTCCATTTCCTTCCTTTACTGTACCCACTATTTACCAAATGCAGCCAACATCACTTTTTAGAAAACGTTCGACATTTTTATACATCATACAGAGCCAAAAAAATGATCTTTATTGATTTGTTTTTATTTTCTGTTTATAATCTCTTTAAAATAGTAATGTTTGGAAATGGAGTGTTATAGTTGGAAAGGGACCGGCTACGAAGGAAAACCCTCGGAGATCTGTTATCTCTTTACCGTAAACAAAGCGGGGTTTCTTTTTCGGAAGTGGAAGCACAGACTGGTGTGACCAAAGGGGCACTTTATAAAATTGAAAGCGGGGAAACGAAGCGGCCGGAATATAAAACAGTTAAGGCGTTAGCGGCTGTCCTGCCTCAGCCCTATGAAGAAATCATTGAATGTTATGTGGATGACGAACAACGGTCAGAGACGTTATATGAAATCCTGCAGGATGTCATTCAACGAGGCGACAACATTCCGCTGTTGGAAAAAGTGGCCGTCAAGTTCCTGCAATCTCCCCAGGTAGACACCTACACAGCATTGCAACGGCTGTATCACCTCGCTGACACCACCACCAATACCGAGCTCAGCCTGCCGCTTTTCAACACCATTGTCAAATACGCGAGAGAACACGGAATCCCGCAGTATATTGCCAAAGGGCTGCTCAAAAAATATCTGATTGAAAGGTATGATTTTAAGCGGTTGGACGATTCGTTCAGAGTTGGCGAAGAAATTATGCATTATATTGATTTTTTAACCCGAGACGAACAGACGATTTATTATTTTAGGATGGCGCTCCATGCTCACAACATCCAGCAATACGAACGGTGTATTGAATATTGTGAAGCGGGCCTTAAATTGAAAACGGCTGAAACGGAACTGACAGCCAGAGCGTACTTGGCCATGATCAACTCATTTTATTGGTTGGGGGAGTATGACGCTGTTGAATCCCACTTGCGTGTGTTTGAAAGGTTTGATTATGAATTTGTTGCATATACAGCCAAGTTTACGTGTGCGATCGTAAAAGCACGGAAAAAAGAATATGATGTGGCTGTTCCCATGTTGAAAGAGTGTTTACGCGAGGTTAGCCCGGATTCGCGCATTCATGTTGTGAATGAACTGCTGGACATTTATCTGCAGACGAACAATCACCATGAAATTGCCGAGCTGTTGAGAAAGGAAAAGGAAATCCTGCCGGAAAATCCGCAAACACCCTATAAACATCGGTCGATTGGAAGATACTATCGCTACAAGGGAGAGTTTCAAATACAGACAGGCTCCCATGAGGAAGGGATTGACAGTTATCTTAACGGTTTGTGCGCCTACGGAGAAGTGAGCGCCTACCAGGAAATAACCGAATGTATGACTAATATTCTGTCACAGTTCACCAAATTGAGAAAACCGATTGATATACAATTTGTGGAAAAGTTTGGGGAGGTTTATAGTAAAATTATTAATAAATAAACAAAGGAAGGTGAGTAAGTAATGATGAAATGGAAGAGATTGACTGTATTGGCGCTATTTTTTGTTTTATTATGGAATGATCAGCCCATAAAAAAAGTGGGAAGTTTTAGCGCTGATGTTTTGCATAAAAAAAATATTCAGATGCATACAATGGATCCGGGACATTAACCAAAAACGATTGAAAGGGGAGCCACTTGCTCCCCTTTCTCGCTTCCTGGCGATTCCTACGCGACTAGCTCCCGCACCAGCGAAACCGCCATATACGCGGCTACGCCCCAGATGAGAAAGGCGGAGGCGACGTTGAGGGCGCGCAGCAGCCGGCCGGACGAGTCAAGTCTGCCCGCCATCCGTCCGGCCAGCGCCAGTCCGAAAAACCACAGCCAGGAGACGAGAATGCAGGCGGCGGCGAATCCCCACTTCGCCGCTCCGGCGTAGCCCAGCGAGCTGGTGCCGATGACGCCGATGGTGTCCAGGATCGCGTGCGGATTCAACAGCGACACCGATGCGGCGAACATCACCTGGCGTTTCGGCGGGAACCGTTCCGCCTCCTGCGCCTCGGCGGAAGGGCGGCTGCGCCAGGTGAGGATGCCCATGTAGACCAGAAAGAAAACTCCGCCGACGTAGAGGATGGTTTTCAGCCAGGCAAAGGTGAGCACCGCCAGCGACACGCCCAGCACGGCCAACAGGATCAGGAGCGTGTCGCAGACGGCTGCGGTCAGGACGACAGGGAGTGCGCGCCACAGCGTCGGCTGGGCCGCTCCCTGATTGAAGACAAAGACATTTTGCACGCCGAGCGGCAGGATTAATCCGAATGCGAGCACAAATCCGTGCAGGGCGGCTTCCCACATGCGTAAAGCTCCTCCTTTTGCGGTGTATCCCATGGCTTCCACAGTAAGACAAATCGGGCCGTCTGTCTCCAGCCAATTGGTTTGGCAGCGACCCGACCAATTGGCTACAATAAGGGCAGCATGAAGACTGGAGGGGGAATCGATGGTGCCGACCATTGACTGGAAGCCGGACAAGGCGTCGGATGTGCCGATCTACGCCCAGATTGTCGCCTACATCCGGGAAAAAATCGCCACCGGCGACTGGCCGGTCAAAAGCAGGCTGCCGACGCAGCGGGCTTTGGCCGAGGCGTTTGGCGTCAACCGGAGCACGGTGGTGACGGCGCTGGACGAACTGAAGGCGGAAGGGCTGATCGAAGCCGTCGTGGGCAGCGGCACCGTGGTCAGCAACAACACCTGGTCGCTGCTGGCTTCCGCCCCGCCTCCCGATTGGCTGAGCTACGTCCAGGCGGGCGAACATCCGCCCAATCAGCCGACCATCCAGGCCATCAACCGCCATGAACACGATCCGCAGATCATTCGGCTGGGCACGGGGGAGCTGTCGCCCGACCTGCTGCCGTCCGCCGGCATGGCGGAGATCATGGGACGATTGGGCGGACAGGTTGCCCAGCTCGGCTATTCGGAACCCAAGGGGCTAAAGTCGCTGCGGCAGGCGATCAGCGCCCATCTGCGGACGCGCGGCATCGACGCGCCGCCGGCGTCCATCCTCGTCGTGTCCGGCGCGCTGCAGGCGCTGCAGCTCATCTCGCTGGGCATTTTGCGCCAAGGCTCGGCCATTTTGCTGGAGCGCCCTTCATACCTGTACTCGCTGCCGGTCTTTCAGTCGTCGCGCATGCGGCTGACCGGCGTCCCGCTGGACGGCGAAGGGATCCGGCCGGATGCGCTGGCGCGGCTGAAACAGGCCCACCAGGCGGCTCTGCTCTACACCATTCCGTCCTTTCACAATCCGACCGGCACCCTGATGTCGGAGAAACGGCGGCAGCAGGTGATGGCCGTCTGCGAACGGGAGCGGCTGCCCATCCTGGAGGATGACGTCTACGGCGAGTTGTGGCTGGACGAACCGGGGCCGCCTCCCTTGAAGGCGCTCGACCCCAACGGGCTGGTCCTGTACGTGGGCAGCCTGTCCAAATCGCTCAGCCCCGGTCTGCGGATCGGCTGGATCGTCGGGCCGGAACCGGTTGTCGAGCGGCTGGCCGACGTGAAAATGCAGACCGATTACGGGGCCAGCGCCCTTTCCCAGCAGGTGGCGGCGGAATGGCTGAGCAGCGGCCTGTACCAACGCCACCTGCAAACGGTGAGGGAAGCGCTTAGAGCGCGCAGGGCGTGCGCGTGCGAGTCGCTCAGGCGCTGGTTTGCCGATCTGGCAGAGTGGAGGGAGCCGCGGGGCGGCTTTTACATCTGGCTGCGGCTGCGCCGGTCGGTGTCGATGCGGACGCTCTTTTCGCGGGCGCTGGCCGAGGGGATTCTGCTCAATCCCGGCTACATTTACGACGGCACGGACCACTGCCACCTGCGCCTCTCTTACGCGTACGCCGATGAGCAGCAGATGGAGCGGGCGCTTCACCGCCTGTCCCGATTGATCAGAGAGATGGCGTGACCGACGGCGGAGCGGGGGCTGCGCCAGTGCCGATCCGGGGAGGCCGGCCGACGTTTACGCCTGTGGGCCAACGGGTATGTATAGGGTAACAACCACGACTTGGCCACAGGAGGGAACGTGATGAAAACCAAAAGCATTGTCACTCATGTCCTGCTGCTGATCGTGCTGGGGATGGCGGCGCTGACGGCCGTCAACGCGGTCAGCCTGTATGTCAACAACGCCAACACGGTGGAGAGGACGGTCGGCACGTTCGGCACGGAATGGGCCGCCACGATAGCCAGACAGGTGGATGTGCAGGCGTACGAGCGCTTTTTGCAGCAGCCGCAAAAGGGGGAAGACTACTGGAACCTGCGCCAGCAGCTCAACGACTTTCGGGAAAAGACGGGGGCGCTGTACGTCTACATTCTCCAGGCGGATGGAGAGCAGCTGCGGGTGATGATCGACGGTCAGCCCCGGGATGCGGAAAACGCCTCGGATATCGGCGATCCGGCGAGTGCCACGGCGTATCGGGATGTGGCTCCCGTCCTGCGCGGGGAGACGAGCAGCACGCCGATTGTGCACGACCCCCGATACGGAGACTACCTGTCCGCATTTGCGCCCATCGCCAAGCCGGACGGTACGGTAATCGGCATCCTCGGGGTAGACATTAACGCGTCCACGGTCGGTTCGGTCACCACACGCGTTCAATGGGAGAGCCTGCCCGTGGCGCTTACGCTCAATCTGCTGATTGCCCTCGCGGCAGCCGTCGTTCTCGCTTGGCTGATCCGCAGACGGCTGCAGCCGCTGCGCGTGATCAGCGACAAGGCACTGGAAGTATCGGCGGGTGTGTTGACGGAATGTTCGTTCAGCTACAAGCGCCGCGACGAAATCGGCCAGATCATGGATTCGTTTTCGCAAATGGTGGACTATCTGCGCGGGCTGATCACCGATATGAAGACGGCGGCGCACCGGATCGACCGCATGGCGGAAGGGATGGCCCGCCGTGTCGGCGAGATGCGGGAGCAGGCGGACGCGATTGTCACGGCCAGCACGGAAATCGCCCAGGGAAACGAGCAGACGGCCGCTTCGGTCGAAGCCATTTCCAGGCTGAACGGCGACCTGACCGGCAAGATCGACCACGTCAACCGGCTGGTGGAGGGAATGAACCGGCTGGGACAGGACGTGTCGCAAACGGAGCGGGAAAGCCGGGAATCGCTGCAGTCTTTTGTGACCCACAGCGCGGAAACGGCGCAGCACTTCAAGCGGGTGGAAGCGAGCATGGAACGGCTGGTGGAAAAATCCGTCGCCATCGATCAGGTGGTGTCGGCGATTCAGTCGATTGCCGCCCAGACCAACCTGCTGGCCTTGAACGCCGCGATCGAAAGTTCCCGCGCCGGGGAGGCGGGCAAAGGCTTTGCGGTGGTGGCCGCGGAGGTGCGCAAGCTGGCTGAGCAGACGGCGGAAGCGACCAAAGAGATTCAGGCCAGCATTCGCGACGTGCAGCAGGAAGTGGAACAGACCAAACATGAAGTGGGCGTGACGAAACGGCAGTACGAAGAGGAGGCGCACAAAATCGACGAGGTGTCGCAAGGGGTTTCCCGTCTGTCCGTGATCACCGGCGAGCTGAACCGGTCGCTGGAGCAAATCGTGGAGACGATGGCGGACATGGCCCGCTTCCAGCAGACGATTCAGCAGGACGTCCTGTCGGTGACCGCCATCTCGGAGCAGACGGCCGCCTCGGCGGAGGAAGTGACCGCGACGATTCACGATGTCAGGGAGTACATCCACGCCGTCGCCGAGGAAGTACGGGACGTGGCCGGACAGATCAGAGAACTGCGCGGAAAGACCGACGCTTTTACGGTGTAGACAAAAGGGACATCCCCTGTCGGATGTCCCTTTTTCCCTGCCTACGGCGGTCCTCCATCAGTGGTACGGAAACTGGGTGGAATACCCGCTGTACTGCTGATACGCCTGCTGCAGCTTTTGCTGGTCTTCCGCCTCCAGTTTGTACCATCCCTTTTGGAACATCAGGTTGAACATGTCGCGGGCGCTCTGGTGCGTCTCCGTCAGGATTTGCAGCATGTCGGCGTAAAGCTGCTGGTGGCTGGCTTCCCGTACGGCCACGTTCAGGCTGTCCGTCAGGTACTTGCATGTCGCCAGGCCGTCGTTCAAAAAGTCCCGGTCATTCATCTGCGGTCCTTTTACCTGCGGGACACCCGTCTGCGGATTGGCAATCTGGTTTTGGTTCGGCATCTGGTTTCCCTCCCTTGTTACTGCATCTGCGTTTGCTGTTGCTGCTGCTGTGCCTGAGTCTGGGGAATGGCGGCCATCGCCTGTGCGTTGTTTACCTGCAGGTGGGTAAGCAGCTTCTGGTAGTGGCGCTGGTGCATCTGGCCGGCTTTTTCCAGTGCCTGCTTCACCTGCGGGTCCGTCGCCTGCTGGGCGAAGAAGTGCAGCTTTTTAAACGCCAGCAGCTCCCAGGAAAGGGCGTCCTTCAGATAGCTGGCGTCTTTGGTCGAAATCACCCGGGGCGGTTGGGGAATCGGCGCCTGCGTTTGCTGAGGAGAGAACATCGTCGTTGGCATGAGGCGATCTCCTTTCACGGTGGAATGGGATACACCTCTTAGCATGGGCAGCGGGAAGGCGGGTCATGACTTGTATTTGCAGGCAAAACGAAAGCCGGTTTGCCTCGTGTCGGATGACAGCGCGGCAAACCGGAGAACCAGTTGCGTATCTGGTTGGGAATGATTCACACCAACTGCAAGGTCATAATCCGTATGTCAATGCTGGCCGGGGCAAAATTGAGACAGTGGCTCGTTTCCCGTAGAAGCGCCTCTTGAATCTCCCGGGCCAGCGGGGGAATGGACGCGCCAAACGGGAGCCGGACATCCAGGGAGACCTGCAGGCGGGGCACGTCTTCAAACGTGTACGTCATGTTCTTCACCTGGCTGACGAACGGAAAGCGGCTGCACGTCACCTGGACGATCTTGCGCAGCACCTGCGGGTGAATCAGGATGCGGCCGCCGGTAAACGGCGGGTGAACCACGGTCGTTTCCCCGATGACTTCCTTTTTGGCGGAAAAGATCTGTTGGGCAGAGGCGATCATCCGCTGCCAAAAGTCTTTTTCCACTTCGACGCGGGGGATCGGAATCACGTGCTTTCCCTGGGTCTCCCGAATGTACCGGGCCGCTTCGATTTCATGCGCCGGTTTGATCGATTCGATCGGAATGTGGCGGACGGGGGCGGGCAGGTCCAGCGCTTCCCGAATCCGCTCGATCATCCGCTTCGAGGTGCCGATCACCAACAGGCGCCGGGGGCGGATGGCGGCGAGGGCGCGGCGTACTTCCTCCGCGTGGTCGCGATAGTGGAAAATCGCCCGCTTGACCGCCTGGATTTTCGTTTTTTCGTACTTGGCGGAGGTGCCGGCCACCTTGCGGCCCTGGTAAATCAGGATGCCGTCGTCGATGATGGCGTCAATGTCCATCTGGTGAGCCAACTGCAGCGCGCTCGTGCTTTTTCCCGTCCCGCTCGTTCCGTAGAGGGCGTAAATCTCCATCGGCTCCTCCTTGTCCGTCGTTTTTCTTTAGTATACACGATCGGGCGGAGAGGCAAAACGGATCACCGGTACTGCGCGCCAAGCTCGCGAGCCCGTTCGGCGGCGCGCAGCACCGCGGAGGCGACGGCCTGTTGAAACCGGTACGAATCCAACACTTCCAGACCGGCCTGGGTGGTTCCGCCCGGACTGGTTACTTTTTTCCGCAGGAGGGCGGGTTCATCGCTGGAATGAAGCAGCATCTGCGCTGCCCCCAGCAAGGTCTGGACGGTGAGCTGCCGGGCCATCTCGCGGGACAGCCCGGCTTCCGCGCCCGCGCCTTCCATCGCTTCCGCCAGGTAGTAAATGTAGGCCGGGCCGCTGCCGGAGAGGCCGGTGATGATGTCCAGCTCGTCCTCGGGCACGATGTGGACGGAACCGATCGCTTCGAAAAGAGCAGTGGCCGCGCGAAGCTGCTCCTCGGTCACGAAGCGGTTGGCGGAGAGGCCCGTGACGGAAAGCCCGACGGCGGACGACGTGTTCGGCATGGTTCTGACGATCGGGCCATTCGTGCCCAGCCAGTCGCTGATGCAGGCCGTGGAAACGCCGGCGACGACGGAAATCACCAGTTGTTCCGGACGGACCAGTCCGCGCAGGCTGCGGCACGCATCCGGGGCGTCCTTGGGCTTCATCGCCAGGATGAGAATGTCGGATTGCTCCACCAGAGCGGCTTTGTCCTCGCAGGCGTTCACCCCGAACGTTTCCGCCAGCCGCCTGAGCCGCGCCCGGTCGCTGCGATTGCCGACATAAATCCGCTCCGGCGCAATGAGTTCGTTTTTCAAAATGCCGGCCAGCATGGCCTCGACGATCGAACCGGCTCCAAGAAAGCCGATCCGCGTGTCGAAAGAGAGCGTCGAATGGTCACTCATGCTGCATCCTCCTTCCGTTAGCGTATCTGTCCGGTTCCGCGTACGACGTACTTGCTGGACGTGAGCGCGGGCAGGCCCATCGGACCGCGGGCGTGCAGCTTCTGCGTGCTGATGCCGATCTCCGCGCCGAAGCCGAATTCCCCGCCGTCCGTAAAGCGGGTGGACGCGTTGTGGTAGACGGCGGCTGCATCGACGGCGGCGAGGAACCGTTCCGCTCGCGCGGCGTCCTGCGTCACGATCGCTTCGGAGTGGCCGGTGCCGTGACGGGCGATATGGTCCAGCGCGTCATCCAGGCTGTCTACCGTGCGCACGGCCAGGATCAAGCCGAGGTATTCCGCGTCCCAGTCCTCCGGCGTGGCGGGAACGAGCCGGTCGGCCAGCTCCGGATGGAGCCGCCGCGTCTCCTCGCAGGCGCGCAGTTCGATGCCGGCGGCCAGCAGACGGGCCAACAGGTCGCGCCGGTGCCGTTCGGGCCAGCCGCGGTGCAGGAGCAGGGTTTCGGCCGCGTTGCAGACGGCGGGACGGCTCGTTTTGGCGTTGAGGGTGATGGCTTCGGCCATGGCGTACTCGGCCGATTGGTCGATGTAGATGTGACAGTTGCCCACCCCCGTCTCCAGCACCGGGACGGTGGAGGTGCGCAGCACGCGGCTGATCAGCGAGGCGCCGCCGCGCGGGATGACGACGTCGATCAAGCCGTTGGCCGTGCACAGCAGATCGACGGATTCGTGTTCGGCATAGGGCAGGTACTGCACCGCCTCCGCCGGCAGCCCGGCGTCCGCCAGAGCGGCGCGGATGCTGTGCGTCAGGGCGAGGTTGCTTTCCCGTGCGCTGCGGCTGCCGCGCAGGACGATCGCATTGCCGGTCTTGAGAGCAATCGCGGCCGCGTCCACGGTGACGTTCGGCCGGGCCTCGTAGACCATGCCGATCACGCCCAGCGGGACCCGCACCTGCTCGATCACCAGACCGTTTGGCCGGGTCCAGCGGGCTGTCACTTCGCCCACCGGATCGTTCAGCTCGACCAGTTGGCGCAGCCCCTCGACCAGATCGCGCAGCCGTTCCGGCGGCAGGCGCAGCCGGTCCAGATAGGCGGCCGGTTGACCGTCCGCCTCCGCGCGGGCCACATCCCGCCCGTTGGCGGTGAGGATGGCCGCTTCGTCAGCCAGCAGACGTTCGCCGACCGCATGCAGGGCGCGGTCCTTTTCCGGGCGGGACAGCAAGGCCAGGCTCCGCGCCGCCTGTTTGGCCAGGCGGATCTGTTCGTATACGCGATCTTTCAGGCTCTTCTCCATGTTCTGTCTTTTCTCCGTAGTTTGGCTCTTCTCCACATTCCTCATCTCCTTTATCGCGAGGGAATCATCCCCTGCTTCACGTTCTGTCGCTGCCGCCGATTGCCGCAAAACAAGCCGCTTCCGTCCATTGGTCGCGGTGGATGACGATGCCTTTCGGCCGGGCCGGACCGGCGGGGGAGAGCTTCGCCCGCAGGTCGGCGGCGCTGCAGCGGCTGACGCCGCGGCCGATCAATTGGCCGTCGCAGTACACCTCGATCACCTCGCCGGGGGCAAACGCGCCATCCACGTCACGCACGCCGGCCAAAAGCAGGCTGCGCCGGTGCCGCAGCACGGCTTCGGCGGCGCCGCGGTCCACGCTGATCCGCCCGCGGACGGGGGAGTGAAGCGCGATCCACTGCTTGCGGGTCGGCAGCGCGTGGCCCGCGGGCGATTCGGGCCGGAAGCCGACGTAGGTGCCGCTGCCGCTGCCGTCCAGCACGTCGAGCAGGTCGGACGGCTGCGCCAGGTTGCCGATAAAGCTGGGAACGCCCAACTGCTGGGCCGTTTTGGCGGCAATCAGCTTGGAGCGCATCCCGCCCGTGCCCAAACGGGAGGCCCCGCCGGCCAGCGCCTCCACCTCGTCCGTGACGGCGGGGAGATAGGGGATGCGGACCGCGTCCGCGTGGGTCCGCGGGTCCTTGTCGTACAGTCCGTTGGTGTCCGTCAGGATCAGGTACAGGTCGGCGTGTACCAGACCGGCGACCAGCGCGCCCAGCATGTCGTTGTCGCCAAAGGTCAGCTCCGCCACGGAGACGGTGTCGTTTTCGTTGATGATCGGCAGGACGTTTTTCTCCAGCAGGAGAGACAGGGTCTGAAAGGCGTGGTGATAGCGTTCGCGGTCGGAAAAGTCGCCCCGGGTCAGAAGGATTTGCGCCACGGTGCAGCCGTACGCGGCGAACAGCTCGGTGTAGGTTTGCATCAGGAGGCTTTGCCCGATGGCCGCCGCCGCCTGTTTGGCCGCCAGCGTCCGGGGCCGCTGCTGGTACCCCAGCCTCCGAAAGCCGCTCGCCACCGCTCCCGAGGAGACGAGCACGACCTGATGGCCGGCGTCCCGCAGACGGCTGACGGCGGATACGAGCAGCGACATCTTCGCCGGGTCGCACCCGCCGCCCGGCGCCGCCAGCGAACTGCTGCCCACCTTTACGACCAGCCGCATTTTTCCCTTCTTCATCGTGTAACCCTCCTCTTTCCAGCAAGAACAAGCAAAAAACCCTTTCATCCCACACATAAGGACGAAAGGGTATCTCTCTTCCGCGGTACCACCTTATTTGACGGTATTCAGGCGTCCCAAACCAGGGGAAGAACGAGGCGTTCCGCTCCCGTGTTCAGCCGCCAAACCGTCCGGCTCTCTTTCTTTGATAACAGGTGAAAGAAACCTGTCCAGGTCATCCCTGGCCGCTCGGGGGTGGGTTCAAACCGGTTCACGGGCGAAATCTCTCAGCCGCTGAATTTCGCTCTCTGTACCTGAAGGGCGGTTTTACTGATCCCCGTCATCGCCATTGACTATGCACGTTTGTTCATTCACGTTTGTTAATTCATAATTATTCGCGCCGGCCAGTGTAAATGTCAAGGGGGTTCCGCACTTATTTTTGCCGCTTGTCCGGATCGCCGCTGCGGGCCCCGGCACCGCCCGCCTCGTTTCCGCCGCCGTGTTCCGCACGAAAAACAGCGCCCCAAAAACGGGTGCGGCAGGAACGAAGTGAACAGGTTGAGAGATAGGGGTTGTTTCCCGGACGCGATTATGGCTATCATGGAATGAGGTTGAAAAACAGTTGAGGTGGAATAGGCATGTTCGGTTTTGGAAAAAAGGCAAAAAAGATGGACGGCATCGACGTATTGCTGATCAAGACGGAAGAATCGCAACTTCGCGACATTTACATGGTCGCGTTTCGCAGCATGTATGCCGATGACATTGTCAGCATGCTGCAAAAGCTGGAAAAGTCGCCGCTGAACAAGCGGGAATACCTGGGTGAACTGGGCGGATTCCGCATCATGATCCACCTGGAAGCCATGACCGGTTTTTCGGTGCTGGACGATGCGGACATGGAGGCGCATCCGCTTCAAATCAGCGACTTCGCCAACATTCTGCTGCGCCGTCTGGAGACGCTGGAGGCGAACGGCGAGCTGCCCGATTCGGAAGACGTGGCGTTCTTCATGGGCGAACTGACCATGCTCCGCGACGGCAGTTTTATACCGCAAAACTAACACGTGAGCCGGCATGCGAGCCGGCTCTTTTGTCAGGCTCAGGCGAACCGTTGGCGGCAGGGGAGGCCGCAACCGATTTCCGGCTGTTTCGTAATACGTGATAGTACGACGCACTTCCCGGGCAAAAGGAGGACGACCATGATCGAACTCGTGGACGTAACCAAAAGCTACAACGGTACCGTCAAGGCGGTTGACCGCCTCACCCTGACCGTTCCCCGCGGGGAAATTTTCGGTTTTCTCGGGCCAAACGGGGCGGGCAAGACAACGACGATCAAGATGATCACCGGCATTGTCCGGCCGGACCAGGGAACCATCCGGGTGAACGGCAAGGACATCGGGACCGAACCGCTGGAGGCCAAGCGGCAGTTTGGCTATGTGCCGGACAGTCCCGACCTGTTTTTGCGGCTGAAGGGGCTGGAGTACGTCACCTTCATGGCCGACATGTACGGGGTGCCGCAGGACGTGCGCAAGGAGCGGATCGCCCGGCTGGCGGAACGGTTTGACATGACGGACGCCCTCTCCGATCCGATTCAGAGCTACTCGCACGGCATGAGGCAAAAAATCGTGATCATGGGGGTGCTGGTCCACCATCCGGAAGTCTGGATTCTCGACGAACCGCTGACCGGGCTGGACCCGAAATCGGCGTTCACGCTGAAGGAAATGATGCGGGAACACGCTGACAGCGGCCGGACCGTGTTTTTCTCCACGCACGTGCTGGAAGTGGCGGAAAAGCTGTGTGACCGCGTCGCCATCATCAACAAGGGCGTCATCCTGTTTTGCGGCACGTTCAAGGAGATGCAAGAGCACTTCCGCTCGAGCGAATCGCTGGAGCGGCTGTTCCTGGAGCTGACGAAGCATGAATAGGACCTGGCTCTTGACCAAGATGCTGATGAAAAACGGCAGCGGCCTCTGGAGCGGGAAACGGGGGAGCGGGTGGAAAAAGCTGCTGATGATCCTGCTGATGGCCGTCGCCTTTTTTCCGCTGATGTCCGGTTACGTGATGGGAGTCATCGGCCTGTACGACGGGCTGGCGGCAAGCGGGCAAGAGAGCGCGCTTTTGGGGATGGGCATGGCGATTGCCTGTCTGGGCATCCTGTTTTTCGGGATTTTTTACGTCTTGACCGTGTACTACTACTCGCAGGACGTGGAGCACCTGCTGCCCCTGCCGCTCAAGCCGTCCGACATTCTCGGGGCGAAGTTCCTCGTCACGCTGGCGTACGAGTACGTGCCGACCGCGTTTCTGCTGCTGCCGCTGCTGATTACGTACGGGGTGAAAAGCGGAGCCGGGCCGCTCTACTACCTGTACGCGGCCGTCGTCTTTTTGGCGCTGCCGGTCATCCCGCTGGTAATCGCCTCACTCTTGGCCATGCTGTTCATGCGTGTGACCAGCGTGGGAAAAAGCAGGGACCGGTTCCGCCTGATCGGCGGCGTGATCGGGATCGCGGCCGTGCTGGGTTTTCAAATTGTCATCCATCGGAACAGCGCAGGGAGGGACAGCGTCGAGCAGTTGACACAGATGATTCTCTCGGAAAACAACGCCCTGCTTTCGCTCGTCACCCGACTGTTCCCCAGCACCAAGCTGGGGGCGATGGCGCTTGCCGAGTCGGGAGTTCTCGCCGGTCTCGGCTATCTGCTCGCCTTTCTGCTGGTGTCGGCGGCGTTTGCCGCGGCCTTCGTCTTGCTGGGAGACCGCTTGTACCTGAAGGGCGTCATGGGGATCGCCGAGACAGCGGCCAAGCGCAGGTGCGTCAGCGGAGAAGAGTTCGACAAGCTGACCGGACGCCGGTCGCCTGTGCTAGCGTTCGCCGCCAAGGAATGGAAGGTGCTGCTGCGCACCCCCGCCTACTTTCTGAACTGCGTCCTGTCCTGCTTCTTGTGGCCCTTGCTGATGTTCATTCCCGTGCTCAGCCGCCCGGACGGGTTTGCGACAGTGCGCGAGTGGGGTCAGTTTCTTCAGGAAGACGCCGCAGCCGGAATCGGCGTGGCGGTCGCGTTTGCGCTCGCCCTTTTCATGACGTCCGCGAACAGCGTGTCAACAACGGCCATCTCGCGGGACGGGCAGACCTTTTTCGTCAACAAGTACCTGCCTGTTCCCTATGCGCAGATCATCGCGGCCAAAGTGGTGCCGGGAACGGTGCTGGGCATCCTCAGCATGCTGCTGATGTGCGCCGCCGCCGGGCTGGTGCTGCATCCGCCGGTGCAATTTCTCCTGCTCGCGTTGCTCGCCAGCCTGCCGGGCATCGTGTTCATCAATCTGATCGGGATCATCATTGACCTGCGGATGCCCAAACTGGATTGGGATTCGGAGCAGAAGGCGGTCAAGCAGAACTGGAACACGCTGTTCTCGATGGCGGCCGTGGTGGTCACCGCAGCGCCGACGCTGTTCCTGGCGTTCCAGGGGAAGCCGTCGCTGTACGGCATCAGCCTGACGCTGTTTGTCTTGTTCGCCGTCCTGGACCTGGTGCTCTGCCGGGCGCTGGTGACCAAAGGACCCGAATGGATGGATAAGATCCAGTCGTAACCGAATCTGCTTGTGCCGCAGTCCACCAACCGGAGGAGCCATTCCTCCGGTTTTTTTGCAGTGCGCCCGGCATGGGCGGTAGCTATAGGGTGAAAGTCCCGAACGGGGGTTGGCTGTACCAACCGTTAGCCTAAGGCAAGGGTGTCCGCCGCGAGGCGGAATCTGAAGGAAGCCGGCGGCAAAGTCCCGACCTGAGGTACACGAACCCGATTTGAGGCTGTTGTACTTGGGCGAGCCTGCCGCACAAGGTGAAGCCCCATACAGCCAAAGGGTACAACAGTAAATTGGGCAGGTACATGGGACGAAGGCTACCGCTCTTACCCGGGGAGGTCTGCATGGTACGCCTACTATCGTTGGCAACCGCCTCCGTGAGGGGGCGTTGAACATGCAGAAGTCAGCAGAGGCCATAGTACCCCAATCGGGGACGCCTGAGGGGGAAGGGCCGAACATCAAGTCAGCATATGTCCCAACCTCTTTCGATACGGTGTGTCGAAGCAGAATTCAGAACTGGAACTTCCTCTGGAGAGTAGGGGTGAAGCCCCGAGGGTACAGAGAAGGGCTGAGCATCGTACGGCAAGCTTGGCGACATGTGCGCGGAGGAAGGAGTATCGTTATGGATCTGCTGGAGAAGGTTCTGTCTCGGGACAACCTCACGGCCGCCCTCAAACGAGTGGAAGCCAACAAAGGCGCTGCGGGAGTCGACGGTGTTTCAACTGAACAACTGCGCGACTACCTTCGCCTGCACTGGGCGACCATCCGGTCGCAAATCGAGACGGAAACCTACAAACCGACTCCTGTTCGCAGGGTCGAAATCCCGAAACCTGACGGGGGAATACGGTTGCTAGGCATCCCTACCGTGGTAGATCGCTTCATCCAGCAGGCCATCCTGCAGGTATTGACTCCCATCTTTGACCCAGAATTCTCCGATTCAAGCCTCGGATTCCGCCCGGGTCGCCGCGCTCACAATGCTGTGCAGAGAGCGCAACAGTACATCAAGGAAGGATTCCGGTATGTGGTCGACATCGACCTGGAGAAGTTCTTCGACCGGGTCAACCATGACATCCTGATGAGCCGGGTAGCCCGCAAGGTGAAGGACAAGCGTCTCCTTAAACTAATCCGCGCTTACCTGCAATCCGGAGTTATGGTCAACGGAGTGTGCGTCTCAACGGAAGAGGGTACACCGCAAGGTGGCCCCCTGAGTCCGTTGTTGGCCAACATTCTGCTGGACGACTTGGACAAGGAACTGGAAAGGAGGGGACACCGTTTCTGCCGCTATGCGGACGACTGCAACATCTATGTCCGCACCAAACGCGCGGGGGAACGGGTAAAGGCGAGCGTGGAGCGATACTTGACCAGGGTGCTCAAACTCAAGATAAACCAACAGAAAAGTGCGGTAGATCGGCCGTGCAATCGAAAGTTCCTCGGCTTTAGCTTTGCTCCGGGAAAAGAGGCACGGATACGCCTGCATCCCAAATCGATCATCCGGTTAAAAGAACGAATTCGCCAACTGACCAACCCGCATTGGAGCATCCCTATACAGGAGCGAATTCAAAAACTCAACCAATACCTCATGGGATGGATCGGATATTTTGCGTTGGCTGAGGCGAAAACCCACCTCCTGCGGATTGAGGAATGGATTCGCCGAAGGCTCCGTCTCTGCCTGTGGACGCAATGGAAACGAATCCGTACGCGATACCGCGAACTTCGTTCCCTCGGTCTTCCCCACAGCAAAGCACTGGAGATTGCAAATACCCGCAAGGGTGCATGGCGAACAACCAAATCTCCGCACATTCACAAAGCCCTTGGTATTACCTACTGGCAACAACAAGGGCTCATGAGTTTGGTGCAGCGATATTTCGCACTTCGTCAAGCTTGATGAACCGCCGTATACCGGACGGTATGTACGGTGGTGTGAGAGGACGGGGGTTAGTCGCCCCCTCCTACTCGATTGGGGCGAACGGCCAGCGCGGCAAAGGGAGCGGAAAGACGCACGACGCGGAACCTAAAAATGGATACCGTTTCCTATTGGCAGGAGGAAAGGACTATTCGTTCGGGCGGGGGCCTTGTGCGTCCCATCCTAAATTTTTCAAGCTATCTTTACAAAGGTGGGAACAGTTGGTATTTTTGTCTCATACTGCGCAGCGGTTGGGCGGTAAAACATGCTGTTTTGTCCCGGAAATCATTTGTGCGATCATTCCATTCGACGCAATTTCAAATGGAGAGGAAAGGAGACCATCATGTTCAAGAGAAGTCTGTTGTGGGTTCTCATGGTTTGCTTGTTGATCCAGGGCGTCTTTGTTCCGCGCGCGAACGCCGAAACCGCGTACGACGACGTCAAGGGGCACTGGGCCAGCGAGCAGATTCAGTTCCTGACCGAACAGGGCGTATACAAGGGGAACGGCACGCGCCATTTTTACCCGGACAAGCCGATTACCCGCGGCGAGGCGCTGGCGCTGGTGAACCGCGTCTTTGAAGCCGTCTACGGCCCGTTGGCTGCTCCCGAGGAGAAGGCCTACCTCGATCACAGGTATCCGCTCCGAAAGGAAATCGAAGCGCTGACGGCCAACCTGCAGGTGCTGCTGGACGTCCAGACAGGCTTTGTCAACGAATACCGGCCGGGTGACAAAATTCTCTACTATCTCCATCTGGCTTCGCAGGGCCAGTTGATGAAAACGCCGCAGAAAGAACTGGTCGACTGGTGGGTGCCGACCCAGTACCTGCAGTATCCGCTCTCGCGGGAAGAAGCCAGCATGATCTTGTTTCACGTGCTCGCCCCGTACAAGATGAGAAGCATGAATGTGAAGCCGCAGGATGTAGCCCCCTTCTTTGCCGGGTACCACGGATGGAAACAGCCGAGCAGTTATCCCGACACCGCCTCGCCTTATGCGGGAGCGATTCGTGAATTCCACCTGTTCAGCGAGACGCGGCTGTTTAATCCCTACAAAAACATGACGCGTGCAGAGTTCGCCGCCGTGCTGAAGCGCCTGTACGATTTTTACGCGGACGACGCCGCCAAACAGTTCCGGGAATCGCAGCAGCGGCAGCAAAAGGCGGTCAACCTGCTGCTGACGGCCGCCAACCATGCGTACCGCACGAAGAATGGGAAATGGCTGGACGCGTATCTGAGCAAGCCGGCGCAGGAGAGCATCGCCAAAATCGCGCTGCCGCTGCATGACTATCGCGTGGCGCTCACCCTCAGGAAGGATGACACCGACAAGAACAAGCTGTGGGTCGCGGCTGCCTACGCAGATCCCAAAGTGGGCAACTACGAGTTGGAGTACCTGCTGGAACCGGATGAAGGAAACCCGTTTGGCCGCAAGGTGACATCGATCAAATTCATCCAGAAGTAGCGGCGCGGCAGAAAGGCAGGTGCGGCCGCTTCTTTCGCCGCCTGCCCTGTCTTTGTCCGCTGCGGCGGGTTGAGAAGCGTCCAGGAAGAGGAGAGCGGGAAAAATCGGCAAATGAAGATTGCAACCGCTCTCCTTTTCGATTACAATGAAACTGAGCGATCATTCAGTTTCGTCTGAATCGCCAAACATCTCACGTTGACCGAGGGCTTTTACGGTGGGGTGTTTTTTTACACCAGCAAAATGAATGAGCATTCATTCAAGGGGTGACATGTGCGGCGAAAAACAGGAATACCTTTTGAACAAGTAGAATTCATTCACAAAAAACTCTGCGAGTTCGGACTGTTTCGCCTTTTTTCGCAGGGACCCCATTTCTTAGTGAGGAGGGTAATGGATGGAACGCAACATTCGCAAAGCGGCCGTGCTCGGTTCCGGCGTGATGGGAGCAGGCATCGCCGCGCATCTGGCCAACGTCGGCATCCCCGTCTACCTGCTGGACATCGTGCCGCGTGAGCTGACAGAGGAAGAGAGCAAAAAAGGGCTGACGCTGGCTGATCCCGTCGTCCGCAACCGCATCGCGCAGGCCGGCAAGGACCGGCTGCTGAAGGAAAAGCCGGCTCCGCTCTACGACAAGGCGAACCTCGACCTGATCACCGTCGGCAACATGGAAGACCACCTGTCGTACCTCGGCGACGCTGACTGGATCATCGAGGCGGTCGTGGAAAACCTCGACGTGAAGAAAAAGGTGTTCGGACTGGTCGAGGCGCACCGCAGGCCGGGCACCATCGTCTCCTCCAATACGTCGGGCGTCTCCATCAACGAGATGAGCGAGGGACGTTCCGACGAGTTCCGCAAGCATTTTCTGGGCACGCACTTTTTTAATCCGCCTCGTTATCTGAAACTTCTTGAGATTATTCCCGGGAACGACACGGACCCGGCGATCGTGGACTACATGATGCGCTTCGGCGAGTTCGTGCTGGGCAAAGGTACGGTGCTCTGCAAGGACACGCCCAACTTCATCGCCAACCGCATCGGGACTTACGGCCTGCAGATCTCGATCCAGGAGATGGTGCGGCTCGGACTGGGCGTCGACGAGGTGGATGCGCTGACGGGTCCGGTCATCGGCCGTCCGAAGAGCGCCACCTTCCGCACGCTGGACGTGGTCGGGCTGGACACGTACGTGCACGTGGCCAACAACGTGAAAAACAAGAGCGCGGATGACGCGGAAAAAGCGGTCTTCGAAGTGCCGTCCTTCGTGCTGGAGATGGTGGAAAAGCGCTGGATCGGCCAAAAGGCGGGGCAGGGCTTCTTCAAGCAGGTAAAAACGGCAGAAGGCAAGGACATTCTCGCGCTCGACTACCACACGATGGAATACCGTCCGCGCGTCAAGGCGAAGTTTCCGTCGCTGGAGGCGGCCAAGACGGCGAAGACGCTGCCGGAAAAACTGAAAGCGCTTGTGTACGGAAAGGACAAGGGAAGCGAGTTCCTCTGGAGCGTCTTCAAGAAAGTGCTGCTCTACTCCGCGGCCAAGGCTTACGAAATCGCCGACGACATCGTGTCCGTCGACCGGGCGATGAAATGGGGCTTCGGCTGGGAGCTGGGACCGTTTGAGACCTGGGACGCGATCGGCGTGGAAAAGTCGGTGGCCCGCATGCGCGAAGAGGGCGAGACGATCCCGCCGCTGGTGGAGGAACTGCTGGCGAGCGGCAAGACCTCGTTCTATCAGAAACAGGACGGGCGCGTGGCTGCGTTTGCCGTCGGCGGCCGATACAAGGACGTCGAGGAGAACAAAGAGCGGATCAACCTGGCGGCGCTCAAGGAGCAGGGCCGGCTGATCAGGAAAAACGCGGGCGCCGCGCTGGTGGACCTGGGCGACGGTGTAGCCTGCCTGGAGTTTACCTCTCCGCACAACGCGCTGGGCATGGACGTGCTGCAGATGGCAGCCTTCGCGGCGGAAGAGGTGCAGCGCAACTTCCTCGGTCTCGTGATCGGCAACCAGGGCAAAAACTTCTGCGTCGGCATGAACCTGGGCCTGGCCTTGATGGAGGCGCAGGACGAAAACTGGTTCGAGCTGGACATGTTGGTCAAACAGTTTCACAAGGTGGGGCACGCGCTGCGCACCATGCACCGTCCGGTCGTGGCGGCGCCGTTCGGCATGACGCTCGGCGGCGGCGTGGAAATCTGCTTCCTGGCCGACCGCGTGCAGGCGTCCGCCGAGACCTACATGGGGCTGGTGGAAGTGGGCGTGGGCCTCTTGCCCGGCGGCGGCGGCACCAAGGAGATGCTGTTTCGGGCGATGGAAAATGTGCCGGAAGGCGGCACCGTGCCGGTTGACCCGTTCCCGTTCGTGGCCCGCGCGTTCGAGACGATCGCCATGGCCAAAGTCTCCACCAGCGGCAGGGAAGCGATCAACCTGGGCTACCTGCGCCCGAGCGACCGGATCAGCATCAATCCGGATCACCTCCTCTACGACGCCAAGCAGCTCGTTTTGGCGATGGTCAAAGAAGGGTACACGCCGCAGCGACCGCGCAAGATCCGCGTCATCGGCGAATCGGGTTACGCCACCCTTCGGCAAAGCATCTACACGATGAAAAAGAGCGGCTACATCAGCGATCACGACGAACTGATCGCCAGCAAGATCGCCTACGTCATGGCCGGCGGCAGCGTGCCGGCCGGCACCGAGGTGACGGAGCAGTACATCCTGGAGCTGGAGCGCCAGGCGTTCCTCGAGCTGATCAAGACGCCCAAGACGCAGCAGCGCATGCAGCACATGCTGACGAAGAACAAGCCATTGCGTAACTAGGGAGGGGAAAGACATGAGAGAAGCAGTGATCGTCGCCGGCGCCCGCACCGCGGTCGGAAAAGCGAAGCGGGGCAGCCTGAAGGACGTGCATCCCGTCGACATGGGCGCCGCGGTCGTGAGCGATCTGTTGCGCCGCGTCCCCGAGCTCGACCCGGCCGAGATCGAGGACGTGATCATCGGGACGGCCGTGCCGGAAGCGGAGCAGGGGATGAACATGGCCCGCCTGATCGGCCTGCGCGCCGGGCTGCCGACCAACGTCGCCGGCATTACCGTCAACCGTTTCTGCTCGTCCGGCCTGCAGACCATCGCCTACGCCGCCCATCAGATTATTGCCGGCGGGGCCGACGTGATCGTGGCCGGCGGGGTGGAGAGCATGAGCCTGCTGCCGATGGCCGGCCACAAGGTGGCGCTCAATCCGACGCTGATGGAGACGATGCCGGAAGCGTACATGGGCATGGGGCACACGGCGGAGGAAGTGGCAAAGCGCTACGGCGTCAGCCGCGAGGACCAGGACGCGTTCGCGCTGCAAAGCCATCAGCGGGCCGCGGCCGCCATCGCCGCCGGCAAGTTCCAGGACGAGATCGTGCCGCTGACGGTAAAGCAGCACCGCGTGGACGAGGACGGCAGGCTGCACGTCACGGAGCGCGTCTTTGACACGGACGAGGGCGTGCGGGCCGACACCTCGCTGGAAGCGCTGGCCAAGCTGAAGCCGGTGTTTCACGTGCAGGGCACGGTCACGGCCGGAAACTCTTCGCAGACGAGCGACGGCGCGGCCGCCGTGCTGGTGATGTCGGCGGAAAAGGCGGACCGTCTGGGCATTCGTCCGATCGCCAGGTTCCGCTCGTTCACGGTTGGCGGCGTCGATCCCGACGTGATGGGGATCGGTCCTGTCGTCGCCGTTCCGAAAGCGCTGAACATGGCCGGATTGAGCGTGGCCGACGTGGATCTGTTCGAGCTGAACGAGGCGTTTGCCTCCCAGTCGCTCGCCGTGATCCGCGAACTGGGCCTCGACCCGGCAAAGGTAAACGTCAACGGCGGCGCCATTGCCCTGGGCCATCCGCTGGGCTGCACCGGGGCGAAGCTGACCGTTTCCCTGTTGAACGAGCTGAAGCGGCGCGGCGGCAGGTACGGCGTCGTGACGATGTGCATCGGCGGCGGCATGGGGGCCGCCGGCGTGTTCGAAATGCTGTAAGCACGGTGGAACACCCCAATTTTGAAAAAGGGAGAGGGATACGATGGCTGAAACGAAAGATCTGATCCGCGGCGGCAGCTTCCTGATCAATGCCGGTTCGCCGGACGACGTGTTCGCGCTGGAGGAAATCACCGACGAGCAGAAACTGATCGCGCAGACGACGGAGGATTTCATCCGTAACGAAGTGCGCCCGCACATGGAAGAGCTGGAGCACCAAAACTTCGAGCTGTCCGTATCGCTGTTGAAGAAAGCGGGGGAACTGGGCCTTCTGGCAGCGGACGTGCCGGAGAAGTACGGAGGTCTCAGCCTGGATAAGATCAGTTCCGCTCTGCTGGGAGAAAAATTTGCACTGGGGCGCGGGTTTGCGATTACGTTTGGGGCGCACGTCGGCATTGGTTCCCTGCCCATCGTGTACTTCGGCAATGAAGATCAAAAGCAGCGCTATTTGCCCGATCTCGCCACCGGAAAGCGGATCGCCGCGTACTGCCTGACGGAGCCGGGCTCCGGTTCCGACGCGCTCGGCGCCAAAACCACGGCAAAATTGTCCGAAGACGGCACGCATTACATTTTGAACGGAACCAAGCAGTTCATCACAAACGCCGGTTTTGCCGATGTCTTCATCGTCTATGCGAAAATTGACGGGGAACATTTCTCCGCGTTCATCGTGGAGCGCGACTTCCCGGGGGTATCGGTCGGCGCGGAAGAGAAGAAAATGGGCATCAAGTGCTCCTCGACCCGTCCGCTCATTCTCGAAGACGCTCGCGTCCCGGTGGAGAACCTGCTGGGAGAGCCGGGGAAAGGGCACGTGATCGCGTTCAACATCCTGAACGTCGGGCGGTACAAACTGGCCGTCGGAACGGTTGGCTCCGCGAAACACGCCCTCCATCTGGCGACCACCTACGCCAAGGAACGCAGGCAGTTCAAAACGCCAATCGCCAACTTCACCATCATCAAGAACAAATTGGGCACCATGGCGGCAAAGATCTACGCTGCGGAATCCTCGGTGTACCGCACGGTCGGACTGTTTGATGCCGCCCTCTCCGCTCTTGGCGAGAAGGCGGAGGACGGCCGTGAAGTGGCCAAGGCCATTGCCGAGTATGCGATCGAATGCTCCATCAACAAGGTATTTGCTTCGGAAGTGCTGGACTACTGCGTGGACGAGGGCGTACAGATCCACGGCGGATACGGCTTTATCCAGGAATACGAGATCGAGGGCATGTACCGCGATTCCCGCATCAACCGCATTTTCGAAGGAACGAACGAAATCAACCGCCTGCTGATCCCCGACATGCTGGTGAAAAAGGCGATGAAAGGGGAACTGCCTCTGCTGCAAGCGGCCGCCGGCCTGCAGGAAGAGCTGATGAGCTACTATCCGGAAGAAATCGAGGAAGCGCCGCTGGCGGTGGAAAAACACCTGATCGGGATGACCCGCAAGATCATCCTGATGGTGGCCGGTTCCGCGCTGATGAAGTACCAGCAGGCGATTGCCAAGGAGCAGGAGCTCTTGGCGCTGGCCGCCGACATGCTGATCGAGCTGTACGCGATGGACAGCGTCGTGAAGCGGACGGAAAAAGCGATCGCGAAAAACGGCGTGGAGAAAGAGCGGCAAAAGCTGGATCTCGCCACCGTGTACGTGCACGAAGCGTTTGACAGGATCGAGGCCTGGGCAAAAGAGGCGCTGGCGGCGATGGAGGAAGGCGACGATCTCCGCATGCGCCTGTCCATCCTGAAAAAGCTGACCCGCCGGACGCCGATCAACACCGTCCACCTGAAACGGGTCATCGCCGACCGCGTCATCGAAGCGGACGGGTACGTGCTGTAACTTACGAAAAGGAAAGAAGCCGAGGGGGACGCCCCTCGGCTTCATCGTTTCATCGTTTCATCGTTTCCGGTTTAGTAGATCGCTTCCCAGCCGGCCGGAGTGACGAACAGGCGGATCGCCTTGATCTTGCGGTCGTCCATCAGCGTGAAGTAATGGCGGTAGTAGGACGGGACGGAGATCAGGTCGCCCGGCTCCATTTCCACGTCAAAGTAGCGGCCGTCCTTGCCTTTGATCGCGAAGATGCCGTGGCCGTCCACGCAGAAGCGGCACTCGTCGTCGGTGTGATGGTGTTCCGCTTTAAATTTGACCAGCAGCTCATCCAGGTTGGGCGTTTGGTCGGAGAGGACGATGATGTCGGCAGTGAGATAGCCGCGCCGCTTGCTGATGTCGTCGATTTCCGGGCGGAACGCGTCGAGAATCTGCTGCTTTTCCTCGTCGGTCAGGTTGTAGTTGTCGCGCAGGTTGGCATCCAGGCGGTCCACCCCCCAGTGTTCATAGATGATTTCTTGGGTTTGCAGGAATGTAGAAACCTCCTCCGGTGCCGTAATGTACTCGTTGTTGTCGTGAAAACGAACTTTTGCCATGATACAATACCTCCTCCAATGATTTTAGCTGGTATGTGTGAAGGACACGGCGGTCTGGCGAAGCTGCAGCCAGCGCACGTGGTACTCAAACAGGAATTCGAACGACTCCAGGTGGCGCTTCGCCTCGAAGTCGTTGGCGCCCCAGGCATAGATGCCGTGGTTGCGGATCAGCACGCCGGGGACATCGGGCGTGATCACTTTGTCGATCGCGGCCGCCAGTGTCGGAATGTGGGCAAAATTCTCGACAATCGGAATGGTAATGCAGGCGTTTTCCTCCCAGATGCCCAGTCCCTTGATCAGTTCCTGCCCCTGAATGGAAAAGGCGCGCTGCCCGAAGTAGAGTTCGGACACGAGGTTGTTCCACACCGTATGCACGTGGAAGCAGGCGCCCGCCTGCGGAATGCGCTTGTAGACCACGGCGTGGATCAGCGTTTCCGCCGAGGGCTTGAGCGCTGTCGGTTCGACCGGGCGGGACTCCCCGTCGACCACCAGGTAGTCTTCCGGGGAGAGCTTGGTCTTGTCTTTTCCGCTGGCCGTCACGGCAAACTGCAGCGGATCGTCGGAGAGCTTGATCGAGAGATTGCCGCTGGTACCGGGAAACCAGTCGCGGCGGGCAAACGTCAGCTTCGCTTCGTCCAGCCGGCGAAACGCGTCTGCGCGTTGTTCCAGTGTGACTGTCATGGTGAGCCGACCTCCTGTTGGGTTCGTAAATCCTGCAAAATGGCGATGACGTCGTGGAAGGTGGCAAACGTCCGATGCGGCAGGCCCAGTTCAGCGCATTTTTGCGCGAGCAGCGAACGGGCGATGACGAAATCGGCAATCTTGGCACCCGCCAGATCGGTGACGGAATCGCCGATGACCACGCGGAAGTGGCGGTCCGGATCGTATCGCCGGATGATCGTCGTTTTGCACATGCCGCAGTCGTTGTCGCAGTGTTCGTCGCAGCGGTGCGGCCAGGTGATGGTGATGCGCTCGCCGCTGAAATCGCTGCCGTTGCAGTAGATGGGCACGTTCAGCTCAAACGGGGCGAGGATCGGCTCCACGAAAAAGTCGATGCCGCCGCTGGTGATCAAAAGCTCGATGCCTTCGTCCCGGCAAAAGCGGACGAATTCGGCAAAGCCGGGGCGGATCACTGCTTCGCCCACGATGAAGTCGACAATCTCCTGCCTGAGCGAGGAGGGGAGGAGCTGAAACAGCTGGCCCACGCCTTCGCGGACGCTCACCTGCTGGGAAAGGATCTTTTCCGTCAGCGCCTCCCACTCCGGGGGAGCAAAGCGGCGCATGATGGCGACGATGTTGTCCTTTTCCGTAATGGTGCCGTCAAAGTCGCAGAACAGCACGAGTGATCTGGTCATCGTCCGCTCCCCCATTTCTCCAGGGCTGCCGCCAGTTCCGGCGACTCGGCTGCCGCGTCGGCGAGCGAGCGTCCGGCGACGACCGCTTCGATGGCGGCCACAAACGCGCGTCCGCCCGCCGTCGCCCCGCCGGGATGGCCGTGAATGCCGCCGCCGGCGTTGACCACCTGATCCTGTCCAAAATCTTCGTACAGTTGCGGCACCAGGCCGGGGTGAATGCCCGCGGACGGGACCGGGAAGGCGCGCCGCATGCCGTGCAGGGGAGCGGTCAGATGCTCCGCCAGGCGCAGGGCTTCCGCTTTGTCCAGGGCCACGCTGCCGTACGGCGACGGGAAGAGCACCAGGTCGGCGCCGGCGATCCGCATCAGTTTGCCCAAGAGCAGCGGCGTGGCGATGCCGTAGTCGGGCGACGGGTAGAACGCGCCCGCCAGCGCCGGATGGGCCATGATCGGCACGCTGACGTCCGGATCGGCTGCCAGGCGGTGCAGAGCGTCGAAGCCGAACGCCAGCACGTTGAACAGCAGGCAGTCGGCGCCGGCCTCCACCGCCCGCTTGGCCCGCTCGTTCAACTCGTGCACCGGACCGGTCAGATTGGCCGCATAGAGGACGGGTTTGCCGGTCTGTGCTTCCGTTTCCGCGGCAATCTGCTTGAACGCCTTGATCCGCTCCAGAAACGGGGCGCGGTCATCGGCGAAAAAGATTTCGTCGTCCTTGACCAGGTCCACGCCGCCCAGCGCCTGGGCGCGGAACTGGGCTTTCAGATCGTCAAACGGCATTCCCAGGCAGGACTTGAAAATGCTCATCAGGAGCGGGCGGTCATGCACGCCGAGCCGTTCGCGAAGGCCGTCGATGCCGAAGCGGGGGCCGGGAAAGCCGTTGAGGAACGCTTCCGGGAACTGCACGTCGATCAGCTTGATCTTGCCGTCCATGGAGAGCTTGCCGAAGATGCCGGTCAACAGCGACGGGATGTCGGCGGTAAAGTTGCGCACCGGATAGCTTACGGTGATCAGGCCGCGCGTTTCCCCGTTTTCCCGCGTCTCCAGCGGTTGGGTGTCCACCGCTTCGCCCAGGTACGGTTTCAGTTCCGCCTGTTTGGCGGCAGGCAGGTCGGTCCAGGTGCCGACGGTCATCCCGACGGCGATCCCCTCTGCTTTTTTTCGCAGGTCTTTCGCTTGTGTCAGATAGGTGACGAGGATGCGTTGTTCGTTCATGGATGGGATGATCCTCCTTTGTTGTGCCCTCCCGGCCGCCGGGTCCTTCACGCTGTCCCGGCGATTGCCCGCGCTGCCCCGGGGAGGTGCCGCGGGCGAGCCGACGGGGCCGCTGTGTTCCAACAAAAAACCTCCCCATGGAGGAGGGGAGGCGGTTGTCGTTCAGTCAGCGTCTCCTCTCATCTCTCGGAAAAACATTTCCGCAGGATTTAGCACCGTTACGCCTCCCTGCCTGGAAAGCGCCGGTTGCCGGGCATCATAGGGCCAGTCCCTCAGCCAGCTCGCGATAAGAGTGTGAATCGTTCGCTATGCGGTTTTGCTTGGTAGATACCCCCATGATATGACGTTCCTCTCAGGGAGTCAACCCTTGATTGGGGGAAATGTGCGGCGCTGTTGAAAAGCCGGCAGGGTGCGCGGCCTGGGTTCGTCCGGCCGTATTGAGCGCGGCCTTTGCGCCGGTTCAGCGCTGTACGTGCACGTTTTGGAGAAGCGGCCACAGTTCGGACGTTTCGTCCACCCCCCACCAGAAGATGGCATCGCGTACAAACGCGCATCGGTGTGCAGGCGGAGCGGCGGCCAGATAGGCGCGTATGTCGTCCAGCGGTATGTGATCCCTGCTGGTGCCGGCAAACGGGAACACGTAATCAGCAGCGGGCTTTCCGTCAATTGGCACGACTCCCAACCCGTCGATGGTCGGAATCCAGCCTGCGGACCGGCGCTCGCTCTCCAGGTCGTTCAGATACCGCATGACGCCGGGAATCGGTTCAAGGCCCAGGTCTGTCCGCATGTGATGCAAAACGGTCTGGCGACGCTGAAAGTAGTTTCGTAACTGCGTGTCTGTTGACTCCTCATGCCGACTTTCTGCGAGATTGGCCCAATACCGTTCCCATTGCTGTGGGGTGCGGACGGACACCAGACTGCCAAGGTCGCCTGCGGATTCGATCGTCACAACCAGGCGGAAAAAATCTTCCAGATTGCGTGCGATAATGCGCAAGGATGGGTCGTCCGTCGGGCTGACGCAGACAATGGGCGCCTCTGTCAGGTCTGTGATGCGGCCGAAATCGGTCAGAAAGCCGTAATGAATGCCGTCGCAGCCGGTCTCGGCAAAGACGTGCAGGTCGGGCGGCGTGTTCCAGTAGCGAAAGCTATTGTTCGCAAACCGGAAATGGATATACTCCAGCGGGTTGTCCAGTCCTTCCCGTATAATTTTTTGCTCCAATGCCCGCACGTGCTCCAGCAGGTCGATGCCATAACCCATCAAATCGCTCCTTGGACACCGTGTTATAATACCCCTTATTTTACCATAAACCTCAATCTTTTGAAAAAATGCTGCGGCGCGGTGGAACTTTTTCCCGCCATGTGCGTGGATAGGAGTGAAAGGGTGTGAATCCGTGGAAAAGGTCGGACTGGAAGACGTGTACCGCTTGTACGTCAACGACATATACCGCTACCTCTGCCGATTGACCGGTGACCGGGTGCAGGCGGAAGACCTGACGCAGGAGACCTTTTTCCGGGCGTATCAATACCTGGATGCCTACCGGGGGGAAAAGGTGCGCCCCTGGCTGTTCAAGGCGGCCTACCACACGTTTGTGGACTGGCATCGGAGGCGGAAGAAGCGTCCGTGGCGATTGGTGGAGACGATCCCGGAACAGCCGGACGGGGCGGCGGCGGACCCGGTGCGGGCGCTGCTGAGCCAAGAGGCGTGGTCATCGCTGCGGACGTGCCTGGACCGGCTGCCGGAGAAGCAAAAACAGGTGATCCTGCTGCATTGCGGACAGCTCAGCTACGCGGAAATCGCCGAGGTGCTGGGCATCGACGCGGCGGACGTAAAGCGCTCATTGTTTCGCGGGCGGCAAACACTACGCAGAATGTGGAGGGATGAACATGACGACGGACAAGGCAAATGAAGAGCGGGAACGGGAACTGCTGGCATATCTGCGCGGTGAAATGACGGAGGAAGAAGCCGCCTCTTTCCGTGCGAGGATCGCAGCGGACGAGCTGTATGCGGAACGATTGGAGGAGCTGCTGCTGGGCAGCGGCGGACAGGAGGAGAGAGAAACGGACGTGCTGTCCGAAGAGACGCAGCGCGCCATCCTCCGCCGCAGCAAATGGCGCCACAGGCTGGGCAACGCGGCTTACACGGTGGGCATCTCGCTTCTCGTCGGGGCGGTCCTGATGTTTGCCAACGGGTGGATCGGCTGGTATTTGCACGAGGACACCTACCGGGTGGCCCGGGACATGGTGCACTTTACCCAGCCGGGGCTCACGGTGGGCAGCAGCGGTTCGCAAATCGGATTTCTGTACGGGGAGATAAACATGGAACTGCGTGAACAGGTGGGGGGAGACGATCAGAACGCCGGAACCTTTTCGATCAGCAACGTCTTCTCGATCATTTCCGCGAAGCCGGCATGGACCGACGGTTTGCGGAAAGAGCGGCTCTTTTTTCTCTTTCCGTCGTCAGCGGCCGATCGGGAAGAAAGCGCCTTCCGCAGAAATCCCGCCTGGAACGCGCTGGAAAAGCTGCCAGAGGGAACGGTGGCGCAGCTCGCCGTCTCGTTTGACCGGCTGCTGACCCATGATGAGTACTACGCCCTGCTTTCCAGCTACGACTTGGATACCACCTGGTTCGCCGTGGACACGGGGCAGGAGCGAAACCATCCGGACGCGGCGGAAGGCAGTCTGCTGCTGTCGGCCGGTGACGTGTGGGGATACGCGGAAAGAGAACTCGATTACGGCGAAGCGCCGATTCAGGCACATGGCGAAGGTGAGCGGCGCGCCCGGGCGTACCTGGCGGAAATGGAGTATCTCGCGGGACAGGAACGGCTGACGAACGCCATTGGCGAGCGGCTTGTGACCGCCGGAAACCGGCTGCGCATCGAGGAACGCTGCCGCTACCTGCAGCAGAACGGTGTGCGCCTCTACGGGGCGGTCGTGACGGGCCCTGTCAAGGAACTGCTCAAGCTGCGGCAGGAGCCGTCGATCACGGCTGCCTTCGTGGGCCGGATCGACTGGTGGAACTGGGACCGGCCGAGTGCCTCGGGCCAGCGGACCAGTCCGTGAAGACTGGACATTTCACCCAAAAAAGGGTGTTGACAGCGCGAAACCGGGGTTGTATGATTCAAACAAACGTCAAAACCGCATACGTTGGATACCTTATCCAGAGAAGGTGGAGGGACTGGCCCGATGAAACCCGGCAACCGACATGACGCTGTCCGAGCGCTTCCGGCGACGGACGTGCAGCGCGTGCACGGTGCTAATTCCTGCAGAAACAAAAGTATTCTGGAAGATAAGGGGGAGACGACACGCAGACGCGTACGGACAGACCTCTATTCTTCGGGAAAAGAGGTCTTTTTGCATGTGCGGAATGCTCTGGCTGGAGGCGGCAGCGGTTCACGCGCCGCCCGGCGGCCACTGAATAGACACACCGGAAATGTGAAGACAAGCGGCATCTGCCGAAGGAGAGGGGAATTGAACCATGGCGTATCGCGCATTGAGCGAACAAGAAGCAGTGCAGTACGTAAAACAACTGCCGGACCTGTTTGCGGCGGAAGCGGAACTGACCAGCCGGGAGATCGGCGACGGCAATCTCAACCTGGTGTTCCACATCCGGGAGGAAGCGACGGGCAAAAGCGTCGTCGTCAAGCAGGCGCTGCCCTACGCCCGCGTGGTGGGCGAATCCTGGCCGCTCACGCTGGACCGCGCCCGGATCGAAAGCGAGGCGCTGCGCATCCAGCACAAATACGTGCCGGATCTCGTGCCGGAGGTGTATCACTTTGACGAGGAGCTGGCCCTGACGGTGATGGAAGACGTCAGCGACCACGTGATCATGCGAAAAGGCTTGATCGCGGGCAACCGCTACCCGCTGTTCGCCAAACAGATCGGCCGCTTTCTCGCCCATACGCTGTTTTACACGTCCGATTTGGGGGCGCATCCCTACGACAAAAAAGCGCTCGTCGGAAGATTCATAAATCCGGAATTATGCAAAATTACTGAAGACCTCGTCTTCACCGATCCCTACGAAGACGCGCCGACCAACAGCTTCAACCCGCTGATCCGGCGGGAGGTGGAGGCGATCTGGAACAACAAGCCGCTGAAGCTGGAAATCGCCAAGCTCAAGTACGATTTCCTCACCCGGGCGGAGGCGCTGGTGCACGGCGACCTGCATACCGGCAGCATCTTCATTTCGCCGACGTCGATCAAGGTGATCGACCCCGAATTCGCCTACTACGGCCCGATCGGCTTCGACATCGGCGCGGTGATCGCCAACCTGCTGCTGAACTACGCGGGCCAGCACGGCCTGCAGCCGGATACAGGAAAGCGGGAGGCCTATCGCGAATATCTGTTGGCGACGGTGGAAGACGTCTGGAACGAGTTTGTCTCCCAGTTCGTCCAGCTCTGGCACAAACAGGCGAAAGAGCGCAGCGCCCACACCGAAGGCTTCTGGCAGAGCTACGTGCAGCGGCTGATCCGGGACGCGGCGGGCTTCGCCGGCTGCAAAATCCTGCGCCGCGTCATCGGGTTGGCGGGCGTCGCCGACCTGAACAGCATCGCCGACGATCAGACCCGCGCGGAAGCGGAGCGGCTGGCGCTGGCGATCGGCCAGGCGCTGATTCTGGAGCGGAACGGCGTGGAGGTATCGACAGACATCACAGACATCGTTCGGACGGTTACCGCACGATACGACCAGGAGGCTGCAGTATGACAACGACCAGCACGCCATTTGCGCCGGTCAAGTGGCAGGATGACGCGCTCGTCCTGCTGGACCAGACCCGGCTGCCCGTTGAAACGATCTACCTGACGCTGACCACTTCGGAGGAAGTGTGGGCAGCCATCCGCCATCTGCAGGTGCGCGGGGCGCCCGCCATCGGCATGGCGGCCGCCTACGGCTTGTATCTCGGCGTCCGCAGCAGCGACGCCAACGATTTTGAGGCGTTTTGGCATCATTTGAGCGAGCAGGCCGACTACCTCGGCACTTCCCGCCCGACGGCGGTCAACCTGTTCTGGGCCCTGGACAGGATCAAGGCCCGCGTGCAGCGCGAAGCCGGCAAACCGGTGGCAGAGCTGAAGGCGGCGGTTCTGGACGAAGCCCTGTCCATCCAGCGGGAAGACGCGGAAGTGTGCCGCCGAATCGGAGAGCACCTGCTCACCCTGTTGAAAGACGGCATGGGCATCCTGACGCACTGCAATCCGGGTGCGCTCGCGACCGCGGCCTACGGTACGGCGACGGCCCCGCTCTACCTCGCCAAGGAGCGCGGCTGGAACCTGAAAGTGTACGCCGACGAGACCCGGCCGGTGCTGCAGGGGGCGCGCCTCACCGCCTACGAGCTGCAGCAGGCGGGCATCGACGTCACGCTGATCTGCGACAACATGGCGGCGATGGTGATGGCCCAGGGCAAGGTGCAGGCGGTCATCGTCGGCACGGACCGCGTGGCGGCCAACGGCGACGTCGCCAACAAGATCGGGACCTACGGCGTGGCGGTTCTGGCACACGCGCACGGCATTCCGTTTTACGTGGCGGCCCCGCTGTCTTCGGTCGATCTCGACACGCCGACGGGTGCGGACATTCCGATCGAGGAGCGGCCGGCGGTGGAGATTACGCACGGATTGGGCAAACAGGTGGCCCCGGACGGCATCAAGGTGTACAATCCCGCGTTTGACGTCACTCCGGCCCGCTACATCACGGCCATCGTCACCGAAAACGGCATCTACAAACCGGACGAGATCCGCAATTGCAAACGATAACGGCAAACAGCCCCCGGGCCGCCCCTGGGAAGGTGCGTCTTTCCCGGCGGTCCCGTTTTCCACGTTGGTAAAGCGCCCCCGGGCGCTGTTTGCGTTTCCTGGAGGAGGAGCGGCATGAAAATCATTCCCATGACGGCGGAGGCCTGCCTGAAGCAGCTGGAGCCGGCCGACGCGGAGGAGATGTTCTGGCTGACGGATGTCAACCGGCCCTATTTGCGCCAGTGGCTGCCGTGGCTCGACATGGTGCGCGAGGTGAAAGACACGGCCCGGTTCATCGCCTTGACGATTGACCAGCATCACCGCCGCCAGGGCACCCATTACGGAATCTGGTACAACGGCAGGCTGGCCGGGACGCTGGGCGTCCACAGCATCGACTGGGCCAACCGGAAGACGTCCATCGGGTATTGGCTGGGGGCGCAGTTTCAGGGAAAAGGGCTGATGACCCAGGCGGTGGCCGCTTACCTGGACCATCTTGTGTTTGGCGAGTGGGACCTGGAACGCGTCGCCATCCAGGCGGCGACGGGCAATCACAAAAGCCGGGCCATTCCCGAGAGACTCGGCTTCCGGCTGGAGGGCGTGCTGCGCAGCAACGAATTTTTGTACGACCATTACGTCGACCACGCCGTCTACGGCATGCTCGCTGCGGAGTGGCGAAGCCGGACGTCCGCGGACGAGAGCGGGAGCGGGATGCGAAAGAAAAAGTTGGATTGACAAGAAATTTTGGGTAAAATACGATCATAACAGCGAAAAAAGGGTTGCGTGACGCGCATCCCTTTCTTTGTTGAAACGAGTTCTTTGTTGAAACGAGAGCCGGCGAAAGGGGGAGCAGCGTGCGCACCTTGCTTCAGTTGTCCTGGTTTTTTCGGAAATATTGGAAAAGATACGCAGTTGGCATTTTCTTTCTGTTTGTCATCGATCTGCTGATGCTGTGGCCGCCCCACCTGATCGGGCAGACGGTGGATCAGATCCGCAACGGTTCGCTGACGCCGTCCGGCCTGGCCCGGACCGTGGCGATCCTGCTCGGCCTCGGGCTGGTGATGTACGCCATTCGTTTCCTCTGGCGCTACCTGCTGTATGGGGGTGCGCTGATCCTGGAGCGGACGCTCAGGGACCGGCTGTTTGCCCATCTGACCCGGATGACGCCGTCGTTTTACCAGCGGCGCCGCAGCGGCGACCTGATGGCGGTGGCCACCAACGACATTCCCGCCATTCAGATGACGGCGGGCGATGGCGTGCTCACGCTGGTCGACTCGCTGTTTGCCACGCTGCTGACGCTGAGCGTGATGATCGTGGCGATCGACTGGAAGCTGACGCTGGCGGCGCTGGTGCCGATGCCGCTGTTGGCCTGGGCGACCGCCTACTACGGACGATTGCTGCACGAGCGGTTTTACCTCGCCCAGGAGGCGTTCGGGGAGCTGAACGACCACGTGCAGCAGTCCGTCTCCGGCGTGCGGGTGCTGCGCGCCTTTGTCCAGGAAGAGGAGGACGTGGAGGCGTTTCGCCGGGTAAGCGAAAAGACGCTGGAGCGAAACGTCAGCGTCTCCCGCATCGACGCCCTGTTTGAGCCGACGATTGCCGTCATCATCGGCTTCAGCTTTTTGATCGGGCTCGGCTACGGCACCTATCTCGTCTTTACCAGCGCGATCTCGCTCGGGGACCTGGTCGCGTTCAATCTGTACCTCGGTCTGCTGATCTGGCCGATGTTTGCGTTTGGCTGGCTGATGAACATCCTGCAGCGGGGGAGCGCTTCCCACAAGCGTTTGCTGGAGCTGTTTGACGAACAGCCGGACGTCGCCGATCCGCCGCAGCCCGTCACCCGTCTGACGTCAAGCACGGTGGAGGCCCGCTCGTTTACCTTCCGCTATCCCGGAGCGGAGATGCCGGCGCTGCGCGACGTCAGCTTTGTTTTGAAGGAAGGGGAGACGCTCGGCATCGTCGGCCGCACCGGCAGCGGCAAGTCGACGCTCTGCCGCGCGCTGCTGCACCAGTATCCGGTGGAGAGGGAGTCGCTGTTTGTCGGCGGCGTGCCGGTTGAACGGATTTCCTTGTCCGCCTTGCGGGAAAAAATCGCCTACGTGCCGCAGGAGCATCTGCTCTTCTCCCGCACGATCGCGGCCAATGCGGCGTTCGGCCGGCCGGACGCGACCCGGGACGAGGTGGCGCACGCGCTGGAACTGGCGGAAATGGGGCGCGATCTGTCGCAGTTCCCGGCAGGCCTGGAGACGATGGTGGGCGAAAAGGGCGTCACCCTTTCCGGCGGACAGAAACAGCGGATCTCCATCGCCCGCGCGCTGTTGATGAATGCCGATATTCTGGTGCTGGACGATTGCCTGTCGGCCGTCGACGCGCGGACGGAGGAGAGCATTCTGCGCCATTTGCGGGAGGAGCGGGCCGGCAAGACGACGATTATCGCCGCCCACCGCCTCTCCGCCGTGCAGCACGCCCACCTGATTCTGGTGCTGGACGAAGGAAGGGTCGTGGAGCGGGGAACGCACGACGAACTGATGGCGCTGGACGGCTGGTACGCGGAGCAGTACCGCCGGCAGCAGATGGAACGGTACTTCGCCGGACAGGGATAGGGAGGGGGGCTTTCGATGAACGAGACAAGCGTATGGCGGCGGCTGGCGGAATTCGCCATGCCGTTTCGCAAACAGATTGCGGGAGCCCTGCTGCTGCTGTTGCTCGGCACCGGCGCGGAGCTGGCCGGTCCCTTTCTGGCCAAAGTGATGATCGACAACCACATCCTGGCCATTCAGAAAACCTGGTACCGGTTCGAACGCGAGCCGGTCGATCGGGAGGGCAACCGCGTCGGCATTCCCATCGCGGGACGCTATTACGTCCGGGAAGACTGGCTGGACGACCTGCCGCCGGATGCGGCCGCCCAAGGGACGTTGGCACAGGTGGTCACCGAGGGGACGACCTACTACTTGTTGGACCGTCCGCTCAGGGGAGAAGGCGACACGCAGATTCGGCCGATCGCCGGCGCAGACGGACGGGAACGGGTGGAAGCGACGCTTCGGCAGGCGGGGCGCACGCTGGACCGGACGGAAGGCGTCCGCCTGCTCGCGGCGGAGGTCCGGGACCTGTACAGCCGGGACATCTTCCCCATTCTGTTCCTGGCCGGCGGGTATGCGGTGCTGATCCTGGTCAGCGCCCTGTTCAATTACATTCAGATTTTGTCGCTGCAGACGACGGCGCAGCGCATCATCCAGCGGATGCGGATGCAGCTCTTCGCCCATCTGCAAAAGCTGCCGGTCTCCTTTTTTGACCGGACGCCGGTGGGGCAGCTCGTCTCCCGGGTGACGAACGACACGGAGGCGATTCGCGAGCTGTACGTCAGCGTGCTGGCCACGTTTGTGCAAAACGGAATCTACCTCCTCGGCATCCTGATCGCGCTGTTTCTGCTGCAGCCGGAGCTGGCCCTGTTCTGCTGTCTGACGGTGCCGCTCCTGGTCGTTCTGATCGTCGTCTACCAGCGCTACAGTTCCCGTTACTACGCGGCGATCCGCAGCCGGTTGAGCGACATGAACACGACGATCAACGAGATGATCCACAACATGCCGGTGGTGCAGGCGTTTCGCCGGGAGACGGGCGTGCAGCAGGAGTTCGCCCGGGTAAACGACGAGTATTTCCGCGTCCGCCTGAAAGAGAACAACCTGGAGGCGCTGCTGCTTAGGCCGGCCGTTGACCTGATCTGGAAAATTGCGCTGACGGTCATCGTCTGGTACTTCGGGTCGCGTTCGTTTCACGGCGCCATCTCGTTTGGTGCGCTGTTTGCGTTCGTCGATTACATGGGACGGTTTTTCGAACCGGTCAACATGATCATGAACCGCCTGTCGCAGCTTCAGCAGGCGGCCATATCGGCGCAGCGGGTGTTTGACGTGCTGGATACGCCGTCCGAGGCGGAGCGGGGCGGCCGCCAGATCGGCCGGCCGCGCGGCGAAGTGGTGTTTGAAAACGTCTCGTTTGCCTATCAGGGAGACGAGTACGTGCTGAAAAACGTCTCGTTCACCGCCCGCCCCGGGCAGACCGTGGCCCTGGTCGGCCACACCGGTTCGGGGAAAAGCTCGCTGATGAACCTGCTGCTCGGCTTTTATCCGGTCACGCGGGGACGGATCACCATCGACGGGATCGACATGAACGAACTGGACACCCGGGCGCTGCGACGCCATGTGGGTCTGGTGCTGCAGGACCCGTTCCTGTTTGCGGGCAGCGTCGCCTTCAATGTCCGGCTGTACAACGAGGCCATTTCCGACGAGGACGTGAAGCGGGCGGCCGAAGCGGTGAGGGCGGACGAATTTATCCGCCGCCTGCCGGAGGGGTACGACGAGCCGGTCGTGGAGCGGGGCATGACGCTGTCCGCGGGGCAGCGCCAGTTGATTTCGTTTGCCCGGGCGCTGGCCGCCGATCCGGCCATTCTGATTCTGGACGAAGCGACGGCCAGCATCGACAGCGAAACGGAGTCGGCCATCCAGGAAGCGCTGCATGTGCTGTCGCGCGGCCGGACGACCTTTGTCATCGCGCATCGGCTGTCCACCATCCAGCATGCCGATCTGATTCTGGTCCTGTCGCGCGGCGAAGTGGTGGAGCGCGGAACGCACGAGGAACTGATGGCCCTAAACGGGCTGTATCAAAAAATGTACCAGTTGCAGCAGGGGCGTCTCTCTGCGACGATGGAGCAGTAGGGGGGTGACCCTGACGCGGCGGGAAGGCTGCGTATGCGCGTATGCGAAAAGGAAGAGAGTTCGAGAGGAGTTACCAGGCATCATGTCGTCAACGCGTTATACCTTTTGGGTACTGATCCTGGTGGTGATGATCGCCGGCGTCAGCCAGGGCCTGACCATCCCGCTTCTGGCCGTGCTGTTGGAAAAGCAGGGGGTGTCGTCCCTGGCCAACGGGCTGAACGCGGCCGCCCTGTACATCGGGATGGTACTGGTTTCCCCGTGGCTGGAGATGCCGCTCAGACGGATCGGCTACCGTTCCACCATTTTGTGGGGGCTGCTGATGGTTACCGCCGCCACTGTGCTGCTCCCGCTCTTTTCCCATCTGGCCGTTTGGTTTGGCCTGCGGCTGCTGATGGGCGTGGGCGATTCTTCGCTGCACTACGCCAGCCAGATGTGGGTGACGAAAATCGCGCCGCCAGAGCGGCGGGGACGGGATTTGTCGCTGTACGGGCTGGCGTACGGGATCGGCTTCAGCATCGGACCGCTGGGGATCAATCTGCTGCCGTTCGGGATCTGGGCGCCGTTTGCGGCGGTCACGGTCCTGTACGTGCTGGCGTTTTGCCTGCTGGCCCGCATCCGCAACGCGTTTCCGGATCCGGTTCCGCCGGCTGCGGATGGAGGGCGGGAAAACCGCTACGCTGCCGTCTTCCGGCTGGGGTGGCTGGCGCTTATTCCGTCGTTTTTGTACGGATACATGGAGACGTCGCTCAACGGCAGTTTCCCCGTTTACGCGCTGCGGACGGGCATCTCGGTGGAGTGGGTGTCGCTGATCCTGCCGTCGTTTGTCGTAGGCAGCATCATTCTGCAAATGCCGCTGGGAGCGCTGAGCGACCGGATCGGACGCAGGCAGGTGATGGGTGCCTGCGCATTGGTGGGGGCGGCTGCCTTTCTGCTGTTCCCGCTGAGCGGCAGCAGCGTCTGGGGGATGATGCTGCTGTTGGCCCTGGCGGGAGCGGCGGTCGGGTCGTTTTACTCGCTGGGCCTCGCCTTTGCGGCCGACATCCTGCCGGCTTCCATGGTGCCGACGGCAGGCATCATCGCCGGCGTGAACTTCGGCGTGGCCAGCATTCTCGCGCCCAACGTGAACGGTCTCATGATGCAGTTGTGGGAGCCGTGGACCATCTTCTGGCTGATGGGAGGGCAGCTTCTCGCCTTTGCCGCCGCCTGCCTGCTGCAGCGGCCCCAGCCGGAAAAGATGCGGCTTCATACCCAAAAAAGCTAGGCGCAGCGTCCTTCTGCGGCCGGAGGGGCGGCTGTCATGCGGCCGGACTCAAGGGCCGTTTTTGCTGAAAGTCCCCCAAATTGGGCGTGGACCCAGAGAATGAGCGGAGCTCCCGGCATAAAAAGAGAACAGCAGGGGAAACGTAAGGATAGTCCCACTTTTTGCCGAAAGGGGTCGACCCGATGCTTACGCCATCCGTGTTCAAACGGGGGATTATCTGGATTCTGTTTTTTCTGCTGAGCCTGGTCGTCGTTCCGTTCTTTACGGATGACAGCAAACCGGCGCCCGCTCCCGTCGCTCCTCAGGCGACCGTCCGATAGGGCGACGGCACACATACCCGCGCTCGCGGCCGGTCCGGCCGACGAGAATGCATGGCTTGCACCAGGCATCCCGTATCACGATCCACGTGGTACGGGATGTTTACGTTTGGGGGGCTGTCCTGGAGGGGCTGTCTGCCGCGCGCCGGCTGCCGTACAGCGCCGGTGTCCGGGCGGATGTCCCCGCACAATAGTCTTATCTTTCCTGGCTCTTGTCATGTTTTGTTCTCTCCATTTTCTTGCAGGAGAGTCTATGTTACCCTAGAGGCAACAACTAAAAAGGGCTTCTAAGGCAGATGCAACAGGAACTGTCTGGACTAATGACCTCATGGTTGGTCTGAACGCCATAGGTGGTGCAGTTAAAGGGACTATTTACTCTAGTGCCAATGTTTCAACTGTTACTTCCAAACCAAAACTTTCTGTAACCACATATGGCGCCGTTGGAGGTACAATTGGCGTTATAAAAGAGTACACTTTCACTCCGAGCAGTTTTGGAACCGGTACTGTTCCCTACACGATTAATTCTGGTCTGACTGGTGCAATTGCTTATGATGAGGGTTATTTGAATGCAGACTTTAAAAAAGGAACTATTGAATGGCAGGCACTTGCTGACCTAAAAAAACGGTAACACAAGGTGTGAACTGGATTCATGAAAAACTTGGTCAGGGATATTTTTACTATTATCAGGATTGCTTTAATCTTTCTTGCTACCTTTGCACTGTCAAGCCTATTGTTTTTTAGGTTTTTCTATGATGGTAAAAATGATGAACTAGTTTTTCTGATCCAGTTGGTTGTCGTTTTTCTAATTAACCTCGTATGGTATAAGTGGAAACAACATAAAGAAAAATGACTAAAAATCAAAAGGGGGGATAATATTATCCTCCCTATAGACTGAAGACAAACCAATTGTATCGGAGGAGAAGCATGTTTCCAGGCAGAGCGACTTGTGAGCCCTACCGAGCGGAGCAGCGATTTGCGGGAAAAAGGAGCGCCACCTCTGAATGGACTGCGTAGCGATGCGACTTTGGCGATCCCCCGCAAATCGGTGCGGAGCGTGCAGTCTATGCATCCCTGCTGGGCGAGCACGGAGCGGATGACGGAAACGTGCTTCTCCCCCCAGCAGCCACTTTGTCTACACACTGAAGGGGGATAATATTATCCTCCCTAAAAATATGTTTAGATATTTTTGTCGTTCCATATCTCTTCGCTTTTTTTCATCTGCCGCTGACGGCCATATCATCCCGCTGCAGCTGGCGCCCTATGCCTTCGCGAACTTGCGGAAACGCGCGTTTCCCATGCAAACACGGCACCGCGAGACGCGAAGCGCGGCAAAACCGCTGCCGCGGCGCATCCGGCGCTATCTGCGCTCGCGCACCACGTAGGTCTTGGCGATCAGATCGTGCCAGGCCTGTTTCTTGGGATGCCAGCCGGCCCACATGTAGCCCAGCCCGAGCGGCAGGCCGGACAGCAGCTTGCCGACGACCTCCCGCAGGAGCACCTGGCCGATCGTCAGGTTGCCCCGGGGCTGCCGGGCGCTGATCACGCGGATGCCGGTGATCACCTTCCCCAGCGTTTGGCCGCTCCACCAGGTCAAGAGGATCATGTACAAGAAGTCAACCAGCATTTCCAGCCCGTCGACGAGGGAAAAGAGCGCAGCTTCCACGCCCAGCGCCCTGCGGAGCGGATTGAACACGAGCAGGGTGAGGCCGGTGAGAAGCAGGCCGTCGAGCAGCGTGGCCAGCGCGCGAATCCAGAAACCGGCGAAGGCGTAAGAGGGACTGCCGACGTGCTGGTCGGGGCCGGCAAAGCCCGAGACTGTGCCGGTTGCCGCCGCTGCATCGGCGTCAAGCAGCGATTCGGGGGGCTCGTCGCCGGTGCGCCGGAGGGGCCTGTCCGGCCCGTCATCGGCTGCAGACGGGCGGGTGATTTTGTCGTCCATGGATCAAAACCTCCTTGCCGTTACGGCATGTATTGATACAGCAGACGGGGGGAGCCGTGGCGGGTGACGATCCGATCCAGTCCGAGCGGATCGGGATTGGCCCAGCGGCTCTGCAGGCTGAACAGCAGGCTGCCCAGGGAGAGGCTGTCCGTGTAGCGCACGACCAGCGCCTCCCGTTCCCCGGACAGGGAGAGGGCGTATCCGGTGGCGTCGTCCAGGTCGCCAAACCGGTCGACCAGGCCCAACCGCTTCGCCTGTTCGCCCGAGTAAATCCGTCCGTCCGCGATCTGCAAAACGCGTGTGCGGGGCAGTTTGCGCCCCTGGACGATCACGTTGACAAAGCGCTGATAGCTCTCGTTCACCAGTGTTTGAAAGATGTGCCGTTCCGGTTCGGTCAGCGGGCGGGCGGGACTGCCGATGTCCTTGAAGCGGCCGCTTTTGATGGCGTACGTCCGAATGCCCAGTTTGTCGATGGCTTCGCTGTAGTTGGTCAGCGAAAAAATTACCCCCAGGCTGCCGGTCAGCGTGTTGGGGTTGGCGAAGATCGTGTCGCCGGCCGTGGCCAGGTAATACCCTCCCGACGCCGCGGTGGAGCCCATGCTGACGACAATCGGAATGCGGCGCGTCTGTTTGAGGCGCAGCAGCCGCCGGTGAATTTCGTCGGTGGCGACGACCTCGCCGCCGGGGCTGTCGATTCGCAAGACGACCGCTTTCACCAGCTCGTCTTCCTCCACGCGGCGCAATTGTTCGGCGAGCCGTTCGGTCATCGGGGCGAGGGAGGCGTTGGTCCGCTCGCTGGAGATGACCCCGCTGACAAACAACTGCACGATTTTGCTCGTCCCCGCACCGGAGACGACCGTTTCGTCGATGGCGTACGCCGGATGGTTCGCCATCTGCGCATAGCCGCCGAACAGGCTTTCCACCGTCAGGCCGAGGGCGAACACGGCCAGCACGATGACCAGCGCCGTCCATTTTCTGCGATTCATGACAAACCACCTCACGACATAGCATGTGCCGCACCGCTGACGGCTACGCATCGGCGCGCCGCTGGAAAAAATGGGACGGGCGCTCCCGGCGACGCGCAGACCGGTATTCCGGGAGTCGGCGCGAAGAATCGGCCGGGTCCGTACGGCTAAGCTTGCACAAACTGCTGTAATTTTCGAAACATTGCGCTACAATAGGGAGACAGGGATACAGACATACGGAACCAGGGGGTACATTGCGTGATCATCCAAGTGACGGACCTGCGAAAGAGTTACGGAAAGCTGGAGGTGCTGAAAGGCATCACCACCCAGGTGGCGGAACGGGAAGTGGTGTGCGTGATCGGGCCGTCCGGCTCGGGAAAAAGCACCTTTTTGCGCTGTCTCAACCAGTTGGAGGAGATGTCGGGCGGACGGATCGTCATCGCCGGCCGCGACCTGAGCGATCCCAAGGTGGACATCAACAAGGTGCGGGAGGAAGTGGGCATGGTGTTCCAGCGGTTCAACCTGTTCCCGCACAAGACCGTGCTGGAAAACGTCACCCTTGCCCCGATCAAGGTGAAGAAGATGCCGCCGGAGGAAGCGCGAAAGCACGGCCTGGCCCTGCTGAAAAAGGTGGGGCTGGAAGACAAGGCGGACGTCTACCCGGACCGCCTCTCGGGCGGACAGATGCAGCGGGTGGCGATTGCCCGCGCGCTGGCCATGAACCCCAAAGTGATGCTGTTTGACGAGCCGACCTCCGCACTCGACCCGGAACTGGTCGGCGAAGTGCTGGGCGTGATGAAAAACCTGGCCAGGGAAGGCATGACCATGATCGTCGTCACACACGAGATGGGCTTTGCCCGCGAGGTGAGCGACCGGGTGATTTTCATGGACCAGGGCGTCATCGTCGAAGAAGGAGCGCCCGAACAGATTTTTTCCAGTCCGCGAAACGACCGGCTGCGCGCCTTTTTGGGCAGGACGTCGGCGTAAGCGTGCGGCCATATGCGAAAAACGCCCTCCGCGTGAGGGCGTTTTGCTGTTTGTCCACCCCCGGATTCGGATCGCGGGGGCCGGCGGGGCCATGTCCATCCGCTGGACGCAAACGGGGCGCGGTTGGCTCGCCGAAGCGAAGGATGCTGACGGGCGCAGCACTTATTGGGCGGCGTCCAGAAGCTGGCTCACGGTGACAAAGCGGTAGCCCTGGGAGCGGAGATCGGCAATCAGCTCCTGCAGCGCCGCTACGGTCTGCCGCTGGTTCAGCCCGCCGTCGTGAAACAGGATGATGTCTCCGGCCGAGACGTTGCTTTTGACGCTTTTGGCGATCACCGAGGCGGTGCGGGCCAACGACCAGTCGCGCGGATCGACCGACCAGTGGATGATGTCGTACCCGCATGACTGGACGGCGTTCATCACGTCATGGGTCATCACGCCGCCGGGCGGCCGGTAGTACTGGGCCAGCACGCCGGTCGTGCGCAGGATGGACTGCTCCGCGCGCTTGATCTCGTCGTAAATCTCCTGTTCGGTCAGCTTGTGCAGGTCGTAGTGATGGTACCCGTGATTGCCGATCTCGTGCCCGGCTTTCTTGATCCACTGCATCACCTTGGGATATTGGTCCGCTTTGGAGCCGAGCACGAAAAAGGTGGCCGACACGTTGTTGCGGTGCAGCACTTCCAGGATCTTCGGCGTGTAGACGGCGTCCGGTCCGTCGTCAAAGGTGAGCGCCACCACCTTTTTCGGGGTGTCGATGCGATGGATGGGCTCGTAGGCGGGGACAGGCGGAACAGACGCGGCGGTGCGGGGCGTCCACCCCAAGAGGCAGAGGAGCAGACAGGCAAACAGCATCCTGCGGCGCATGACTACCGCCTCCTTTGCTTTGTTGTCATCTCCTAGCTTCACCGGGCCCCGGGAAAACATGCTGCCAAAAGAAAACAGCGGCCAGCGGGGAAACGGGATGTGGTAGAATGAAGGGACCGTACATAGGGGAGGAGAGAGTATGGTGGAACTCCGCGGTGTTCTACATGGGCTGGCCCACCAGTACCACGGCAAGGATCAGCCTGTCGACTACTATCTGCAGGTGGGAGAAGACCGGCTGCCGTTGAACGAATGGCTGGGCCGGGAACTGACCATCGCCTTTCTCGGCGAGAAAAACTGCATCGCCTGCGGACGCAAGACCAACAAGACCTTTAACAACGGGTACTGCTACCCCTGTTTTACCAAGCTGCCGGAAAACGACTTGTGCATCGTCAAGCCGCACGAATGCCACTACGATCAGGGGACCTGTCGGGACGCCAGCTTCGGGGAGGCGCACTGCATGATTCCGCACTACGTCTACCTGGCCGTATCCAGCGACGTGAAGGTGGGGCTGACGCGAAAAAACAACGAGCTGAAACGCTGGGTGGACCAGGGGGCCATCCGCGCCATTCCGATCGCGGAGGTGCCGACCCGGCGCATGGCGGGAGAACTGGAGGTGCACCTGAGCCAGTTTTTGCCGGACAAGACCAACTGGCGAAAAATGCTGAAAGGGGACGTCAAGGAAGTGGATCTCCTGGCCCTGCGCGAAGAGGTGTACGCCCACTTCCCCGAGGAGTTCAAGCCGTTTCAGTACCGGGAGGACGAATGGGTGGACATCACCTATCCGATTCTGGAGTCGCTGGACAAGATCCATTCGCTGACGCTGGACAAGCAGGAGAGCGTCGGCGGCAAGCTGATCGGCGTCAAGGCCCAGTACCTGATTTTTGAAAACGGCGTCTTCCAGGCGAAAAAACACGCCGGTTATCAGGTGCAGGTGACTGTCTCCGCCTGACGTGCATAAAGCGGCCGCCTGATCTCCACACTGTAAGACATCGGAGTGGAGGAGGCGAACGCACGTGACCCAAGAGCGGATTCAATACACGGAACCGTTGACCGGCACGCTCGCGGAAGCGGCGGAGGCGGACCCGCTGGGGGTGCCCTTTTCGCCGCTGGCGCAGACGTGGCAGGTCAATCCGGGGGCGGAAGCGGCAGAGCCGGGCGGCGCGCCCGGTGAACCGGCACGGACAACGGAATAAGCGACTGCACGACAGGGAGCGGCAGCCGGCGGTACGCGCGGCTGCCGTTCTTTTGTAATATCGGAACGTATAAAATTTTGGGGGTTTTTCGCAGTTGAAGATACGTCCCTCATGTTTACCGCTGCTTGGCAAGGTGGTGTAATCGCGCTTTATCCCTTAGCAAAACCGAGTGACTCCGCCAAGCATGCTGCGCCTGTTAACGGCTCAGCTTGGTCAATGTCGCGATTGCTTTATTATACGCCGCTGCATCTTTCGGATTTTTTTCGGCTTTCACTTTTGTCAGCAGCTTTGCTGCCAGCTTCTTCATTTCCGCAGGATGAGCTTGCGCAAATTGCTTGAGCTTATTGTTGACCAGATAGTCGACATACCAATAAAATTCTCCATTATATATACTGACGTCCAGCTTATCCAGTCCTGCCATGAACGATTGGTACCATTGCAGGCGGAGCTGTTTTTTGGTTGCCACTGCTATTTCCTTCTGCCCGACAAATGCATCGATCATTTCGATCGCCTGGGAGTAATCCTGGTAGTATCGTTCGTTCTCTTTGATCTCCGCATTGTTTTGCTTGAGGACATTGATGATCACTTCCTGTGTAGTGGCAATCATATTGTTTTTGAACGCAGTTCCAAGTTGGGTTTTGTATGCGCTGTAAATGTCCGTCGCGTTTCTCATTTTGTACTCGAGATTCAAACTTTGATCGGCCTGAACCAGATTCAGATAATTTCTGGTGTACGTATCGTACAGCTCTTGCACAGTATCATGGTAGTTCGACTCCAGCGACTTGGTGAATTCCGCAATCGATCTCATGGCAACCGAATGCGCCCAGCTGTATTCGGAGAAGCTGCCACCTGGGATATAGTCGGCGAATTGGGGCAAATCGTGCTGAAAACGATCAAGCACGGCGACGACACCATTCATGTATGCATAAAGATACTCGGTGTCGCGATCGGCTACCCAGCTCTCCTGCCAAGATGCATCCACATAGAGTTCGCGCGCTTTGGATACAGCGTAGGTTAAAACTTTCACATCGTTCGCGGAGACTTCTTTCATCTTGGACGTATAGGTCAGCATATCCAGTATCGTCGCTTGTACGTCTTCACGAACTTTGTTGTACGGCGCTCGCTCGTTTGCCTTGTACAGATCGATGATCTCCGATTCTTTCTGAAGAATGTCCTTAACCTTATCTAAGATGTATACCTGCTCCGGGGTCAACGTATCGTTTTTCAACTGCATTTCATAAAAAACCGGGCCAATCCCCATGTAGAGATCTCTTCCTGCACGACAGCCCATGCCGCATTCCTTATTTTTTTCCGCTTCCAACCGCTGCTGGTCTGCTTTTTTCATTTTTTCGACAATCGGCGACGCAGCTGATGCTGAGATGGTGGTAAACAGGCTGAGCGATGCAAAAAGCATGATCGATTTTTTGAACTTCATCAATGTCCCTCCAAGCATGTTTATCCAGTAAATCAAGTCATCGATAGTCTGACGTTTTTATTACCAATTTCGTTACATTTCACCAGAAACCTGTACACGTCGTCCATCGGAAACAGTCGAACTAAGGCTTTGCCCGCGCCAAGGCTTGGCAAAGCCAAGTTTTCTAACCTGCTCACGGCCGCCCCCGGCTGAACAAGAGAGGGTCCAATGGAATCGTTACTTGTCATAAACGTTTTCTTGCTGCCTTCAGACAGATACCTTTTTTGCTGCCAGGGCCATCGTGGTATGCTAGAAGCAGGAACCATTCTTTCCACCTGCTTTTTATCACGAGTGTTCGAGGTGAACCAGTATGACGATCAAAGCATACCTCTACGACAAATGCGGCACCTGCCGCAAAGCGAAGCAGTGGCTCAACCGGCACGGTGTCGCTGTTGAGGAGATTCCCATCGTCGAGGCGCCGCCGTCCAAGGAGGAGCTGCGCCGGATGTGGCAGGCGAGCGGGCTTGACCTGCGCAAGTTTTTCAACACCAGCGGCCAGCACTACCGCGAACTGGGGCTGAAGGACAAGCTGCCCGCGATGAGCGAGGACGAGATGCTGGAGCTGCTTTCGTCCAACGGCAAGCTGATCAAGCGTCCGCTGGTGACGGACGGCAGGACGGTAACAGTTGGCTTCAAGGAAGACGAGTACGAAAAAGCGTGGGGGGCGCGCTGACGATGCGGACCCCGTCGCGGCGTTTGGAGCACCTGTCGTCGGCGATATTTTCCGAACTCGCGAGGCGCAAGCGGAGCGCGGCGCAGCGCCGTCCCGTCATCGACCTGAGCATCGGCAGTCCGGACCAGCCGCCCGCGCCTGAGCTGGTGGACGTGCTGATCGAAGCCGTGCGGCAGCCGGGAGCGTTCGGCTATCCGATGACCGACGGGACGGACGAATTTCGCGCCGAAGTGGCCCGCTGGTACCGGTACCGGTTCGGCGTCGCGCTCGATCCCGACAGGGAGGTACACTCGCTGATGGGCTCCCAGGACGGTCTGGCCCACTTTGCCCTGGCCTGGGCCGACCCCGGCGACGTGGTGCTGGTGCCGGACCCGGGGTATCCCATCTACGCCGGCAGCGTCCGTTTGGCGGGGGCCGACCTGTACCCGATGCCGCTGCGGGCGGAAAACGACTTCCTGCCCGATCTGGCGAAAATTCCGGAAGAGGTGGCCCGGCGCGCCCGCTTCATGATTCTCAACTATCCGAACAACCCGGTGTCTGCCGTGGCCCCGCTCTCCTTTTTTGAACAGGTGGTGTCCTTTGCCAAACGGCACGACATCATCGTGGTGCACGACTTGGCCTACTCGGAAATGGCGTTTGACGGTTATCGGCCGCCCAGTTTTCTGCAGGCGCCCGGAGCCAAAGACGTGGGCATCGAGTTCAACTCGTTTTCCAAAAGCTTCAACATGGCCGGCTGCCGGATCGCCTACGTGGTAGGCAATGAAGAGATCATCAAGCCGCTGGCCGCGGTCAAATCCAACGTGGATTACGGCGTCTTTCTCCCTGTGCAGCAGATGGCGGTGGCGGCGCTGCGGCTGGACAGGGAGTCGGGTTCGCCAAACGCGGTGGGCCCCCTCTACCAGGAACGGCGGGACGTGTTGCTCGCTGCGCTGAGGGAAGCGGGCTGGTCGATCGAGCCGCCCAAGGCGACCATGTTTGTCTGGGCGCCGGTGCCGGCCGGGTGGAGTTCCCGGGCGTTTGCCTTTGCCCTGCTGGAAGAAGCGGGCGTGGTGGTCGTCCCCGGCAGCGCATTCGGCGCGGAAGGAGAAGGCTACGTGCGCATTGCCCTGGTGCAGCCGCCGGACGTGCTGCGGGAAGCGGCCGACAGGATCGCGGCATCCGGCATTTTGCAAAGAAGGCCGACCGGCGTATAGACTCCCCCGCGAGTGGAAAACCTAGCTGTTGGGCCATTGAGATGGAATTACAGGTTGAAATGATTCCTATATTATATTGACTATAAAGAGTTCCGTTGATATGATGAGAACTGTAGGCAATACAACAATTCCAAGGAGGTTGTTACATATGGCACAACGTCTTGTTGGTCTTCCGGCCCCTGACTTTACTCTGGAAACCGCTCTCGGCAACGGCAAGGATTTCGGTAAGGTTTCCCTCTCCGACTACCGCGGCAAATGGCTGGTGCTGTTCTTCTATCCGCTCGACTTCACTTTCGTGTGCCCGACGGAAATCATCGCGCTGAGCGATGCGATCGAAGACTTCAAGGATCTGGATGCGGAAGTGCTCGGCGTATCCGTTGACTCCAAGCACTCCCACCGCGCATGGATCAACACTCCGCGCGACCAAAACGGTCTGGGCGGCCTGAACTACCCGCTCGCTTCCGACTTCAACAAAACCACCGCTCGCGCTTACGGCGTTCTGGATGAAGAAGCCGGCGTAGCATTCCGCGGTCTGTTCATCATCGACCCGGAAGGCATTCTGCGCTACCAAGTGGTAACCGATCTGAACATCGGCCGCTCCGTAGACGAAACGCTGCGCGTGCTGCAAGCACTGCAATCCGGCGGTCTGTGCCCGGCCAACTGGCGTCCGGGTGAAGCTCACCTGACTGCGAAGTAAGAATCGCGACAACAGGATGAAAAAGGGTCTAACAACCTGCTGTTAGACCCTTTTTTTGCAGGATCGAAGTGCGGCGACTCCTATCAATAGAAGGGCCGCTTTCGGCATATGCTTTTCTGTAGGAACCCGAAAGGAGATGTGCTTTCCATGCGTTTGCGCGAAGAACTGCCTGATTTCCCCGGTGTGACGGAATGGGTCAACGGACAGGCGAGCAAGTCTGAACTGGCCGGCAAACCGGTCCTGGTTCACTTCTGGTCGATTAGCTGTTACATGTGCAAGGAGTCGCTGCCGCAGGTCAACGAGTGGCGCGACAAATACGCCGCCAACGGCCTGCAGGTGGTGGGCATCCACATGCCGCGCTCCGAAGCGGATACCAACGTGGAGGCGATCAAGGAAACCATCGCCGAGTACAAGCTGACGCACCCGATTGCCATCGACAACCAGATGAAGACCACCGACGCGTTCCAAAACGAATACGTCCCGGCTTTCTACCTGTTTGACGAAAACCTGCAGCTCCGCCACTTCCAGGCGGGCGAGAAGGGGCTCAACCTGGTGAAGAAACGCCTTCATCGAATTTTGGGGATTGAAGAGGAATCCTAGAGCGTTTGTCCAATAAGTAAGGGGTAATTGACTGTACCCGATAGGAGGATACGTGAGCGATGGAATTCCCGAAACACCTTCGTTACAGTGAAGAGCACGAGTGGGTGCGCGTAGAAGGAAACAAGGCGTATATCGGCATTACGGCTTTTGCCCAATCCGAGCTGGGCGACATCGTGTTCGTCGAACTGCCGGAAGTAGGGGCCGAGATCAAGCAGGATGAACCGTTTGGCAGCGTGGAGTCGGTCAAGACCGTATCCGAGCTGTATGCTCCTGTCAGCGGAAAAGTGGTGGAGGTAAACGGCGAGCTGGAAAACGCGCCGGAGCTGGTCAACACGTCGCCGTACGAACAGGCGTGGATGATCGTCGTGGAAATGTCCGATCCGAGCGAGCTGGATAAGCTGCTGGACGCGGACAAATACGAAGCGATGGTAAAAGAATAGGCACGTGGACGAAAAGGCCGGAAGCGGTATGCTCCGGCCTTTTGTGCATGGGGCGGCCGGGGCTCCGGGACGGGCCAAGCGGCGGGACACCACGAAACTGCTGCCCGATGAGGGGGAGAAAACGCGCCGGGCTGCGGGCGGCGGCGTCCAGGCAGGAGCGGAAAATGCGCCGGAAATGTTCGAACTAGTCAGAAAAAAATGGTCAGTGCTGTTGTTTTCCGATACAATAGGAGTACGATTTCACCCCTTCCGCGCAGGGGACTGGTATCATTTGCGTCTGGAGTTGACGTCCGTTTGTAGGCTACAATGCCTATACAGACAGAATTCGTGCAAACGTGCAAGCGTTTGGCGAAAAGGAGGGAGAGGTATGAGCTTTTGCTGCGGAGCCGGAATGGTCGGTTCGATCGGAACCGTGCGTCATTACAAGACGCTTGTGCACAACGTGCCCATCCTGTTTTGCCCGGTTTGCGACCGGATCGAAGTCCATCCGGCCATTGAGGGAGAGTACGAGATCTTGGTAGAGTATGCGCAGGGCGATCATGCACCGGAAGTCGACTTTGCCGACTTTGTGAGTGTTGACAATACATCCGAGTTGTTTGAGAATTGTAGCATGACGGACGAAGCAGCCAGCTTCGCCGACGTGCTGAAACAGCAGATTGACATTTCCCTCGACTTGCTGGGCGTGGCGAAAGAGCTGAACGACGACGACTGGCGGGAAGCGCTGATGCTTCGCCTCAAGCGGTTGAGCGAGCGGCTGAAGCAGTACAACAAGCGGAAGGAAATGTCAAAGCGCAGCGTGTGATCGAGTTGACGTGGGAGGCAGTGTAAATGTTTCATTTGAAAGGTGTACACCACATCGCCCTGAATTGCCGCGATGTCGTGAAGGTAGCTCGTTTTTTCAAAGACATATTGGAAGTTCCCATCCCGGATGAACACATGACAGAAGGAGCACCTATCTACTTTCAAATCGGCACTTACACACGGATTGGTCTCCATCCCTGCACCGGTGACGAAGGCAAAGGCGGCATCGGACAGGTGGATCACATCGCCTTTTCCGTGACCAGCCGGGCGGAGCTGGATTACCTGGTCGACAAGCTGGAGGCATGCAACATCTGCTACCGCGGCCCCATTGCCCGGCCGACCAGCTACAACCTCTATTTTGAAACGCCGGACGGCCACCATCTGGAGGTCCGCCTGGACAAGGACGAGTTTGACGAGTAACCAAGCAGCGGCTTTGAGATAGATGGAGAACGGCATCTGCAGACGGCAGGTGCCGTTTTGCTGTCCCGAGGGCCATCTGCCGGCGTCCCGCCCTGCGAGTGTGTGTCGAGAAAAAGGGTGGCGGATGACACCAGCCGACATCGGCTCCGACTGCTCGTCAAAGGATTCGACCCGCCCCTCCCCGAACGTAAGGGAGAAGAAAAAGGAGGAGATGGCGGTGGCGGTGTGTCTGGAGCGGCTGTTGGCGGAGAAGGCGGAGCGGGTGGGGCGGAAAGCCCATTTGAAACCCTTGACGGCCGGATGGGACCGGGTCGTGGGGATTGTCGCGGAAGATGTGCCGGCGCGCTACTGCCTGACGTTTTCCGGCGGTGGCGTGGCGTGTACGGCATGGCAGGAACCGGTCCATCTGGAAGTGCGGGGGCGCGCGCGTGATCTGGCGATGCTGTTCGGCAGCGATGAACTGGCCTACCAGTACGCCAAGCAGCAGGTGTCCACAAAGGGACGGATCGGCGACCGGCTGAAGCTGGAGGCGCTGCTCCGCTTGTCGGGCTGAACAGCCAGGCGCGGATGGCGGCCGGAAGGGGCCAGGTGCGCCGTCGCGGCGCCGTGACTGTCCCCTGCGGTGCTGAGCCGGTCCTGTGCTATAATGGTCCCGGGAGAACGTTCCGGTCGGAAGACGAGGCAACAGGGAGCAGCCATGCTCGATGATGACGGAACATTCGCAATACGGTGAAAAAAGGAGAGGGGAACATGACGACAGCGCTGCCGTTGAAAGAGACGCTGGCCGCGCGGGAAGCCCACGTATACCGCACGTTTGACCATCTGCACGCCCATCCGGAGATCAGTTGGAAAGAAGTGGAGACGACCCGCTATCTGGCAGACCGGATGCGCGCCCTGGGGCTGCGCGTGACGGCGTTTGACGACTGCACCGGGCTGGTGGCGGAGTGGGGGGAAGGCGAGCCGGTCGTGGGCCTCAGGACCGACATCGACGCGCTTTGGCAGGAAGTGGACGGCGTGTGGCGGGCCAATCACTCGTGCGGTCACGACGCCCACATGACGATCGTGCTGGAGGCGGTGGAGGCGCTGATCGCTTCCGGGTACCAGCCGAAAGGGACCGTGAAAATCCTGTTCCAGCCCGCCGAGGAAAAGGGAGAGGGCGCGCTCAAGCTGGTGGAAAAAGGGGTGGTGGACGACATCGACTTCCTCTACGGCGTCCATCTGCGGCCGATTCAGGAAATGGCGGCGGGCGACGCGGGGCCGGCGATCTACAACGGCGCGGCGATGTTCATGACGGGAGAGATCACCGGCGTGTCGGCGCACGGGGCCCGGCCGCACCTGGGCGTCAACGCCATCGAGGTGGCGGGGGCCATCCTCAACGGGTTGGGGCAGGTGCGCACCAATCCGATGGTGCCGGCGACCGTGAAAATGACCATGCTGCAGGCGGGCGGGGACAGCTACAACATCATCCCCGACAAGGCCCGCTTCGCGCTTGACCTGCGGGCGCAGACCAACCAGGCGATGGAGGAGCTGGCCGCCCGCGTCCGGCAGGTGATCGACGGCGCGGCCGCGATGTTTGGGGCCGACATCAGCGTGACGACCGGTTCGCGGATGGTGGCGGCGGAAGTGGACGAAGAGGCCAGGCGGCTGATGGAACAGGCGATCGTGGACGTCTTGGGAGCGGAACACCTGCGGCCCGCTCCGGTAAGTCCCGGCGCGGAAGACTTTCATTTTTACACCGTGGAGCGGCCGCACATCAAGGCGACGATGCTCGCGCTCGGCTGCGATCTGACGCCCGGGCTGCACCATCCGCACATGCGCTTCGATCGCACCGCCCTGCTTGCCGGCGCGGAAATCCTCGCGCGCGTTGTGGTCCGGACATTTGCCCACCTTCACGGGGAGCAATCAACGTAAATACGGGGAACGGTGCCTCCGCCATCCGGCGGAGGCTTTTGTCGTTCGGCGCCATGCAGGCAGTGCCGCCATGATCTGGAACGGACAAAAGCGATGCGGAGGCGGAGGAAGCGGACGCGCCGGGGAACCCTAGAAACAGGAAACCCCGGCCGTATGTGTTGGCAGACAGTCATTCACATTTTGTTCACACCCAAAAATTAAAATCTTGTAGCTTATTTAACGAAATGTGATATACTAATTACAAATCAAGTGACATGAGAAAGGCATGACTCGGATTTACATGGGAAGGAGATCGTTCACACATGGAAACCAAGACGGTTTACAAGCTTGCTGACGTACTGGCGACGGCAACCGTTCACGCAAACCTGCCTGTCGCCCAACTCGTTGAGATGGCGGTAAAACGCGGCGAAGGCATTCTGACCGACAAGGGAGCGCTCAACGCGTTAACGGGTAAGTTTACCGGCCGCTCGCCCAAAGACAAATTTGTGGTGGACGAAGCCTCCGTGCATGATAAAGTCAACTGGGGACCGGTCAACCAGCCGATCTCTCCGGAGAAGTTTCAGGCCCTCTACCAGGACGTGTTGGAGTACCTGCAGACGAAAGAGCTGTTCGTCTTTGACGGCTTTGCCGGCGCGGACAAAACCTACCGTCTGCCGATCCGCGTGGTAAACGAATACGCGTGGCACAACCTGTTTGCCCGCCAGCTCTTCATCCGCCCGACCGCGGAAGAACTGGCCGAGCACAAGCCGGAGTTCACCGTCATTTACGCGCCGACATTCAAGGCCGACCCGGCTGTGCACGGCACCAACTCGGAGACGTTCATCATCATCAGCTTTGAACAGAAAACCGTGCTGATCGGCGGGACCGAATACGCCGGCGAAATGAAAAAATCGATTTTCAGCGTGATGAATCTGCTGCTGCCCGAGCGCAACGTGCTGTCCATGCACTGCTCCGCCAACGTGGGCAAAGACGGCGATGTGGCGCTGTTCTTCGGCCTCTCCGGCACGGGCAAGACGACGCTGTCCGCCGACCCGAACCGCTTCCTGATCGGCGACGACGAGCACGGCTGGTCGGACGACGGCGTCTTCAACATCGAGGGCGGCTGCTACGCCAAGTGCATCCGCTTGTCCGAAGAAGGCGAGCCGCAAATCTGGAAGGCGATCCAGTTCGGCACCGTGCTGGAAAACGTGGTGGTTGACCCGGTGAGCCGCGTCGCCGATTACGACAGCGATGCCTACACGGAAAACACCCGCGCCGCCTATCCGGTTGAAGCGATTCCGGGCGCCGTCATTCCGGGCGTCGGCGGCCATCCGAACGTGATCATCTTCCTGACCGCCGATTCCTTCGGAGTGCTTCCGCCGATCTCCAAACTGTCGAAGGAACAGGCGATGTACCATTTCCTGTCCGGCTACACCAGCAAAATGGCCGGCACCGAGCGCGGCGTGACCACCCCGCAGACGGAGTTCTCCACCTGCTTCGGCTCTCCGTTCCTGCCGCTGCATCCGGTCGTCTACGCCGAGATGCTGGGCAAAAAGATCGACGAGCGCGACGTGCGGGTCTACCTGGTCAACACCGGTTGGACCGGCGGCCCGGTCGGCGTGGGCTCGCGCATGAAGCTGGCCTACACCCGCGCGATGGTAACCGCCGCGCTGAACGGCGAGCTGGAACACGTGGACTACGTGACCGATCCCGTCTTTGGCGTGCAGGTGCCGACGTCGTGCCCGAACGTGCCGGCGGACGTGCTGCAGCCGCGCAACACCTGGGCGGACAAGGAAGCGTACGACAGACAGGCGCGCGAGCTGGCGGCCCGCTTCGTCGAGAACTTCCAAAAGAAATTCCCCAACGCGACAGACATCGCCAAGGCGGGTCCGCGCGTTCAATAACCAGGATACGCGAAAGGCGCCCCGGCCGGAATGGCCGCCGGGCGCCTTTTTTTCGCGAGCAGTTTGCTGCCCGTACAAGCCCAAGTCAATCGTGGGTCTTTTTTCCAGTCATATGGAATTGATTTTTCTTTTTAAAGGAAGTAAAAATGATATGAATGCCCAGTACGCGGAAACAACTTGCCAAATATACTAAACATAATTATTTAAAAATTACAGATATGTTCCATTCCTTGATTTAAAATTATTCTTATTATAAGATAGTCATTGAGAATGAATTGAGAATAACCCATTCATTTCACGATACTGATGGAGGGAAAGCACATGACAGCAGTACCGCATTTGCAAATAAAAAACCTTCGCGCCAAAATTGAGGACAAGGAAATCCTCAAGGGTCTCACCCTGGAAATCAAAGGCGGCGAAGTGCACGCGATCATGGGGCCGAACGGTACTGGGAAATCCACGCTGGCGTCCACGCTGATGGGTCACCCGAAATACGAAGTGACCGAAGGCGAAGTGATCCTCAACGGAGAAAACCTGCTTGAGATGGAAGTGGACGAGCGCGCCCGCGCCGGTCTGTTCCTGGCGATGCAGTATCCGTCTGAAATCAGCGGGGTGACCAACTCCGACTTCCTGCGTTCCGCGATCAACGCGCGCCGCGGCGAAGGCAACGAAATTTCGCTGATGAAGTTCATCCGCGAGCTCGACAAGAAGATGAAAACCCTGGAAATGGACGAATCCTTTGCTCACCGCTACCTGAACGAAGGCTTCTCCGGCGGTGAGAAGAAGCGCAACGAAATCCTGCAGATGATGATGCTGGAACCGAAGATCTGTATTCTCGACGAGATCGACTCCGGTCTCGACATCGACGCGCTGAAAGTGGTGGCGAACGGCGTCAACGAAATGCGTTCCCCCGAACGCGGCTTTTTGATCATCACCCACTACCAGCGCCTGCTGAACTACATCAAGCCTGACTTCGTACACGTGATGATGCAGGGCCGCATCGTGAAATCCGGCGGTCCGGAGCTGGCGGAGCGCCTCGAGGCGGAAGGCTACGATTGGATCAAAGAAGAGCTCGGCATCGTGGATGAAACCGTAAACGCGAACGTGTAGGAAGAAGGAGGCAGCAGTGAGATGAGTGTGGATGTACAGCTCCGCTTCGACCGTGAAGCGATCACCGAGTTCTCCAAGGCCAACCGGGAGCCTGCCTGGTTCTTGGAAAAGCGTCTGGCCGGCTTGAAGGCGGCGGGCGAACTGCCACTGCCCGCTTTGGAGAAAACCAAAATCGACAAATGGAACATCGATCAGTTTGAGCCGTTTCAGACCAGCGCCAGCGTATCCGCCGCAACCGAACTGGACGACGTGGTGAAAGCGCAGATCGATGCGAATGCGGTAAAAAGCCTGATCGTGCAGAAAAACGCCTCCGCGGTGTTTCACGCGGCAGCGGACGAGCTGAAGAGCAAGGGTGTCATCTTTACCGACCTGGCGACCGCGCTGCGCGAGCACGGCGATCTGGTGCAAAAATACCTGCTGAACGTCGTGGCGTACGACGAGCACAAGCTGACCGCGCTGCACACGGCCGTGGTCAACGGCGGGGTCTTCCTCTACGTCCCGAAAAACGTGGAGCTGGACGTGCCGCTGCAGGCCGTATTTGAAGTGGCGGGCGACAATGCGCTGCTCTGCCCGCACGTGCTGATCGTGGCGGAAGCGAACAGCAAGGTGACCTACGTGGATACCTACGTCTCCGGCGAAGGCCGCAACATGGTGGCCAACAGCATCGTGGAAGTGTACGTCGGCCCGGGCGCGTCCGTGCAGGTGGCATCCGTTCGTTCCCTCTCCAAGGACGTCCACGACTACACGTTCCGCCGCGCCACCGTTGACCGCGACGGCAAGATGGAGTGGATCCTGGGCGAGATGAACGACGGCAACACCGTGGCCAACAACACGACGATCCTCAAGGGCACCGCTTCCTCCGCCGAGACCAAGACCGTCTCCGTGGGAACCGGCGATCAGCGCCAAAACCTGACTTCCCAGGTGCAGCACATCGGCACGCATTCCGAGTCCGACATGGTCAGCAAGGCGGTAATGACGGGCGAAGCGACGACCATTTTGAACGGCATCACCAAAATTGAAAAAGGCGCCGAAAAGGCAAACGGCGAGCAGGCGGAAAACATCCTCATGCTCAGCGAAAAAGCGCGCGGCGACGCCAACCCGATTCTCCTGATCGACGAGGACGACGTGAAAGCGGGTCACGCCGCGTCGGTGGGCCGGGTGAGCGAGGAGAGCATCTATTACCTGATGTCCCGCGGGATCGACCGCCAGGAAGCGGAGCGTTTGATTATCCTCGGCTTCCTGGAACCGGTTGTCGCTGAGATTCCGATCGATGAAGTGAAGAACCGGCTGCGCCAGGCGCTCGAAAGGAAGTTGGGCTGATGAACGCCAAAGAGCTTCGTCAATACTTTCCCATCCTGCACCAAGAGGTAAACGGCCACCCGCTCGTCTACCTGGACAACGCGGCGACCTCGCAAAAGCCGATCCAGGTGATCGAAGCGGTCGACAAGTACTACAAGGAGTACAACTCCAACGTGCACCGCGGCGTGCACACCCTGGGCAGCAGGGCGACAGACGGATACGAAGGCGCGCGTGAGAAGGTCCGCGCCTTCATCAACGCCCGTGAGGCGGCGGAAGTCGTCTTTACCCGGGGCACGACCACGGCCGTCAACATGGTGGCCTACGGATTCGCCCGTGCGTTTCTCAAGCCAGGCGACGAGATCGTGACCACCCTGGTGGAGCACCACAGCAACTTCATCCCCTGGCAGCAGGCGGCCAAGGCGACCGGCGCCACCTTCAAGTTCATTCCGCTGGCGGAAGACGGCACGGTGACGCTGGAGGCGGTGAAGCAGGCGATTACGGCCAACACCAAACTGGTCGCCATCCACCACGTCTCCAACGTGCTCGGCGACACCACGCCGGTGAAGGAGATCGCCGAGATTGCCCACCGCCACGGCGCGCTGCTGTTCGTCGACGGCGCCCAGGGGGCTCCCCACAAAAAGATCGATGTGCAGGAGCTGGACTGCGACTTCTACGCGTTTTCCAGCCACAAGATGTGCGGCCCGACCGGCGTCGGCGTGCTGTTCGGCAAGCGCGAGGTCCTGGAGCGGATGGAGCCGGTCGAATTCGGCGGCGAGATGATCGACTTCGTGGAGCACTTCGATTCCACCTGGAAAGAGCTTCCCTGGAAGTTCGAGGGCGGAACGCCGATCATTGCCGGCGCCATCGGATTGGGAGCGGCCATCGACTTTTTGCAGGAAATCGGACTCGACAACATTGAACGGCATGAGAAAAAACTGGTGGCATATGCTATGGAGCAGATGCGGGAAATCGAAGGGCTGACCATTTATGGCCCGGCGGAAAACCGCAGCAGCTTAATCACATTCAACCTGGCCGAGGTCCATCCACACGATCTGGCGACGGTGCTGGACAGCCACGGCATCGCCATTCGCGCGGGCCATCACTGCGCCCAGCCGCTGATGCGCTGGCTGAACGTCACGGCTACCGCCCGGGCGAGCTTCTACCTGTACAACACGGAAGAAGAAGTGGATGCGCTGGTGGCGGGGTTGAAAAAGGCGAAGGAGTACTTTGGCAATGTCTTCTCTTGATGATCTGTACCGCCGCGTGATCATGGACCACTACCAGAAGCCGCGCAACCGCGGCAAGCTGGATGAATCGGAAGGACTTGTTGTCAACCTGAACAACCCGACCTGTGGTGACAGCATCTCGCTCTCCCTGAAGGTGGAGGAGGGCAAGGTGGTCGATGCCAGGTTTCTCGGCGAAGGCTGCTCGATCAGCATGTCGTCCGCCTCGATGATGACGGAGGCGGTCAAGGGCAAGTCGGCGGAAGAAGCGCTCAAGCTGGCGCAGATCTTCTCCGACATGATGCAGGGCAAGGAGATCGACGATTCGATCGACCTGGGCGACATCGAGGCGCTGTCCGGCGTAGCCAAGTTTCCGGCCCGGATCAAGTGTGCCACGCTGGCCTGGAAGGCGCTGGAGCAGGGGATCAGACAGGCCGGGGAGTCATAAGTTCGTCAGGCTGTCAAGCCGCCATGTCAACAAAAAGGAGTGAGTAAGGATGGCTAAGAAAGCCCCTGAATTGCAGGAATACCAGTACGGCTTTCACGACAAGGACGTCTCCGTCTTCCGTACGAAAAAGGGCTTGACCCGCGAGATCGTGGAGGAAATCTCCCGCATCAAGGGCGAACCGGAGTGGATGCTCGAATTCCGTCTGAAAGCGCTGGACATCTTTTTGAAAATGCCGATGCCGAAGTGGGGCGGCAACCTGGACGACCTCAACTTCGACGACATCACGTACTACGTCAAGCCGTCCGAAAAGACCGGACGCAGCTGGGACGAAGTGCCGGAGGAAATCAAGGCGACCTTTGACAAGCTGGGCATTCCGGAAGCGGAGCAGAAGTTCCTCGCCGGCGTTTCCGCCCAGTACGAATCCGAGGTCGTCTACCACAACATGCAGGAAGACCTGGAAAAGCTGGGCGTGCTCTTCTGCGACATGGACTCCGCGGTGAAGCTCTACCCGGACATCGTGAAGGAGTACTTTGCCACCGTCATTCCGCCGGCGGACAACAAGTTCGCGGCGCTCAACTCGGCGGTATGGTCCGGCGGCTCCTTCATCTACGTGCCGAAGGGCGTGAAGGTGGAAACCCCGCTGCAGGCGTACTTCCGCATCAACTCGGAGAACATGGGGCAGTTTGAGCGCACGCTGATCATCGTGGATGAAGACGCCTTCGTGCACTACGTCGAAGGCTGTACCGCCCCGATTTACAGCACCGACTCGCTGCACTCCGCCGTGGTGGAAATCATCGTGAAAGAGCGCGGCCGCTGCCGTTACACCACCATCCAGAACTGGTCCAACAACGTCTACAACCTCGTGACCAAGCGCGCCGTCGCTTACGCGGACGCGACGATGGAGTGGATCGACGGCAACATCGGCTCCAAGCTGACGATGAAATACCCGGCCGTGATCATGAAAGGACCGCGCGCCAAAGGGACCGTTCTCTCCATCGCGGTGGCGGGCAAAGGACAGCATCAGGACGCGGGGGCGAAAATGGTTCACCTGGCGCCGGACTGCACGTCCACGATTATTTCCAAGTCCATCTCCCGCGATGGCGGCAAAGTGACCTACCGCGGTCTGGCCCAGTTTGGCCGCAAGTCGGAAGGCTCCAAGTCCAACATCAAGTGCGACACGCTGATTCTGGATAAACTGTCCACGTCCGACACGATCCCGTACAACGAGATCATGAACGACAACATCACGCTGGAGCACGAGGCGACGGTCTCCAAGGTGTCCGAGGACCAGCTCTTCTATCTGATGAGCCGCGGTTTGACCGAAGCGGAAGCGACCGAGATGATCGTCATGGGCTTTATCGAGCCGTTTACCAAGGAACTGCCGATGGAGTACGCGGTAGAAATGAACCGTCTGATCAAGTTCGAGATGGAAGGTTCCATCGGGTAAGGAACAGTGGAGGCATGTCTGGTCACAGGCATGCCTTTTTTACGGATCAGGGACCCTTTCGGCGATTGTTCGTCCTCGCCGACCCGGTGCAGACATCGTCCGGACCGGCTTGCGCGCGATTTTGGCCGGACGGGTTTTTTACGACAGGTTGGAACGGAGACGCACATATGATAATGGTAGAGCGGTTGCTGGGCCACTGCAGCCGGATGTTTGGATGCACGGAACAACTGTATCAATCCGAGGAGGCGGACGTGCTGATCGCCGTCTATCCGGCCACGCGCAAACGGGGCTGGTGGACCTACGTGACGCTGGAGCTGCATCAAACGGGAGGAACGGAGTGCGTCTTCTATTCGTATCGGTTCAACCCCGCGATGGTCACCCACCTCGGGCACGTGGCCGGACAGGTGGCCCGGCTGTGGCGCGAACAGGGAAGGCGGCTTGGGGACGGGGACGTCTTTTTGCTCCGGGAACCCATTGCCGAGGGCTCCTGCCTGCGTTGGGCGCTGGCCACTTCCCCCTATTTTGAAGCGGACGGCTTCGACCTCTTTACCGACGGAAGCGACGTGGTTCGGATGATGATGCTGCACGCCATCTCCGAATCGGAGGCCGCTTTTGTAAAGAACGAAGGACTCGACGCACTGGAGAAACGCTTTGCGGAGACCGGAGTCAATTCTCTGGATGTGACGCGTCCCCCTGTCATATGAAAAGGGAGCGAGCGGAATGAAAGCGATTCGTATGAGGGTCACCGTCGTGGTGGAACACCAGGGCGCGATTTTGTTGATCAGGGAAAAAAGCGGCGGACAGCCCTGTTACAGTCTGCCCGGCGGCAGCGTGGAGTTTCTGGAAACCATTCCGGAGGCGGTGCGGCGCGAGGTATGGGAAGAGACCGGCCTTTTGGTGGAGTTTGAGCGGATGCTCTGGGTGGATGAACGGATCGACACCGCCGGTGACGGCAAGCACACGATCGGCATCGGCGTCCTGGCCCGGTTGGTCGGGGAGGAGACGGCGCCCATCCCCGGCGGACTGGACGACGAAGAGATTGACTGGGCCGGGTGGGTGCCGGTGGAGGAGTTTTGCACGTGTCCGCTGTACAACCCGCTGCGGCGCGAGCAGGTGATCCAGGCGCTGACGGAAACGGGGTACATCCCCGGCTACATCGGCAGCCGTTCCCAACAGGAATGAACCGGTGGCGAACATGGCGGCAGAGGAGCGGTGACAGACAATGAACGAATCGATGCTGGCGGCCGTTTTGCGGCAGGCGCCCGACCTGCGGGACCGTCTCTGCTACCTGGTGTACGGGGGCAGCCGCAGCTACGGAACGGAGACGAACGAGAGCGACGTGGACCTGCGCGGGATCGCCTTCGCCCCGGTGGAAGCCGTATTCGGCCTGGAGACGTACGAGCAGACGATCCTGGATGTACCGGACACGGTCGTGTACGCCCTGAACAAGTACCTCAAACTGGCGGTGAAGGGAAACCCCACGATCCTGGAAATGCTCCATGTGGAGCCTGCCCACGTCCTGTACGCCGATGAGCGGGGCGAAGAGCTGCGGGCCCACCGGGACCTGTTTTTGTCCAAACGCCTCTACCGCTCCTACGGCGGGTACGCCATCGGCAGCATCCGCAAGCTGGCGAGAAAAGGGGAGCCCTACGACGCCAAAGACGCCCACCATCTGATCCGGCTCTTGCAGATGGGACGGGAGCTGTTGGAAACGGGAGCGCTGCAGGTGCACCGCCCCAGCGCCAGCGAGCTGGCGGCGATCAAGCGGGGCGAGTGGCCGCTTGCGGACGTGCTCGACTACGCCGAAACGCTGTTTGCGGAAATGACCGCCGCATACGAGCGTTCTCCCCTGCCGGACGAAGTGGATCGCAATGCCGTCCAGGCGCTTGCGATCCGCCTGAACCAATCCTATTACTGCCGCATGGCCTAAGCCCTTCCGGAACCGGGAAGGGCTTTTTTGTCGGAAAAAGCGGCTGGACCCGAATGAACCTCCGCACGACCGGGTGACAATAGGAGGGAACCACGTGCCGGGGATCATGGCGGCTGACCCATTGGGGAAGGCTAACGATCGGGTTACCAAAAGGAGGGATGGGTTCTGGAGAAGGATTTGCTGCTGATGAAGGAACTGACGGAGACGGCCGGGCCGCCCGGATTTGAGGTGCGCATCCACGAGGTGATGCGAAAACACCTGGCCGATCTGCAAACGGAGCTGATTGCCGACAACCTGGGCAGCATCGTCGGGAAAAAAGGGGAATCGGGACCGAAAATCCTGTTGGCGGCGCATCTTGACGAAGTGGCGTTTCTGATTACCCACATCACCGAAGACGGATTTTTGCGGTTTCTGCCGCTCGGCGGCTGGTGGGGACACGTGATGCTGGCCCAACGGGTGAAAGTGCTGACCGGCGCAGGAGACCTGACCGGGGTGATTGGCTCCAAAGCGCCTCATGTTCTTTCGCTGGAAGAGCGAAAAAACGTGCTGGAGATCGACAACATGTTCATCGACATCGGTGCGTCCAGCCGGGAGGAAGCGGAGCGGTTCGGCGTCCAGGTGGGCGACCCGGCGGTTCCCGTGTGTCCGTTTGAAGTCCTCCCCAACCCCAAGCTGCTGCTGGCGAAAGCGTGGGACAACCGGGCAGGCTGTTACCTCGCGCTGAAAGTGATGGAGCGGATTCAACGGGAAGACCTGTCCAATACCGTCTACGCCGGCGCCACCGTTCAGGAGGAAGTGGGACTTCGCGGCGCCGAGACGCTGGCGCACAAGATTTCACCGGACATCGCGTTTGCGCTGGATGTCGGAGTGGCCGGGGACACGCCGGGCATGACCCAAAAGGATGGGCAGACCCGATTGGGCAAAGGGCCGCTTTTGGGATTTTTGGATCGAACGATGATTCCCCACATCAAGCTCAGAAACTTCGTCATCGAGACGGCGCGGGAACACGGCATCCCCTTTCAGATCGACGTGATGCCGGGCGGCGGCACCGATGCCGGAAAGATCCACACTGCTTACAACGGCATCCCCTCCATGGTGATCGGCGTGCCGGCCCGCTACATTCACAGCCACGTCTCCGTCGTCCACCGGGATGATTTGGACCATGCGGTAAAGCTCCTCGTCGCCCTTCTGAAGAAGCTGGATGCAGCGGCGGTCCAGTCCATAAAGGGATTGGGACAAAAAAGTTCAGACAGCCGGTAACGCAATCCGGATCTGCCGAGGGAAGCGGGCAGATCCGGATTTTTTGCTTTGGAAAGATGCACTGCCAGAACCGGGGTTGTCAACTGCTTCTGATCAGCGCGTTGGTATCCGCTGTCAGCGTTGTGTGTTGCCGCTTATGACATCACTCGGGAAAGCAGTCCGGCTCCGTTTAGCCAGGGACAGGGCACAGCCGGATTGTTTCCGTCATGACCGCTCGATGCGAATGACGGCGGCACGGCGTCCTTGGGCTACGGCGGCCACGACGATGACGGCAGCGGCGACCGCCCCCAGCGTGATGGATTCGCCCAAAAGCAGGGCAGAAGCGGCGAGAGTGAAAAACGGCTGCAGGTACTGCGTCTGGCCGACACGGGCCACGCCCCCTACGGCCAGGCCGTGATACCAGGCGAAGAAGCCGAGATACTGGCTGACCACGCTGACGTAGCCAAAACCCAGCCACGCGCTCCAGGAAGCGTTCCGCAGCTCGGAGACGAGCGGGACGGCCATGGGGACGACGAGGAGTGGAAAGGAAAAGACCAGCGCCCAACTGATCACCTGCCAGCCGCCCATCGTGCGGGCCAGCTGTCCGCCCACGGCGTATCCAACGGCGGCGGCCAGCACGGCGCCGAGCAGCGCCAGATCGGCCTGCTGCAGGCCGCCCAGTCCGGTGCCGGCTGCGTACGCCAGGATCGCCAGACAGGCGGCGGCGCTGGAGATCCAGTACCGCCGGGAAGGACGCTCCCCGGCGAAAAACGCGGCCGCTCCCGCTGTCGCCAGCGGAAGCAGGGCCAGCACGATCGCGCCGTGGCTGGCCGGCACCCGTTCCATCGCCCAGGCGGTTAAAAACGGAAAGCCGCCGACCACTCCCGCGGCGACGATCACGAGCTGCCTGGTTTGCCGCCAGGTTGGCACCCGCTCTCGTTTCAGCAGCAGCACCAAACCGGCCAGCACGGCGGCGACCAGCGCCCGCCCCAGCCCGACCGTGAGCGGAGACAGGGCGGTCAGGGCCGCCTTGGTGGCCGGAAGCGTCAGGCTGAAGCTGAAGACGCCGAGCAGACCCCAGACGAGGCCGAGCCGTTCCCCCCGCCGGCCCGCGGCTTCCTGCGCCGCTCCCGACGGTTGGCTGTTCCGGCTTCGGGCTTGAACTCCCATGATGATCCCATCCTTTTTTCACAGCATGTGGTTGCATCCTCCATGGTAGGGCAGGCTGTGCGAAAAGTCTTGAGCCAATTGGTCGCAGGGTGGATCAGCCAATTTGTCGAACATAGGAGGAAACGATGGCACGGGAGGGAAAGTCACGTGGAATGGAAGCCGGACAAGCATGCGGAGCAGCCGGTCTACAAACAGATCGCTGCGCATCTGGAACATGAGATTGTCAGCGGTGCGCTGCCGCCGGGGGCCCCGCTGCCGCCGGAGCGGACGCTGGCCCGCCAGTACGGCGTCAACCGGGGCACCGTTTCGGCTGCCTACGAGGAGCTGCGCGCCGCCGGACTGATCCAGTCCCTGCAGGGGAGCGGCACATGGGTCAGCCGACACCTGTGGGGCGTGCAAAAAGTGCCCAACTGGCACCAGTACACCACCGGCGGGGCGTTTTTGCCGGCGCTGCCGATCGTCAGGCGAATCCGCGAAGCCGGGTGGAATCCGGCCATCATCAATCTGGCCAAGGCGGACCTGGCGACGGCGATGCTCCCAACACTGGGGTTCGAGCGTTTGCCCGGCGGAAAGCTGGATGCCATCGAGTTGGGGTACGTCCATCCCAAAGGGGAACCGCATCTGCGCGAAGCTGTGTCCGCCCACCTGCGCACCCATTACGGGATTGCCGTCTCGCCCGAAGAGATCCTGATCACCTCGGGCGCGCAGCAGGCCCTCCATCTCATTTCGCTCTGCCTGCTCGCCCCGGGCGATGCCGTCGCCATGGAGGGACCCTCGTACACGTACTCGCTGCCCTTGTTCGCGTCGGCGGGGCTGCGCCTCTACCGGCTCCCGATGGACGCGGATGGAGTGATCCCCGACGAGATGCGGACGCTGTACAAAAAACACCGGATTCGCATGGTGTTTCTCAACCCGACGTTTCACAATCCCACCGGCACCGTGCTGAGCGAATCGCGCCGCCGTCAGCTTCTGGCCGTCTGCCGGGAACTGCGGATTCCGGTGGTGGAGGACGACGCGTACGGAGCGCTCACCCTGGACGGGGCCAAGCGTCCGCCGCTGCCGCTGAAGGCGCTGGACACCGGAGACTCCGTCCTGTACGTCGGCAGCTTGTCCAAGACGATCGCGTCCGGACTGAGGATCGGCTGGCTGGCAGGGCCGCGTGCGGTCATCGAACGGCTGGCCGACGCCAAACAGCAGATGGACTACGGCACCAGCTCGGTTTCGCAGCAGCTGGCCCGGCTGGCCCTGGAAGGAGGGCTGTGGGAGAGACAGATGGAGCGGCTGCGCCCGTTTCTCACCGCCCAGCGGGACCGGATGCTGGCGGCACTGGACACGCACCTGCGGAAGGAGGCATCGTGGAACGTGCCGGCGGGAAGCTGCCACATCTGGTGCAGGCTGAACACGCCCGTTGACGGGCGGGACCTGCTGGAGGCGGCGATCCGGGCGGGGGTGGTGATGACGCCGGGAGAGGTGTTTGGAGCGGAGCCGGGCTGGATGCGGCTGACGTATTCGTGGGAGAGCAGCGAGGCGCTGGAGGAGGGGATTCGCAGGCTGGCGGAGGCGATCAAAATGGCGGAGACCGGCCGGAAGAGGACGGGGTCCGTATGGCGGTCCCCTGTCCGTGATGGGTGATCAAAGCGCCGAGACCGGAACCTGACAGACGTTCCTGCCGTCCGAAGCGGCGGGGACGTCTGCTTTTTTTGTCTGACCAGCATGTAACGCAAGTCCCACTTTCGATGAAAATATTGCCGAAAAATCGAAACATTTGGCCTACCCATACGTATGAAAAGGATGACAGGAATGGAAAGGGGTGACAAACATGGGCGTGATGGATACCGTCTACCTCATCTGCATGGCGTTTGGCCTTGTCTATACGTTGATGACGCTTTTGTGGGGCGGGGCCGTTTCCGACTGGCTGGAACAGACCCATCTGCCGGTGCTGCAGCCCGTCCTCCTGGTCAGCGGGATCACCGCTTTTGGCGCCGCGGGTTTGCTCCTGTCCCGTCTGACCTCCTTTTCCGCGTGGACGGTGCTGGGCTTGGCCGCTGCGGGCGGAGCGGCGCTGGCGGTTCTGGCGTACTTTGTCTGGGTGGAGCCGATGGCGAAGGCGGAAAACTCGACCGGGTACTCGATGCAGCAGCTCGTCGGCCAGATCGGCGAAGTGTGGACGTCGATCCCCTCGGGCGGTCTGGGAGAAGTGCTGATTGCCATGGTGGCCGGCACCACCCACCACATGGCCGCCAGCGTCGATGGCGAACCGATCCGGGAAGGGACGCGGGTCGTGGTGGTAGAGGTGCGCGACCACGTTCTGCATGTCACACCGTTCCCCCATTATGAAGAAAAGGAGAGCATGCTATGAACGAACCGACTATTCTCGTCACCGTCGCCGTCGTCGTCAGCGTCTTCGTGGTGCTGGGCATCGCTTTTTGGGCCCGGTACAAGACGGTGGGCGCCGATGAGGCGATGATCGTGACCGGCAGCTTTTTGGGCACCAAAAACGTGCTCAGCGACGAGTCCGGCCGCAAGATGAAAATCGTCCGGGGCGGCGGCGCCTTCATCCTGCCGATTTTCCAACAGGCCAACTTCCTCAGCCTGCTGTCCCACAAGCTGGACGTCTCCACGCCGGAAGTGTACACGGAGCAGGGCGTTCCGGTGATGGCGGACGGTGTCGCCATCATCAAGGTGGGCGGGTCGATCGAGGACATCGCCACAGCCGCGGAGCAGTTCATGGGCAAGTCGGACGACGCGCTGAAAGCGGAGGCCCAGGAAGTGCTGGAAGGCTACCTGCGCGCCATCCTCGGCAGCATGACCGTGGAGGAGATCTACAAAAACCGGGAGCGCTTTGCCCAGGAGGTGCAGGCCGTCGCCGCCAAGGACCTGAAAAAGATGGGGCTCTCCGTGGTCAGCTTCACGATCAAGGACGTGCGCGACAAAAACGGCTACCTGGCGGCGCTGGGGATTCCGCAGATTGCGGCCGTCAAGCGGGACGCCACGATTTCCCAGGCGGAAGCGGACAAGGAAGCGCGCATCCGCCAGGCCCAGGCGGAAGAAGAGGCGCGCAAGGCGGAACTGCTGAAAGAGACCAACATCGCCGAGGCGGAGAAGGACAAGGAACTGAAAATCGCCTCCTTCAAGCAGGAGCAGGACAAGGCGAAAGCCGTCGCCGACCAGGCCTACAAGCTGCAGGAAGCCGTCGCGAAGCAAAAGGTGACGGAGGAGGAGATGAAAATCGACCTCGTCCGCAAGCAGAAGGAAATCGAGCTGGAGGAAAAGGAAATCCTGCGCCGCGAGCGGCAGTACGACGCCGAAGTGAAGAAAAAGGCGGACGCCGACCGCTATGCCGTGGAACAGGCGGCGGAAGCGGAAAAGGCGAAGAAAATCCGCGAAGCCGACGCGCTGAAGTACCGCATCGAGGCGGAAGCGAAAGCGCTGGCCGAACAGAAGCGGCTGGAAGGGCTGGCCATCGCCGAGGCGGAAAAGGCGCGAGGCAGCGCCGAGGCCGAGGTTACCCGCCTGAAGCTGGAAGCGGAGGCGGAGGGGAAGGAGAAGCTGGCCGAAGCGTTCGAAAAGTTCGGGCAGGCGGCCGTGCTGGACATCATCGCCAAGATGCTGCCTGAGCTGGCCGAGAAGGTGGCCGAGCCGATGAAGGCGATCGACAAGGTGACCATCATCGACACCGGCGGCGGGCAGGGCGACGGCGTCAACCGGCTGAGCGGCAACGTGACCAGGCTGATGGCCCAGCTTCCGGAAATGCTGAAGGACGTCTCCGGTCTGGACATGAACAAAATGATCGCCGACTTCATGCAGCCGGCCAAACCGGAGGCCCCGGCCGTGCCGCAGCCCGCGGCGCAGCAGGCGGCGGCCGCGGCCGAGCCGCTCCCGGCTGCGGACCCTGCCCATCGTCCGGCAAGGTCCGCAGCGGAACAGCAGACCTGACGCCCCCCTTGTGGAGGGGGGCCGCTGGGGCCATTCCATGTTCATCACAAGCAGGTTTCCCTCGCCGGGGGGAAGCCTGCTTTTTGTCATGCGCCCATCCCTTCGCGTAAATCGTGATGCCGATCGGAGCAGCAGGCGGGAAGCGCCGGGGAATTCATTCATAATTGGACCGCGATTCGCCAACACTATAGAGGCTTGAAGGGAATGAATGGAAGGAAAGGTTTGAACCCCCTATGCAGTTCAACCTGTTTTGGCGCAAATCGGTGGATAAATCAAAGCGGTTTCTGTTACGCGAAAAACAAGCGGTGAACACGATCGGGAAAACGCCCCTTCATGCGTCGCTGGTCAAAAACGCGGAGGAGCTGACGGAGCGGCTGGGCGGCAGCAGTGATTTTGCCGCCTGCCACCTCACGTGTCTGGACAGGAATGTCAGCCTGTTCTTCCTGCGCAGTCTGGCAGATCCCGACCGCCTGAACCGGCAGGTGATCGTGTCCCTGCAGCAGAGAGCGGGCTTGTTCCCGACCGCTCAGGAGACGTCCCCGGCCGGGGACAAGGAGGAGAGAAGCCTGCTCCCGCTCATCCAGGAGGGCATCGTGTCCGCAAGTGACACACAGCGGGTGGAGGACTGGCAGACCGCGATCGAGCAGATCCTGTACGGCAAAGCGCTGCTCTTGGTGGACGGTGAGACAGCCGGGTTGGCTGTTGGAGTGAAAAAGGAAAACGGCCGGAGCATCGAGCCGCCGGACACGGAACAAAGCGTCATTGGACCGAAAGAAAGTTTTGTGGAAACCCTCAACACCAATATCGGACTGGTTCGCCAGCGCCTGCGCGACCCGTATCTGCGGGTGGAATCCGTCGTGGTGGGAAGACGGACGAAGCAGGAAACCGCCGTATTGTACCTCGCGGACGTGGCCAATCCGCGCATCGTGGAAGAAGTGAGGCGGCGTCTTTCCTGCATCGAAACAGACAGCCTGATCGGCCAGATGCAGCTTCAGGAATACCTGGAGAACAATTCGTTCTCCCTGTTTCCCCAACTGCGCCCCACCGAACGGCCCGACGTCACCTGTTCCTATCTGATCGAGGGAAACGTGGCGGTCATGGTCGAGGGGGCGTCGCACGCGCTGCTTCTGCCGATCACGTTCTTTCAACTGCTGGAAACCGTCGACGATTACTACACCAGTTGGCAGTACGCCACGCTGATCCGCTTTGTGCGGATGATCGCCCTGTTTTTCAGCATCACGACGCCCGGGCTGTACCTGTCACTGGTCGCGTACAACCCGGAGCTGATTCCCACCCGGCTGCTCATCTCCATGGACGCCGCTCGGGTCAAGGTCGCGTTTCCCTTTCTGGTGGAAATTTTCATCATGGAACTGATGATCGAGATTTTGCGCGAAGCCGGCATCAAGCTGCCCAAACCGGTCGGGCAGGCGGTAAGCATCATCGGCGGGCTTGTGATTGGGGAAGCGGCTGTGAACGCCAATCTGGTCAGTCCCGTGACGGTCGTCATCGTCGCGCTGACCGCGATCTCCTCCTTCACGGCGCCTGTGTATTATCTCGGCATCACGTACCGGATTCTGCGTTTCTTTCTGCTGTTATGCAGCAGTTTATTGGGGACCTACGGATTCATCCTGGGCCTGTTCCTCATCCACGCCCATGTAGCCCGGCTTGTTTCATTCGGCGTTCCCTATCTGGCTCCGCTTTCTCCGCTGCGTTTGCGGGATTGGACGGATATGCTGGTTCGCATTCCGATGAAAAAGCTGCAAACACGCCCCGCGTTTCTGAAAACGCGCAAGCCAAAGAAAGCGGGGGACTCCCCGATGATGCACCGCGACCGGCGGAACAAGTAAAGGCTGCATTTTCCGCGAAAGGAATGATCACTCGTGCAAGGACTGGAACAGCGTCCCGCGATTAGTCCGACCCAGCTTGTCATGTTTGAATTCGGCGTTTTTGTGGGAGTAGGGTTCCTCATCATGCCCAGAGGTGCGATGGAGAAAGCCCGGGAAGATGCGTGGCTGACCGTCATCCTGGCGGGATTGTGCGCGATCGCGTCGCTGTGGGTGATCAACCGGGTGGCCCGCACGTTTCCGCATGAGACCGTGTTTGACTACAATCCCAAGCTGTTTGGAACCATCATCGGCAGCCTGTTGAACGTCGCATGGGGCTTGTACTATCTGTTCTTTACCGTTACCGGCATTCGCGTCATGGCCGAAGTGGTGAGAGAGGAAATGCTGCCGTTTACGCCTGTGGAAGTCATTATCGCCGCGATGCTGCTGGTGCTCGTGTACCCCGCATGGAACGGGCTGATGCCGATCATCCGCATGTTCGAATCGGGGCTGCCCGTCACGCTGTTGTTGATGGTCATGTTTTTTCTGCTGGCCTATTTGCGCGCTGACTGGACCGAACTGCGAATTCCGTTTCAGGACGGCATCCGTCCCGTCATTTCTGCCCTTCCCCAAACGATTTATTCGTTCCTCGGCTATGAAGTGCTGTTTCTGTACTATCCGTTCGTCACCCGCAAGGAGAAGGCTTTCGCCAGCACGTCGATCGCGATTGCCGCGGGGGGAATGTTTTACGCCTTTCTCGTGTTGGGCACGCTGGTGACCCTTGGTCCGGATGTGACCATCACCCAGACCTTTCCCGTCGTGACCATGGCAAAGACGATCGAGCTGGTGCGCCAGTTTGTGGAGCGGGCCGAACTGCTGCTGATCATCCTGTGGCTTCCGCTCGCGTACACCACCCACCTCGGCTTCTTTTTCAGCAGTGCGTTTTCGTTCCATCGCACGTTTCCGCGCCTGGCGTTGCGGTGGTGGATGGTGCTGCTGCTGCCGCTGGTCTTCGTCTTGTCGCTGATTCCCGACAATTTGATCGCCATGCTGAAGTGGTCCGACAAGGTCGGGCTTGTTGGATTGTTTTTTACCGTTCCGTACCCCTTGATCATGCTGGTGTGCATTGTTGTGCGGCGCAAGCTGGGACATCTCTCTTCTCCCCGCAAGGACGGTGATGTGACATGACAAAACGGCGTCGGAACTGGCTCGCGGCCGTCACGGTTATCCTTTTTATCGGCGTCCTGCTTGCCGGATGCTGGGATTACCGGGAGCTGGAGAAGCGGGCGGTCATTGTCGGCATCGGAGTTGACGAGCTGCCTCCGGCCACGTACAAAGGCAAAAAGATGCGGATGTACCAGGTTCTCGTACAGGTGGTCGAACCGGCAGGCGCAGGAGGGAATATGGGAGCGGGGGGCAGTACGCAGGCAACCAGCCGGAAAGCCTACACGAACATCGTCATCACGACGCCGTCGTTTTCGGAAGGAATCGAGCGGATCGTGTCCCTCAGTGATCGCATTCCCAATTTGGCTCACCTGCAGCTCATCGGGGTGGGGGAAACGTTGGCGAAAAACGGCATCAACGAGCTGTACGACTTTTTGACCCGTCTGCCCCAGATGCGACGCCACACGGAAATCATCGTGCTGGATGGACCGGTTTCCCGGTTCTTTACCACGCCGAGCATCTCCCAACCCACCCCGGCACTGCACATGGCGGAGATGGCGGCAAATGTACAGCGGACGCTGGTGATGCCCGAGTCCAACCTGGGGGTGGTCTCCAAAAGCGTTCGGGGACACATACCGTTCATCCTGGTAACAGCGTCGTTGGACAAAAACAAAAAGATCAACATGAAACAAGCGGCCGTATTTGACCGCAAAAAAATGGTGGGTACCCTTTCAACGGATCAAATGCAGGACCTGTCCCTTTTGCAGAATGAAATTGAACGGGGGCTGCTGTCCTTCCCGTGTTCCGGAGGCAAAAAAGCGGGGCTTCAGATCTTGGCGGGGAGAAGCAGAATCGAACCTGCCATGCAAAATGGCCGTCCCCATCTCACGTTTCGGGTCAGTCTCGAGACGGAGCTGATCGAATACCAATGCCTGGGCGCCTCCTTTTCCGAACCGGAACAGATCCGAAAGGCTGAGCGGTGGTACGGGGCCATGCTGAAAAAACGGCTAACCGCGACGGCGAACAAGCTGAAAGACAAGTTCAAAGCGGATGTGTTCCGGTTGACCACCCGATTGAAAAACCACCCGGACCTGTACCATGCGTTGAAGCGAGACCCCAAAACCTTTATGGAACAGATGGTCGTCGATGTGAATGTTGATTTGAAGATCCGGACGATCGGCAGTTCTCTCAGAACCCCGGATCGAGACTCAAACCCGTGATCCCCTTCCTCCCGTCAGGCGTGGATGGTTGTTCAAACGCTGCGCGGCAGCGCGGCGCTTGCCGTGGAGACGCGCTTCAGGTGATGTCCGCAAGCGCGTAGGGGCGCTCGACAAAGCGGCCGTCCGACCACTGGTACAGCCGCAGGTCGGGGAGACTGCCTGCGAGGCCGAGAATCCAGTAGGCGAGCTGGGGATAGTGCCAGCCGCTTTGGTCCGCTTCGGAGGGAACGGGCGGGGTCGTCGGATGGCTGTGCAGGACGCCGACCCACTGGACGCCAGCCTTCCTCACGATGGCAAGCGCCTGAAAAAAGGAGGGGGCGTCCCACGAAAACGCGTGCCTGCCGTGGCCGGCCGAGCGCATCGGCAGATGGCCGGTCACCATAGAGCCGCGCCCTGTCAGCAGCGCGGAATACTCGTACGGTAACGCCTCCTGCGCTTCGGCCAGGAGGCGTTTGGCCGTGTGCCGGGCCAGAGACAAAACGGCGTTTCGACTGGCAAAGGGATGGCCCATCAGATCGTCGTACATGCGGCTTCTCCTCCGTCAGGAATGTGGCGTGCATCAACGGCACAAGCAAACATGACTTGTTACAGTCGATTGTACCATGGGCCGTCCGGTGCGCAACCGGGAGGCATTCGCCACTTTTCCCTCCCGGCATAGTTTGGTATGCTTAATCGCAAAGGGGTCCCGCCATGAACGAACGGGCAGGGGCCGGTTCCTGAACGATTGGTCATTTCTTCCCCGTTGGTGTTGGAGGTATGCGCTGAGATGAATACGATCCATGTGGGAGTGTGCGGTTGGGGAGACCACTACGACCTGTATCCCCCGGGGACGCGCAGCCGGGACAAGCTGTCCGTCTACGCCGGCCACTTCCCCATCGTGGAACTGGACAGTTCCTTTTACGCCATTTTACCGCAGCGCAATTACGAGACGTGGGCGCGTGAAACACCGGACTGCTTTGGCTTCATCGTCAAGCCGCATCAGGCGATGACCGGCCACCAGCGCAGTGAAGCGCCCCTGGATCGGCGGGAGCTGTTCCGCCAGTTTGAGGAGAGCATCCAGCCGCTGGTGGAGGCGGGCAAGCTGAAAGCGCTGCTGTTTCAATATCCCCCCTGGTTTGACTGCACGCGGGAGCACGTGCAGTACGTCCAGGCCTGCCGGCAGGCGCTGGCCGCGTATCCGTTTGCCGTGGAATTTCGCCACCGCAGTTGGTTTGAGCCGCGCTACCGTGAGAAGACCCTGGAGTTTCTCAGAACCATCGGGGCGGCACACGTCCTCTGCGACGAGCCGCAGGCAGGCAGCGGCTGCGTCCCTGTCGTCGTCGCCGTGACCGACCCCAAGCTGGCCCTGATCCGCTTTCACGGGCGGAACGTCTCCGGCTGGCGCGATCCGGGCGAAGGGCAAAACTGGCGGGATGTCCGCTATCTCTACCAGTACAGCGAATCGGAACTGGCGGAGTGGGTGCCGCGCGTTCGGGAAGTGGCCCGAGAGGCGGCGGAAGTGTGCATCCTGTTCAACAACAACTCGGGCGGGCACGCCGCCGGCAACGCCAAGCAGTTCATGGACATGCTGGACGTCCGGCCGACGGGTCTGAATCCGCGTCAACTGGAGCTGTTCTAACAGTACGAAAGAAGGTTTGCAGATGGTTTACGCTATGGCGGCTTTGTTTCTCGTCGTGGGACTGGTGGCCGGCGTGATCGGCAGCATCGCCGGCCTGGGCGGCGGGATGTTTTTTGTGCCGGCGCTGCTTTACTTTGCCAACGCCTACGAGCCGGGCTCTGTCAGCCCGCAGGTGGCGGCCGGCACGTCCCTGTTGGTCATCGGGGTGACGGCGCTCTCGTCATCGATTTCCTACATCAGGCAGAAAAAGGCGGACGTGCAGACCGCCCTGCTCTTTTTTTTGGGCAGCGCCCCCGGTGCTGTCGCGGGCGTCTACCTGAATACACTACTGCCAGTGAAGACGTTTTCGCTGTTGTTCGGGCTGTTTCAGTTGGGCATGTTTGCCCTGATGATGGTCAAGGACAAAATCAAGCCGCGAAACCTGTCTTGGGATGTGAAGCGCCGCTTCGTCGATCCCGACGGCGTCGAGTACGAGTACGGGTACAAGCGGTGGGCAGCCGTGGCGGTCGCCTTTTTGGTGGGCGTCGTCTCGTCGCTGTTTGGCGTGGGCGGGGGCCTGCTGATGGTGCCGGCACTGATCGTGTTGTTCCGCTTCCCGCCGCACATCGCGACCGCTACGTCGATGCTGGTCATTCTGTTCTCCGCCGCTGTCGGTTCCGCGACCAACATCCTGCATGATCACGTGCACTGGCTGTTCGCCGCCATGCTGGCGCCGGGCGCCTGGATCGGCGGCAATCTGGGGGCGGCCCTGGCCGCCCGCTTGAAAGGCAAAACGATTGTGCTGCTGCTGCGGGTTCTGATCCTGGGAGTGGGGATCCAGATGATCGGCGAAGCGATCTGGAAGTAGTTGCGAGAGGGAGGGGAGAGCTGTGGCGGACACTTGTACCTTGCACATTCTGCACACCAACGACGTGCACAGCAACTTTGCCAACATGCCGCAGATCGCCTCCTGCCTGCGCCAGAACCGGCAGGGGTGGGAAGCGCGGGGCGAGCGGGTGCTGACCGTCGACATCGGCGACCACGTGGACCGCATGAGCCTCAAAACGGAAGCGACCTGGGGGCGGGCCAACGTCGGGGTGATGAACCGGAGCGGGTACCAGTACGTGACGATCGGCAACAACGAGGGGATTACCTTTCCCAAAGAGAAACTGGACGCTTTGTACGAACACGCCGACTTTACGGTGGTGGCCGGCAACCTGATCGAGCCGGCGAGCGGGCGGACGCCGCAGTGGGCGGTGCCGTACGCGGTGCATCAATGGCCCGATCTGCGGGTGGCGATCCTGGGGGTGACGATCCCGTTTGTCCCGTTTTACCGGATGATGGGGTGGGATCTGCGCGAGCCGCTGCCGCTGATCCGCGAACAGGTGGCCATGCTTCGTCCGCAGGTGGACGTGATCGTGCTCCTGTCCCATTTGGGCTATCAGGCGGACTGCCGGCTGGCTCGGGAGGTGGACGGCCTGGACGTGATCCTCGGCGGCCACACCCATCATCTGCTGGAGCACGGCGAGCGCATCGGCCGCACGCTGATCGCCCAGGCAGGCCGTTATGGCGAGCATGTCGGACACGTGCGTCTGACCTGGGATGCGGCGGCGAAACAGGTGAGCGGTCTGTGCGCCGAGCTGTTTCGCACGAAGGATTATCTGCCCGAACCGGAGCTGGACGACTTTTTGCGGCGGGAAAAGCAGGCGGCCGAAACCCTGCTGGCGCGTCCGGCGGTTTCTCTCTCGGCGGATCTGGACATCGGATGGTCGAACGAAACGCCGTTTGGTTCGGTGCTGGCCGCCAGCCTGCGCAAATGGACCGGGGCGGAGGTGGGGCTGGCCAACGGCGGGCTGCTGCTTGCGCCGCTGAAGCGGGGCACTGTGTCGTACAAAGACCTGCTGACCTGCGTGCCGCATCCCATCAATCCCTGCGCCGTCACGCTGACGGGGGAACAACTGCTGGGGGTGCTGAAGCGGGCCGTCCAGCCGGAGATGGTGCAGCGGGAACTGCGCGGTTTCGGCTTCCGGGGCATCCAGATCGGCTGGATGGGCATCGACGGCCTGCGGGTGTGGTACCGCCCGGGCGAGCGGCCGGACATCGAGCGGGTCGAAGTGAACGGCCAGCCGCTTGATCCCGGGCGGACGTATCGGGTCGGCACCGTGGATATGTTCATGTTCAGCCGCCTGTTCCCGGAACTGGCGGACGGCGGCGAGATTCGGTTTTACCTCCCGGAACTGCTGCGGGAAATCCTCGCCGTGACGCTGGGGGATGACGAACTGGTTCGCGCCGGCTTTCAACCGCGCTGGCTGCCCGTGTCCATCTGACGGCGATCCTGCACACCCGCCCGGCGAATGGGGCATGCTACAGGGGAAAGGAGGAGCGAATCATGCGGTTTATCGACGAAGTGTACAACATGTACAAAGGCCACTTCAACGGCAGCGAGGAGGACATCGTTGCCATCGTCGTCGGCATCCTGGCGGAACAGTCCCGGGAGGATTTGCTCCGCCTGGTGTCGGACATGGAGGAGGAAGAGCTGTTTCAGATGCTGGCCACCTACATGATCGAAGTGATGAAGCGCAAGGTGGCGATGGAAGACGAGCAGTCCCCCTCCCCGCTGGTGCATTGACCTTCCGCGATTACACCCTTTCTGGCCGGATGTCATAGGATGGTAGCGCCACGGATAGTTGGAGACAAAGGAGGAATCCGCGATGATCGAGATCGCACCCGTCCATTTTGAAGAGGGAACCGCCATCGCCGTGACCGTGCGCCTGCCCAAGACCACACTGCTGGCCGTCACCACGGACAAAGGGTACATCATGTGCGGCGCGCTGGACGTCGGCCTGTTGAACGAACGCCTGGCCAGCCGGGAGATTATCGCCGGCCGCGCGGTGGGGGTCAAAACGATCGAGGAGCTGCTGGACGCTCCGTTGGAATCGGTGACGGTCACGGCGGAGCGCCTGGGGATCACCCCCGGCACAATCGGCCGCGACGCCGTCCGCAAAATGTTTTAGCCTGTCCGGACGCGAAGCCATACGGATTGCGTGAAAAAATCGCCTTGGTCGGCACAGACGGAGGCGATTTTTTTCATGGAATCGCGGGGCTTGGCTGCTGCGCCCTGCAGTCCAACGCGTGTCGAACGGGTTCCTCGTTTCGACAGGGGCGGCCTTGTCGAGAAAAAGAATGTAGAAGCCGAGCGAATCGCGTTATAATAGGGGTACTATGACGAAAGGCGAAGAATGGACATGAGATTGACCTCAATCCACAAGTGCCGGCCGGGCGACACGCTGGCCCGGGCCATTTACGCGGAGAACGGAACCGTCCTGGTGGGCGCCGGCGTCGAATTGACGCAGCGCATGCTGGACAGGCTGAAACAGATGAACATTGCCACGCTTTACATACAGGACAAGCGCACGGAAGACATCGTGCTGGAAACGCCCGTGTCGGAGCAAACCCGGCGGGAAGCGATGAGCGTCATTCAAACCGCGTTCCGCTCGGTGCACGAGTTTCCGCACAAATGGCAGCAGGTGTTTACGGACAGGCAGTTGGGCCGCCAACTGCGGCAGGTGTTGTCCCGGATGGCGGACGAGTTGAGAGGCTGCCGCTCGGCGATGAACCTGCTGGCCGATGCCTGCGCCTCCGATCACTACATTTTCTCCCACTCCTTCAACGTGACGCTGTACGGCACCGCGCTGGCGATCAAATCCGGTTTTTCGGAACGAGAGGTGCTGGAGATCGGCATGGGCGCCATGATGCACGACATCGGCAAGATGGCCATTCCCGACGACATCCTGAAAAAGCCGGACCGCCTCACCCCTGACGAGTATGAAGTGATGAAAAAGCACGCCGAGTACGGGTTTGAACTGCTGCGCCGGCAGGAAGACATTCCGCTGTTGGCCGCCCACTGCGCGTACCAGCATCACGAACGGCTGGACGGGACAGGCTACCCGCGCGGGTTGAAGGGCGGGGAAATCCATCCGTACGCCCAGTTGGTGACCGTTTGCGACGTGTTTGACGCGCTGACCACGCACCGCATCTACCGCCCGCCGCTTCTGCCTCACGAAGCGATGGAGAAGCTGTTTGCCGGGACGGATACACTGTTTGCCAAGACATTCGTGGAGAGGATGCGGGACACCATCTCCCTCTATCCGCTGGGCTTGTCGGTGACGCTCAACACGGGCGAGTCGGGCGTGGTCGTCGATTCCAACAAGGGCATGCCCAGCAGGCCCATCGTCCGCATTCTCTACGACGAGAACGGGGAGCCGGTGGCGTCGCCGTACGAGTACGACCTGTCGAAGCGGCTTCAACTGATGATCGTCGCCTGCGACGGACTGGTATGAGATCGCGCGGCGAGTCTCCTCAGAGCCACTTTTTCCGCTTGAAAATCCAGAACATCGTCAAGCCGAGCGCGGCCATGAACGCGAGGACGATGTAGTAGCCGTACCGGGATTTCAGCTCCGGCATGTATTCGAAGTTCATCCCGTAGATGCCGGTCACGATGGTCAGCGGCATGAAAATCGTGGTCAGGGCGGTAAAGATGCGCATGATGTCGTTCGTCCGCCCGGCCACGGCGGAGTGGTACGCTTCGCGCAGGTTGCCGATCAGGTCGCGAAACGTCTCGAAGCTTTCCACGATCTTGACCGCGTTTTCCAATATGTCGCCGAAGTACTTCCGCAGACGGGGCTCGATCAGCGGAAGTTCTTTTGTGTGCAGCGCATCGATCAGATCGCGCTGCGGCAGGAGCATCTTGCGCGCGTACAGCACTTCGCTGCGAAGGCCGATGATCTGGTTCAACTGCGTTTTGCGCACGTTGAGCAGGATGTCTTCCTCCAGTTTTTCGATCAGTTCCTCGATGTGTTCCATCACCTGAAAATACTGGTCCACGATCTGGTCCACCAGATGGTAGAGAAACGCGTCCGGCCGGTTCAGTTCTTCCTCCCTGACGATTTGCAGCAAGCGGGGGTAGATTCCGTGGGGATGCTTGGTGACGGTGATGATGTAGTGGCCGCCCAAAAAAATGTTGACCTCTCGCAAAAAGATGTCCTGGTCGCGGAATTCCGCGTGGTTGATGACGATGAAGTAGTGATCGTGGTACACCTCCAGCTTGGGCCGCTGCTCCTCCTCGTCCAGGCAGTCGTCGATCGCCAGGTCGTGCAGGCCGAACAGCGGCTGCAGCACATCGAGGTCAAACAGGGTGGCGTCGATCCAGTAAAAGCCGTTGTCGGGCGGCGTGCGCGTCTCGTCGAGGTCGTCAATCTGGGTGATCAGTCCGTTCTGTATCAGTCGAATCTTCATGAACCATGCTCCTGCCGGTGGATGATGGGGGAGGGGGCGCGTTCGGGGACGCGCCGCCGCTCGGAGTCTGCCGGGCCGCCATGCGCGGCCAGATGCGCGTCAGGATCAGCTCGTACGCCGTCCGCAGCGCCTGTCTGCTGGGAGCGCCGCGGACGACCTCGTCCGGGTCGGACGTCTTCATGGGATACCGCCTCCTCTTTCCCAATCGGTCTCACCATCAAGGGTATGACGGCACGCCCGTCCGCTTGCCGTTTTCGTTTTGACGGACAGCCCGGATTCCTTCCCGTAGTGTGCCTCACTTTCCGCCATTTGTTTCCTCGCTGGGTCGTATTTCCGCCGCGTATTGACAGGGGCTGGTCCCCCATACGAAAATGATGAAAAGAAATTGTTTTCAAACTATTCGGACTAAATTTGGAGGGGAGCACATGACCAGGAGCCGTCCCGTCGCGTGGGTGCCGTCGGAAGAACAGCTCAGGAGCAGCAACCTGTGGCGTTTCATGGAGCAGGAGAACATCGCCGACTACCGGGAACTGCTGAGGCGTTCGGAGGAGGACGTGGGCTGGTTTTGGGAGGCGTTTCTCCGCTTTGCCGACATCCGGTTCACCCGCCCGTACCATACCGTCGTCGACTTGTCCCGCGGCCTGCCGTGGCCGAAGTGGTTCGTCGGCGGGAAAATCAACCTCGTTCACAACTTTTTGGATAAATGGGCACTTCAGGCGGAGACGGCGGAGCGGCTGGCCCTGCTCTGGGAAGGGGAGGACGGCGAGGAGCGGCGCTTCACGTTTGCCGCGCTGTACCGGGAAGCCAACCGCTTCGCCCACGCGCTGAACCGCCTGGGTGTGGGCAGGGGAGACCGCGTCGCCATTTACATGCCGATGATTCCCGAAACGGTGATCGCCCTGTACGGCATTTACAAGGCAGGGGGCGTGGCCGTGCCGCTCTTTTCCGGGTTTGGCCCCGAGGCGGTGGCGGTTCGCCTGCGGGACGTGGAGGCCAAAGCGGTGGTGACGGCCGACGGGTTTTACCGCGGCGGGCAGCCGGTCCTGCTGAAGCACGTGCTGGACAGGGCGCTGGACTCGGCTCCTGCGGTGCAGGCGGTGGTGGTGGCGGAACGGCTCGGCGAAAAGGCGCTGTACACGCCCGGCCGCGACTGGCGCTGGAGCGAGGCGCTGCGGGATGCGCCGGACGTCTTTGCGACCGTGGAAACGGACGCGGAAGAGGTCTGCATGGTCAGCTATTCGTCCGGCACGACCGGCAGTCCCAAAGGGATCGTCCACGTGCACGGCGGAATCGCGGTGAAAACGGCGGAAGTGGGCATGTTCGTCTACGACACCCACCCGGACGACCGCTTTTTCATGGTGACCGACTTCGGCTGGATGATGGGGCAGCTCCCGCTGTTTTCCGCCCATGCGGTGGCCGCTCCCTATCTGATGTACGAAGGCAGTCCGATGCATCCCCATCCCGGCAGGCTGTACGACCTGGTGGAAAAACACCGCGTCACCGTGTTCGGCGCGCCGGCGACCGCGCTCCGCCTGCTGAAAACGTACGCCGAACCGTTTCGCGCCAAGGCGGACCTCTCCTCCTTGCGAATCCTCGGCCACACGGGCGAGCCGATCGACGAAGAGACCTGGACCTGGTACGCGTCGTGGACGAACGGCAGGGCCCCGATCATCAACGGCAGCGGCGGGACGGAGGTGTTTGCCGAGATCATCTCCTCCACCTGCGTCGAGCCGCACAAAGCCACCTGCCTGGGCGTGACGCCGGCAGTCGGCCCGCGCGTGGTGGACGAGTCGGGAGCGCCGGTGCCGGCCGGAAAACCGGGCTATCTCGTGTTTACCCTGCCGCAGCCCGCGCAAACCCGAGGGTTTTGGAAAAATCCGCAGCGGTATCTGGACACCTATTTTTCCCTGGGGACGGACATGTGGTGGCAGGGAGACATCGTCATGGTGGACGAAGAGGGGTACTGGTTTCACCTGGGGCGGGCCGACGACGTGATCAAGGTGTCGGGACGCCGCACCGGACCGGGCGAAATCGAGGACGTGGTCAACCGGCATCCGTCTGTGCTGGAATCGGCCGCGATCGGCGTGCCCCACCCGCTCAAGGGGGAAGAGCTGATCCTGTTCATCGTCGCCAAACCGGGAGCAGCGCCCGACCCGGCGGCGCTGAAGCGGCACGTGGCCGCGGCGCTCGGCAGGCCGTACGAACCGGGCGAAGTGCATCTCGTCCACGACCTGCCGAAAACCCGGACGCACAAGATCATGCGCCGGCTGATCAAGCAGAAATTTCTCGGCGAAACGCTCGGCGACACGTCCAGCCTGATGAATCCGGGGGCGCTGGAGATGCTGCCGGTGCGGACCGTCTGACGCGAAGGGCGCGGCTGAATCAAGGCCGCGCCTTTTTTTGGTCGTGGGGCCAGGCGTCGGGTTTGGGAAGCGGAACAATGGGGGTATAAGAATAGGGTGATACCGAATGGGTAGCCATGGTGAAAATCGATGGAACAAAAGGAGAGCAAGCAATGAGCAAGAGCCCATTTTCGAATTTCTTTGGCCGGAAGGGCGGCCGAAGCGGCGAGTCTTTTTTCCGGGACATGCGGGAAAAGGGAGAAGTGCGCATTGAGCCGCAGTCCGAGCTGGCCAGACAATTGTCGATGATTCACTTGAACGAAGAGGATCTGGCAGTGGTTAAAGCGCTGCAGCCCTTGATTGTCCAACACATCGACAACATCGTCCATTTCTTTTATGAAAAGATAGAACGAGAGCCGCTATTGATGTCCATCATCGAGAAAAACAGCTCGATCGAACGGCTCAAACAGACGCTGAAACGGCACATTCAAGAGATGTTCAGCGGCCGGATCGACGCCGCCTTCATCGAGCAGCGCAGACGGATCGCCATCGTCCACGTGAAAATCGGGCTGGAGCCGAAATGGTACATGAGCTCGTTTCAGAACCTGCTGGTCTCGCTGATCAAGATTATGGACGACGCGATTGCGGACAAGCGGGAATTTGTCCGGGCCGTGACGGTGGTGACGAAACTCCTCAACATCGAGCAGCAGCTCGTGCTGGAAGAGTACGAGAACGAGCATGAGCGGATCCGGCAGGAAGCGCGGCGGAAAAACGAGCAGCTTCGCCAGGTCCTGGCCCAGTCCGCTCACGAGCTGGCGGCCGTCTCGCAGCAGACCAGCGCGTCGGTGCAGCAGTTGACGGAACAATCGCGGGACGTGCTCCGTTTTGCGGAGAGCGGTACGGGCCACTCCCTGCGCGCCCAGCAGTTGTCCCAGGAAGGCAGGGAAAAGCTGGAGACGCAGCAGGAGCAGATGGGGCTGATCCAGCGGAGCGCGCAGCAGATCGCCGCGGAAATGGGGACGCTGGAGGAGATTGCGGCGAAAATTCGCGGCATCGTCGACGTGGTGACGGCCATCGCCGAGCAGACCAACCTGCTGGCCCTCAACGCCGCGATCGAAGCGGCCCGCGCGGGAGAACAAGGGCGCGGTTTTGCCGTCGTGGCCGACGAAGTGCGCAAATTGGCGGAGCAGACGAAACAGTCCGTCTCCGGCGTGACCGAACTGATCGAAAAGACCAGCGCCCAGACGGCCAGCCTGTCCGCCGTGGTCAGGGAAGTGGAGCGGATGGTGGCGTCCAGCACCGCGATGACCGCCGAGACCACCGCCTTTTTCGCGGAAATCTTGCAGGCGGTGACCGAGAGCAAGGAGCAGAGCACGCACATCCAGCGGGAGCTGGAACGCTTCTTCAAGGTGATGGAAGACATCAATCAGGCGGTTTCGCAGGTGGCCGTCTCCGCCGACGAGCTGTCCGCGATCACTGAAGACATGTAACGAAAGCCTGTAACGGCAAACAGGCACACCACGGAACTGTTCCATGGTGTGCCTACGTGTTTTTGCGCAGCAGCCGGTTCACCGTCTCCCGCCGCAGCCCGACCAACTGGCCGATCTCTTCCTGGGTGAGCAGCTCGGTCAAGGCGTAATCGCCCACGTACGTGCGAAACCATTCGTTCAAAAGCGCCAGCTTGTCCGCCGGGGAGGAAGCGGTCAACTGGTCCATGCGCTGCTGCGTGAGGCGCAGCTTCATCTGGAGCTGCAGCGCGATGTCCCGGTACATCAGCGGGTTTTCCTCCAGCGAGCGGTACCACTCGTCCGGAGGGATGACGTCCACGTCGCTGGTCATCAGGGCGATCGCCGTTCCGTGGTATTCCTTGACCGACAGGAGCGAATGGTGGGGAACGATCTCCCCGGGCAGCAGGATGTTGAACAGAAACGGCGAGCCGTCCTGCTGCAGCCTGACCACCTTCAGCAGGCCCGATTGGATGCGAAAAAGCGGTCCCCGCTCTCCCTGGCGAAACAGGACGTCCCCTTTGTGCAGCTTCATCGGCATCCCTCCGTCTCGCGTAACAGGCGCATGCCGTCAGCGGGTGGTCTCAAAGAACTCCAGCCGTTCCCCGTCCGGCCCCTCGAAAAAGATGTAGCGTGAACCGTTGGGCAGCGTCGTCGCCGCATCGTCCACAAAGGTGACGCCCAGCCGCTTCAGCCGCTCGATTTCCTCGACCAGGTTGTCCACCGTAAACGCGAGGTGGTGCACCTTGCCTTCCACCGGCAGATCGTCGTTGTAGCCGTGGATCAGTTCCAGTTCCGTTTCCGTGGTGCCGGGGAACCCCAGAAACGCCAGCGTGATCGCCGGATTGGTGTGGACCAGCGTGCCGCGGCATTCCAGCCCCACGACATCCCGGTAAAAGGCGATCGACCGCTCCAGATCCTTGACCATCAGGCCGACGTGTTCGATCTTTTTCACTGCCATCTTCATCTCTCCTTTTCCAGGCGTTTCCCTCATTGTAGACGATTTTTCCCAAAAAGTCTGTACGCGGATTCCGGTGGAGGACGCGGGCTCTCTTTCTTCTTGCCGGCCATATTTCAAACGAGAATAATTGACACCATTTTTAGAATTGAATTACTATTTAGAAATCGCTTTCGTATACAGCATACCGTATTCATGACAGGGGAAGGGTTTGAGGGTCATGCCCAGGATGATCAAGCGAAGCGAGACGCTCCAGGAACAAGTGTACGAATATTTGCGGGAACAGATTCTGTTCGGCGGGCTCGCCCCGGGGCAGCGGCTGATCGAGGAGCGCCTGTGCGAGGAGACGGGCGTGAGCCGCAGCCCGATCCGCGAAGCGATCCGCCGGCTGGAAAAGGACGGCCTGGTGGTGGTGCAGGCACAGGGAGGAGTCACGGTCTACCAGCCGACGCTCGATGATTTTACCTCGCTGTTCGAGTGCCGTCTCCATCTGGAACCGGCGGCGGCCCGTTTTGCCGCCGAGCGCCGGACGGAGGAGGAATTGGCCGACCTGCAGGAACTGTTGGCCCGGATGGCGGACATTGCCCGCGAGAGCGATGCCCGCCGAACCCACGAGCTCCATTTCGCCTTTCACCAGCGCGTCGCGGAAGCGAGCAAAAACCCGTATATGGCCAAGATCATGAACGATCTGAAGGTGCTGATTTCGTTCTACCGCAACGCCATCCTGCAGGTGCATCCGCAGCGGCCGGAAACCGTCATTGCCGAACACGCGGCGATCCTCGACGCCATCCGCAGGCGCGACGGAGACGCGGCCGCAGCGAGCATGGCCGAGCACATTACCCGCGATTTCCGCCTGTGCATGGAAGCCAACCGCACACCAACACGACAAGGAGGGGACCGATGAACGCACGAAAACCGCTGCAGGGCGTGCGCGTGCTGGAACTGGGCACGCTGGTGGCCGCGCCGTTCGCCGGCAAGATTTTTGCCGAGTTCGGAGCGGAGGTGATCAAGGTGGAGCCCCCGGAAACGGGCGATCCGCTGCGCAACTGGCGGGCCATGCATCACGACACGTCCGTCTGGTGGTACGTCCAGGCCCGCAACAAAAAATCGATTACCGTCGACATGCGCATGGAAGAGGGGCAGGAGATCATCCGCTCGCTGGCCCGTGAAGTGGACATCGTCATCGAAAATTTCCGGCCCGGGACGCTGGAGAAATGGGGGCTCGGCTACGAGGTGCTGAGCGGGATCAACCCCGGCCTGATCATGGTCCGCATCTCCGGTTACGGGCAGACCGGTCCCTACCGCGGCAAGCCGGGATTCGGCAGCGTGGCGGAAGCGATCGGCGGCCTGCGCTACCTGACCGGGTTCCCCGATCGCCCGCCGGTGCGGGTGGGCATCGCCATCGGCGACCTGACGGCGGGCTTGTACGCGGTGATCGGGGCGTTGATGGCGCTCCACGCCCGCAGCCGCTCGCCGGAAGGAAAGGGCCAACTGGTGGACGTGGCCTTGTACGAAGCCGTGTTCAGCCTGCTGGAAGGCGTGCTGCCGGAATACGACCTGAAGGGGGTGGTACGGGAGCGGACGGGCAGTGCGCTGCCGGGCATCGCGCCGTCCAACACCTACCTGTGCGCCGACGGCAAGTACGTCGTGATCGGCGCCAACGGGGACAGCATCTTCAAGCGGCTGATGCACGCCATCGGCCGCAGCGACCTGGCGGAAGACCCCCGTTACGCCACCAACCAGGGACGGGCGGAAGACGCGGCGTTCATCGATCAGGTGATCGAGGAGTGGACGAAGCGGCATCCGCTCCAGGAGGTGCAGCGCCGCCTGGACGAGGCGGCCGTTCCCGTAGGGCCGATCTACAGCATTGAGGAGATTGTCGGAGACGAACATTACCGGGCGCGTAACATGCTGGAGGAAATCCGTCTGCCGGACGGCGAGACGGTGTTGTTTCCCGGCGTGGTCCCCAAGCTGTCGGAGACGCCCGGCGGCCACGAGTGGGTGGGGCCGCGGTTGGGGGAGCACAACGAGGAAATCCTCAAGGGTCTGCTCAGGCTGGATGACGCCGCGCTGGCCCGGTTGAAGGAGAAGAAAGCCATATGACGACAGACGTGACGATCATCGAAGTGGGGCCGCGTGACGGCCTGCAAAACGAACCGGGCTTCATCCCGACGGAGAAAAAGCTGCGCCTGATCGGCATGCTCGCCGATGCGGGCCTGCGCCGGATCGAGGCGGCGTCGTTCGTCCATCCGCAGCGCGTGCCCCAGATGGCCGATGCCGAAGCGGTGATGGGCGGACTGCCCCGGGTGTCCGGGGTCTCGTTTGCCGCGCTCATTCCCAACCGGAGGGGATTGGAGCGGGCGGCCGCGTACCGGCTGGACGAAATCAACTGGGTCACCTCCGCCAGTCCGGCGTTCAACCGGCGCAACATCAACCAGACAATCGAGGAAAATCTGGAGGCCTTCCGCGAGCTTGTTCCGCTGGTCCGGCAGGCGGGGCAGCGGATCCGCTTTTCCATCGCCACCAGTTTCGGCTGTCCGTTCTCCGGCAGGGTAGACCCGGACGTCGTGCTCCGGCTGGCCGAGCAGGCGATTGCCGCCGGTGCGGATGAGATCGGCGTCGCCGACACGATCGGCATCGCCGTTCCGGACGAAGTGTACGCGCTGTCCAGACGGCTGATCGACGCCGTGGGGACGGAGCGAATCGCGCTGCATCTGCACGACACCCGCGGCTTGGCGCTGGCGAACACGTACGCCGCTTACACGGCGGGGATCCGCAGCTTCGAGACCGCGGTCGGCGGGCTGGGCGGCTGTCCGTTTGCGCCGGGCGCCGCCGGCAACGCGGCGACGGAGGATGTCGTGTACATGTTTGAACGGATGAAGGTGCGCACCGGAGTGGATTTTTCCAAGATGCTGGACGCTGCCGAATACGCCGTCAGCTTCTCCATGCGCATGCCGCTGGGCCGCATCCGGCTGGTGGAATCGAAAGAACAGCCAACGATTCACAGATGACCAAGGGGGAAAACCACGATGAAAAAAAGTTGGATCACCGCATGGACGACGATCGGACTGCTGGGCGGCCTGCTGGCCGGCTGCGGCGGAGCGGCGGCACCGGGCGGCACCGCGGCGGTCGGCACGTCCGGCGGGCAGGCGGCATCCGCTGACGGCTACCAGGAGGCGACCATCCGCCTCGCCTACAACCTGCCGCAGGACCACCACATCGCGCGCGGGGTGGAAGCATTTGCGAAAAACGTGACGGAGCGCTCCGGCGGCAAGGTGAAAATCCAGGTGTATCCGGCCGGCCAACTGCTGAGCGACAAGGAAATGAACCAGGCGATCCTGACCGGCGGCGTCGAGATGGGGGTCAACTCGTCCACGCTGTGGTCGTCGGTGGTGCCGGCGATGGGGATTTTTGACGTGCCGTTCGCGTTTCCCACCTACGAGCTGGCGGGCAAGGCCCTGTCCGGCCCTGTCGGCCAGAAGCTGAATGCGGAGATGGAGAAGAAGGGGGCCAAAGTGCTGATGTACGCCGACTATGGCTACGCCCAATTTGCCAACAGCGTCCGCCCGCTGACCAGGCCGGACGATTTTCACGGGCTGAAAATCCGCAGCATCGGTCACATTCCGTCGGTGATGATCCAGGCGTACGGCGCGGCTCCCGTCTTCATGGGCGCGGGAGAGGTGTACATGGCGCTGCAGCGCAAGACGATCGACGGCGCCACCTCCGGCACGACGGCCATGGTGCAGCGCAAGTACGACGAGGTGTCCCGCTATTTGACGGTCGTCAACTACGCCTACCTGGAATTCCTGCTCGCCGTCAACAAGCAGTACTGGGACGCGCTGCCGCCCAAAACGCAGGAGCTGTTGACCGCGACGGCCAGGGAGACGGAAGAGTGGATCCGCAAGCAGGCGGAAGAAGAGGACAAACAGACGACCGAGCAGTTGAAACAAAAAGGCATGGACGTGTACGTGGTGCCGGAGAGCGACCTCCCGCAGTGGAAGGAAGCGGCCAGGCCGGCCTGGGACGAGTACCTGAAAACCGCCGGGGACTTGGGCAAAGAGCTGCTGGACGACGTGCAGAACATCAAGTAACCGTGCGGCAGAACGCGAGGAAGGGAGGACGCTGAATGAAATGGTTTTCATACCTGTACCGCTGGCTGGACCGCTTGATCCTGTGGGGGGGAATCACGGCAGGGATCCTGATCGTGGTGACGACGGGCATGATTTTTTACGAGATCGTCTCCCGTTCGCTCTTTGACGCCCCGACGACCTGGGCCACCGAGCTGTCCGTTTACGCGATCATCGGCAGTTGTTTCATCGGGGCGGCGTACGCGGTCCGGGCAGACGCCCACATCAAGGTGGATTTGCTCCTGCACAACGTGCCGGCCGCCGCGCGCCGCTGGCTGCTGATCGTTTCCGCCCTGCTGGGGCTCGCGTTCAGCCTGCTGTTTGCCATCTTCGGCTGGGAACACGTCAAGCGGTCGATGGAGCTCGGCTTTACCTCCACCTCGCTCTTGCAGATACCCATGTACATGCCGGAGATGCTGCTGCCGATCGGCGGCACGCTGCTGAGTCTCGCCTTTCTGCTGCAGGTGGCGGACTGCATACGCGGCGGGAAAGGGGGCGGTGCGTAATGGGCCTGTTCTTTGCGGGCGGCATGGCCTCGCTGCTCTTGATCGGCGTGCCCGTTGCCTTTGCCCTCTCGCTCTTGGCCGCGATCGGCCTGTACTGGTTCAACGGCGGCGTACTGGGGCTGCACCAGATTCCCATCATCGCGTACAAGGCGCTGGATGACTTTACCATCAGCTCCCTGCCGATGTACGTGCTGATGAGTCAGATTTTGCTCTACAGCGGCGTAGGCAGGGAGCTGTACGAAATGGCGAGCCGCTGGCTGCGTCATCTGCCGGGCGGCCTCGGGCTGGCCACACTGGTGTGCTGCGGCATCTTTGCCGCCATCTCCGGTTCCAGTGTGGCGACGGCGGTGACGATTGGCACGGTGGCAATTCCCGAGATGACCACACGGGGTTATGACAAAAAAACGGTGCTGGGCCTGTTGGCGGCGGGCGGTACCTTGGGCATCCTGATCCCGCCCAGCGTGCCGATGATCATCTACGGCTCGGTCACCGGCGAATCGGTCGGCAAGCTGTTTATCGCCGGAGTGGTGCCGGGGATTTTGCTGCTGGCAATTTTTATGGCGTACGCGTCGTGGAGCATGCGCCACATCAAAGGCGAGCCGGCCAGCTGGCAGGAGCGTTGGCAGGGGACGCGCAAAGCGGTCTGGGGCCTCTTGATGCCCGTTTTGATCATCGGCGGCATCTACTCCGGGGTGTTCACCCCCACCGAGGCGGCCGCCGCCGGCGTAATATTCAGCCTGCTGGTGGCGGGGATCGTCTACCGCAGCCTCACCTGGGCCAACATCAAAAACATCCTGCTGTCGACCGTCGCCACCAACGCGATGATCCTGTTCATCATCGTCGGGGCGATGCTGTTCGGCTTCATCCTCACCTCCCTGCAGATTCCGCAGGCGATGACGGAGATGGCCACCGGCCTGCCGGTCTCCAAGTGGGTCGTGTTCATCCTGATCAACCTGCTCCTGCTCGTGCTCGGATGCTTCCTGGAGACGGTCTCCATCCTGGTCATCACACTGCCCATTTTGTATCCGATTATCACGTCCCTGGGCTTTGACCCCATCTGGTTCGCCATCATCATGGTGGTCAACATGGAGCTGGCCCTGATTACGCCGCCCGTGGGACTGAACCTGTTTGTGCTCAAGGGCATCGACCCGTCCACACCGATCGCCCTGATCGTGCGCGGCGCGGCCCCGTACGCCGTGATCATGCTGCTGTTCATCGCGCTGCTGGCGTTATTCCCGGGGCTTGCGACAGGATTGATCGGCCATGTGCAATAACGCCCGTACCCCCTCTGCCCCGTCCTTGAGGCGGAGGGGGGCGGCTGTCACGTGAAAACGGCAGCGGCGAGAAGTGCAACGGCGAGAAGCGGAGCCAAACCGCCCGAGGCAGGTTCGGCTTCTCTTTTGGCTCCCTCCCGCATAGGATGTACCAACTGGGAGGTGACGGGCGTGGCGATGTTTCGACCCCGTCGGCGATGGAGACATCCGCTTTCGCGCACGAAAGCGTTTTTTATCGCGCTGGTCATATTCTTCGTGATGATAATCCAGTTTCTGGTCTTTGTCGAGAATCGCCTGAAGCCGACGCTTCTGATCCTGGCGTCGCAAAAGGCGGAGCAGTTGGCCAAGCAGGCCATCACCGACGCGGTGACGAAACGGATCACGCAGCAGGGCGTGGACTTCAACCAGATCGTCAAGATTGAAAAGGACAACGAGGGGCGGATTCAGGCGTACCAGTTCAACTTCAAGGAGTATTCGCGGATTGTAGGAGAAACCACCTCCCGCGTTCAGAACCGGTTGAAGGAATTGGAAGACGAAAAAGTGGACCGCCACATCCCGCTCGGATTGGCGACGGGCAGCAGCTTCCTGGCGCAGATGGGGCCGGAACTTCCCGTCACCTTTATGCCGATCGGGGCGGTGAAGACGCGCCTGGATACGGAGATGAAGGAAGCGGGCATCAACATGGTGCTGGTCACGGTGTACATCTACGTCGACGTGGATTTGCGGATCGTCATCCCGTTTGCCACCGACCAGAAGACGGTGACCACCAAAATCCCGATCACCCACTCGCTCGTCATCGGCGACGTGCCGCAGTACCTGTACAACAATCCGGAAGGAAAGCCGGATGTGCCAAGGCCGGATGCTCAGCCGGACAACACGCCGTAAGGGGAAAGCCCGGATGAAGAATTCCGGGCTTTTCTGCTGATTTCGCCGCCGTCGCCGGAAAAAGTGTAGGACTCGTCTGAAATTGTGGTATAATGCCCGTAACTGAATACCAACCTTCAGGGCAGGGTGAAATTCCCGACCGGCGGTGATGACGAACGCACGTCTCAGCCCGCGACTCGCTGACGGCTTTGGCCGACAGCGACTGACTTGGTGAAATTCCAAGGCCGACGGTACAGTCCGGATGGGAGAAGGTATTTGGTGAGCCTGTGCGTCCGTTTTTTGGAAAAAACGGACGGCAACAGGCTTATTCCCCTATGCCCTGATTCGATGTCAGGGCATTTTTTGTTGGGGCGAAAACGAAGCGGGAAAGGAGCGCACGATGGAACACGACGCACGATACATGGCGCTGGCGCTGGAGCTGGCGCGCTCCGCGGCGGGACAGACCAGCCCCAATCCGCTGGTGGGGGCCGTGGTGGTAAAAGACGGCGAGGTCGTCGGCATGGGGGCCCACCTGAAAGCAGGCGAGCCTCATGCAGAGGTGCACGCGCTGCGGATGGCCGGCGAACGGGCAAAAGGGGCCACCTTGTACGTCACGCTGGAGCCGTGCAGCCATTACGGACGAACGCCTCCCTGCGCCGACGCGGTCATCCAGGCGGGGATCAGCCGTGTGGTGGTGGCCGTGCTGGATCCCAATCCGCTGGTGGCGGGGCAGGGGGTGTCCCGGCTGATCGCCGCCGGCGTGGAGGTCACCGTCGGCATCGGGGAGACGGAGGCGCGGCGGCTCAACGAAGTCTTTTTCCACTACATCACCACCCGGCGGCCGTTCGTCACCGTGAAGACGGCCAGCACCCTGGACGGCAAAATCGCCACGGTGACGGGGCACAGCCGCTGGATCACGGGCGAGGAGGCGCGCGGGCAGGTGCACGAACTGCGCCGGCGGCACGACGCGATTCTCGTGGGGGTCGGGACGGTGATCGCCGACGACCCCGAGCTGACGGCCCGGACGGCGGGCACGGCGACGGGCCGTCAGCCGGTTCGGGTCATCCTGGACAGGCGGCTGCGCACGCCGCTGGATGCCCGCGTGGTGAATGACGGCAAGGCGCCGACGTGGATTGTCACCTCGGCGGAGGCGCCGGCAGAGAAGCGGGCGGCGCTGGAGGAGCGCGGTGTGACGGTACTCGTGCCGGACGGACCGGTCACGGTGGAGCAGGTGCTGGATGAACTGGGAGCGCGGGGCATCACCTCGCTTTTGGTGGAAGGCGGTGCGGAGGTAAACGGCTCGTTTCTCCGCGCGCGGGCGGTCCAAAAGATCGTCGCCTACCTCTCCATGAAGCTGGTCGGCGGCGCCGGTGCCCCCACGCCGTTTGGCGGTCCGGGGCTGGAACGGATGGACGAGGCGGTGCCGCTGGCCGATGTCGAGTGGGAGCAGGTGGGACCGCACGACCTGCGGATCACCGGCTACCCCGTCTGGGATTCGGAATCATGAGACACAAGGAGGAGAGCGACGCCATGTTTACCGGACTGGTGGAAGAAGTGGGCGTAGTGGAGAGCGTGACGGGAGACGGCCAGGCATGCCGCATGGTGATCCGCGCCGAGCGGGTGCTGGAGGGCGTCCGCGTCGGCGACAGCATCGCCGTCAACGGCGTCTGCCTGACCGTAACGGCCCATACCGACCGTCAATTCAGCGTGGACGTGATGCCGGAGACCTTGAACAAAACCAGTTTGCGGCAGGCAAAACGGGGGCAGATTGTCAACCTGGAGCGGGCGATGAGGCTGGGGGACCGCTTCGGCGGCCACATCGTCTCCGGCCACGTGGACGGGACGGGAACCATTCTCTCGCGCCACCCGCATGCCAACGCGGTGCTGTTTCGGATCGGAGCGGAGCCGGATGTGCTCAAATACGTGGTGCCGCGCGGCTCGATCTGCCTGGACGGCATCAGCCTGACGGTCGTCGACGTGGACGCGGAAAGCTTTTCCGTCTCCATCATCCCGCACACCTTGGCCCACACCAATTTGCGGGACAAGCGGATCGGGGATCCGGTCAACCTCGAAGCGGACGTCATCGGCAAGTACGTGGAGAGGCTGCTGGCGTGGCGCTCCGAACAGCCGCAGCCGGAGCGGCGGACGGGGCTTACGCCGGAGTTTTTGCGGGAGCACGGGTTCGTCTGATGGAATCGACGGGTGCTGCCAAAACAGAGGGGAGGGAACCGACCATGTTCCATGCCATAGAAGAAGCGCTGGAAGACTTGAGACAGGGAAAAGCGGTGATCGTCGTGGACGACGAGGACCGGGAAAACGAAGGGGATTTCGTCTGCCTGGCGGAAGCGGCCACGCCGGAGATGATCAATTTCATGGTGACGCACGGACGCGGCCTCGTCTGCGTGCCGATCACGGAAGAGCACGCCGCCCGGCTGCGGCTCAAGCCGATGGTGGAGGCAAACACGGACCGGCAGGGTACGGCGTTTACCGTCTCCATCGACGAAGCGGGAACCCATACGGGCATCTCCGCTCACGAACGCTCGCGCACCGTGCTGGCGATGCTGGACGATCAAAAAACGGCGGACGATTTTCAACGTCCGGGCCACATCTTTCCGCTGATCGCCAAACCGGGCGGCGTCCTGCGCCGGGCCGGACACACCGAGGCGGCCGTCGATCTGGCCCGGCTGGCGGGCGCTTTTCCCGCCGGGGTGATCTGCGAAATCATGAACGAGGACGGGACGATGGCCCGCCTGCCCCAACTGGCCGAGATCGCCGAGCGTTTTGATCTCAAGCTGATCACCATTGCCGACCTGATCCGCTACCGGATGCGGACGGAGCGGCTGGTCAAGCGGGAAATCGAGGTGAACCTGCCTACCGAATACGGCGACTTCCGCATCGCCGCCTACACCAACGAACTGGACGGCAAAGAGCACGTGGCGGTGATCAAGGGAGAGATCACGCCCGACGAACCGGTGCTGGTGCGGGTCCACTCCGAGTGCCTGACCGGCGATATTTTCGGCTCGCACCGCTGCGACTGCGGCCCCCAACTGCACGCCGCCCTGCGGCAGATCGAAGCGGAAGGACGGGGCGTCCTCCTGTACATGCGGCAGGAGGGGCGCGGCATCGGCCTGATCAACAAACTGCGCGCCTACAAGCTGCAGGAGGACGGCTACGACACCGTGGAAGCGAACGAAAAGCTGGGCTTCCCCGCCGACCTGCGCGACTACGGGATCGGGGCGCAAATCCTGCGCGATCTGGGCGTGAAACGCATGCGGCTGTTGACCAACAACCCGCGGAAGATCCGCGGCCTCAGCGGCTACGGACTGGAAGTGGCAGAGCGGGTGCCGATTCAGATGCCGGCCCATCCGCACAACAGGCGGTATCTGGCCGCCAAACACGAGAAGCTGGGTCACCTGCTTCAACTTTGAACAAGGAGTGAACAACCATGAAAGTGTTCGAGGGAAATCTGGTAGGAACGGGTCTGCGCGTAGGCATCGTGGCAGCCCGGTTTAACGAATTGATCGTCAGCAAGCTGCTCGGCGGCGCGCTGGACGCGCTGAAGAGGCACGGCGTGGAGGAAGCAAACGTCGACGTGGCCTGGGTGCCCGGCGCCTTTGAAATCCCGCTGATCGCCAAGCGAATGGCGGAGTCCGGCCGCTACGACGCCGTCGTCACGCTGGGCGCGGTCATTCGCGGAGCGACGCCTCACTTTGACTACGTGTGCAGCGAATGCGCCAAAGGGGTGGCGTCCATCTCCCTGGCTACGGGCGTTCCCGTGATTTTTGGCGTGCTGACGACGGACTCGATCGAGCAGGCGATCGAGCGGGCCGGCACCAAAGCAGGCAACAAAGGATGGGAAGCGGCCGCAGCCGCCATCGAAATGGCGAACCTGAACCGGCAGTTCGCCTAAAGGGCGGCCGCTATTCCCGCAGACGCTTCCACTCCCGCCAGGCCGCACGCAGGGCCTGGCGGTTCCATTTCCGTTCCCTGCCGAACAGGGCCTTGATCAGCCCGACAAACATCGTCTCCTGCTCCTCGGTGTAGGGATACCAGTTGACCTCCCGTTTTCGCCTGCCGGGATCGTGCATGACGGAGACGGCGTGCGTAAACGCCCGCAAGCCTTCCGGACCGCGGTAGCGCCCGATGCCGCTCTGTTTTACGCCGCCGAACGGCAGATGGGGGTTGGCGTAGCTGACCAGGCAGTCGTTGATGCAGACATTGCCGGTTTCCAACTGCAGCGCGACTCGTCTGGCCTTTGTCTCGTCCTGCGACCAGACAGAAGCGTTCAGCCCGTACGGCGAGTCGTTTGCCAGGCGGATCGCTTCTTCCTCGGAGGAAAAGGGCATGATCGGCAGGACGGGGCCAAACGTCTCCTCGCGCATGATTTTCATCGCGTGCGTCACGCCCGTCAGGACGGTCGGGGGCAGAAACATCCCGTCTTCTTCAAAGCGGCCGCCGATCTCCACCACGGCTCCCTTGGCGATGGCGTCGGCCACGTGGTCACGAACGATCTCGACCTGTCGGGGAAAGGTCATTGACCCGATGTCCGCCTGACGGGGAAAGCCTTGGCGCAGCGCCGCCGTCTTCGCCTTGACCAGCTCCACAAACTGCGGGTACACGCTTTGCTCGACGTAGAGACGCTCGACGGACATGCAGACCTGTCCCGCGTTGGTGAACGCGCCCCAGACGGCGGCATTGGCGGCCCGCTCCAAATGGGCGTCGGCAAAGACGATCATCGGGTCCTTGCCGCCCAGCTCCAGTTCCACCGGGATCAGGTGTTCCGCCGCCTGCTTCATGATGGCGCGGCCCGTCGCCGCCGAGCCGGTGAAAAAGATCTTGTCCGGCTTGGCAGCCACCAGCGCCTGCCCCACCTCCCTGCCGCCGTGAAGCACCTGGATGACCCCCTCGGGGAAGCCGACGGCCCGAAACAGTTCGTCCATGACCAGGCCGGTGTACGGCGTGACTTCCGACGGCTTCAGCAGGACCGTGTTGCCGGCCGCCAGCGCGGAAAGGGCGGGAATGACGGAAAGCTGGAACGGGTAATTCCACGGCGAAATGACCGCGACCACGCCCAGCGGTTTGTAGTGGATGGACGACCGTTTCGGCCACAGCACCAGCGGCGTGGGCACCCGTCTGGGGGACAGCATCCGCTTTGCGTTCTTCTCGTAGAAGCGGATCGTGTCCGCGGTGACGAAGATTTCCGTCATGAGCGCTTCCAGCGTGAGTTTGCCGGTGTCGGCGCTGATTTTCTCCGCCAGCGCTTCCGCCTGCTCCACCAGGTAATGGCGCAGCCGGGTCAGGTAGTGGAGCCGTTCCGGAAGCGGCGTGGCGGACCAACCGCCAAACGACTGCCTGGCTCGCTCCATTGCCAGGCGTACCTCCTCCGGCGTCGCCTCCGCCAGTTCGCCGAGGATGGCGCCGGTGGCCGGATTTTGCATCGTGAGAACGCCCATGGTGGATCACCTCTCCGTTTGGGATGATGGGGACAATAACAGCGCAAGCATGCGGGGGAGCGCCTGCTCCAGCCGATTCACCGTCTGCTCGGGATCGTCCGCCTCGTCGAGAAGCGCTTGAAAAAACAGGCCGTCGATCAGGGAGTAGAGCAGCGGGACGGCCTCATCCGCTTCCGTCAGGGGAGAAAACCCCGCTTCCCTGCGCAATCTGTCCAGCATCTCGCCGATCAGCTCGAAGAGGCGGGCGCGTATCTCCCGCACGCCGTCGCGAAATGCGGGCAGGTACATGGCCTGCACCTGAAAGTCGTACCACAGGCGGTGCACCGCCTGATCCTCGACCAACGCCCGGCGCAGCACCGCGAGCAGCCGGTCCATCCACCCTTCCAGGGGGGCGCTCAGGAGTTCCTGCTCCAGCTCCCGCAGAAACCGCTCCTTGTACCCCGAGATGACGGCAAGCAGCAGGTCTTCCTTGCCGGCAAAATAATAGTGCAGGATGCCCAGCGAGACGCCGGACTCCCGGGCGATGTCACGCAGCGAGACGCGGGCGTACCCTTTTTCGGCGAGGCAGCGGGTCGCCTGTTCGATCAGGTAGGCCCGTTTGGCGTCCGCTTTTGTTTGTGAACGGGCGGAACGGGTCACGGTTTTACACACCACCATTTTTTGGACAAATGTCCAGTTTTTCTGTTTTCATTGTATGTAGGGTGGGTGTTTCTGTCAAACGCGCCACATGTGTCAAACGAACCAACGGCCGTTTTCCCGTCGAGGAACGATGCCGTTCGGTTGGGGCGGACGCAAAAAAAGAAGCGGCTTTTCACCGCTTCTTTTTGCTGTACATCTGCCGTTCCCAGCGCTTCAGATAGGGATACGGGTCAAATGCCCATTCGCTGTAGCCCCTGTCCCGGTACATGCCGTAGTGCAGGTGGGGGGGAAACTTGCCGGATGTCCCCGGTTTGCCGTAGCCGGAACTGCCGACGTAGCCCAGCACTTCCCCCGGTTCGACGATGTCTCCCGGCTTCAGCCCCTTTCGGAAAGAGGAGAGGTGGGCAAAGTAGTGGTAGACGTTGCCCATGTCCCGCATCCCGATGCGCCACCCTCCGTACCGGTTCCAGCCGACCACTTCGATCACGCCGTACCCTGTGCTGAGCACGGGCGTCCCGTATCCGGCAAAGATGTCCGTCCCTTCGTGGATGCGCCGCCCGCCCCAGCCGCGCGGGTCGCCCCACGTGCTGTGGTAGCTGTAGTTGTACCGCTTGGGGATGGGGAAGTGGTGGCCGTCCAGATCCAGCCGCTTGTACTTGTCGTAAACGGCGGCAAACTGGGTGATGGTCTTGACCGCCCAATCCCACTTGTAGTAGGCCCACAAGCCGATGCGCCAGTCGTCATGCTGGAAGCCGTACGAGGCGAGGAAGCGGATCATCGCCGCAAGCACGTCCATGTCGTTGGTGCGGTCCGCTTTTCCGTCTCCGTCCCCGTCTGCCCCGATTCCGCCAAAAAAGCGGATGGAAACCGGATCCGTGTCGTCGTCCTCGGGATTGAGTTCTCCGCACCACAGGGCGGGGGGAATGTCGATCGCGGTCAAGCGCTCCGGCTCCTTCTGAGGGGGCTCCTGTTTGGACCGCTTTTGCATGGTTCGCTCGTATTGATCAATGGCCGCCACATACGGCCAGGGGATACCGTAGACCAGTTCCATCCGCTGGAACAGCTCCAGCCGCTCCTTGAGGACGGGATCGGCCTGAGTGCCGGACGAGACGGACGAAGCAGCCGTTACAGCGGAAGACAGCGGACAGGCGGCAACTGCCAAACACAAGCTGATCTGAACGATTAGGCGGAAAACAAACATTCCGTCTCCCTCCAGCCAGGTAGTTTCTCGTTGTAGTTTCTGCCAGCTTCCCCGCTTTATCCGCATTACTTTTTGCCAAATGGCAGACGGAATGGCAGGCGCCGGAAGAAGAATTGGTGTATGATGCAAGAAAAGGAACCGTGCCGGAGGGATGGGTGATGATGAGATTGGTCATACGCAGCGAACGGCCGCTGTTTTTGCGCGAACTGGCCGAACCGCTGAGGCGCCTGCTGCCCGCCGGGGAAACGGACTGTTTCTCCGCGAACGAACGGGTCGCGGACATCCTGAATCGCGCTGCGGCGTACCGGCCGTTTTGCCGGGAGGACGACTGGGCGGCGGAAGTGGCGGCGCTGCGGACGCTGATGACGCTTCTTCCGGAAAACGGCCGGCGTGTCGCGCTTGGGGTACAGTGCCTGCCCGTCCCCGCCGGTCTGCCCGTTCCCCTGCTCACGCTGCTCGAGGGCTGGATGATCCGTGAAGAGGACTGGCCCTGGGCGCTGTTCTCCCCGCTTGCCATGCTGTGGCTGCAGGCCGTGGGCGCCCGGCCGCTCGCCCGGCTTGAAGGCCGGCTTGCGCGGGTGGAGCACGGGGAAGGGGTGGCGGTGATCCGGCTGGAGAGCGAAGCGCGGGGTGACGGGACCGACGTGCCCGTCGTCAAGGAACGGCGGCAGCACGAAGAGGAGCACATTGACGAAGGAATGTACCTGCTCCAGGCCAATCTGGACGACAGCAGTCCCGAGTGGCTGGCCCATGTGCTGGACAGGCTGTTGGCGGCGGGAGCCAACGACGTCCACTTTCTGCCCGCGACGATGAAAAAGAGCCGTCCCGGTGTGCTGCTGCAGGCATTGTGCTACGGCAGCCGGCTGGACGAACTGAAATCCATCCTGTTTCGGGAGACGACCACCTTTGGCGTTCGGTATTTTCCCGTTTCCTGCCACAGGCTGGCCCGCCGCGTCGTCACCGCGACTACCCCGTGGGGAGACGTGCCGGTCAAGCTGGGCTACCACCGGGGAGAGCGGGTGCAGGCGGCGCCGGAATACGATGTCTGCGCCCGTTTGGCGAAGCAGGCCGGGGTGCCGTTGAAGCAGGTGTACCAGCAGGCGCTGCTGCTGGCGGAATCCGCGAAGGCGCAAACCAGGCAGGAGGAAGAAGGCGGCGTGGAGAAATGGAAAAGAGAGGAAGAGATTCCTCAGAAAGACGCAGGGAGGCTGTGCGATGAGTAAAAAGGTGTTGATTGTCACCGGTGACGCGGTAGAGGCACTGGAAGTCTTTTATCCGTACTACCGCTGCCTGGAAGAGGGATTCGAAGCGGTGATCGCTTCCCCCGCCAAAAAGACGCTGCACACGGTATGTCACGATTTTGAAGCCCACAGCGAGACGTACACAGAAAAGCCCGCCTACCAGTTGTCTTCCCACGTCGCGTTTGCCGACGTCAAGGCGGAAGAGTACGACGGCCTGATCATTCCCGGGGGACGGGCACCGGAGTACATCAGGCTGAACGAACACCTGAAGCCGATCCTCGCCCACTTCTTTGAAACGAACAAGCCGATCGCGGTGATCTGCCACGGCTCGCAAGTCCTGGCCCTGGTCAAGGAACACCTGCGCGGCCGGGAAATGACCGCCTACCAGGCATGCCGTCCCGATGTGGAGGCGTGCGGCGCCGTTTACAAAACCGACACGCTGCACGTGCACGGCAATCTGGTGTCGGCTCACGCCTGGCCGGATCTGCCGGGATTCATGCGCGAGTTTATTCGCCTGCTCCGCTAGCGAAAAAACGACAGCCTTGTCCGCCGGAAAAGCGGGCAAGGCTGTTTTTTTGCTCATCAGGGACGGCCGATCAGCACGCGCAGGACGTTGGGCTGGTCGGGCAGATCGCGCGTGCCGGCCCCGTAGCCGATCGCTTCCACGCTCATCGCCGGCAGCGGCCCAAACTCGCGAACCAGGGCCGCCGCGACGCCCGCCCCCGTGGGCGTGGTCAGCTCCTTTTGGATGTCGGTGCGGCGCAGGGGAATGCCTTTGAGCATCTCCATCGTCGCCGGAGCGGGGACCGGATAGAGCCCGTGGTCGCAGCGGACATAGCCGTTTCCGGTGGGGACGGGACCGGCGTACAACTGGTCGATCTCCAGTTCTTCCAGGGCCAGGGCGATCCCGACAACGTCCACGATCGAGTCCAGCGCCCCCACTTCGTGAAAGTGGACCGTTTCCACCGGGATGTTGTGGATTTTTGCCTCGGCGACCGCGATTTTTTCAAACACGGCTTGAGCCCGGGCCGCAACTCGCGGAGCCAGTTCGGCCGCATCGATCATCTCGGCGATCTCCTTGTAGCGGCGGTGGTGATGGCCGTGTTCGTGGTGATGGCCGTGGTCGTGATGATGATGCCCGTGGTCATGCTCATGTCCGTGGTCGCCATGCCCGTGATGGCGGCCGGCCAGAACGGGCAGCTTCTTGAGCTCGCGGGCGCGTTCCTGCTCCTCGTCGACGACGTCCAGTTTTAGTGCGCTGACGCCTTTTTTGACGACGGTTTTCCACTCCAGTCGAAACGGCCCCAGCGGCAGTTTGCGCAGTTCCTGTTCGATCCGGCCGCGGTCCGCCCCCGCGTCCACCAGCGCGGCCAGCAGCATGTCGCCGCTGATCCCGGAAAAACAGTCCAGATACGCTATGCGCATCGCAATCGCTCCTTTTCAATCGGTTGTTTTTTCCTGTATCATGAAAGGGAAAATATGTTCGCGTGACGATTCATCCGTTGACCAAAGTGTATCACGGCAGCGGGGCGCTGTCATGTCGGGGAGGTTCACATGCTGAGGTTTATCCATACTGCGGACGTCCATTTGGATGCGCCGCTTCAGACGCTGTCCGCCCTGTACGAGCTCAGGCAGGACGACTTTCGCCGGACGATGCGGACCATCCGCGACCTGGTGCTGGCCAGGCAGGCCGATTTCTGGCTGATCGCCGGAGACCTGCTGGAATACCACGGAGGGAGGCGCTCCACCGCACTCTTTTTGCGCGATTTGTTTGCCAGCGTGGCACCGGTGCCGGTCTGCATCGCGCCAGGCAACCACGATCCGTGGCATCCCGACTCCTATTACCAGACGCTGGAGTGGCCGGGCAATGTCTTCTGGTTTACGCCGGAATGGGGGGCGTACGAATTCCCGGACAAATCCTGCGTCGTCTACGGATGGGGCTTTCCCCAGCCGCACGTGTACGAATCACCGCTGCCTGCCTTTCCCGGCCGGCTGCACGGGTACCGTCACCATTTGATGGTGCTGCACGGCAGCGTGGTCAACGGCGGGGCGGACGGGCATCATCCGTACGCGCCGGTGACGCTGGAAGAACTGGCTGCGGCGGGCATGGACTACATCGCGCTGGGCCATATCCACAAGCCGGCCGTGTTTCTCCACCCGATCAGCCAGACGCCGTTTGCCGCCTATCCCGGTTCGCCGGAAGGGCTTTCCGCCAAAGAAGCGGGGGAGCGTTTTGTCATTTTGGGTGAGCTGGACGGAGACGGACGCCTCCGGCTGGAGCACGTGCCGGTGCAAAGCCGCATCATCTCCAGGCGGGAGGTGGACGTGGCGGGGGCGGAGACGACGGAACAGCTCGTCAATGTGCTGGAGCGGGAGCTGGCCGACGAGGGGGACGGCCGCCTGCTGTACCTGACGCTGACGGGGGAGCGGCCCGTCCACTTCACGCCGCCGGTGGAGGTGCTGGAGCAGCGGTTGTCCCGCTTCTTTTTCGTGCAGTGCACGGACCGCACCTGGCCCGATCTGGACGCGGAACACCTGCAAGCCCAGTCCGGCGTCTGGGGCAGGTGGCTGTCCAAGCTGGCAGAAGCGGAAGCGGAGGCGGAAGGGGCCGACGAATGGCGCCGTAACGTCGTCCGGATGGCCCGCCGGGAAGCGCTGGCGCGAATCGGGGGGATCATGCGGTGAGAATCGACGAACTGCAGCTCCGGGGATTCGGCAAATGGCGTGAGGCGGTATTCCGCTTCGCCCCGGGCATCAACCTGTTTTGCGCCCCCAACGAAGCGGGCAAATCCACCCTGCTGCAGGGGCTGTTTGCCGCGCTGTACGGGATGAAAAAAGACTACGTCCGGACGGCCCGCTACCTGCCGGAATACGAGAAGTACCTGCCCTGGGACGGCGGGGCGTACGAAACCATTGTCCAGTACGAAGTGGCAGGCAAATCCTACCGGCTGCACCGCTGGCTGGAAAAGGAGCGGGAGCAGGCGCGGCTGTTTCTCAATCCGGACTGGTCGGAGGTAACCGGCCTGTACCAGGAAGACCGGCGAAAGGAGCGCAATTTTCTCGAGCTGCATCTCGGATTGACGCGCAGCCTGTTTACCGATGTCACCTGGATCAGGCGGGAGCCGATGGCGGCGGCGGAGCACCTGCTGCCCTCGCTGGGCACGGACGAAGCCGACCCGGCTGTCAACCGGGTCCTGGCGGAGCTGGAGCGGGAACTGGCGGCCATCGGGAAAAAGGAGCGGGCGGAAAATACGCTGCTGGGAAAAGCAGGCGCCCGCGTCGCAGAAAAAGAGCGTGCCCTGGCCGAAGCGGAAGCGGGGTGGGCTGCTGCGAGCAGGCTGGCCCGGCACATCGCGGATTGGGAAGCGGAGCGAAAGGAACGGGAGCGGGCGCGGGAGAAGCTGCGGCAGCGCCTGCAGAGGATGGAACAGGAAGAAGCGGAGTGGCAGGCGCGCTGGCGGCATAGCCACGTTCCTCCTTCCCCTGAACAGTGGGAGGAGTGGGAGCGGAATGCCGTCACGGCGGAAGAGCGCCGCCTGCACCGGGAGACGCGGGAGCGGCTGGCTGCGCTGGCCGCCCGGTCTGTCCCCGATGCCGATACGGAGCCGGGAGCGGAACGGGAACGGCTGGAAGCGGCCTACCAGCGGGCCGTGGAGCTGCGCAAGGCGTGGGAAGCGTGCCGGGAACAGGTGAACCGCCTGGCCGCATCCGCCATCGCCGGAACGGAGCGGCCGCGGCAGGGACGAAAAGCCGCCGGGGGGCTTTCCGCACACCGGCTGTTGTGGGCGGGCAGCGGTCTGCTGATGGCGCTGGCGGCGGGCGCCTTTGCGGCAGGGAGAGGCGCGTTTGGCTGGATCGCCAGCGTACTGGCTGTCTTCTTGGCTGCGGTGGGCGCGTGGAGCCGCAGACGCGCACGCGGAAACCAGCGCGTGCCGGCCGTCATCGAGGAGTGGCGGCGCCTGCAGCAGGAGGCGGACCGCCTGGAAGCGGAGCTTTGCGACATCTATCGGGAATGGAACGCGGCTGATTGGGACGCGTTCCTCCTGCTCCGGGAAGAACAGATGAACCGCAGCCGGCAGCGGGAAGCGGACAGGCAGGCGGCGGAGTGGAAGCGGCGCGAGGAGGAAGCGCGGCTGCTTGCCCGCTGGGGGGATGCGCTGCGCTCCTTGCTGGAAGCGGAAAAAGCGGAACGTGACAGGGAACGGGACGGTCTCGTGCAGTCGCTGAGGGAGACGGAAGAGCGGCTGCAGGAGCTGCGGGAGCAGATCGCCCGGGCATCGGGCGAGATGGGGAGCCATGACGCGGTATCGGTTGCGCGGGCACGCAGCGAGTACGAGGACGCCGCGGCCGTCCTGCGCAGCCTGCAGATGCGGAGGGAAGCGCTGCAGCTCGCCCGCGACACGCTGCAGGAGGCTTTGGCGGAATGGAATCGGGACGTCTCTCCTGTCCTGAACGGACTGGCTTCCGATGTGATGGCGCGAATCACGGGCGGCAGGTACCGGGACGTGCGGCTGGACCCGCGCGAACGGTTTGCGGTCCGGCTGCTGGAACCCGACCGGCATCTGGTCGTGGAGCAGGAACAGTGCTCCCTGGGCACGCAGGATCAGCTCCACTTTGCGCAGCGGGTGGCGCTGCTGCGCCTCGTCAGCCGGCAGACGGAGCCGCTGCCGCTGTTTCTCGACGACCATTTCGCCCATTACGATCAGGAGCGGCTGAAGCGGACGCTGACCTTTGTGGCGGAACTGAGCGAAGAGCATCAGGTGTTCCTGTTCACCTGCCAGGAGCGGGAGCTGACGCTGTTGGAGCCGTACCTGCGGGGATCGGACCGGCACATGGTGCACCGGCTGTAAAGCGGCCGAAAGGGACAGGGGCGGCGGGCCTCACCCGGTTCATGCATCTGGCTTCACCGGTCCGGGCGTCTGGCGGGGCGGGCGTCCGTACACCCGAAACGGGAGCGGATATTGCTCCCCCCAAAGGCGTTCCTCTATAATGGAGGATGACCAAGTCCAATGAGGAGTGAGCCCAATGACGCAACGCAAACCGGAGTGGCTCAAGATCAACCTTGTATCAGGAAAAGAACTGGCCAACTTCAAGGAACTGAAGCAGACCATGCGCAGCAAGACGCTGCATACCGTATGCGAGGAAGCAAAGTGTCCCAACATTCATGAATGCTGGGCCAACCGTACGGCCACCTTCATGATTTTGGGTGATATATGTACCCGGGCCTGTCGGTTTTGCGCGGTGAAGACCGGCCTGCCGACGGAGCTGGACCTGGCCGAGCCGGAACGCGTGGCGGAAGCGGCGGAGCAAATGGGGCTGAAACACGTCGTCGTCACCTCGGTCGCCCGCGACGATCTGGCGGACGGCGGGGCGATGATCTTCGCGGAGACGATCAAGGCGATTCGCCGCCGCCTGCCGCTCGCCTCCGTGGAGGTGCTGATCCCCGACTTCATGGGCAACTGGGATGCACTCAAAGTCGTCATGGATGCCCGGCCTGACGTGCTGAACCACAACATCGAAGCGGTGCGCCGCCTCTCCGACCGCGTGCGGGCGCGCGCCAAGTACGACCGGACGCTGGCGCTTTTGAAAAAGTCCAAGGAACTGCAGCCGGACATCCCGACCAAGTCCAGCCTGATGATCGGGGTAGGCGAGACGTTCGAGGAGATTCTGGAAACCATGGACGATCTGCGCGCGGTCGACGTCAACATCATGACCATCGGCCAGTACCTGCAGCCGACCAAAAAGCACCTGCCCGTGGAAAAGTACTACCATCCCGACGAGTTTGCCCGCCTCAAGGAAGAGGGCATGAAGCGCGGGTTCAGCCACGTGGAGGCGGGACCGCTGGTGCGCAGCTCGTACCACGCCCACGAACAGGCCAACGCCGCCAAGGAAACGATCGCCCAGGCAAAATAACCAAGGAAAAACGCAAACCCCTATGTCAGACATAGGGGTTTGTTGCCGTTAGCGGGTGGTTGTGGTCATCCTGGAGCCTTTGGTCCTCATTTCTTCGCCGTCCACCATGCCGCCCATCCGCTTGATCAGGGCATCCACGCTGCGTTCTTCGTCGGCGCGCCCCATCGAGACATTGCTCGCGCGGCTCGCGATCCGGGAGATTTCGGCGATGTCGTTCGCGTTGTCGGTCACATACACCTTGTAGTAGCGCGGCGCAATCGACTGGGCGCCCATGCGCGCCTGTTCCTTGGCCGTGCGGGCGTTGTCGCCCAGCGTGTTGAGGCCGACGAAAATCTCCTCGTCCGTGACGAGAACAGTGGAGCGGTCCACGCCCGGACAGGTAGCGGTCACGTTGCCCACGGCGCGGGCCAGCGCTTCCCGGTCGACAAAGACATTGTTCCCTCCAGCCGTACGGACGTGCTTCCGGTCGATTTGGGCATAGCCCAATCGCGGCATCGTCGTCGCCATCACGCCCGCGCCGTTGCGGGCGCGATAGATGGACGGGGCGCCAATGCCGTCAAGCGGGCGCCGGCCGTCGTCCGTAAAGGCATTGTACGAACGGGCGCCGCTGGTGTACGCGTTGTAGTTGTGGTAGTCGGTGCCGTAGGGAGTGTTTCTCACGCCCAGATCGTAATTGCGCACACCCAAACCGTCAAAGGGACGCGTACCGAGGCCGTCGAAAGGACGCGCGCCGACACCGTCGTAGTTCCGCACGCCGACGCCGTCGAACTGCGTGCGGGGAGCGGCCTGGTGAACCGTCGTGCCTTGTTGGCGGTCATTCGGAGCGGCGTTTGGCGTACAAGCGGACGCGACCAAAGCTAGACCTGCGATTACGGGAAACAGCCATGTTTTTTTCAATGGTTCCACCCCCTACAGGTAGGGTGTCCCCCGAGGGGGGGCTGTTTTCGTGGGAATTTTATCTCCCCCTGCGAAAAATGTGATAAGATGGACGTAGTATGCAAGTGTAAGGAGGAAGCGGACTTGATTCGCACGCCAGCCGGTACTTACGAGGTCATGGAGGAAAATCGCGACGGGTGGAACCCGGAAGCGTTCAAGGAACGCTACAGCGACATTCTCGACAAGTACGATTACATCGTGGGGGATTGGGGATACGGCCAGCTTCGCCTGCGCGGGTTTTACGAGAACACCAACCGCAAAGTGCCGTTCGAGCAGCGAATCGCCGCGTTGGATGAATACCTGCACGAGTTTTGCAACTTCGGCTGTCCCTATTTCGTGCTGAAAAAGGTAAAACCGGCCTCGCCTGTCTCGGGTCAGCATGGGCAGGAAACGGATGCCGGAGACGAGGGGACGGACGCCGACCAGCGCAAGGAATCGGACAGGGACGAACAATCCCTGTATATCGAACGAAAGGAACGCCGCCGTTTCCACCCGCGCCACGGCAGACAGGAACGAACCGAGCGGAACGGCCCATCCGCAGAGCGCAGCGGCCGCCAGGAGCGGGGAGACAACAAGAGCAAGTTTGCCAAGGGGGAAAAAAGCGGACGCGACGGCGGAAAAGAACGCCGTCAGAATGCGCCGCGAACCAACCGCGAACGGGACAAGATCCCGGCCGGTCCCAACCAACCAAAACGGGAATCGTAAACCAGCCCACTGGCAGTTGACCTGAAAACAGCCCGAATCCGATGGATCGGGCTGTTGTTTTTTGTCGCGGTCCGCACATCAAAACAGGATCAGGAATATCCGGTAAAAGGCATACAGCGCTCCGCCCATGCCGACCAAAAGCAGGATCGCCAGCACGGGAGACACCCGCGTAAAAACGCGACAAGGCACCGTCCGCTGAGCGCGGATCGATGCCTTGGGTCTCCGACATGCCGTCACGCCGGCGGTACAACACGGCAGCCTCAATACGGATAAAACGGGTAGAATGGGTAGGGAGCGTAGGGAAACGGTGGATAGTAGGAATAATACGGGTAGAAACCGCCGAACGGGAAGACAAACGGAATGATGACATCAAACCGGGGATGCCTTCTCCGCCGCCGCCAAAACACCGGGGCGGCCAGATCTTCCCTGTGGTGTTGATGGCTACGCGACTCGTACGGAAAATCGCCTGATTGTTCGGAGGGATACGGTTGCATCGCGCGATGTGGCACTCCTCTCGTGTTGTCTGCTTTGTAGTTGCAGTATACGAGACATCTGCCCGGGTGGAGCGTTGTCCGCAGGGAAATGGGCGGGTGTACCGGAAATGAAAACGTTTCTGACCAGGGATATCCTTCCTTTACTTAACTACAAAAAAGTTTTTAACACGCCGAGCCCTCATCGTGCGGTGAAAAAGGGACGAGCCTTTATGTCAGGCCGTCCCTTGTTTGGCGTGAGAAAGGTTCGTTGAATCCCCGGTCGTCTCCGCCCGTATCCATGCAAGCAGCCTGCTTCTATCCGGCAGCAGGCGGGCGGATTCCCCCGTGTCGATTTGCCCAAGTGATGCACCGTGTACAGTCCCGGATCAGTAAATCACGGTATGCAAAAACGAGCGCAGTTCTTCCGCTTCCTTTTCGTTCAGGTTGAAGGCGTACTCCAGGTAGCCTTCCTCTTTCAGATCGTCGTCGCCGATGATGGCGGAGCGGCCGTTCTGGATGTTGATCACCAGTTTTTTGCCGTAAAAGCGGTTGGTGGTCGTTATCGCCAGATCAAAGCGCGTCGCTTCGCCCATAAAGCTGACGAACCGGGTCTTGGTCTCCTCGGTCTCGTCGTACAGGAAAAACAGGTCGTTGGCCATTTCCTTCCCCCTTACTTCCATACGAGATTGGGCTTGTGGGTGAGATTGTGCAGCGCGCGGATAAAACGGATGGTCTTGGTCTGGGCGCGCATCACGATGGAGTGGGTCTCCACCATGTCGTCGCCGAGGTAGCGGACGCCCTGCAGCAGTTCGCCGTCCGAGACGCCGGTGGCGGCGAAGATCGCGTCGTCTCCTTTGACGAGATCGTTCAGGGTCAGCAGCTGCTCCGGATCGGCCAGCCCCATCCGGATGCAGCGCTGCCGTTCCGCGTCGTTTTGCGGCCGGAGCCGGGCCTGCATGTCGCCGCCGAGGCATTTGATCGCCGCCGCGCTGATCACTCCTTCCGGCGCACCGCCTGTGCCGAGAAACAGGTCAATCCCCGTATGCGGCATGCAGGCGGCGATGGCCGCGCCCACGTCGCCGTCGCCAAACAGCTTGACGCGCGCCCCTTTGTCCCGAACTGCATCGATGATCGCCTGATGGCGCTCCCGTTCCTGGATGATCACGGTGACGTCCTGGATGCGCTTGTTGTTCGCTTCCGCCACCACTTCGATCATCTTTTCCACCGGGTCGTCCAGCCCGATCTTGCCGGCGGCCCGCCTGCCCACCGCCATTTTGCTCATGTACATGTCGGGGGCGTGCAGCAGCGTCCCCTTGTCGCCGATGGCCACCACCGACATGGCGTTGTTGTGTCCTTTGGCGACAATCGTGGTGCCTTCCAACGGATCGACGGCCACGTCCACCTCCGGACCGGTCGCGTCCGGATGGCCCAGCCTTTCGCCGATGTAGAGCATCGGCGCCTCGTCCAGCTCGCCCTCGCCGATCACGACCGTTCCGCGCATGTTGATCGTCTCAAACATGGCGCGCATGGCACTCGTCGCCGCTTCGTCGGCCTCGTTTTTCCTGCCTCGCCCCAACCAGTGGGAAGAGGCCAGCGCCGCCATTTCCGTTACACGCACCACTTCCAGTGCCAGTTCGCGTTCCACAGTTGCGTATCCTCCCCTTGTGCCGCCAAAAACTCACCCCTCATTGTAACACAAATGAGAGGGGGATTCGTGACAGTCCAGACAATTTTGGTATACTGATGGATGAAAAGAGGTGAAGGCGATGAACGATTCCTACCTGCGGCAAGGGGAATTGGTTCTTCTGGTGCTGGTGCTGACGTTTGCCATTACCGTATTCTACGCAAAATGGGCAGCGAAAAAGCGAAAATGATAAAGGAGATCTCTCGATGTACGACGTAAATACGAAAAAGATCGACGAAGTGTTGACTCACCTGTCCCGGATGCTCGACCTGCTGGACAAGCTGGCGGCCCGGGGAGCGGAGAACGTTCTTGCCGACGACGTGGCCGAGGCGGCGATGGAGAGGGCGCTGCATCTGTCCATCGAGGCGGTGATCGACGTGGGCAACGCGCTGATTGACGGCTTTATCATGCGCGATCCCGGCAGCTATTCCGACATCGTGGAAATTTTGCGGGACGAGCGGGTGATCAGCGACGAGCAGGCGCGGGTGCTGACAGACGTGGTGGAGTTCCGCCGTCATCTGGTCAACCAGTATACCCGTGTACCGGCGGCGGAGATGGTGGCGCTGGTGCAAAACAGCCTGCCGACGCTTCGCCAGTTCGAACCCGCTGTCCGCACGTATCTGCAAAACGAACTGTTTTGACGCGTGAATCGCGGATTTTTTATACAAAACGTTTTCTTTTGTTTACTAAAGAGGCCCGATTCGCTACAATAGAGAGAAAGGGCGGTGATTACGATGGCCAACGAAGGAACTTCCACCCGCGACCAGATCCTCAACATGCTCAAGGTAAAAGGCTCGCTGTCCGTCAGCGACATGGCCGTCGAGCTGGGGATCACGGAGATGGCCGTGCGGCGCCATCTGAATACGCTGGAGCGGGACAATCTGATCAAATCGACGCTGGTACGCCAGGCGATGGGACGCCCGACCAATGTCTACTCGCTGTCGGAGGAGGCAGATGAGCTGTTTCCGCGCAACTACTCTCATCTGACGCTCGACTTTTTGCGCGATTTGGAAGCCATGGACGGAACCGGGAAAGTGGAAATGCTGTTCCGCCGCCGGGAGAACCGGTTGGAAGAAGCATACCGCAAGCAGATACAGCAGGAGGCCCTGGAAGAGCGGGTCGCCAAGCTGGCCGAACTGCAAAACGAGAAGGGCTACATGGTGGAGTGGGAAAAGGACGAACAGAGCGGCTGCTACCGCATCCGCGAGTACAACTGTCCCATCTCCCAGGTGGCGCGCGAATTCAACCAGGCGTGCAACTGCGAGCTCTCCCTGTTCCGCCGCGTGCTGAAAGCCGACGTGGTACAGACCTCCTGCATGGCCAAGGGCGGAGACAAATGCGTGTTTGAAATCAAGGAAGCGCGGCAGGCCTAAACGAATGACAACGTGCGTAAATCCACTCGTCGCCGGGTGGATTTTGTTGTGAACGGGGAAAGGATGACGTAGCATGAAGAAGTACAAGGGGTATTTGCTGGATCTGGACGGAACCATTTATCGCGGCAGGGAGGCAATTCCGGGAGCCGCCCGGTTTGTCCGGCATTTGCGCGAACAGGGCATTCCGTACCTGTATCTGACCAACAATGCGTCCGCTTCGCCGGAGCAGGTGGCGGCGCGCTTGACCGGGCTGGGCATCGACGCGAAGCCGGAAGAGGTCTACACCTCCGCAATGGCGACCGCCCAGTTTCTCAGGGAGCAGGCCCCGGCCGGCACGCCGGTGTACGTCATCGGCGAGGAGGGACTGATCGCGCAGTTGACGGCCAGCGGCTTTGTCATGAGCGAGGAGAGCCCCCGGTACGTGGTGGTGGGGATTGACCGTTCGTTCCATTACGACAAATTGACGGCGGCCGCCCGGGCGATCCGGCAGGGGGCCACACTGGTCGCCACCAACGCCGATGCCGCCCTGCCGACGGAACAGGGACTGTTTCCCGGCAACGGTTCGCTGGTGGCGGCCGTCTCCACGGCGTCCGGGGTCAAGCCGGTGGTCGTCGGCAAGCCGGAGCGCATCATCGTTGACTACGCGCTGGCGCGGCTGGGCACGTCCGCCGGGGAGACGCTGATCGTCGGGGACAACCTGGATACCGACATAGCTGCGGGAAACCGCTCGGGCATGGACAGCCTGCTGGTCCTGACCGGTTACTCCACGAGGGAGGACGTGGACACGCACCCCTGCCGGCCGACGCACATCGCATCCGATCTAGCGGACTGGCTGCGAAGAATCGGAGGGTAGGCAGTCTTCCTCCGCCTGCTTCTGGCGGTGGGCGATGCGGCTGGACGCCGCGGCGGCTATGGCCCCGACCAGATCGTCCAGAAACGTGTGGACGCCAAAGCGCTTGTCGTTTAGCTCCCGCAGCTTGCCGTACTTGACCTTGTCCACGTACCCGTAGTTGGTGAACCCGATGCTGCCGTACAGGTTCACGACGGCCAGCGCCAGCACTTCGTCCACTCCGTAGAGCGGTTCATCCGACGCGATGATGTCCTGAAGCGGGGGGAGCAGCTTCTTTTCTTCGGCCAGCATGTCGAGCTGAATGCCGGTGAAAAGGGCGTTCTGCACTTCCCGCTTCTTCAATACGGCCCGTACGCTTTCGCGGCACGTGTCCATGGAGAGGTCGGAAATGTAGTCTTTTTGCAGAAACATGACGATCTCGGCAATGTGGTCGATGTGGACGCCGCGCTGCTCCATCAGCGTGACGACGGCGTCGTAACACGTGTAGCTGTTGAGCGGATTGTTGTGGTTCACCGCTGTCCTCCTCTCGCCACGGCTTTCCTGGGTACCCGCCTGCGGCGATTGCCGGCCAGGCAGGTAGGTGCTGCTCTACGTGCACGTGGGTAGTATCTGCAGCGAGATAGGCACCTATCCCGCCGGCGCTACATACCATGCTCCATGAGAAGGTGTGTGGGGAGGTTGTTCTCATGGAGTACAAAGCCTTGCTAGAAGAAGCATACGGATTTTCCCTGCACGGCTGCCGAACCGCCGGGGCGGGAACCGTGCTGGAGACGGATCAGGGGCTGTTTTACCTGTATACCGCGCCGGCGGGATCCAAATACAAAAGCAGGTTCATCGAGCGGGTGAAAAAACAACTGGCGCAGCAGCAGGAAGTGAACATGCTGTCGCTGGTCAAGACGAAAGAGGGATACCCGCACGTCGTCAGCGACGACCAGATCTACTACCTGTACCGGGGCGTGCGGGAAGGGGTCCCGGACGATCCGGCGTTTGCCGCAGGGCAGGCGCTGGCCCAGTTTCATCAGGCGACCCGTTCGTTCAAGAGCGACAAGCTGTTTTTGCCTTACTCCACGCTCGGCCGTTGGCCCGGCATGTGGCGGAAAAAACTGCGCGAGTACAACGGCTACCGGGAGGACATGGACGAAGCGGACGGCGAGATATTCCCGTTTGACGAGTATCTCCTGACCAGCTACACCTATGTTCACCAGTTGGGGGAGACGGCGGTGCAGTACCTGTACCATGCCGGTTACGACAGCGTGGTGAAGGAAACGGCCCACTGCGGCAAAGTTGCCTACCAAAATTTTGATCAGGGGTATATCTTATGGAATGAAGAGGCCGTTCGCTACGTCTGCGGCGAATGGAACTGGGTGCTCGACATGCGGGCGCGCGACATCGGCCAGTGGATCAAGGCGGAAGTGCGCCGGAACGGCTGGCAGGAAGACGTGGTGACCCGTTTCCTGGACGGGTACAACAGCGTCTGCCCGCTGTTGGAAAGCGAATACGCCGTGGTTTACGGCCTGATGCTGTACCCCGGGCGCTTTCTCAAGCTGGTGGAGACGTATCGCGCATTGCCGTGGGAAGAGCGGCAGGAAGTGGACGGCGCGGCGTGGAAAGAACACTTGGAGGAAGAACTGATACACATGGAAGAGGCGCTTCGCCGCTATCCGCAGACGATTGCGCAGCGATACGGGGCGCCGGTTCCGCACATTGACTGGTTGTGGAGGCCTGCCGATGACAAAACCGATGGTGTACGTGACGAGGCAAGTGGCGGATGAAGCCATCGCCATGCTGGAGGCGGTGGCGGACGTGGAAGTTTGGGCGGAGGATCGTCCCATCCCCCGAGAGGTATTTCTGCAAAAGGCGGAAGAAGCCAGCGCCCTCTTGACCATGCTGACGGAACGGATTGACGAAGAACTGCTGATGCGGGCGAAACGGCTGCGCATCGTCGCCAACATGGCCGTCGGCTACGACAATATCGACGTGGCGGCGGCCAAACGGCATGGCGTGATCGTGACCAACACGCCGGACGTGCTGACGGAGGCGACCGCCGATTTGGCCTTTGCCCTGCTGATGGCGGCGGGCCGGCGGCTGGTGGAGGCCAACCGCTTTTTGCTGGCCGGCGGGTGGACATCCTGGAACCCTCACCTGATGGTCGGCCAAAACATCTACGGAGCGACGCTCGGCATCGTCGGCATGGGCCGCATCGGACAGGCGGTAGCCCGGCGGGCAGCGGGCTTCGGCATGCGGATTCTCTATTACAACCGCAGCCGTCGGCCGGAAGCGGAGCGAACGACAGGAGCGCAGTACGCGCCGTTTGACGAACTGCTCCGGGAATCGGACTACGTCGTGCTGCTGACGCCGCTGACGGCGGAGACGCGCCATCTGATGGGCGAGCGGGAGTTTTCCCTGATGAAGCCGACCGCCGTGTTCGTCAACGTGTCGCGCGGCGGCACGGTGGACGAAGCGGCGCTCTACCGGGCGCTGGTCGACAAGCAAATCTGGGCCGCCGGTCTGGACGTGTTCCAGCAGGAGCCTGTGCCTCTCGACAACCCGCTCTTGTCGCTGCCCAACGTGGTGGCCCTGCCGCACATCGGCAGCGCGACGCATCAGACACGACTGGAAATGGCCCGGCTGGCTGCGGCCAACATCGCCGCCGTGCTGAGCGGAAAGGAGCCCGTAACCCCCGTATGAACTGGATGATTGCGACGGTGGCCGGTCTGGTGCTGGCAGCGGCATGCATGGCGGCCGTGGCGCTGCGCGTGGCCTGGAAATTGACGCACCCGCGCCGCAGGCCGGTGGACATGGAGCCCTCCCGCTTCGGCATCGGTCACGTGGAAGCCGTCACCTTTCCCAGCCGGGAGGACGGCATCACCCTGAGCGGCTGGTACATACCGGCGGAAGCCAACGGACACGACGGCAACGGCTGTACGCTGATCTTTGCCCACGGCTACGGGCAAAACCGGCTGGAACCGCATCTGCCCGCCCTGTCGCTGGCCGCACGGATGCTGGCCGCCGGCTACGACGTGCTGATGTTTGACTTTCGCAATGCGGGAGAGTCAACCCCCGCGCTGACGACGATCGGTCTTCGGGAGCAGCAGGACCTGCGGGGCGCGATCGATTACGTGGAACAAAGCCGTCCCGGGCAAAAGATCGGTCTGATCGGGTTTTCCATGGGTGCCGCCACTTCGCTTCTGGTCGGCGGGACAGACGAGCGTGTGCAGGCCGTGGTGGCCGACTCGCCGTTTTATTCGCTGCGCGAGTATTTGGAGGAAAACCTGCCGCAGTGGACAGGCCTGCCGCGGGTGCCGTTCAACTGGTTGATTCTGACGCTCAGCCCGGTCATGCTGCGGGCCAATCCGTCGGAGGTCAGGCCGTACATGGCGGTGAAGCGGGCCGACAAGCCGATCCTGTTCATCCACGGCACCGGCGACGAAACCGTGCCGTGCGGCAACAGCGAACAGCTTCGGGCGCTCTCCGCTCACCCGGATTCCGCGCTCTGGCTGGTGCCGCAGGCGGGCCATGTGCGCAGCTACGCCATGATGCCCGACGAGTACGGAGAGAGGGTGGCCGCTTTTTTCCACAAGACGCTGCTGAAAACGGAAAAGCCCTTGCCGGCCAGAAACCGGTAAGGGCTTTCGCTTGCATTAGAATACTTGCTGTACTTCTTTGATCCCCGGCACTTCTTCCAGCAGCGCGCGCTCGATCCCTGCTTTCAGCGTGATCGTGGAAGAAGGGCAGCTTCCGCAGGCACCCATCAGGCGCAGTTTGACGACGCCGTCCTCTACATCGACGAGCTGCACGTCGCCGCCGTCGCGCTGCAGGTACGGACGCAGTTTATCGAGTACTTCCTGTACTTGATCGAACATGTCCATGGGAATTTCACTCCTTTCCATCCTCCCTCTATTATAATCTCCCGGAGCCGATAAATCCATGACCGATGCGCCCGAAGCGGCACTTTGTCGGGGATCGTGTTCCCGGTGGCGTGCCGCATGGACTTTTTCGCACGGCCTCATGTTATAATAGAGGGGCGAAAAGGAACAACAAGATAAGGGGTCGGTGTCGTGAACGTATACCGTAACGTGAAGGAATTGATCGGCAACACGCCGATTGTCGAGCTGACACAGTTTGATGTGCCGGAAGGCGTTCGACTGTTTGCAAAACTGGAGTTTTTCAACCCGGGCGGCAGCGTCAAGGACCGCTTGGGACTGGAGCTGATCCGCGCCGCCGAAGAGAGCGGGCAGTTGAAGCCGGGCGGAACGATTATCGAGCCGACGGCGGGGAACACGGGAATCGGCCTGGCGCTGGCCGCGATCGGAACCGGCTATCGCGTGATCTTCTGCGTGCCGGCCAAGTTTTCCGAAGAAAAGCAGGAACTGATGCGCGCACTGGGAGCGGAAGTGGTGAACACGCCGACCGAGCTGGGCATGAAAGGGGCGATCGCCAAGGCGCAGGAACTGGCGGCGTCCATTCCCGGCGCGTACGTACCCCAGCAGTTTGCCAATCCGGCCAACCCGGCGGCTCATTACAAAACGACAGGACCGGAAATCTGGAAGCAGATGGAGGGCAACGTGGACGTGTTTGTGGCGGGGGCCGGTTCCGGCGGCACCTTCATGGGGGTAGCCCGCTACCTGAAAGAACAGAAGCCGTCCATTAAAACCGTAATTGTCGAACCGGAGGGCTCCATTCTGAACGGCGGCGAACCCGGTCCGCACAAGACGGAAGGAATCGGGATGGAGTTCTTGCCGCCGTTTATGGACACGAGCTACTTTGACGCCATCCACACTATCCTGGATGTGGACGCCTTTGAGATGGTCAGACAGTTGGCCGCCAAAGAGGGACTGCTGGTGGGCAGTTCGGCGGGCGCGGCGATGGCGGCGGCGCTGCGGGAAGCGCGGGCAGCAAAGCCGGGGACCAACATCGTCACCTTGTTTGCCGACAGCAGCGAGCGTTATTTGAGCAAAAAAATCTACCAAGGAGGAGTATAAGATGCGGATCAAAACACGCCTGATCCACGGAGGGATTGAGGGAGATCCCCATACGGGAGCCGTTTCCGTCCCGATTTATCAAGTCAGCACATACAAGCAGGAAGCAGTCGGCAAGCACAAGGGCTATGAATACTCCCGCACGGGCAACCCGACCCGCCACGCACTGGAAACCTACATCGCCGAGCTGGAGGGCGGAGCGCGCGGCCTGGCGTTCGGCTCCGGCATGGCGGCGCTGTCCACGGTTCTCTCCCTGTTCTCCAAAGGAGACCATCTCGTGGTGGGCGACGACGTGTACGGCGGCACGTACCGGGTGATTACCCGCGTCTTTTCCCGCCTGGGACTGGATGCCACCTACGTGGACACGAGCAATCCGGCTGCGGTGGAAGCGGCCATTCGCCCGGAAACCAAGGCGATCATCATGGAAACACCGACCAACCCGCTGTTAAAAGTAAGCGACATTGCCGCCCTGTCCGCGATCGCCAAAGCGAAAGGGATCATGCTGATGGTGGACAACACGTTCATGACCCCGTACTGGCAAAATCCGCTTGAGCTGGGCGCCGACATCGTCTACCACAGCGCGACCAAGTACCTGGGCGGACACAGCGACGTGGTGGCCGGCCTGGTCGTGGCCAAAGATGCCAAGGTGGGCGGAGAGCTGCACTTCCTGCAAAACGCGATCGGCGGCATCCTCGGGCCGCAGGATTCCTGGCTGCTGCTGCGCGGGATGAAGACGCTGGGCGTACGCATGGAAGAGCACGAGCAAAACGCGCGAACACTGGCCAACTGGCTGGCCGAGCGGAACGACATCAAACGCGTCATCTACCCCGGCCTGCCCAGCCACCCCAACCACGAGCTGGCGAAAAAACAGGCGCGCGGCTTCGGCGGCATGATCTCCTTTGACGTCGGCAGCGCCGAACGGGCCGATGAAGTGCTGGCCAAGGTGAAATACTTTACGCTGGCAGAATCGCTGGGTGCGGTGGAGAGCCTGATCAGCGTCCCGGCCCGCATGACCCACGCCTCCATTCCGGCCGAGCGGCGGGCGGAATTGGGCATCACGGACGGATTGATCCGCATCTCGGTAGGGATTGAAGATGTGCAGGATCTGATTGACGACCTGGAACAAGCCCTTTCCTGAGAGACAGGAAAGAGGAGCAGGGGGCGGAGCAGATGAGCGTGGAAATCAAGGTCTACGGCACCGAGCAGTTGTGCGCGAGCTGCGTCAACCTGCCGTCGGCCAGGGAGACGGCCGACTGGCTGCAGGCGGCAGTCTCCCGCAAATTCGGAAACGACAGCGTCCGCATCGTGTACAAGGACTTTCAGCAGCCCGAGACAGAAGATGACAAAAGCTGGGCCAAACGCATTGTGGAAGAAGATTTGTGGTATCCGCTTGTCGTAATTTCCGGGGAAATTGTCGGCGAGGGAAATCCGAAACTGAAAGATATATACGCCAAGCTGGAAGAGCTGGGGGTAACCCCGCTCGACGCGGCGAAATAGGAGCGAGCGGGAGCAATCCCGCTCGTTTTCGTTTGTATGCAGGGTGACGCACGGAAGAAGCAAGATTTTGGCATAATCCTTGTCGCCACCTATTGCAGGTGTCTGCTTCATTCGTAGAGTAACAGGATTATTATCTTAATTTTCAAAACTATCTAACTCCCCCCCGGGAAGAGAGTTCTACGTGTCCCACCCGATTCATATACATCCAGAGGAAAAACTGGAATCGAGGAGGGCGCCCTGCATGGAACAGCAGTTGGCTCGCTATTACGAGCTGAAAGAAACACAAAAGAAAATCGAGGAAGAGCTGAACGACCTGAGGCAGAAACTGTTGGCAGAATATGGGGATAGCGGAGGTGCCGAGGCAGGGGCGTACAAGCTGACCATCCACTATCAGGAGCGGCGGGAGTACTACGATGAGCGGGTTTACAATGCCCTGCCCGATCCATCGCTGTGGCGGCTGATGTCCCGGGCGGACGCCGGAAAAATCGCCAGTCTGCTCAAGCTGAACGTGATTCACGACGGCATCCTGGAGGGAACATACGAACGAAAACACATTCCCGTCCTGCGCGTGCAAAAGCGATAGCCGCATTTGAGGGAAAAGCCTTTCGGTGAGAATCCGAAAGGCTTTTTTTATGTATGCTCGCATTTCCAACTGTAAAGGTTTCTGCTGACAAAGAGTAAGGAAAGGTTTTGTTTATCAATTTATTCATATACATAATAATCAAAATATTAAAAATAAATTTTGCGAATTTTAGTCTGATGAATAATCTTTCTCATTGTATAGATGACAAAAGTCCGTATTTCACTATGAGGAATTAATATCATTTAGTAAAATGTACCTATTCAAAATATAGGAATAATTGGTAAAATGAGTAATGGAAAGAGTTGTAAATAAACTGATTAACTTCGTATCCAAAATTCTATTGAAGGGAAGGAGAACCATGCGAAAAAAGACTAAGAGGATCATTCCGCTATCAATTACCTTGGCGACTGCTGTTTTCTTCACAGGAATAAGTGCGCAAGTTGCCGCCAGCGAACAAGTAACCCGGATCCCAGATCAAATGAAAGCTGGGACGATCATAGAATTTGACGAAGACAACAAGATGAGAATCATCGTTGAAGGGGAACCAGTTCCCAAAAAGAAGCCAATCATGAGAAAGGTTCTTTCGCCAGAACAGCAGAAACTGCTTGAGGAAGAAGAAAAGATGGTTCAAAAAATTCGGGAAGAAGCAAAAGATTTGCCAGTATACCACTTGAAAAATCCCGCCCCCCAGCCCGGTATGAGGGTCATTTATGACGGGGAAGGTTTGATCAGAGAGATTATTTATCCGAAGAATATTTCTCCTAATGCGTATAAGCCACTTCCCAGAGGTACGAGGAAACCCCCAGGGACATACACATACGGCAAAAGTAACAACAGCATTACGATTAAAGGAACCACATCGGGTTCCGTACTTGGAGAAGGTCGCTTTACCAACTACTCAGATACGGTTGGAGAGAATGACAATACGTTGAAAAAAGGCGATTGTGCGACAAAAGGCGAGATTGACAATCCAAGTTATGGGACAAAGATTGCTTCAAGGAACCTCGAAAACGACGTTTTTGCATATGTATATAAAAGAGACAATGGTGCTCTCCCTGATGCAGTCCTTGACATTTGGAAAACAGGAGTCGAGTTATACGGTTTGACCTGGTCGTCATCGTTGTCGTTTAAAGGAAGATATTACTACGAGTTTAATGAAAATGATGATAAATAAAACGTACATCCAGTATCTTTCGTAACGCTAAGCTTGGTTACAGTTATATGAGGCAATCACGATGCAACGATTATCCAGAGCAGGTGCATGTTTTGCAGCCGCGCTGCTTTTTATGCGGTGCTTCACTGCTGATGCAAATCGACCGACCGCAAGCCCGCAAACGTCCTCTCCACCTGTGCAGACTTCGGGTGAATACCTGACGACTACAAGTACCGAGTACGTGGACGGCAATAGTCTCTGAAGGCGGGATGTCGATGGAAAATTGGTTCAACCTCAATGACATCCCGTATACGTCTCAATCCCCCCCTGACGGCAGTTATCTCAACAATTTCATGTATGTCACGCAGTACAGTATCAAGTGGCAACGTAAAAAGCCTTTCGGCGACAAACCGAAAGGCTCATTTAATCAAAACTGCCTTTTCGTAAATCATTTGTAATACTTTTGATTGCGATTGTTAGTAAAATATACCTGTAATTCGCCGAGGGACACAATTGTTACCAGGAGGGCGCTATGTTAAGAAAAGCTGGCGGAAGCGTTCTTTTGCTTGTTGTACTCGTATTGGGCACGGTTGCTGTTTTTACGGCAGCACAATTGCGTGAGGACGACAACGGGCAGGTAGTAACCCGGATCCCAGACCAAATGAAAGCTGGGACGATCATCGAATTTGACGAAAACAACAGGATGAAAATCATTGTGGAAGGGGAACCGGTTCCCGAAAAGAAGCCGATCGAGAAAAAGCCACTCTCACCCGAACAAAAGAAACTGCTTGAGGAAGAAGAGAGAATGGTGCAAAAAATTCGGGAAGAAGCAAAGGATTTACCCGTATACCACTTGGAAAATCCCGCCCCCGAGCCCGGTATGAGGGTCATATATGACGGGGAAGGTCTGATCAAAGAGATCATTTATCCGCAGGACAAGTAAGGGAACGAAAACTGTTCTTTGGAGAAGGCCGCTTTTGCTAAAGATGGTGGTTATGGTGCAGTTATACCAGTGAAATGAGGTAACCATGATGCGACGATTATCCCAAGCAGGGGCATGTTTTGCAGCCGCACTGCTATTCTGTGCGGTGCTTCAAGGGTGTGCTTCTCCTGTGCCGCCGTCGGGTGATTATTTGTCAATAACGAGAACCGAGTACGTGGACGGGTATAGTCCCGAAGGCGGGATGTCGATGGGAGTGTACACCTACGATCTGGCCAACGGAAAACTTGTTCACGTCAATGACATCCCGTACACGTCCCAATACCCCCTGACGGTTGTTTCCTGGCCTGAACACAAGCTGTACTACTCCGCCGACGTAGGTGACAAGGGTGACCAATTGTTTGCGTACGATTTGCGCGACGGAAAGACCGAACAGTTATCCACCGATCTATTTGCCATCAATCACATCATTCCGACGACTGCGGAAGGCCCGGTGATTGTGATCGCGGTGAAAAAAGGGAGGCGCGTGCTGCAAACGGCCTTTTACGAGAAAAAGACGAAGAGGCTCGAATTTATCGACGAGCAGGACACGGACACGAACACGTGGACGGCCAGCTACGATCCCGAGACAAACAAGACATATCTTGTGCAGTATTCGGACAAAGAGGATTATGCAAAACTGATGCACGCCAACGAGACACAGACCTTCATGGTGCCCGCCACCCACACCGTAGTCGAAATCGACAACGTCACCAAACAGAAGCGGAACATCATCGAGCTGAAAGATGAGCAAATTATGGGGATTTCGGCCAGAGGCGGGCAACTGTTTCTGGTCACGTCGCCCCATGTGCTCAGGCCACCGGTCGAATACAATCTGGTGGACATTAATACGGGGAAGAGACGGAAACTTGACTTGCCTATCTCTGCCAGAACCGGCGTCTTTTTGACCAAAGACGGGAAGGGATTGTACTTCCTGGGCGGCAGCAAAGACTCCTCCCACAAACAGGAAAGGGACATTTACTATTACGATTTCCAAACGGGAGCACTGCAGACGATTTTCCTGCAGAAAGATGGCAGTTACATCAACAATTTCATGTATGTCTCGCAGTAACCGTGTCATCTGGAAACGAAAAAGCCTTTCGGCGAGGAACCGAAAGGCTTTGTTCATCTTGATCCGCACTATCCGAGATGCTTCTTGTACATCCACAGCACGCCGCTCTTCATCACGCGGGGCATTTGGCCGACCAGGGAGACTTTGCCCATCACGCCAAAGCCTTCCTTTTTGCCCAGCGAGCCGAGGAATCCCTTGTGCTTGATGTCCGGCAGGGAAGCGGGGTATTCTTCGCCCTTGATGTCCTTCTTCAGCATCAGGGCGATCTGTTCACCCTGCAGTTCCGCCGATTGGGCACTCGGGGCGATGGGCAGGCTGGCACAGTCGCCCACCACGTACACGTTGGGATACTCGGGAATCTGGTGATACTGGTTCAGCTTGGCCCGGCCGATGTTGTCCTTCTCGATCGGCAGAGCGCGCACGATGCGGCTGGCCTGGATTCCGGCCGTCCAGACGGTGACGTCGGTTTCCACCGGCTCGTTGTGGTTGTAGACCACGCCCGGCTCGACGCGGTTGACGCTGGCCATGGAGACCAACTGCACATCGTGTTCGATAAACCACTGGGAGGCGTACTGCTGCAGTTTTTTCGGGAACGGGCTGAGAATGCTCGGGCCGCGGTCCAGAATGCGAATGTTCAGGTCCGGGCGGCTTTCCCGCAGTTCGGAGGCCAGCTCCACGCCGCTCAAACCTCCGCCGACGATCGTCACTGTACCGTACGGGTCCAGGTTGTTGATGGCTGCGTAGGTGTTGCGGGTCGCGTTCATGGTTTGAATCGAGTGGGTATATTGTTCCGCTCCCGGGATGTCATGATAACGGTCTTCACATCCGAGCGCGATAACCAGCCAGTCGTAGGAGAGGGTGTCACCGTTTGCGAACGTGACGATCCGCTCGTCCATATTTACGCCGGTTACCTCCCCGAATTTTGTCGTCAAACGAGGATCGCTTGGAAACGGGACGCGCACGGCTTTTTCCGGTTCCGTTCCCGCCGCGAGGGCGTAATACTCCGTTTTCAAGCCGTGAAACGGCATCCGGTCCACAAGCGTCACAAAGACGTTGTCAGGCAAATCCGGGGACAGGACCCGCTCGATAATCCGCAGACCCCCGTACCCTCCGCCAAGGATCACAAGTCGTTTCATAGAAGGTCTAGTCCTTTCTTCTGTCCGTTATTTTACAGCACCCATTCTATTGTTAGTCTCTTTTGCGCAAATTGCAAGCAGAATCTTTTTCCCGTTCATTCGCGGATCACTGCACCTGCCAGGGGGGAAACCAGTTGCGATCAGGCCTCAGTTTGCTATGATAGGGGGAGGGTCTGGAGGGCTCGCACGAAACCGGGAATGCCGGCGCTGACGACGCATTCCGCGTGCGGGTTCGCCGGAAAATTCCCCTGTGGACCGCAGCGTTTGCCATGACGCGGTACACGATGAGGAGAACAGTCCATGTTGACGGCAGGTGAAAATGGATGAAGCCATTAGTTGAATTTTGCGCGAGCAACGTCTCTTCCTATACAAAATCCGTGATGGAGGCGCTGGAAAACGATCCCGAGCTGGATGTGGACGTGCTGGAGTACGGCTGTCTCGGCCATTGCGGCGAATGCTACATGCAGCCGTTTGCGCTGGTGAACGGCGACCTGGTCCAGGCGGCCACCGCGGAGGAGCTTCTGGCGAACATCAAGAAAAAGCTGCGGGAAGACGAGGAGGATGACGGATTCCCGTTTTAAAGACAGGTGGATGAAAAAGGCACGGCCGAATGCTTCGGCGTGCCTTTTTTGGTGGAACCGAATGCGGACGACGTCTGAATGTCATCCGCTGAACCCTCTGGGGAAGCAGTCCGACACGGGGGCGAAACAAAACAAGCCGACGCCCATAAGAGAGACGCCAGCTTGCGGTGAGGGTATGGCGGCATGTCGTGTCGCGGGTCCGGTTCTCAGTGTTCCTTGATGACGTTGTAGAACGTATCCCGTTCCAGCGCGCGTTTGCCGGCTCCTTTGATCAGCCAGACCAGTTCGTCGACGGTGAGGGCCTGTTGGGTCAGCGCGCCGGCGGAGTGGCTGATGCGCTCTTCGATCAGCGTGCCGTGCACGTCGGACATGCCCATGGTCAGGGACACCTGCGTCAACTGCGTGCCGATGTTGATAAAGTACGCCTTGATATGCTGGAAATTGTCCATCATCAGGCGGCTGATGGCCATCGTCTTCAGGTCGTCGATCGCCGAGTTGCGCCGCTTGATGCCGGCCGACGCCTTGATCGGCTGCACCGCCAGCGGGATGAACACCAAAAAGCCGTTGGTCTCGTCCTGCAGTTCGCGCAGGCGGATCATGTGAATCAGGCGCTCCTCCAGCGTCTCGATGGAGCCGTACAGCATCGTGGTGTGGGTCTTCAGGCCGAGCTGATGAGCCGTGCGGTGCACCTGCAGGTACATGTCCGTGCTGGCCTTTTCCGGGCTCATCTTCATGCGGTACCGCTCCGTCAGGATTTCCGCGCCGCCCCCGGTCAGGCTTTCCAGCCCGGCTTTCATCAGCTCCTGCAGCACTTCCTTGATGGACAGGCCGGAGATGCGTGTGAAGAATTCGATCTCCGCGCCGGTGTACGCTTTGATCGTTACGTGCGGATACGCCTTTTTCAGGGTGCGGATCGTGTCTACGTAATAGTCAAACGGCACGTGCGGATTGTGGCCGCCGACGATGTGGAACTCGCGGATGCCTTCGCGATACCGCGAGCCGACGTAGTGCAGCAGTTCGTCCATGCTCATCGTGTAAGCGCCGTCTTCCCCGAGATCTCGACGGAAACCGCAGAACCTGCAGTGCGCCTCACAGACGTTGGTCGGGTTGATGTACATGTTTTGAATAAAATAGACGTTATTCCCGTTTTTTCGCTGGTTGACCAGGTTGGCCAGTTGGCCGATGGTCAACAGATCGTTCGAGTTGAACAGGGTGAGGCCGTCTTCCAGTGTAAGCCGCTCGCCGTGAATGACCTTTTCCGCCACGCCGGCCAGCGATTGGTCTTGGATGGTTAAGGTGTCAAGCGCCATCCGAACACTTCCCTTCTCAGATTTCGTCCGGTCGGTTTCCCTGATGCGGGTGGTCAGGGCTGATCCGTCAATCGTTCACAAAAGCATCTATAATTATAAACCTCTTGGGAAGGTGGAACAATATCAGAAGTTTAGCAGCGTCCGACCTGTAAAAATCTTGCAAATATCGCCAAAAACCCGGTATTTTCATGGTTATATAAGGAAATTTTGATTGCCTTATGGCTGCAGTTCCTGTAAAATGTAAATGAAATGAAGGTACGAACGCCTTATCTATCTTTAGGAGGAGCTTCAGCAATGCGAGATATGGTACTCGAAAAAATCGAACTCCTTCGACAGCGTATGGTGAAAATGGGGTTAGAGTTTGGGTTGGATCATCCGGATGTCCTGGAATACAGTAAGCAGATTGATCAACTTCACAACGAACTGAACCAATTGGATCATAGTCTGTCCAAGGTAGGCAAAAAGTCAAAACCGTATCGCTTTTACATGTTGGAAAACAAGGCGCATTTTGCGTGAGGAGGGCAACCCCTCTTTTTTTGTTTGGGCAGGCGTGTTCAGTGGGGGAAGGGGGCAGGCGCCCGAAGTGCAGGGCAGCCTTGTGAAAACGCGTCTTCCTTTTGTATACTGAAAGCAGAAAGCGGCACCCTGTAAAAAGGAACACGGCGTTTGCGTGGTGTCTCATGGAATGGAAACCGCCGGTGAAGGAGGGAAACGAGATGATCACATTGACGGAACAAGCCAGCCGGAAGGTAAAGGAGATGCTGGCTGCGGAAAACAATCCCAAGCTGTTCCTGCGCGTAGGCGTCCGTCCGGGCGGATGCAGCGGCTTTACCTATGGGATGGGCTGGGATCAGGAAATGAAGGAAGGCGACCACACCTTCGAACAGGACGGAATCAAGATTGTTGTCGACAAGGACAGCTATCTATACATTGAAGGCACGCGAATCGACTACAAGGAATCGCTGATGGGCGGCGGCTTCTCCATCGACAACCCCAATGCGGTCGCCTCCTGCGGCTGCGGCGCGTCGTTTCGAACGGCGCTGGCCGAGGGCAAGCCGGAGAAGTGCGACGAGTAAGACGCATAACGAGAGGACACAACCTTCGTGGGCATTGCATGACGGTCATGCGATGCCGGCGAGGGTTTCTTTTTTGCCGACGAAGACGTAGATGATCCTCGCTCGACGGAGGCGAACCTCGCTTCCCGTTGACATGCATAGGGGATATCGCCCCTTTTACGGGCTGGAAGGAGTTGGAGCAGGGGAGGAGGAATAGAGAAGCGGGAGGCGATTCGATGCGAACCGTGGAGGTTGTAGCGTACGACGACCGCTGGCCGGAGATGTTTCGGGAGGAAGCGGCGAAGATCAGGGAGGCCGTTGGCGGTGCCGTACGGGACATTCATCACATCGGCAGTACGTCGGTGCCAGGCATGGCCGCCAAACCGATTCTCGACATCCTGGTGGAGGTGGACCGGATCGAGAGCGTGGATGCCCGCTGCAGCCGCATGGAGTCATTGGGCTACGAAGCGCGCGGCGAAAACGGCATCCCCGGGCGGCGTTACTTCTGCAAAGGAGGCGACAAGCGGACCCATCATGTCCATGTCTTTCAACAGGGCAGCGACGAGGTGATCCGCCTTCTGGCGTTTCGCGACTATCTGATGGCCCATCCGGCGGAAGCGGCGGCCTACCGTGACCTGAAGCGGCGTTTGGCGGAGCGGTTTCCCGCCGACATTGCTGCGTACGTCGCCGGCAAAGACGCGTTTGTCAAGGCGCTGGAACAGCGAGCGCTGGCATGGTGGAACGCCCGCAGGGACAGCGAGAAGTACGGCATCGATGAGAAGCGCGGGTAGGGAAGCGGCCGCCAGCGGCGTTCACCAATCGTTCGCCGGTTCGTCAAGATTCGTTCACAGGTTGGCAGATTCTGGACCGATTTCTTTCGCTACAATGAAATTGTAGAACGTGAAGACATTGCATGAAAGAAGGGTGTCTTATGAAAAAAATGTGGGGTCTCATGATGTCGGCAGCAGTCTTGTCCGTCATGCTGGCAGGCTGCGGCGGCGACAAACAGGAAGCGGCTCAAGGGAGCAGCCAACCCGCTCCGGCGGCGTCCGGCACGGCGATCAACATTGAGGCGAGCAACTGGAAGTTCAACCAGGATACATTTGAAGTAAAAGCGGGTGAGCCGTTTACGATCAACTTCAAGTCGACCGAAGGCTTCCACGGCATCGGCATTGAAGGGCTGGACGTGGACATCCAGAACGAGGGCAGCAAGACGCTGACCGTCGACAAGCCGGGCGAGTACAAAATCTTCTGCAACGTCGTCTGCGGTCCCGATCACGGCAAAATGGTCGCCACACTCGTGGTGAAATAAAGCAAACGAACAAAGAAGAGCACGACCTCTCAAAACACTTTGGCCTGCAGCGCGGGTCAGGGTGTTTTTTCCATTCTGCCGCAGGACATCCTACAGGGGTATCCTACACGCAGGAGGAGATCCCAGATGGCAAAGCACAACAACAAGGACAAACGGCCGACTGAGGCTGCGGCCGGCTCTCGCAGCACACCTCCCCATACGGGGGAAAATACGGGGCACAATTTGCGCAAAGAAAACAAGTAGAGGAGCAGCAGCAGGAAAAGCGTGGCGGACAGAACGTGTGAACAGGTTCTTGACCGCCACGCTTTTGTTATGATGAAGCCCGTTTGTTGCGTAGTGCAAACACCTGCTTTATCCCAGGGTTCGTGACAAACGCGCGATACTATGGTTTCGTCTCCATTCCGTAAAGTGCCAGCTTGTCAGCACAGCGGATAGAGGGCCATACAGGTAATGGGGCGATTAAAATCCGATGGAATATTGCAAAGTGGCTACTGCAACATTGTATTGATACGCAGAATCAATGCTTTCGGCAATGCTGTCCAGCCATTTTTCCTTACGGTCAGCCAGCTCAGATGCGGATGCTTGTCCGTTCAGGTAGTCGATGTAGGTTTGACGGTAACGTTCTTCCGCCGATTTTTGACTTGCGCTGCTTTCCTCCATGGCTTGTTTCGCCTGAATCACTTTCTCGTAATTGGCCGCGATTTCCTGGTCAGCTTTCCGTTGGGCTGTTTGCCACAAAAGCTCGGCTTTTGTCAGCTCAATTTGTGCGATACGCCCAGGGTAGGTACTGAGGGAGGCGTACTGGCTGATGTAGTTTACTTTGGCTTGGTAAAATGCTTTTTCGGCGGAGGCTTTCACCAGATCGGGGCGTTTTTCGTAGGCGGTTTTTTTGTATTCGTCGACCGGGAGCAGTTGGAAGGCGGAATAATTCACGGCTGCCAGGTTCCACTCTTTGTCGCTCTTTTCGTTCATCAGTTGATTCAGTTTGGCAAGCGCCTCACGATACTTGGCTTCGAGTTCGCGGAGTGTTTCTTGAGCGTCGCTGCTGTTGTCCCCGTTCATCATTTCGACGTACTTCTTTTGCAAGTCCGCCTTCTCTTTCGCTGCCAGTACATCAAAATACGCTTTGTGTACATTGAGTCGGACGTTGTTTTCTTGTATTTTCCAGTTGGACTCGGCGACCTTGTAATCCCTGATCGCATCTGCTTCTGTCTCGAATTTCGATTTGGCACTGCTCAAGGTCTTGATGGAATCTACTTTCGTCGCTTTCGTGCCCAATAAAGTCAGGCGTGTTGTGTAATAGGCGGAGTCGCTGTCGAGCTTGAGCAGCCTTAGGTCGATGCTGCTGGTGATTGCCTTTTCAATCGCCTGCTCAAGCGTCAGGTCGGAAATTTCTGCCGGGGCCGCAGCAGCAGCTTCGGATGCACCCGCATCGGCAGGAGCGGCGAGGACAGGTGCTGCACCTGAGAGAATCGCGGCGATCAGGGTCGTGGTGTAAAGCGGTTTGAGCAAATGGAACTTCATGGATGAACCTCCTTGTAAGAATAAAAAAATGTATGATAACGATTATCATTATCGTTAACGAGGCCAGTATATGATGACTTCATGTGAGTCGTCAAGGCAAAATATGCTACATGATTACAATTTTTTAGATTGCGAGATACATATTTTCCCTCTGCCCGGCGCATGATAGAAAGGGAATGCTTGCATGCAACCTCCATAGGCTCCGCTTACGGCAGGGCCGAGTTTGAAGCAGAGGAGATGATGGCCCTGGAAAGAAACCGGTATTACATCACGCTGCAGTCGGGGACGACCGTGGCCGAGATCCGCGACGTCAAGGGCGATTCCACCTACGACTTTGAGATCGAGGCGACCGAGGTGGAAGCGGGAATGCTGCGCGACCTGTTCAACCACTGCGTGCACGGGGACTTCATGATGTGGATGCACGGGCATACCTTGTGGAGCGACATGCCGGATCGGGACAACGACGAGTACGACGACAACCTGCGCGAGATTTACCGCACGATCTACCGGCTGGGCACGCCGAAAACCCGGAACGATCTCGAACAGATGGGATTGGTGGAGAGGCTGGGGTTGGACAGGGACGGGCTGCGGCCGCTGTAGCCAGGCCATTTCACAATTTTCCACATTCGCTTGACAATCGTGCCACATTGTTTGCGTAGACTGTTACCTGCAGCCGGGAAGCGACCGGCATCTTGACCAGATCAGCACGCAAAAAGGAGTGACGGAACATGAAACTTTGGCAAAAAAGCGTTTTGGCGACAGCACTTGTGACGGGTCTGGCGATTCCGGCCGGCGTACACGCGGCGGACACCCAGGCACGGCCGGCGGCGAAGCTCATCCAGGCCGGACAGGTCGGCGCGCAGCACGAGCATCAAGGCGAACACCAAAAAGGCAAATGGCACCGCGGGATGCACCTGAATGCACACCGTCAGATGTACCTGACCCTGCTGGCCGAAAAGTACACGCCGGACAGCGTGGACGAATGGAAAGCCGCTTTTGCCGAACGGGAACGCCTGATGACGGAACTGAAGGCGGTGCGGGAGCAAAACGGCCAGGACGAGCAAAAACAAAAACTGCGGGAGGAATGGAAAGCACTGAGCGAAAAACTGCACGAGCAGGTGAAAAATGGCGAGATCACCCGAGAGCAGATGAAGCAGCAGTTGAAAGAATGGCGCGTCAAGAACTTCGGCGAGCGCAATTCAAAAGACGCGGAAACGATGCGCGCCGTGATGGAACAGTTTAAACAGACCCACGAGGCGTTCGACGCCGCGATCCAATCCGGTGACGCCGCGAAGATCAAGGACGTGCTGCCGAAGCTCCTGGACGAGGTGAAAACGGTCAACCAGCACCTCGCCAAAAAGCTGGAACAGAAGAAAAACTAGCGGGCAGCCGCCGGTTTTCGGTACAATAGGAACCAAAAAGGACGTGTCCCCGTGCGCGTCCTTTTTTCATGGAATGGGCCGGCCGGACGGGATGCCGGCATTCGCAGGGGGAAGACGGAGGAGGCATGAACGTGAGCTATCTCATTTATCTGGTGGAAGATGAGGATAATCTCAACCGGGTACTCACCTCCTATTTGCAAAACGAAGGGTGGCAGGTGCGTTCGTTTCACAACGGGGAAGCGGCCTGGGCCAGGCGTTTGAACGGGAAAGCATCCTGCGCCGCATCTGGGGCGATGATTGCGACGGGACCGACCGCGTCGTCGACGATCTGGTGCGCCGCCTGCGCAAGAGAATGCCGGAGCTGCGGCTGGAAACCCTGTACGGATTTGGCTACAGGATGATCGGCTCATGAAAAACTACCCGTTGGCTGTCCAGATCTGGCTGGTCTTCGCCGGCATCACGCTGGGCGTCGCGATCCTCCTGGCCCTTTTGTTTCCGTGGACGCTGCGCAGCTTTTTTACCCGGGAAGTCTTCGCCACCATCGAGACGGCCCAGGATACGCTGCTGGATTACATCCGGCCTCCCCTGGAGGAAAACAGGCTGTTCAGGCGGGAACTGGAGAGGAAAAACATTCGCACGGTGGACCACGTCTTCTTTCGCGAAAACGGCAGGCCGATTGTCGGACGGATGCTGCCGCGTTCGTTTGTCGAGGTGGTCGGGGAGGATATTCGCACGTAGCTTCCCGACGTCCAGCGGTATATCCGCAGCGTGGACGACGATACCATCTTCTACGTCATTCGCCGGGAACAGGCGAGCGGCAGGACGGTGTACCTGGTGTCGTACGTCTGGGAGACCTACTTGAACGACCTGGTGCGCACGCTGGTTCGCCGGCTGTTCCTGATCCTGGGGATCGTGCTGGTGGCCAGCCTGCTGCCCTGCATCTGGCTGGCCCGCTACCTCACCCGTCCGCTGGTGCAGATGGAAAAGCGGGTGAAACGGATCGCCGACCGGGATTGGCACGAGCCGTTCGTGACGGACCGCAGCGACGAAATCGGCCGGCTGGCCCGTTCGATCGAGCGGATGAGGGAGCGGCTGGTTCGGCAGGATGAAGCCCAGCAGGCCTTTTTGCAGGACGTCTCCCACGAGCTGAAAACGCCGGTGATGGTGATTCGCAGCTACGCCCAGTCGATCCTGGACGGAATTTATCCGCGCGGAGACCTGCAGGGGTCGGTGCAGGTGATCGACAGCGAGGCGGAGCGGTTGGAAAAACGGATTCGCGGCCTGCTCTACATGACCAAGCTGGATTATCTGGAGACGCGCCGGCCGGAGCACCGGCCGTTTCGCCTGGACGAGCTGGCCCGCGATGTATGGGAGCGGCTGCGCTGGCGGCGGACGACGTCCGCTGGGAGGAGTCGCTGGAGCCGGTGACCGTCACGGGCGACAGAGAGCAGTGGGGCGTCCTGCTGGAAAACCTGCTGGACAACCAGACGCGCTATGCCCGGGAGCGGATTTTCCTCTCACTGCGGCAGGAAGCCGGAAAGGCGGTGCTGCGCATCGGCAACGACGGGCCGCCCATTCCGGAGGAGGAAGCGCTGTTCAAGCAGTTTGTGAAAGGGGAGAAGGGGGAGTTCGGCCTGGGCTTGGCGATTGTGCAGCGGATTGCCCGGCTGCACCGTGCCCCTTTGCGGGCGGCCAACACGGACGATGGCGTCTGCTTTACCGTGGAGATTCCCCTGCATCCGGAGTAAAGGGCGGCGGTGACTGGTCCTGCAGCGCCTGGCTGCTCCACTCCTCGATCACCGACAGATGCTCCTGCCTGCAGGCGGGACACCAGCCCACGTGCAGGCAGTGGTGGTGGAGCCGGTCGGGAAAGCCGTTGCTCAGCTTGGAGTCGTCGATCTCCAGGTACGGGCTGTAATCGCCGTAGTAGTCATACAGCCGTCCGGCGTCGTCCAACGGGCGGCCGCAGCGGGGGCACGCTTCCTGGTAGGGCATGAGGCCGTTGCAGACGGGGCAGAGATGGTCCATGGCCGGATGGATCCCTCCTTTTTTGTGGCGTCGTTCTCTCCCTACTGTGCGCCGGGGCGGCATCCCCTATGCAGAGCGGCTGGCGCAGGCAAACGGGCCGTCCCACGCGGAAGGACGGGTGGGACGCTTGTTCGGGCTTGCCCGACAAAAAAAGCCCTGTCCAGCCGAAGATAACGGCTGGCAGGGCGCTGCTGCGAACGGTTACGACTTGAAATTGTCCATGCTGGAGGAGTGGCCGGGCTGCAGTTTCGCATCCGGATTGATGTAGGCGACCGCGTTGTTGACAGCGGTAGGCGCTTCGCCGAAGCCGACGGCGATCAGTTTGACCTTGCCCGGATAGGTGGCGATGTCGCCGGCCGCGTAGATCCCCGGAATGTTGGTCTCCATGCGGGAGTTGACGAGGATGCCCCCTTTTTCCAGTTCCAGTCCCCAGTTCTTGATCGGTCCCAAAGACGAGATGAAGCCAAAGTTGACGATGACCGCGTCCACTTCCAGGTCGCGCTCTTCTTTGGTGACGTTGTTGACGATCGTGAGTCGTTCGATGCGTTCGTCGCCGTGCAGGGCGGCGATTTCATACGGCGTGGTGACGTTGACGCTGGAGGCCATCAGCATTTCGACACTGTGTTCGTGAGCGCGGAACTTGTCGCGGCGGTGGATGAGAGTGACTTCCTTGGCAATCGGTTCGAGCATCAGCGCCCAGTCCACGGCGGAGTCGCCGCCGCCGATGACGGCTACGCGCTGTCCCTTGAAGGAGTTCAGATCGGTGACGAAATAGTGCAGGTTGGCTTTTTCGTACTTGGCGGCGTCAGGATGTTCCAGTTTGCGGGGCTCAAACGCGCCCACGCCGGCGGTGATGATGACGGCGCGCGAGTAGTGAATGCCTTTGTCGGTGGTGATTTCAAAAATGTCGTTCGGTTTCTTCTCGACGTTTTCCACCTTTTCCTCCAGGCAGACGGTCGGTTGAAACCGGGAGACCTGTTCTTTCAAATGGTTGATCAGGTCCTGGGCCAGCACTTTCGGAAACCCGGCCACATCGTATATGTATTTTTCCGGGTACAGGGCAGAAAGCTGTCCGCCAAGCTGCGGCATGCTTTCGATAATCTTTACGCTAACCTGGCGCATCCCGCCGTAAAACGCGGTGAACAAGCCGGCAGGGCCGCCTCCGATAATGGTAATGTCATACACCTGCTCGTCCTTTTGCAGAAGGTTCAATCTCAAGCACCTCCGAAATATTCTGAAAGCATCCTTTCCTATTATACCCATACCTGTAAACGAAAAAAAGAAGAGAAAAAACGGGGAGATGGGCAAAAATGACTTGAAAATCTTGTCGACTCCTTTTAATATGAGTGTGAATGTAACGAATTTGACAAAATTTTTTGTTTCCTGGATTGTGCTTTTTTTCACAGATTGGAGCACCGGATCTGGCAGGGCAATTATTCCGTTTATACAGGAGCGGTCGTTCAGGGCATCTTAAGCGTATCCAATCACGTGAAATTTCGCACAAACTTCCAGGGAATGCCTATCATAACACGAATGGAAGGGATACCATGAGCACACCCAAAATTCTCATCCTCGGCGCCGGATACGGAGGCCTGCTGACCACGCTGAAGCTGCAGAAAAAGCTGAACTACAACGAAGCGGAAATCACGCTGGTCAACAAGCACAACTACCACTACATCACCACCTGGCTGCACGAGCCGGCTGCCGGCACCGCTTCCGCCGACCACGCCCGCGTCAGCCTGGATCAGATCATCGACATGAACAAGGTGAACTTTGTAAAAGGCACCGTTCAGTCCATCCAGCCGGACGAACAAACCGTCACGCTGGAAAACGGCGAAGTGCTCAGCTATGACTACCTGGTGATCGGTCTGGGCAGCGAGCCGGAAACGTTCGGCATCCAAGGCTTGAAAGAATACGCGTTCAGCATCCGCAGCATCAACGCCGTGCGTCAGATCCGCGAGCACATCGAGTACATGTTCGCAAAGTACAAAAACGAGCCGGAGCGCACCGATTACCTCACCTTCGTGGTGGGCGGAGCCGGCTTCACCGGCATCGAGTTCTGCGGCGAGCTGGCCGACCGTGTTCCGGAGCTGTGCCGGGAGTTTGACGTCGATCCGGAACTGGTGAAAATCTACTGCATCGAAGCGGCGCCGACCGCTCTGCCGGGCTTTGATCCGGAGCTGGTCAGCTACGCGATGGACGTCCTGGGCCGCAAAGGCGTCGAGTTCAAGATCGGCACGCCGATCAAGGAGTGCACCGCAGATGGCGTCCTGCTGGCTACCGGCGAAGAGATCAAGTCGAAAACCGTCGTTTGGGCGGCGGGTGTGCGCGGCAACAGCATCGTGGAGAAATCCGGCTTCGAAGTCATGCGCGGCCGCGTGAAAGTAGACGAGTACCTGCGCGCGCCAGGCTACGAAAACGTGTTTGTCGTCGGCGACTGCGCCCTGATCTTTAACGCCGAGGGCCGTCCGTATCCGCCGACCGCCCAGATCGCCGTACAGGAAGGGGAAAACCTGGGCGACAACCTGGTGGCCCTGATTCGCGGCGAAGTGATGCAGCCGTTCGTTCCGGCGCTGCAGGGCACCCTGGCATCGCTCGGCAAAGGTGAAGGCATCGGCATGGTCGGCTCGAAAAAGCTGTTCGGCAGCACCGCCGCCCTGATGAAGAAGGCGAGCGACCTCCGCTACCTGTGGAAGATCGGCGGGGTCGGTCTGGCCATGAAAAAAGTGCGGTTGTAAGAGGCAGCCATGCGTCACGCCAGTATTCAGGTCAGAGGATTGCTGACGAGGGATGAGCTGGAGCGCTACAACGCGCTGATGGAGGTAGGCGCCTACCTGGAGGAACAGGGTCGCTACGACCTGGCCCAGCACGTGCAGCGCGAAGTCGACATCCTGATCCTGCCCGCGATCGAACGCCTGAAAGAAAAAGGGCGGGAGCGGGACCGGGAGAACCTCCGCTACATGATCGACAACGGCCTGCTCGACGCAGACGACGAGTAGCGCGAAGAAAAGGGCCGGCGAAACGCAGGCGGTTTGGGAAAGCAGGACAGACATGCACGAATGCCCCCGGCGAAATACCGGGGGTTTTTGTGGTGGTCTTCTGGATGGACTATGTAAGCGTGAGAAATAGACAGAAAAACCGGGATGCAGCCGCTTACATCCCGGTTTTTTTCCGTTTTCCGAGTGATTTTCCCGTTGTCGTGCCTGCGGATTCTTTGTTATAGTAAGACACATCCAAAAAATCAGAAAATACAATTTATTTCCCAAAGTGGATGGGAAAGGAGAGGTCACCATGAGAACCGAACAAGAACAATGCCCGTACTGCAAGGGGCAGGGGTATTTCCAACTGCTGCTGGGCGGCACCGAGAACTGTCCGGGCTGTGACGGCACCGGGACTCATTCCGAACCGATGACGGCCGCTTCTCCCGTCAAAGCGTAGCCGAAAGCCGACGAACGTCGGCTCTTTTGTTTGGGCCTGCACAGGGCGGTGCCGCTTTTGCGATTGACCTCCCCCGGGGATTGGGCTACACTAAAAAGCGGAAACGGACGTGGTTTGGACGCGAATGCCGATACGTCCAGAAGGCTGGAGGATTGAACGGGCGATGAGTTTGCTGCAATTTGTAGTGTCCATTGTGCTGTTTGCCGTGCTCGGTTTTGGCATCGGTTTTATCATAAACATGATTTTGCGGACGACCTGGCTGCCGGTGGTGCTCGTCATCGGCGTGGTGGTCGGGGCGCTGTTGTACAAAAAAATCGTTCCCGGCCCCTGGGACGCGATCATCCTGGGATGCGGCATGGCGGGCACGGTGGTCAGCGGCTGGACGATCCAAACGCTGCGGAAAAAAGGGTATCGGATGTTTTAACGACGGTTCGGGCGGGCCTTTTGCGGGGTCTGCCTTTTTCTGTTCAGGCTGCACAACCTTCTCGGCGACAGGAGCTTCCGCCTTCCGGCACGGGGCGGCTTTTTTGTGCCGCAAGATCCAGAATATTTTTGTAATGGGGTCATTTTGTGTATAGTTTCCTTCTCTTCGGGACAAGACTAGAACCGAGAGGAGGTTTTTTACAGAATGAATGGTAAGCGATTGGTGAGTATGATCGTCTTGGGCGTTACCGTACTGACCGGCTTCGCGACCGACGGATTGGGCTACAATGTGATGGGGGATCGCTCCGTCCAGACCGCATTCGGCGTCACGGAGACGAGGGATGGCAGGCAGGTCGTCAAGAAACGGACGGTTTCCACCAGCTCCTTCCTCCCGATGACCGACAAGAACGAACGGATGCTGGAGCAGTATCCCAAGGTTCGCGTCGTGGCGACGGGGTATTACGCCGGGTATGAATCGACGGGCAAACATCCGTCCCATCCGTCTTACGGCATTACATACTCGGGCGTGAGGGTTCGCCGGGATGAATACTCCACCATTGCCGCCGACCTGCGCGTGTTTCCGCTGGGAACGGTCCTGTACATACCCGGTTACGGCTACGGCGTGGTGGCGGACAAAGGAGGGGCCATTCGCGGCCACAAGATCGACCTCTATTTTGAAACCAAGCAGGATGTGTTCAAGCAGTGGGGCAAAAAAGCCCTGGACGTGTACGTCATCCGCCGCGGCGACGGCAAGGTGACGGAAGCGATGATGACCCGACTGAACGAAAAAGGAATCGCGGCAATGGCCGACCCCATCCACTGACTTTAGCGGGATGGGAACACACAAAAGGATTTGCCCCGGTGTTGATGCCGGCGGCAAATCCTTTGCTTGTGTACAGGGGAAACACGCTCTCAGGTGACGTCGTCCGGGTGCAGCAGCTTGACCAGGTGCTCCAACCCGTCCAGGATGCGGGGCGACGGGCGGCAGTAGAGTCCTTCTTCCAGCAGATGGACGCGCCCGCGGCGGATGGCGTCCATCTCCCGCCACTCGGGCCGGTCGGTGATCATCCCCGGTTTGATCCGGCGCAGCTCGATGCCGCACCAGACGACGCAGATGTGATCGGGATTCCGCTCCCGCACCATGTCGCGGGTCGCTTTGACATTGGCGCAGGGAAAGTCGGCGAACACGTTGACGCCACCGGCGATCTCGCTTACGTCCGTAAGCCAGTTGTCTCGTCCGGGGGTGTAGATCGGATTGGGCCACCATTCCCAGTAGAGCTTTGGCCGGGTGCCCCTCCGCGCTGCCGCCTGACGGATGGTTTCCACTCTTTCGGCAAATTGCTGGGCCAGCCGTTCGGCGGCCTGTTCCGTACCGGTGGCCTCGCCCACCAGCCGGATGTCCTGGGGGATGTCGGCGATCCGCGACGGATTCAGCACGAGATGGGGAATCCGCCGGGCGGCGAGTTCCTCTACGTTTTTTTCCATGCCCGGAACGCTGAGCGAGGCGACGACCAGATCGGGCCGCAGCGCCTCCACTTTCTCCATGTCGATGGACAGATCGGGTCCGACGCGCGGCAGGTGCTGCCATTCGCCCGGCCAGTCGGAGTGGTCGTCCAGACCGACCACCTGATCGCCCAGTCCCAGATAATAGAGGATTTCCGTATTGCTCGGACAAATGGAAACGATGCGCATGCTCTCCCTCCCCGAAACGGCGCTGCCCGGCTCCGTTTCCGGTGCGGGACAACTCCGGCGGTCTCCTGCCGCCCTACATCAACCTATGTGTGATCAGCGCGATCATGACACCCAGCCATCCGCCGATGAATACCTCGATCGGCTGGTGGCCGAGCAGTTCTTTCAGCTTTTGGGCCTTTTCCTGGTTGGGACGCACCTTGAAGGTCTTCATCCCCTCCAGCAGGTGGTTGAATTCGTCCACCAGCTTGTTCAGCACGACTGCCTGCATGCCGGCGTGGCGGCGGACACCGGCCGCGTCGAACATGACGATGACCCCGATAATGGCGGAGATGGCGAACATGCTGCTGCTGAACCCTTCCCGGATGCCCACGGCCGTCGAGAGAGCGGTCACTGCGGACGAATGGGAGCTGGGCATGCCGCCTGTGCTGAACATCAGCGACCACTGCCAGGTCCGGGTGGCGATGTAGTGAAGCGGGATTTTGATCAACTGGGCAATTCCTATGGCAATCAGAGCCGCCCATAACGGAAAGTTGTCGAGTATTGCTGCCATAGAAAGATCCATTCCTTTCTGCTGCGTCTGCGTTTATTGTAACAGAACGGCGTTTCGCTCATCCGTAAAGTTTTCGTCAGGATTTCGAGACCGGGCAATCTGTGTTACGATGGAAAGCGGAAGGACGGTGGCGGTTGACCATGCGATACCCCGAGCAGTACATACGGTTTATCGAAAAGTTCAACGCCGGCGAGTACTACGAGTGCCACGACCTGCTTGAGGAAATCTGGATGGAAGACAAATCGAACAAGTTTCTCCAGGGACTGCTGCAGATGGCGGTCGGGCTGTATCACTTCTCCGGCGGCAACGTCAAGGGTGCGCGCCTGATGTTTGCCAACGCCCGCAAATATCTGGCCAGATACGGTCCGCGCCACTGGGATCTCGATGTCGACGCCATTCTCCGTTTTCTCGACGACTGCACGGCCGCGCTGCCACAGGCGGACGCCATTCCGTACACGGAAGCGAAAGCCATCCCGTTTCCTTCCCTGCATCTGAGTCTGGGCACACGCTGAGGCATGCATGTGCCCGTAGTTTTATCCTATCATAGAGAAAGAAGGAAGGGTATATGAACGTCACGGTAGAAAAACGGAGCGAATGGTGGACCGTTCCGTGCGATGAGCTGGTGATCCCGCTGTGGAAAGAGGAGGAGCTGGCGCAGGTGTATCCGGATCTGGATCAACGGTTTGCAGGCGGGCTGGCCGCGCTGCAGCGGGACAAGGAAATCAGCGGGGAGGCCAAGGCGGTGGCCGTCGTTCACACGATGGGCCGGCTTGTGGCCAAAAAGCTGATCGTCATCGGCATGGGTGACCGGGAGAAGGCCGACTTCGTCTCCATCCGCGCCGCCTGGGGGCGGGCCGCCAAGACGGTGGGAGGCAAAGGCAGCGGCAAAACCGTGGCCGTGGATCTGCGCGGCGGGCGGAAGCTGTCGACCGGCCGCTTCGCGCAGGCGGTGACGGAGGCGTTTTGCCTGGCGGCGTATCACTACGAAGGCTATCGGCAAAAGCCGAAGCGGGAGACGGAGCCGCTGGGGACGGTGCAGCTTCTCGTCGGCAGCGACGAGGAAGCGGCCAGCGCCATGCTGGGCGTGATGCGCGGCGAAGCGCTGGCGCAGGGAACCAACTTGGCGCGGACGCTGGTCAACGAACCGGGCAATTACCTGACGCCGCGCGCCCTGAAAGACGCGGCGGTGGCCGTGGCCGAACGCTACGGTATGGCGTACGAGGTGCTGACAAAAGATAAGCTGGAGGAAATGGGCATGGGCGGCGTGCTGGCCGTCGCCAGGGGCAGCGCGGAAGAGCCGTACGTCGTCGCGGTGAAATACCAGGGAACAGAGACCTGGGAGGACGTGATCGGCCTGATCGGCAAAGGCGTCACCTTTGATACCGGCGGCATTTCCATCAAGTCGGTTGCCGGCATGGAAGACATGAAGTCCGACATGGGCGGAGCGGCTGCCGTGATCGGGGCGTTGGAAGCGCTGGGCCAGCTCAAGCCCCGGGCGAACGTGCTCGCGGTCATCGGCTGCGTGGAAAACATGCCGTCGGGAACGGCCTACAAGCCGGGGGACGTGATTACCACGATGAGCGGCAAGACGGTGGAAATCATCACGACCGACGCCGAGGGACGGATGGTCCTGGCCGACTGCATCACCTACGCCAAGGAACAGGGCGTCTCCTGCCTGGTGGACGCCGCCACCCTGACCGGCGGGATCGTCGTCGCCCTGGGCCACTACTGCTCCGGCGCGATGACCAACGACGAGGCGCTCGTCGGCGAACTGCTGTCCGCGGCCGAGCAGGCCGGGGAACGCCTCTGGCAGCTGCCGATGTTTGAGGAGTATCGCGAGTTGAACAAAAGCCGCTATGCCGATCTGAAAAACTCGGGCGGCCGTTACGGCCACTGCATCATCGGCGGAGCCTTTTTGCGGGAGTTCGCGGGTGATACCCCGTGGGTCCACCTGGACATTGCCGGCACGGCGTACACCGGCAGCGCGGGCGACATGCAGCCGGCGGGCGGAACCGGCGTCATGGTCCGCACGCTTGCCCAATTTGTGCTGAACCGCAGCCAATCCAATGCGTAAAGGAGTTGTCAAGCCATGTTCCACAATCCGAGTGACGAACGCCGCCGCCAACTGCTGGAGGAGGCGAAAACCATCGCGGTGGTCGGCCTTTCCAACAAGCCGGAGCGCACCAGCTACATGGTCGCGGCCGCCATGCAAAACGCGGGCTACCGCATCATTCCGGTCAACCCGACGATTGCCGGCGAGACAGTGCTGGGCGAAAAAGCGGTCGCTTCCCTGAGCGAGATCGACGAGCCGGTTGACATTGTCAACGTGTTTCGCCGCAGCGAGGACGTGCCGCCGGTCGCCGAGGAAGCGGTCAAACTGAAACCCAAGGCCCTCTGGCTGCAGCAGGGGATCGTCAGCGAAGAGGCGGCCGCGCTGGCGAAACAGCACGGCATCGAGGTCATCATGGACCTGTGCATCAAGGTGGATCACGCCCTCCTGCGCGTGGGGAAAAAATAGACCGGCGGACGCAGCCGTCCGGCAGCGGACTGCGTGCGGGTTGTTGTCCCGTATTCGCGAGGGACGTCCCCCCGCACATTGGCGGGGGTGTTTTTCTTGCAGCGACCTGCGGGATATGGTAAGAAGGTGGTATACCTACAACGAGTCGTTCCCGTATGGCTGGCCGCTCTCCGCACATACTACGCGGGACGGCGTTTGCGCCCGGGAATCGATCACGCCTGTCGGACAAAGGAGTGAAGCCCCATGTTTACCAACAAGACCCTGGAAACCAGGCATGACCGCGTGCCTCCCAATCAGAAAGTGACGACCGGCTTTCCCGTCCTGCACTACGGCGATGTGCCGGAGTACACCGATTTGGCGACCCAGTGGAGCTTTCGCATTTTCGGCCTGGTGGAGCAGGAAGTGACGCTTACCTATGAGCAGATCATGGCCCTGCCCAAAGCGCAGGTGACCAACGACATTCACTGCGTCACTGGCTGGAGCAAGCTGGACAACGTCTGGGAAGGCATTCCCGTGGAAGAAATCGTGAAGCTGGTCAAGGTGAAGCCGGAGGCCAAATACGTGATGCTGCACGCCGAATTCGGCTGGACGGCCAACATGCCGCTGGACGACTTCCTCAAGCCGGGCAACCTGTTTGCCTTCAAGCACAACGGACAGGATCTCACCCCGGAACACGGCTGGCCGCTCCGCTTCGTCATCCCGCACCTGTACTTCTGGAAGAGCGCCAAGTGGGTGCGCGGCGTCGAGTTTTTGGAAAAAGACAAGCAGGGGTTCTGGGAGAAGAACGGGTATCACATGTACGGCGACCCGTGGCGCGAACAACGTTTCGCTTGGGATTAACTGGAATGAAGAAGAGGCGGAAATCCGCCTCTTCAGTTCGTTTTCAGTGAAATAATCTCAGCTGGGGCTCTTCGACCTGGACCTCCAACTGCCTCTCCAGTGACGTCTATGGTAATCTCCGAGAAGAGGGTTTGCATGATCATTTTTTTGTGATCCGGCTCAAGAAAGGACCAGTTCTCTTTCAGACTTTTGGCTACTTCTATGACCTCATTGGGGGAGAGTTTTGGTTGCTGTTTCTCAAATAAGGTCTCAACCTGCAGTTGTTGACGAATGGTCTCTTCTCGTTCGTTTTCTTCTTGCATACGTTGTTTGAGATCGTCAGGCCGTAAAGTACGTGCAGGACGACCTTCCCTTGGTGGTGTCGTCAGATACCTTTCTGATCGTGTATGGGGCGTATCTTCGTCTACTCGGCAAAGCAGCGTTCACCAAGGAGAGAGAAGCCGCCAAGGAGCTGCGGCGCGCCGGCATCACCATAATGGGCCAGAAGAGCGACCGTAGCGAGCACTTCGTCATGTGGCGGCAGGTGGTCAGACCAATTTCCATAATTTATGCATGAATGTATAATCCTCTCCATCCGATAAACAGGGTGAAGAGGTAAGTCCTCTACGAAATGTTCTTGGGGTAATGAATTGAGGCAGTCAAATTGTGCAGGAGACTGTCTCCTTTTTTTCATTCAAGCACCAATTGAGGATATTCTTTACTCACTTACCATCAATAATCTAAGGAAATTCCAATTGTCAGTAATTATAATAACATCATTCACGTACTACTTCTCCGATCATCTTTAGATGGTCGGAGTTTTTTTATGAGTCAACCCCCTCTCCAGGTGTCTTTATTTTTTACATGTTCGCCTCGTGTTCGTATTGCAGAGGGGAACGAATATGCTCGGGAACTTAAAACGCTATATGAGCAGAGGTCAGCTTGTCGAGATCATCTATTTGGATCGCCACGGCCGAACGTCGAAGCGAACAGTCCGGATACATGAGATCAGCAGCGGCCGGGTGAAAGCCTACTGCTTTGCACGTAGGGCGTTCCGTGTATTCTCCGTTGACAACATCCTTGCCGTTGCCCCAGTGGTGAAACGTCATGCTGCAGGATATTGAACGGAAAGTTCTGCACATCATTGCCAATTTCTCAGTTGGGCGCCGGCGCACGCCGACAGTGGATGAGTTGTGCGTGAAAACCGGCCGCAGCCGCAGCGGCGTGTTGGAGGTGCTGGCCGCATTGGCCCGGGAAGAGTACATCGAATGGGATCGATCACACCCGGACGACATCAAGTTGCTGGAAGCATGGGAAAAGAAAAAGGGGGATCATCCCCCCGTAGTCTTATATAACCAAAGTTGAAATAGCAGCAATTATTACGGCTACCGCTAAGTTAATACTTATTAACTTCCAGTCAAAGAAGGCACGTAATCCCTCGTTTTTAATTATAGAGAAATATAGGGAAAAGAGAATATATACAATAAAGACTCCTTGTAACCCTAAATAAAAATTGTGTACAAAGTTGTCCATGGAAAATTTCTCCTCAAGTATTCAATCATGTAAAAAACATAAGATTACCACTGATGATATGGGGGTGTTTATGAGAATCGTACGTTTTTTTGCTTCATCAGGTGTCGTTTATCTCATCAGTGCCATTGTATATATCGTTAGTATTGTACCTGTTGAATCTTTTCGTGAAGAGGGAGTCCATAAGTTTATTGCGTTTATGCTGTCATTTTATTTACTTCCGGTTTGTTACGCTGGGTGCTTAATCGGAGAATTAGTATATACATTTGCGTCCAAAATAAATAGCCGCATTATTGGAACCATTATCTTTGCGTTAACAGGTGCAATGTATTCGTATTTGATTCATAAATTTGTGTTGCATAGAAACCCAATCGACATGTTTTTTTACACAGCTGTTTTGGGATCAATATCCTTTTACTGGGCCCATTTCATTAACAGTAAAAAACACAGTATACAACTTTCGATGTTTCCGGGGTATGTTCTAGTCTTGTTTTTCATTTTTATTGCGTTTTAACAACTCGTGTTGTTCGTTTCACTGAGAAGCGTTCACCTTTGCCGGCCGGTTTTACACCTGGACGGGGCCCGACGTTAGGACACATCACACCCGTACGATCATTATCACCCGGCCTAACGACGGCCTTGATTAGCTTCATTTAGGGATTGTCAAAAACATCCCCATCTCAATAAACCCCTTCTATGTAGACAGTAAAGGATAAACTCCCTTCCTGTTACCTTGGAGGGGATTTTCCATGGGGACTACCTGAGCCCGGTTTAATACCGAGCCCAGAGTCTGTTTACTTGAGAGGGTAAGACCCCAATGGGACATGAATTGTTTTGAAACAAAGGACAGAAGCAGCAGTTAGGAACGCTTCACAGAAACAGCAACCTTCCAATCCCCTTCTATTTTTAAAGGCGAGTCAGCTTTTTTCTGTCCGAAGAATGAACGGATCTTCAACGTAAAACGCTCATTGTTATTGAAGAAGCCAGCATCAAGGAGAAGGTTTGCCTGAAACACTCTTTCATTCGCTTTCGGACTTTTTACTTCGGAAAGAAGTTTGTCACGATCTTTTATATCAAATTCATAACGGTTGTCTGATGCAGCCTGGACGGTAATTTGGTTGTTGGTCAAAGACTCTCCTGAACTTCCCACAACCTCGAAATCGCCGAAAGTAAGAACCTCTATCGTACTGTAAGGCGGTTTCGTAATGTCTTGTAGGGTAACCGTTACTGGCACAATAATCGTTTCAGATTGTACAGTGGCTGAATTCGCCTCGACCTTAATTTCATCCGTAGCTTGGGAATATTGTGTGTCTACCACCTCGTTCTTCCAGTTGACGATATCCCTGAAATATCCACGTACAGATGAAGCCAGACTGGAATCGTTCAAAGCAATAATGGCAGACACCAAAACGGCAGCCGAAACGATTCCGCCCCATACGCGTTTCTTCCCAATGATCCTCTCGCTATGTCGCTCTTCTAATTTCGCTTGTTGGATACCCATTTTACTTCTGTGATGAAGATCTGGCGGAATCTCAATTTTTTCCATTTCCTCTTTCAGGGTGCTTCTTTTCATGAACGCTCCTCCTCCCTTAAAATTCCACGAAGTTTTTCCAAGGCTCTATACAAAATGGTTTTGGTTGTACCCAAGGGGAGTTCTAACATCTGAGCGATATCCTTCAACGTGTAGTCTTGATAAAACCTCAGCAAGACCACACTTTTTTCATTCACATCTAATTTTTCAAGCACATCTTTTAATGTGATGGAAAGAGGAAGATCCTCATCCATTGAATGAAAAAAATCCAATTGTTCCGGCTTCAATGGAACGACTTTCTTTCGTTTCTGAAGCAAGTTGATCGAACAGCTCATGGTAATTTTCGTTACCCATGTTTTAAAGTATCGGGGTTCCCGTAATGTCTTGATTGACTTGAAGGAGCGATAAGCCGCCTCTTGAACAATATCGAGGGCATCTTCTTGATTTTTCACATAGACAAAAGCGATCCTGTACATCATTTCTTCGTATTGTTGAAACAATGCAAGGTAAGCCGTTTCATCGCCCTGCTGCGCTTTTTTTACTAAGGTAACAGCATCCATTCCGTTTCCCTCCTTTCATGCGCTTTTTTACTAAGGAAACAACCTCTATTCCGTTTCCACTCCCTGACACTTATTAGACCAATCATCCTTATGTTTGGCTTTGGTTGTAAAGGGGGAAAAATTGTCTGATTGCTTATGGGTTCTGGTGCTGCAGGCCGCAGTCTGCCTCCCTTTTCTGTGGCCTTCCCATTCCGTCTCAACTGCAAACGGCCGGTGCAGTGATGATGGCATACGCAGGTTGATCTTGCCGCTGTCCTCCGCCTACGGTTCCGGGATCCAAAATAGGGTGCTGGCAGTCAATCCCTTACGCCTGCGCGGCCCGCGGAAAAAGCAGCCTTTCGCGTGGGATGGAAGCATGGAAAAAGGGCTGTCTGCGACGAGACAGCCCTTCTTCTTTGATAAACAATGGGGGAAGCCAGAGACTTTTTCTGCTCACCTGTTACCTGCCTGTATCTGTGGTTCTCCCGGAAGCGGCACCGCGCGCAGGCGCAGAAATCGCCTCATAGGTGAAGGCAGCCAGGACGGCGCCGAGCAGGGGACCGATCACATAGACGGGAAAATGGCTCCAGTCCACGGTTCCGCCTGCCAAACTGTCCACCACGTAAGGGCCGAAGGTTCGGGCCGGATTGAAGGAGGAACCCGTCGGTCCGGCCGTCATCATGATGATGCCGCCAACCGTCAGGCCGATGACCAGTCCCGCGAATCCGTGGGGCGCCCGCGAATCGACGGCCACTCCCATTATGACAAGCATCAGAATAAAGGTCTCCAGCGCTTCGATGGCAATGCCCTGCACGTATCCGGTGGTCGGCGAAAGGACGGTGGCGCCGAGATTTCCGATGACGGCTCCGTCCGTGCCCAGCACGACCAGGATCAATAGGGCGCCCGCGATTCCTCCCGCACACTGCGCCGTCACGTAGGCGGGGACGTCCCTCCAGGAAAAGCGTCCCGCCGCCGCCAATCCGATGGTCACCGCCGGATTGATGTGGCACCCGGATACGTTTCCAAAGGTGTAGATCATCGCGGTGACGATGATGGCAAAAGCCAGGCTGATGACGCCGATATCGGCCAACGTGGTGGGGTGATTCGCCTTTGCCGACAGGATTCCGTGAAAGGCGGCACTGCCCGGGCCGATGAGCACCAGCAGGGCCGTACCGACAAACTCAGCGAGACTCCGCCTCCATAAAGCAGGTGGATGCTCCATGGTCACACCACCTTTCCTTCGCACCATTCCTGCAACCGATGGAATCCCCGCCGGGGACAGCCTCACGCAGGCGGAGGGCGTTACTTGACCAAGCCATGGGGATCAATCACGTATTTTCTCGCCGCCCCTTTATCAAAGTCGCTGTAGGCTTTCGGGGCTTCGTCCAGCGAAATTTTGGTGGCATTGACCGCTTTGGCGATCTGCGCCTTGCCATGGAGGATGGCCATCATCAACTCGCGGTGGTATCTCATGACCGGCGTCTGTCCGGTGACAAAGGTATGGGCTTTTGCCCAGCCCAGGCCGATGCGAATTTTCAATGTCCCCACCTTGGCCTCCTCGTCCACGGCGCCAGGATCACCCGTCACGTACAGCCCCGGGATGCCGAGTCGGCCTGCGGCTCTGGTAATTTCCATAATGGAGTTGAGCACGGTGGCGGGTGCCTCGGAATGGTCGCGACCGTGACCGTGCGCTTCAAAACCAACGCAGTCGATCGCGCAATCCACTTCGGGAACGCCCAGAATGTGTTCAATTTGTTCTCCCAGGTTGTCGTGTTCACTCAGGTTGATGGTTTCGCATCCAAAGCTTCTCGCCTGTTCCAGCCGGGCGGGATTCAAGTCGCCGACAATGACGACGGATGCGCCCAACAGTTGGGCGGAATGGGCAGCGGCAAGCCCAACCGGCCCTGCTCCGGCGACGTAGACGGTAGAGCCGGGACGCACGCCGGCACTGACGGCACCGTGGTACCCTGTCGGGAAAATATCCGACAGCATGGTCAGATCGAGGATTTTTTCCATCGCCTGATCCTTGTCGGGGAATGCCAGCAGTTGAAAGTCTGCATAGGGAACCATGACGTATTCCGATTGACCGCCTACCCAGCCGCCCATGTCGACATACCCGTAGGCAGATCCGGGACGATCCGGGTTCACGTTCAGGCAGACATGGGTATTTTGTTCCTTGCAGTTCCGGCAACGTCCGCAGGCAATGTTGAACGGCACGGAAACGAGGTCGCCTTTTTTGATGAATTCCACATCGCGTCCGACCTCGATCACCTCTCCCGTAATTTCGTGGCCCAGGACGAGTCCGGGGGGCGCCGTGGTGCGGCCGCGCACCATGTGTTGGTCGCTTCCGCAAATGTTTGTCGTCACCACCTTCAGGATCACGCCGTGGTCACATTTGCGGCCGACGTTCAGCGGATTCACCCCCGGCCCGTCCCGCAGTACCAAATCCGGAAACGAAATGTCCTGCACCTCTACCTTGCCTGGTCCCATGTAGACGACTCCCCGGTTGCTTGCCATGCCAATTCCTCCTTACTTATCATGAATGGGATTGCGCAGGACATGTAAAGCAAAAGGCATGCCAGACCCAGATCGCCGATCGTGACAGCGCTTTCGCAGAGGGGGATGGTGAACTGCTCCACTTTGAAACAACAAACTGCGCAAATATTGAGCAAATATACAAATATTTTGTGATATACTGGGTGTGCACCATCCCATTGCTTGTTTGGAGGTGATCCTGTTGTCATCTCTTACGCCTCTGGAAGAGCAGCAAATGATACAGCGTTCGTGGAAACGATGCTATTCGTTTGGATTCACACCGATGGATGCCGTCGAGGATGAGCTCCTTCCCGACCGACAGGTACACGAATTGCTGCAGGAGAATCACGCTTTGCTTTGCCACGTGGCCGCCGTGTTTGAGAAGTTGACCCCCTCTCTCAGGAAAAGCGGCCAAATCGCGCTGCTGGTCGATCGCCAGGGAGTCGTGCTCCATACACGAAGCGATCCCGACTTTGACAGCCAGGCCAAAAAGCTGCACCTGCGCGTAGGGGCGAATTGGCATGAGAAAAAGAAGGGGACAAACGCGATGGGAGTCGCCCTGGAGGAGAAAATGTCCGTGCGTATTCACGGCGAACAGCACTTCTTTGTTCAGAACCGGTTTCTCACGTGCGCCGCGTCCCCCCTGTTTACGCCCGCCGGTGAACTGGCAGGGGCGATCAACATCAGTGCGACGAGGGACCAATTCCATCCCTTTCTCTCCTCGCTTGTGCAGTTCATTGCGGAATCCGTGCAAAACCGCCTTCTGCTGGAAGAGGTCAAGCACGAACACCTCATCACCCTGAAGGAACTGGAACACACGTCCAATCGGCTTCATACCCCGCTTCTGACCCTCGACGGCGACAACCGCATCATTCGTGCGAATCAAGCGGCACGGCGCATACTGGGAAAGGATTGCGTGGGCAAGGAATTCCGAGAGAAAAAGGGGTTCGTAATCGAATCCATCGTGGACCATACGCGCAAAATCTGGCGGTCTGTTGCGGTGCTCACGAAGGATGCGGCCAGACAGCCGCTGCACACATTTGAGCGGATAGCGGGCTCTTGTCCCAGTCTGCAGAGCGCCAAGGCGCTGGCACAAAAAGTGGCGGAAACGGATCTGTCCGTTCTTCTCTTGGGCGAAACGGGAACGGGCAAAGAACTGTTTGCCCAATCCATTCATTCCGCCAGTTTGCGAGCGCGGCATCCGTTTATTGCCGTCAACTGCAGCGCCATTCCGGAAACGATCATCGAAAGCGAACTGTTCGGATACGAGGGAGGTGCCTTCACGGGAGCGAAAGCCGAGGGGAATATCGGGAAAATCGAAGCGGCGCATCAGGGAACGCTGTTTTTGGACGAGATCGGCGACATGTCCCTCCGTGCCCAGGCGGCGCTGCTCCGCGTCCTGCAGGAGAAAGTGGTTACCCCGGTGGGCAGTGTGAAAAGCAAACCGGTCGATGTCCGCATCATCGCGGCAACAAACAAGGACCTGCGGGAAGAGATCAAGGCGAATCGATTCCGGGCCGACCTCTACTACCGATTGAAAGGAATTCAGATAACCCTGCCGCCGCTTCGCAAGCGGAGCGATGTGATTGAGCTGGCGGAACATCTTCTCCGGACGATGAGCGGCTCTGCTGCGATCACACTTTCCGCGGAAGCACAGACAAAGCTGCGTGCCTATTCGTGGCCGGGAAACGTACGGGAGCTGTACAGCGTGTTAAACCAGGCGGTCTTCTTGGCGGAAGGGAATTCGATCGGTCCCGAACATCTTCAGTTTGAAACGGAAGAACGGGAGGAGGAACATCAACAAAAGGTTCCTTCCTTACCGGTTTTGGAAAAAGAGGCGATCGAGCAGTCGCTTCGATTGGCCCGCTGGAATATCAGCAAGGCAGCCCGAATGCTTCAGATCAGCCGCAATACGCTCTATCGCAAAATGCAGGAGTACAAGATCTTTCAACCGTAGCGATTCGGCCAAGGACTGTTCGTGGATCGCTTCGGCGACTCGCTCGGGGGACCAAGGAGAGGCGGCTTTCCGCCTCTTTCGTTCGTTTTGCGACCTGATTCGATTCGTTTTGACAATTTTCAATACATAGCGACAATAAACGATAAAGTCATTGACAGACACCTGCGGACACGTTATAATCCAACTAATCAAATCGGAATTGCACTTACAACTGGATAGGATGATCTCTTATGAAGAGAGGTGGAGGGACTGGCCCTGTGAAGCCTCGGCAACCTAAACGAACATTTGTGGTGCCAAATCCAACGGATCGATTCCGCTAGGTTCGATTCCGAAAGATAAGAGAGGTATTTACGCAGCAGGCGGCTTGCTGCCCTTACCTCTTCTTTGTAAGAGGTTTTTTTATTGAAAGGAGAGGATGCGTTCACATCGACGCCGTTGTTTTCCCATCATGCATTCATACATCGTTTCATCGGAGAAAAGGAGAGAAGACCATCATGAAAAAAACGCGTTTCTTGTTGATCATGCTGCTTGTGATCGCCACGCTGCTTTCCGCCTGCGGAGGAAACAAGTCGGACAATTCGGCCGCACCGGCTGGGGAAAAAACAACGATCAAAGTGGGCGTCACCGCCGGCCCGCACGAACAAATCCTCAACAAGGTAAAGGAAGTGGCCAAAAAAGAAGGATTGGACATCGAAGTCGTCGTGTTCAACGACTACGTTCTTCCCAATCAGGCGCTGGATAAAGGAAACATTGACGTAAACAGCTTTCAAACCATTCCGTTTTTAGAGAAATTTAACGAAGATCACAAAACTCATATTGTCGAAATTGGCAAAACCGTCACCTTCCCGATGGGGATTTACTCCACCAAGTACAAGAAGGTGGAGGACATCCCGGAAGGCGGCACGGTCGGCATCCAAAACGACCCGACCAACCGGGCGCGCGCCCTGCAGCTCTATCAGGCCGCGGGATTGATCAAGCTGAAAGACGGCGTCGGCAACAAAGCAACGCCGCAGGACATCATCGAAAACCCGAAAAAGCTGGTCTTTAAAGAACTGGAGGCGGCACTGCTCGCCCGGACGCTGAAAAGCCTGGACGCGGCAAGCATCAACACCAACTTTGCGATGGAAGCGGGGTACAACCCGAAAAAAGACGCGATTTTTGCCGAAGGGCCGGACTCCCCGTACGTCAACATTCTCGCCGTAAACGAGAAGGACAAGGACAACCCTGTCTATCAAAAACTGGTCAAGATCTACCGCTCGGAGGAAGTCAAGAAGTTCATCGAGGAAGAGTTTTCCGGATCGGTGCTCCCTTCTTGGTAAGGAGGGAAACGTCCCAACAGGGAGGAGCATGGGCAGATGATACAGCTAACGAATATTCACAAGACGTACAAGGTTGGCAGCAAACAGGTGGAAGCACTGAAAGGCGTAACGCTCCACGTCAACAAAGGCGAAATTTTCGGCGTGATCGGGTTCAGCGGAGCAGGGAAAAGCACCCTGCTCCGAACGATCAACCTGCTGGAAAAGCCGACAAGCGGATCGGTCGTGGTCAACGGGCAGGACATGCTGAAGCTGTCCGAGAAGGAACTGCGCCACGCCCGCAAAAAGATCGGCGTCATTTTTCAGCACTTTAACCTGCTGTCGTCGTACAACGTTTTTGACAACGTCGCCGAAATTCTCAGGATGAATCGGGTGCCGAAAGAGCAGATTCGAAAAAAAGTGGAGGAACTGCTGCGCCTGGTAGGGTTGGAAGACAAGGCGAGCGCCTACCCCTCCCAATTGTCGGGCGGGCAGAAACAGCGGGTGGGGATAGCCCGGGCGCTTGCCATGGATCCGGAAATCCTGCTGTGCGACGAGGCGACCTCGGCGCTTGACCCGCAAACCACGGAGTCGATTCTTGACCTGCTTTTGGACATCAACCAAAAGTTTAACCTGACGATTGTGCTGATCACCCACGAGATGCAGGTGATCAAAAAAATCTGCGACCGCGTGGCCATTATGGAAAACGGGGTCATCATCGAGCAGGGAACGGTATTGGATGTCTTCAGCAATCCGCAGCAGCCGACGACGCGCAACTTTATCAAGACGGTCTTTGATGACCAGGTCCCGAAAGAGATGCTGGCCAAAATCAAGAACGCCGGTCCCAGCGCGTACATCCTGCGCGTCGCGTTCCGCGGAGATGCGGCCCTCGATCCCGTTCTGGGAACGCTTGCCTCCCGCTATCCGGTCAGGACAAACCTGCTGTACGGGTCGATCAGCTCGATAAAAGGAACCGCGCTCGGCATCCTGCTGCTGCATATTTCCGGTGAAGAAAAAGCGGTGCAGGAGGGAATCGCTTATCTGCGCGAGTCCGTGTACCGGGTGGATGTCGTATCGCAAGAGGAGGTGGGGAGATAATGGATCGACTGGTGGAACTGCTGCCGCTGTTTTATCAATCTTTTGAAGAAACGGTGATCATGGTCGGGATCTCCTTGTTCATCTCCACACTGCTGGGCATTCCGCTGGGGGTGCTGCTGGTCATTACCCGTCCGGATCACCTTGCCCCCAACAAGTGGGTCTATCACAGTCTCAACGTCATCATCAACGTGATTCGCTCGCTTCCCTTCATCATTTTGATGGTGGCGATCATCCCGTTCACAGAGTTTGTCGTCGGCACCTCCATCGGGGTTGAGGGCGCGATCGTGCCGCTTATCGTGTATACCACGCCGTATATCGCCCGCCTGATGGAAACGGCGCTGCTCGAAGTGGACCGGGGCGTGATTGAGGCGTATCAGGCAATGGGCGCTTCCCGCTCGCAAATCATTTTCCGCATCATGATTCGCGAAGCCAGACCGGGCATTGTCTTGTGTCTGACCATCGCGACCATCGGCCTGATCGGGGCGACGGCGATGGCGGGAGCGGTTGGCGCGGGCGGTCTGGGTGATTTGGCGCTGCGCTACGGCTATCAGCAGTGGGATATCGAAGTGATGATCATGACGGTCATCATTCTGATCTGCCTGGTGCAGGCAATCCAATCGCTCGGCAACTGGGCGGCCAAAAAGCTGAAGAAAACCGCGTAAGCCAATTGGCTTCCGGCACACATCTCCACCCGCGTCGATGACTGGCGCGGGTCATTCCGTTTCGGTATCCCGGTATCCGTGCCGGCTGTCTGTTGTACGGCGCGTGAAAAGGTCACAACAAGGGAAAACGGCTATCGCTGCTTGGTCCAGAGAGCAGACCGGGCAGCGATAGCCGTTTTCAAATCTGAATCAAAATTTGTTATTTTATACTAAAACCGTTTTCCAAAAGCAGAGGGCTCGGGCAGCTTGGGACACGACCGGCAATCCCTATACAAAGGAGCGTGGAGATGGGAAGAGAGTCGCGATTGTTCAAATCGCTTTTCCTTACGCAGTTGTTGTCGTCCTTTCTCGTGTTTTCGGGGCATTACACGGCTTTGGTGCTTCAGTACGACAGTGCTTTCTGGGTCACGGCCCTGAATCAGTTGAGTCGGTACGGCACCGTTCTGCTGGCCATGATCAGCGGGTTTTTTACGGCCCATACCTTTGAGACCAAACAGCCCACAGCGCGGCAGTACTTTTCCGGGAAGCTGCTGTATATCGTCGTGCCCTTCCTGAGCGCCGGAGTGGTTTACCACTATTTGCTCTTTGCCGAATGGCCGCATACGAAAGAAGCGTTTGTCCATATTCTGCTGGGAAAGACGGGCGACCAGCTCTACTTTCTGTTCATGCTGTGCCAGTACTACGTCTTTGCCTACCTGTTTCGAAACATCATCACCAAACAAAACATCACGGTCCTGATCTGGCTGTTCATGGCGCTCCAATTCGTGTACATTCACTACCTTCATCACGGATGGCTGGGGTTGACGACGCGCCATTTCTTTCCCGCCTGGATCTTCACCTTTTACCTGGGCCATCTGCTGTATTGGTACCGGCATGAGACGATGCAATTCCTGCGAAAGCATCGGGGGCTGCTGCTCGCCTGTACGCTGCTGTCCGTCGTGAGCACGGTCCTGTTTGTCCTGTCCGACACCATCTATGTGGCGGTTCACCTGCGATTCGTGTTGGTTGCGTTTGTTTCCCTGATCGTGCTGCTGATGGTCCTGGAGCGCTGGGCCGATTCCATTCCCGTCCGGTTCCGGAAAGGGCTCACGCTGTTCATCTATTTGTCCCATTCGGCCGTCATGATCTGCTGCAACCTCGCGCTGATCAAGCTGACGGGGGACCTGTCGTGGATTTTCGCCAACATCTGGTTTACGCTGCTCTATCTGCTGGTGATCTACGCGGGCACCGTGTTCCTGTCGTGGGGACTGGCCCGGATCATGCACACCGTGGAAAGCATGACGCGAAAAATGCGCCAGGTGAGCGGGTGATGGTCTGCGCAAAGAATGTCCGATTTCAAAGAGAATTCAAAAAAAGAAACGGTACACTGGGCTTGTACCGGAACGGTACCAAAATCAGGAATGGCTGAAGGGGTGAGACATGGTGTTGAAAAAAACCAAGGGGGAGGGATCTGGCATGTGGAAAAAAACGTCGGCCGTTGTCCTGTCCTCCGTGCTGCTGGCAGGCGTCCTGGCGTCCAGTTCCGATGCCGCGGTCGCGACCAAGAACGTGCAGGTCAAATACAACAATGTGAAAGTGACGTATAACGGTCAGCTTGTTCCCACCGACATCGAACCGTTTTTGATCAACGGCACGACCTACATTCCTCTGCGGATGATGGCCGGTGTGTTTAACAAGAACGTGGCGTGGGACGGGAACACGTATACCGTGAGCGTCACGGACAAGGAGGACCCGCGGATTGCCTCCCTGCAGGCGGAAATTGCGCAAAAGGATGCCCGGATTGCCGAACTGGAGAAGAAATTGCAGGATGCGGAGGACGAACTGGCGAGCGCCGATGACGATGACGTCGATGACCGGATCGACGAGCTGGAAGATGACCTGAACGATGACTACGGGGATTATGAGGATCTGGAATGGTCGATTTACCTGAGCGGTGACGAGGACGACATTGACGTGGAGATCGAAGTCGACCTCGACGAGTACCAGGACGAATACGACGATCTTACTACCAGCGACATCGAGGATCTGGTGGAAAACATCTGCAGCGATATCTGGGATGAATTCGAGGATGCGGACATCGATGGGGTTATTATTGACATCTCCGACGACGATTATGAACTGCACGACTTCTTCGGCGATGCCGACAGCGGCGACATTGAATTGGACGGAGAAGAGATCTGAATGAATACCCCGGGGGGAAACCCCGGAGGACACTTACGACAGGGAACCCGCTGAAAAGCAGCGGGTTCTCTTTTTGCATGCGTTCCCCCGACACACAACTCTTCCACGATCATTCCTACAGTTTTCCACAGTTCTCAAAGGCGAATCAAAAATTGAGACTCTACACTAAAGCTGTACCTAGGTACAAGTCCAAAATGATGGAAAGGGTGAAGCAGCATGTTCAGCAAAGCAAAAATCGGAATGCTTTTGGGAGCAATGGCTACGGCGTTGAGCGTCGGCAGTATCGGAAGCGTCTACGCCGCGGCCGACAATCAGCCGTCTGCGGAACAAAGCGTCAAGATCGAACGGCAGGGCTGGTTCAAAGTGGGGAAACCCGGAGAAGGAAAAGTGATTGTGAAAGGGCCGTCCCTCTGGGAAAACGCCGATCTGCTGGCTCTGCTGAAGCTGGATGAAGAGAAACTGCAAACCGAGCTGAAAGCCGGCAAGTCCCTGGCCGACGTGGCCAAGGAGCAGGGCGTTTCCACGGATGAACTGGTCAGCCTCTTGACCAAGCAGGAGGAAGAACACCTGGCAGCGGCGGTGAAAGAGGGCAAGCTGACGCAGGAGCAGGCTGACAAGCTGAAGGAGACCATTTCCGAGCGGGTGCAGCACATTGTGGAAGACACCCATCCGGGAAAAGGATTTGGGAAGTTCATCGTAAAGTTCCCGGGGTTCGGCCACAATGAAGAACTGCTGGCGCTGCTGAAGCTGGATGAAGAGAAGCTGCAAAGCGAGCTGAAAGCCGGCAAGTCGCTGGCTGAAATCGCCAAGGCCCAGGGCGTTTCCACGGATGAGCTGGTCAGCCTCTTGACCAAGCAGGAAGAACACCTGGCAGCGGCGGTGAAAGAAGGCAAGCTGACGCAGGAGCAGGCTGACAAGCTGAAGGAGACCATTGCCGAGCGGGTGCAGCACATTGTGGAAGGCACTCATCAGGGAAAAGGCTTTGGGAAGTTCATCGTAAAGTTCCCGGGATTCGGCCGCAATGAAGAACTGCTGGCGCTGCTGAAGCTGGATGAAGAAAAGCTGCAAAGCGAGCTGAAAGCCGGCAAGTCGCTGGCTGAAATCGCCAAGGCCCAGGGCGTTTCCACGGATGAGCTGATCAGCCTCTTGACCAAGCAGCAGGAAGAACACCTGGCAGCGGCGGTGAAAGAAGGCAAGCTGACGCAGGAGCAGGCTGACAAGCTGAAGGAGACCATTGCCGAGCGGGTGCAGCACATTGTGGAAGGCACTCATCCGGGAAAAGGCTTTGGGAAGTTCATCGTAAAGTTCCCGGGATTCGGCCGCAATGAAGAACTGCTGGCGCTGCTGAAGCTGGATGAAGAAAAGCTGCAAAGCGAGCTGAAAGCCGGCAAGTCGCTGGCTGAAATCGCCAAGGCGCAGGGCGTTTCCACGGATGAGCTGGTCAGCCTCTTGACCAAGCAGCAGGAAGAACGCCTGGCAGCAGCGGTGAAAGAAGGCAAGCTGACGCAGGAGCAGGCGGACAAGCGAAAAGAAGAGATCGAGAACGTGGTGAAAAAGCTGATCGAGCGGACCTTTCCCGCCGGTCACGCCGAAAAGACCGTGGTAGAACCGTAATTTCTGAAACGGGAGAAAAGAGGGCAGGTGAGCGATCACCTGCCTTTTTCAAATCTGTTTCAAAAAAACGGATGGTTTACTAATAAAATGGGAGAGTACGGTCACAAGCACAATTGGTGTAGTATAGATGAAAAAGGAAATGCGTTCCCTCCCGGCGTCTCCCGGACGCAGACGGGAGGGGGATTGGAGCAGGAAAGAGGGATGGGTATGCGAATTCTCGCAGTAGAGGATGAGCGTCATTTGCTTCAGGCGATTTCCGCCGTGTTCACGGAAGAAGGGTACCAGGTTGACTGTGCCGACAGGGGGGATGAAGGCCTGCTGCTGGCGGAACGAGGCATTTACGACCTGCTGGTGCTGGATATCATGATGCCCGGATTGGACGGCTTGTCGATCGTCAGAAAGCTGCGGTCAAAAGGTAATCTGACGCCGGTTTTGTTCCTGACCGCCAAAGACAGCGTGGAAGCCCGGGTCGAAGGATTGGACGCCGGAGCCGACGACTACCTGGTCAAACCGTTCGCGGTGGAAGAACTGCTGGCGCGAACGAGAGCGCTGCTGCGGCGAAACGGCAAGTTTGCCAAGGAAGGCGAACTGAGCTACGGCCCGATTTGTCTGAAGGAGTACGAGCACGACGGGTATGTGGGGCCCCATCCGCTGCGGTTAACCAGCAAGGAGTACGATCTGCTCAAGTATTTTCTCTACAACCGGGAACAGATTTTGTCCCGCGACCAGATTTTCGACCGGGTCTGGGGGATCGAATCCGAGGTCAACTACGGCATTGTGGACCTGTATGTCCATTACCTGCGCAAAAAGCTGGCCGATCACGGGTGCGACCACTATATCCGCACGATTCGAAACGTCGGCTACATCCTGAAGGGGAACAAGGATCATGTTTAGAAAGACGCGGATCCGCCTGGTCACGCTGAACGTGATCGTGTTCGTCCTGCTGCTGAACGGCCTGGGAAGCGCGCTGTACGTCTCCATGCAGTATCGGCTGTATGCCCAGGTGGATGCAGAATTGCGGCAGATCGGAAAACGCCTCTTGTTCGATCCGTTCCCGTTTTTTCGGCCCGAGAAAAAGCGGATGCTCGACGTGGACAGGCGGATGGTCTTCCTGCTCTGGGACGATCGGGGAGAGCTCATTCGCAAGGAATACGGCGACTCCATCGACGCGGAAGAACTGCTCACATTCCGGCCGAGAGGAGGGGCGGACGGCATCGAAACCTTGACGGTGGACGGGCAGACCTATCGCGTCTACACCTTGTCCATCGACAAGCGGGTGTTCGCGGACGGTCGGGTGTGGAAAGTGAAACAGATCCAGATGGTGGTCAACCTGGAACCGGAAGAAAAAATGCTGAACACCCTCCTGTACGTGTTGGGGATCGGCGGTGTGGTCAGCATCGTGATCGCTGTCTTTGCGGGACTGTTCCTCGCGAAAAGGGCGCTGATTCCCATTCAACTGTCCTGGGAGAAGCAGCAGCGATTCATCGCGGACGCCTCCCACGAGCTGCGCACGCCGCTGTCGGTCATTCTCCTTCACCTCGAACGGCTGTTCCGCAATCCCGACCATACGATCGAGCAGGAAAGCGAAAACATTTGGGTGAGCATTCAGGAGACGAAGCGGTTAAACAAGCTGGTCTCCGATTTGCTGACCCTGGCCCGCTCCGATTCCAACGAGCTGCAGATTATGAAGCGGCGCGTTCGGCTGGATGAGCTGGCGGGGAAAGCGGTGCAGTCCTTTCAGCAGCTTGCGGAGATGAAGGAGATTGACGTGCAGGCGGACATCGAGCAGCCGCTGGAAATCTGGGGAGATGAGGAGCGGCTGTACCAACTGCTGGTGATTCTCCTGGACAACGCCTTGAAATACACGAAAGAAAAAGGGACGATCAAGGTCACGTGCAGACGGGACAGCCATTGGGTCACGATGGTCGTGGCCGATACCGGCATCGGCATTTCCAAGGAGGACCTGCCCTTCATCTTCGACCGGTTTTACCGCGGGGACAAAATGCGTTCCCGGGAGATGGAAGGAACCGGCTTGGGCCTGTCCATCGCGAAGTGGATTGTGGATGCCCACGGCGGCCGGATTCGCGTGGAAAGCGAGGAGGGCGTTGGGTCCAGCTTTACCGTCACGCTGCCCGCCCGGGGCAAGGACGCGGGCTGATTCCGCTTCATGGCGGTCCCGGGGGAGCGAACCAAGAAAAAACGGCTGCCGAAACCGGTCAGCCGTTTACCATTAATGAGGGGCGACGGTTACGGGACGCGGTGTCATTTCGCTCTCGATCCCAGGCTGTTGCTCCTGATGCTGCGGGGGTAACGTCTGTTTCTGGGGGATTGATGGCACGTGTACAGGTCCTCCTTCTCATGTCATTTTCCTTAGTTTGGTAATCGGTGGAAAAAGTATGCGTTGGCGGGGCGGTCCGAGAATCGAGGGAGGAAAGAAGAGGGGCGGCAGGTTCACCCTGCCGCCCCTTTGCGAATGGTAATTTGCCATTGGGCATCGCCCGTCTGTTCAAAGGAAACCACCTGATGCCCATGCTTGACTGCCCACCGGGGCAGGCTTTCCGTCGCCTGCGTGCAGTCGAAATCAATAACCAGCTCTTGTCCCGGCGACAACTCCCGCATCGCTTGTTCCGCTTCCACCAGCGGGAAGGGACAAACCATGCCGATGACCTGCAGGTGTTTTTTCATCCGGATTCTTCCTTTCAGCGTTGGTTACATGGACAGGGGTGCGGTTTGGCCGGGGGCAGCCCCCGCGGTTTCTTTTCGTCGTCCCCGCATTATGACGACGTAGGTCGCGGACCAGGTGCCCGCGATGATGAACAAGGTGGCGACCCACCCCTGCCAGGTGAACAGCGAGGTGTTGACCAGGCCGTTGCCGATCGTGCAGCCGCCGGCGATGCTGGCGCCGAATCCCATCAGCAGACCGCCGACGAAATTGTGGCGAATCGTCTTGACATCAGGCAGGCGCCAGCGGAATTCGCCGCTCCCTTTGGCCGCGATGTAAGAACCCAGCGCGATGCCGAGTACGAGAAAGACCGCCCAGTCCAGGTAGGTGGCGTCCCCGGTCGTGATGTAGCGCAGCAGATTGCCGCTGGGCGTCGTGATGCCCAGGCCAAACATCCGTCCGGTCGCCTCGCTCATGGGCCAAGCCGCGATCGCGATGACCCCGACGAGCAGCGCGGTGACAAACGGGTGCCAGCGCTTTTCAAACAACAGGTGGGCAAGCCCCGATTTTCGCGGCTTCAGCGTCGGTACGACCAGCGCAGGCTGGCGCAAATGCCGCCACACGATCAGGGAGACCAGAGCGGCAAACAGGAGAATCAGCACCCAGGGGGAGATCCCCAGGGTCGTATGGATGAAGGCATCGCCGCCCTTGTGCCGGGTCAGGGCATCGTGGGCCGGTTTCAGGACGCCCGATTTCGTCGCCACGGTTCCCAGCATGTACGCGAACAGCGCGATCCAGCTACCCAGCAGCCCTTCGCCCGCGCGGTACCAGGTGCCTGTCGCGCACCCGCCGGCGAGCACGATCCCCCAGCCGAAAACAAATCCGCCGACAATGGCGCCGAGCCAGGTGAACGGGACGTCGGCCAGTTGAATCAGCCCGAGACCGGCAAGGGCGTAAACGCCGATGCTTTGCACGGCAATGGCGATCAAGACGGCGATGAACATGCGGTTGTCTTTCACCAGAATGACATCGCGATAGGCGCTGACCACACAAAATCGTCCCCGCTGCAGGACAAATCCGAGAACGATTCCGCAGAGCAGCCCCAAGCCTATTTTTGCAAACATGTCCATCCTCTCCAAAGGTGCAAGATAAATTTTTTTACATTATAAGACCGATAAATCCGATGTGTCAACTTACCATTAAAAGGTCCGGATGAATGTTTTGTCACATTCATGTAATAAAAGATAACAGAAAAGAATGTATGATCGTGAGTGTCTGGAGATATTTGGGGATAAACGGAGAGAATGCGTGCAAAATCGAGATGTAACCGCTTAGTTTGTGTTAGATAAACTGACATTGTTGTTGAGTTTCTCCGGCTGTTTTCTTTATAGTGAGATACAACACCGGAATGATGGGGGGATGGAGTCTGAAACTGCTGCTTGAAGTCCTGGTCCTCTGCATGCTGTACGGGATTGGCGTCCTCGTCACCGATTTCTTCGCTCTTCCCGTGCCTCCGGTGCTGACGGGAATGGTGCTGTTTTTTCTCCTGCTTGTGACCGGCGTCCTGAAACCGGCGCACTTCGAACATTCCAGCGGCTTGTTTTATCGCCACATGGCGCTGTTTCTGGTTCCGTCGATCGTCGGCGTCATGAAGTACTGGGGCATCTTGAGACAGCAGGGGTGGGCGTTGTTTTTGATCATTGTCGTCAGTACGATTTTCGTTCTGATCACGACGGCATGGGTCGCCATGCTGTGCAAACAGGGAGGGAAGCAAAATGACGGCGGATAGCGGAATGGTGTGGTTGTTGATTCTGACGGTGGGCGCGTATGTCATCGGGTGTCGGGTGAATCAGAAGGTCGGCCGCGTGTGGAGCAGCCCCATTTTGATGAGTCCGCTGCTGATCATCGCGGTCTTGGCGGCTACCCGCACGGACTATGCCGCGTACCAAACGTCTACGCATCTCCTCACCTTTTTGCTGGGGCCGGCCCAGATGGCCATGGTCATCCCGCTCTACAAACATGCCGACGTGTTCCTCCGCCATCTCCGCCCGATCCTGACCGGCGTCTCTGTCGGCTCCTGTGCCGGCGTGGCCTCTGTCATCGGGATCGCCTATCTCTTTCAGCTCAGCCACCCGACCATCGTTTCCCTGGCGCCCAAATCCATTACCACCCCGATGGCGGTTTCCGTTTCTCATCTGCTGGGCGGATTGCCGGAGCTGACCGCCTTGTTTGTCACCATGACCGGGCTGTCGGGGATACTGATCGGCCCTGTGATCCTTCGCTGGGCGGGCATTACCAACAACCTGGTGAAAGGGTTGGCGATGGGAACCGCCGCCTCGATGGTGGGAGCAGCCCGGGCCGCCCAGTGGGGAGAGCCGGAGGGAGCCATGGGCGTGTTGGGGATGACGCTTTCCGCGGTGTTCATGGCTGTCCTGGCGCCGGAGCTGTTGTGGGTGTTGGACTGACTGTTTGGGGGAGAGTGGGGGATGTGTATGAAAAAGCGATTATCGATTACCTTGCGGCGGGCTCTGGAGCCTGAGCGCATGAGAAACATCGTGGCGAAAGCCAATCAGTTCGACAGTTACATCTTGATTGAGCATCAAAATGTGCAGATCAATGCGAAAAGCCGGTTGAGCACGTTTGGTTTTTTTGGGGCGAAACAAGGGGAGACCATCGTGATCAGTGCGGCGGGAGCGGATGCCGAAGAGGCGTTGGAAGATTTGCGCTCGTTTCTGGCTGCCGAATGAGCGTGTCAGCGTGATGCCGCTGGTGGAAACGAATCGGGATGGCAAGAAATCCGGGGGGGGGGGGGACGGCCGCCTCGGATTTTGTTGTGCTCCGGCACACAATGGGCACCTGTGCCATAGGCTGTGGTATGACTTGCGGGCGTCGCTGACACGCGGTGCAGTGACGCGCGGCAAGAAGGGCTTCCGCATGGCGAGGTGATGACGTGAGACTTCCGCACAACGTACCTGACTTCCTGGGGGCCGTTTTGTCCATCGCGGCGGGCGTTTTGGTCAGTCTGGAGGCGTATCGGCTGCGGGCGTATTCCCTGTCCCGATATGTAGGCGATCATACGCTGCCAGCCATTCTGGGGCTTGTGTTTGTGCTGTTGGGGGCGGCCCTGCTGGTTCATTCGTTCCGGGACGAGGAGCGGGCCAAGGCACCGCCGTCGCCGCACCGAACGAGCCTGCTCCTCTGCCTGGCTCTATTGGGGGCGTACTGCCTCTTGATTGACATCGTCGGCTACCTGACGGCGACGCTGATCGTGTCGGCGTTTCTTTTCCGCGTCGTCGGAAGGTACGGATGGGGGACGGCCATCGTGTTGGCCGCCGTCCTGACAGGATGTCTGTACGTGGTTTTCATCATGTGGCTGCAGATTTCGTTTCCAACCGGATTCTTTCTGTGAAAGGGACGCGGTATCATGGACACCTTACACCTTCTGTTGGCAGGCTTCGCACAGGCCATCACGCCGGAAAACCTGCTGATGGCTGCACTCGGCGCACTGGTCGGCACCTTTGTGGGGGTGCTCCCCGGGTTGGGGCCCACGTCGGCCATCTCCATCCTGCTTCCCGTCACCGCCGTGCTGGAACCGACGCAGGGGATCATCATGCTGGCCGGCATCTACTACGGCGCCATGTACGGCGGATCGACCACGGCGATCCTCCTGAACATCCCCGGGGAGATTTCGTCGGTCCCCACGTGTTTGGACGGCTATCCGCTGGCGAAGAAAGGAAAAGGGGGGCCGGCCCTCGGCATATCGGCCATCGCCTCCTTTGCGGCCGGCATCCTGGGCGTTGTCGGATTGGTCTGTTTTGCGCCCATCTTGGCGGACCAGGCGCTGAAGTTTGGTCCTCCCGAATACTTTGCCCTGATGATCCTGGCGCTGACGCTGATGGTCAGCTTGTCGGGCGGTTCCCTGATCAAGGCGTTTTTGATGGGGGCCTTCGGGTATACGCTGTCGCTGGTGGGACTGGGGCCGTCTTCCGGGATGCCCCGGTTTGATTACGGCATCCCCCTGCTGGACGGCGGGTTTGACATGATCAGCATCATCATCGGCCTGTTTGCCATTGCCGAAGTGCTGAAGGGGATCGGGGAAAAGCGGCTCGCCACCGTCATCGGCGCACCGGGAAACGTCTACCCGTCGAAAAGCGATTGGAAAAAGAGCGCCGCGCCCACGATCAGAGGGGGGCTGGTCGGGTTTTTTCTCGGGCTGCTGCCGGGCTGTTCCGCCGCGATCACCTCGTTTCTCGCCTACGATCTGGAGAAAAAGGTGTCGAAGCATCCGGAGCAGTTCGGCAAGGGAGCGATCGAGGGCGTGGCCGCGCCGGAAGCGGCCAACAACGCCACCAGCAGCGCCGGATTCATTCCCCTGTTTTCCCTGGGCATTCCCTCTTCCCCGCCGCTGGCCATCCTGCTGGCCGGGTTCATGATCTACGGCTTGACGCCCGGTCCCGTGCTGTTTGAGCAGCACCCGGCATTTGTCTGGACGGTCATCGCGTCCATGTTCGTCGGCAATGCGATGCTGCTGGTGCTCAATCTGCCGCTGGTCTGGGTGTGGGTCAAACTGACGAAGGTCCCGTACGGCATCATGGCGCCCGTCATCCTGATGTTTTGCACCATCGGGGCTTACAGCGTGCGAAACAGCCTGTTTGACGTGGCGGTGGCCTTCGCGTTCGGCGGGCTGGGCTACCTGTTTCACACCTACCGCTGGCCGGTCGTGCCGCTGGTTCTGTGTTTTATTCTCGGACCGCTGCTGGAGGAGTCGTTCATCCAGACGATGGTCATGTCTTCCGGCGATGTGGCGATCGTGCTGCAGCGCCCCATCTCACTGGTCATCCTGCTGGCGGCGGCCGCCCTGATGCTGGTGTCCCTCGCGCTCAACAGGCGGACGCAAAAGCGGGTGCGGGAAGAGCGGCAGCGCGGCGCGGACGTGGCCTAGCATCATGGAGATCAGCATGTACAGGAGGAGTGTTTTTGAAAGCGTATGTGAAATGGATCGGCGGGATCGTCTCCTGCCTGGCGGCCGCGGCGGTGACGGCCTGCGGAGTGGGCGTCGCCCAACCGGCTGCGGGCTCTGAGACGCAGGCCTCCGCCAGCCAGGCGGCTCCGGCCTATCCCGACAGACAGATCGAGTACGTGGTTCCCTATTCCGCCGGGGGCGGGGTGGATCTGGTGGCCCGGGCCGCGGCGGATTATTTGAGCAAAGAGTGGGGGCAGCCGGTCGTCGTCGTCAACAAACCGGGGGGCGGCGGCACGGTCGGGGCGCAGTACGCCTTGAAACAGGCGAGAAACGACGGCTACACGGCGCTCGCCGTCAACGTTTCCAACACGTCCATGCTGTCGGCGGGGATGAAACAGCCCCTGATCACCAACGCGGACCAGATTTACGCCGCCCGGATCGGAAAAGGAACGCTGGCGTTCGCCGTCAAGGCGGATGCGCCGTGGAAGGACTTCGCCGAGTTCTCGCAATGGGTGAAACAGCACCCGGAACAGTTGACCTGGACCTCCGTCGGACCTGCCGGCTTTTCCGCATTCGGCGTGGCGGAATGGATGGACGCCATCGGGGCCGATTTTTCCAAGACCCGGATGATCGTGACGAAGGGCGCGTCCGACTCGCTGCCGAAGGTGGCGGGAGGACACGCGATCCTCGCCGTCCACACCGTCGGAGAGATCAATCCCATGCTCCAGGCGAAGAAAGTGAAAATCCTCGCGGTGTCCGGCAAGGAGCGAAGCCCGTTTCTGCCCGACGTACCCACCGCGGAAGAGCAGGGAGTAAAGGGGCTGACCGTTTTCTGGTGGACCGGCGTCTCCTTTCCGAAAGGGACGCCCGTCTACGTGATCAACAAGTGGGAAGAAGCCGTGGCGAAAATGGTGAAAGACCCCGCATTTGTGAAAAAGCTGCACGACATGCAGGTGGAGCCGGACTATGCCGACTCGGCCACGTTTACGCAGGATGTGCAGAAGGAAACCGGGTATTACGTCGAGCTGGCCGAAAAGCGCAGCATGCGAAAATGACGATGGAGGAAAAAGCTGCCGTTTCCTAGGAAACGGCGGCTTTGCCTGTGAAGATGCGTGACATGGTGATTCAATCCCCTTGCTGTCGGGCCGGCCTGCGCATCAGTTCTCTTCGTTCAAAACCGTACCGCTCGTAGAGGCCGTGGGCATCCCGGGTACCCAGCGCCATGTTGGTATGGCGGACGGCCGGGTGTTCGAGCAGATACTGCATCAGCCATTTGCCCAGTCCCTTCCCCCGGAAATCAATTCATACTTGACAGGTATGAATTGTTGGATTAATCTTTATCATACATCCCCCACCCGAGTGAAACCAAATAAATCGCCGATCAGTCAACTGAAGGCTCCTGCCTGTTTGCTCTGATGCAAGCATGTGGGGGCTTTTTTTTGATACCCGCATCGGCGAGAGGAGGAAAACCGTGCTGACACACACAGATTCACGGGAAAACCTGCGGGCAGGAACCCGTGCTGCCGCCGTTTTTCTCGCAGGCCTGTTCCTGGTGGCCGCCTTTTTGACAGGCTGCTCCGGGGACAGCGGCGGAAGCGTGGGGCAGGCCGCCAAAAAGGAAGAAACGGTGAAGGTCCTGCGCATTGGCTACCAGAAGGGAGATCCGCTGAACATCGTAAAAGAGCGCGGAACCCTGGAAAAACGATTGAAGGAACTGGGATACGACGTGACCTGGAACGTGTTTCCGGCCGGTCCTCCGCTGCTGGAAGCGCTGAGCTCGGGAAATCTTGACGTGGGCCGAACAGGCGATTCCCCTCCCGTGTTTGCCCAGGCGGCAGGCTCTTCCCTGGTGTACGTGGCTGCGGGCAAGGCAAAGTCCGCCGGCTCGGCGATCCTCGTCAAAAACGACTCCAGCATACGCACGCTGGCCGACTTGAAAGGGAAGAACATCGGCCTGGCGAAGGGCTCCAGCGCTCATTACCTGCTGGTGAAGGCGTTGGAAAAAGCAAACCTGCAGTACGACGACGTGACCCTGTCGTTCTTGTCCCCGGCCGATGCCCGCATCGCGTTTGAGCAGGGGAAGATCGACGCGTGGGTGGTGTGGGACCCCTATTACGCCGACATCGAGAACGCCGGCGGGGTCCGGGTGCTGGTCAACGGCGAAGGTCTGGCGGAGGACCGCGATTTCTACCTCGCCTCCCAACGCTTTGCCGAGGAGCATCACGACATTGTCCAAGTCCTGCTCGAAGAAGTGGAGCACGCGAGCGCGTGGGCAAACGAACATCCCAAGGAAGTGGCCCAACTGCTTGCGCCGCTTTTGAAAATCGACGTGGCCGCGCTGGAGAAGGCGGCGGAACGAAGAGAGTACGGGCTGCAGCCGATCGATGACGCCATCGTGAAAGGGCAGCAGGAAATCGCCGATACGTTTTACGCCCTGAAGCTGATTCCGCAAAACATTTCCGTCCAAGAGGCGATCTATCGACCATCACGGTAAGAGAAAGGGAGAGGACTATGGAAGTCTTGTGGTTTTTGCCGACACACGGGGATGGCCGTTATCTGGGAACATCCGTCGGAGGACGTCCCATCACGTACAACTATTTGCGTCAAATCGCCCAGGCGGTGGATGAACTGGGGTTCAGCGGTGCCTTGCTGCCCACGGGACGGTCATGCGAGGACGCGTGGGTGGTGGCTTCTTCCCTGCTCGCGGCCACCCGGCAGATGAAGTTTCTCGTGGCGGTTCGGCCCGGGATTGTTTCTCCTGCGGCGGCAGCCCGCATGGCGGCCACCTTTGACCGCTTTTCCAACGGCCGTCTGTTAATCAACGTCGTGACGGGCGGCGACCCGGTCGAGCTGGCCGGGGACGGTCTCCACCTGCCCCATGATGACCGCTACGCATTGACGCATGAATTTCTCACCATTTGGCGCTCGCTGGTAAGAGGGGAACAGGTCAATTTTCAAGGCCAGTACCTGCATGTGAAAGAGGGGCGACTGCTGTTTCCCCCGTTCCAAAAACCGTATCCGCCGCTTTACTTTGGTGGTTCGTCCGATGCGGCGATCAAAGTGGCGGCCGAACATGTGGATGTGTATCTCACATGGGGAGAGCCGCCGCAGCAGGTGGCGGAAAAAATCAGGAAGGTGCGCGCGCTGGCGGAAGCGCACGGGCGTACCGTCCGATTTGGCATCCGCCTGCACGTGATCGTCCGGGAAACGGAACGGGAAGCGTGGGACGCCGCCGAGCAGTTGATCAAGCACCTGGATGAGGAGACGATCCGCACGGCGCAGCTAGCGCTCGCCAACTACGACTCCGAAGGCCAAAAGCGGATGATTCGGCTCCACAACGGCAACCGCAGCGATCTGGAGATCAGCCCCAACCTGTGGGCCGGCATCGGTCTGGTCAGAGGCGGGGCGGGGACCGCGCTCGTGGGCGACCCGCAAACCGTCGCCGCCCGCATGCTGGAGTACGCCGAACTCGGCATCGAGACGTTTATCTTTTCCGGCTATCCCCACCTGGAAGAGGCATATCGGGTGGCCGAACTGCTATTCCCGCGTCTGCCCCTGGCGAACCGAACGGAGGCGCCGAACGCCCCCGCCGGTGAAGTCATCGGCAATTACCGCTTTCCCGCGAAAAAAGCCTTGTCCGAGAGCGGGATAGGCAATGGCTGACATCGTCTTTGGATCGGGAGGAGATTCGCCATGCGATTTCCGTTGAAAAGCCGCGGCCTGGCGCACGCCATTCCCTGGAGCATTCCGATTCTGGTCATTCTCGTGTGGCAGGTGCTCGGCGACTGGGGGATCATCTCCACGCGCGTTCTGCCGACACCCGTCCATGTGCTGGAGGCGGCGGTGCAGCTGGTTCAGGACGGGGAACTGTTTGACTATACGGCGGCCAGTGCCAAGCGGGCCTTGATCGGCTTTTTGATCGGCGGCAGCCTCGGCTTTTTCCTGGGGCTGATCAACGGGGTGTTTCCCCCTGCCGAAAAGCTGCTGGACACATCGGTGCAGATGGTTCGCACGATTCCTCATTTGGCCTTGATCCCGCTGGTCATCCTGTGGTTCGGGATCGGAGAGGAAGCGAAACTGTTTCTCGTCGCGCTGGGTGTCTTGTTTCCCATTTACGTCAACACCTTTCACGGTATCCGGACGGTGGATCACGGTCTGATCGAAATGGGCAGGGTATACGGGCTGAGAGGATTCGCGCTGTTCTGGAACATCATTCTTCCGGGGGCGCTTCCCTCCATTCTGGTAGGGGTCCGCTACGCGCTCGGGGTCATGTGGATGTCGCTCATCGTGGCGGAGACGATCGCTTCCGATTCCGGCATCGGCTATATGGCCACCAATGCCCGTGAGTTCATGCAGATGGACGTCGTCGTGCTGAGCATACTCTTGTACGCGCTGTTGGGCAAATTGTCCGACGGCATCGCAAAGGCGATCGAAAGAAGGTGGCTGCAGTGGCATCCGAGCTACAGCAAGCGGTGATCCGGCGTGGGGGTGATGGTATGAATGCGGGCTATGGCATGTCTCTCGATGTGCAGGAGGTGGGCAAAGCCTTTGGCGCCACCCGGGTGCTGCAGCAGGTGCGGCTGGCGATGCAGCCCGGCGAATTTGTCGCCGTCGTCGGGCGGAGCGGATGCGGAAAAAGCACGCTGCTGCGGATGATTGCCGGTCTGGATCAGCCGACGGAAGGGCAGATTTACGTGGATCGCCAGCCCCTCCACGGCATTCACGCAGAGGTTCGCATCATGTTTCAGGACGCGAGGCTGCTCCCCTGGAAGAAGGTCATCGACAACGTGGCGGTCGGGATCAGAGCGGGAGCGAGGCGGACGGCGGAGGAAGCGCTGCGGCTCGTCGGTCTGTCCGAACGCGCCGGTGAGTGGCCCCGCGTCCTGTCGGGCGGACAGCGGCAGCGTGTCGCGCTGGCCCGCGCCTTGGCGGGAGAGCCCCGGCTGCTCCTGCTGGATGAGCCGTTGGGGGCACTGGATGCGCTGACCCGGATCGAGATGCAGCGGCTGATCGAAAAGCTGTGGCTGGAACAGGGATTCTCCGCCATTTTGGTGACGCACGACGTGAGCGAAGCGGTCGCCCTGGCCGACCGCGTGGTTCTCCTGGAAGAGGGAAAAGTGGCGATGGACATCAAGATCAACCTGGCCCGGCCCCGGGTGAAGGACAACGGTTTTGCCCACTATGAGCGGGTGATTCTGGACAGAATCCTGGGCACGCGGGAAGAGGAGCCGTTTATCGCCAAAAAACAAGCGCATTCCTACTCGATCTGATCATGGATCCTGTACGCATGGCCGGAACCGGATGCGAAAAGCCGGCTTTCGCCAGGAAGGCCGGTTTTTTCATTTCAATTTTGACTCATTTGTGATACCATAAATGTGTATGTAGGGTACATTCATTTGCGTAAACTACTAAAGGGCCAAGAGCGTTGCCGCGCTCCGGCCCTGCACAATAGACGTTCCCCACAAGGGGGCGGCTCTACTGCAGAAGAGAGTAGATCACCAAGCTGCCAGGCTCAAGGGTGATCTACTTCTTTTTTTGAGTCAAGGCAACGACGATCGTCACGACAAGACCCAGCAGGCCGACGATGAAGCCGCCAAACTGAATCATGAGGGATAGTGCTTCGTACGTTATTGCCATGGATCTCACCTCCCCCTGTTTCCGACATGGGAGATGAGCCGCGACCACCCTTGAGGAGCCGATTCTATTGTACATGGGAAATTATAACATACTGGTTTAGGGAATCGATACGCCAATCAGGAAAGAGGATGACTTCCTTGCATTTGCTTGCCAAAAAATGCGAAAACACAAGCCATCAGGTGACATCCGGTGGAAAACAGAGAGGCACGGTGTTCCGCTGCTGGAACGCTGTGCCTTTTGTCTGTCCTGCGTGCTGCTACGGGCGAATCCTCACCGGCGTTCCGATGGGCACCCGTTTGGCCAGGTACTCCACGTCCCGGTTGTGCATGCGGATGCAGCCGTGAGAGACGTACTTGCCGATCGAGGCCGGATTGTTGGTGCCGTGTATGCCGTAATGAGGCCTGCTCAGCCCCAGCCAGTAGGTGCCGAACACGCTGAGCGGGCCGCCCGGGTAGGAGTTCGGGTACGGGACTTTGTTGATGATGGTAAAGTCGCCGCGCGGCGTGGATGTGGCGATTTTGCCCAACCCGACGGGAAACGAGCGGACCAGGCGCTGACCGTCGTACAGATCCAGCCGCAGCCTGGAGATGGAAATGCGGATGTGGTACGGGATGATCTTCACCTCCTCGGCCGGTGGTGCTGCGTTGTTTTCATCCTATGCAGCCGCACCGTTCCCGTCCTTTGGGAGGGGAAACAAGGTTTTGCGAGAAAACGCATCCGGCAGGACGGCTGTCGCGCTGTCCGCCTGATGCGTTTTGTCGTGTCAGGTAGAGGTTCCCGTGTAGAGTTGCTGCAGCTCAAGCTGATCGGCAACAGGCCACTGTCCGATGCGCTCGTACGCCTGCTCGCTGATCGGCAGCAGAGTGACCGGCAGGCCGTGCTGTTCCATCATTTCCTTGGCAAACACCGCATCGGAGACGAACCAGCAGCCGATCTGCTTTTGTGTGCCATCCTTGAACGTAAACCGCATATACACTTCTGCCGTATCCGCTTTTTTTCCCGTGAGGCCGACCCCGATTTCGGTCTTTTGGACCTGGTTCCAGGCGTAGAGCGTTTCCCTGCCGAAGAACGGGTTCAGATGGACACCCTCGCGATCCACATACGCATAGGTGTTCATGGTCAGCCAGAGAAAGAGGATCGTCACCCCGCCCAGGATCAGTTTGACACCCTTTTTTACGACAAAGGCGGGCAGAATGAAGAGGCCCGCCAGCCAGGCGAGCAGCAGCGACATGTGGGACATCAGCCACGTCTGTTCCGGGTAGACGAACAGCCATTTCAACACCGCCATGAACACGGGGAGCAGCAAGATGCCCAACAGGGAGAGCGGCAGGCCAATTTGAAGCGATCGTTTCGTCCAGGCCACTGTCTTTTCCCACCTTTTGGTTCGAGTTCCACTGTTTATACGCCGCCGCGTCACGGCGGTTTCAATGACGCGCGGCGCCTTTTAATTTGCAATTCATCATCGACAGCGGTACATGTAATGGTAGGCAATCACATTTTAGATACCGATGGGGAGTGGGCGTCATGAGCGTTTACGATTTTTCGGCCAAAACAAACCGCGGCGAGCTGAAGCCGCTGGCCGATTACAGGGGAAAGGTGCTGTTGATCGTCAACACGGCCAGCCGGTGCGGGTTTACCCCGCAGTACCAGGGGCTGCAGAAGCTGTATGATGAGTTTCACGCATCGGGGTTTGAAGTGCTGGCGTTTCCCTGCAATCAGTTTCACAATCAGGAGCCCGGCTCGGACGAAGAGATCCGGGACTTTTGCCAGGTGAACTACGGGGTGACGTTTCCGCTGTTTGCAAAAGTGGACGTAAAGGGGCCGAACGCCCATCCGCTGTTCGTCTACCTGACGAAGCAGGCTCCGGGATTGCTGACGGACGGAATCAAATGGAACTTCACCAAGTTTTTGATCGACCGAAACGGCAGCGTGGTCAGGCGCTACGCCCCCGTGACCAGGCCGGAACGCATCGCGGCGGATATCAAGCGGCTGCTCCAAGAGGAGGCGTGATCGGGCTGCTCGGGTAGAACCGCCATGTGCGGCGCTGCTGACACGTGTGCTCGTCACGTAGATAAACAGGAACCTTCGGCGTCTACCCAACGCCGTTTTTTCATTTCAAGAGATACTTTGTCAGATTTTTCGCATAAATGATTGGACATGTTGTCAGAACATGAACCTTATATTTTCTCATATATTTAAATTCATAGAATTATTCGACATATAAAACAAGGGGGCAAGAATCGTGAGACTCAAAAAACGCGCGTCCATCCTCATGCCGCTGCTTCTCGCTGCCGTCTCCATCGCCGGCTGTAACTCGCAAGGCTCATCGTCCGGACAAACAGGACAAGCCGGACAAGCCGGGGAGGCCGCCAGCGCGGGGAGCGGTTCGTCGGCCACCGCCAAGATTTTGATTGCGACCCAAAGCCCCCTGTCCGGCTCCCAGTCGGCGATCGGCGACTCGATCAAGACAGGGGCGGAGTACGCCTTGCGATTGCAGCAGGACGAGTTCAAACAGATGGGATTTGACCTGCAGTTGTTTCCGCAGGACGACCAGGCCGATCCGAAAATCGGCGTGACCAACGCGGAGATGCTGGTCTCCAACCCGGATGTCCTCGGCGTGGTCGGCCATTTCAACACCGGCGTGGCCATTCCCGCCTCCGTGAAGTACGAGACAGGCAGCCTGGTGATGGTCTCGCCGGCCAACAGCGGCGTGCAGTTGACGGAGGAAGGCAAAAAGACCGTGCACCGGATCTGTGCCCGCGACGACGCGCAGGGGCCCAAAGGAGCCAAGTACGCCAAGGAAACGCTCGGGGTCAAATCCGTCTTCCTGCTTCACGACAAAACAGCGTACGGGCAGGGGCTCGTCGACCAGGTGAAAGCCCAGTTCGAAAAGGACGGCGTGCAGGTGTTGGGCTATGAAGGCGTCAATCAGGGGGAGAAGGACTACAACTTCGTGATCAACCAGGTGGTGGCGAAAAACCCTGACCTGATCTATTTCGGCGGAATCTACCCGGAGGCCGGGATTCTCGTCAAGCAGGCGCGGGAAAAAGGCTTCAAGGGGGTATTCATGGGCGGCGACGGCATCGACTCCCCCGACTTGATCAAGATCGCCGGACCCGAGGCGGCAGAGGGCGTGGTGTTCACCTCGCTGGCAGGGGACGTGAAGCAGACGGAAGAGGGACGGAAATGGGCGGAGGAGTACGAAAAGACGATGGGGAAAAAGCCGGAAACCTACTCCGTCTACGCCTTTGACTCCATGAACGTGATCCTCAACGGCATCAAGCAGGCGATCAAGGCCAACGGCGGGCAAAAGCCGACCCGCGAGCAGGTGCTGGAGGCGGTCCACAAGACGAAGGATTTTCAAGGGCAGTTCGTCAAAGTCTCATTTGACGCCAAAGGGGACAACCAATACGCCGACGTGTTCATTTACAAGTACGAGAAAGACAAGACGACCTTCCTGGGCAAGATCGAGTAACAAGGAGAGCGGCCGATGTTCAGCGGAACATCGGCCTTTTTCCTGCCCGGGGCGGCTCCCTGCTCCCGGAGGAAGACGATCAGCCCGGATCGCGGTGATCCGGGCTGCGTGCTCAGCGGTTCCATTCGTCTTGAAGCTGCTGATACTCCTCGGGGGTAAACAGGCTGGAGCGGGTGAGAAAGCGCACCCCTTCCGGCCCTTCCAGCGAAAACATGCCGCCGCGCCCTTCCACGACGTCGATGACGAGCCGTGTGTGCTTCCAGTATTCGTACTGGGCCCGGCTCATGTAGAACGGACATCCGCCGATTTCGCCCAACAGGACGTCGCTGTCTCCAATCAGAAATTCCCCCGCCGGATAGCACATCGGCGAACTGCCGTCGCAGCAGCCGCCCGATTGGTGAAACATCAGCGGGCCGTACTTGGCTTTAAGCCGTTCGATCAGCGCCAGCGCGGCGTCGGTAGCCAGCACCTTCTGCACGTCGGCCATTGCCTTTTCAAAAGAAGCCCAGCGCGTCGGGACTGTAGCTGACGAGCAGGTTTTTCGTCTGCTGGTAGTGATCCAGCATCATCTTGTGCGTTTCCCGGCCGATGCCGGACAGCTTGTACCCGCCGAACGCGGCGTGGGCGGGGTAGGTGTGGTAGCAGTTGGTCCAGACGCGCCCGGCCTGAATGCCCCGGCCCATGCGGAAAGCCGTGTTGATGTCCCGCGACCAGACGCCGGCGCCGAGCCCGTACAGCGTGTCATTGGCGATGGACAGCGCCTCTTCTTCGCTGGCAAACGTGGTCACGGCCACCACCGGGCCGAAGATTTCCTCCTGGAAAATGCGCATCTTGTTGTTCCCCTTGAAGACGGTCGGCTGGATGTAGTAGCCGTTTTCCAGGCCGCCGCCGAGTGCCTGCCGCTCTCCGCCGATCAGGAGTTCCGCGCCTTCCTGCTTGCCGATTTCGATGTAGGAGAGGATTTTCTCCACCTGTTCGGTAGAGGCCTGCGCGCCGATCATCGTCTCCGTGTCCAGCGGATTTCCCTGTTTGATCGCCTTGACGCGGGCCAGCGCTTTTTCCATGAACGGCTCGTAGATCGATTCGTGGATCAGGGCGCGGGACGGGCACGTGCACACTTCCCCCTGGTTGAGCGCAAACAGCACGAACCCTTCGATCGCCTTGTTCAAAAACGCGTCGTCCCTGGCAAAGACGTCGGGGAAGAAGATGTTGGGCGACTTGCCGCCCAGCTCCAGCGTGACGGGGATGATGTTCTGGGACGCGTACTGCATGATCAGGCGGCCTGTCGTCGTCTCCCCGGTAAAGGCGATCTTGGCGATCCGGCTGTTGGAGGCGAGCGGCTTCCCGGCTTCCAGCCCGAAGCCGTTGACGACGTTCAGCACGCCCGGGGGCAGGAGATCGCCGATCAGCTCCAGGAGGACCAGGATGGAAGCGGGCGTCTGTTCGGCCGGCTTCAGCACGACGCAGTTGCCCGCGGCCAGCGCCGGCGCCAGCTTCCAGGCGGCCATCAGCAGCGGGAAGTTCCACGGAATGATCTGGCCGACGACGCCGAGCGGTTCGTGGAAATGGTAGGCGACGGTGTGGGCGTCGATCTCCGACAGCGTTCCCTCCTGCGCGCGGATGCAGCCGGCGAAGTAGCGGAAATGGTCGATCGCCAGCGGTATGTCGGCGGCCAGGGTTTCGCGGATGGGCTTGCCGTTGTCCCAGGTCTCCGCCACCGCCAGCATCTCCAGGTTGGCCTCCATCCGGTCGGCGATCCGGTTGAGCACGCGGGCGCGCTCCGCTGCAGACGTCCGGCCCCACGCCTCCTTGGCGGCATGGGCGGCATCCAGCGCCAGTTCGATGTCCTCGGCGGTGGAGCGGGGCACTTCGCAAAAGACCTGGCCGTTGACGGGGGAAACGTTGTCAAAGTACTCCCCTTTTACAGGCGGGACCCATTGGCCGCCAATGTAGTTTCCGTAGCGTTTCTTGAACGTCACCTTCGCGCCGTCCTGTCCGGGTTGCGCATAGATCATGGAAAACGCCTCCTTATTGATTTTTTTTAATGGCTGCTGCCTCTTTCCATGTGCAAGGAAGATGCCAACCCCATAACCGGCGTCGTTTTCGGGCGAAATGCGGAACCATGCTTCGTCCGCCTGTGCCGGGATGGAACAGCGGTGCTCCAAAACGGAACATTTATAAGATTCGGACGGTTGTGGTACGATAGAGGTACGAAACGATCGGAAAGGAGGCCTCTTCATGTCCTTTCAGGTTTCTCTGTCAGACTGTCCGCCTGATGTTTCCCTTTCGTGGAAGCGCTCTCATGAACGCGGTCTCAAACCGGATGACAAAGCGGATGACCAAATCATTACCGGCACGCTGATCAAGGAATTGATCGACCGGCACCGCTCCCTGGTCAACCATGCCGAAACGGTCTTTTCCAGGCTGTATCCGGTCATCCGGCAGTTCGGCTGCGTCGTCTTTTTGACCGACCGGGAAGGGACGATCCTGTATGCCAGCGGCGATGCCGATTTTGCCAGCCGCGCCGCCCAAGTGCAGCTTCAGGTGGGCGCCAACTGGCACGAATCGAGAAAAGGAACGAACGCCATCGGGGTGGCCATCGAGGAGAAGAGGCCGGCGCTCGTCCGGGGAAGCGAGCATTATTTTGTGGAAAACCGCTTTCTCACCTGCGCTTCGGCCCCCTTGTACGGCAAGAGTGGGGACTTTCTCGGCGTCATCAACATCAGCGGTCTGCACGACCGGTTTCAACCGGTGTTTGCGACCTTTGCGCCGCTTGCCGCCGAACTGCTGCAAAACCGCTTCATGATCGAGGAGATGGAAAAGGAGCAGTTGATCACGCTGCGGCATCTGGAGGCGGTCTCTGACCGCCATCCGCTGCCGCTGCTCACGCTGGACGCCGACCGGCGCGTGACCGGAGCCAACCGGGCGGCTCTCCGCCTCCTGGGAGAAGATTGCCTCGGCCAAGCGTTTTCGCCCCCGCCCCACTTCCAGGTGATTCCGATCAAGGACGAGACACAGCGGGTCTACCGCTCCGTCGCGATCGGGACAAGCCCGGCCAGGGAAAAGACCGTCCGGCAGGAGCAGGGCCTGTATACCTTTGCCGACATCTACGGGGAGTGTCCGGCCATCCTCCGGGCCAAGGACCTTGCCCGAAAGGCGGCGGGGAGCCCGCTGGCCGTCCTGATCACCGGAGAGAGCGGGACCGGCAAGGAGCTGTTCGCCCAGGCGATCCACGCGGCCAGCGGACGGGGGCCGTTTGTGGCGGTCAACTGCAGCGCCATCCCCGACACCCTGATCGAGAGCGAACTGTTCGGATACGAGAAAGGGGCGTTTACCGGGGCGCAGAAAGAAGGGAGTCCGGGCAAGTTTCTTGCGGCCAACGGGGGAACGATCTTTCTCGACGAGATCGGGGACATGTCCCTCCGCGCACAGGCGGCGCTGCTCCGGGTGCTGCAGGAAAAAACGGTCACGCCCGTGGGCAGTGCCGTCGCCAAACAGGTGGACGTCCGCGTCATCGCCGCCACGCACCGGAACCTGCCGGCTGAGGTGCAGGCCGGCCGTTTTCGGGCAGATCTGTACTACCGGCTAAAGGGCATTACCCTGCATCTGCCCGCCCTGCGAGAGCGCAGCGATCTCCGACAACTGGCCGGCCACCTTCTGCGCAAGCATGCGGACACTCCGGCGGAGCTCTCCCCGGAAGCGCTGGACAAGCTGTGCAGGCATACCTGGCCCGGCAATATCCGGGAACTGTTGGCCGTGCTGCAGCAGGCGTCGTTTCTGGCGGAGGGCGCCGTCATCAGGCCGGAGCACGTGATGCTTGACGATCCCGGCGAGAGGGAGGACACGCCGTCTTCGCTGCGGCGGCACGAGCGGAAAGCGATCGAGGAGGCACTGCTGGCGACCCGCGGCAACATCTCCCAAGCGGCCCGGCTGCTGCACATCGGCCGCAACACGCTGTACCGGAAGATCAAAGGCTACGGCATCCGGCTGGGCACGGAAGCGGACAAAGGGCGCTCGCGGATTTGACAGCCTCCTTCCTTCCTGTCTACTATATACCCATCGGGGTACGTGAACGGGGTGATCCGTCCGTCCGCCGATCGGCAGAGGAAGAGGAGGCATGGCCATGAAGTACGGAGATCACGTGAAAAACCGCTTGAAGCGCGTCGAGGGTCAGGTCAGGGGCGTCCTCGGCATGATCGAAGCGGACAAGGACTGCAAGGAAGTGGTGGGGCAGCTCACCGCCATCCGCTCCGCCGTGGACAAGGCGATCGCCGTCATCGTCGCGGAAAATCTGGCGGAATGCATCAAACACGAGCTGGCCGAGGGCAGGGAAACGGACCAGATCGTGGAGGAGGCCGTCCGGCTGCTGGTGAAGAGCAGGTAAGCCCCTTGACGGCAGACAGGAAAGAGAACGGTGAAAAGGCGGGCTTCCCCTCCCCTGAAAGAAAGGGTTCGGCAGCGGTTGTCGCTTGGCCGAACCCTTCCTTGGGGGTGGGGGACGTCCGTTTTTTGCTTTTTGGGGCAAACGGGGGCCTGCCCCTCCACTTCGATCACCTGCAATCTGCGCCTATTGAAATGGAGCGCTTCTTCTTTGCGGCAGGCCAGTTGCAGCATGTTCCGGATGGTCATGCGGTCCTGAAACTCCAGGCCCACGTCGCAGATGATCCGGACGGAGTCATACGGACCCAACCACTCCCTTCCGCGTAATCACCGATCCCCGGCGCACAGGGCGCAGAGGGCAAGCGTTTGTACGCCGATGCCCAGCACCCGTTCGTCGATGTCGAACTTTTCGTTGTGGTGGCCGGCCGCCAGCGTCGTGCCGAAAACCAGGTAGGAAGCGAGACCGCCGCGCTGTTTGACCCGCTCCATCATGTACGTGGCGTCCTCGGAGCCGGACGCGTTCCGGGTGTCGACGATGCTGGTGACGCCGGCCACCTTGGAAGCCTGGGCGCGGATGTAGGGGAGCAGCTCCGGACTGGGGGAACTGCTGTCCGCTTTTCCGACGATGTCGATCTCCGCCTGTACGCCGTACATCGCGGCGGCGCCGTGAATCACGTCCATGGCCCTGGACAGGATGTACTCGTTTACTTCGCTCGTGTCGCCGCGCGTCTCCAGTTTGAACGCGGCGTGGTTGGGAATGATGTTTCGCCCGCTGCCGGCATGCAGCACACCGACGTTGATCCGCGAGTTGCCGCCGCTGTGGCGGGAGATGGCATGGAGATTAAGCACGGCGGAAGCGGCGGCCAACAGCGCGTTTTTGCCGTCTTCGGGATGCCCGCCCGCATGGGAGGCGACGCCTCTGTAGGTGACGTCGATCTTGGTCGTGGCGAGGTAGCCGTCAGCGCCGCAGACCACTTCCCCCAGCGGAACGCCGGTGCCGACGTGGCAGGCGAAGAAGAGATCGACGTCATCGACGACGCCCGCTTCCACCATGGACCTGGCTCCGCGCACGCCTTCCTCCGAGGGTTGAAAGATCAGCTTCACCCGGCCGCGCAGGTCGTCTTTCATCCGGCTCAGCACATAGGCCAGGCCAAGCCCGATCGCCGTGTGGGCGTCATGGCCGCAGGCGTGCATCATGTTTGCGTTGACGGAGGCAAACCCTTCCGCCGCGGGCAGGTGGTCGGGATCGGCTGACTCCTGCAGGTCGAGCGCGTCCATGTCCACGCGAAACGCGACGGTGGGACCGGGACGGCCCGAATCGAGAATCCCGACAACGCCCGTAAATCCCCCGGACAAACGGGGAAGCCACTCGGCGACGGCCCCTTGCGACAGCGCCCGCTGTTCCTGCTGCCGCAAAAACGCCTCCGAAGGCACGCCCATGCGCGCTTCCGGCTTGATGACCTCGCGTCCCGCCTTCACCTCGAATCCCCATTCCTGCAGGGTGCTGGCGACGATGCTGGCGGTGCGAAACTCCACCCACCCCGATTCGGCGTAGCGGTGAAAATCGCGGCGCCACTTCAGCAGCGTGGGGGACAGTTCTTCCACAATCGAGTGCACACGTTTCTCCATGATTCTTCTCCTTCAATCCGGGTCATGATCCGTTTCTTTTGGGAATAATGTAAGAATTATGCCAATAATTATTTGCTGTTCGCTTTTTTTCGGCCAGTTCCTTCTCCATCATCAATCATTTCCAAATTGACACGATATTCATAATATTCTATAGTCTTGGGGTAGCGTCCAACAACCACGCGCCGAATGAAAACATCATCCTCGACGACTACGTCCAGGGGATCAAGCACATTGCCGCCATACTGGAGGCATTCGCCCACGAGGCGTAACAAAGGAGGCGTCCACTTCATGGAACAGATTCCCGTCTTGTATCAACGTTCGGACATTCTCGCCAAAGCCGGCGCGCTGAGAGAGCAGGCGGCTGCCTGGCGGCGCGACTTCCATCGGCATCCGGAGCTGAGCTTCGAGGAAGTGCGCACGTCGGAGATCGTCGCCCGCCACCTGCAGCAGTTGGGATTGGAGGTGAGGCGCGGAGTGGGGCGCACCGGCGTGGTGGGCGTGCTCAGGGTCGAACAGCCCGGGCCGGTCATCGGACTGCGCGCCGACATGGATGCCCTGCCGATCCAGGACCAAAAGGAAGCGGCGTATCGATCGACGGTGCCGGGCAAGATGCACGCCTGCGGACACGATGCCCACACCAGCATGCTGATGGGGGCGGCCCAGTTTCTTTCCCAGGTGGAGCGGCCGCCGAGAGGTACGGTCGTTTTTGTCTTCCAGCCGGCCGAAGAAGATGGCGGTGGGGCCAACGTGATGATCGAGGACGGGCTGCTGCGCGACTACGGTATCGAGGCGATGGCCGGGCTGCACGTCTTTCCCGGCGTGTCCGTCGGGGAGGTGACGGCGGTGCGCGGGGTGGGCTGTGCCGCTGCCGACACCATCCGCATCACGATCATCGGCCGGGGCGGACACGCCGCCCATCCCCATCTGGCCGTCGACTCGGTGGCAGTCGCGGCGGAGGTGATCTCCGCCCTGCAGCAGATCGCCAGCCGGCAGGTGGACCCGCTCGATCCGATCGTCATCACCATCGGCAAAATCCAGGGGGGCACTGCCAGCAACGTGATTGCGCCCCAGGTGGAACTCCTGGGGACGGTGCGCACCCTGAATCCCGCTTTGCGGGAACAGATGCCGGCGCGAATCGAACAGGTGGTGAGCGGCGTGACCTCGGCGATGGGAGCCGCGTACGCGTTTGACTACGAGTTCGGCTATCCCTCCATCATCAACGACGACAGGATGGTGGATCTGGTGCTGGAGACGGCGGAGCAGGTACTCGGTCCGGGCCGGTGCCGGCTGGTGAAACCGTCGATGGGCGGAGAGGACTTTTCGTATTACACGCATCACGTGCCCGGCGTCTTTTTCCGCCTCGGCGTGGGCAATCCGGAGAAACTGACGCCGTATCCGCTGCACCACCCGCTGTTTGACATTGACGAGGACGCGCTGCCGGTCGGCATTGCCATGCTGTCGGCGCTGGCGCTGAACTACCTCGGGCGCTGACCGGGTGCCAATGATCGGCTGCCCGGCTGTGACCCGCTGCACAATAAGGTGCGTGCCACATGACCGGCTTTGACATCCACGACCACCACAACACCTCTGCGGAAGCCGTACGATGAAAGCAGGAGCGAATAGCGAAAAAACAGCGTCCTTTCGCCGGAAGGAACGCTGTTTTTACCGGATGAACGCCAGGATGGAAGACAGCTCCTCCTGCAGCTTTTCCATCTCCGTGCGGTTCAACAGGAGCGGCAGCATGCCTGTGGAGATGACCAGCGAATCCTGGCCGCTGTTGATCACCCTTGTCAGCAGCTCGTACACGTCTTCCACCTGCCGGGTGTCCCATACGGAATGCGTTGGGATGCTTTTTATTTCGGTGACGGTAAACTCGTGAGCGTCCGGGTCCGCTTCGCCCGAAATCATGGAACCGGCGATGAACTGGTTCATTGGATGGATTCCTCCTGTCATGGTCAACCTTGCCATACCCGTTAGGCTTTCCAGTCTGCCCCGTTTTTAACGGATTGGCCTCCTGCCGTGATCACTCTCCGGCAGCTCGCGGGACCCTTTGCGTTGTAGGGAAACCCGCACCGGGCTTCGGTTTTGAATCAACGGCGTGCAGGATTTTGGGCGGCGGCAGGAGAAGTTCCCTCTGTGTGAAACAAGCAGCCATCAGTGGAAGGGAGCGGAAACGATGACAGTGCAGAAGGAAGACGTGGTGATCGGGTTTGTCGGCACCGGCGTCATGGGGAAAAGCATGGCGTCCCATTTGATGAAGGCGGGTTACCGCGTGCTCGTGTACAACCGGACCAAAGCAAAGGCGGAGGAGCTGATCGCGCAGGGGGCGACGTGGATGGACCGGGTGTCCGATCTGGCTGCGGCGGCGCGGGTGATCATCACCATGGTCGGCTATCCGAAAGACGTGGAAGAGATCTATCTGGGGACGGACGGCATCGTTCACCATGCCAAGCCCGGCGCCTACCTGATCGACATGACCACGTCCAAGCCGTCCCTCGCCCGGACGATTTACGAAGAGGCGAAAAAGCGCTCGCTCTTTGCCTTGGACGCGCCGGTCTCCGGCGGTGACGTGGGGGCGCGGGAAGCGCGTCTGACCATCATGGTGGGCGGCGACGAGGACGCCTACGCAGCAGTGGAGCCGATCTTGCGGGTGATGGGCACCAACGTGATCCGGCAGGGCGGACCCGGCGCCGGCCAGCACACCAAAATGTGCAACCAGATCGCCATCGCCACCAACATGATCGGCGTCTGCGAAGCGATCGCGTACGCGAAAAAAGCGGGACTGGACCCGTCCCGCGTGCTGCAGAGCATCGAGGCGGGAGCGGCGGGAAGCTGGTCGCTCAGCAACCTGGCGCCGCGGATGATCGCCGGCAATTTCGCCCCCGGCTTTTACGTGAAGCACTTCATCAAAGACATGACCATCGCGCTGGAAGCGGCCAAGGAGATGGGGCTGATGACCCCCGGTTTGGAGCTTTCCAAATCGCTGTACGAGGAACTGGCCGCGCAGGGCGAGGAGAACAGCGGCACCCAGGCGCTGATCAAATGGTTTGACAAGGAGTTCGCGGCGTCCGTGTGACGAAGCGAGGGCAGACGCGGCGTATCGGCACATGGAAGCAGGACCGGCCCGTCCCGGGAGCAGTCCCCGGCGGGCACGGTCGCGTTTCGACAAACAAAATGCCAGACGATCGGCTCGTCTGGCATCTTTTTTTGGCGGGACGAGGTGTGCCGGTGGCGTCGTGAATGCGTCTTGGCTTCGCCTGTCCGCTCGTCAGCGGTTGTCCACCTTTTCCGGATACATGTCGTGATTCATCAGGCGGTACTCCGCCATCTTCTCGTACTTGGTGCCCGGTCTGCCGTAGTTGCAGTACGGATCGATGGAGATTCCGCCGCGCGGGGTGAACTTGCCCCACACCTCGATGTATTTCGGGTCCATCAGCTTGATCAGGTCGTTCATGATGATGTTGACGCAGTCCTCGTGGAAGTCGCCGTGGTTGCGGAAGCTGAACAGGTACAGCTTCAGCGACTTGCTCTCCACCATTTTTTTGTCCGGGATGTAGCTGATGTAGATGGTGGCAAAGTCGGGCTGTCCGGTAATCGGACACAGGCTGGTGAACTCCGGACAGTTGAATTTGACAAAGTAGTCGCGGTACGGATGCTTGTTGTCAAACGTCTCCAGCACATCGGGATCGTAGGTGTAGCTGTATTTCGTCTGCTGGTTGCCCAGCAGCGTGAGCGAAGAAAGATCTCGTTCCTGACGGTTATCCATGCAATATTCCCCCGTTTCGTTTGAAAAACGTGCCATTCAGTCAGACGCCCCGCTTGTTGCCCCACACCAGCGCGTGAAGCTGGGGCAGCACTTTGACGTCGTTCATGTCGGCTGCGGCCATCGTCCGCTCGATCAGCCATTCGTAGGCCGCCAGCAGGCGGTCCCGCAGACCGGCGAGATCGGCCTGCGCCACGTCGTCGTTCCCCGCCTGCAGAAAAAAGGGAACGCGCGGATACCGCTGATGCACCTGGCGGGCGTAGTCAAAATCGGCTTCGTCAAACACGACGACCTTCAGACTGGTGCGCACATCGCCGGTTCGGCCGGACAGCGCGTGCACCATCGCATCCAGCGCGGCGAAGTCGGTGGTCATCCCGGAACTGGGCGGTTTGGGCGAAATCGTCACGTCGTCGACCAGCAGCAGCCAATCCTGCCACCGGCTGCCCTGCGTCTCGACGGCCGTCCGGATGTTTTGCTCCCGCAGCAGCCGGACGAGCTGCCCGACGTTGGCGATCAGCGCCGGATTGCCGCCCGAGATGGTGACGTGGGAAAAGCGGTCCTGCCCGATCCGGCGCAGTTCCTGCCAGATTTCCTCCGGCGTCATCTGCCGGATTTCGCCTGCGGCCGAGCCGTCCCAGGTAAAGGCGGAGTCGCACCAGCGGCAGCGGTAGTCGCAGCCGGCGGTGCGCACAAACATCGTTTTCTGGCCGATCACCATGCCTTCTCCCTGAATGGTGGGGCCGAAGATTTCCAGCACCGGAATGGTGTTCACTCGTACATCCACTCCCGTCTCGCCTCGGCGTAGCTGGTCGGCGTCTCGTACAGGCGGACAAACTCCACGCGGGCGCCGTCGTACCGGTCGCGGTACGCTTCCGAGCAAAGCTGCGCCTCCATCTGCTCGAACAGCCAGACCACCATGTTTTCCGCCGTGGTGTTCATCGGGGGAAGCATCTCGTTCAGGTAGCGGTGGTCCAGGTACACTTCGATGTGCCGCTTCCAGATCTCCTTGATGTCGCCGAAATCAATGACGATGCCGATCTCATTCGGATAGCCGCTGATGCCGAAGACCACCTTGTAGGTGTGGCCGTGCAGGTTTTTGCACTTTCCTTCGTAGGCGTGCAGGTGGTGAGCGGCGTCAAAGGTGAACTCCTTGCTGACCAGCACCCGCTTGCGATGGTAGCGAAGCTGTTCTTTCTGAATCTCTTTGCCCAGCGTTTGCAGGCGGTCGACAATGCGGAAGTCAAAAAAACCGCTCATCAGGCCTTCACCTCCCCGCGTTCCCGCAGGTAGGCCTCCAGGCCGGCTTTCCGCAAGGTGCAGGCGGGGCATTCGCCGCAGCCGTCTCCCTTGATGCCGTTGTAGCAGGTGAGCGTTTTTTCGCGGATAAAGTCAAACGCGCCCAATTCGTCGGCCAGTTTCCAGGTCTCCGCCTTGTTCAGCCACATGAGCGGCGTGTGGATGACGAAGGGATAATCCATCGCCAGGTTGAGCGTGACGTTCAGCGACTTGATAAACGCGTCGCGGCAGTCGGGATACCCGCTGAAGTCCGTTTCGCACACGCCGGTGACCAGGTGGCGGGCTCCCCGCTGTTTCGCGAAGACGGCGGCAAACGACAAGAACAGCAGATTGCGGCCGTCCACGAATGTGGAGGGAAGCTGGCCGTCTTCCTGGGCGATCGGAATGTCGGTTCGGGTCAGCGCGTTGGGCGCCAGTTGATTGAGCAGGCTCATGTCCAATACCGTGTGTTCTACACCCAATTCCCCGGCAATCTGCCGGGCGCATTCGATCTCCAGTTTGTGCCGTTGCTGATAGTCAAACGTGATGGCGGCCACGTCGCCAAACTGCTTGCGCGCCCAGAACAGGCAGGTCGTGCTGTCCTGGCCGCCGCTGAAGACGACGACGGCTTTTTCCTGTTTCATGCTCTCCATCTCCTTTGCGTTGTGGTGGAAGAAAGAGAGTTCTTGAACCGAATCCTGCAAAAAAAACAAAACAATACCAAGGGTACTGTTTTTCACCTTAGTTTTTTATAGAGGGAGTTCGCGAACCTCTCCCATGCGTGCGCATGGATTTTCCGGTATGCAGTTGTCAGGCGGTATGGGCATGGCTATTCTGATTATACACTATTTTTGCCGCCAGCGCGGACTGCCGTTATTTGGCTGGCCCACATCAGTCCGACAAGCTGCGGCCGGTTTACCATGGAGAACACGAGAGAACGGAGGAAGCGCGATGGTGTTGGAAGTTATTGCGACAACGGTGGAGGACGCCAAACGGGCGGAGCGGGGAGGAGCGGATCGGATCGAGCTGATCAGCGGCATCCTGGAAGGGGGCGTGACGCCCAGCTACGGTCTGATCGACGCGGTGGTCAAGGCCGTCTCCATTCCGGTCAACGTCATGGTGAGACCGCACAGCCAGTCGTTTTGCTACACGGCCGACGATCTGCGGGTGATGCGCGAAGACATCCGCGCCATCCGCGAGAGCGGCGCGGCGGGCATCGTCCTCGGCATCCTGACGCCGCAGGGAAGGGTGGATACGGCAGCGCTGGAGGAGCTGCTGGCCGAAGCGGAAGGGCTGGACGTCACGTTCCACCGCGCCTTTGACGAGGCGGCCGACCAACTGGAAGCGGCCCGCGTGCTGCTTCACTATCCGCAGGTGCGGCGGATTCTCACATCCGGGGGGCAGCAAAGCGCGCTGGACGGGGCGGAGCGGATTGCCGAACTGGTGCGGATGACCGCGGGAACGCATCTGTCCATCATGGCGGGCAGCGGCCTGACGCTGACGACGATGGCCGATGTGATCCGCTCCACCGGCGTGGCCGAGGTCCATTTCGGCACCGGCGTGCGCGAAGACGGCCAGGCGCTGAAGCCTGTGGACGAGGCGAAGGTGGCGGCGGTGAAAGCGGCGCTGAAAACGCTGGTGATGGAACGGCCCGGCCATTGAGCCGGGAGCGAATGACGACAGCAGCGGCAGAAGCGTAATGATTGATCACGAAAAGAAAGCGGTGCGACTCCATCAGCCGGAGTTGCCCGCAGGCAAAACGTTTATGGCAGCCAAGGAGCTGATGAGGATATATGAAGAAAAGAGTCTTTATCCTTTGTGGAGTGTTCATCATCCTATTGTACGTAAGCCTTTATGTTTACAAGGTGGTCAACGTCCCCACGTATTCGTTAGAACACGACGTAAAAGTGGTAGTTTTACATGGCACTGAATATTCCATCAGTAAGGTAACGATCAATGGTGATGTTTACTACTCGGATATCCGCTGATCCAGCCGCCTTTACGTTTGGAAAACTGATTGGGCAGACACAACATGGCGAACGGATTTATGAAGTGAAGAATGACAAATCAAAAGTAATGATTACGTCTTTCATGAGTCCGCAGCTTATCTACACAAAAGACAAAAGGTACTGAGATAGGCGCATGAACCCCCTCGCCGAAAACGAGTGATTCCTCAGGTGTGAAAGCCCCCTAGAAAAGGACAGTTATCTGAACGTGATTGAAGACCGATTCACGGCATGTCACTAACAAAAAAATTCCGAAAAATCAATGATTGAGAATCAGCTTTGAGCGTATTATTATTTAATTAATTTAATAAAGTATGTTTCCCACTCTCCATGGCCCTGCCGGTTGGCAGTCGGAAAAGCAAGGGTTGACGTTGGCAAGCATCTGGAAACGCAAGGGCTGCCGCCGGCATATTGCCGGCGAGAGGGGAAAGGAAAGGGTGGTGTTCGTGGAGATCTACGAGCGGCTGCAGGCGAGATTTCGCGAGGAGTTTGGCGTACGGGAAGACGTCCGCATCTTCTTTGCGCCGGGGCGGGTCAATTTGATCGGGGAGCATACCGATTACAACGGGGGCTATGTGTTTCCCGCCGCCCTCACGTACGGTACCTGGGCGCTGGCCGCTCCCCGGCAGGACGGCGTGTACCGGTTTGCCTCCGTCAATTTTCCCGGGAAAACCTCGTGCGAAGCGGCCCGCATCGTCTACAGGGCGGAAGACGGATGGGCCAATTATCCGAAGGGCGTTCTGCATGAACTGGCGGCGCTGCCGGAATGCTCCCCGCTGCTAAAGGGGGCGGATCTGCTGTTTTTCGGGAACATTCCCAACGGCGCGGGACTGTCGTCTTCGGCCTCCGTCGAATTGGCGTCCGCTGCGGCCGTGACCGCCCTGGCCGGGATCGACGTGCCGATGGTGGAGCTGGTCAAACTGGCGCAGCGGGCGGAAAACCGCTTCGTCGGGGTGCGCTGCGGGATCATGGATCAATTCGCGGTCGGGATGGGGAAAAAGGACCATGCCATCATGCTGAAATGCGACACGCTGGCTTACGAATACGTGCCTTTTCGCATCGACGGATACAAGCTGGTGATCGCCAACTCCAACAAGCGGCGGGCCTTGACCGATTCCACGTACAACGAACGCCGCCGGGAGTGCGAGGAAGGACTGCGCGAACTGCAGAAGCGTCTGCCGCATCTCCGCTCGCTGGGCGATCTTTCCGGCGACGAGTGGCGGCAGGTTTGCACGGCACTCCCCAACGGCGTGATTCGCAGGCGGGTGGAGCATGTTGTCGCTGAAAACGAACGGGTCATCCAGGCGGCGCAATGCCTGGCGGCCGGCGATTTGCACGCGTTCGGCCGCCTGATGAAAGCCTCGCATGAATCGCTGCGCGACCTGTACGAAGTGACCGGGTTCGAACTGGATGCACTGTTCGAAGCGGCGGCACAGGCCGACGGCTGCATCGGCACCCGCATGACGGGGGCGGGGTTCGGCGGCTGCACGGTCAGTCTGGTGAAGGCGGACGCCGTAGACGCGTTCAAGCGTCAGGCAGCCGAACATTATACGCGAGCGACCGGGCTGGTGCCCGACTTTTACGTGTGCGAGCTCGGAGACGGAGTGGGCGAAGTCGTTTTGCCCTCCTCCGTGTAACGTCAGCACATCATGCCGGAAGAGAAACGAGAGCAAGGAGGAATCTGGTCAATGGCTGAACTGCGCTACAATCCCCTTTTGCGCGACTGGACGATGGTGGCGTCCAACAGGCAGCACCGTCCGCACATGCCCAAGGATACCTGCCCGTTTTGCCCGGGCTCGGGCAGGGTGCCGGACCACTACGACGTGTACAAGTACGACAACGATTTTCCCGTGTTGACGCCCGATCCGCCGGAACCGGACCCGGTGCAGACCTCCCTGTACCGAACGGCGAAGTCGTACGGAAAGTGCGAGGTGATTCTGTACTCGCCCGACCACACGAAAACATTGCCGGAACTTTCCGTCGATCATATCGTCAAGCTGGTCGACCTGTGGGCGGAGCGTTTTGCCGAACTGGAAAAAGACCCTCTCCACCAGTACGTGTTGATTTTTGAAAACCGGGGCGAAGAATGCGGGGTCACCATGCCCCATCCGCACGGACAGATTTACGCCTACTCGAAAATGCCGCTGAAAATCAAGCAGGAGCTGGAAAGCTGCAGGCTTCACCATCAAGAGACAGGCAAGTGCCTGCTCTGCCAGATGAATGACGAGGAGAAAAACTTCGAACAGCGGGTCATCGTCGAGAACGACCACTTTCTCGCCTATCTGCCCTTTTTCACGGATTACCCGTACGGCGTGTTTGTCGTCAGCAAACAGCACAAGACGGCGATTACGGATTTCACCGCGGACGAGAAACGAAGCCTGGCCGCGATCCTCCGCGACACCACCGGGGCGATGGATCAACTGTTCGAGAAGCTGTTCCCGTACATGATGGTCATGCACCAACGCCCCGTCAACGGCGAAAACGTGGAGGACTACTACCATTTCCACATCGAGTTTTACACACCGCTGAGGGAGAAGGACAAAATCAAGTACTACGCGTCCTCGGAGATGGGGGCGTGGGCGGCGACCAATCCCCAGTCCGTGGAAGAGACGGCTCCCCGACTGCGGGAAGCGTACCGGCGGTTTTTGCAAAAAGAAGGGCGCCTGCCAGAGGGAGGCGGCGCGTGATGGCGATTCTGGTGACGGGCGGAACGGGGTACATCGGCAGTCACACCGTGGCGGAGCTTCTCGCCCACGGCGAAGAGGTGATCGTGGTGGACAACCTCCGCACGGGACACGAGCGGGCCGTGCTCGGCGGCACGTTGTACCGCGGAGACATTCGGGACCGGCAGTTTCTGGACGAAGTGTTCCGCGCCCATGAGATCGAAGCGGTGATCCACTTCGCGGCCAAATCGCTCGTCGGGGAGAGCGTCCGCGATCCGCTCGCCTATTACGACAACAACGTGATCGGAACCCATACCCTGGTGTCGGCGATGGTGGAGCACGGCGTCCGGAAGGCGGTCTTTTCGTCGACGGCGGCCGTCTACGGCGAACCCGAGCGCATCCCGATCCGGGAAGAAGACCCGACCGTTCCCGCCAATCCGTACGGCGAAACCAAACTGGCCATGGAAAAGATGTTCCGCTGGTGCGACCAGGCGTACGGACTGAAGTCGATCTCGCTGCGCTACTTCAACGCGGCCGGCGCCCACCCGGACGCGATCATCGGGGAAGACCACGAGCCGGAGAGCCACCTGATTCCGCTCGTCCTGCAGGTGGCGCTGGGACAGCGGGAGCAGATCGAGATGTTTGGCGACGACTACCTGACCGAAGACGGGACGTGCATTCGCGATTACGTGCACGTCATGGACCTGGCGAACGCCCACCGGCTCGCGCTGGACTATCTCCGCACGCACAACCGGAGCGATGTGTTCAACCTGGGGAACGGCACGGGCTTTTCCGTGAAACAGGTGATCGACACCGCGCGGAAAGTGACCGGCCATCCGATCCCCGCCAAAGTGAGCCCCCGGCGGGCGGGAGACCCGGCCGTATTGGTCGCTTCCGCCGACAAGGCGAAACGGCTGCTGAACTGGCATCCGCGCTGCCCCGAGCTGGAGACGATCATCGAGAGCGCATGGAACTGGCACCGCCGCTATCCGCGCGGCTACGCCGGTGTGGACCGGTAAATCGGGGGGAGAGGAGGGGCAGATGTGAAATGAACGCGAAGGCAGAATACGGACGCTGGCTTCGGCATGAAGAGCTGGATCCGGACTTGAGACGGGAACTGCTCCTGATCGAAGGAAACGAGCGTGAAATCGAAGATCGGTTTTACCGGTCGCTGACATTCGGCACCGGCGGGCTGCGCGGCGTTCTGGGGGCCGGCACCAACCGGATGAACCGCTACACGGTCCGCAAGGTGACCCAGGCCCTGGCCCGCTTCCTCGCCCGGCAGGGGGAAACCGCGATGCGGCGGGGAGTGGTCATCGCGTACGACTCCCGCCGGCAGTCTGCCGCATTTGCCCGGGAGGCGGCGCTGGTCCTGGCGGCCAACCGGGTAAAGGCGTACCTGTTTGAGGGAGTGCGCCCCACGCCCGAACTGTCCTTTGCCGTCCGCCATCTGGGGGCGGCCGCCGGGATCATGATCACGGCGAGCCACAATCCCCCCGAATACAACGGCTGCAAGCTGTACGGAGCCGACGGTGCCCAGATCACCGCCGGCGTGGCGGAGGCCATCTCGGACGAAATGGCGGACGTGGACGAACTGGCGGTACCGCTGGCGGACGCGGAGGCGGCGGTGTTACAGGGGCTGCTGGAAGAGGTCGGCGCGGCGGTGGACGAGGCGTATGCCGCCCGGCTGCGCACGTTGGCGTTCCAATCCCGGGAGAACAACGCGGACTACCGCGTCGTCTACACGCCGCTGCACGGAACGGGCAGCGTGCCGGTGCGGAGGGCCCTGTGTGACATCGGCTTCCGGCATGTGACCGTCGTACCGCAGCAGGAAGGGCCGGATGCTGATTTTCCGACGGTGGCCTCTCCCAATCCGGAAGACCCGGCGGTGTTCGCCTTGGCGATCGAGACGGCCGAAAAGGCGGGAGCCGACCTGGTCATGGCTACCGACCCCGATGCTGACCGCGTTGGCGTCGCGGTTCGGGACGGCAGCGGCTCATTCGTCTGCCTGACCGGCAACCAGTTGGGAGCGCTGCTGCTCGCCTACATCCTGTCCCAGCGGGCGGAACGACATGCGCTGCCCGGCAGCAGCGTGATCGTGAAAACGATCGTCACGTCGGAGATGGGGACCGCGATTGCCGCCCGGTACGGCGTGGAAACGGTGGAGACGCTGACCGGCTTCAAGCATATCGCGGAAGCCGTCAGGAGGTGGGAAGAGACGGGGGAAAAGACGTTCCTCTTTGGCTACGAGGAGAGCTGCGGCTATCTGATCGGCGACTTCTGCCGCGACAAGGACGCGGTCCAGGCGTGCATGCTGACGGCGGAGATGGCGGCCTACTACGCCAAACAGGGGCGGAGCCTGCATCAGGTGCTGCTGGAGCTGTATGAACAGGTAGGGTTCTATCAGGAAGATCTGGTTTCGTTCACGTGGAACGGCAGGGAGGGGGCGGAACGAATCCATCGGCTGATGGAGCATCTGCGCAAGCAGCCTCCGGAACGGGTGGGCGATGTTCCGGTAGCCGTACGCAAGGATTACCTGCCCGGAATCGAGGGGCTTCCTCCGGCCGACGTGATCAAAATCCTGCTCGCGGACGGTTCGTGGTTTGCGGCCCGTCCTTCCGGCACGGAGCCGAAGATCAAGTTTTACTTCGGCGTAAAGGGAACGGACCCGGCAGACGCGAGCGAACGGCTCAACCGCTTGAAAACGGACGTCCTGCAGTTCATCCAAAAGGCGGAAGGAAGTGACCGATGCCATGCCCTCTGACGCGGCGGTAGCGAAAATACGGGCGTTTCTGAAAGCGCGAAAGCTGGATGGGGTGCTGCTCCGCACACGGGCCAATTTCGCCTGGGCGACCGGGGGAGGAGACAACCACATTGTCAGCACGACGGCGTTGGGCGTGGCGGACCTGCTGATCCTGTCCGACCGCATTTACTGCATTACATCGCGGATGGAAGCCGCCCGCATCCGTGACGAGGAGATGGCCGATTTCGGCTGCGAGTTCGTCACGCCTGAATGGTACGAGGGGAACGATGCCGCCATCCTGCAGTTGTGCGCGGGAAAAGCGGTGGGTGCCGACGTGTGGTTCCACCACCTGCCCAATGTGGCGAACGAACTGGCGCAGGTCCGGTACACGCTGACGGAGGAGGAGATGGAGCGCTACCGCCGGCTGGGGCGAACGGCGGCAAAAGCGCTCGAGGCCGCCTGCCGGGAGCTGCAGCGGGGGTGGACGGAGCACGAAATCGCCGCCCATCTCGCGGCCAAGGTGATGAGAGAAGGAATCAACCCGCAGGTGCTGTTGGTCGCCACGGACGAGCGGATTTACCGCTATCGGCACCCGATTCCTACGGACAAGAGGCTGGACCGCTACGCCATGCTCGTGTTGTGCGCGGAAAAGGGGGGACTGGTGGCGAACGCCACCCGTTTTGTCCATTTCGGTGACCTGCCGCCCGCCTTGGAAGAAAACAAGCGGAAGCTGGCGGAGATCGAGATCGCGATGATTGCGGCGACAAGGCCGGGAGCGAAGATGGCCGACATCCTGCAGCGGGGGATCGAAGCGTACGAACGGGTAGGGTACCCGGACGACTGGCGGCTGCTGCACCAGGGAGGGCCGAGCGGCTACGCTTCCCGTGAATTGCTCGTGGTGCCGGGAGGAGAAGGCGTTGTCCAGGCGCAGCAGGCCTTCGCCTGGAATCCGGCCATCCGCGGCATCAAGATGGAAGATACCTTCCTCGTTCACGAAGCGGACATTGAATTCATCACGCACACGGGCGAATGGGTGTACATGGAGGCGGCAAGCGAGGGCCGGACCTACCTGCGGCCGGACATCCTGATCCGCTAGGCCGGGAAGCGGCGGAACAAACGACCGGACTGGCGCCGGACAGCGGCATGTGGTATCACTGGTGTGTGGGTTGCGCACATCGGGCACGCTGACGGAAAGGAGGGAAACGCATGGTCCGAGGCATGGCAGGAAGCTTTCAATTGATGAAATCGCTGAACAAGTCGCTGATCTTGAACGTCATCCGCACCGAAGGCCCCATTTCCCGCGCCGACATTGCGAAACGGACGCAGTTGACCGCTCCGACGGTCACGAACATTGTCGGCGAACTGCTGGAATCCGGCCTGGTGATCGAAAGCGATCTGGGCGCCTCAAGCGGCGGCCGCAAACCCATTTTGCTGCGCATCCATTCCCAGGCGTTTCAGGTCATCGGCATCGACGTGGGAGCGCGCGACATCAAGCTGGTGCTGACCAATTTGGACGCGGAGATTCTCGACTCGCTCCGGGTCAGCATGCCCGCCGACCTGTCCAACGAACGGCTGCTTGCGCTGTTGGCAGAGGCCGTCCGCGGCATCATGGACCGGAATCGGCTGAACAAAGCGTCCGTGATCGGCATTGGCGTGGGGATGCACGGGTTGGTCAACCCGGCCGAAGGGGTGTCGATCTACGCCCCCAACCTGAACCTGCGGAACATTCCGATTCGCGATTGGCTGCAGACAGCGTTTGCGCTGCCCGTCGAAGTGGAAAATGACGTGCGGGCCATGGCGCTGGGCGAAAGCTGGTTCGGCAGCGGCCGGGGAATCGATCACTTCGTCTGCGTCAATGTGGGGCGCGGTGTCGGGGCCGGGATTATTATCGACCGAAAGCTGTTTGACGGAACCACCCACACGGCCGGCGAGCTGGGGCACATCACCGTCGATCCCGAAGGACCGAAGTGCAGCTGCGGCAACTACGGCTGCCTGCAAGCCCTCGTCTCCGGTCCGGCGATCGCCAGCCGGGCCAAGGCGGAGATGCAGCGGGGCCGAACAAGCATCATCGCCGAACTGGCGGGCGGAGACGCGGATGCGATCACGGGCGAAACCGTCCATGCGGCCGCGCTGCAGGGGGACGCGCTGGCCATTGAGGTGCTGCAGGCTGCGGGCCGTTACCTGGGCATCGGGATCGCCGCCGTGATCAACTTCCTCAATCCGGCGCGGGTGATCATCGGCGGAGGAGTGGCCAAAGCGGGAGATTTTCTGCTGGAGGCGGTCAACGAGACGGTGCGCACCCGGGCGCTGCAGACGCCCGCGGAAGCCGCGTCCATCACGCTCTCCGGGCTGGGCGATCACGCCACGGCCATCGGCGCCGTCACGCTGGTGCTGAAAAAACTGTTCGCACCTGATTATGCAACGCCGATGTGACAGGGGAGACGGGCGCGCACGCCCCAAACGAAGGTGAGCCCTCGGCCTTGCCTGCCGGCAAAACCGAGGGCTCACTACGCTGATTGCACGACGTGATGGAGCAGCGTGAACTGCCGTGTACCGATGGTTCCCTGTCCGCTATTTTTTCCGGTTATGATTCAGTTCGGCTTCGATGCGGGAGATTTTCGAAGACTCGTCCATGCGCCAGTAGACGATAAAGCTCACGGCGATGCAGGCGGAGACGTAGAAGTAGAAGAGCGACTCTGTTCCGATGCTCTTCAGCCACAACGCGAGGAACTCCGCCGTCCCGCCGAACACCGCTACGGTGACGCCGTAGGGGAAGCCCACGCCAAGAGCACGGACTTCTGTCGGGAAGAGCTCGGCTTTCACGATCGCATTGATGGACGTGTAACCGGTTACAATGATGAGACCTGTCATCATCAGCAGGAAAGCGGCGACCGGGTTCGTCGTCTGCTCCATGAGCAGGAACAGCGGCACCGTCAGCAGCGTTCCCAGGATGCCGAAACCAATCAGCAGCGGGCGACGTCCGATCTTGTCAGACAGCAGGCCGGCGATCGGTTGAAGCACGACGAATACCAGCAGGGCAAAAAAGTTGATCCAACTGACGACCTCTTTGTCGAGGCCCACCGTATTCACCATGAATTTCTGCAAATACGTCGTGTAGGTGTAGAAGGCGACGGTTCCGCCGAGCGTCAGTCCGACCACGGTCAGTACCGCCTTGGGGTGTTTCATCAGAGCCCGAATGGTTCCGGCGCTCGCCCGGCTTTCGGAACCCATTTTGGAGAACTGCTCCGATTCGTCCATCGTGCGGCGCAGCCACAATACGGCCAATGCTCCGATAGCGCCGATCACGAAGGGAATGCGCCAGCCCCAGGACTTCATATCGGGTTCGCTGAGCACCTGCTGGAGGATGATCTGAACCCCCAGTGCCACCAACTGTCCGGCAACAAGCGTGACGTACTGGAAGCTCGAGTAGAAGCCGCGGCGGCCGCTGCTGGCCATCTCGGACAGGTACGTCGCCGAAGTTCCGTACTCGCCGCCCAGTGACAATCCCTGGAGCAGACGTGCAAAAATCAGAATGATGGGAGCCAGCACGCCAATGGTGCTGTAGCCGGGGGTACAGGCAATAATCAGCGAACCGCTGGCCATGATGGTAATGGAAAGCGTCAGCGCGGCACGGCGGCCATGGCGGTCAGCGTAGCGGCCCATCAGCAGGCTTCCGATCGGGCGCATCAGGAAGCCGACGGCGAAGATGGCCGCCGTGTTGAGCAGTTGGATGGTCGGGTCTCCCTTGGGGAAGAACTCCGCCGAGAAATACACGGCGAAAGCGGAATAGACGTACCAGTCGTACCATTCGATCAGGTTTCCGACCGACCCCTTGAAGATGTTGCTTGTGATACGTCGTCTCTGTGCGTGATCAATGGGTTGAGACATTGCTGCATCCTCCTCGTAAAGTGCCGGTGTTGGACGCTCCTGTATGGGCCTCGTCAACACTCGAAACATTTCGTCTATTCAAATTATACCATTTATCATTTCACAAAAGTAGATAAAATTTCATTTTAGTTAAACTATTCCGTCCGATCATATGATGATCTCCACTATTTTTTTTCGATTGTCCATTTCCGCCGTTTCCAGAAGGATTATGGTTGGGGAAAGAGTATAGAATAGTATATATATTCAAAACATACAAACAAATATTTGTGCAGGGGGTGTTGGCGCATGATGAATGTCCAGTTGACCATCGCGCCGTTGATGGAGAGGGCGGAACAATACTTTTCCAGGAAACAGGTGATCTCCCGAACGGCGACCGGGATGTATCGGTTTACGTATGAAGAGATCGGCAAACGAACGCGCCGGCTGGCGAGTGCCCTGGAAAAACTGGGCGTCAAACGCGGCGATCGCGTGGGGACACTGGCGTGGAATCACCATCGACATCTCGAGGCGTATTTCGCCATCCCGGGGATGGGAGCTGTGCTGCATACGATCAACATTCGTCTTTCCCCCGAACACATCACGTACATCATCAACCATGCAGAAGATCAGGTGCTTCTGATCGACGATGACCTGCTGCCGCTCATCGAGCGCTGCAAGGATCACCTCCATACGGTGAAGGCTTACATCCTCATGACGGATCACGACGAACTGCCCGCCTCCAGCCTCGAGCCTCTTTATTCGTATGAAGCGTTGCTGCAGGAGGGCGATCCCCACTATCAATACCCCACCGATATTCAGGAGAACGATCCTGCTGGTATGTGCTACACGTCAGCCACAACGGGGAAGCCGAAAGGAGTTGTGTACACGCACCGCGGCATTGTCCTGCACTGCATGGGAATTGGGCTGGCAGATTCCCTTGCGCTGTCCGAGTCCGATGTCTGCATGCCGGTCGTTCCCATGTTTCATGTAAACGCCTGGGGACTTCCGTTTGCCGCTGCGTGGTTTGGGACGACACAAGTGTTGCCCGGCCCGAGATTCACCCCGCAGATCCTGGCCGAATTGATCGAGTCCGAAAGGGTAACCGTTGCCGCAGGCGTTCCGACGATCTGGCTGGGGCTGTACCAGCAGCTTGAAAAGGGGCGCTACAACACCAGCAGCCTGCGCGGCATCGTCTGCGGCGGTTCCGCTGCGCCTAGAGGGTTGATCAAGGCGTTTGCGGAGCAGTTCAATATCCCCGTTCTGCATGCGTATGGCATGACCGAAACCAGCCCCCTTGTTACCGTTTCCCGCTTGAAAAGCTACCAGCAGGAGCTGCCGTTCGAAACCAAACTGGATCTGTACGCCAAACAGGGCATGGTGGTACCCGGGCTGGAAGTCAAGGTGGTCGGACCCCATGGCGAAGTGAAATGGGATGGAAAGGAAATGGGGGAACTGCTCGTCCGCGGACCGTGGATTGCCGACGAATATTACCGGGATGAACGAACCCGAGAGGCGTTTCAGGATGGTTGGCTGCATACAGGGGACGTGGCGACGATTGACGAAGAAGGGACCATCAAGCTGGTCGACCGGACGAAGGATTTGATCAAGAGCGGCGGCGAATGGATTTCTTCCGTCGATCTTGAAAACGCTCTCATGGCACACGAGGCCGTGCTGGAAGCGGCCTGCATCGGGGTTCCCCATCCGCAGTGGGACGAGCGGCCCGTGGCCTGCGTGGTGCCAAAGGAGGCCAGCAAGGACAAGGTGACCAAAGAAGAGCTGCTCGCGTACCTGGCTCCCCAGTTTCCCAAATGGTGGCTGCCGGATGACATCGTCTTCATGAGCGAGATTCCCAAGACAACCGTGGGAAAGTTCCTGAAACGGGCCTTGCGGGAACAATTCCGGCATCATTTCACGGCGCAAACGGATACCCGGTAACCGGCGCATATGCAAAACCAGCGGGAGCACGGCCGCCCGCTGGTTTTATTGCTCATTCATTGCCAATCCCGGAACTGTATCTTGTACCAGATTATGATGACTAGAATGAGAGAAGACGAAAAAGTAAGGAGCAGTTGATCGGGCTCAACCTGATGGAGCTGGAGCATGAAGGGACCTTTTTCGGCCAAGGTGCTGGGAGTGAGCCAATCCACCATCAGCCGAAAGTTTCAGGAAATCCAAGAGAAGATGAGTCGGGGTGAGCAGATTGGGCGTAACATATGACGTAATTTCCCCCTTTGCCGGCACGGTGGAACGCATCCGGTTCCGTAAGGGCGACAAGGTGGAAGAAGGAGAGGTCTTCTTCTCACTGGTCCAAGACGGCTTGTCGTTTGACATCTTGTCGCCGGTGACGGGGTATGCCGATTCGCTGGAAGTGGAGCGGGGGGACCGGGTGATCGCCGGCATGATTTTGGCGACCATCCGACAGACGGGAGACTAGAGGGAAGGGCAGACGCTCCCCTCTAGTCTTTTCCCTTGGCGGCGTGCAGCAGTTCGTATTGCGCGTGCAGGTCCTTCAGCGCCGCCACCAGGGCGTTGGCCGCCTTTCCCCGGTAGTGGGTCAGGAGGTGCTGAATCGGTTCGTCCACCCCGTCTTTCAGGCTGAACCCCCTGAGCAGCCGGCCGACAAAATCGCGGCCGTGCTCGGTCGCCAGTGTGCAGGAAGCCTCCACGATCACGCCGTATCGCTTGTCCACCTCGGCGGTAATCGTCAGGGAGTCAAACACGCTTTTGGCCGCCATCCCCTGCGGGAGCCTGGCGTGGCCGGCAATAAAGTACGTGTTGGGCAACGGCATGACTGCGCCACCTTTCTGCTAATGATCAACCACTTTACGTTTTGATGACTGGTTCGCAGCGCAAAGACCATATCCCTGCCCGGGGATACGGTCTTTTTTGCCGCGTCGATTCTTTCTTTTTGTCGAATCATTTTCCGTTCAAACGGCCAGAAAGGTCTCCTTCACCTCTCGGCCTCTCCCTCTTGGGCAAACGGCCAGGCCGGCAGCATGCGGCGCAGCGGTTTGTCCCGCCGGTAGCCCAGCGCGTATTCGGCCTGCATGATCGTGTGGATTTCCCGCGTCCCTTCGTAGATGACCGGCGCCTTGGCGTTGCGGAGGTAGCGCTCCACCGGATATTCGTTGGAGTAGCCGTAGGCGCCGTGGATCTGCACGGCGTCGTTGGCCGCCTCAAACGCCGCGTCGCAGGCGAACCACTTGGCGAGCGAGGTTTCCCGAGTATTGCGCTTGCCCAGGTTTTTCAGCCAGCCGGCGCGGTAGACCAGCAGCCGGGAAATCTCCAGGTTGGCCGCCATCCTGGCGATCATCTGCTGGACCAACTGGTGTCTGCCGATCTCCTTGCCGAAGGTCTTCCGCTCGCGGCAGTAAGCGAGGCTGGCTTCCAGGCTGGCGTTGATCAGGCCGCAGGCCCCGGCGGCGACGGTGAAGCGGCCGTTGTCCAGGGCGGACATGGCGATCTTGAAGCCTTCCCCTTCTTCGCCCAGCCGGTTTTCCTTGGGCACGCGCACCTCGTCCAGAATCACTTCGCCGGTGTTGCCGGCGCGGATGCCCAGCTTGCCCTTGATCGCCCGGGTGGTGACGCCGGGGAAGGTGCGTTCGACGATGAAGCAGCTTATGCCGTGGTGCCCCTTATCCTTGTCCGTTTTGGCGAAGATCAGGAAGTGGTCGGCGATGTCGCAGAGGGAGATCCAGGTTTTCGCCCCGTTCAGGATGTAGTCGTCGCCGTCGCGCCGCGCCGTGGTCACCATGGCGGCCACGTCTGATCCGGCGTTGGGCTCGGTCAGGCCAAAGGCGCCGATTTTTTGCCCGCGCGCCTGGGGAATCAGGTAGCGCTCCTTGTGAAAGTCGTCGCCCCACTGCAGCAGGGTCATGCTGTTCAGCCCGGTGTGCACGGAGACGGCGGTGCGGAACGCCGTATCGCCCCGCTCCAATTCCTCGCAAACGATGGCCAGCGTGTTGTAGTCCATACCGGCGCCGCCGTAGCGCTCGGGGATGCAGACGCCCATCAGCTCCAGTTCGGCCAGCCGCTTCATGATGGACGGTTCAAAATGGCCGTTGGCGTCCCACTCGCGAATGTGCGGGATAATTTCCTTGTCCACAAAACTGCGCACCATCCTGCGCACCGCTTCCTGCTCTTCTGTCAAGGCAAAGTTCATCATCGTCGGGTGCCTCCTTTTTTTGGGGTTAGATGTCTCCTAAATGTCGCCATTTCGTCTCATCTCGTCCAGCTCGTCCGGCGAATAGCCGAGGCGGGACAGCACCTGCGTGGTGTGTTCGCCGTACAGCGGCGGGTGCCGTTTCATCTCCACCGGGGTGCGCGACAGCTTCAGCGGGCTGCCCACCAGCTTCACGCTGCCCGCCGTCGGATGCGCCATCTCCACCACCATGTTTCGAGCCTGCACCTGGGGATCGGCGAAGACGGCCTGCAGGTCGTTGATTGGTCCGTGGGGGATGCCCGCCGCCTGTAGCCGCGCTCTCCAGTGAGTGGTGGGTTTGGCTTTCATCACCGCAGAGATGACCGCGACCAGCCCGTCTCTGTGCCGGAGCCGGTCGGCGTTGGTCCGGTAGCGTTCGTCGGCCGCCAGTTCCGGCATGCCCAGGGCCTCCGCCAGTTTGCGGAATTGGGCGTCGTTTCCGACCGCGACCACCATTTCGCCGTCCCGTGTGGGAAAGACCTGATAGGGGACAATGTGGGGATGCTGATTGCCCAGCCGGCGGGGCACGGCGCCGGTGGTCAGGTAGCTGCTGGCGACGTTGACCAGTGCCGAGAGCTGCGCGTCAAACAGGGAGACGTCGAGCTGCTGCCCCTCGCCCGAATAGCTGCGCTCGTGCAGCGCCGCGAGAATTCCGATCGCTGCGTACAAGCCGGTAAGCACATCGGCGATGGCGACACCCACTTTCAGCGGTCCGGAGCGTTCGTCACCGGTGATGCTCATCAGACCGGCCATCGCCTGGATGATGTAGTCGTACCCCGGTTCGTTTTTGTATGGGCCGGTCTGTCCAAAGCCGGTGATCGAGGCGAGGATGATCTGCGGGTTGATACGCTTGAGGGTGTCGTACCCCAGCCCCAGCCGCTCCAGCGTGCCGGTTTTGAAATTTTGTACGACCACGTCCGCCCCGGCGGCCAGCTTTTTGAACGCGTCCTGCCCCTTGGCCGACTTCAGGTTGAGGGTGATGGCCCGTTTGTTGCGGTTGGCGCAGAGGTAGTAGGCGCTTTCCCCGCCAGCAAACGGGGGGCCCCAGGCGCGGGTGTCGTCTTTCGATCCGACTGCCTCCACCTTGATCACGTCGGCGCCCAGATCGCCGAGAATCATCGTGCAAAACGGCCCCGCCAGCACGCGCGTCAAATCGAGAACCGTGATGCCCCGCAGTGCGCCGTCCAAGGAAATCCCTCCTTTTTCGTCATGAAAATAAAAACAGCCAGGCAAACCGCAACAGGTGATTCCGTTGCCATTTTCCTGGCTGTCGTTCGCGTGTGTCTTCCGGCGAGGAAGATCGGACGAATGAAGGCAGAAATTTCATATCAAGCTGTGATCGCGAATCCCAATGGTGAACCGATTCAAACGGGGTAGGGAAGGAAACCGGTTCAGAGCGGCAGGGAGGGGCGAAAAGTCGGCTCTCTGCCCGTGAACCGTTTCTATTATGTCATTGGATGGCGGCAGTTGTCAATATTTTTTCTGAATATTCTATATTATAACAGTTGTCCAAAACGTGCCTCCTGTTGGCTTTCCGTCTGGCGGATGCCGGGCGTATGCCTTTGGGCCGGTTGTTGCGTATTGAGCGGTATTGCGCGGCGGTTGGTTCCGCTGGTGACGCGGCAAGCTGGCGTGATACGGCCAAGCTGGCGGGGGTTTCTTTTTGGAAAAAAACATGGTACTGTATGGAACAGTTTCGTATCCGTGAAAACATGGCAGGAGTGAGAGCTGTGGCACGAAAACGACGGGCGGCCGTAAGTTTGAACAGCCCGCAGCGGAAAGCGGTTGAATACGGCATGCTGGCGCTGGGATCGCTGGTGCTGGCCGCCAGCTTCAACCTGTTTCTCAACCCCAACCAGCTCGCGTCGGGCGGCGTTTCCGGCCTGTCTACGATCTGTTACCATCTGTTTGGCTTTCCCCCCTCTGTCGTGCAGTGGGCGTTTAACATCCCGCTGTTTCTGCTCGGCCTGTGGCTGTTGGACCGGCAGTACAGTGTAAAGGCGGCGGTCGGTTCCCTCATTCTGCCGCTGTTTGTGGCGCTGACCAGCCATCTGCCGCCGCTGACCGACAATCCGCTGTTGGCTGCCATTTACGGCGGCATGGGCGTCGGGCTTGGCATCGGGATTGTCTTTCGCGGCCGAGGGTCGACCGGCGGGTTTTCCATCGCGTCGCAAATCCTGCACAAGTACACGGGGATCAGCCTGGGCGCGTCGGTCGCCGTCTTTGACGGGCTGGTCATCCTGCTGGCGGGCGTCGTCTTCCATCCGGAAAAGGCGCTGTACGCCCTGCTCGCGCTGTTTGTCACCAGCAAAACAATCGACATCGTGCAGATGGGCTGGAACACCTCCAAGGTGGCCTACATCATCTCTGAGCAGACGGAACGGCTGCGCGAAGCGATCCTGTTTGATCTGGACCGGGGCTTGACGCTGCTGGACGGCGCCGGCGGTTACACCGGGGACGAACGCAAGGTGCTGATGGCCGTGGTCAGCCAAAGCGAAGTGAGCAAGCTGAAAATGCTCGTGCGCTCCGTCGATCCGGACGCGTTTATCATTCTCTGCCCCGCCCAGGAGGTGCTGGGCGAAGGCTTCCGTCCTGCGTAAATCGGACCAGGACGGGCAAAAAGGAGGCGGCTCCCGTTGGGGGCCGCCTTTCGACTACGCGGAGCGAAACGCACTTTCCGCCACAAACATGGTGACCTCGCGCAGCATGGAGGAAACGCCGCCCGAGAGCGGGTAGCGGACGGGCTTCTGCTGGCGCGAGGCTTCTTCTTTTACCGCCCAGTAGAACGAATGCTTGATCTGATGCGTGTTGCAGATGACGAGATCCGCTTTGGCCACATAGGGCTGCAGCGTCTGCGGCTGGCTTTCCAGAACGATGACGGAGCCTCCCCTGGCCCGTATCGCTTCCTCGTATTGTGCGACCATGTTGGACTGGGCCCCGCAGATCAAGACGTGAACATCCTGGAGCGCCGGAGTCGCTTCCGCTTCCGCCGCTTCGCCGTCTTGGGAATGCTCGGTCCGTCCCCCTTTGCGGCGGGAGAGGCGCTCCGGTCCGGATTCGTCCGGCGGCAGATGCTCGTGGACGGTCAGGATGCGGTTGTTGTGCGGATGGGCCGCGTCAAACAACAGCGTGACGACATCGCCGGGGGCTACCTTCTCCAGTTCGTAGGCGTGAAGGGGGATAAACAGATCGTCATCGTACAGGTCGCGGACGCCGATCCAGCCGGCGCGCTCGTCTACAATCCCCAGCAGTTCACGGTGATGGGAGGGCTCAGCCCCTTTTCGCAGCACGCGGTACCGGTACTGCGGAAATCCGGGCGAATACTCTCCGACCAGCATCCCTTCCAGTTCGTCGCCGTCTTCTGCCTTGATGGCGAGGAGGATCTTTTCCGAGACGTACACATCCGTGCCGTCTTCCGTGGACAAGAGACCGAACGAAGCGCGTACGGGAATGCGCAGAATCCCCCGGACCACCGGCGGATAGGAGGGAGCATCGAACTGCGGATTAGGGGCCGCTTGTGCGGTGCCGGGATCGTCGCCGCCGGCCTCGTCACTGTTTGGGGAAACGGCTGGCTCAATAGCGGTCAGTGCTTCCGGTTCGGGGCTCGCGTCGGGTAGGAGTTTGGACGGCGCGGGTGGAGGAGCCGGCAATGCGTGCAGGCGCGCTGACTCCGCCTGCAGCCGGCAGACCGTCTCCCGCTGCTCCTCCAGCCGCTGCGTCAATGCTGCGACCTCCGCTTGCAGCTTTCGATTCTGCTCCAGCGCCCGCTGCCAGTTTCGCTCCATGAGGGCCAAGTGCCGTTCCGCTGCCTGGCGCATCGTCCGCTCTTCCTGAAGCTGAGCCTGCAGGCGGGCGTCCTGTTCCATCCGCAGCCTGTCGATTTCCTTGGCCGCTTTCCGCAGCGCGGCGATTTCGTCACGCAGTGCAGCCGTTTCGCGGTCCCATTTCTTCTGTTTTCGGGCGGTCGTTTTTTTCACGTCTTCGAGCAGCCGCTTCAAACGGCGGTTCTCCTTTTCTAGCGTCTCGCCGGCGGACGGCAGCGCGCGGCGGGCCGTGGCCGGTTCAAATGGACGCATCTCGTTCATGCAGGACAGCGCCAACTGCGTCAGGTCGTCGCGGCCCGAGAGGATCAGGCCCAGGACCACATCGCCGAGATCGATTCTGGCTTCAAGCGCCAGCGCGTCCGCCAGGGTACAGGGGATGGGCAGCGAGGCGATCTTTTTCTCCAGGTCAGGGTACGTTTCATACAGGCGTGCGGCGGCATGGTAGCGCGGCAGCACGGGTTCTCCGCCGCAAAACAGGTGTTTGCGAAAGAACGCGTTCAGCGTGGGATAGGGAACATGTTTGACGCTGCGAAAGCCCGGGGGGCAGAGGTCGTAGCGAGCGCATACCTGCGGCAGCTCCCGCGGCCCCACATGGGTGAAGTACCACGAGCGCCACTGCTCGAAGTGTTCGGTTGACAGGTCTTCCTTGGGCATCGGCATCACTCGATTCACGTTCGTCGTTTCCTAATATGTTCGGGACGAATCGAGAAAATCCTTTGCGCCGCGCAGTCCTTCCGGGAGCAAAGCGCCGCGTTCGCGACGAATAGGTGCGGTGTTTTCCCCCTTCTTCCGTTTGGCAGTCCCCAACTTTGGCTCTTTCCATGCCAGTGATGTTCCCTGCCAGATCTGATCGAGTTTAGAAAATTTAGGTTGTTTTTTAAACAAAGTATTGTGATTGTCTCGTTCAGGTAAAGTCTTCCCGAAACGTGAGTCGGTCATGGGAATCGATTCTCCAGGAACAACACGATGAATGGAGCGTTGTTGCTCGTCGGTACTCGAACGCTTTTTTTCTGCAAATATTTTTCTCGAAATGTCACAAAACGGGAGGATGATTTGTTATATCTGGCAAAGGAGGTGAACGGTTTGGACAAAGATCAAATCGAGCGGGTGATTGAGGAGATCAAGTCTTCCGGTTCATTGGAGATGTTTGGAGACATCATCGAAGCTTTGCAGCAGCCGATTTTTACCTACTGCTATCATATGCTCGGACACAGGCAGGAAGCAGAGGATGCCGTGCAAGAGGTTTTTATCAAAGCATACGAACATATCGACAAGTACACAAAGTCCGTTTCCTTTTCAGCGTGGGTGTACAAGATTGCCTATCATCACTGCTTGAATCTCATCAATCGGAGAAAGCTATACCGAATGGTCCCTTTCTTGAAAAGAGGAATGGCGGCCGTCAGTCAAAACGAAGGAGAGATCCGGGTGGATCACGAGCAGGTAAGCTATCCGCTCCATCAGGCGATGTCCCGTCTGTCTGCGGAGGATCGAAATTTGATCATCCTGCGCGTGATTGAAGAAAAAGGGTACGAAGAACTCTCTGTACTGCTAAACAAAAAACCAGCAACCCTGCGAAAACAATATGAGCGGGCTTTACGAAAATGTAAACACTATTTGCAATTGCAGAAAGGAGGGGAAGTGAATGAAGCCTACAAAGCCATTCGGTGATGTGGAGCATCTGATCATGGATACACCCGTTCCGAAAATTGACGTCAAGGATCGGGTGCTCGAGAAACTGCGGGAGCGGAAAAATCAAAGGGAGGCGGTTCGAGTGAAAAAGAAAATCGGATTGATTGTAGCGGCGTGTCTGGTCTTTGGGGTAACGTCTGCATACGCGGCCATGAAAGTGTATGAGCTGAAGAATGAAAAAGGAGAAGTAGTGGTACAGATCAACCAGACAGCCAAGGATCCGGTTACGAGCCAACACAAAACGTATGGCCAGATGTTGAAGGAGGTTCGCGAATCGGTCAAACCGGGCACCGCTGTCGCTGTGTACATTGTGCCGGATAATCCTCAGAAAATCGTTGCTTTCTTCCAAAAGCCGATTACGTCTACAGACCGTAGGGTGATTCAGGCGGAAGCGGGAAACATGTTTGCCTTCCCGGCCGAACTGACTGGCGGGTACACGTTTAAAGAAGGGTTTGTCCAGCATATGATCATCCACGATTACAAGAAGGAAGATTTTTATAAGCAAGCGGAAGAGACAAAGAAAGACGTGATCGTGAAGGAGCTGAAAGTAGAACCGACGATTGAGCAATTGGGCGCCACCTACGCGAATCACAAGGGTGAAGTACGGATACGCATCGAGAATTTTGAGAAAGTAAAGTATGTGAGCACCGAAGCAGGTCCGGACGACACTGTGGAAAAAGTAAAGGTGGGCAAAAGAGAGGCGCTGTATCATCTGAGGAAAATAAAGGGAGCGGATGGAAAAACAGAATCGATGGAACAGTCCATCGAATATTTCAAAGACGAAGCGAAATTGCTTTATCATGTATGGACGTCGTCGCCGGAAATTACCAAGCAGGACTTGTTGGCCATCGCGGAAAAGCTGGAGGAATCCCAGCCTTTCGACTGAGCCAATCTTCGTAACGGCTCGATCAGCCCTTTTCTACCGCAGGGTGGTGAAACAAGGAGTACTGTTTGTCCGCGGAAGTGTCACTCGCTGTCACAAAACCGCCAAGCATTGCGTGCCCTGCTTTTCCCTTGTCGATCTGTTATAATGAGACAGGTATGGAGATTGCACTGGGCAAGGAGTGAACAAATGGTGAGCAATGCGTTTCTTGAAGCCCACGTGGGCAGTTGGGAAGTGGCATTCATCCTGCTGATCGTCGGGTACATCCTTTTCCGTATCGGCAAGGAAAAAGTGGGCAACATCGTTCACATGTTTCTGCGCGTGATGATGGTGATCGTCGTCGTGACGGGCGCTTGGATGTTGTTTAAGTTCCACACGGGAGATGTCCTGTACTACGTGAAGGGAGTGCTGGGGCTGTTCGTCTTCGGGCTGATGGAGATGGCGCTGGGACGGGCGCGCCGGCAGGAAGCCAGCACCGGATTTTTCGTCGGTGCCCTCGCGCTGATGGTGGTCGTCATCCTGATCGGGTACCGCGTCATCGTGTAGGCGGCAGGCGCGGGGTTCAAGTCGGAAGGCTTTCGTTCGGATCGAAAGGATCCGGGCGGAGGCCTTTTTTTGCGGGAACCTTTTTTGCGGCCGGACAAGTGCCCCCAAGACCGGCGGATGATCGCGGAAACGGGATTGCCCAACGATCCGGACGGTCGGGTATGAATCGGAGAACTTCTCCACTTTTGTCTTCAAATATGGCGGAATGCTCCACTTTTGCGTATAATGGCTGTAGGAATACAGCCGTTTTCTTTTGGCGATGGACGGGGGAGGAAACCGATGACGGCATATCAGGAAGAGCGGACGGCCGGAGCGTCCGGCGGCGCGGCCAAAACCAATACCACCCTGCTGGGCATTCAGAGTTTGCGGCCGTCGTTTACCAAATCTGAGCAAAAAGTGGCGGAGATCGTATTGAGCCAGACGGAGAGCGTGATTTACTCCTCCGTCATCGACCTGGCGGAAAAAGCGGACGTGGGCGAAACCACCGTGCTGCGGTTCTGCCGCAAGATCGGCTTTCGCAGCTACCAGGAGTTCAAGCTGGCGCTGGCCCAGGAGCTGGTCCATCCGGTCAAAAACCTGCACGGCGAGGTAACGGAGGAGGATTCGCTCGCGACCATCGCGCAAAAGGTGACGGCCACCAACGTGCAGGCGGTCGGCGACACCAGCTCGCTCATCGACCCGATCGAGCTGGAACGGTGTGTCGACCTGCTGCAAGCCGCCAACACGATCCACTTTTACGGCGTGGGGACATCCGGGGTGACCGCCCAGGATGCCAAATACACGTGCCTGCGCCTCGGCCTGAAAGTGGACGCCTTTTACGAGGCGCACCTGCAGGCCATGGCCGCCGCCACGCTGGGCCCCGGTGACGTGGCCGTGGGCATCTCCGTGTCGGGCAGCACCAAGGATACGATTGACTCGCTGAAAGTGGCGAAGGAAGCGGGGGCGACGGTGCTGTGCATCACCCACTACCGCCGCTCGCCGATCACGAACGTGGCTGACATCACGCTTCTGACGGCAGCCAAGGAAGGACCGCTGCAGGGCGGGTCGCTCGCGGCCAAAATCGCCCAGCTTCACGTCATCGACATCCTGTGCACGGCACTCGCCATGCGCATCAAGGAGAAAGCGCTGACCTACAAGGAAAAAACGGCAAAAGCGGTGCTGGACAAAAAATACTGAAACGGCTGGATGGGGGAGAGAGCATGAAGCTGTTGATTGCGGAGAATTACGAGGCGTTGAGCAAAGAGGCGGCGCGCGTCGTGGCGCAGGTGGTGGCAGCCAAGCCTACGGCCGTTTTGGGACTGGCTACGGGCAGCACGCCGATCGGCATGTACCGGGAACTGGCGCGGCTGTACCGCGAGGAGGGGGTTGACTTCTCCCGGGTGACGACGTTCAACCTGGATGAATACGTCGGACTGCCGCTGCATCATCCGCAAAGCTACCGCACGTTCATGCAGGAGCACTTTTTCCGCCACGTGAACATCCCGCTGGAGCAGACCAACATCCCGCGCGGGGATGCACCCGACCTGCAGGCGGAGTGCCGGCGGTATGAAGAGGCGATCGCGGCGGCGGGAGGCATCGACATACAGGTGCTGGGCATCGGCAGAAACGGCCACATCGGCTTCAATGAGCCGGGGTCCGACGCGGAGACGACCACGCGGGTCGTGAAGCTGGCGCAAAGTACGATAAAGGCGAACGCGCGCTTTTTCGACTCGATCGACGAGGTGCCGACGAAAGCCGTATCGATGGGGATCAAAACGATTCTGGCGGCGAAGCGGATCCTCCTGCTCGCGAGCGGCGAGGCCAAGGCGGAAGCGGTGCGCCGCATGCTGGAAGGGGAGAGGACGCCCGACGTGCCCGCGTCGCTTTTGCAGCTTCATCCGAACGTGACCGTCATCGTGGACAAGGACGCGGCCGCGCTGCTGGCAGCCGAAACGAGAGGCAGAGGCCGCCTGGTGTGAGCGGTCCGTTTTGCTGCGCTTGTTCACCAATTCGTTTCGAATAACGCCTCGTTCGTTATGCTATACTGGGAGTGTCCAAGGAGAATGCACCAGATTACCGTAAGGAGTTGATCCTGATGAGCACGAACGAGGCGTTGCTTACGCTGGAAGGCTGGTATACCTATCATAATTTCCGCACGATCAATTGGGAGAAGTGGAAAGCCGCTTCGGCCGAAGAGCGCCAGGCCGCGCTGGACGAGCTGCTCGGCCTGATCCGCGAGTGGGAGGCAAACGAACAGGAGAAGGAAGGCAGCACCGCCATCTACAGCATCCTGGGGCACAAGGCGGATCTGGTCTTCCTGTTCCTGCGCCCGACAATGCAGGAGCTGGACGCGATCAAGACGGCGTTCAACAAGACCCGCTTCGCCGCTTACACCCAAGCGCCGTACTCCTACATCTCCGTGGTGGAGCTGAGCAACTACGTACATAATCCCGGCGAAGACCCGAAGTCCAATCCGCACATCCGGGAGCGTCTCTACCCGATTCTGCCGAAGTGGGAGCACATCTGCTTCTACCCGATGAACAAAAAACGCAACCTGCAGGACAACTGGTACATGCTGACGATGGAGCAGCGTGCCGAGATGATGCGCTCGCACGGGATGATCGGCCGCAAGTACGCCGGCAAAGTGAAGCAGATCATCGGCGGCTCCGTCGGCTTCGACGATTGGGAGTGGGGCGTGACCCTGTTTGCCAACGACCCGCTCGAGTTCAAGCACATCGTTTACGAAATGCGTTTTGACGAAGTGAGCGCACGCTACGGGGAGTTCGGCAACTTCCTGGTGGGCAACATCGTTACGCCCGAGTCGCTCACGCAGATGCTGCAGGTGTAACCCAACAACCACAATCTACCCGCGGTGCAGCCGGGGTAGATTTTTTTTGCATGAAAATCATGAAAAGAGCTTGCTGATTTCGTTTACATTCCTTTAATGGAATAATTTGTTTCTTGTACATACCAAATGGTAAAATGGTATCGATATCCAAAGCGAAGAGGGGAGAGGTGTTTGCGTGTCAACCAAAAAAAAGACGCTGCAGGTGGCGGCGGGACTTTCGGCAGCCGTGCTGCTGACCGGCGTTCCCGTCCCGTTTGCCGGCGTGTGGGGGAACAGCCTGCCGAAAGCCTACGCCGCCGAGCAGCAGGCGGGCGGCTTGACGCAGGAGCAAGCGGTTCAACAGGTGCGGCAGCTTCTGAACATACCGGCGGATTACAAAATGGAACGGACGTCGTACCTCGATGAAAGCCGGAATTCGCCATACGACCGGCCGCTGTGGAGCCTGTCCTGGGTAAAAGACAGGGAGGGATATGTGTCTGCCGCCGTCGACGCGGTGACGGGACAATTGATGCAGTATTCACACTACAGCGAAAAGCGGGAAAGCGATTCGTCGCCGGCCGTCAGCGAGGAACAGGCGCTGCGGGCGGTGGAGCAGTTTCTCGAGCGGGCCGTCCCCAAAGCGGAGCGGGAGAAGCTGTCCAAGCCCAACGAATACCCCGGCCTGCTCCCTATTTCGCTTGATCCGTGGGGAGAGCGCCTCTTTTCCTTTACGCGCATGGAAGGCGACACGCCTTTTTTGGAAAACGGCTTTCAGGTGATCGTCGGCCGAAACGGCGAAGTGGTCTCGTTTTTACGGATGTGGTACCAGGGAGAACTGCCTGACGCCAAAGCGGCGATCGGGGGCGACGAGGCGGAGCGGCTGCTGGCGGAAAAAGCAGCGCCGTCGCTGGTCTACACGCGGGCGAACGAACTGACGGGACGTTACCAGGCGGACCGGAACCGGTACCGCCTGGTCTACCGCTACGGGCAGTCCGATCCGCAATTTGTGGACGCGGCGACCGGAACGGTGCTGAACGCACTCGGCGAGCCGGCCGAGGAAGGCGGGATCAAGCCGTTGGGGAGCACGGTCAACAGCCGCGAAGCGGACAGGCTGATCGGCAAGGAAGAGGCGCAGAAGATCGCGGAAGAACTGGTCAAGCGGCTCCCCGGCAGCTATCGTTCCGAGGGCAGCAGGGGCGGCGGTTCCAGCTCGGGACCGGACGGCGTGGAAACGAGACACTGGCGTTTTGAATTTACCCCGCTGCACGTCCAGGGCAAAAACGTGGAGCCGGTCGAGATCAGCGTCAGCGACCGCGGGGAATTGGTCGAATACCGCGTCGGGGAACCGGGATATCCCGACGAACGAGGACGGAAAATCGAGAAGGCGGTGTCGTGGAAAGCGGCGCAGGAGAGCGCGGTCAAGCTGGTAAAAACGCTGCTGTCCGACCGGCTGGGGGACATCTATCTCATTGACCGCGAGCCATCCCGCGCGAACGTGGAGCAGGTGCTGGAGCGGGGGCGGAATTTCGCGATTACGTTCGGCTGGCTGAAGGACGGCGTCCCGATCGAGGACAGGGAGTTCCGCGTGACGGTCAATCCCGAAACCGGGGAAGCGGAAGAGCTGCTCCTGTTCGAAGAAGGACCTGTCAGAGCGGAGGAGACGGCGGCCAAGATCGACCGAAAGGCGGCGGCAAAAGCGGAGCGGGAGCGGAAGAAGCTGATGCTCACCTATTTCCTGCCGGAGCTGCCGCGTAACGGGATGCCGGCCGGCACTTTCAAGCCGCTGCTCGTCTACCGCTACGTCGGCGATCAGGGGGTCGTGGACGCCGTGACCGGGGAGTGGCTCAGTTTTGCCGACTTGCGCCAAAAAGAAATCCCGCAGGACATTGACGGTCATCCGGAGAAGGAAGCGCTGCAGTTCGCCATCCGGGAGGGCTTGCTGGCTGTCACCGACGGCAAGGTGGAACCGGACAAGGCGGTGACGCGCGGAGACATGGTGCAGATGCTGTCGCGCATGGTCAACCGCATCGGGTTTCATCGGCGGATCACCTCGTTCGAAGACGACGAAGCCCGCAAGGCGTACCGGTTTGCCGACGTCGACGAGAAACATCCGCTGTACGGCGTCATCCAAAAAGCCATTCAATACGGACTGATCCCCGAGGAGGGGACGCGGTTTGAACCGGATCGCCCGGTGACCCGCGGGGAAGCGGCGGAAATGGCCGCCCGTTTGCTGGGATATGGCGAACTGCTGGAAAAACCGGACCTGTTCGTGTCGCCGTATCGGGATGTGGAGAAACGGCTGGTGCCCGCCGTCGCTCTGGCCCATGCCTACGGACTGCTTCCTTCCCCATCAGCCGACGCGTTCCAACCGGACAAGACGCTGACCCGGGCGGAGGCGGCGAAACTGATGAAAACGCTGCTGGATGCGAGAGAACTGAAGTGACGTGCGGTTCCGCGCCGCTTCCGGCAGCGGGCTGCTGCGATCAGAGCGGAGGACGTCCTCCGCTTTTTTGTTTTCGCTCTCGCGCAGGAGATCGTAGAGGCTCTCTTTGTTTTGCCGCCGGTTTTTGCTATCGTAAAAGGAGCCTCCGCCGTTTCGCTTCGGCGAAGCCGGCTGTTCGCCGGCACGGCCCGAAACGGCCCGAGACAACCCCGGAAGAGAAGGATGGGGACGTTATGGCCATGAAGATTGGATACCGAACGATCAAAACCGCGATCGGCGCAGGCCTGGCTATTTTTATCGCGCAGCAGTTGGGTCTGGCGTTTTACGCATCGGCGGGCATCATTACCATCCTCTGCATCCAGGTGACGCGAAGACAGTCGATACGCGCGGCCGTCAACCGCATCCTCGCCTGCCTGTTGGCGTTGGTGGTCGGGATCGGCGTGTTCGCGCTGTTCGGCTATCATCCCGCCGCGCTGACGCTATTGATTCTGGTCTTTTTGCCGCTGGCTGTCCGCTTCGGCATTCAGGAAGGATTCGTGAGCAGCATGGTCGTGCTGCTGCATCTCTACTCCGCCGAGCGGATGGACGCGGCCACGATTGCAAACGAGCTCGCCCTGCTCACCATCGGGGTGGGGGTGGCGCTGCTCGCCAACCTGTACATGCCCAGCATGGAAAAAGAGCTGAAAGCGATGCAGGCGGCGGTGGAGAACAACTTTGCCGTCATTTTGCAGGAGTTCTGCTACTATCTGCGCCACGGCCAGAGCGACTGGGACGGCCGGGAGATGATCGAGACGGAGAGGCTGCTGCAGCAGGCGAAAGAGCTGGCCTGGCGCGAAGTGGAAAACCGCATCGGCCGCCGGGACGACACCTACTACCAGTATTTCGTCATGCGGGAAAAGCAGTTTGAACTGCTGGAGCGGATGCTGCCGATCGTCTCGACGCTTGACGTGCAGGTGCCGCAGGGGCATCAGATCGCCGATTTTCTCGAGCGGCTGAGCCGCGCCATCCACCCCGGCAACACGGCGTACCGCTTTTTGGACAAGCTGCGGGTGATGCGGGAAGAGATCCAGCAGACGGCCCTGCCCAAGACGCGGGAGGAGTTTGAAACCCGCGCGGCCCTGTTTTACCTGCTGCGGGAGATCGAGCGCTATCTGTTCATCAAGCATGAGCTGGGGAAAAATAGTCCGAGTAAAAATATGGAGGAAAAGGATATGCATGCCTTGTAATTTTCGGGAAACATTTGTATAATGATGGACGGCTGTTCATTTTTTTCGGAATGGCCTGTTTTTTTTATTTTTCTTTCAGCTCGATCAACAACAGGAGGAATCGACATGAATGGGCGTACCGCGCGAAAACGAATCCTTTCGCTGCAGATGAAAGGAAAACTGCTGCTGACCTTTGCCGTGATTCTGCTATTGCCGAGTCTGCTGATCGGTTGGGTCTCTTTCTACAGCGCCAAGAAGGAAATTGAGAACCAACTGCTGCAGCGGGCTGACGAGCAGGTGAAGACCCTGGACGGAACGATTGATTCCTACCTGGGCCTGCAGGTGAAGGAGGCGGAGCGGATCGCTTCCCATCTGGCGGGACAGGGGCTCAAGAAAAACGACCCTGGAGCGCATGCGTATTTGCAGGAAACCTACACCCTCCACAAGGAGTGGGAAAATCTGTTCATCGGAACGGAGACGGGCGCGTTCGTCAGTACGGTGCCGGTCAACAAGGCCGGGTATGACCCGCGTACCAGACCTTGGTACCAACTGGCCATGGAGAACAAGGGAAAAACGGTCATCACCGACCCGTACGTCGCCGCGTCCACGGGCCGCGTCGTCATCACCATTGCCCGGACTACCAAGGACGGGCACGGGGTGGTCGGGCTCGACCTCAACCTGGAGGAACTGGCCAAGATCACCAGCCGGGTCAAAATCGGCAAATCAGGTTACGTCGTACTGATGGACCAACACCGGAAGTTCATCGTCCATCCCGAGCAGAAACCGGGGACGGAAGCGGAGAAGGCGGATTACATAGACCACCTCTATACGACAGAAGCGGGCACGTTTGAGTACGTCAACCAGGACGGACTGAGCAAGAAAATGGCATATGTCACCAACGGGCTGACCGGCTGGAAGCTGGCGGGCACCTATTACGTCAGCGAAGCGGATGCGGATGCCGCACGCGTGCTGCCCGCCATTCTGACGATTGTGGCCGGCTCTGTGATAGGCGGCGCCGCGATTGTGCTGTGGATCGTCCGCTCGATCACGCGTCCGCTCGGCGTGTTGATGGCTGCCGCCGCCAAAATCAGCGAGGGCGACCTGTCCGAACCGGTCAAGGTAAACGCCAGGGACGAGATCGGCCGGTTGGCGGAGAGCTTCGAGGGCATGCGCCTGTCGCTGCAGTCTGTCCTGGCCGAGGTGAACCAGGGAGCCGTCCAGGTGGCGGCGTCGGCGGAGGAGCTGATGGCGAGCGCGGACCAGAGCAGCAAGGCGAGCGAACAAATCTCTTCCGCGATTCAGGAAGTGGCCGTCGGGGCGGACAAGCAGGTAGCCAGCGTGGAAGAGGCGTACCAGGTGGTCAACATGATGGCAAGCGCCGCGGAACAGATCAACGGCAGCACGCAGCAGGTGGCCGGGCTGGCTTCCGAAGCAGCGGGCAAAGCGGCTTCCGGCAGCCAGACCGTGCAAACGGCGATCAACCAGATGACGGAAATGAACGCCACCGTCAAGGAATTGGCGCATACCGTGGACGGACTGGGCAAGCGCTCGCAGGAGATCGGCAGCATCGTCGACGTCATCTCCGAGATTGCCGATCAAACCAACCTGCTGGCGCTCAACGCCGCCATCGAAGCAGCGCGGGCCGGTGAGCACGGGCGGGGATTTGCCGTGGTGGCGGACGAAGTGCGGAAGCTGGCGGAGCAGACGACGCAATCCACGCAAAAGATTGCCGAACTGATCGCGATGATCCGCCAGGAGACGAACGACGCGGTTCGCTCCATGCACACCGTTACCCATGAGGTGGCGGAAGGAATTGACGTGGTGCATGCGGCAGGCGCTTCCTTCGAAGAGATTCGCTCGGCAGTGGAAGAGCTGGCCGGCCGGATCCGGGAGGTGTCCGGCGCGGTGCAGCAGTTGACCGAAGGCACGAAGCGCGTGGTGGAGACGACGTACACGATCCGGGAAGTGGCGGAGGAAGCGGCATTGGGCACGCAGAACGTTTCGGCCGCAGCTCAGCAGCAGTTGGCTTCCATGGAAGAGATCAACGCGTCGGCCGCGGCGCTGGCGAAGATGGCAGAAGACCTGCAGGAGATGGTGGGCAGGTTCAACGTGTAACCGTGCGGGTGCAGGCACGGTCCGTGCGTATTCAGGCTGCCCGGGAGGGGGAAGGATCACCCCCCTCCCGGGCAGCCGTTTTGTTTGCGCCCCTGCGGTTGTGCCATTGTCATCCGTGCGCATTTTTATTTTTTCATTGTGATCGTGGTCCATCCCACCTACCAGCAGCTCTACTCGGTGCCGGAATCATTCGGCGCGGAGGTGAAACTGCTGCGGCTGCGGCCGGAAAACGGGTTTCGTCCCGACCCGGACGAGCTCCGTTCCCTCGTCAGCAGCCAGACCAAACTGATCGTCATCAACAACCCGAACAACCCGTCCGGAGCGCTGATGGGCGAAGCGGAGCTTGCGGACATCGTGGGCATCGCCCGCTCCGTGAACGCCTTCGTCCTGTGCGACGAAGTGTATCGCGGCCTGTACCAGGACCCGGACGCCCAGGTTCCGTCCATCGTCGACCTGTACGAGAAAGGCATCAGCACGGGCAGCATGTCCAAGGCGTTTTCGCTGGCCGGGCTGCGCCTGGGCTGGATCGCCGCTCCGCTGGAAGTGATTCGGGAGTGCCTCAAGCATCGGGATTACACCACGATAAGCTGCGGCCTGCTGGACGATGCGCTGGCCGTCCACGCGCTGAAAAACTGCGACAAGATCATGGAGCGGAACGGGAAAATCGTCCGGCGCAACCTGCACATCCTGGATGAGTGGGTGCAGCGCGAGCCGCTTGTCTCGTACGTGAAGCCGCAGGCGGGGACCACGGCATTGCTCCAATACGACCTGCCCGTTCCCTCCGAGACCTTCTGCCTCGACCTGTTTCAGGCGACAGGCGTCTTCCTGACTCCCGGGAGCTGTTTTGATCTGGAAGGGCATGTGCGGATCGGGTACGCCTGCGATACCGAAGTGCTGCGCGCCGGACTGGCCAAGGTGTCGGAGTTTTTGCGGTCCCGCGGCTGAGCGGAGGCGGTTACCGGTAAAATTTTATAAAAATACAGTTGATTGCATAAATATAATGATGCTACGATGAAAACTAGGAAAACAAAGGGGGGATGCTTATGAGTCAACCACAACCGGTTTCCACTCCCGCTGTTTCCAAAGGGAAGGAAATCAACGTATTCGTCTTGCTGTTTGCCGTGCTGGCGATCGCCGTCGCGCTGACCTACGTGCTGCCGGCGGGTGAATATTCGCGAGTGGAGGTAAACGGCAGAAGCGTCGTCGATCCGCAGTCCTTTCAGTTTGTCGACTCCTCGCCGGTGAAGCCGTTGGGACTTGTCAACAGCATTCATACCGGGATGGAGGAAGCGGCCGGCATTATCTTTTTTGTCCTCATCATTGGAGGGACGTTAGGCATCTTGACGACCACGGGAGCGATCGAAGCGCTGATCGTCACCCTTTCCCGCAAGCTGAAAAACCAGGAGAAGTGGCTGATCCCGATCATGATGTTTTTCTTTGCCATGGGAGGATCGCTGATGGGGATGGCGGAGGAGACGATTCCCTACATCGCGGTCATGATTCCGCTGGCGGTCGCCTTGGGCTTTGACGTGATCACGGGAGCGGCGATCGTGCTGGTGGGCGCTTCGGTCGGCTTCACGTCGGCGATCATGAATCCCTTTACGGTCGGAGTGGCCCAGGGCATTGCCGAGCTGCCCACGTTTTCCGGCGCGGGCTTCCGCATCGGGGTGTTTGCCGTCATGTACCTGGTCTCCGTCGGGTTTGTCTACCGCTATGCGATGAAGGTAAAACGAGACCGTTCGCTCGGCTTCTTCGGCGGCTTCGAGGGAACAAACGCGGACGAGCTGCTGCGTTCGGACGTCGTGCTGACCACGCGGCACAAGTGGATTTTGATCTGCTTTCTGATCAATTTCCTCGTGCTGGCGTTCGGCGTGATCCGATACGGCTGGTACATCACGGAGATTGCCGGCCTGTTCCTGCTCTTGGGCATTGTCATCGGACTGATCGGCAGGCTCTCCGCCAACACGATCGTCGACTCCTTCATGAAGGGGGCGGCCGGGCTGATCGCCGGAGCGCTGGTGATTGGCGTGGCGCGCGCGGTCGTCGTCGTGCTCAACGAGGGGCACGTCCTCGACACGATCCTGTACTACGCCTCCGCCGCGATCCAGGCGATTCCGCCCGCTTTCACCGCCGTGGGCATGCTCGTGCTGCAGACGGTGATGAGCTTCATCGTCCCCTCCGGCAGCGGTGAAGCGGCGCTGACCATGCCGATCATGACGCCGCTGGCGGACCTCGTCGGCGTCACCAGGCAGACGGCCGTGCTGGCGTTCCAGTTTGGCGACGGGATATCCAACATCTTCATTCCCACCTCCGGGTACTTTATGGCCGGACTGGCCTTGGCCGGCATTCCCTGGTCGCGCTGGATGAAGTGGATCCTTCCCCTGATTGTCGCCCAATACGCCATTGCCGTGGTCGCCGTCGTCGTTGCGCAGTTGATCGGATACGGGCCCTTTTGAACGCTGCGCGCCCGTTCGCCATGAGAGAGAAGCCTCCTCGCTAGGAGGCTTCTCTTTTTTTGCTTCGCCACCGGTTCCAGCAAAACGGTCGGGGCCGGCGCGGGCGAAGACGGTGTCAGGGATGGATTCCTGCGCGGCAATCAGCGGCAATGAGCCCGGAGCCCCTGGCCTCGGATATACGTCAAGGCAGCCCTTATCCGCCGACGAACTTGCGAAAGTTGGCCGTGCGGGCAATCCGCTTGTGCGGCTGGGAGAGCAGGTAACGGTAGCCCGCTTTCCAGGTGTGGCTGCGGACGTTTTTCCGGCGAATCGCACAGTAGTGAAAACGGCTGCCGGAGTAGATGCGAAAGCCCCGTCGGCGGCAGCTCCGCAGGAACGTGACATCCTCTCCCAGAGAGCGGTTGGCAAAACGGACCCGGTTCCACACGCTCCGTCGAAACGCGAGGGTCCCGCCCGCGAGCAGCCGCGTCCGCCGGTGTTCGTTCCCCGGAAAGCGCAGAATCAGCAGCCGCAATCCCTGAAAGTACATAAAAAAAGATCGTTTTCCGACGACTGCCGCCTTCGATCGGGCAAACGCGCGCAGCGTGTCAGCCGCGTAGCGGGGGGAGTAGTAGTCGTCGTCGTCAAATTTGGCGAGGTAGGGAAAGCGGGCCCTGTTTGCGGCAAAGTTCAGGCAGGCGCCGAGTGACATCCGTCCGGGCAGTTTGTAGACGGACACGTTGGGAAACGAACGGGCGTATTTTTTGTAGAGCGCTTCGCTCATCACATCGTTGTTCAGCACCACGATCAATTCCTTGTTGACCCCGCGCTGCCGCAGATAATTGTGAAACAGGTTGCGCATCATGCCGGGGCGCTTGGTGCAGGTGATGATGGAGATGCCGGATTTCCCGGTTCGCTTCACGATGATTCACTTCCTTCGCCGATGGGATAGGTGTGATACAAGAAGGGAAAACGTCCGAGACGTACTTCATGTGTATTCAGCGGCGGAGCGAAGAACGCTGAGCGGGTGCGGAGTTCGGCAAGAAAAAATGAGGGGGACGCGGTTCCAAAAGGATGATGGTACACACCGGCAGTTGGCAGGAAAGAATATCCTGTTTATCTTTTTTTGCCGCAAGTCATATGCATCAAAATAGTTTGACTATTCTGCGATTGAGCGGTATAATTTGGATAACTTTGTTAGTAAGGTTAACTAACTGTTTGGTGGTGAGTGAAAAGGCGTGCGTTCTTCCAGAAAAACGGGCAGCAGCAAGCTGGTGAAAAAGTGGAACAAGGAAGAGATCTTGCAGCAGGTGATTCAGCACGGTCAGATCTCCCGCGCCGACATCGCCAAACAGACGCAGCTCAGCCGCCCCTGCGTCTCCGCCCTGGTGGAGGAGATGATTCAGGAGGGGCTGCTCCAAGAGGTGGGGATGGGCGACTCGCGCGGCGGACGAAAGCCGATCCTGCTGGAGTACAACTACCAGGCGTACGCCATTGCCGGAGCGGTGTTTGAAGGCTCCGCGCTGGAGATGGCGGTGGCCGACCTGAAAGGCGAGTTTTTGGCCCGGTACCGCAAGCGGCTGGCCCAGCCGGCCGACGGGGAGCGGGTGATCGAGGACCTGGCGGCGGGACTGGACCGTCTGCTGGCCGAGAGCGGTTTGCCGCGCGACAGGCTGCTGGGCATCGGCGTCGGCCTGCCCGGAGTCACCCAGCGGGGCAGCGGCACGGTCAGCTTCGCTCCCAGCACGGGCTGGATGGGATCGCCGATCAGGCAGACCATCGAGGAGCGGCTGGGTGTGCCGGTCATCATCGACAACGACGTCAACATGATGACCCTGGGCGAGTGCGTCCGCGGTGTCGGTGTCGGCTGTTCCAACGTTGTCTACATCTACGTCGGCACGGGGATCGGCTCCGGCATCATCCTGGACGGCCAGTTTTACCGGGGAAGCCGGGACGCGGCCGGCGAGATCGGCTACATGCTGATCGGCCCCGTACACAGCCGGCGCGACGGAGCGTACGGCGTGTTTGAGACGCATTACTCCGTCCCCGGTATCGAAGAGCAGGCGAAGGCCTTTCTCTCCGACCTTCAGGAAGGGTCGAGTATCATAGAGGCGCTGATCGGTCATGCCCGGCAGGACAACCGGGAGGCCGCGCGGCTGCTGGACGACGTGTACCGCCACTGGGCGTACGCGATGGCCAACATCGTCAGCGTGTTGAACCCGGAGCTTTTGATCCTGAGCGGAGAGATGGTCCATATCGACGAAAAAGGGGTGAAGCAGATTCACGATTGGCTGACGGAATGGGTGCCCGTCGTGCCCCGTCTGGAAAAAGCGAGTCTCGGCGAAGAGGCGGGGCTGATCGGGGCCGTTCACAGTGTCTTGGAAGCGTTTCCGTCTACGAAATTGCTGGACAAATAGGGTGAAAAAAAGGGGGATTTGGTTGTGAAAACGTCCAACAGCACATGGAAAAAATGGCTTCGCGGCGTGTTTGCCGGCTCGCTGGCCCTGACCGTCGCCGCCTGTTCCGGCGGAGGACAGGCGGACAGCGGCACCGGCAGCCAGTCCGGTGAACAGGCGCAGCCGGCATCATCCGGCGAAAAGCAAAAACTGGTCGTCTACACCGCGCGGGACAAAAACATTTTTGAAATCGTCCTGCCCAAGTTTAAAGAAAAATATCCGAATATTGAAGTGGAACCGATGGAGATGGGTGCGCAGCAAATCCTGGAGCGCGTGCGCGCCGAAAAGGCCAATCCGCAGGCGGATTTCTGGTGGGGCGGCACGCAGTCCGCGCTGAGCACGGCGGCGGAGGAGGGACTCCTGGAGCCGTACAAACCGACGTTCGCGGACAAGATCCCCGATCTGTACAAGGACCCGCAGGATCGCTGGTACGGCGAAATGCTGCTGCCCGAGGTGATCATGTTCAATTCGCAGGCGCTGAAGAAGGAAGAAGCGCCACAGGACTGGGACGACCTGCTCGATCCCAAGTACAAGGATAAAATCGTGATCCGTAACGTTCTGCCGTCCGGCACGATGCGGACCATCTACGCGGCGATGATCTACCGCCAGGGGCCGGACACCCCGGAAAAAGGGTATGAATGGCTGAAAAAACTGGACGCCAACACCAAGGAGTACACCCAAGACCCGACCCAGCTCTACCTGAAGCTGGACCGCCAGGAGGGCGTCATTTCCCTGTGGAACCTGCAGGACGTCCTGATTCAAAGCAAGCAGAACAACCATCCGTACGACTTCGTCTACCCGAAGAGCGGCGCGCCGATCCTCGTCGACGGCGTCGGGATCATCAAAGGGGCCAAGAACATGGACGTAGCCAAAAAGTTCTACGAGTTCCTGTTCAGCCCGGAAATTGCCGCGCAGTTGGCGAAAGAGCGCTACCAGTTCCCGTCCCGCACCGACATCAGCAAGGACGAACTGCCCGACTTCATGAAAAACCTGGAGCTGAAACCGCTGGAGCTCGACTGGAACGTGATGGCGGCGAAAGAAAAGGAATGGATGCAGTACTGGGACGAAAACATCAAGGGAAAAAGCAAAAAGTAAGTGGTTGAGGGCAGCCGGACCAGGCGGGAAGGGGACTCCTTTCCGTCTGGCCGTGTTCGGTTCCCGCCCGGCTCCGGCTGTCGCGTGCGCCGGGCGGCACCCTGCCAATCTCGAGAGGGAGGACACCTGATGAGCAGCGTAACACTTGATCACGTCAGCAAACGGTTTGGCAACGCAAAAGGGGTCGAAGACGTTCACATTCACATCGAATCAGGGGAATTCTTCACGTTTTTGGGGCCCAGCGGCTGCGGCAAGACGACCACCCTGCGGATGATCGCCGGCTTTTACTATCCCACCAGGGGGCGGATCTGCTTCGGCAGCCGGGACGTCACGTCGCTGCCGCCCCACAAGCGCAACACGGGCATGGTGTTCCAAAACTACGCCCTGTTTCCGCACATGACCGTATTTGAGAACATCGCCTTCGGACTGCAGGTTCGCAACATTCCGAAAGCGGAAGTGAAGGAACGGGTGGAGCGGATGATGAAGCTCGTCCGCCTGGAAGGATACGGCGAACGCCGGATCGACCAGCTCTCCGGCGGGCAGCAGCAACGGGTGGCGCTGGCCCGCGCGCTCGTCATCGAGCCGCAGATTCTGCTCCTGGATGAACCGCTGTCCAACCTGGACGCCAAGCTGCGCGAAGAAACCCGGTACGAAATCAAACGATTGCAGATGGAACTGGGCATTACCACCATTTACGTCACGCACGACCAGGCGGAGGCGATGTCCATGTCGGATCGGGTGATGGTGATGCAGGGCGGCGAAGTGCAGCAGGTGGGCACGCCGCACGAGATCTACCACCGTCCGGTGAACCGTTTCGTCGCGTCGTTCATCGGCGAAACCAACCTGTGGGAGGGGATCGTGGCGGGCATCGACGGCAGCGAAGTGCGGGTGCGGGTGGCTCCTGACCTCGTGCTTACCGGATATACGCACAACGCGTCGCCGCAGGTACGGCTCGTGCCGGGCGAAAAAGTGTCCCTGTCGATTCGGCCGGAAACGGTGCAGGAAAGCGCGGGAGCGGACGGTGAGAACGTGGTGGCGGGCACTGTCGTGCTTGCCGAGTTTACGGGCGCGTGCGTCAACTACGTGACCAGCGTCGGCCCCCATCAGCTCCGCAGCATGTCCATCAGCCAGGGACGGCCGTTGAAACAGCGCGGAGAGACCATTGCCCTGCACATTCCGAAAGCGAGCATCTACTTTGCGGGATAAGGAGGAGGAGCTAGTGAAAGCAGAACTGCAGCCAGCCGCGGCACCGTCCAAACGGATGTCCTTCACCGCTTCACCGTCCTTTGTCTACGTGCTGGTTTCGCCGCTGTTCTTGATCCTGCTGGCCTACGTCATCTATCCGCTGTTTGAAACGTTCGTCGCCAGCGTCAGCGTGGACGGGCAGTTTACGTGGAAAAACTACGCCCGCTTCTTCAGCCTGGAGCACACGGCCAACCTGGAAGCGCTCTGGACCAGCGTCTACATATCCGTGTTGAGCGTCATCAGCTGCGGCATCGTCGGCGTGACGATGGCCTTTTTGCTGGAACGCTACGAGTTTCCGGGGCGGAAAATCCTCTCCGTGCTCGCCCTGGTGCCGATGGCGCTGCCGCCGCTCATCGGCGTGCTGTCGTTTACGTTTCTGTACGGGGAAAGCGGCATATTCCCTCGATTGTTCAAGGAACTGTTCGGTCTGGAGCAGGTGCCGTTTGCGCTGAAAGGAATACCGGGCGTCGTCGTGGTCCACACCTTTACCATGTACACTTATTTTTTCATGACGGCTTCGGCGGCGATCAAGGGACTGGACCCGTCGCTGGAAGAGGCGGCGGCAAGCCTGGGCGCCAACCGCTTTATCGTCTGGCGGCGGGTGATCCTGCCGATGCTGACGCCGGCCATGGTGGCGTCGTCGCTCCTGGTGTTCATGATCTCCATGGCGTCCTACACGGCGCCGCTGATCTTCGGCATCGACCGGACGATGACGATGCAGATCTACCTGTCCCGGACCAACGGCGACCTGGACATGGCGGCCGCCCAGTCGACGGTCCTGTCCGTCGTCTCCATCGCCTTTTTGCTGCTGATGCGCTGGTACCAGGGAGCGCGCAGCTACCAGAACCTGAGCAAGGGGATCAGCGTGCACCGGACCGAGGTGAAAAGCAAAGCGGGCCGCTACGTCTGCATGGTGCTGGCCTTCATCGGCATCGTCATCCTGATGCTGCCGATCCTCGTGCTGGTGCTGATCTCGTTCTCGGTGGACGGCACCTGGACGGTGCAGATTCTTCCGCCGCAGTATACGCTGGACCACTACATCGACCTGTTTACGGACAGCAAGACCTGGCGGCCGATTGCCAACAGCCTGGAACTGAGCGCGATCGCCACCGTCGGCATCGTCCTGTTCGGGGTGGCGGCGGCGTACGCGATGGTGCGGCTGCGCTTTCGCGGCAAAACGCTCCTCGACGTGCTGATCATGCTGCCGTGGGCCCTGCCCGGCACCGTCGTCGCCGTCAACCTGATCGCCGCGTTCAGCGAGCCGACCGTCTTCAGCTTTGGCCAGGTGCTGATCGGCACCTTCTGGATCATCCCGCTCGCCTATTTCGTCCGCCATCTGCCGCTGGTGTTCCGCTCCACGTCGGCCACGCTGATGCAGATGGACCCGTCGGTGGAGGAAGCGGCGCGCAACCTGGGGGCGTCGTGGTGGTACAGCTTCCGCCGCGTCGTCTTTCCGATGGCGTTCGGCGGGATTTTGGCCGGCACGCTGTTGGCGTTCGTCCAGTGCATCGGCGAGTTCGTCGCCTCGATCCTGATCTTCACGCCGCGGACAATGCCGCTGTCGGTCGCCATTTTCCAGCGCATGTACACGTTTGAATTCGGCACCGCGTGCGCATACGGCGTGCTGCAAATCGCGGTCATCATCGTCGTCCTGTTCATCTCCAGAAAACTGGCCGGCGACAAGGCGGGCACGGCGGTGTAGGCAGGCGCCGTGCGCTTTCCCGTCCCGAAAGACGGCAGCGTCCGTGCATGTCCGTTTCAGCTTCCGCGGGTCAATCCATGGCGACAGCAGGATCCGGCTTCCCGGGAGGCCATGATTGATGCATACATCAATCCCAATAAGGAAAAGGAGGAGCGTTCATTGAGAAAGGGGACATTTGCCAAGCTGTTTTCCGTCGCATCAGCCGTGGCCCTGGCCGGCACTCTGGTATGGCCGCTGGCGCCCCGGACCGCCCATGCCGACCGGGGCGTGGTCGACTTGTGGAAAGCGATCAAGCCGCTGACTACCATCGCCAGCGCCATGAACACGGGGGCTCACCCGGATGACGAGCACAGCGCGATGCTCGCGTACCTGTCGCTCGGCAAAGGCGTGGACACGTTCAGCATCATCGCCAACCGCGGCGAAGGGGGCCAAAACGAAATCGGCAGCGAGCTGGGCAACGCGCTGGGCATCATCCGCACGCGCGAACTGCAGGAAGCGTCCAAGGTCACCAACGTCACGCTGGGCATCCTCAGCGAAGCGATCAACGATCCCATCTACGACTTTGGCTTTTCCAAGAGCCCGGACGAGACACTGGCCAAATGGGGAGAACAGGTCGTCTACGAACGGCTGATCCGCAAGATTCGCGAACTGCGGCCGGACGTGGTCATCCCCGCGTTTTTGAACGAACCCTCCACGCACGGACATCACCGCGCCATCAACGTAATCACGGTAAAAGCGTTCAAGGACGCCGCCGATCCGTCCGTGTTTCCGGAGCACCTGCAACACGGGCTGCGCCCCTGGCAGGCAAAAAAGCTGTACGTCCCGGCGGATGAAAAGGACTACACGGTTCGCGTGCCGGTCGGCGAGTACGACGAGGTGTACGGCGCGTCTTACCTGCAGCTGGGAGAGGAATCCCGCTTCATGCACAAGAGCCAGGGGATGGGGCGCCACTACGACGAAGGGCCCAGCTTCAACTACTACAAGCTGGAGCAGTCGACGGTTCCGGCCAAAGCCAGGGAGACGGACTTTTTTGAGGGCATCGCCTACACTTATGACGACCTGGCCAGGGAAGTGGCCGGCAAGCCGGACGGGGAAACGCTGGCCAGGGAGCTTAGGACCCTGCAAAAGGACGCGGACGAAGTGATCGCCGCCTACCCGCGCTTTGCCGACGTGGCCAGGGAAGTGCACGACATGCTGACGGACGTGCAGAGGGCGCTGACCGCCGTGAAGGGAGCCAGACTGGACGAGGAGACCAGGGCGGACCTGACGCACCGTCTGGAGGTAAAGGAAAGGCAGTTGTACACGGCGAGTGCGGAAGCGCTGTCGCTGGTGGCCAAAGTAAGGCCGGAGACAGGCGAACTGGTCGCCGGTCAGACCACCACCGTGAAGGTGACGGCGTACAACGGCGGACAGGTACCGCTGAAAAACGTCAGGCTGAAGCTGAACGTGCCGGACGGATGGCGGGCAAAACCGCTGGGGGCGACCAGCTTCGACCAGGTGGGGTACAACCAGACCGTCACGGCCGCGTACGAGGTGGAGGTGCCGAAAGACGCGCCGCTGTTCCAGCCGTATCTGCCGCCGTCCGTCACCGCGGACGTGTCGTACAAGGCGTTCGGCTCCACCGCGGTCAGCCGCGCCGTCCCGACCGACGCCGTCGCCGTCCTGCCGCCGTTCTCGCTGTCGCTCAGCCCGGGTGCAGCCGTGCTCAACACGCTGAAGCCGCAGGAGCCGATTCCGGTGAAGGTGACGGTAAAGAACTACAATCCGGGTGCGGCGGAAGCGGACATCTCGCTGGACGTCCCGGACGGCTGGTCGGTGGAACCGAAGGCGAGTTCGCTGTCGTTTGCCGCCAAGGGGGAGACCAAGTCGGCCGCATTTACGGTACAGCCGTCCGCCGCAGTTAAACGGGGCACGTACACGGTGACGGCCGTGGCTCGCGCGGGGGCAAGGGAAAGCCGCCACGGCGCCCAGGTGATCCACTATCCGCACATCGGCACCACCTATTTCGTCCAACCGGCGGAGCTGGCGATTCAGGCGTTTGACCTGAAAGTGCCGGAGGGATTGAAAGTGGGGTACGTCTCCAGCGGCTTTGACAATATCGACCAGTACCTGCAGCAGGTCGGCGTTGACGTCACCCGCCTCAGTGCCCAGGACATCGAGTCTGGCGACCTCGGCCAGTACGATGCGATCGTGCTGGGCATCCGTGCGTACGGGTTCCGTCCCGAACTGATTTCGAGCAACGCCCGCCTGTTGAAGTACGTGGAAAACGGCGGCAACCTGGTGGTGCAGTACCACAAGCCGGAGGACAAGTGGAAGCCGGAGCTGGCGCCGTACCCGATCACGATCGGCACGCCGCTGATTGAATGGCGCGTCACCGATGAACAGTCAAAGGTTACCATGCTTGCGCCGGAGCATCCCATTTTCACCACGCCCAACAAGATCACGGAGGAAGACTGGAACGGCTGGATTCAGGACCGTTCCGCCTACAACCCGTCGCAGTGGGGCAAGGAGTACGTGGAGCTGATCGCAAACGGCGATCCGGGCGAGAAGGAGTTTACCGGCACGTTCCTCACCGCGAAATACGGCAAAGGGACGTACACCTACAGCTCGCTCGTCTGGTACCGTGAAATCCCCGCCCTGGTGCCGGGAGCCATTCGTATGTTCGTCAACATGGTCAGCTTGAAGCCATAAGGCAGGAAAACGGGACGGGAGAGACGGCCGCAGCCGGCCGTCTTCCCCGCTTTTCCCGGCTCCCCGGCAGGCTGGAGGACCGCGGAAAAAGCAGTAGCAAGGAAACGGCAGGGAAGGAGATACGACAATGGACTACAGAGAGCGGATTTTTCAACGGGAGGGAGCCCGGTTCCCCGGAAAGACGTACGCGGAGGCCGTGCTGGAACCGGCTTTTGCGGAAGCGAAAACCCATCTGCTGACGCCGATGATGGCGATCAACAAGGCGCATCTGATCATGCTGCGCGAGCAGGAGCTGATCGCGGAGGACGAGGCGAAGGCGATTGCCCGCGCCCTCGCCGCCATCGACTTGGACGAGCTGCGCCGCTCATCCTATACCGGACAGTTTGAAGATTTGTTCTTTCAGGTAGAGAGCCGTCTCCTGGAGCTGGCCGGGGACGTGGCCGGCAATCTGCACCTGGCCCGCAGCCGCAACGACATGGGCGTCACCATCTACCGCATGGTGCTGCGCGAAAAGCTGCTGGTCACGCTGGCTTCGGCGCTCTCTCTGAAAGAGCATTTGCTCCTGTTTGCGGAAGAACACACAGAGACGGTGATGATCGGCTACACCCACACCCAGCAGGCGCAGCCGACGACGATGGCCCACTACGTCACGGCCGCAGCCGACTCGCTGTCGCGGGACATCCGCCGCCTGATCAGCGCCTACCGCACCTGCAACCGCAGTCCGATGGGAGCGGCGGCGCTGACCACCTCGGGCTTTCCCATCAGCCGTGAGCGGATGCGGCAGCTTCTCGCCTTTGACGAATTGGTGGAGAATTCCTACGACGCGATCGGCGGGGCGGACTACCTGGGTGAAACGGCGGCCGCCGTGCAGGTGGCGGCGATCAACCTGGGGCGGACGGTGCAGGACATGCTGCAGTGGTGCACGCAGGAGTTTGACGTGCTGAAGGTGGCCGATCCGTACGTACAGATCAGCTCGATCATGCCGCAGAAGCGCAATCCCGTCTCGTTCGAGCACATGCGCTCCCTGCTCTCGTCCAGCGCGGGCAGCGCCGCCGTCGTCTTGACGATGATGCACAACACGCCGTTCGGCGACATCGTCGACACGGAGGACGACATGCAGCCGTACGCCTGGCGCAGCCTGGCCGTGCTGGAGCAGATGTACCGCCTGATGGCCTGCGTGGTCGGCACGATGGAGGTAAACAAGGAGGGGCTGCTGGCGCGGGCCAAAGGCAGCTTCGCCACGGTGACGGAACTGGCCGACACGCTGGTGCGCATCGACCGGCTGTCCTTCCGCACGGCGCACCACATCGTCAGCCGCGTGGTGAAGGAGGCGGCGGCCCAAGGGATGCGGGCGGACGAGATCAGCCTCGATCTGGTCAATCGGGCGGCCCGGGAGGTCATCGGGCGGGGGCTGGCGATCACGGCCGAGCAGCTTCGTCAGGCGCTCGATCCGGTTCATTTCGTCGCCGTTCGCAAGCTGCCCGGCGGGCCCAACGCGGAGGAGATGAAGCGGATGATCGGCGAACGGAGGCAGTCGCTGCAGGCGGAAATGGCCTGGCTGAAGCAGGCCCGGGAGGCGTGCGACCAGGCGATGCGCCATTTGGATCAGGTCATGGCCGAATGGAGTGAACGGAAATGACGGCGGTACACATCCCCCTGCTGGCCGTGGACGGCGGCGGCACGAAATGCCTCGCCGTCCTGACCGACCGGTCAAAGCGGACGCTCGGCGCGGGCCGGGCGGGTTCCTGCAACTACCAGGGGATTGGCAGGGAAGCGGCCGCGCGGGAACTGGCGGCCGCGATCAGCCAGGCGTTGGCGGAGGCGGCGGGGCGACTGCCGGCAGCCGCTACCGACGACAGCGGAAGCGGCGCGGCGTGGGAGGTCGAGTGCGCCGTGTTCGGCCTGGCCGGATTGGATACGGAGCACGACCGGCAGGTGATCACGGGCATGGTCCGCGACGTCCTGGAGATGCTGCGGATTCGCGTTCGCCACCTGATCGTGGAGAACGACGGCTTTGCCGCCCTGCTGGGAGCGACCAACGGGGAGCCGGGCATTCTCGTGATCGCCGGGACCGGCTCGATCGCCTTCGGGGTGAACCGGGAGGGCGAGACGGCGCGGGCGGGCGGATGGGGCCACCGCGTCGGGGACGAGGGCAGCGGGTACTGGATCGGCAAACAGGCGATCATGGCCGTGCTGAAAGCGGCGGACGGCCGCGGCGAGCCGACGCTGCTGGAGAGCCTGCTGCTGCCGCACCTGGGGCTCGACCGGGTGGACCAACTGTTCAACTGGACGTACGGTCCGGACTATTCCGTGGAAAAAGTGGGCGAACTGTCGCCGTTCGTCAGCCAGGCGGCCGACTCGCAGGATCGGGTGGCCGCGTCGATCCTGGAGGCCGCCGGCGAAGAGCTGTTTCTCGCCGCCCGCGCCGTCATCGAGCGGCTGCGGATGAAAGAGCAGCCGTTCAAGATGATCCTGCAGGGAGGCGTGCTGCAAAACGACGAGCGCGTCCGCCGGATCGTCATCGAGCACGCCCGCCGCTACACGCCGCAGGTGACCATCGACAAGGCGCAGAACGATCCGATCTTCGGCGTGATTGCCAAAGGGTTGGCCTATCTGGAGAAACGGGCCGGCGAGAGCGAGGAGGTGTAATTGATGAAACGACTGATGTTTGTCTTTCCCCATCCCGACGACGAATCGTTTGCCTGCGGCGGGACGCTGGCCAAATGCAGCGAGGCCGGACAGGAGACCTGCCTCATCTGCGTCACGTCCGGCTGCAGGGGGCGTTCCGGCCCGTTTGCGCTCGACAGCCGGGAATCACTGGCCCGCCACCGCGAACAGGAGCTGGCCAAAGCGGCGCACATCCTCGGCATTACGCGGCTGGAGCTGTACCGCTATCCCGACGGCGGGCTGGCCGAAGTGGATCCCCGCGAACTGGCCGGACGTCTGGCGTCCGCCATCGTGGAGTGGAGGCCACACGTGGTGGTCACGTTTCCCCCCGACGGGGTGACGGGCCATCCCGACCACATCGCCGTCTGCCGCGCGACTGGCATGGCGGTGGAGCAGGCGGAGCAGGTGCTGCCGCCGGACGATTGGCCCGATCTGTACTTCGTCTCCATCCCGCACTACTACGACCATTGCCCGGACAAAGGACCGGCTCCCGCCGTGCCGATCACCGGCAAGGTGGACATCACCCGCTACCGCGACCGCAAAGGGGAGGCGCTCCGGGCCCACCAAAGCCAGGTCTACTCCGTCAACCGCGCCTATCCCGGCGTCATGGAGGGAGACTACGGGGTGATCGGCTGCTACGAGTATTACACGCTGGTCCGTTCCGGCGGCTGCCCCGTGAAGCCGGTCGCGCCGGAGAACGGGATTCCGGTGATGGAGTGGTAGCATTTTCGGGAAGGGTGGGAACGTATCCGATCAATAAGGAGGTATGGCACGTTGGCTCTTCCGCCGATCGTGATCCAAACGACTGGATATGGTTTCAAACGGATATCGGGAGATTGCTGCTGGCTCCTTCAGAGGCAAGCGCAATACCGATCGGTTTGCTGGATAAACGCGTGTACATAACCGCGAAACGCTTTGATGTGATCGGAGTCCGATGAGGACGGACGAGGTCTTTGGGGCCGCGAATGACAGGTTTCTTGGCTGTGCGGAGGATCGGGCTGTTGATCGGACAGGAGGACACCCCCATGATGGACCGATTTGCCCAGACACCGGAACCGCCCTATTACGCCGTCATTTTCACGTCGCAGCGAACGGAGGGAGAAAACGGCTACGGCGAAATGGCCGAGCGCATGGTGCGGCTTGCTTCCGGGCAGCCGGGCTTTCTCGGCGTCGAGAGCGTGCGTGACGGGTCCGGCTTCGGCGTGACCGTCTCCTACTGGTCGACTCTGGAGGCGATCCGCGAGTGGAAGCGTCATGAGGAGCATCGGGCCGCCCAAGAGAAAGGAAAAACCGTCTGGTACGAACGCTACGTCACCCGCATCTGCAAAGTGGAGCGGGACTATGCCCTGGACAGCTTGCGGTAACATAAAAATGGCCCCAGTGAAAATCAAATTCCAGTTTCAGCCTGTCAAAAGACGTGGTACCCTGATGAAAAGGGACTGCGTCTTTTTGGTAAGCGATGCCCATGCTGCACCGAAAGGGAGTGTCTCTGTAGGGAGGAGGAAGGCATGATGATCGACAGGCTGGATCATCTGGTGTTGACCGTCCGGGATGTGGAGGAGACCTGCCGTTTTTACGAACGGGTGCTGGGGATGAAAGTCGTCACCTTTGGCGGGGGCAGAAAGGCGCTGCAGTTCGGCCGTCAAAAAATCAACCTGCACCAGGCGGGCCAGGAGTTTGAACCAAAGGCGCATCACCCCGTTCCCGGCTCGGCCGACCTCTGCTTGATCGCGTCCGTCCCGCTGGAGGAAGTGATCCGACATCTCCACGACTGCGGAGTTGCGATTGTGGAAGGGCCGGTGGAGCGGACAGGCGCGACAGGGAACATCCTGTCCGTCTATTTCCGCGATCCCGACCACAATCTGCTGGAGGTGTCCCGCTACATAGGGAGTTGACCATCAGGAACGACATGACCGAAACGATGCGGCGGAACAGGCGGAGCCGAGTGAGAGAACGCCTGGGCGTCCGTTTGTTCCCGGCTGGCGGTACAGTGGGGGAGCGAATCTCTCCCAAGCGCCATCATGAAAAGGAGGGCGGCGAGTGAACAGCAAAGAACCGATCCATAACCATTTTCTGTCCGTTGCCGGAATTGCCGACGCGCTGCGGCAGCGCCAGCCCGGCATCATGGGAGAGAAGCGCCTGGGCCGCTTCAGCGTGCTGGTGCCGCTGGTGGAGCGGGAGGACGGAACGTTGGCCGTGCTGTTTGAAAAGCGGGCGCGCACCATGCGGCGGCAGGCTGGCGAAATCTGTTTTCCGGGAGGGCGGGCCGAAGAGGGAGACGTCTCTCCGTGGGAGACGGCCCGGCGCGAGACGAGCGAAGAACTGGGGCTCTCCGCCGAACGCATCCGCCGGCTCGGGACGCTGGATACGGTGGTGACGCCGTTTGCCTGCATCTACCCGTTCGTCGGGCAGATCGACTCGCTTGCGGGCATGTCGCCCAATCCGGCAGAAGTGGAAGAGGTGTTTTGCGTGCCGCTGCAAACGCTTGCCGCCACCCGGCCCGAGGTGTACCCGGTGAAGATGAAGGTGGAGCCGGGAGAGGATTACCCCTATCATCTGATACCGGGCGGCAAACGGTATCCGTGGCGGACCGGCACCGTCCACCACTTGTTTTACCGGGTGGAGGGACGCGTGATCTGGGGACTGACCGCGCGGATTCTGGAACATTTTCTGGAACTCGTGGGCCCGGAAGGCGAAGGTCAATCCGAAAAACGCTGAATCTGATTGGGAAAGGAGCGTATCATCATGTGGCCAACAAACGAGGCAACCAAACGACTGCACGTGCAGTGGCCGATACTCCAGGCCCCGATGGCGGGCGGGGCGACGACACCCGAGCTGGTCGCCGCCGTTTCGAATGCGGGCGGGCTGGGCTCGCTCGGGGCGGGGTACATGAGCGGCGAGCAGATCCGCAGCGCGGTTCGCGCCATCCGTCAATTGACCGACAAACCGTTTGCGGTCAACCTGTTCATCCCGGAGGAGATCACCGGTGACACGCGTCCGGGCGAAAACGTCCGGCGGCTGATGAACGAAGCGCGGCGGCGGCTGGGCATCCCCGAAGACCCGGACGTCGGCCGGTTTGCCGAACCGTTTGAAGAGCAGATGGCGGCGGTGCTGGAGGAGGAAGTGCCTGTGTTCAGCTTCACGTTCGGCATCCTGGAGGAGCGCTGGATGACAGAGCTGAAACGGCGGGGCGTCACGGTGATTGGCACCGCCACCACGGTACGCGAAGGCGTGGCCCTGGAGGCGAGCGGTGTGGACATGGTGGTCGCCCAGGGCAGCGAAGCGGGCGGGCATCGCGGCTCGTTTTTGCCCGATTCCCCCGACAACCTGGTCGGCTTGATGGCCCTGGTGCCGCAGTTGGCGGACAGGCTGAGCGTCCCGGTCATCGCCGCCGGCGGCATTATGGACGGGCGGGGGATCGCCGCCGCGCTGGCGCTGGGAGCGGAGGCCGTCCAGGTGGGAACGGCGTTTCTGGTCTGCACGGAGAGCGGCGCCCATCCGCTGCACAAGCAGGCGATCCTGGAGGCAGGCGACGACCAGACGGCGCTGACAACCGCTTTTTCCGGCAAGCCGGCGCGGGGCGTCTGCAACCGATTCATGCGGGAGATGGCCCCGTACAGGGACGAAGTGCCGCCCTATCCGGTGCAAAACGCCTTGACCCGCGACATCCGGCAGGCGGCGGCGAAACAGCGTGAGCGCGACTACCTGTCGATGTGGGCGGGCCAGGGGGTCGGCCTCTCCCGCCAGATGGACGCGGCCGCGCTGATGCGCAGGCTGGTTGAGGAAACGGAACAGGCGATGGCCCGTTTTGCCGGCCGGTCGTAGAATGGCATCACGGCCGGGGGCGCTGCTGTCGGAGTCTCCCGGGCGTCCCCCCCGCGCGGCGGCGAGCAGCATACGGTCGGACGGGATCATTCGCATTCGGGCGAAGGGAGGGATGGCGAACCGTGGGCATTCCGCTGCGCATCGTCCTGTTTGTGTTGTCGTCGCTCATGCTCCTGGCATGCTCCACTTCCGTGCGGACGCAGCCGGGCATGCTGCGCATCGAACCCGTCGATTTGTTCGCCGGAGAAGACAAAAAATTCAAACCGTTCCTGGGAGTCATGTCGGGGGCGGTCAAGGTGTCCTACGAAGGGAAGAAAGAGGCGATCCGGGCCGTGTTCGAGGTGTGGGAAAACGGCGTCAACACGAAGACAGGGAAAACGTTTGGCGAATTGACCCGCGCGTCCAACCGCAGCAGGTATTACGACGGCCAGTTTCTCATCTCCGTAGCGGAGCCGGACGGGAACCGGGCGGGCAGCTCGCAGTACGTGGTCACGGCCGCTTTTGTCGACGACAAGGGGCACTCCAGCTACCGGACGGAACTGGCCGCCGACCAAAAACATATGGGCAGTGGGCTCATTCAGCTCCACAAAAGCGTACAGGTCTCCGAACAGGAAGAAGCGGCCGTCTGGGGCATGCAGGCGACGGATGAAAACGTCATGTACGTGATGGATTTCTCCCCCGAGCGGCTGAAACAGGCAAAGTGGGCCTTGGTTGTCAAGCTGTCGGCCGTGGATGAAGAATAGAGGATTTCGATGCCGTTCGCCCGCGTGCTGACGGGACCCCGTTGGGAACCTTGCCCGTTTCCCTGTCGGCGCAATATGTGTTCGGCTGGCGGGGTGATTGCGGTACAATAGAGGAGGAACGAGCATGAACGAGATTCGTGTCAGAGCCCTGGTCGAGTCGGACCGGCTGTGGCTGGGCGGCTTTCTCCGCGAACACTGGGGCAGCCCGCACATGGTGTACGGCCACGGTCTGCAGGTGTTTAGCTGTGACGAGCTGCCCGGATTTGTCGCCTTCTGCGGCGAGGAGCCTGTCGGGCTGGTGACCTACTCTGTCGCCGACGGCCAACTGCAGGTGGTTTCGCTGGACAGCGTGCGGGAAGGCATCGGCGTCGGCACCGCCCTGATGCTGGCGGTGGAACGGCGGGGGTACGAGCTGGTTGCCCTCCACCGCAACGCCGTGGAGCAGGCGCGCCGGATCAAGCCGCAAATCCCGGCCGTTGGCAGCGACGGCATTCCGCTGCGCGACGAGATTGAGCTGGAGAAGCGGCTTTCGCCGTAGCCGCGCGGCAGTCCGTCCGAGACAGCCGGCAGATCCTCACGGCCATCGTCCGACCGGGCGGCAGCACGAGACTTGTCACAGGAAAGGCAGCAGATGGAGGGATCGAGGATGAATCAAGCATTTGCCCTGCGGGGAACGGTGGTCACAGGCGGGACGTGCGTGGCGGACGGCCTGGTCGTCGTGGACGGCGGCACAATCGCCTACGCGGGAGCGGCAGCCGGGTACGCCGGACCGCTGCCGGAACGGGTGGAGATGGTGAAGGACGGCTGGATTTGTCCGGGGTTTGTCGACATACACATGCACGGCATCGCCGGCTGCGACACAATGGACGGCACGCCGGAGTCGCTGCAGACGATCTCCCGGGCGCTGGCCCGATTCGGCGTCACTTCGTTTTTGGCGACCACCATGACGGCCTCCTACGCGGAGCTGGAAAAGGCGATCCGCAACATCGCCGAGGTCAGCCGCGCCGGAACGGAAGGAGCGGCCGTCGCGGGCATTCACCTGGAAGGGCCGTGGATTAATCCGCGCTACAAAGGGGCGCAAAACGAGGCCCACATCGTCGCGCCCAAACTGGCGGAGGTGCGCCGGCTGTACGAGCTGGCGGGAGGACTGCTGAAAGTGGTGACGATCGCGCCGGAGCAGCCGGAAGCGCTGGAGGCGATCCGCTGGCTGAAGGAGCAGGGGGTCATCGTCTCCGCCGGGCATACCGGGGCCACGTTTGCCCAGGCGCAGCATGCGGTGGAGTGCGGCGTGCAGCACTTTACCCACTGCTTCAACGCCATGACGGGGCTGCACCACCGCGAGCCGGGGGTGGTCGGAGCGGCGATGGTGCACGAACAGTTGAGCACGGAGCTGATCGCCGACGGGGAGCATGTGCACCCGGCCGTGATGCGCATTTTGTATCGGCTGAAATCGGCCGGCCGCCTGGCCCTGATCAGCGATTCGATGCGGGCGGCGGCGCTCGGCGACGGCGTGTACGACCTGGGCGGCCAGGAAGTGCACGTGCGCGGTACGCAGGCCAAACTGGCGAACGGCACGCTGGCCGGCAGCATTTTGACGCTTAACCGGGCGGTGCAGAACATGGTGACCCTGTGCTGCGTGCCGCTGCCAGAAGCGGTCGCCATGGCGTCGCAGACGCCGGCGGAGATTGTAGGCCTGGGCGGACAAAAAGGGCGCCTGGAGGCGGGGTACGACGCGGACATTACGGTGCTGAACCCGTCGTACGGCGTGGAGGCCACCTATGTGGCGGGCAGGCGGGTGTACCGGGCACAGGCTTGATCAATGGCACTGTCCCGTGGGGCATGGCACCGTCAGCGGGGGACAAGATGCCGTCTGACGCAGCATGAGCGGCATGTGCTGCTGCATCGTCGCAGCAGACCCGACGAGCGAAAGAAAGGGAATGGTACGCAAAAAGGGGGAGGGTGGTCTCGTGAAGTACGCGGTCGTATGTGCCGGGCTTTGGCTGGCCTGTTTGGCGGCCGGACTGTATTTCGGCTATTGGAACGCCTTTGCCGTCGTCGGCGGAGCGGCGTGGCTGTTCGGTGCGGTCTGTTCGGGAGCGCTGCTGAGCGGCGACCGGATCCGCGCCAACCACGCGACGGAAACGGCGGAGGATCGCAAGCAGCGGCTGAAATGGGCGGGACGCTTTTTTCTGATCGGCCTCCCTTTTGTGGTGACGGCCATTTTCCTGTACGGATGACGGCCGTCAGCCTTTCGCGAGCGGTCAGCGGAACACAAGAGAGCGAAGCAGCGCGGTCTGCTTCGCTCTTTTTTCATGCCAAATGCCCAGCCCATCGGCGACGGGAGCGCTTCACGGAATCATCCACGACAGGACATTGGACTGCAGGAAAGTGATCACGCCGACCAGCACCACCAGGATGAGGCTGTGCTTCAGCGTAAAACGGACGAGATCGGCCTCTTTTCCGGCCAACCCGACGGCGGCACAGGCGACCGCGATCGATTGCGGCGAGATCATCTTGCCGGTGACGCCGCCGCTGGTGTTGGCAGCGATCGCCAGAACGGGATCGATTCCCAACTGCGTGGCGGTCACTTTCTGCAAATGTCCGAACAGCAGGTTGGACGAAGTGTCGGAACCGGTGATGAACACGCCGAGCCACCCGAGGAATGGCGCGAAGAATGGGAACAGCACGCCGGTGGAAGCCAGCAGGGTTCCCAGTGTCGTGCTCATGCCGGACGCATTGGCCACGTAAGCAAAAGCGACAACCGAGGCGATGGTTACGATCGGGAACCGCAGTTCGTGTAGCGTTTCGGCGAAGGTGGAAAGCCAGTCCTTCCAGGAAATCCCGACGATGAACTTGGTCACGACGGCGGCGACCAGGATCGACGTGCCGGCGGCCGCCAACAGTTCCAGTTTGAACACGGCGGCAATCGGCTTGCCGGTTGTGTCGATGATCAGCTTGTGCAGGCCGGGGACCTCCGGGGCAAAGGTAAGCCACTTCCCGAGCGGATTGAGCAGGTTCAGCAGGGGATTGCTCCCCTCGTAAGCGCCGAGCAGGGCCTTTTTGACAGGGGGAAGCCCCCAGAGAAAGATGAAGACGGTGAGCACGACAAACGGCGACCACGCCCTGAATACCTGGAAAGAGGAATGCCTCGGGCCGACATGGCCGGATGAAGCGGCAGCGGCGGCCAGCTCGAAGGAGGCCTGCTCGGCGGAAAAGCGAAACACCTGCTTGGGCTTCCAGACTTTCAAAAAGAGCGCCAGCGCGACGATGGAGACGAGCGCGGACAGGATGTCCGGAAGCTCCGGTCCCATGAAGTTGGAGGTGAGGTACTGGGTAAGCGCAAACGAGACGCCGGAGACCAGAATCGCCGGCAGGATCTCCACCGCTTTTTTGACCCCCGCCATGATGACGATCAGGTAAAACGGCACAAAGGCGGAGAGGAACGGAAGCTGCCGCCCGACCATCTTGGAAATCTCCATCGCGGGCACGCCGGTCGGCCCCTCCACGGCGAGGATGGGAATGCCGATCGCGCCAAATGCGACCGGAGCGGTGTTGGCAATCAGACAGAGGCCGGCCGCGTAGAGCGGATGAAAGCCCAGACCGACCAGCAGTGCGGCCGTGATGGCCACCGGCGCGCCAAAGCCGGCCGCCCCCTCCAGAAACGCGCCGAACGAAAAGGCGATCAGGAGCACCTGCAGACGACGGTCTTCCGTAATCGACACGACAGAGGCGCGGATCAAATCAAACTGGCCCGTCTTCACGGTCAGCTTGTACAAAAACACGGCGGAAATGATGATCCAGCCGATCGGCAGGAGGCCGTAAACGGCTCCCTGAACCGACGACATGACAGCCATCCGGACCGGCATGCCGTAGGCCAAAACAGCGACGAGCACGGCCAGGAACAGCGTGGTGATGCCGGCCACGTGCCCTTTCATGCGTTTGATCGCCAAGGCCCAAAAGAAGTACAGAATCGGGACGAGTGCCGCCAGGGCCGAGAGAGCCATACTCCCTCCGAGGGGAGCGACTGCTTGTGTCCACGTCATGGAAAAAACCCCCGTTTCAACATGAGTTCAGCGCAGGGAACGGATCATGTGATAAGGTCACCTGATGAATGGGCGGTAGAGCAGTCCGTTCCGTCACGAGCGAACAGCATACGAACCAAAGAAAGCGTTTGCAATAACGTCAAGGCGAATGACCGGCAGCGCCCTCCTTTCCGGTGGACATGAACGCGAGTGACAAAATTCATCATATGGTAAGGTCATCTGATGAATTTTGTCAGCGGATTACCTCGATTATAAAAAGCTGGAAGAAAAGATTCAAGACAATTTTTTGAATCTTTTGATTGGTCGATCGCTGCAGAATGCGGCACGAGCCCCCGCCCGTCCGGAAAAGGGGCGGAGCTGAGGGCTCGCTGTTCATTTGCTTTCCTTGGTCAGGGGCAGTTCGGACCGCTGCAGGTGTTTGGTCATCAGCTCCATCCCCCGTTTGGCGTCGCGATTTTTGATCGCTTCCACCAGCAGTTTGTGTTCCTCGTACAGTTTCATGGCCGACTCGGTATGCAGCCACAGCTTTCGTATGTCCTGCATCGTGCGAAACAGGGAAGACGCAAAGTTCTCCATCAGCGACTGCAGGATCGGGTTCTGCGTGCTGCGGGCGATGGCCAGGTGGAAGTTGACGTCGTAGAGGTGGCTGATCTCTTCGTTTCCCAGCGCTTCTTTCATCTGCTTGAGAATCCGCTCCAGCTCTTCGATGTTCTCGTCCGTGCGGTTGGCGGCGGCCAGTTCCACGCACCCGATCTCCAGAATCTTGCGCACCTGCATGATCTGCAGCAGTTCCACCTGCGGGTTATTCAGGTGCAGCATCGTCTCCGCCGATTGGAACGGGGGGCTTTTGACAAACGTCCCGCCGCCCTGCCGCGACTCGATCAGCCCCAGCGCCTTGAGGTGGCTCAACGCCTCGCGGATGGTGGAGCGGCTGACGTGGTACTGCTTGGCCAGATTTTCTATCGTATCCAGTTTGTCACCGGGCTTGAGCAGGCCGGATTCAATGATCCGCTGCAATTCCTCGGCGATGATTTCATAGTTTTTTTTATGCAGAAACATCCGGGTACCTCCATGGCAGTGATAATTCCACTCTACACTTTTTTCCTGAATTATGATAGTCTGGTGTAAATTCATCAGATAACCTGACGTATTTAACGGTCAGGCAAACCCAACCGACGAACTGGAGGAGAAGCATGGATGAACGTCTCGCTCTTTGTCACCTGTTTGTCTGATGCCGTCTATCCCCGCGTGGGAGAAGCGGTGGCCCGCCTGTGCGCCAGGTACGGCATCCGGCTCCGCTTTCCCGACGTGCAGACCTGCTGCGGCCAGCCCGCGTTCAACAGCGGGTACTGGGACGCGGCCCGAGATGCGGCCAAGACCATCATCGACGCGTTCGAAGACAGCGACTTCGTGATCGCCCCGTCCGGCTCCTGTGTGGGGATGATTCACCATCACTATCCCGCGCTGTTTCAAGACGACCCGGTCTATTTGCAAAAGGCGGAAGCGCTGATCGAAAAGACACATGAATTTTCGCAGTTTTTTGTCAACGTCCTGGGGGTGACCGATCTGGGGGCGTCGTTTCCGCACACGGTCACGTATCATCCGTCCTGTCACGGAAGCCGTCTGCTCGGCGTCAAGGACGAACCGATTTCCCTGCTGTCCAAGGTGGTGGGGCTTCGGCTCGTTCCGCTGCCCTATGCCGAAGACTGCTGCGGATTCGGCGGGACGTTTTCGGTCAAGCTCCCCGACATTTCGCTTGCGATGGCGGCGGAAAAGGCGGAGCACGTGCTGGAGACGGAGGCCGAGGTCCTGGTCGGAACGGACATGGGCTGCCTGATGAACATCGGGGGACGATTGACGCACGAAGGCAAACACGTGCGGGTGATGCATCTGGCGGAACTCTTGTACGAAGGGGTGAGCAGCAGACGATGAGCGGATATCATACGGCCGATACCTTGAAGGAACGGGCGAAAATCGCGCTGCGCGACCAGTTTCTGCGAAATGCCGTCAAGTTTACCACCGAGAAGCTGCGCACAGGCAAGCAGACGGCGGCGGAGGAACTGGGCAACTGGGAAGCCTGGCGCGAACGCGGGCGGGAGATCAGGCTGCACACGATCGCCCATCTGGATTACTACCTGAGCCAATTTGTCGCAAACCTCAGGGCGGCGGGCGGGTACGTTCACTTCGCGGCGGACGCCAGGGAAGCGGTCGACATCACCATGCGCATCGCCAGGGCGAAACAGGCGAAATCGGTGGTGAAGTCCAAGTCGATGGTGTCCGAAGAACTGCACATCAACCAGGCGCTGGAGGAGAACGGGATCGAAGCGGTGGAGACCGATCTGGGGGAGTACATCATCCAGCTTGCCGGGGAAACGCCGTCCCACATCATCATTCCGGCGATCCACAAGAACAAGAGCCAGGTGGCGCAGCTCTTTTCCCAGGTGGCGGGAACCTCCCTGCCGGCGGAAACGGCGTTTCTGGCCGGATTTGCCCGCGCCAAGTTGAGGGAAAAGTTCCTCGCGGCCGACATCGGCATGACCGGCTGCAACTTCGCCATTGCTGAAAGCGGTTCCATCGTGCTGTTTTCCAACGAAGGGAACGGCAGAATGGTCAGCACCGTGCCCAAGACGCAAATCACCTTCATGGGGATGGAGCGAATCATCCCCTCCTGGGAGGATCTCGAAGTGATGGCGACGCTTTTGCCCCGCTCCGCCACCGGACAGAAACTGACCGTGTACATGTCCGCCATTACCGGTCCGCGGCGCAGCGAAGACGGCGACGGGCCGGAAGAGCTGCACGTCATCATCATCGACAACGGGAGGTCCCGCCAACTGGGCGACCCGGAGTTTCAGGAAGTGCTCAACTGCATCCGCTGCGGCGCCTGCCTCAACGCCTGCCCGGTCTACCGGCACGTGGGCGGCCACGCCTACGGCTGGGTGTACAGCGGGCCGATCGGCGCCGTGCTTACGCCTGTGCTGAACGAAGACCGGGCAAAGTGGGGAGAGGTGGCGAACGCCTCCAGTCTCTGCGGCGCCTGCTATGAAGCGTGTCCGGTCAAAATTCCCCTGCACGACATGCTGGTCTACATCCGGAGAAGAAATGTGGAGAGCGGCCTGACCGCCCCCGCGGAAAGGCTGGGGATGAAGGCGTTTCGATTGGCAGCCTCCAGTCACCACGCGTTTCGGCGAACGATCAAGCTGGGGCGGATCGGACAGGCGGCGCTTCTGCGAAACGGCGTGATCCGCGCCAAGTGGGGCCCGTTCAAGGGATGGAACGCGGGGCGGGTGCTGCCGGGTTTGGCCGAGCAGTCTTTCCGCGAGCGCTGGTCCGCCCTGGAACAGGAGCTGCATGACGAAAGGACGGAGATGAGCGAAGAGATCCGCAAACGGCTGCAGGATCAGCTCGAGCAAAGGAGGAACGCCCATGAACCGCAACCTTTCCCCAAACGGCCGTGAGGAGGAAATCGATCGGCTGCACCGCGAGTCCCTGGAAAAGGAACAGGTGTTCTTCGAGCGGATCGCAGGACGCCTGGGACGGCCGCGGCTCACCGCGCCGCCGCAGCGCACGGTGAAGGGAGCGCCCGATTTTTGGAACGGCTATGCCCTGGACAGGGAGGAAAACATGGCGCTGTTCATGAAAAACTGGGAGAGCCTGGGCGGGATTGCCAAGCGTTTCCCGGACGCTGCTGCCCTCGGGGAATTTCTCGAGGCGTTTGCGGCCGAGACGAACGTGAAGCAGGTGATCCGATCCGATCATCCGCTGTTGGAGGAGATGCGGGTGGACGTCCGCCTGAAGCAGGCCGAGGTTCACGTCTGGCAAAAGGAAACCGGCGAAAGCGGCGGGTACTCGCGCCTGTTGGAAAAAGCGGCCGGCACCGACCTGGGGATCGCCGTCGTTGACTTTGCCATCGCCCATACCGGGACGGTGGTGATCGCCTCCGGGGCGTCCCAGGGCCGCTCGATCAGCCTGCTGCCCACCGCGTTCATGGGCATTGTGAAGGCATCCGCGATCAAGACGAGAATGGGCGAGGTCCTGCTCGAGATCGCCGCATGGAACGGGAACGGGCTGCCGGCGGGCATTCACTTTATCACGGGCCCCAGCCGTTCGGCCGACATCGAGAACGACTTGACGATCGGCGTGCACGGACCGGGGATCGTCTTCGCGCTGGTTCTCGACGACGAATAGGCAAGGTGTATGTGTGGACAGCAAACGGAAGCGGGTGTCTCGGCGGACGCCCGCTTCCCGTTTTTTCGCGCGGCAGGGAGCGGACAAGCTGCGGCCCGCGTCGTCGCCCTGCTTGAACGACGGCCGCGTCGTCCAGTCCGTTTCGGGCGCGGCAGAAAAGTATTGACATCCGCCGATGCACGGGCGTATAGTGTAAGCGAATACATGAAACCGGTTACATATGATTGGAGATTCCGATCATTCATTTTTTTCCAAACATGTGTAACCGGTTACATACCGAAGGACGACGGTGAAGCATGGATGGCGACGATTCGCGATGTAGCCAGACTGGCGGGCGTCTCCGTGGCGACGGTGTCCCGGGTGCTCAACCAAAACGGCTACGTGAACAAGGAAACGGAACAAAAAGTGCGCAAAGCCATCGAGCAGCTCAGGTACGAGCCGAATGCGGTGGCGCGGGGATTGGCCGGCAAACAGACGGGCACGATCGCCCTGATTCTGCCCGACATCACCAACCCGTTTTTTCCCGAGATGGCCCGCGGCGTGGAGGACGCGGCACAGGCGCAGGGGTACACGGTGATTCTGTGCAACTCCGACGACCAGGGGCAGAAGGAAAAGTCTTACATCGAGATGCTCCGCAAAAAGTACGTCGACGGCATCATTTTCGCCTCCAACACCCTGGGGCAGGAAGACGTGGAGCAGATGCGGAGCAGCAACATTCCGCTGGTCGTGCTCGACCGGGCGCCCACTCGGCAGTTGTGCAGCGTAATCCGTTCGCAAAACTACGAGGGGGCCAAACTGGCGGTCCGCCACCTGCTGGACGTGGGGTGCCGGAAAATCGCCCACATCTACGGCCCGCAGGAGCTGATCACGGCGAAAAAACGGCTGCTCGGCTACGAAGAAACGGTGATGCACTTTCCCTGGTACACGCCCAGCCTGATGGTGCCCGGCCACTTCCGCGTGGATGGCGGATTTGCCGCCGTCAAGGAGCTGTGGAAGCGGCATCCGGACGTGGACGGCATTTTCTGCGGCAACGACCTGATGGCGGTCGGCGCGTTGAAAGCGCTGTACCAACTGGGCGTACGAGTGCCGGAGGACGTGGCGCTGATCGGCTTTGACGGCATCGGCCTGACCGAGCTGACCCAGCCGGAGCTGTCCACGGTGGCCCAGCCCATTTACGAGATGGGATCGCTTGCGGCCAAAGTCCTGATGGAAACCATTGAGACCGGCGTGATGGAGGCAAAGCTGTACGAGCTGGAGGTCACCCTCGTCGCGCGGGAATCCACGAAAAGGAGAGCGGAAGCATGAACAAGACCCCTTCGATTGTCGTGATCGGCAGTTTGAACATCGACATCGTGGTGGAAGCGGACCGACCGCCCCAGATGGGCGAAACGGTGTCCGGCAGCCAGGTGCATTTCATCCCCGGCGGCAAAGGGTCCAACCAGGCGGTGGCCGCTGCCCGGCTGGGAGCGCGGACGGCGATGATCGGGGCCGTCGGCGGCGATCCGTTTGGCGCGGAACTGCTGCAATCCCTGCGGCGGGAAGGCATCGAGACAAGCGCGGTCAAAACCGTGAGCGGCTCCCACACCGGTGTCGCCTCGATCCTGCTGTCCCAGGGAGACAACCAGATCATCGTCGTCGCCGGGGCAAACGGACACTGCACCCCGGCCGACATCGACCGGCACCTGGAACGGATCGGGCAGGCGGACGCGGTTCTCCTGCAGTTGGAAATTCCGCTGGAGACGGTCCAGTACGCGGCGCAGACGGCCAAACGGCTCGGCAAGACGGTCGTGCTCAACCCGGCTCCGGCCCGGCCGCTGCCCGACGACCTGCTCCGGCATGTGGACGTGATGATTCCGAACGAGACGGAGCTGTACCTCTTGGCCGAAGCGGACGAACGCACCGAGCTTGCCGATGCGATGCGCCGCCTGCAGGACAAAGGGGTGCGGACCATCGTCACCACGCTCGGCGCCCGGGGAGCCGCGTATCTGATGGAAGACGGGACGTTCGGCCGCGTTGCCGGCCACAAGGTGGACGTGGTCGATACGACAGGAGCGGGAGACGCGTTCAACGCCGGTTTTGCCTATGCGCTGGCAGCGGGAGAGACGGTGCCCGCGGCGGTGGTGTTTGCCGTCAAGGTGGGGGCGTTGGCCGTCACCAGGCTGGGGGCGCACGCAGGCATGCCGACGCTCGCGCAGGTGCGGGAATTTGCCGCAGAGTAGGAGGACGCGATGAAAAAACAGGGGATTCTCAACAGTGAACTATCGGCGCTGATCAGCAGGCTGGGACACACGGACCGGATCGTCATCTGCGACGCCGGCCTGCCGATCCCGGAATTCGTTCCGCGCATTGATCTGGCCGTGGTGCCGGGACTGCCGTCGTTCTTTGACGTGCTGAAGGCGGTCCTGCTCGAAATGCAGGTGGAGCGGGTGATCTACGCGGAGGAATGGCAGCGGGTCAACCCGCAGGCCGTCCAGCGGCTGGAAGCGGAACTGCCCGGCGCCGAACGGGACATCGTCAGCCACGAAGCGTTCAAGCAGTTGACCAGGGAAGCCAGGGCGGTGATCCGTACGGGCGAGTGCACGCCGTACGCCAACGTGATCCTGCAGGCAGGCGTCATCTTCTAAAGCGCGAGGCGAAGGGAGGGAGAGCGCATGAGTGACTACTTGTTGGAGATGAAGGAGATCAGCAAGTCGTTCCCCGGGGTAAAGGTGCTGGACGGCGTTCAGCTCAACCTGAAACACGGCGAAGTGCTGGCGCTGATGGGCGAAAACGGGGCGGGCAAATCCACCCTGATGAAAATTCTCGGCGGCATCTACCAGCGGGACGGCGGCACGATTGTCGTCAAGGGGCAGACGCAGGAGAACATGACCCCCGACATCGCCGCCAAACGGGGCATCGCCATCATCCACCAGGAGCTGAACCTGATCCCGCACCTGTCCGTCATGGAAAACATCTTTCTCGGCCGCGAGTTTACCTACGGCAAAAGCGGGTTCGTCAACTGGTCCCGGATGCGGACGGAAGCGAAGCGCTGGCTGGAGCAGCTGGCGATCGACCTGGACCCGGCGACGCCGGTGAGCGAACTGTCCGTCGGGCAGCAGCAGATGATCGAAATTGCCAAAGCGCTGTCGATGCAGGCGGACATCCTGGTGCTGGACGAACCGACGGCGGCGCTGACCAACCGGGAGATCGACGCCCTCTTTGACGTGATTGCCGCCCTCAAACGGAAAGGTGTGGGCATGATCTACATTTCCCACCGCATGGAGGAGATTTTCCAGATCAGCGACCGGATCACGGTGCTGCGGGACGGCAGGTACGTGGGAACGGTGAGGACGGCTGAGACCAGCCTGGATGAACTGGTAAAAATGATGGTCGGCCGGGAAATCACGGATCGCTTCCCAAAGGTGGAAGTGAAGCCGGGCGAGGAACGGCTCCGCGTGGAGAATCTCACCGTTCGCGGCAAGCTGTCCGGCATCTCCTTTTCCGTGCGAAGCGGCGAGATTGTCGGCGTGGCCGGCTTGATGGGCGCAGGGCGCACCGAGATGGCCAAGGCGCTGTTCGGCGCGGAACGGATCGACGGCGGCGCAATTTTCGTCGACGGCAAGCCGGTCCGCATCAGCCAGCCGATCGACGCCATCCGGGCGGGGATCGCGCTGGTGACGGAGGACCGCAAAGAAGAGGGGCTGGTACTGCCGCTCTCGGTGCGGGAAAACATCGCGCTGCCCAATCTGGCGAAGCTCTCGTCGCTGGGCGTGATGAACCGGCGGGCGGAGCAGGCGTTGAGCGACGAGACGATTCGGCGGCTGCTGATCAAGACAGCCGGCGGGGAACAGGCGGCCGGCTCGCTCTCCGGCGGCAATCAGCAAAAAGTGGTGATCGGCAAATGGCTGGCCACCCAGCCGAAGATTTTGATCCTGGACGAACCGACCCGTGGCGTCGACATCGGGGCGAAAAAAGAGATTTACGACATCATGAACCGCCTGGCTCAGGAAGGCGTGGCCATCCTGATGATTTCCTCCGAACTGCCGGAGGTGCTGGGGATGAGCGACCGGGTGCTGGTCATGCACGAGGGGCGCATCACCGGATCGTTTTCGCGGGCGGAAGCGACACAGGAATTGATCATGCATGCGGCGACGGGAGGGACGAACACCCATGCGGTTTAACCTATTGCAGCGAATGGGCCCGCTCCTCGGGCTGGCCTTGATTGTCATCGTACTGTCCGTGATCAGCGACGACTTTTTGACCGTCAGCAACATCTTCAACGTGCTGCGGCAGATCTCCATCAACGCCCTGATCGCGTTCGGGATGACCTTTGTCATCCTGACGGGCGGCATCGACCTGTCCGTTGGCTCCATTCTGGCGCTCTCCAGCGCCATTACGGCCGGCTTGATGGCCGGCGGGATGGACACGACGCTGGCGGTCCTGATCGGCCTGCTGGCCGGCATGGCGATGGGAGCCGTCAACGGCCTCATCATCGCCAAGGGAAGAGTCGCCCCGTTTATCGCCACGCTGGCGACGATGACCGTGTTTCGCGGGCTGACGCTGGTCTATACGGAAGGAAAGCCGATCACCGGCCTGCATCCCGATTTTGCCATGCTGGGGAAAGGCTTTTTCCTGGAGATTCCGATGCCGGTCATCTGGATGCTGATCTCCTTTGCCGTGCTGTACTTCATCCTGCGCCACACGACGTTCGGGCGTCACGTCTACGCGCTCGGCAGCAACGAGGAAGCGACCAGGCTGTCCGGCATCAGCACGACCCGGGTGAAGGTATGGGTCTACACGATCAGCGGCCTGTTTGCCGCCCTGAGCGGAATCATCCTGGCCTCCCGCCTCAACTCGGCGCAGCCGACGGCGGGGACCGCGTACGAACTGGATGCGATTGCCGCCGTTGTGCTGGGCGGAACCAGTCTGGCCGGCGGCCGCGGCTGGATCGTCGGCACCCTGATCGGGGCGATGATCATCGGTGTGTTGGACAACGGTCTCAATCTGCTCAATGTCTCCTCTTTCTACCAGTCGGTGGTCAAAGGGGCGGTCATTCTCGTGGCGGTATTGCTCGACCGGTCTAAATCCCATAAATAACTACCGTTTAGGAGGAAGGTACCCATGAAAACGTTTCTGAAGATGGCGTTGGCTTCGTCCCTCGTGCTGGCGGCGCTGGCCGGCTGCTCCACGTCGTCCAGTCTGGAAAACAAGGCGCCGGAACAGTCGTCCCAAGGCGGCTCCGGCGCTGCGGCAGACGGCAAGGTCACCATCGGTCTGGCCGTGTCCACGCTGAACAACCCGTTCTTTGTCACGCTCAAGGAAGGAGCGGAAAAGGCGGCAGACGAGGCAGGCGCAAAGCTGATCGTCGTCGACGCGCAGGATGACACCGCCAAGCAGATCAGCGGCGTGGAAGACCTGATCCAGAAAAAAGTGGACGTCATCTTGATCAACCCGACGGACAGCGCCGCCATCACCACCGCAGTGGAAGCGGCCAACAAGGCCAACATTCCGGTGATCACCGTCGACCGCGCGGCGGAAGGCGGACAGGTCGTGTCCCACATCGCCTCCGACAACGAAAAAGGGGGCAGAATGGCGGGCGAGTTCATTCTGGAGAAGCTGGGCGGCAAGGGCAACATCGTCGAGCTGCAGGGCATCGCCGGCACCTCCGCGGCCCGCGACCGCGGCAAAGGGTTCCACGAAGCCGTCGACAACAAGGACGGCGTAAAGGTAGTGGCCCAGCAGCCGGCTGACTTTGACCGCGCCAAAGGGTTGAGCGTCATGGAAAACATTCTGCAGGGCAACAAGGACATCCAGGCCGTCTTCGCCCACAACGACGAGATGGCGCTGGGCGCGCTGCAGGCGATTGAAGCGGCGGGCAAACAGATCCTGGTGGTCGGCTTTGACGCTACCGACGATGCTGTCAAAGCGGTCAACGAGGGCAAAATGGCGGCAACCGTGGCGCAAAAACCGGCTGCCATCGGGGAGACGGCCGTGCAAACGGCGATCAAAGTGGCCAAAGGGGAAAACGTGGACAGCTTCATCCCGGTCGATCTGGAACTGGTGACGAAAAAGTAACACCCAAGAATGAGCCTCCTGCCTGTGCGGCGGGAGGTTTTTTGCGCATATGTGGGTTAGGTCCGGGGTTTGTCCAAAAGGTCCATCACCCAGCGGCACCACTCCATTTCCTCGCGCATGCTGCTGATGCCGCGGCGGATCAAAATGTATTCGCCAAAGGAGGGAGTGCGGGGGTCTTGCGGCAGGCCGTCGCAGGCCTTCTCCAGCTCTCGTAAAAAGGTCTCAAACATTTGCAGCTGCTCCCGGCAGTGCGCTTCCCGCTCGGCAAACAGGTGCCGGGCCGACTCCGCGTCTGTCAGCCACAGGCAGTACGACTTGAGAAACAGCTCGTCGCGAAACACCGGCTCCGAAGTCGGTTCCGCCAGCCACTCCCGCAGAGCCGTGCGTCCCTTTTCGGTAATCGAATACACTTTTTTGTCCGGCCGGTCCGTCTGGTGCACGCGGGTAAATTCCACATACCCCTCCTGCTCCATTTTGGCCAGCAGGGGGTAGATCTGGCTGTGCTTGGCCTGCCAAAACGGTTGAAGCTGCAGCATCAAGTCATAACCGGAGCTGGGCGTGCGCGCCACCAGCCCGAGCAGTCCGTACGCAAGCGTATTCACGTCGTTGCCTCCTGTCATCGTTGAGCTTGAGACTATTATAGGTAGAGATGGAAGCGGTTTCAACTCGACCCGGTCGCCCGCCGCCATAACCGAACGTAATCGCGGCCATCAACCATTCGTATTTTTCCTTTCCGGCATCCGACGGTAGAGTAGAGAAGGAGATCATACCGAGAGAGGACCGATCATCATGAGGAAGTACGTACACGGGCTGCTGCTCACGCTGGGGCTTGCCCTGACGGCGCAGGTGCTGGCCCGCGTGCCCGTTCTCTCCATCGTCGGCCCGCTGGTGATCGCCATCCTGTTGGGCATGGCGTGGCGCGCGGCGCGGGGAGTAACAGCGGGCGCCGTCCCGGGCATCGATTTTTCCGGCAGGATCCTGCTGCGGACGGGGATTGTGCTCTTGGGGATGCGCCTCCACCTGGGGGACGTCGTCCAGGCGGGCGCCGGCAGTGTGGCCATTGCGCTGGCCGACATCGTCTTCGGACTGCTGGTCGTCTACGGCTTGTGCCGCTGGTTGGGAGTGGAGACGCGGATCGGCATGCTGACCGCCTGCGGCACGGCCATCTGCGGGGCGGCCGCTGTCGGGGCAGTCGGTTCGCAGATCAACGCCAGGCAGGAAGAAGTGGCCGTCAGTACGGGGATTGTCGCCCTGCTGGGAACGGGCTTTACGGTCGTCTACACGCTGGTCTACCCGTTTTTGGGCTTGAGCAGCGAATTGTACGGGCTGTTTTCCGGGGCGACGCTGCATGAAATCGCGCACGTGCTGGCGGCGGCAGCCCCGGCGGGCAGCGCTGCGCTCGATGTGGCCGTGGTCGCCAAGCTGACGCGGGTGGCGCTGCTCGTTCCCGTCGCGCTGTTGATCGGCTGGTGGGCCGCCCGGCAGGAGTGGGAGGAACAGGGCGAAGGGTGGAAAAAGGTGACGCTGCCCTGGTTTCTCTTTGGGTTCCTGGCGGCAAGCGGCGTCCATTCGCTGGGCATCGTGCCCGCCGACTGGGCGGATCGGCTCGTGCGGCTGGCGTACCTGTTGATGGCAATGGCCATGGCCGGACTGGGACTGAATGCGGATCCGGGTGCCTTCCGCCGTCACGGGACCAGGGCCCTGACCGCCGGACTGGCCGGCTCCGTGCTGCTCTCCCTGTTCGGTTACGGGCTGGTCCGGCTGTTGGCATACATTCAGTAGAATCGGGCTACAGCGTTTTTACCCTGTCGAGAAACACCTGCAGCGCCCTGCTGGCCGGTTCGCCGGCTGGCTTCAGCACGCAGAAGTCACGAGAAAAACGCTGTTTGGCCATGGGAATCACGGCCAGTTCGTCGCTGGCCAGCTCCTTGTCGACGATCAGCCGGGAGAGCAGGGCGATCCCCAGTCCGGCCGCCACCGCCTCCTTTACACCCTGGCTGCTGCTGAACACGTACGAATGGGCGACCCGCAGCTCCCACTGCCGGATCAGCCTGTCGCTGTAGGCGCGCGTCCCGGAACCGCTCTCCCGGAAGATCCACACCTGATCGTGCAGGTGGTCGACGGACACGCTTCTCAGCCGGGTCAGCGGGTGATCGACGGCGGCGACCAGCACCAGTTCGTCCTTGTAAAACGGCTCCACGTGCAGATCGGATGGCGGCACGTCCCCTTCCACCAGCCCCACGTCCAGTTCGTTGGCGCGGACCGCCTGGTTGATCTGCTCCGTGTTGGCGATGGTCACTTCCGCCGCCACCGACGGATAGCGGGCGGCGTATTCCGCCAGCAGCTTGGGCAGCAGGTATTCACCGATGGTAAAGCTGGCGCCGATCTTCAACAGGCCGCTGACGGTCCCCTGAAGCTGCTGGATCTCCTGCTGCGCCTCCTGGTAGAGCGAGAGAATCTGCTTGGCCTTGCGGTAAAACAGCTCACCCGCCTGGGTGGGCTTTACCTGTTTGGGGGTGCGGTGAAACAGCTTCGCGCCCAGCTCCGCTTCGATGTGCCGCACGTGCACGCTGACCCCGGGCTGGGAGAGGTGAAGCAGCGCGGCTGCGCGGGAAAAGCTTTTTTGTTCGTAGACGGTGACGAACAGCTTGAACGCTTCCAACATGTATAAAAGCCCCCCTGATCATCGGTCTGTATTCTCCTTGTAGCATACAGGCAGCGCCGCACGGTTGTCCAAGCCTGTTTGGTCGACAGCGGCGGAAAAAGCGACCGGACGCGCATCGCACAGCTCCTCGCCCGGCCCCAGCCACCATCGCGCCGAAACCCGCATAACCCGCTCGGAAAAATTTGATCGACAGGAGTCTCCACCTGTTTACAAAACGTGTCATCCACGATATATTTACCTAGATTGGTTATGAGTATTTTGACATATGGTGAGAAGATGACCAGATGAAAACGATCATTGCCCTGGAGTCAATTGAAAAGCACTTTTCCGGTTCCGTGGTGATTCCTCCCCTGTCCCTTTCCATCGCTGAAGGGGAATTTCTGACGCTGCTGGGGCCGAGCGGCTGCGGCAAAACGACACTGCTGCGCATGATCGCCGGTTTTGAGGAGCCGACGGCCGGGGAGATCTTTCTGGACGGGAAGCCGTTGACCAACGTTCCCCCCTACAGGCGCGACATGAACATGGTGTTCCAGCAGTACGCCCTGTTTCCGCACATGACGGTGGAAGAGAACATCCTGTTCGGCTTGAAAATGAAGAAAGTGCCTGCGGCCGAACAGCAGCGGCGGCTGGAAGAAGTCCTGCAGTACACGCATCTCGCCGAGCTGCGCAAGCGGACGCCGAAGCAGTTGTCCGGCGGGCAGCAGCAGCGGGTGGCCATCGCCCGGGCGATCGTCAACAACCCGAAGGTGCTGCTTTTGGACGAGCCGTTGGGGGCGCTGGACTATCAACTGCGCAAAAGCCTGCAGTTGGAATTGAAAAATTTGCAGAAAAATTTAGGCATTACCTTTGTCTACGTGACGCACGACCAGGAAGAGGCGATGGCCATGTCCGACCGGATCGCGGTCATGAACAAGGGGCGGATCGAGCAGATCGCCTCGCCGGCTGAGATTTACAACCATCCGCGCACCCTGTTTGTCGCCACGTTTATCGGCGAAAACAACATCTTCCGCAGCGGCGACGCCAGCATTGCCGTCCGGCCGGAGAAAATCAGGCTGTATCCGCTTGAAGTGGAGCCGGATAAGCACCGCATGACCGGCCAGATCACGGACATGGTGTTTCTCGGCAACCTGCGCAAGCTGTACATTCGGCTGTACGATGAGGACATGACCGTGCTGGCCCACGAATACGCCGGCGACAGCCGCGGCTGGCGAGCGGGCGATCAAGTGGCGATCGGATGGGCGCCCGAGGACGAGGTGACGCTCCGGTGCTGACCACCAAACGGCTCAAGCTCTTGGCGCTGCCGGCCCTCATGTGGCTGGGGGCGCTCTTCGTCCTGCCGCTGCTGATGATCGCCGCCCTTTCCTTTTTGAAGCGCGGCACTTACGGCCAGATCGTGTATCAGGGGACGCTGGACAACTACGCGCGCATCATCGATCCGCTGTACGGAGACATCTTCCTGGACACGCTGGCCGTTTCCGTGCTGACGACGTTCATCTCGCTCGTCTGCGGCTACCCGCTGGCGTACCACATCTCGCGCTTGCGGCGGTCGGCCCAGCAGGTCTGGCTGCTCTTGGTCATGATTCCGTTTTGGATCAATTTTCTCGTTCGCTCGTACGCCTGGGTGATCATCCTGCGCTCGCAGGGCGTGGTCAACACTGTGCTGCAGTCGCTCGGCCTGATCGACGAACCGCTGCCGCTCTTGTACAACTCCGGCTCGGTGCTGCTGGGGATGGTCTACACCCTGCTGCCGTTCATGGTGCTGCCGATCTACGTCTCGCTGGAGCAGATGGACCGGCGCAAGCTGGAGGCGGCGTACGACCTGGGCGCGACGCCGTGGAAAGCCTTTTGGCACGTCACCCTGCCGATGACCAAGTCGGGCGTGGTCACCGGTTCCATTCTGGTCTTCGTGTCGTCCATCGGGATGTTCGTCGTGCCTGACGTGATGGGCGGAGCGAAATCGGCCCTGATCGGCAACGTCATCCAGAACCAGTTCCTCTCCGCCCGCGACTGGCCGTTTGGCTCGGCGCTCTCGATCGTCCTGATGCTTTTGTCGATGCTTTTGATCTTCCTCTACTACCGGGCCGCCAACGCGGCCGGGGCGAAGGAGGGAGCGGCATGAACACCTGGCGGCGCCGAGCGCTTTCCGGTTATTCCTGGGCGATGCTGGTCTTTTTGTACCTGCCGATCGCCATCCTGATGCTGTATTCGTTCAACCAGTCGCGCATCAACGCCGTCTGGAGCGGGTTCACGTGGAAATGGTACGTCTCTTTGTTTGAAAACCGGCAGGTGATGGAGGCGCTGGGCAACAGCGTGACCATCGCGCTGATCAGCAGCGTGCTGGCAACGCTCCTGGGCACGGCGGCGGCGCTGGCGATGAAGCACTTCTCGCTCCGCTGGCGCAGCATCGTCCATGCCCTGATCTACCTGCCGATCGTCATCCCGGAAATCATGATGGGGCTGTCGCTGCTGGTGCTGTTCAGCCAACTGCACATCGAGCTGGGCAAAGCGACGCTGGTGATGGCGCATGTCACCTTCAGCATGCCGTTTGTGATGGTGATCATCGCGGCGCGGCTGGCCGACATGGGCAGCGAACTGGAAGAGGCGGCGCAGGATCTGGGCGCTACGCCCTGGGAGACGCTGCGCCATGTGACCCTGCCGCTGATCTCGCCCAGCATTCTCGCCGGGTTTCTCATGTCCTTTACGCTTTCGCTGGACGACTTTATCATCTCGTTCTTTGTTGCGGGCCCCAACTCGACGACGCTGCCGCTGTACATCTACGGCCTGGTCAAACGGGGCGTGTCGCCGGAGGTAAACGCGCTCTCCACGCTGCTGATCGCCTGCACGGTGCTGCTGGTGGTCGTCGCCGAGCTGCTTCGGCGCAAGGACTCCAAATCCATTACGTTGTAACCAGGACCCAAACATCCGTTTACGGGAGGTTGAAATCGTCACATGAAAGTGCTGAAGTCCCTGTTGATCGGCGCAATGTCCGCCGCCCTCGCCTTTTCCGCCGTCGGCTGCTCCTCTTCGCAGCAGGAGGAGCAGGTGCTGAACATCTACAGTTGGGCCGACAATTTTAACCCGGATGTGATCAAAGAGTTTGAGCAGAAGTACAACGTCAAGGTAAACTACGACGTGTACGGCAGCAACGAGGAGATGCTGGCCAAGATCCAGGCGGGCGCTTCCGGCTACGACCTGATCCAGCCGTCCGACTACATGGTGGGAACGATGATCCAGCTCGGCCTGCTGGAAGAGCTGAACAAGGAGAACATTCCCAACCTGAAGAACATCGTCTCCACGTTCCAGACGCCGCCGTTTGACCCGGGCAGCAAGTATTCCATCGTGTACACCTGGGGCATCACGGGGATCGCCTACAACAAGAAGTACGTGAAAGAGCCGATCACGAGCTGGCAGGACCTGTGGAACCCCGCGTACAAGGGGCGCGTGATCCTGCTGAACGACCCGCGCGAAGTCCTGGGCATGGCGCTGATCAAAAACGGCTTCTCCAACAGCACCAAGGACAAGGGCGAACTGGAAAAGGCGTTCAAGGATCTGAAGGGCCTTTTGCCCAGCGTGATCGCGTTTGACACGGACAACATCAAGCAGAAGATGATCGCCGAAGAAGCGTGGATCGGCACCGTCTGGTCCGGCGACGCGTCGTTTATCAACGCCCAAAACAAGGACGTCGCGTACGTCATCCCGAAAGAGGGCGCCACGATCTGGGCGGACACGCTGGCCATTCCCAAAGGAGCCAAGCACAAGGACCTGGCGGAGAAGTTCATCAACTACCTGATGGACCCGGAAGTCAGCGTGAAAAACTACGAGTTCATCGGCTACAGCAACCCGAACGAAAAGGCGTACCCGCTGCACAGCGAAGCGTACCGCTCCAACAAGATGATCTTCCTGGACAAAGCGGACATCGACCGGGCCGAATGGCTCGTCGACGTGGGCGACACGCTGCAGGAGTACGACCGATACTGGACCGAACTGAAGAGCGGCCGTGAATAAGCGCAGTCCCGTTCCACCGCACGCATGGCGGCGGCGGGACGCGTGCATCCGGCCCGGCAGCGGGGACATCTCCCGTGTGCCGGGCCGTTTTTTTTCGGCGCACATCGCAATCCGCTCGTGACGTCCGGAATCTCCGGGGAGGTGCGCGTGTTGTGTGAATTGTCTGGACACATCCGGGTGATGTGTGTAATAGTGGTGGCGGGGTGATAAAAAATGGAAATCGATCTCGTAACGCAATCCGGATGGATCGAAGCGAACGGCACCCGCTTCTACTACGAAGCACAGGGAACGGGAGAGCCGCTGCTGCTGATTCACGGACGTAATCTGGACACGCGCATGTGGGAGAGACAGGCGGCGGTGTTTGCCCAAACCTATCGCGTCATCCGCTTTGATCTGCGCGGCATGGGCCGGACGCCCATCGGGGAGGGCCCCTATACGCTGTACGGGGATGCCCGCGCCGTGCTGGAGGGATTGGGCGTGAAACGGGCCCATGTCGTCGGCCTGTCATTCGGCGGGACGGTGGCCCAGGAGTTTGCCCTGGCCTGGCCGGAGATGGTGAAGCGGCTCGTACTCGTCTCTTTCGGTCTGCTCGGCCATCCGCGATCGGAACGGCGGCAGCGGGATGCCGGCCGCTTGGCGGAGCAGTTCGAATCAGGCACCCGGGAAGAGGCGGTGGAGTTGACGGCGCGGATGTGGTTTGACGGGCCGGATCAGCCGGTCAACACGGAGGCGGGGGAAGCGAGGGAGAGCTTCCGGCTGATGACCGCGCATGCCTACTCGCTGCCGCCGGTGACGCAAATGCCCGCGTGGCTGTCACCGCTGCCGAAAGACCGGCTGGAAGAGATCCAGGCACCGACGCTGGTGATTGCCGGCGGCAGAGACTACGAGGACTTTTTGCAGATCGCCGACGAGCTGGCGGCACGCATACCCGGCGCGGAAAAAGCGGTGCTGGAGGCGTCGGCCCACATTCCGCCGATGGATCAGCCGGAGGCGTTCAACCGGCTGGTGCTCGACTTCCTGGGGCGGAAGTAAAGGGAAACCGCAGCGAAGACACGGGGGGAAGGCAAACCGCCCAACATGGAGTGCACCAATCATTGCAAAGCGAGAAAGGAACGAAAAGCAATGATGCGAGCAGGAAAATGGCTGATCATCGCCGTGATCGCGGGGATGGCGGTGGGCTGTGTACAAACGTCCGGCCAGCAGGCGGAACAGCAGCCATCCGATGCAGCGGCCGAGCGTTCATCCGCCATCCCCGAATGGCCGTTCGATTCATTTAAACAGAAGTTTAGTCAACCGGATCTTATCGACAAAGAGGATGTTACGCTCGTTACGCTGCGCATGAATCGAACGAGAAAGTCCCCCGAAATCGCCGCCTTTCTGACTACGAGCCATTTGGAAGGCTGGTTTGTGCTGTACGCCGAAGAAAACGGTGTGTACAAGGAAGTGTATGCCAAACAAGAGCCTGTGTATGGGGTACAGGTTCACGGTGCCGGTGATCAAATGATTTCGTTTCTATCCGGCGTTGGCGGTTCGGGTGTGCAGAAGAACAATTTCCATCTGCTCTCATACACGCAGCAGGGGTACAAGGAAGTGTGGAGCGGCTTGGCATATGATCTGTTGGCGAACGGCCCTCCTCCGTTTCATCAGACGATCGGCACAATTTATACCGAGGAACATACAGGAAAGCTTTATCACCAACTGACTGCCTACACATATAACGAGGACTTCTCTCGAACAAGTTCGACCAAACAGCTCACCCACGTCTATCACTATGACGAAGAGAAGTCGATCTTTATCCCTCTTCACGACACCGGACGGGAATAGGGGAAAGGGATGCAGATCAGGCGTACTGCTTCGCCCGCCGCACGTTTCGGTTGTTTCAGACAGCCAACATTCCGGCCGCCGTTCCGCTGACGCGGCGGGCTGATAGCCGTGATCGTGTCCCAGCTACTTGTCGATGGACTCGTACAAAAACGACCCGCCCCGGTCCCAAAAGCGCGGATCGTAGACGGCCAGCCGCTCGGGCGTGTCGACGACGACCACCATCGGCGCCCACTGATAGAGCGTGCGGGCGGCCGGATTTTGCGCAAACAGCGGCGTCAGGTCGGCCTGTTCGGCGGAGGTGAGGCGCTGAAGCAGCACCGGCTGGGACCAGACGGAGGCGCGGTGAATGTCCACGGTGGTTCCCTGTTTGCCGATCACCTTGTACGAACCGGGCAAAAAGTCGGCGGCCAGCACGACCTGATCGTACCGGTCCGCGAACGAATGCTTGACGATCAGTCCCTGCACCGTCTGGCTGGCGATTTCCAGCACCAGCAGGCAGGCGGCGGCGCGGAAGACGAGATGGCGCGGCCATCTGCCGAACCGGCTGAGGAGATAGCCGGCGAGAATGATCGCCCACATGACCAGGTCGATGATCGGGACGGTGCCGATGGCGACGCGCTCCCGGAAAAACGGCTCCCAGTAGCCGGTGCCCCACGGGTTGAAAATGTCGGTGGTGATGTGGACAAAGACGGCGAGCATGGCGAGCGGGAAGATGCGCTTGTCTGCGACCCGCCACCACAATCGGGCGGCGGCGGTCAAGAGCGCCGCCCACACCGGCACGAGAAAGACGGAGTGGGTAATGCCGCGATGCCACATCAGGTATTGACCGCCTGTGTCCCACAATTGGGAGACGACGTCGATGTCGGGCAGCTCGCTGCCGGCCAGCGAGGTAAACAAGAGCGCCCGTTTTTCCGCTTTGGACAGGTGCTCGGTGCGAATGGACCTGTAGAGAACCGCGCCGATGAGTGCATGTGTGACCGTATCCATGTATGAGAGAACCCCCTCCTGCTGCACAGCGTGGTAAGGTAAGCGTACCATAGAATCATTCCGGCAAACAGCGGGGACAGCCCCTGAAGGAGGTACATACCGATGATCACTCGCATTGCAACCGTAGCCGTTTACGTGGAAGACCAGCAGGCCGCCCTGAAGTTCTGGACGGAACAAGTGGGATTCGTCGTGCATCGCCAGGAGCAGATGACGCCGCAGGCCTGTCCGTCCGGCCGCCGATGCATGGTATAATGAAACGGCAGACAAAAATTGCATATCCTGGAGTGGAGAAAGATGGAAGCAATCATCGTAGTTGCCGTATTGTTGATTTTCCTGCTGTTGGTGCTCGCGTCGACCGCCAAAAAGGCGGGCATCCGACGATCCTCCGCGTCCGGCGGTGACGGTGCGTCGCCCGGGCCGTTCTACGTCGATAGCGACGGCAAAGACCGCGATTCCGACGGCATCTGGGGAGACGGAGACAGCGGAGGAGGAAGCGACGGTGGAGGCGACGGCGGTGGAGGCGGCGGTGGCGGCGATTGACGCCGTCGCGTGCGGCGGAAAGCCCGGCTCAAAAAACGGGCATCCCGTACTGTTGCTCCCCGTTCAACCGTGGTACAATAAGCGGTAATCACATCACCAGACCCGGTTCGCCGGTCTGAAAGGAGAGATGTCCATATGGTAAAAACGCCGATTGTTGAGATTGTTCAAGCTGTTGGGGTCACGGGAATCCTCCTTTCAGCCGGACGGTAACCGTTCTTCTTGCCAGAGGATTCCCTGTGACGGGTTGTGGGCCTGTTTGTTTGGACCAGACAAAACCTTTTGCAGGAGGAATCCGTACGTGAACAACGATTTGCAGGCATGGGGCTGGAACGACCATTTCGCAGCCCACTTCGCTCCGTTTGCGGAGCAGGATGTAAGTGTGGGGCGCATTGTCCTGGAACACAAACGATTGTACCGCGTGGTGACGGAACACGGCGAGCTCTTGGGGGAAGTGACGGGCAGGTTCCGCTATGCGGCCACCGGACGGGAGGACTATCCGGCGGTGGGGGATTGGGTGGTCATCAGCCCCCGCGTCGAGGAGAAACGGGCGTCCATCCACGCCGTGCTCCCGCGCATGAGCAAGTTTTCCCGCAGGGCGGCGGGCGAGACGGTGGAGGAGCAGATCGTCGCCGCCAACGTGGATACCGTGTTTCTTGTCAACGCGTTGAACAACGATTTTAACCTGCGCCGGATGGAGCGCTATCTAATCTTGGCGTGGGAAAGCGGGGCCAACCCGGTCATCGTGTTGAGCAAGGCCGATTTGTGCGAGGATGTGGAGCGCAAGGTGGCCGAAGTGGAGTCGGTCGCCGTCGGGGTGCCGATCCACGTGATCAGCGCCGAACGGGGCGAGGGGCTGGACAGCCTGGCCTCGTACCTGCGGGAGGGGCAGACCGTCGCGCTGCTGGGCTCCTCCGGGGTGGGCAAATCCACGCTGATCAACCGGCTGGCCGGTATGGACCTTCAACGGGTCAACGACGTGCGCAGGAAAGACGACCGCGGCCGACACACCACGACGCACCGCGAGCTGTTCCGGCTGCCCGCCGGGGGCCTGATGATCGACACGCCGGGCATGCGGGAACTGCAGTTGTGGGAGGCGGACGACGGGTTCCGCGACGCCTTTGACGACATTGAAACACTGGCGGAAGCCTGCCGCTTTCGCGACTGCCGCCACGGACGGGAGCCCGGCTGTGCGGTTCAGGCGGCGCTGGCCGACGGTTCGCTGGAGCGGGCCCGCTTTGACAGCTATCGGAAGCTGCAGCGGGAACTGGCCCATCTGGCCCGCAAGGATGACGCCAGACTGCAGGCGGCCGAAAAAAACAAGTGGAAGAAAATCTCGATGGCGATGCGCCACGCCAAGCCCAAGCGGTAGGCGGCCCGCCATCCCAGCCTGACGAACCCTCGCGCAGTGCGAGGGTTCGCGCTTTTTCAGCCGGCTGCCGCAAAATTACGCTTGCCCCGCCGACAGGTAGTGTGGTAGATTTGTCAGTATCAACCGAACATCGACGCAAGCTCGTATAATTTTGGGAATATGGCCCATAAGTTTCTACCAGGTGACCGTAAATCGCCTGACTACGAGTGAAAGAGTGCCTAGGGTTCCGTTTTGCCCGCCGGTCCGTGTTGCGGCCGTCCGGCAAAAGTCCGGTCCGAGCGGCGCTGGCACGTCATTCGTGCTACACCTGAGGGAAAAAAGCCCAGAGGGACAGGTTTCACTTGGAGTTGGTCTGCCTGCCAGCCGGTGAACTGTCCGCTCTGGGTTTTCTTGTTTTGTGGCCGTGCAGCCGATAGGAGGAGGAGAACAACGTGAAAGAATTGAAGGAGCGAATCGTCCGGGACGGCAAGGTGCTGTCCGACACGGTGTTGAAGGTGGACGCGTTTTTGAATCATCAGGTAGACCCGCAGTTGACGATGAAGATCGGCCAAGCGTTCGCCGAGATCTTCCGCGGAGAGCGGGTCAGCAGGGTGCTGACGGTGGAAGCGAGCGGCATTCACTTTGCGATGGCGACAGCGTACGCGCTGGGCGTGCCGTTTGTCTACGCGAAAAAGAAAAAAGCCGTCACCTTGAGCGATGAGGTGTATTCGGTACCCGTCCACTCCTTCACCCGCCAGGAGACGTACCAAATCAGCATCGCCAAACCGTACCTGTCGTCCCATGACCGGGTCCTGATCGTCGACGACTTTCTCGCCACCGGGGCGGCGCTGGTGGGGTTGGCTACAATCGTAAAGGAAGCGGGGGCGCACCTCGTCGGCGTCGGCGCGGTGATCGAAAAAAGCTTCCAGGAAGGGCGCGGTCTGTTGGAGCAGATGGGTGTCCGCGTCGAGTCGCTGGCCCGCATCCAATCGATGCAGCCGGGCGCCATCCAGTTTATCGAGCCTGTGTCCGCTCGCGTCTAGTCGGGTACGCGGGGAATCCCATTCACAGAGAGGAGAACACTCATGCTGTCCAAACAAAAACTGCTGACGCTGGGCATGCAGCACGTATTGGCCATGTACGCGGGGGCGGTAATCGTGCCGCTGATTATCGGCGGCGCGCTGAAACTGGCGCCCACTCAGATCGCCTACCTGATCGCGGCCGACCTGTTCACCTGCGGACTGGCCACCCTGCTGCAGGTGATCGGCACGCGCTACACCGGGATCAGACTGCCGGTCGTGCTCGGCTGTACGTTTACCGCGGTGGGGCCGATTATCGCCATCGCCTCCGGCAGCAACCTGGCCACCGCCTACGGAGCGATCATCGTCTCCGGTCTGTTTGTCGTGCTGGCCGCGCCGCTCTTCGGCAAACTGCTGCGCTTTTTCCCGACCGTCGTCCAGGGCTCCGTGGTTACGATCATCGGGCTGTCGCTGATTCCCGTCGCCATGAACAACGCCGCCGGCGGTGCAGGCAGCCCGGACTTCGGCCAACCCCGCAACCTGCTGCTGGCATTCGGAACATTGGTCATCATTTTGCTTATCAATCGCCTTTTTACCGGGTTTATTCGCGCCATCTCGGTGCTGCTCGGCCTGGTGATCGGAACGGCAGCGGCGTACGCGATGGGCATGGTCCATTTTGACGCCGTGACAGAGGCATCCTGGGTCAGCATCGTGCAGCCGTTCTATTTCGGGGTGCCCGAGTTTCACATCGTCGCGATTCTCACCATGATCCTCGTGAACATCATCAGCATGGTGGAGTCGACCGGCGTCTATTTTGCTCTCGGCAGAGTGACGGACAAGGACGTCAGCAGCCAGGACGTCGTCAAAGGATTGCGCGGCGAAGGGATCGCGATCATGCTTGGCGGGATTTTCAACGCCTTCCCCTACACCGCCTTTTCGCAGAACGTCGGCCTGGTGTCCCTGACGCAAATCAAGACCCGTGACGTAATGGTTGCCGCCGGTGGCATTCTCGTGGTGCTCGGCCTGCTCCCGAAGCTGGCCGCGCTGACCACCGTCATCCCCAATCCGGTGCTGGGAGGCGCGATGATCGCCATGTTCGGCATGGTGGTGGCATCCGGGATCAACATTTTGTCGCAAGTCGATCTGCGCCAAAACGAGAACCTGCTGATTGCCGCCTGCAGCATCGCCGTCGGGCTTGGGTCCGCTGCCGTCCCGCAGATGTTTGATCAACTGCCGACGATGGCGAAAATGATCCTGCAAAACGGCATCGTCACCGGTTCCATCACCGCCGTCGTGCTGAACATGCTGCTCGTGCACGGCAGGCAAACACAAAAACGCTCTACGCCGGTCCATACGGGCACCGTTACAGAGGCGTAGGGAAAAAAGGAATCTTCCTCCGCCTGTCCATGGACCTTTTACCAGCGTATTCGTAGTTGCAATAACCCGTTGACTCTAGTCAACGCCTTGGTATAGGTTAGAGGTAACCTTACTTTAACAGCAGAAATGCTGTCGGACACCTTATTTTAGAGACAGGTACGGACTAAAATCTGTGCCTGTCTCCAGTCTTTTCCGTCAGAGTGTCTCTAATTTTTTGGCTGATCGCGTTTTGATGTGCCTTAGGTGCGAATTTACCTTCACTGTATAACCGTTCTTTTATGATTCGTCGTTTCCGCAGGAAGTGGCCGAGAAAGCAAGACCAAAATTCTTAAATATAAAAAAATATAGACAAATTACAAAACAGCCAGTATACTGATTTCTGCCAATGAATACGTATACATTCGAGGTAACGTTCCATGATCTCCTCCAAAGATGTTGCAAAATTGGCGGGTGTGTCCCAAGCCACCGTTTCCCGCGTACTGAACAACGCGAAAAGCGTGAAGCCCGAGACGCGAAAAAAGGTGCTTCAGGCGATGGAAATCCTGCGCTATCAGCCCAATCTCATTGCCAGGAGCCTGGTGACGAACAGCACGAAAACCATCGCCTTGATTTCCGGTACGCTCAAAAACGGATTCTTCGTGGAAACCACCGACTCCATTATCAACCTGGCTACCAAACACGGCTACAAAACCATGGTGTACTTTGAGGGCGAGGCAAAGCTGAAAGACATTGTTGACACCGTAATGGGAAACAAGGTTGACGGCATCCTGATGTCATCCATCCTGCTGGACGATCCCCTGTTTCACGAAATCGAGCAGTCCGGCATCCCGTACATGTTTTTCAACCGCCGCCCGAGGAACGGAGGGAATTACGTTGTTCTGGACAACACGATGGCAGGCGAAATGATTACCAAACATCTGTTGGACCTGGGACATGAACGGATTGCCTACATTACGGGCGAACCCACTATCTCCACCTTTCTTGAACGGAAAACGGGGTTTGAAAAAGCGATGAGAGAAGCCGGCATCGAAATCGATCCGCACCTGGTGTTTGTTACAAACACGACATCGGCCGAGGTGGAAAAAATCACCTGGAAGCTGATGAACCTGGATGAACCGCCCACGGCGATCATCTGCGCGACTGACACCATGGCGTTGGCCTGCATGGATACCATCATGTCGATGGGCCTGTCCATCCCGGATGACGTAAGTCTGGTCGGGATTGATGACATCAAGATTTCCTCCCATCGCGCCATCCAATTGACAAGTATCGGTCATCACAAGTTCAAGATGGGGGAGATTGCAGCCGAAAACCTGATGGAGATGATTCAGCAAGGGGGCCGCCCGAAACAGCCACGACAGATTGTGCTGCAGCCCGAGCTGATTGTTCGAAAGACGACTGCCCGCCGCAAGTAGCCATGGCCAGGACACCTGCTTTTGGATGTTTTTGAATACGTATTCATTTGGAAGCGCATTCAAGAATAAGCATCTGATCAAGAGGTTTTTACATGCGCTTGAAGTTCTGGAGAATGGAGCAATCGCACTGGAAGGAACGGGGAAGGAACTGCTTGCCAACGCACATGTCAAAAAAGCGTTTTTCGGGATGTAACAACCCATAGGAGGAGTGGTGGAGATGAATCAAAGTGAGATCACCGTCATGCACGTCGGCTCCCTCATCGACGGAAACGAGGTTACCGGGGGCGGCCGGATTCGACACGAGGTTCGCAGTCCGTACAATGGCGAACTGGTCGGTCTTGTGGACTTTGCGACGAAAGAAGATCTGGAACATGCCATCCAAACCGCCCACCGGGTCTTTCAGCAAACCATGAAAAAAATGCCCGCGTACCAGCGGTCCGAGATTTTGCGGAAAGCAGCCGATGCCCTCGAGGCTCAAAGGGAGGACTTTGCTCACCTCCTGTCTCGTGAAGCGGGCAAGCCGATCCGCGATGCGCGGGGAGAAGTGGGACGTGCGGTGCAGGTTTTGCGTTTCGCTGCCGACGTGGCGAAGGCCAACGACGGCGAACTCATCAAAATGGACAGTGCGGTCGGCGGAGAAAACCGAATCGGATTTGCCCGCCGTTATCCGGTTGGGGTGGTCGCCGCCATAACGCCGTTCAATTTCCCGCTGAATCTCGTTTTGCACAAGGTGGCCCCGGCCATTGCGGCAGGCTGCACAGTGGTCGTCAAGCCGGCCGAAAAAACGCCGCTGTCCGCGTTGAAACTCGCCAAGCTGCTGCTTCAGGCAGGGCTGCCGAAAGGGGCTTTGCATGTCGTGATGGGCACCGGTCCGGATCTGGGGGAACCGCTTGTCACCCACCCGCTGGTAAAGAAGGTGACCTTCACGGGAAGCGGGCCGGTCGGCTACAAAATCAAGCAACTGGCGGGCAGCAAAAAAGTAACCCTGGAGCTGGGCTCGAATGCGCCCAATCTTATCTTCGAGGATGCCAACCTGGACGCAGCGATTTCCAGCATCGTGACGGGCGGTTTTGCCTATGCCGGTCAAGCGTGCATCTCGGTGCAGCGCATCTATGTGCAAAAGACGCTGTACCAGACGTTCCTCGATCGGTTTGTGCCGCGGGTGGCGAGCCTGCGGGTAGGGAATCCGGCCGAGGAAACAACGGATGTAGGTCCGCTGATTACGGAGGAGGCGGCCGTACGCGTGGAACAATGGGTGCAGGAAGCGGTAGAAAACGGTGCGAAAGTGCTCACCGGCGGCAAGCGGGAAGGAGCCATTTACCATCCCACGGTTCTTGTGGATGTCAAGCCGGACATGAAAGTCGTTTGTCAGGAAGTATTTGGCCCTCTCGTTGTCGTCATCCCGTTTGACACGGAAGAAGAAGCGGTATCACTCGCGAACGCTTCCGATTATGGCCTGCAGGCGGGCGTTTTCACGTCGGATATCAATCGCGCGTTTCGCCTGGCCGACAAGCTGGAAACAGGCGGGGTCTGGATTAACGACGTGTCAACCGTTCGCCAGGACAACTATCCATACGGTGGCGTAAAACGTAGCGGGATCGGAAAAGAAGGCGTGAAATATGCCGTTGAGGACATGACCGAAGTGAAATTTATCGGTGTGAAGCTGCTGTAGACGAAAAATACGTGCGGGATGGGAGAGGAATGAAAGATGAGCATTAGCGTGTTTCGAACACCGAATGAACTCGTGACGGGAATCGGCTCGATTGCACACATTGGGGAGAAGGCCAGGAAGCTGGGGGCAACAAAGGTTTTGGTGGTGACCGACAAGGTGTTGAATCAAACGGGTCTGGTCGACAAGGTCGTAACCCCGCTGGCGCAAGCAGGCCTGCCGGTCCATGTGATTGATGAAGTAATACCGGAGCCACCGTTTGAAAATCTGGAGCATCTTGCCTCCCAGGTCAGGGATCAGGGTTATGACGTGTTCGTCGGGATCGGTGGCGGGAGCGTGCTGGATGTGACCAAGGCCTTGTCCATCATGATGACCAACACGGACGATGTGCGCGACCTGGTGGGCATTGACAAGGTGGCGAACAAGGGCGTGCCTTTCATCCTCGTGCCGACCACTTCCGGAACCGGGTCGGAAGTTACCTGCAACGCCATTTTTACGGACACGCGCGACCAGGTAAAAAAGGGAATCGTCTCGCCGTTCCTGCTCCCGGATGTGGCCATTGTCGATCCGGAACTAACGGTGACGGTGCCTCCATCCGTCACGGCTGCGACGGGGATGGACGCGTTTGTACATGCGGTGGAGTCCTATACGGCGATTCGGGCGAATGAACTGACGGACGCCATTGCCCTGCACGCGATCAAACTGGTTTCCCGTTCCCTTCGCCAAGCTGTGTATCAGGGACATCATCTCAAAGCGCGCGAAGACATGGCGATGGGAAGTCTGCTCGCCGGCATTTCGCTGGGCAACGCCGGGGTAGGAGCCGTCCATGCGCTGGCCTATCCGCTGGGAGGCAAATTCAAAGTGCCCCACGGGGTGGCAAACTCCTTGCTGCTCCCCTACGTCATGAAGTACAACGTGGTTTCGAATATTCCCAAATTTGCGGAAGTGGCCAGGGCGATGGGAGAAAACGTAGACGGGTTGTCGCTTCGCGATGCAGCATATCGGGCGGTCCACGCCATCGCCAAACTCTCTCAAGACGTGGGGATTCCCGCCAGCATCAGGGACGTTGGCGTGAAAGAAGAAGACATTCCGGCCTTGGCAGAGGAAGCAAGCAAAATCGACAGACTGCTGAACAATAATCCACGCTGGTTGACGGTTGCTGACATCGAAACCATTTACCGTGAATCGTTCGGCGGCAAACTGTTTCAGGAATAATTGCGAACATCCAGCCATACTGGCTTCATTAGGGGAGGAGGGGGACCGTTTGAACGAGTTTGCGGATCTCAAGGGAAAACGAGTGTTGGTCACGGGCGGAAGCAAAGGCATCGGGAAAGACATCGCGCTGGCATTTGCACAAGCCGGTTCTGTCGTGACGATTACAGGAAGAGGAGAAGAGGCACTCCGCGAGACGTTACAGGCATTGCAAACGTATCAACCCGAGTGTTTCATTGCCCAAGCGGACATGCAGCAAACCAAAGAGGTTCTGGCCATGGTGGAGGACGCTGCGGATAAAATGGGGGGCATTGACATTTTGGTGAACAATGCGGGAACCAACATTGCCAAACCGGCATGGGATGTAACGGAAGACGATTGGGACCGGGTGCTGGATACCAATCTGAAAGGAGCGTTTTTCTGTTCGCAGCGGGCTGCGAAATACATGGCGGAAGGGAAGGGAGGAAGAATCATCAATATCGCTTCCCAGATGGCGTTCGTCGGGTATTACAAACGGGCGGCCTATTGTTCCAGCAAGGGGGGAATGGTCCAGCTCACCAAGGCATTGGCGGTGGAGTGGGCGGAATACAATATCAAGGTGAACGCGGTCGCTCCCACGTTTATCGAAACCGAACTCACGTCCAAAATGTTCGAGGACCGGCAGTTTTATGAGGATGTCATCCGGCGCATTCCATTGGGCAGATTGGCTTCCCCACGGGATGTGACGGGCGCGGTACTTTTCCTGGCGTCTGACTTGGCGCGATTTGTCACCGGGGAGACCATTCGGGTAGATGGAGGCTGGACTGCGATATGACCGTAACGAGAGAACGATTGGTTGTTCTGGGAACAGGCACCATGGGACATTCCATCGCGCTGGCGGCGGCGTTGGCGGGATGTCCGGTAAACGTGTGGGGAACCGATGAAGCGGATATCCGCCGCGGACAAACCGGCATCGAGGAAAAGCTGCGTGTGCTGCAACGCCATGAAGTGATTGACACGCAGGGGGCAGCCGACATTCGGTCCCGGATTTCGTTTGACGGTTCGTTGGAGACATGTGTGTCGGAAGCAACGTTCATCATCGAGGCGATTCCGGAAATCCTCGCGCTGAAACAGGAGATGTTCCATAAATTGGAAACGCTCTGCGGGCCGGACGTTGTGTTTGCCAGCAACACCTCGGGGCTGAGGCCGACGGCGATCGCGGCGCTCACGACGCATCCGGAGCGGACGGTCGTGACTCATTTCTGGAATCCCGCCCACCTGATTCCCTTGGTGGAAGTGGTGCGAGGAGAAAAAACGTCGGACGACACGGTGCGCCGTTCCCTGGAATTGCTGCGGACGTTGAGAAAAAAGCCGATTCTGGTGCAGAAGGAAACGCTCGGGTTTATCGGCAATCGCCTGCAGTACGCCCTGTTTCGCGAAGCTCAGTATCTGTTGGAGCAGGGGGTTGCGAGCATCGAAGAGATTGACGATGCCGTTCGCTACAGCATCGGACGCCGTCTCACGGTAACCGGCCCGTTCATGAGTGCGGACATGGGCGGCTTGGATGTGTTTGATGCCATCTCTGCCTATTTGTTTCCCGACCTGAGTACCGACCAGGCCTCTCTCGAAACGATGCGGCGTTTGGTGGACGAAGGCAAATACGGCCAGAAAAACGGCCACGGTTTTTATCAATGGACACCGGAATTTTCACAAAAGATGAACGACGAGCGGGAAACGGAACTGATTCATTGGCTGAAAAAAGATTGGGGGATCTAGCAGAATCCATCTTGTTTTCAAGCCATGCTTCATTTTTCCTTCCTGGGAACCACACGATTATTTACATACCGGAATTGTTTTCTAATCGGATGATGGGTCATAATGGAGAGTGTGGTTGGTTTTGATACGTGTCAAACTGTGGCCCGTACGAGTTTTGAGACTGGAAAAACGAAAAAATAACGAGGACCCAAGGAGCTGATTCGTGATGACACTGCGATTGATCCCCTATCTGGTCATGGACGGAAATGCCAAGGAAGCCATTCAATTTTACGAAAAAGCACTGGATGCCAAAATCCTGTTTTACCAAACGTTCGGCGAGATGCCGGAAAACCCCGAATTTCCCCTGCCGGAAGAGGCGAAGGACCGCGTGTCGCACGCCTTGGTAAGGGTCGGCGAATCGGACCTCATGTTTTCCGATACGTTTCCAGGCCAACCCCATCAGAGCGGCAGTCAGGTCACCATCTGTATCTCAACAAACGACAAGGAAAAATCGAAACGAATCTATGAAGCCTTAAAGCAGGGCGGTCAAGTGAACATGCCGCTGCAAGAGACGTTTTTCAGCCCGGCGTACGGGATTGTAACGGACAAGTTTGGCGTGACCTTCAAAATTAACACGGAGGGTAAACAACATTAACGAAAACGGCTCTGTTCGCGTCGCTTGCGACAGAGCCGTTTTCCGCAGTCCATGCCGTCACTTGCCTCACCGGCTTCCCCGTCGTCGAGCGGGACGGGAACCGGCGGCGCTGCCGGGCCGGCTGATGGACACGCAAAAAGGCGGACCCGAATCATGGGGTCCGCCTTTTTCCTTGGCGATTACGCCTGCCCCTGCTGCTGTTGGGACTGCATGTGCAGGGCCGATTGGACTTGCGAGATCATGGTTTGCGCCTGGGCGATCTCCTGGGACGCCTGCTTCAGCGCTTCTTCCGCCAATTGCGGGTTGGCTGCGGACTGTTCGATCGCCTGCGTAATCATGTTCTTCGCAAGAGTTGTGCACGCTTCCGCCTTTTTTAACTGGTCGGTGTTGACTTGTGCCGGCATGTGCCTTCCTCCTCTGCGTCAAGATCGGGTTCACACCTCGTAGCATCTCTCGCAGCAGCGGCAATTATGTATGCAGGGCAGCCCATCCCTCGCCGGATCACCGGCATACCATACAGGAGGGAGGTGTGCCGGATGAAAACACGGCTGACTCGGACGGTCGAACGGGTCGAGCAGGCGTTCTGGACGATCGTGTTTTCCGCACGGAAACAGGCGGGCGAGCGGGGCGTCCTGCTGCCGAAGCGGTTTGCCAGCAAAGCGAAAATCGAACGGTTCCTGCGGAAAACCATGACGCCCTGTCTGGCCAAACGGGTAATCGGCAGCCTGGATTTGCGGCGCATCCGCGGTCGTCTGGCGATCCCGGTCGGAGACGGAATCGGCGCGCCGCCGATCGTCAAGGCGCGGGTGCTGGCGGCAGCCGGGCGGACCGCGACCGTCGCCGTCTGGTTTGCCTTTGACAGGGACGACCGGTTTTTCCGCGTCTACCAACTGCGGCGGAAGGCAGACGGCCGCTGGATTGTCTTTGGACGTCACCCGCTGGACTATCCGTTCGGCAGGGCCGGCGGCCGTCGGCGCGAACCGTCTGTCGGCTGCTGTGCGCCCTGCGTCGGCAGTTCGTAGAGGATCACCGTATGGTACGTGGGGTAGAGGAAGGGATCGGCTGAAAAGCGCGCCACTTCCTTCGCCGCCGGCCGCAGCTCCGGCGGAAATCCGTCCAGGACCGCGTTGGTGACCAGCACCCGGGAGACGGTGGAGGCGTGAAGCGTAAGGGACTGGGCGAAATAGGCGAACCGTCTGACGCGTTCCGTCTCGTAGGCGGGGGCGTAATAGTCAAACAGACGCTCTTCCTCCCAGGTGTACAGCAGGGTGCCCTCCGGGGGATACCGGGATTCCACGAACCGCACCAACTGCAGCGCGGGCGGAGGATCCAGATGACGCTGAAGCACGGCTGCCTGGCGGACGGTCAGGACGGCCAGGACGCCCGCAAACAACATACAGACCGCCGCTTTTCCCGCAAACCGGCGGGGCCGGTTTCCCAGCACGGAAAAACCGTGCGCGACGAGCAGCAGGAGCAGCGGCAGCAGCGGCAGGATGTGCCGGGCCTTTTCGCTGTTTTGGCCGAAAAACGCCCACAGCGCGTAAGGTCCGACGGCCAGCGCCAGGAACCAGACCACGGCGGGTTGGGGGCGCCGGCGCAGCAGGTCGGCGGCCCCTGCCGCCGCGCCGCCGATCAAGACGGCGAGAACCGGGACGTTGAGCCATCCCGTCAGCCCTTGAGCAAATGCCTCCTCCGATGTGCCAATCAGGCCGTTCAGCGTTAAGCGTTCCCAGAGAAAACCGTACAGGCGCTCCCCCCAGGAGGCGCTGGAGGAAAAGGACGTGCCGCCCCAATCGGTGAAGTGACCGACGGTAAACGCCTGCCCCAACTGCCAAAACGGGACAAGCCCGCCTTCGGTCGCGGCGGTGGGAAGCAGCCAGCCGGCCAGTGCAGCCAAGAACAGCAGCACGACCACGGCCGTACGGGCGATAAAGCCCCCGAGACTGCGGCGTTCCCGAAACAGCCGGAACAGCGGGTGAAGGAGCAAAAAGCCGAACGGAAAAGAAGACAGGCGAATGCCCAACAGCAGCGCAAACCAGACAGCGGCAAGGCAGGTGAGCAGAAACAGCGGCCGTCCGCTCAGGTACAGGGTAGCGGCGATGACGGCCAACAGCACCAGGACCGCCAGCAGGCCAAACGCGTCCGACATGGGCTGCACGGCGGTGAGCCCCAGCAGCGGACTGGCCGCGAACAGGAGCATTGCTGTCCATCTGGATCGGGCGTCGGGCAGCAGCTTTTGGGCCAACAGGTAAAACGGAATCAGGGAGAGCGCTCCGCACCAGACGGACAAGAGCGTCAGCGCGCGAACCGGCTCTTCCGCGAACGGCAGGAACAGATGGCCGGCGAGGATGTACAGCGGATAGCCGGGAAAGTGGGGCTGCATGTTGAAGATGTCGTACCGCTGGAGCGCGAGGGCAAAATCGACGGCGTCCCAGCTTTCCGCGTACACCCCGGCAAACGGGAGGCGGAGGGCCCAGACGGCCGCTGTCAAGAAAATCAGGATGATGGCATTTCGAAAAAACGGCATGTCGGACACCCCCTCCTTCTGCCTGGGGTCTCGGTACTGCTCAGTGGCGGAACGCCACATGCCGCGGCTTTGATCCGCGGCATGCTGCCGGGTGCTGTCCCGACGGATCGCTGCCGCCACTCACGCCGCCGGCGGCTGATGGGCTGCGTCCTCCTTTTGCCGCTGCTGCCGGACCGACCGCCAGCGGATGAGGAAAACGATGACGAGGTAGTACAGCCAGTACGCGGCGAACTCCTCCACCGACGGATTGTGCGTATAGCCGAGCAGCGCTTTGAGGAAAATGCCTACCTGACCGCTCAGCAGCGGAGCGGTTCCGTAATCGCGGATGTAGTGCTGTTCGTCGACTGGATGCTCCGGCAGGATGGAGACGATGTTGTACACTTCCCCGATGTCTCCGGCCGGCGTGCGGTAGACGCTGCCGATCAGCCCCAGGTCCTGCATGACGCCGACGCCCTGGGCGAACAGGCCGGCGGCGATGATCAGGATGATCACCTTAGTGACGGTAAAAAAGGTGCGCAGCGGCAATTTTTTGCTGCTGTTGAAAAAGAGATACGACAGCACACAGGCCAGCCCCAATCCGGCCAGCGCTCCCCAGCTTGTCAGCGCCTTTTGGATGTCCCCGCCGCTGATTGCCGCAAAGAAGAAGACGGTCTCCACGCCTTCCCTCAGCGTCACGAGAAAGGAGTGGACGATCAGGTTGGCTACGCTGCCCGCCGTCAAAATCTTGTCCAGCCTGCTGTGCATGTCGCTTCGCATGTCTTTTTGCTGGCCGGACATCCACACCGCCATGTGCGTCAACAGCAGGGAGGAAGCGAACAGCATGCCGATCCGCATGTAGTTTTCGCTCGCCATCATGCGGAAGTCGGTGAGCACGATTTGAAACAGGAGAGCGACGAGAAAACTGGCGAAAAGAGCCAAACCGGCGCCGGCCCACACCCATTTGTTCCACTGGCGGGCGCCGACGCGGGTGAGATAGGTGACGATAATGCCGATGATCAGCAGGGCTTCGAAAGCTTCCCGCAGGGTGATGAGAAACGCCTGTATGTCCATGGGTACCTCCCCCTTCTACGACGGAGAGAGACCTCTCCGCGCGGAAGAGGTCGCTCCCGTTTTTTCGATATGGACGGTTGGCTGTTTACAGCACGATGACCGTTCGGCTGGAGGCGTCGTAGAACACATGCTGTCCCAGTGCCTGAGAGACGGCGCGGAGCGGAATGAACGTCCGGCCGTTCTTGATCAACGCCGGTTGATCGAACGTGTACTCCAGCGTTTTGCCGTCTTTGACGATCGCTGTGCCGCCTACCAGGAATTCAATCGTGGAACCGTCTTTTTCTATCACGATTTTTGTCTTCGCGCCCGCTTTTTCCGCCTTGATCGAGCCGCCGAGCGCTTCCACCAGCGCCCGGGCGGGGACCAGCGTGCGGCCCTTTGCAACAAACGACGGGGCGTCGATGGTCACTACTTTGCCGTTTGCGTTCAGCTTCGCTTCGCCGATTTGGAAGGTGACGCCGATTTGGCCGCTGAGCGCTTTCAGCACGTTGATGACGCTGGCGGTCGCTTTGGCCTTGTCGCCCGCTTTCACTGCTTCATAGTACGCCTGAGCGTCCAGGCTCATCCGGGCGAAAACGTCCTTGCCCAGCTTTTCCGTCAGCAGCACTTCCATCGCGGAGAGGAACATGTTGCCTTCCATCGCCTGTTCCTGTGCCTTCTCGCGGTTGTCCTTGACCGTCCAGTCGGCGTTCAGCACCTTGTCCGCGTAGCCGGCGATTTTCCCGGTGAGGGCGTGGAAAAACGCGTTCTTCACAGCCGCTTCGCTCAGCTTGGCCGGATCGCCCGATTCGAACGCGGCCTTGATCGCGTCGGCGGACGGCTTGTGGCCGCCGGACATGGAGTTGTAGATCGGCAGGAAGAAAAAGTAGCCCTCCGTCATGCCCACCTTGGCGTCTGCCAGGTTGGTTTTCGCCAGGTCCGGCACTTTTTTCGCGTAGGTGATCGTCGCCAGGTGGAACGTCTTGATCAACGTCTTGTCAAACATCTGGCGGATGACGTTGTAGCCGAGCACGTCCCCACTGTTCACGGCTTCCAGCATCTTCGGAACGATGATCGTGTCCAACTGCTCCTGCATCCGCGTGCCGTACGTGTTGTCACGCTTGATGACCGTTCCCCGAAGGGCGCCGGCGTAGAGCTCGACGGCCTGCTCCACGGCGGTGCGGGCCATGTCTTTTTTTCCTTCGGTCAGAGCGGTTTTGGCCGTTTCCTTGGTCAATTTGGTGATTTGCGCATAAAAGTACCCCTGCAGCCCTTTGTCCACGGCCTGCTTGGCCTGTTGGACGGAGTAATGGCCGGCAGCCGCGCCGTCAAGCACGGCGACGATCAGCGCGTCGGTGTCGGGAATGAGCGCCTGCACTTTGGCCTGGAAGGCGGAGACGTACTGCTGTTTGACCTTGGCGATGTCCACTTGTGCGGCGTCGAACAGCTTTTTGATCTCCTCAAACGCCCGAATGTCCGCTTTTTGCGCGGAGGTGTCCGCGGTCAGACTGAATGCGGCGTAAGCGGCCGGTTGGGAGGCGCCGGTGTCGGCAAAAGCGGCGGCAGGGTTGAGCAGCAGGGCTGCAGCGATCGAGGCGACGGCAAATTTTCGCATGGAACAGTCACTCCTTGTCATGTATGAACTTAGATCCATTTCTTTCGTTTGGCGAGCCAGAACAAGCCGCCGAAAACAATAATCAGACCGCCCATGAGGGAAGCGGTGACCACCGGATTTACTTTGGACGGAGCCGGTTGAGCGCCTTCTCCGGCGGGCGCCGGTTTCGCGGTCTGGCCGTCTGTCTGTCCGCCGGCTGGATTGGCAGACGCCTGTGCGGCCGATTCTCCCTGCCCGGGGGATTGTCCCGGGGCGGCGGGGGAAGCGTCCGTCTGCGCAGGAAGGCTGCCGGACGCCGGCGTTTGTTGGCCGGAAGCGGCAGCGGACGGCTGCGGGCCGGAAGGGGACGAAGCGCTTGCCTTCGTTTTCGTGCCGGCCGGGGAGCCGGAGGACGGCTGGGCAGTTGATGCAGGCTTCCCCGCCGGTGCGGTCTGCGGCGATGAAGCCGTTGGGGCGGACGTTTGGGAGCCGGCGGCGGCAGCTGCCGTTCCCCCTTTCCACGGAAACAGCGGCTGGAGCGTGGAGCGAATCAGTTTGGTCTGCTTCTGGAATTCGTTCTTGTCGGAAGGCACGGTCCCCACACCGAACAGGCCGGGATTGCCCAGCGCGGCCAGCGCTTTGTCGAAAGCGGCGAACGCCGTTTTAGAAGCGCTGTCACTGATGTACGGGGCGAGCACGTTGAGGGTCCCTCTGCCTTTGGCCAAAAGCAGCTTTGCCTTGGCGTAGTCGTCAAACTGCTGCTCGGCGTTTGTCAACCGGCGGTCGATGTTCTTCACCAGCAGCGCTTTGTAGTTGTGCAGGACGAGATCCTTGTTTTGTTGAGAAAAGTTCGCTTCCAGTGTCTGGGCGGTCTGTTGGCCAAACTCCAGGGCGATCTCGTTTTTGCGGCTGAGAAACGCCTGGTGGGCGCCGTTCCAGTCTTCCGGAGTCTGTTCCAGCTTGGCCGCGATCTCCTTGAAGCTCTCCGCGAGGTCTTCCTTGTTCGGGTCGCCGTAGGAATAGGCGAAGGCGGATGCGGGCAGAAGCAGCGCCAGAAACAGGGCGAGCAAGAGGCGCAGCGGCACGGAGCCTCCTCCTTTCTATCATCAAAATAATGATAATCATTATCAAAACGATCTCCTCTCCTGATAATAAAGGGGCATCTCGTACGCGTCAATAAAGATTTTCATTCTCGATGAAAGGAGCACATGCCGTTCCATCCGTTTTTGGAAATCGCTTACAGTATCAAATATTTCTGAGAAACTTCCAAAAACGGGATTGACGGAGCCGCCGGCTTCGATGTATGATGTCCTCATCATCAAAAGCATAGTGGAAAACTTGGAATTACACATGCCTTCTTATCCAGAGCAGGCTGAGGGACTGGCCCGATGACGCCCGGCAACCGACTGTCAAGAGCATGCGGCTCTTGCGGCACGGTGCTAACTCCTGCAGGAATGTTTCCTGAGAGATGAGAGGTGAGCGAGCGAACCGCGCCTCTTTCCTCAGGGAAAGAGGCGTTTGTTTTTTCCGGTTTTTCCGTCCATGCCATCATTTTTCACGCACTCATACGGGGGGATGTACCAGATGAAAACGATGAAAAAATGGATGACAGCCAGTCTCGTCGCGGCTCTTTTGCTGACGGGCTGCACCAGTGAACAGCCGCCGGCGCCGTCTGCCCAGTCCGCCACGTCACAGTCGTCCCAGCCGGCGGCCGCGCCGCAGCAGCCGGCAGCCGCATCACCGGCGGCGTCTACCTCGGCGGCCATTCCGGCGGCAGTGGACAAACCGTTGAAAATCGCTCTGGTCAGCGAGTTCTCCATCGGGACGTTTTCCGCCCAGTACCTGCAGGGAGTCAAAGAGCAGGTGAGCAAATTCGGCGGCGAGCTGGTCGTCTACAACGCGGACGGCGACCTGGGCAAAATGGCGGCCCACCTCGACACCGCAGTCAACCAAAAAGTGGACGGGATCCTGATCAACCACGGCCGTGCGGAAGCGCTTCAGCCGGGCGTGGAGCGGGCGGTCAAGGCGGGGATTCCCGTCGTCGCGTTCGACAACGACCTGGACCAGGTGGACGGCGTCACCGTGATTGACCAGGACGACTACAGCCTGGCCTGGCAGGGGCTGAAAAACCTGGCCCAATCCATCGACGGGAAAGGCAACATCGTCTACATCTGGGTGGGCGGTTTTGCGCCGATGGAAAAGCGCAACCGCGTCTACGAGATTTTTCTCAAGCGCTACCCCAACATCAAGGAGATCGCCCGCTTCGGTTCGGCCACCCCGAACACGGCGCTGGACACCCAGGCGCAGATGGATGCGATCCTGAAAAAGTACCCGAACAAAGGCGACATCGCCGCCGTGTGGGCGCCGTGGGACGAATTCGCCAAAGGGGCTACGCGGGCGATCAAGGCGGCGGGACGGACGGAGATCAAGGTGTTCGGCATCGACTTGTCCGACGAAGACCTGCAGCTCATCCAGGAGAAGGACAGTCCATGGAAAGCGTCGGCGGCGACCGATCCGGCCGACATCGGACGGGTGCAGAGCCGCTTCCTCTACCAAAAGATCGCCGGCGAACACACGCCCAAGTACTTCTCGCTCGATCCGCATCTGGTCAGCCAGGACAAACTGCCGGACAAACCGGTCAACATGTCCGAACTGGCTCAATACGTGAGCGGGTGGGGACGTAGCGACGCCGCCGTCTCGCCGTGGATGGCCGCGCTGGAGGCTAAGCACAAGTGACAGGAACGGACAGATCAGGGAGGGATGCGAGATGACGGCCTCTGTTTTGGAAATGAAGGGGATCGTCAAGCAGTACGGCGGAGTGTACGCCCTGCGCGGGGTGGATTTCACCGTGCGCGGCGGGGAGGTGCACGCCATCCTCGGAGCCAACGGAGCGGGCAAAAGCACGCTGATGAAAATTCTCTCCGGCGCAGAGCAGGCGACGGCCGGCAGCATTCTGATCGACGGCCGCGAGCTTGCGGTCGCCGGACCGCGGGATGCCAAGCGGGCCGGCATCCACCTCGTGCAGCAGGAAGTGGACACGGGGCTGATTCCCTCCCTGAGCGTCGCGGAAAACATCCTCCTGGACCAATCCGTCTCCGCCGGCGGCTGGTGGCATTCGCCGAAGCGGACGGTGGAGCGGGCCCAACAGATTCTCAACCGGTGCGGTTTTTCCCTGCCGCTGAAGGCAAAGGCGGAGGAGCTGACGCTGGCAGAAAAGCAGTTGGTGCTGCTGGCCCGCGCCGTGGCCCAGGACGTCCGCTTCGTCATCTTTGACGAGCCGACCGCGCCGCTCAGCCTGACGGAAGCGGCGGCGCTGTTCGAGCTGATCGCCAGCCTGAAGGCGGCCGGGGTGGGGATCGTCTACATCTCCCACCGGCTGCCGGAGGTGTTCGCCATCGCTGACCGCATCACCGTGCTGCGGGACGGCAGTCGAGTGTGGGAAAAGCGGACGGACCAGACCAGTCCGGAAGAAGCGGTGTCGGCGATGCTGGGCCGACGCGAAGCCAATCGGGCGGACGACCGGACGGGACGCGCGGGCGAGGTGCTGCTGGAAGTGAGAGAACTGCGGATCGGCCACAAGGTGAAGCGGTTTGACGTCCAGGTGCGGCAGGGGGAGATCGTCGCGGTGGTGGGACTGGTGGGCGCCGGCAAGACAGAGGTGTCCCGCGCCCTGTTCGGCGCTGACCGGCTGGACGGCGGCGAGATCCGGCTGCGGGGGCGGACCCTGCGCCTCCGCCATCCGGGCGAAGCGATCCAGAACGGCATCGCGCTGATTCCCGAAGAGCGGCGGCTGCAGGGCATTCTGGTGGAGGAGCCGGTGAAGCACAACCTGACGCTGGCCCACCTGCGGGCGTTTGCGCGGGGAGGCTTTCTTTCGGACAGGGCGGAGCGGGAGGCGGCCCAGTCCCTCGTGGAGCGGCTGGGCATCAAGACGGCCGGGCTGGACCAGCGGACGGGCAGCCTGTCCGGCGGCAACCAGCAGAAAGTGGCGATCGGCAAGTGGCTGTTGACCACGGCCAGCGTTTTCCTCTTCGACGAGCCGACCAAGGGCGTGGACATCGGCGCCAAGCAGGAGATTTTCCGCTTGATCAGGGAACTCGCGGACGAGGGCAGGGGCATCTTGTACTTTTCCAGCGAGATTGACGAAGCGCTGGCGCTGGCCGATCGCCTGATCGTGCTGGAACACGGCCGGACCGCCGCGGAATGGAGCCGGAGCGAATGGACGGAAGGACGGATCACGGCCGAGACGGTGATGTTTTACATGAGTGGAGGGAATCATCATGGAAGCAGTGCTGCAGGGTGAAAAAACAAAACAGACGCGGGGTTCGCTGGCGCAGCGGTACGGTGCACTTTTGGCCATTCTGGCCGTGATCGCGTTTTTCAGCATCGTCAACGAAAACTTTCTCAGCTACGCCAATCTGGTGGACATCCTGCGCTCCATTTCCATCGTGACGCTGGTGGCGATCGGGGTTACCTTTTCCCTGATCGTGGGCGGCTTTGACCTGTCCGTCGGTTCGACGGTCAGCGTGGCGACGGTGCTCTCCGCCTCGCTCATGGTGTGGTACCGGCAGGAACTGCTGGTGGCGTTGGTTGTTCCGCTCCTGGCCGGTCTGGTGATCGGGCTGATCAACGCGCTGTTGGTGGTCAAGGTGCGGATTCCGGACATTCTGGCGACGCTCGTGTCGCTGTACGTCTTTCAAGGCATTCACCTCAGCTACACGCAGGGCTTTTCCATCTACAACAACATGCCGATGGCCGACGGCTCGTCCGCTCCCGGCATCATCATCCCGACGTTTCTCTTCATCGGCCAGGGGGAAATGTGGGGCATCCCCGTCCCTGTCATCCTGATGGCGCTGGCCGTCGCCGGCGTGCACGTGTTTCTCAACTACACCCGTTTCGGACGGATGCTGTACGTCACCGGCGGCAATCTGGAAGCGGCCCGCCTCTCCGGCGTCCCGGTCAACAAGTACCGCACGATGGCCTACATGCTGTCGGCGCTGTTCGCCTCCATCGGGGGGATCGTGCTGACGGCGCGGATCGGCACCGGCCAGGTGATGGCTGGATCGCCGCTGTTGATGGACGCCGTGGCCGCTGCGTTTATCGGGTTTTCCATCTTCGGGCAGGGCAAGCCCAACGCGTTCGGCACCTTTTGCGGCGCCATCCTGATGGGGGTATTGATGAACGGGCTGACGATGATGAACGTGCCGTATTACGCCCAGGACATCGTCAAGGGCCTGGTGCTGGCGGGAGCGCTGACGCTTACCTATCTGCCCAGGCTGAAAAAATAGGCGGGCGGCTGGCGGGCCGCTTGGTCATAGCCCCGTCAAGTAGACAGTAAAAAAAGAGGAATCACCTAAGCGGCGATCGCTTCTCGATATTCAACCGGGGAGAGGTCGCCGAGTTTTTTCTGGAAGCGTTCATTGTTATAGTAGTCGATATATTCAGCAACACATTTACGTGCCGCAGCTTCACTATCTGGCTTCGCCAGGTAAAGCTTTTCCGTTTTCAGATGGGAAAAGAACGACTCGATACATGCGTTGTCAAAGCAATTCCCGCGTCTTGAATGGCTTCCCATAAGTTCTTTCTCCTCGAGTAGATCCCTGTACGATTTGGTTGTGTATTGAAATCCTTGGTCGGAATGGAGAATAGCGTTTTTGGCGTTCAGTTGCTTTACGGTGTCCAATACGAGCTGGAGATCGTTACGCGCGGATAGCTCCCATGCTACGACTTCCTTGTTACAAAGGTCTAAAATAACCGACAAATAGACAAAATCATGACCAATTCGAATATAGGTAATGTCAGTCACAAATTTCTTCAAAATGGTTTCTGCTGTAAATTCACGGTTGAGGACATTCGGAAAGACTACGGATGGTTTGCGACCTGCAAATGGCCGTTTCTTGCGGATAACTGAACGAATTCCCAGCTCACGCATCAGCCTACGCACCTTTTTGTGGTTAACCAAAACCCCTTCTTTGTGTAAAGCCGTACGCATACGTTTGTAGCCGAAATAAGGTCGCAGTCGATGAATAGCAAGGATGTGCTCTTTTACATTCGTATCCTGCTCGATACGGGTTTTACGAGATTCCCGGGCAGCTTTCCATTTGTAATAACCCGACCGCGATACTTCGGCAATCTTGCACAGCATGATGATGGGATACTTGTGATTCATTTTTTCGATGGTCCTAAACCGGGCTTGCTGATCCAACTTCCCTCCCCATGCAGATTCGGATTGAGCTTTTTTAGGTATTCGACCTGCGCTTTCAAATAGGCGTTTTCCTCTTCAAGGCTACTGAAGTGTTTCTTATTCCAACGCCCACGATAATCCTCAAACGATTCTCCGCTCTGGTGCTTACGTACCCAACTGATGATCTGTGCATCACTTTTAATTCCCAGCTTTTCTCTTATCTCCTGATAGCTCCACTGCTCTTCCAAACGCAAGCGAAGAGCCTCTTTCTTCGTATCCTCGCTATAACGAGTAAAGACCTGTCCCTTCTTTGGTGGCATGAAAAATCCCCTCCGGTCAACAGTAATGAGTCCATGATATCATGAACTCTTTTTTTACTGTCTACCTTGAGGGGATAATACCAGCTGCTGTCAGGAAGGCCGTTCTTTTTTCCGCGAATGCAGCGGGAAAAGAATGGCTTTTTTTCTGGTTGTTGTAACATTTTCCCGTCTGTTTCGTTTGAATGGAGCGGAGGTGGATGATGAAACGGGAGACATGGGCGGATCTGTTCGCCGCGTACCAAAATTCCCTGTACCGGTACCTGTACCGCATGTGCGGCTCGCGGGAGGTGGCGGAAGAACTGCTGCAGGAGACGTTCTACCGGGCCATGCTCTCTTTCACGCTGCGCGATGCCAAGGCAGTCCGGGCCTGGCTGTACAAGGTGGCGCGCCACCTCTACATTGACTGGCTGCGCCGACAGACGGCGGAAAGGAAAATGGTAGACAGCATCTGTCGACTTGTTGGGCGAGGGTATGCCGGGGGCGATCCGGAAACGGCGTACGAACAAAAGGAAGCGGCGCAAACCGTGGAGAGGATCATGCGGCAGCTGCCCGAGCGGATGAGGACGATCCTGTATTTGCGGGAGATTGAGGGGTTCTCCTATGACGAGCTGGCTGCCGCCATGGAACTGAACATGAATCAGGTGAAAGTGACGCTGCATCGGGCGCGGGAGAAATTTCGCGAGGTGGAAGCGCGGATGGAAAGGAGCGAAGAGGATGGGCGAAACGGGCGATAAGCCGGTGCTGCGGGATTGGCCGGAACCGGACGGCGGTTGGGACGAAAAGCGGGCCCGCCGGCTGGTCTGGAAGACGCGGATCGCGTTGTGGTTCAGCGTGTTGCAAATGGTGCTGGTGGTGTTCTTTCTGTACGCGGTGTATGCCATGGTGACCCAAGTTGTGTACGGGACAATGGGTATGGACACCCAGTTTGTCCGCTACGTGACGACGCTGGTGGAAACGCACCACGCCGGGTACCGGATTGACAAGCTGGATGATGACGACACGACGCTCTCCCCCTTGTTGACGCAGGAAACGAGGCTGACGCTGTACAAACAAATCGGGGAGTGGGGAGTGGTCGTCGGCAGCGTTCACGCCACAAAGCGGCTGTTTGGCGATGTCCGCTACGAAGTGAATTTTCAGCGAAAATACCTGGAGGAAGACGGGGGATTCTCATTTGCCGTTCCGCCGCAGCTCTTGGGGCAGCCGCTGCCGGAACGCAAGGAGACGGCTGACATGTGGGAACAGTGGAAGCACGTTGATGACGGGCATGTCGCGGAACTGGCGTTTTCCACCCGAGAGCCGATGACTCCGGAAAAGCTGCTGGAACTGCTCCGCCCGTACAACCTGAAGGTGCTGCAGATGCCGGTGTACGCCGGGGAACTGCAGGAATTTTCCATTTCCCACGCGAGCGCGGGCGGGTATGCGTTTGTCCCTCATCTGGTGCTGCGGCCGGCTGTGCAGTATCGGGGACGGGGAATGTCCATCCAGGATGACCTGAATCATTCGGTGGAGGCAGCCAAGGCGCAGCTTCCTGCCGACCTGGAGTGGCTGCTGGCCAACGGCAGCTACGACGGCAGGGACTACGACGAAAAGCGGCTGGCGTACGTGAAAAAGAACGGGATCACGGTGTACGGGGCCGTGGTGACCGGACCAATCCGCGAGTTGGAGCGGCTGCGGCAGGAGAAGATGTTCCACTCCTTTCAATTCGGCAGGATCGAGACATGGAACTGGTGACCGCTCCGGCGTTGCGCCGGGGCGTTGTTTTTTGCAAACATCGGCTGTCTCGGATTCTTCCCCCTTCTTTCCCACATTCCGGCTGGATCGGCGCCTTTTGGGGGACGCTAAGGCGTGCGAAGGAGGGACGGACGTGAAGACACGCAGGCTGATTTCGCTGGTGCTGTGCGGAATGCTGCTGTCAGGACAAGGGACGGCCGCGCTGGCCGGGGAATGGAGCAGGGCGGGGGAAGCATTGGTACGGAAAGCCGATGCCGCAGAGGAGGCGAACCGCCGGGCGATCCGCTCCGAGCGGCTTCAGCGCCTGGAGCGGGCCGCCCGCTTTATCCTGGAGCGTCAGGACGAGCACGGGGCGATGAACGAATCGGGCTACATCAATACGGATTCCAACATGCTCTACGCCTTGATGGGCCTGATCCAGGCCTACGACCTGACCCGGGAGTCCGCCTACTGGCGGGCGGTGGAACGCGGTCTGTGGTGGCTGATGAGCGTACAGACGGCCGAAGGGGACTGGCACCTCTCGTATCGTCGCGAAGGGGAGGCCTATGTGCCTGCGCTGCCGGGCAGCTACCGCCGGTTTGCGGCCATCCGGGGCGTCGACACCACCATGGCGCTGTTTCTGTACGTGGCCGGCGAAGCGGACAAGCGGACGAAGAACCGTGATCTGAAGGCAAAACTGCGGCAGTCGGCGGAGCGGGCGTACCGTTTCCTCGTCCGGCACAATCTGGATGAAACGGACGGCCTGTTTTGGAGCTCGTATCAGCTTCGCGAGGGGAACGCGAACACGCCCTTGTCCGGCTACCGGCTGTACAAGGTGAAATACGCCGCCGACAACGCCGAAACCTATCTCGGGCTGCGGGCGGCCGCCGATCTGCTGGGAGATCCGCGTGCGGATGCGATCGCGGAGCGCCTGAAGCGGCAGTTTTCCCGCTTTGTCGACCGGAAAAAAGGCGTGATCGCCGTCATGCTGGACGAGCGCGGAGAGACGGCCATGCGCCCCGCCTACGCTCGCTGGTTTGCCACCGGCTGGTCCGCCTGGCTTCTGCGGGAACGCTGGCTGTTTGCCCAACCGCTCTCCGTGATGGCTGACCACATGGATGACAGCGGCGCGTATCGCCAGTGGGAAGGGACGTTTACCCTGTCCACGCTCGCGTTTCTCTTGGGCAGCCAGGCCGTGCCGGTTCGGCCCGAGCGAATGCGGGACGGGGAGCGTTACTTGTTTTCCGTGCAGCAGCCAAACGGCGGATTGGCGGACGAAGCGGATGTCCCCAGCACGTACGTCAACCTGGCGGGGATGCTGCTCGTGTACCTTTCCCGGGAACTTGCGAAAAAAAACTAGCGAATGGAAAAAAATTCTGGTTGATTTTTTCTTGTCTCCCCTGTATAGTATTGAATTGTCGCCACGGTGCGAAACAAATAAAAGATACGTGCCCTTAGCTCAGCCGGATAGAGCGTTTGACTACGAATCAAAAGGTCGGGAGTTCGAATCTCTCAGGGCACGCCATATGGTAGAGGCGAGAGCCCATCTCGCCTCCAGTCGGGAAGTGGCTCAGCTTGGTAGAGCGCTTGGTTCGGGACCAAGAGGTCGCAGGTTCAAATCCTGTCTTCCCGACCATTTTTATTTTTCCGGACGTGACGGATGCCGGAATTGGCAGACGCGCGCGACTCAAAATCGTGAGGGAAACCGTGGGGGTTCAAGTCCCTATGCCGGCACCAATACATACAGCAGCCCTGAAGATCAGGATTTTCCTTGATTTTCAGGTTTTTTTCGTTCTGACGTACTGCTTCATCTACCGAGGCGATCGATGCGCAAGGCGAAAGAACAATGGAAACAAACATTGCGGGAACAGTCATGGCCACTATGACAAACAGACCGCCGGAAACGTGCTTCTCCCCCCAGCAGCGACTTTGTCTACACACTAAGACCGCCAGAATGCGATCGCTGGCGGTCTGTTTGTGCTTACGCCACCCAGCCCAATGCCCGCGCTGTCTGCGCGATGACAAACGTCACCGCAACCGCGATGGACAGCGGGATCAGGGCGGACAGCACGGTCCATTTGACGCTTTTGGTCTCTTTGTAAATGTTGATCAGGGTCGTGCCGCAGGGATAGTGCAGGAGCGAGAACAGCATCATGTTCAGCGCGGTCAGCCACGTCCAGCCGTGCGCCAAAAAGATGTCCTTGATATTGTCCATGCCGTCCGTGTCCACCATCGCGCCGGAGGACAGATACCCCATCAGGAGAATCGGCAGGACGATTTCATTTGCCGGCAGCCCGAGCAGAAAGGCCATGAGGATGTACCCGTCAAGTCCGAGCGCGTGGGCGAACGGCTGGAAAACGGAAGCCAGATGATTCAAAATGCTGTCGCCGCCCACGGTCACGTTGCCCAGGATCCAGGTAATCACGCCGGCCGGAGCGGCGACGACGACCGCCCGGGTCAACACGCTCAGGGATTTGTCCTTGGAAGCGAGCAGCACGGTTTTGAGCATCTGCGGCTTCCGGTACGGCGGCAGCTCCAGCGTGTAGTGGGTGGGGACGCCGCGCAGCGCCGTTTTGGACAGGAGCCAGGAGACGGACAGCGTGACGACGATGCCGATCAGCACCATGCCCATGACGATGAGCGCCGTGACGAGCGTGTGGTACTGGCTGGCGACACCGGCGGCCACGAACAGCGAGGCCAGCAGGATCAGCGTCGGCCAGCGTCCGTTACAGGGGACGAAGTTGTTGGTCAGGATCGCAATCATCCGCTCCCGCGGCGATTCAATGATCCGGGTGGAGATGATCGCCGCAGCGTTGCAGCCGAAGCCCATCGACATGGTTAGCGCCTGCTTGCCGTGCCCGCCCGCCTTTTTAAACAACCGGTCCATGTTGAACGCGACCCGCGGCAGATAGCCGAAGTTTTCCAGCAGCGCAAAGATCGGGAAGAAGATCGCCATCGGCGGCAGCATGACGCTGACGACCCAGGCCGTCCCGCGGAACAGCCCGAGCACGAGCAGGCCGTGCAGCCAGTCAGGCGCGTGAACGGCCTGAAACGCGGCCGTCAGGTACCCTTCGATGACGCCGAACATGTCGGCCAGCATCCCGGACGGGACGTTAGCGCCGGCGATGGTGATCCAGAACACGACGCCGAGAATCGCCAGCATGATCGGGAAGCCCCAGATGGGCGAGGTGACGATTTTATCCAGCCGATACGTGCTTTCCAGCTTCTTGGGGTCTTCGTAGCGGACGGCCTCCCGGCAGATGGTCCGGGACGTCTGGTAGATGTCGCGGACGATTCCGTCGCGGATCGCGTCTCCGCCGGCCATGCTCTGGGCCAGGGCAAACAGCGAATCGAGCGAGTCCGGTCTCTCAGTGGCAAGAGATCTGCTCATGGGGGACAACCTCCTTCAATCCGGGCGCTGCGACGGTGTCGAGGTGCGCCTTGAGGGAGGCGAGCAGCTTCTCGTCGCCGTCCAGCAGCCGGAGCGCAATCCATCTGGGCGGAAAACGCGTGCCCAACAGGCGCAGGATATGCGGCTCCAGCTCCTTGATTTTCTGCTCGATTTCCGCGCTGTAGGAAATCGTCACGGGCTGCGGGATGATTTTGCCGGACGCCACTTTTTCCACCTGTTCCAAAAGCTCGTCGATCCCCGTCCGGTTGCGGGCCGAGATGGCGACCGTCGGCACGCCCAGCTTTTGTCTGATCCTGGTTACGTCGACATGAACGCCCAACCGCTTCGCCTCATCCATCAGGTTGACGCAGAGGACGACGCGGTTGGTCATCTCCAGCACCTGTAGCGCCAGGTTCAGGTTGCGCTCCAGCGACGTGGCGTCCACGACGACGACGGTCACGTCGGGCTGTTCAAAAATGATGTAATCGCGCGCCACTTCCTCGTCGGCGGAGTTGGAATACAGCGAGTAGGTGCCGGGCAGGTCGATCACCCGGTAGGTGACGTCGTGGTGGACAAACTCGCCGGCGGCCGTCAGCACCGTTTTTCCCGCCCAGTTTCCGGTGTGCTGGCGGAGGCCGGTCAGCGTGTTGAACAGCGTGCTCTTTCCGGTGTTGGGGTTGCCGGCCAGGGCGATTGTGTACATGCGCATGTTCATTCACCTCCCAAGATGTTTCCGAATATCTGCGAACTCTCTTCCCTGCGCAGGGCGATCGTCGTATTGTTCACGCGAAACGCGACCGGATCGCCGAGCGGACTTTTCTGCAGGACCTCGATGACGTTTCCCGGGACGAACCCGAGGTCGAGCAGTCTTCGCCGCAGGACCCCCTGCACGTTGATTCCGGTTAAAACAAGCCGCATTCCGGTTTTTGCCTCGGAAAGCGGGATTGTGGTCGAAGCCATGTGATTCCACCCCCTGTGCTTTTCGCATGGGACAAAATGTTTGCCGAGGGCAAATTTTTGCTTACAAAATATGTGCCAATGTTGGATCAGGTTCTTACTGTTAGTATAGTACAATTATTTTTTCTTAGAAACAAAAAGTTTCTCCGGTGCAACATTTCGTCCTTTGGGCAACACTCCTGGCTGCCGATGGAGAGCGGCAGGCATTCGGCACGACTTTGGCTCATTTCTCTGCTATAATGGAAATCGTAACGGTTCTCTTTTGGGGTGGTGACTGGATGGTATCAAACGAGATGCAGGATGCCTGTGACGAGACGTGTCAGGGGTCGGAACCGACGGCCGCTGAAATAAAGGAAGCCATGATGGACGAGGACACGGCCGGGGCGCTCGCCGATCTGTTTCGCGCGCTGAGCGATCCTACCCGGGTCAAGATCATTTACGCCCTGCTGCACAGGGAGCTGTGCGTGCACGACATCTCCACGGCTCTGGACATGGGGCAGTCGGCGGTGTCGCACCAGCTCCGTTATCTGCGAAATCTGCGCATCGTCAAACGGCGAAAGGCGGGAAAAACCGTCTTCTACTCGCTGGACGACGATCATATTGAACAGATATTCGTGCAGACGCTTCAGCACATGAAACACGGCTGATCGTCCGAGGCCCGCTTGCTTGGCAGGCGGGTTTTTTGTGTGCGCTGCGGCCTGCATGCGCGGCTGGCCTCCCGGGGAAAATGGTGTTGACGTTTTGCAGCCGGAAAAAATAAGATGATCTTGAGGATGAAATACATGAACAATTAATCATATGTTTGAGTGGGGTGGAACGAATGGCCAAAACGGACGAGTGCTGCAAAGCGGCCTCCCACGCGGAAACGGGATGCTGCGGGAACGGTACAGCCGTTGAGACCGTCAGCGAAACGCTGTCCCTGACCGGTCTGTACTGTGCCGACTGCGCGGCAAGTCTGGAGAAAAGCCTGGCCCGGCTGCCCGGGATGGCGCGGGCGGAAGTGAACGCCGCCGTCGCCAAGGCAAGCGTCAGCTACGATCCGCATCGGACGACGCATGAGGAGATTGTCGGCACGATCCGGAAACTGGGCTACGACGTCGTCCCGCAGCAGCGGGGGACGGCCACGGCTCGCTTCCGCATCCGCGGGATGGACTGCGCCGATTGCGCGCAAAAGCTGGAGAAAAAGGTGGGAGCCCTGCCCGCCGTGCATCGCGTCCAGGTCAATTTCGGTGCGGCGATCATGACCGTCGAGCACGACGGGACGGCGGTTGACCGCGTGATCGACACCGTCCGCCAGGCGGGCTACGAAGCCGTCCGGGAGCAGGAAGCGAACAGGCGGGAGGAGGAGCGGGGCTTTTGGCGGCAGAACAAAAAAGCCTGGTCGACCGTGACCGCCTCCCTCTTGTTTCTCGCCGCCTGGGGCCTGGGATTCGCTCAGGCGGCACCGGAGTTGCTGGTCACGCTGCTCTACGCGCTGTCCATCCTGGCCGGCGGCGTTCGCATCGCCAAAAGCGGCCTGTACGGCCTCAAGTCGCGCACGGTCGGCATCGACTTTCTGATGACGATCGCCGTCATCGGGGCAGTGGCGATCGGCGAGTGGGCAGAGGGAGCGGCGGTGGTCTGCCTGTTTTCGCTGGGGGAAACGCTGGAAGCCTATACCATGGACCGGACGAGACGATCGCTGCGCAGCCTGATGGAACTGGCGCCGGCCGAAGCGCTCGTCCTGCGCGACGGTCGGGAACTGACGCTTCCGGTGGAACAGATCCGCGTCGGCGATACGATTCTGGTCAAACCGGGGGAAAAGATCGCGATGGACGGCGTCGTGACCGACGGGCGGTCGTCCGTCAACCAGGCGCCCATCACCGGCGAGTCCGTTCCGGTGGAAAAGGGGGCCGGAGACGAGGTGTTCGCCGGTACGATCAACCAGCAGGGGGCGCTGACGGTCAGGGTGACCAGACGGGCCGAGGACAACACCTTGTCCCGGATCGTTCATCTCGTGGAAGAAGCGCAGGCGCAAAAAGCGCCGTCGCAGCGCTTTGTCGACGCCTTCGCCGCCTACTACACGCCGGCGGTGATCGCCGTGGCGGTCGCGATTGCCGTCGTTCCGCCGCTTCTGTTCCAGCAGCCGTTTGCGGACTGGTTTTACCGCGCGCTGATGATGCTTGTCGTCTCGTGCCCCTGCGCGCTGGTCATTTCCACCCCCGTCTCCATCGTCTCCGCCATCGGCAATGCCGCCCGCAGCGGGATTTTGATCAAGGGGGGCGTCCATCTGGAACGGCTCGGTGCCGTGTCGGTGATGGCCTTTGACAAGACGGGGACGCTCACCCAGGGGCATCCCGAAGTGACCGGGATCATTCCCGTGTCCGCTCTGACGGAGGCGGAGGTTCTCGCCATCGCCGCCGCCGTGGAAGCCCGGTCGGAACACCCCTTGGCGGCGGCCATCGTCCGCAAGGCGAAGCAGGAGGGCGTGGCCATCCCCGAAAGCGATCAGTTTGTCTCCGTCCCCGGCGGCGGGGTGAAAGCCCGGGTGGACGGTATCACGTACGTGCTCGGAAACCCGCGGTGGATCTCCGGCGACGTGGGGCTCTCGCTGGAGCGGGTCGAGCAGCGGATCGAGCAGCTTCGCGAGACCGGCCACACCTTGATGGTGCTGGGCACGGAACAGCAGGTGGTGGCGCTGATCACGCTCGCCGACGCGGTCCGTCCGTCCAGCAGGACGGCGATTCGGGAACTGCGCTCCCTGGGGATCGAGCAGGTGGTCATGCTGACCGGGGATCACCGGGGCACGGCCCGCGCCGTCTCCAGCGAGTTGGGGGGCATCGACTGCCATGCCGAACTGCTCCCGGAAGACAAGCTCACCCTCATCCGGGAGTGGCAGTCTGCTGGCGCCGGCGTGGCCATGGTGGGAGACGGCGTCAATGACGCGCCGGCGCTGGCTGCGGCGACCGTGGGCATCGCCATGGGCGGTGCCGGATCGGATACGGCGCTGGAAACGGCCGACATCACCCTGATGGCGGACGATCTGTCCAAACTGCCCTACGCCGTCAGCCTCAGCCGGCGGACGCTGCGCATTATCAAGCAGAACATCGCGTTTTCGCTGCTGGTGAAGGCGGTCTTCCTGCTGATGATCGTGTTCGGCTGGTCCACGCTGTGGATGGCCGTGCTGGCCGACACGGGAAGCTCCCTGATCGTGATCGCCAACGGCATGCGGCTGCTGCGGTCCGCCGACCGCTCCCGTCCGCTTCCGGTCCGTGCCGGGCAGGCGGCGGGCTAGGCGGCAGCCCGCTGCTGCCTTTTTCCGCGGGAACTTGGTAGAATGAAGGGGAGACGAGCAAAAGGAGGCTGATCGCCGTGCGACTGAGAGGAAAACGGGTCGTGTGTTTTGTGGAACAGGAATTCGAGGATTTGGAACTGTGGTACCCGGTGATGCGCTTGCGGGAGGAAGGGGCCGTGGTGCACCTGGCCGGCCCGCAGGCGAACCAGACGTACCTGGGCAAATACGGCGTGCCCTGCCAGACGGACAAATCCCTGTCCGAGCTGAATCCGGCCGAGTACGACGGCGTACTGGTGCCGGGAGGCTGGGCCCCCGACAAGCTGCGCCGCTATCCGGAAGTGCTCTCCTTTGTCCGGGCGATGCACGAGGCGAAAAAGCCGATCGGCCACATCTGCCACGCGGGCTGGGTGCTGGCGTCGGCGAAAATCTTGCAGGGCGTCACCACCACCTCCACGCCCGGCATCAAGGACGACCTGGAGAACGCCGGCGCGATCTGGGTGGATGAAGAGGTGGTCGTGGACGGGCACATCGTCGGTTCCCGCCGTCCGCCCGACTTGCCCGCCTATGCCAAGGCGTTTGCCGATTTGTTGGCCAATCGCTGACACCGAGGAGAGAGTGGCGTCAGAGACTGTCCTCTGCTGCAGATGCTGCAGAGGATGGTCTATTTTTTTGCGGTCATTCCCGCTTTTCGTTTTTCCACGGCGGATCGCCGTATGCGCGCAGCTTGCGAAACATGCTGCGGACGGTCCACGGAATCAGTACGGACAGGACCGCCCCGGCGAATATCATGAACGGGGGGAGCATTCCGAAAAGCTTCTGCCACATGGCGACACCGTCCTAACGTACCTCGAGCCTGTCGCGGGTTTCAGTCATGTTTACTTCGCCCACGTTGCGAATGAACACGTTTGCCTTGACGTCGATGTCGCTCGACGCAAAGTAATTTCTGCCGTGGTCCCAGTCGTATTTGATCTGCTTCCACAGGTGGGGATGCTCCTGTTTCAAGTGGCTGCCCAACCCGAGAACGTCCGTTTTCATCTGTTTGTGCACCTTCCTGATCGTGTCGCGGGCCAGCCGCTCGATTTCTTTGGCCACGTTGTCCTGCAGCGTTTTTGTCGCGTTCTCGTTCAGGTAATTCAACCGCTTGAACGACTCGTCGATCACGCCTTCGCACGTGATGGTGTAGACGAATCGCATCCGCTCCTTGTGACGGATATCCGCCCGGATGTCCCGACTGGCCGTCTGGACGTTAAACGTCACCAGGTCGCGGCCGACCGCTGTTTTCAGCATGCCCCCCTTCACGCGGTCAGTGAGGAAATTCAAGCCTTCCGTTTCTTCTTCGCCCAAAAAACCGACCAAGCGGTTGGATTGTCCATGGAACACGGCCGCACCGGCCACTTTCACTTCATTTTCGTTCGACGTAATGCGGGGGAGCGCAAAGCTGAGCTCGTTCACCAGATTCTCGTGGACTTCGCCGAGCCGTACTTCCGGCACCATCCGCGCGGTTTTGCGGATGTTTTCGGCCACGGAGTTGATGTACATGGCCGGCAGTTTCTCGTTGCGGGGGGAAATTTCCAGGACAGGCCGGGCGTCCCCCTTGGCGATCATCACCTTGCTGCTCCGGCGCAGTTCCGGATCGCGCAGGAAAAAGTCGAGCGCGTCGGCAAAGGCGTAATTGGACCTGGCCACCGCTTCGGAGATGATCACCACTTTCAGGTGCTGGTAAAACGGAATCCGGCTGCTCCGGGTCGCCAGCTCACTGGAGATCTCCAGCAGGGAATCCCCCTCCGACGCGAGGTTCAAAAACGCCTGGTTGGCGCTGTTCTGGATGCCTCTTTCCTGCGCGCCGGAAACCAGCCCGCCGGGTACCACGAACTGGTGGGTGACCAAAAACCGGCGCCGTCCTTCCGGCTTGTCGGGCGCTTCCCTGTCCGCCTTTTCCTCCGCCGCCGTGGATCGGGGGAAGTCGATGGCCACGCCGATGACAAAACCGCGTTCCTCGATCTGCACCTGGTCCCAGCAGCCGGCTGTCAGGAAGGCGCACAGCCCGATCAGAGCGGCGCGAACGTAGCGGCGGTCAGCCACTGTCCTTCACCCCCCGCAGTTTGGCGATGGCGAGCAGCAGGACCGGGATGACATAGGCGATCACCGCTCCGAAGTAGCTGAGCCGGTCGCCAAAGGCAAAAAACTGGATCAGGTTTTGCGGCGTCATCGCAATCAGGTAGACAATCGGCGAGAGAATCAGGAGCCACGCAAATTTCGAAAGCCGGGAAAACATGGACCGCAGCGTGGAAAGGGCCAGATCAAACCAGATGGTGCAGGTGTTAAAGATGGTCATGATCCAGATGGTGAAAAAGAGGGATTCGACCCGCTCGATAAACCCACCCGGCACCTCGACGCCTTTGGCCAGCTCGATGGTGGGATAGGTCAGGTTTTTGGCAACCGCCGGTGAAAAGACGCCGATGACCAGCATGTAAATCGTCATGTACAGCAGGATGGGAATCGCCAGCCCCGCGATGACCGATTTGGGGGCATCCTGCGGACGTCTCATCAGGACCGTGTAAAAGAGCACGATTTCCGAGCCGGACAAGGACAGGCCCACTCCTTTCGCGCCTTTGAGCAGGCTCATCCAGTCGGAAGAGAAGAACGGCCGGACGTTTTCCCATTCCAAAAAGCGCAGCGTGTACACCTGGACCATGAAAATGACCAGCAGCACGATCGGCAGAAACAGCAGGTTGAGGCGCAAAAGCGCAATGCGCGATCCTGCCGCGGCGTACTGGACGATCAGCAAAAAGGCCAGCGTGATCATCTCCACCGGCGTGGTCGTGAACAGATACTGCTTGGCGATATTGCCGACCGCCCGGATTTCAAAGGAGGCCAGCAATGTGCTGTACACGCCGAAAAGCAGGGTGAGCAGATACGCGAACGGCCGTCCGGCGATCAGCGCCACGTACTCGAAAAAGGTGTGGTTGGGAAACCGGCTGGCCAGCCTGCCCAACAGCCAGCCGATGAGACAGGCGGCGGCGCCGGCGATGAGGACGGAAATCCATCCGTCAAACGCGTCGGTCTCATCTGCAATCGAGCGGGGAAAGGTGAGGATGCCTACACCGATCACGGCGTTGGCGATGATGATCACCATCTCCCTGCTGCCGATTTTTTGATCCGCATAGGAAACGTTGTTCATGGCGCATCCCCTGTCTTCATGCGAGTGTCGTCCGTTGGCTGCGCGGTCTCCGGCCGTTTTCGCATAAACGTCACGGGAGCGCGCAGGACCAGGTCCTTCCAGTCGTGCAGCAGTTGGGGCGCAAACGGCGTCAGGTACGGAACACCCAGGCTCGTCAGATTGGCCAGGTGAATAAAGATGGCGATAAACGTGAGCACCACCCCGTAAAGGCCAAAGACAGCGGCGGCGAACATCACGCCGAAGCGGATCATGCGAAACGTCAGCGCCAGGTTGTACGCGGGGATGGCAAACGAGGCGATCGCCGTCAGGGCGACGACGATGACCATGACCGGGCTGACGAGGCCGGCCGATACGGCCGATTCGCCGATCACCAACCCGCCGACGATCCCCACCGTCTGACCGATCGGTTTGGGCAGGCGCAGACCCGCCTCCTGGAGCAGCTCCATCGTCGCCACCATCAGCAGTGCTTCGACAAACGCCGGAAACGGAACGCCTTCTCTCGTCGCCGCGATGGAAAAGGCCAGATCGGACGGAATCAGTCCGGGATGATAGGTGACGAGCGCGACGTACAACGCCGGAGAAAAGACCGCCAGAAACGCGGCGATGTAGCGAAGCATCCGGGCCAGCGTTCCGACGATCCAGCGCTCGTAAAAGTCTTCCGGTGAATGAAGCATCATGCTTAGGGTAACCGGCACGATCAGGCCCATCGGGCTGCCGTCCAGCAAAATGGCCACCCTGCCCTGAAACAGGGCGGAGGCCACCTTGTCCGGCCGCTCCGTCACCTGGCACTGCGGAAACGGCGAAAGAAAGTCGTCTTCGATCCACTGCTCGATAAAGCCCGATTCTTCCACTTCATCGACGTCGATGGTGGCCAGTCTCCGCTTCACCTCCTGCACGATCGCGGGATGGGCGATGTCCTGCATGTAGGCGATGATCAAATCGGTCTTGCTGCGCCGTCCCACGTTCATGGTGTCAAAGCGGAGCTGGCAGTCCCTGACCCGCCGCCGGACGAGCATCGTATTGTCGCGGATGTTCTCGGTAAACCCTTCCCGCGGTCCCCGCACCAGTCCTTCCGACACCGGCTCGTCGATGCTGCGGGTCTCCCAGCCCCGGCTGTCGATCAGGATGGTTTGGGCCGCGCCGTCGACAAACAGGGCGGTGTCTCCCGCGAGAACCCGGTCATACATGGCTTCAAACGTCGTTTCCCGTTTTACCTCGATGGTGGACAGCACTTCGTTCAAGAGGAACGTCAGCATCTCCTCCCCCGGGGGAGGGAGCGTCTTTCCCGATGCCGGCAGCATCAACTGGATGTGCTTGACGACCTTGTCATTGATGAGATCAGAGTCCACCAGTCCGTCGATGCAGACCACGGCGCACGCCTGCGAGGCATTGTCGATCGTGAATGGCCTGACGATCAGATCCTGCGGGTTGCCCAACGTCTGCTTGATGGCCGACAGGTTTTCCTCAAGACGGGCGAAGAGCGGGGTGGACAGGGCGGGCGTCTGCTGCGGGCGTCGCTTCAACTGCGAAGCCATCGTTTTCGTCGGCCTCATGTATTTGCGAAACACCTGGAGGTCCCTCCTGTCATGGAAACGCAAGCCTGTTAGTGCGATTTTTTCCAGAAACGAGCGGAATTATGCGAACCCGGCGGATTCGGCGGTGCCTGTCCGCCCCTGCATGGAAGTTCCATGTCCGCTTTCGCGCAAAAGAATTGAACAACCGGAGGAGGTGTGGTACATTCGGCATGGTAGAATAGGAGAATGGAGAGGAAGAAAGACGAGAGGATGGTAGGGGTGCCTGACACACAGGTAATGGAGCGGGATACGGATTTTGCCCGCCTTGCAGATACATTGGAACGGATCGGATCGATGATGGAAGAGACGGGAGACGGCACGACGCCGGGGAAAATGGCGCAGCTTGCCGAGAAGACGCGGCGGGCAGAGCTGAACATCGCGTTTTGCGGCCACTTTTCCGCCGGCAAATCGACAATGATCAACACGCTGTTGGGCGTCAATCTGCTGCCGTCTAACCCGATTCCCACCAGCGCCAACGTGGTCAAAATCCGCGGCGGGGAAAAGGCGGCCCGCGTCTATACGCGCAGCAGCGGCGTTCTGATCTTTGACCCTGACACCGAAATGGAAAAGCTGAAGCAGTTTGCCGTGGACGGGGACACCGTGGAATGGGTGGAAGTCTCCTATCCGGGGACGTTCCTGGACGAGCGCTCCAGTCTTCTGGATACGCCGGGGATCGATTCCACCGACGCCGCCCACAAGATCGCGACCGAATCGGCGCTGCACCTGGCGGACGTGGTCGTCTACATGATGGACTACAACCACGTGCAGGCGGAGGAAAACTTCAATTTTACCAAAGCGCTGAAAGACCGCGGAAAACCGGTCTACCTGGTCGTCAACATGATCGACAAGCACATCGACTTCGAGCTTGATTTCGACAGCTACAAGGAGAGCGTGGAAGAGGCGTTCGCCACGTGGAACATCCGGCCGGACGGCATTTTCTACACGTCGCTGGCGGAGCCGGACCACCCGGAAAACCAGTACGAGGCGTTTCGGGAGAAGCTGCTGGCGCTGATCGGCGAGCGGGAGAGGCTGATCGGGGAGAGCGTCGTCCACTCGGCGGAGCACCTGATCGACGAGCACATAAAAGGGATCGCGCAGCGCAGCGCGGCGGCTCGCGAAGCGCTGGAAAATAGGCTGGAGACTCTGGCGGTGGACGGTGTGGACAAGAGCGACGCCGCCCAGGCGGAAGCGGCGCTCCGGGAGGCGGAAGCGGCACAGTCCGCGCTGGCCAGCCGGGCGGAGGAGGCGCGCAAGCAGATGGAAAAAGAGCTGACCGCCCTGCTCGACAACGCGCGGCTGACGTACTACAGCACCAACGAAGCGGCGGAGCGCTATCTGGAAAGCCGCAAGCCGGGATTCAAGGTGGGCCTGTTCTTTGCCGCCAGAAAAACGGAGGAGGAGCGGGCCAAGCGGCTGGACGCCCTCTTGGCTGATGTCCGCGAAAAGGTGGCCGGCAATCTCGACTTCCACTTCAAGGACCTGATGAGCAAGCTGCCGGAAGCGTACGGCATCCGCGACGAAGACTACCACGCCGCCGTGCACGCCACGCGGATCGAGGTGACGGCCGAGTTCCTCGCCGCCCTTGTGAAGGACGGAGCGGGCACGCGCGAATACGTGATGAACTACTGTTCCGACATTTCCAACGCGATCAAGGCGGAGTACCACCGCGCAGGACTGGCGTTCATCGAGCAGGTGACGGCGCGGCTGCGGCAAGAGGCGGAGGCGGAGGCCGAAGCGCTGCAAGCGCGGCTGGGCGTACTGCGCGACCTGGTGGAGATCCACGCCGGGCTGGCCGCGCTGGCAGAGAGCGAGCGGACGGCCAAAGAGCGGCTGCGAGCGATTTTGCGTGAAGGAGCGTAACGGAGACAATGAACCAACTGAGGGAGAAACTGTTCGCCGCGGCGGAGCGCTTGCGGCGGGCAAGCCATGAAATTGCGGCGGTGCCGGGGATGCAGGCGCAGGCCGAGGCGATGCGGGAGCGTGCCGACCGGCTGACCGCCAACCGCTTTACGGTCGCCTTGTTCGGGGCGTTCAGCGCCGGCAAGTCGTCGTTTGCCAACGCGCTGATGGGGGATCTGGTTCTGCCGGTGTCCCCCAATCCGACGACGGCGGCGATCAACAAAATCATGCCGCCGACCGACCGCCATCCGCACGGGACGGTGCGGGTGGTCCTGAAGAGCCGGGAAGCGGTGGAGCAGGACGTGCTGCGCTCGCTGGCCGTCTTTGGCCTGTCGGCCGACGGGCTGGAGCAGGCCTTGGCCGAACTGGACAAGATCGACGTGGCGCACATTCCGCCGACAGCCAAACCGCATTTCACCTTTTTGAAAGCGGTGACCAAGGGGCTGGGCGACATGGCTCCCCATTTGGGGGGCGAGCTGATCGTCGACATGCAGGCGTTCAAAGGCTTTGTGGCCAAAGAGGAGAAAGCCTGCTTTGCCGAGTACATCGAGCTCTTTTACGCGTGTCCCTTGACCGAGCAGGGCATCGTGCTGGTCGATACGCCCGGAGCGGACTCGATCAACGCCCGCCATACCGGCGTCGCCTTTGAGTACATGAAAAACGCCGACGCGGTGCTGTTCGTCACCTACTACAACCACGCCTTTTCCCAGGCGGACCGGGAGTTTTTGCTGCAGATGGGCCGCGTGAAGGACACCTTCGAGATGGACAAAATGTTCTTCATCGTCAACGCCGCCGACCTCGCCTCCTCCCGGGAAGAACTGGACGGCGTGGTGGCGCACGTGGAGAAAAACCTGCTCGCCTGCGGCATCCGCCATCCGCGGATCTATCCCGTCTCCAGCCAGACGGCGCTGCTGGCCCGGATGCACGAGGCGGGCAAGCTGACCGCCTCGGCGGAAAAAGTGTACCGCCAGCGCACCGGCACGGCGGAGGGCGAACCGCTGCCTTCGGCGGAACAGGCATTTCAACTGTCCGGCATGGCCGGGTTTGAGCGGGATTTCCTCCGCTTTACCCTGGAAGAGCTGACGACCATTGCCGTCAATGCGGCGATGGGGGAAATCCGCCGGGCACACGACACGCTGGCCGAGTTCATCCGGATGGCGCAGGCGGACGAAAGCGAGCGGCTCGCGCGGCGCCAGGCCGCCGAAGAGGCGAAACGTGCGGCGCTGGCGGCGGTGGCCGAGCTGTCGACCGCATCGGCCGAACGGGATCTGGCCAAGGAGCGGGAGGAACTGCTGTACTATGTGAAACAGCGCCTCTTCTTCCGGTTCAACGAGCTGTTCAACGCCGCGTTCAACCCGGCCGTGCTGAAAGAAGACGGGCGGAACATGAAGCAGGCGCTGCAGGGCTGTCTGGCCGACCTGCTGCGGTCGATCAGCTACGACCTGGCGCAGGAAATGAGGGCCACGACGCTGCGGCTGGAAAAGTTCGTCAACAAACTGGGGGCCTCCCTGGTGGAGCAGTGGCAGCGGGACGTGCAGCGGCACGCCGCCGGGCTGACGTTGGCTCCGTACCAGCCGCGCCAGACGGAGACGCTGCCGTTTGCCGAAGAGCTTCCGGTGGAAGCGTCAGCCCTGCAGCCGGCGCTTTCCCTGTTCAAAAACACGAAGGACTTTTTTGAACAGGACGGCAAGGCAAAACTGCGCGACCAACTGGAAAAGCTGCTGCAGGAACCTGTCGCCGCTTACGTCGCGGCCGGCAGCGAGCAGTTGGGCGAGCAGTTTTCCGCCCTGTTTGCGGCCGTGGCGGCGGACGAGCGGAACCGTGCGGCGGAGCAGGTGGAATCGTACTTTACTGGCGTGTTTGCCGCGCTGGACATGAATCTGGATCTGGACGAACTGGCCGGCAAGCTGCAGCGCGTGGCTGCCGAACTGGCTTGAGCGACACCGGGCGAGACGAGAACCGGCGCAGCAAAACGAACAAAGCGGCCCCGTCACGGGGCCGCTTTTCTGCGTTTGCCGGCGCCACTGGCCGCAAGGAACGCAAGGGGGACTCATCCCCCTTGTTTGACGGCCCGGCGCGCCTCCCACTCTTCGCGCAGAATTCCCATCTTGATCGCGTCGTAGTATTCGCCGCGCACGATGCGCGCCTTGCGCACCCGCGCTTCTTCGATCATGCCGCAGCGGGCGGCCAGCCGGATCATCCGCTCGTTGCCGGACCAGGTGCCGATTCCCAGCCGGACCGTGTCCATGTGGGTAAACAGATAGTCGATCCACATCTGAAACGCTTCGCTGCCGTAACCGTTGGACCAGTAGCGCGAATCGTAGATGACGATGCCGATCTCAAACCAGTTGGTCACCTCCGACACCCAGTAGCGCCCCACACTTCCTTTCAGCTCTCCGTCGATTTCGATGATCAGCTCCGTGCGGGGGTTGTCCGTGCCCGCGAGAGCCAGCGCCTCCCGGTGTTTGGGAAGCTGCCGGTACTCTTCCAGCGTCATCGGCTCCAACGGCTTGTAGGGGCCGTTCCAGTTGAGATGCTCCCGGTCTTCCGCCTCGTAATGCCAATAGTAGAGCGTGTCCAGATCCTCCGGACGGATGTCGCGCAGTACCACTTTTTCCCCTTTGAGACAGATGTTCATGCGTGTTCCTCCCGGTTATGCGTCAATATGTTGTGATCATGGCAGGTGACAGGAAAAGCTCCCGCTGGCGGCCGGCCGGCTTTGTACGCGCGTATCGCGGTTCGAGCTTTTCTGTTACACTTAGTCTACATGGCATCTGCACCTGTCGACAGTGACAGTTTGCAAAGATTTGATAAGGACAGAGAGGGGAGACCAATGGACCTGACGCCGATCTTGCACGCCGACAGCGATGAACCGCTGTACGTTCAGCTGTATCACGCCATCAGCCGGGAGATTGCCGCCGGACGCATACCGGCGGGAAGCCGGCTTCCGTCGATCCGCCAGCTCGCCCGGTCCGCCGGGGTGGGCAAGATCACGGTGGAAGCGGCCTATCAGCAGCTTCTGGCGGAAGGCTACATCGTCAGCCGGGAGCGCAGCGGGTATTTTGCCGCCGACATCGAGGCCTGGGCGGACAGCCGCACGGACGAGCGGCCTCCGCTGCCCACCGAATGGAAAAAGCGGAAAGGAGAGCATCTCTCCTGCCGGTACAACTTTCACGGCTCGGTGGTGGACACCCGTCACTTCCCGTATGCGCTGTGGCGTGCCTGCCTGACGGAGGCGATGGACCGGTACGCCGCCGATTTTGCCTTTTACGGGGACGACCAGGGGGAGTGGGAGCTGCGGGTGGAGCTGGCCCGCTACCTCAGACGGGCGCGGACGCTGGTGTGCGAGCCGGAGCAGATCGTCATCGGCACGGGGCTGCAGCAGGCGCTCAGTTTTCTCTGCCTGATGCTGCGGGACGATCACCGGGTCGTGGCGATGGAGGAACCGGGCTACGCCGATGCCCGCGTCGTGTTTGAACATCACGGCTTTCGCGTCGTGCCGGTGCCGCTGGAGGAGGACGGCCTGTCCGTGGACGCGCTGGAGCAGAGCGGCGCCACCGTCGTCTACGTGACGCCCGCCCACCAGTATCCGCACGGCATGGTCATGCCGGTGGCCAAACGGCTCCGCCTGCTGCAGTGGGCCAAGGCGTGCGGAGGGATCATCATCGAAAACGACTACGACGGCGAGTTCCGCTACAACGTCAAACCGACGCCCTCCCTGCAGGGCATGGACCAGGCGGGAACGGTGGTGTACATCGGCAATTTCTCCAAGGCCTTTTCCCCCGCGCTGCGGATGGATTACACGGTGCTGCCGCCGGTCCTATTGCGCCGCTACCTGGAGGGCTTCCAGGCGTATCCGTCGCCCGTTCCGCGCCTTGAGCAGCGGGCGATGCAGCTCTTTATGCAAAAAGGGTACTGGGAAAAGCACGTCCGCAAGATGCGGACGATTTACCAGAAAAAGCATGCGATCCTGCTGCAGGCGATTGCCGACCACATGCCGCCGTGCGTGACCGTGCTGGGCCATTCCGTGGGACTGCACATCCTGTTGGAAGTGAATACCGACCGCAGCGAAGAAGAGCTGATCCGTACGGCCGCAGAGGCGGGAGTGCGCGTCTACCCGGTCGGCCGCAACTGGCTGGAGCCGCGCGGCGGACAGGAGCGGCCGCGCATCATCGTCGGCTTTGGCGGCGTGAGGGAAGAAGACATTCCGGAGGGCATTCGCCTGCTGGCCGACGCGTGGTTTGGGCGATGCTGAGCGTTTTGTCGATTGATGAGAGCAGAACGCGTCGTGAGGAGGGCCCCGCGAGAACGGAACCGTGCGGTGATGTTTGCGGGGGTTCGGGCATCCCTCATGCGTGAAAAGGGCAGACCGCCAACGCCTATGCATTGGCGGTCTGCCCTGTGACTGCGGAAGCAGGCTGGCGATTGGGCGCCAGGGTGTATGCGTGGAGCAGGAAGAGCGGCGCAAATGCTTACTGCCTGCTCAATCGCTCGTATCGGTCAAATTGCTCCTGCAGCTGCTGCGACGGCTTTTGCGTCAGCAGGCTGACGATCACGATGGCCAGCAGGCTGGCGGCAAAGCCCGGCACCATTTCGTAGAGGAAATTCTTGAGCACGTCGAACTGGGTCCAGATGATGACGGTGGCGGCGCCGGCGACCATCCCGGCGAGGGCGCCCCATTTGTTCATCCGTTTCCAGTAGAGGCTCAGCAGCACCACCGGGCCAAACGATGCGCCAAACCCGGCCCAGGCATAACCGACCAGACTCAGGATCGTGTCGTTCTTGCTGTAGGCGAGCACCACGGCGATCAGCGACACCAGCAGGACGGACAGCCGGCCGATCAGGATCAGCTCCTTGTCCGTGGCCGAGCGGCGGAAGAACGTTTTGTAGACGTCTTCGGTCAGCGAGCTGGAAGTGACGAGCAGTTGGGAAGAAACGGTGCTCATGATCGCCGCCAGGATGGCTGCCAGGAGGAAGCCGGTGATCAGCGGGTGGAACAGAATTTTGCCCAGTTCGATAAAGATCGTCTCCGGATCGGCAATCGACCAGCCCTGTTTGGAGTACAAGGCGATGCCGATCAGGCCGGTCAGCATTGCGCCGGCGACGGAGAAGATCATCCAGCCCATGCCGATGCGGCGTGCTTTTTTCATCTCCTTGACGGAGGAGATGGCCATGAAGCGGACGATGATGTGCGGCTGGCCGAAGTAGCCGAGCCCCCAGGCAAACAGCGAGATGATGCCCAACAGGCTGGTGCCTTTGAAAATGTCAAGCAGGGTGGGGTCGACGGCACGGATTTCCGTGAAGGTCGGCCCGATTCCGCCGACGGTCAGGATGGTGACCAGCGGCACCATCACCAGCGCGATAAACATGATCAGCCCCTGCACAAAGTCGGTCCAGCTCACGGCGAGAAAACCGCCGAACAGCGTGTAAGCGATGGTGACTCCGGCCACGATCCACAGCCCGGTGTGGTAGTCGAGGCCAAACGTGTTTTCGAACAGCACGCCGCCGGACACGATCCCGGAGGAGACGTAGAACGTAAAGAAGATCATGATGACAAGGCCGGAAACCAGGCGCAGCATGCGGCTGCTGTCGCCGAAGCGGTTTTCCAGAAACGCGGGAATGGTGATGGAGTTGTCGGCTACTTCCGTATAGGTGCGCAAACGCGGCGCCACGTACAACCAGTTGGCGTACGCCCCGAGCGTCAGGCCGATGGCAATCCACGAGGCGCTGATCCCTTGGGAAAACATCGCGCCGGGCAGTCCCATCATAAGCCAGCCGCTCATGTCGGAGGCCCCTGCGCTGAGCGCCGTCACAGCCGGCCCGAGCGTCCGACCGCCCAGCATGTAGTCAGAGAGATTGGAAGTGCGCTTGTACGCGTAGTACCCGATCAGCAGCATGCCGACCATATAGGCGGTGATGGAAGCAGCCAGTTGCATATCCATGAGCGTTTGATTCTCCTTTACAATTTTATCAATATTGAACATTTTGTGACGATAACTAGTCTACCATGAAAGCGCTTTAAAATCTACTGGTAAAATCAGAACAATAAAACATGTAAGGGGTTGCATGCCGGAAAGACGTCCGGCACAACAAGCGAAAAAGCCTGCACGGGCTGTGCAGGCTTGCGTGCGGTACTTTTTCCGGTTGATCCACAGGGCCTTAAAAAACGCTGGCACGGACATGCCGCTGCAGGGCGGAGGGCGCGATCGGGCCGTACATCCGCGCCTCCTACTGCACCTGGATCTGTCCGCTGCTGTCGAGGGTTACCTTGAATTCCTTGACGACGGTCGGCTCTTCCCCGGGGTTGTTCAGATTGTGCCGCATCACGCGGAACGTGCCGTCCCCGGTCAGTTGGCCGGTAAATTCGACGCCCAACAGGTCGGATTTGTAGAAGCTGAAGTTGGCCAGCTCGGTCTTCTGCAGTTCCGCCGTCAACAACTGGCCGTCACCGCTGAACATCGCCTTGCGCAGCGGCTCCGAAGACTCGTATTTTTGCTGCAGGTAGGTTTTCAACTGCTGGGCGATTTCCGATTCGGCGATCTGTTTGCCCGTTTCCACCACTTGTTTTCCGGTTTCGATCGCCTGCTTGCCCGCTTCCACGGCCTGCTGCGCCGTCTGCACGCCTTCCGACACGTCGGAGCAGGCAGCCAGGAGCAGCGCGCAGCCGATCACAAGTACCTGGCGCATGATCGATTCTCTCCTTTCTCCCGGTTACGGTTCTCGGCGCAGGTTATCCCTTCTGTCTGCATGGAGAAATACGCCTCCCTGTATTGTACCATACGAGCGGGGACGGCGACTGCGTCAGCAGCGGACAAAACGCGTTCGCGGCCGCGCTGCCGGCGTACGACATTCTTTTGTGATGCGTTTCCACTTTCTCCGCAGCCGCATATGATGTGATAAGCCAGCGAGCTGCACTGACGACAGGGAGGAAGGGCAATGATTCAAGGGAAAGTGAAATGGTTCAGCAAGGAAAAAGGGTACGGCTTTATTGAACGGGAGGGCGGCCCCGACGTGTTTGTCCACTATTCGGCCATCACCGGAACGGGATACCGCAATCTGGAGGAAGGAGAACCGGTCACGTTTGACATCGTCAACGGCCAGCGCGGCCTGCAGGCGGCAAACGTGGTCCGCAAGAACAGCGACGGCTGACAGCTTACCCGGCCGGCAGCCCGGCAGCCCGGCGGAGCAGCAGACGCCAGCCGGATGCCCCTCGACAAACAGTCCTGCAGACGTTCAAGACGCCGTTGCTCCCGCGGGAGCAGCCGGCGTCTTTTTGCGCATGTCTTACTGACGGGACAAAAATACGAAAAAGGCGATCAACAAAACAATCGTGAGGAACAGATAGATCGAGAGCAGGTTTTTCGACCGCTTCGCAAAACTTCTGTTCGTCTTTTCTTCCGGGTTGCGGCCGATCAGGATGGTGCAGACAAGTCCGACAAGGGATAGAACGAAGACGGCTATGATAAAGGGATAAACGCTCACATCGGTACACTCCTTTCGGTCTTTGCCATGCGTCAGCGAGGAGCTGAACACATGGGGCCACATGCTTGTCCCACACGATCATATCCCGTTGTTCGCCGAAATGGACCATCCACTTGCCCACTTTTTTGCCCATCCACTTGAACGACCGTCGTTCCCCGGGTGCCGTGACCCTGGGGGAAGAAAGCGGCGGGCGGTCATTGGCGACAAACGGAGCGATACGCCTCCGCCAGCCGGCTGATCGCGTCCTGAATCCGCTCTTTTGGGGGGCGTCCGAAGGTGAAGCGGACGAACCCTTTTTTTGATCCGAAGACCATGCCCGGGACAAAGATGACGCCGCGTTTGACCGATTCGGCCAGCATCCGGTTCTCGCTCCACTCGCCCGTCAACCGGCACCATATATGGATTCCTCCTGCGGGCGGCACAAACTCTGCGCTGCCGCCAAACGACTCGCGCAGCGAACAAACAAGCCGCTCGCTGCGGCCGGCCAGCTCCCTGCGCAGCATGTCCAGATGGGCGGGAAACCACTCCGAGGACAAAAAGCGGTTCGCCAACCACTGGGGAAAAATGCTGTGCCCAAAATCGATCTGCTGCTTGGCGTCGGCCAGCCGCTCAATGACCGTTCGGGGCCCGACAACCCATCCGATCCTCAACCCGGAGGCGACAATCTTGGTCAGCGAGCTGATGTACAGCACGGTGCCGTGTCGATCCAGGGACTTCAACGTAGGAACATGTTCGCCCGAAAAGGCGGTCAGGCTGTACGGGTCGTCCTCCACGATGGGAATTCCGTGTTCAGCCGAAATCTCCAACAGCCGTTTCCGCCGGGGCAGGGAGAGGAACGTTCCCGTCGGATTCTGAAAGTTGGGGTTGAGAAAGACCATTTTGATCCGATGCTTGCCGTGCAGCGCCAGCAGTTCGTCCGGATCGATGCCTTCGCTGTCCACAGGGAGCGGAAAAAGCCGCACGCCCGCCGACCGGAACAGCGGCAGCGAGTAGCAGTACGACGGGTCTTCGATCGCCACGGCGTCGCCCGGCTGGAGCAGGCACTGGACCACGAGATGTAGGGCCTGTTGGGCGCCTGCCGTCACCAGGATGGACGAGGGAGCGGCATCGATGCCCTTCCACGTCTTCATGTGGGCAACCAGCGTGTCGCGCAGCTGCGGATTTCCTTGCGGATGCTCGTAGCCAAAGTGACAGGGGAAGTCGCCCGCGGCCAGCAGCCGCCGAAACTGCTCGTGCGGGACCAGTTCGGGAGACAATTCGCCGCTCGCCAGGTCAAGCATGTCGCTGTCCTGCGTGTCGCGGCGTATCTGGCGGATCAGCGGCAGGTTGGGACGGAACAATCCAGCCTCTGCCATCCGCTTCCAGTCGGGCGTGCGATTCCGGGCCAAGCCCCAGATGTCCCGGCTCACAATGGTTCCGCTGCCGTGTCTCCGCTCCACCAAGCCGGCCGCCCGCAATTCCTCGTAGGCGGTCACGACGGTCGAACGGTTGACCTGGAGTTCCTTGGCGAGCAGACGTTCGGACGGCAGACGGCTCCCGGGCGGAAACTCTCCGCTGGCGATCCGCTGTTCCATCCATTCGGCAATTTGTTTGTAGACAGGTGTATGTCCCTGACGGATCGGTTTCCAATCCACCTTAGCATCCCCGGCTTTCTCACAATACTTTCGTGTCGCCGTTATTATAGCACAGCCCGTCCGTTGACCGCGAAAATACGGATCGCTGCCGCTCCGCACATGATTCAGATGATAATACATATTTCTTTTTAATAATAATTATTGAAAGATAATTGTTCTTGTGTTATGGTTAATGCGTGACAGTGATAATAGTTTTCAAATAATAGTTATTCTAATTACATGGGAGGCATGATCATGGAGAACCGTAATGTTTTGACGACCAATCAGGGAGCGCCGGTGGTGGACAACCAAAACTCGAAAACGGCCGGCCAGCGCGGACCGACGCTGCTGGAAGACTACCACCTGATTGAGAAGCTGGCGCACTTCGACCGCGAACGGATTCCGGAGCGCGTCGTTCACGCCCGGGGGGCGGGAGCGCACGGCGTGTTTGTGACGACGGCCAGCATGGCGAAATACACCCGGGCCGCCTTTTTGCAGGAAGCAGGCACGGAAACGCCGGTGTTCGTCCGCTTCTCCACGGTGATTCACGGCGGCACATCACCGGAGACGCTTAGAGATCCGCGCGGTTTTGCCGTCAAGTTCTACACCGCCGAAGGCAACTACGACCTGGTGGGCAACCACCTGCCCGTTTTCTTTATCCGCGACGCGATCAAGTTTCCCGACATGGTGCACTCGCTGAAGCCGGCGCCGCACAACAACATTCAGACGCCCAACCACTACTGGGATTTCATGACGCTGAGTCCTGAATCCACGCACATGCTCACCTGGCTGTTCTCCGATTACGGGACGCCGGCCAACTACCGCCAGATGGAAGGGTTCGGGGTTCACGCCTTCAAATGGGTGAACAAGGACGGCCAGGTCGTATACGTGAAATACCACTGGAAGCCGCTGCAGGGCGTCAAAAACCTGACGGCGGAAGAGGCGCGGGAAATCGGCGGCCGCGACTTCAACCACGCGACCCGGGATTTGTACGAGGCGATCGAAGCCGGCAACTTTCCGCAGTGGGATCTGTACGTGCAAATTCTCGATCCGAAAGACATGGACGCGTTTTCCTTTGACCCGCTCGATCCCACGAAGGTATGGCCGGAGGACGTGCTGCCGCTCGTCAAGGTGGGCACCATGACGCTCAACCGCAACCCGGAGAATTACTTTGCCGAAGTGGAGCAGTCCGCCTTCGCCCCCAGCGCACTGGTGCCGGGCATTGAGCCGTCCGAAGACAAACTGCTCCAGGGCCGTCTGTTTTCCTATCCGGACACCCAACGTCACCGTCTCGGTCCCAACTACCTGCAGATCCCGATCAACTGCCCGTACGCGCCGGTGCGCAACTACCAGCGGGACGGGGCGATGCGCATCAAGCAGGACGCATCGCGGATCAACTACGAGCCGAACAGCTACACGGAAACGCCGAAACAGGCCCCTGAGTACGTGGAGAGCCAAGCGCCGCTGCACGGGGTCACGACCCGCCAGCGCATCGCAAAAACCGATGACTTTACCCAGGCGGGTGAACGCTACCGCTCTTTCAGCCAGACGGAGCGGGACAACCTGATCAAAAACCTGGTGAACGACCTGAAATCGGTCGACCGGGAGATCCAACTGCGGGCCATCTGCAACTTCTTCCGCGCCGACGCCGAGTACGGCATGCGCGTAGCGGAGGGGTTGGGCATCGACATCAGCGGGTATATCCCGCAGCCGTCGGGCGAGTAACCCCCTGAGCGAATCCGGGCCGGCGGCGCTGAGCCGGCCTCTGATCCACCCTGATCTTCCGTGTGAGGAGGGATAGTATGCGGGTCATTCAAGCCTTGTACAAGTACGCGCTGCCATCCACCGACGGCGTCCGCGTCTCCTGCGGCGAACTGCTGCGGGACGCGAACGGCCTTGTGCTCGTCTCGTTTCCGTTTGCCTTCACCGAGACCAGCGAACAGGCTCTGGCCTGGTTCCGCGATCACTACAGCCAGTTTGCGGAAAAGAACTACCGCGTCGTCGGGCTCAGCGTGGAAAACGTGTTTACGCTGAAGGCGCTGCGGGAAAAGCTGCACCTGCCGTATCACCTTCACAGCGACGCCAACCGGGAAGTAAGCCGGTCGCTCGGGATTCTCCTCCCGGAAGTGGCGGGGGTCAGGGACGTCACCGACTGCTCCGTCCTGTTCGTGGACCGCTTGCGGCACATCCGGCGCTGGACGTACGGCGGCGGTGTGTCCGATTTTGAACGGATTCAGCGGGAACTGGTCAAAAGCCTTGTCCCATTTCCGTCCCGTTTGGGTTACTATTAAAAGATGGGACAACTGCTGCACGCAAGGGAGCGATGAATGATGAAACAATACCTGGACCTGTGCCGCCGGATTCTGGCGGAGGGGACCGTCAAACAGGACCGGACGGGAACGGGCACGATCAGCGTCTTTGGCCACCAGATGCGGTTTGACCTGCGCGAAGGCTTTCCCCTGCTGACGACGAAAAAGCTGCATACCAAATCGATCATCCACGAACTGCTGTGGTTTTTGAAAGGCGATACCAACGTCCGCTATCTGCAGGAGAACGGCGTGCGGATCTGGAACGAGTGGGCGGACGAAAACGGCGAGCTGGGGCCGGTGTACGGCAAGCAGTGGCGTTCGTTTGCCGGTCCGGACGGGAAGACGGTGGACCAAATCCAGTGGGTGGTGAACGAGATCAAGCGCAACCCCGATTCGCGCCGACTGGTGGTGAGCGCCTGGAACCCGGCCGAGCTGGACAAGATGGCGCTGCCGCCGTGCCACGTGCTGTTCCAGTTTTACGTCGCGGACGGCAGGCTCTCCTGCCAGTTGTACCAGCGCAGCGGCGACACGTTTCTCGGCGTGCCGTTCAACATCGCCAGCTACGCGCTTCTGACGCACATGGTGGCCCACGTGACCGGACTTGAGCCGGGCGAATTCGTGCATACGCTCGGCGACGCCCACCTCTACCTCAACCACGTGGAGCAGGTGAAACTGCAGTTGACCCGGGAGCCGCTGCCGCTGCCGCAGCTCAGGCTGAACCCGGCCGTCACGTCCATCTTTGACTTTACCTTTGACGACATCGAGATCGTGGGCTACGAAGCCCATCCCCACATCAAGGGGGAGGTATCGGTATGATCAGCATGATCGCGGCGTACGCCCGCAACCGCGTGATCGGCAGGGACGGCGCGATGCCGTGGCATCTGCCCAACGACTTGAAGCACGTCAAGGAAGTGACCACCGGCCAGACGATCGTCATGGGGCGCAAGACGTTTGAGTCGCTGGGCCGGCCCCTGCCCAACCGGCGCAACGTGGTGCTGACCCGCCGCCGCGACTTTGCCCCGCCGGGCGTCGACGTCGTGCACAGCGTGGAAGAGGTGCTGGCGCTGGGCGACGTGATCATCTTCGGCGGCGCCGAACTGTACCGCCAGTTCATGGATGTGGCCGATCGGCTGTACATCACGGAAATCGACATGGAGGCGGAGGGAGACACGTTTTTCCCCGAGTGGGACCGGGACGCGTTTACCCTGGTCTGGAAGCGGGAGGGAACGGTCGACGAACAAAACCCGGTCCCGCATACGTTTTACCTGTATGAACGAAAAAACAGGAGCGGCGCATGAGCCTGCCCCCTGCCCACACGGCAAAGCCGGACGCCCGACGCGCGGCACCGCGCGGATCGCGGCCGTCCGGCTGTTTCCGTATGCGGAGGAACCGGCAAGCCAGACAGAAAACGGGTGGGATTCCTGGTCATGGCACGGACATATCCTCAGACAATCCTACATACAGAAAGAAAGTAGAGGCACAGGATGACAATTGCGAACATTCGGGAAACGGGAGCCGTATCCACGATCATTTCCCGGAACATGATCGCCGCCCTTCCAGCGGCGGGTGTGGACCTGCCGCAGCCGGAGCGCAGTTGTTGAGGCAGCAGGCGGGCGGACGCGGGGGAGCACAGCGGTCGGGGGCCAACATGCCCGTTTTCCCGGATCACGTGCCGAAAGTGACAGGGTGTCAGCCCACTGGCTGCGGGAGGCGATCGGTGTGAAAGTGGACTATCACGTACATCTGGAGGAAGGGCCGTATTCGCTTGGCTGGCTGAACCGGACGGCGGAAGCGCTGCGTCCGTTTTTTTGCACGGCCAAACAAACGCACAGCCGCGAGTGGCTGGACGCCTTTTTTCCGCAGCTGGCGGAGCGCTTGCGGAACGGGGCGTTTTCGGCGGAGTGGCTTGATTTGTACCGGCTGCGGGCCAAGCAGGTGGGCCTTGCGGCAGTCGGGGTCGTCGATCACCTGTACCGGTTCCGCGAGTACAAGGCCTATTACGAGGCGCATCTGCACCTCGCCGGAGACCAGTTGGGAGGACTGCAGCGCCGCTGGCTGGAACAGGTGTGCGTGACGTCGCTGGACGATTTCGTGACGTTCGTCGAGGGGCAGAAGCAGCGCTGGGCAGAGGACGGGATCGAGCTGAAAGTAGGCATCGAACTGGACTATTTTCCCGGCGGAGAGGCGGTGCTGGCCGACGTGACCGGCGCGTACCCCTGGGACTACTGCATCGGCTCCGTTCACTTCCTGCAGGGATGGGGGTTTGACAATCCCGACACGCGGGAGCGCTTTCAGCAGACCGATCTGTACATGCTGTACGGCCGCTATTTTTCGCTTGTAGAGCAGGCCGTATCCAGCCGCCTGTTTGACGTCGTCGCCCACCCGGACAGCCTGAAAGCGTTCGGCTACCGGCCGGACGAGGCGGCGCTGCTCTCGTACTACCAGCGGATTGCCCGGGCGTTGAAGGAGACCGGCACGGCCACGGAGATCAACACGGGTCTTCTGTACCGCTATCCGGTCAGGGAGATGTGCCCCAGCCTGCGCTTTTTGGAGATACTGGCCCAGCACGGCGTTGCCGTCACCACCTCGTCCGACGCCCATTTTCCCGATCAAGTCGGCCATCACCTCGACGAGGCGCGGGAACTGTTGAAGCGGGCCGGGTTTCGCACGATCGCCGTGTTTGACCGGAGGCGGCGGGAGCAGGTCGATCTGTTTTGATATTTATGCAAATCTATGAATAAAGTATCACTTTTGCTATGATGGAGAAAAAAGAGCAGAAGTAAAAGCGGGAGGATGGACATGTTGCAGGAGAAGCTGAAAGAACTGCTGAAAGAGATGGAACCGCAGATGGTCGCGTGGCGCCGCCATCTGCACCAGTATCCGGAGCTGTCGTTCCAGGAGGAGAAGACGCCCGCCATGATTGCGGACATCCTGCGCGAGCTGCAGTTTGACGAGGTGCGGACCGGCGTGGGCGGACGCGGCGTCGTCGGCGTGCTGCATGGCGGAAAGCCGGGAGCCACCGTCGCCCTGCGCGCCGATTTTGACGCCCTGCCGATCCAGGACGAAAAAGAGGTGGCGTACAAGTCCAAAGTGCCGGGCGTGATGCACGCCTGCGGCCACGATGCCCATACGTCCGGGCTGCTGGGGCTGGCGACGGTGCTGGCCCGCCACCGCGACGAGATCCCGGGCACGATCACGTTCCTGTTCCAGCATGCCGAGGAGGAAAATCCGGGCGGCGCGATTCAGATGGTGGAAGACGGCGCGCTGCAGGGGGTCGATGCCATTTTCGGCGCGCACCTCTGGTCGATGTGTCCGGTCGGCACGGTCTGGGTGAGCGCCGGTCCGGTGATGGCCAATTGCGACGACTTCATCATCGAGATCAAGGGCAAAGGGGGGCACGGCGCCGTCCCGCAGGAGACCGTTGACGCCATCGTGATCGGCTCCCAGATCGTGAGCGCGCTGCAGACGATCGCCAGCCGCAACATCAGTCCGCTGGAGAGCGTGGTCGTCACGGTGGGAACCTTTCACGCCGGGGACAACTACAACGTGATCGCCGACCGCTGCCGCCTGACGGGCACGGTCCGCTCGTTCCTGCCGCACGTGCGGGACAAGGCGGAACAGCGGCTGATCGAGATTGCGAAGGGGACGGCGGCGCTGATGGGAGGCAGCGCGGAGGTGACCTACATGCGCGGCTATCCGGCCGTCATCAACAGCGAGGCAGAGACGGAGATCGCCCGCCAGGCGGCCGCGGCGGCGGTCGGCTGGGACAACGTGGAACGGATGGAGCCGACGATGGGAGCGGAGGACTTCGCCTACTATCTGGAAAAAGTGCCGGGCTCGTTCCTCTTTGTCGGCGCCGGCAACCCGCAAAAAGGGGCCGGGTATCCGCACCACCATCCGCGCTTTGACATCGACGAGAGCGCCATGCTGATCGCCGCCGAGGTGCTTGGCCGCGCCGCTCTCGACTATCTGGACAAACACGGACGCTAAAGCGTCCACGAAGCGCCTAACCCTTGTGGGCCCTGGCGCTTTTTTTCACGTTCGGCCATAAGCTGATGGGGAGAAGTCATCCACAGAGAGGGAGGACGACACGTGAAAAAACGGATCGGCATTCTGACCTATCGGGGGGAAAAGGGTTTTAACGAACCAGGATTTTTGCGCCGGCTTGTGCGGGAGGGAAAGGAAATGGGCGCGGAAGTGTTTGTCTTTTCGCCGCAGGATGTGAACGCCGCCTCCCGCCGGATCAAGGGGTTTACGCCGGGAGCGGACGGCTGGAAAAGCGGTTGGTACGCCTGGCCGGACATCGTGATCGACCGGTACCGCTACTATCCGATAGAGAAGCACAAGAGCTACCTGCCGTTCCGCAACAAGAACTGGTTCCGCTACGCCAACAGCCGCTTTGCCAACAAGTTTCGCGTCCATCAGGTGCTGATGCAGGAAGAAGAACTGCAGCGCTGGCTGCCGGAGACCCGGCTCTACAGGCGGGAGGAGCTGGCAGACATGCTGAAGCGGCACGGCGTCGTCTACGTCAAGCCGACCAATGGATCGGGCGGACGCAGCATCCTGCGGGTGGAGCGGAGAGGGAAGGTCTACCTGCTGCGCGGACGGACCAAGAATCAAGGGAGGAAGAACGCCGTCCTGCCGACGCTGTCGGCGCTCACCACCGAAATCGAGCGCTGGACGAATCGGGAAAAATACGGGGAGGAGCAGTTCTTCCTGCAGCAGGGGCTGGATTTGGCCCTGCTGCCGGGGCGGACGGTGGACGCGCGCCTGTTGATCCAGAAGGATGGAAGCGGCGAGTGGAGGCTGACCGGCGTGGGGATGCGGATCGGTCCCAAGCGATCGTCCACGTCCAATCTGCACGGCGGCGGCACCGCGGTGCCGGCCGGCCGTTTTCTGGCCTTCCGCTTCGGCGTGCAGGAGGCGGAGCGGATCCTCCGCGAGTGCCGGGAGCTGGCGCTGAAAACGGTGGAAACGATCGAGAAACATTTCGGATCGATGATGGAGTTTGGTTTTGATTTGGGCATCGATGCGAACGGCCGGGTGTGGATCATCGAAATCAATCCCAAGCCGGGACGTGACATTTTCCGCAAGCTGGGCCAGTGGGACCGCTACCGCCTCGCCGTGCGAAGACCGCTGGAGTACGCCCTGTATCTGGCGGCGAACGACCGCATCGCCTCCCGGACCGGATGAGGCCTCCTGCCGGCGGGAGGTCTTTTGCCGTACGGGGTCCGCACTCGAGGAAGCGGTGAACACCGGCTCCGATCCGACGGGTTTCCTTTGGGCTCCGCTGCCTTCATAATAAGATAAGAAGAAACCCCCAAAGAGGTGAAGAGACATGATGGAGTCGTTTCGCATTGCCGCCGGCGAGGATTTGACGATCCGCGGCGATTTTCACGCGAAGAGCGCGTCGCCGGACCAGCCGCTCGTGATCTTCTGCCACGGGTTCAAAGGGTTTAAGGACTGGGGCAGCTTTCCCTACGTAGCCGAGCAGTTGGCCGAGCGGGGTATCGCCGTCGTCCGCTTCAATTTTTCCTGCAACGGGGTCGGGGAAAGCCTGACGGAATTTGACGAGCTGGAAAAGTTCGGGCGCAATACATACGCGCGCGAAGTGGACGATTTGACCATCCTGACGAGGTGGCTGCTGGAAGATGGCGGAGTGTTCTCCGCCCGGTTTGACAAGGAAAAGCTGTTTGTGCTGGGCCACAGCAAAGGCGGGGCGGACGCGATCCTGTTCGGGGCGGGCAACCCGCTCGTCCAGGGGATCATCACCTGGAACGGGGTGGCCGACGTCAATCTGTTTGACGAGAAGCTGCGCCGTCAAATCGCGGAACAGGGCGTCGGCTACATCGCCAATGCCCGGACCGGACAGCAGATGCCGATCACCCAGGCGGTCATCGACGACGTGGACCGGAACCGGGACAAGTACGACCTCCTGGCAAAAGTGGCGAGCATGCCGCAGCCGCTCTGCATCATCCAGGGGCGGGAGGACTACGTCCGGCTGGTGAAGGGAGCGGAGCGCCTGCACGAGGCGGCGCGGGAGAGCGCACTGCACTGGATCGAAGCGGGCGACCACACCTTCAACACCCGCCATCCGTTCGCCGGCACTTCCCCTCAACTGGAAGAGGCGATCGAACGGACAGCCGCCTTTGTCCACGCCCGGTGCACATGAGCAAAAGCGGCGAAATCGCGCGTTTTCTTTCCCCATGGGCTGTGGTATACTGAATAGCGTCATAAGATGAATAATACAAAGTATTCAGAAAATAACAGAGGCACATGGGGTGGAGAGAAGATGAAAGAAAAGGTGTATCTGTACGATACGACGCTGCGGGACGGCACGCAGGGAGAGGGCGTCAGCCTGTCGGTGGAGGACAAGGTGAAGATTGCCTTGAAGCTGGATCAGTTTGGCATCGACTTTATCGAAGGCGGCTGGCCCGGCAGCAATCCCAAGGACATGGCCTTCTTTGAGCGGATGCGGGAGATTCCGCTGAAACACGCCGTGGTGACCGCGTTTGGCAGCACCTGTCGGCCCAACGTGGCGGCGGAGGAGGACGACAACCTGCGGGCGCTGCTGGAGAGCGGCGTCAAGGCGGCGGCCATTTTCGGCAAGTCGTGGGATCTGCACGTCACCGACGCGCTCAAAACCACCTTGGACGAAAACCTGCGGATGGTGGCCGACTCCGTCGCTTTTCTCAAATCGCGGGGGCTGACCGTCCTGTTTTTGGCCGAACACTTTTTCGACGGCTACAAGCACAATCCGGTCTACGCGCTGCGCGTGCTGGAAGCGGCGGAGGAGGCCGGCGCCGACTGGATCGTTCTCTGCGACACCAACGGCGGCAGCCTGCCGCACGAGATTTTCGAGACCGTCCGCACGGTAAAGGCGAGTGTGCAGACACCGCTGGGCATCCATCCCCACAACGACGGCGAACTGGCCGTGGCCAATGCGCTGGCGGCGGTTCAGGCGGGCGCGCAGCAGGTGCAGGGGACGATCAACGGGATCGGCGAACGGTGCGGCAACGTCAACCTGGTCTCGGTCATTCCCAATCTGCAGTTGAAACTGGGATACGCCTGTGTCGCGCCGGAGCAGATGCAGCAGTTGACCAAACTGTCGCGTTTCGTGGCGGAGATCGCCAACATGGCGATGCCCAACAACCAGCCGTTTGTCGGCAACAGCGCGTTTGCCCACAAAGGCGGCATCCACGTCAGCGCCGTGCTGAAAGACCCCAAGACCTACGAGCACATCGAGCCGGAGCTGATCGGCAACAAACGGCGCGTGCTGGTCTCCGAGCTGGCCGGCCAAAGCAACCTGCTGGCCAAGGCGGAGGAGCTGGAGATCGACGTGGCGCTGGACAGACAGGAAGCGCGGGAGATCGTCAAACGGATCAAGGAGCGCGAATTCCAAGGCTACCAATACGAAGGAGCGGAGGCGTCGCTCTCGCTCATGCTGCTGGAGGCGGCGGGCAAGCTGCGCCAACTGTTTACGCTCGACTCGTTCAAGATTTTGATGGAAAAGACAGCGGACCAGTCGATCTCCTCGGAAGCGATGGTCAAGCTGAATGTCAATGGCCAGGTCGTCCACACCGCCGCGGACGGCAACGGTCCCGTCAACGCGCTGGACAACGCGCTGCGCAAGGCGCTGGAGAACCACTTCCCCTGTCTGGCGGAGATGCACCTGACCGACTACAAGGTGCGGGTGCTGGACGAGAGCGGGGCGACGGCGGCCAAAGTGCGCGTCCTGATCGAATCCGCCCGCGACGGAGAAAAGTGGAGCACCGTCGGAGTCTCCACCAACGTGATCGAAGCGAGCTGGGAAGCGCTTGTGGACAGCATCCGCTACCTGCTCTGGAAGGAAGGCTGCGTGGAGGCGGAACGGCCGGAGCAGACGGAAGCGCGTGTGGGCATCGTCAATCACTGATGGAAGCGATTGAAAAACGGGTCCTCCTTGCGGCAATGCCAACAGGAGGGCCCGTTTGTTCGTGTGGACGGCGCTTTTTCAGTGCCGGTGACGGGAAGTAGCCGCCATGATACCGGGACATCCCGCCGGAATGAAGGACAGAGAGGGATGGTATGCTAAGAAAAACCATGCGGGAGGGAACGCCTTTGCGAAGCGCCGACGCCAAACAGCAGCCGAACGACCAGCCGTACAGCATCGACATTCGTGTTACCTTTGACCAGCGGATTCAGGAAGCGGTGTTATGCTCCCTGCTGGACGACATGCGCCTGGCTTTGCAGGACAATTATCCGTTGATGAAGATACAGATGATCGGTGACGATGCCGTTTGCCCGGGGGAGCGTGCCGCGAAGCGCGGTTCGGTCACGGACACCGGCTTGCAGGGATAGACCCGTGCGCTGCACATGTGCCTGCGTCAAACCGCCTGTCCCGCGTTAAACCGCCTATTCCGCGTCAAACCGCCTGTCCCGCGTCCTCTTTTTCCTCAGCGGCTCCCTGACCGAGGTCGATCGATCGCAGCGCCGCATTCATTCCTCCCATTGCCGCACACAGGCACAGCAGCAGCGCTCCCAAGCCATAGCTGGGTTTCGCGCCGATCACATCGGCCAGGGCGCCGATGCCGCCGTAGGTGATCGGGATCGAGATGTTGAACGAGATCGACGTCATGCTGTTCACCCGCCCCCGCATCCTGTCGGGAATCAGCGTCTGCATCAGCGTGCTCAATGGAATGTTGCAGACCATGACCCCGATCCCCAGAAGAAAATTGCCCCCATACGCCATCCATGCGAACGGGGTGACGGCGACGACCAGCATGCCGACAGCTTCCAGTCCCAAACCGGCGATAAACCACCGCCCCACTTTTTTGGGGGAGAGCGTCCCGCCCAGCACGCCGCCCAGCAAGAGCCCCAATGCAATGGACGTTTCAAACCAGCCCAACATCCGGGCGTCTCCGTGAAAATCACGTTGAATCAGCATGGAAGGCAGAACGTTGGTAGGAGCGAGGGCAACATTGGCGAGCGTTCCCAACAGCAGGAGAAGCAGCACGATCTTGTTGGTCGCCAGCCAGTCCAGCCCCTCCTTGATCTCGCTGATCACGCTCGTTCCGGACGTGGGAGAAGCCACAGGCTGGGCCGCGTCGTTGCGGATCCGTTGAACAAAAACCAGTGACACCAGAAAAGAGAACGCATTGATTTCGATGGTCCCGGCCACGCCGACGAACGCGACCAGGATACCGCCCAGCGTCGCCCCGACCATCCGCATCACCTGCATGGTTGCGGACAGGAGGGCGTTGGCGCTCACCAGCTCATGTCTGCCGACCAGGTCGGGAATCAGGGATGTTTGCGCGATGCGAAAGAGCGTTCCGGCCATCGACGCGCAGATCGTGACGACGTACAGATGCCACATGTGAAACGAGCCGCTTGCGATCAGCACGCCCAACAGCAGCATGGCAAGCGTCTGGATGAGGTCGGCGATCTGCATGAGACGTTTTCGGTTCAGGCGATCCGCCAACACGCCGAAATAGAGCCCCACGAAAGGCTCGGGCAAAAACTTGAGAATAAACAGCAGACCCGTTTGCAGAGCGGAATGTGTCTGCTCGTAGACGAACCACATCAATGCGACGCTGTATCCATAATCGCCCAGTGCGGAAACGGCACGGGCAAGCCAGAGGCTGCGCAATGAGGAGTTGGTCGCGAGCATTCCGGTGAAGCGGGAGAGCGGCAGGCCCTTCAAGACACACTCACTTCCTGTCTGAATTTATGAAACGAAGACGGATGAGATCATCTTTCTTGCCGGCTCTCGCAGTAAATCATCCGCTGTATGTAAAATAGCGCATCTCGTGCATTTGTCAAGAAAAAATTCCATCCATTGACAGTAAGCGGTAACGGGGAATAGCCATGAATGCAAAAAAAATCGCCCGTGATCGAGCGATGCGCATGACCGGTACAGCGCTGACGAGTTACCAATAATGCTGCTGATAGGGATGGGGAGGCTGGGCATACGGTTGATAGCCCTGCCCCTGACCTTGATGACAGCCTAAGGGAGGGCCGATGAAGGTCGAACGCTGTATGGGGGCCAGCGTATTTCTGACGTTGGACTCATTCAGGCAGTATGTGTACGCCCATATTTCACTGGGCGTCAATCTCAGGATATCGGATCCCAGGATGACTTCGGGGATGGGGGCATTGAAGATGGCGAGCAGATGCGTGTTGTCGGCGGTTGCGATTTCCCAGTGCCACCAGGCCTGAGGGACGTTGACGACTTGGCCTGGCGTAATCTGATAATGAAAAACGCAATTCGTAAATGGATTGATGAAGGAAACATTCGCCGCTCCGGAAATGCAGTACACCAGCTCCGCAGCATTTTGATGGTAATGAGGCTCCACGATGTTGCCCGCACTGAGGAAGATGTCCAGCAGGGACACGTTGTCCAGCGTATTCAACTGTTGGGTGGGGCGAGAAAAAACGCACGGCCCGATCCGGTCGGTGACCGGGGAACCGGTCCGTGCCGCACGGTCTGAGAACGTGTTGGGGAAACAAATGAAACACGCCGTTCCGCACAGCGGATACGGCGTGTTTTCAAGCGAGGAAGCGGGGCGAGAGCGTTGGGACCCGCCCGGCGCGGGTGTAGCGATCGCCGAAGCGGGTTTCCCGGGTCAGGACTGCTTTCGCATGCCGCCCAGTTCTTCGACGATGGCGGTCATTTCGTTGATGCTGAAGGTCGCTTTTTTCTGCACCATGTTGTACAGGTACAGCAGGTCTTCGTAATGGACCAGGTCGAAATCCTCCGGCCGCATGACGGCGGTGTTGGCCATGTTCAGTTTGGACTTGATGCCTTCGATAATCGTCGCCAGGTTTTCCGGCGTGGGCTGGGAAAGGTCCGCCATAATCAATCTCCTCCTCACAGGGTATGGGTAAGGCCGGGACGGTATCGACCGGTGCCGGGCTACTTGGTGAGCTGGCCGCGGGTGACGCCCAACTGGTTGGTCGCTTTCAGCGTCCGCCAGACGTGGGTGCCGCTCACTTCGCCGCGCAGCGCCCGGCGGTAGAGGTCAATCACTTCTTTGACACGCTCCGGCTTTTCCTCCAAAAACTCGACGCGGTAGCTGCCCACGCCCAACTTGATAAATTCATTCAGGTACTCCGCTCCCGACTGGTCGATGGCGTTGTACACCGTGTTGCGGCAGCCGGTATCGACGCGGACCGGATGGGAGAATCCGACGCGGTCGCGCAGCGAGACGCGGTGGGACTCGCACGGCTGGCCGCAGTTGGTATGGTCCGTGCCAGGGCTGAGGAACGTGCAGTAGACGCAGTGCTCCGTATGGAACATCGGCAGGTGCTGGTGAATCACCACTTCGATTTTGGACGCATCCGTTTTGCCAAGCAGGTCCACCATTTGCTGGATGTTCAGATCGTACGAGGCGGTCACCCGCTTGAGGCCGCAGTCCAGGAACAGCTCGACGGCCTTGTGGTTGGCCACGTTGAGCGAGAAATCGCCGATCAGCGGGATGTTCAGCTCGCCGCGGCGGGACATGTAGTAGTACAGCGCGCCCGTGTTGCGGACGAGGATGGCGTCCGGCCTGCTTCTGGCGATCAGCGCCAGCACGCCGTTTTCATCCGGCATGTGGATGCGCATCGTGGCGATGCCGATGGGTTTGCCGTACCGGTGGGCCAGCTTGACCGCATCCGGATACTGTTTGACGAACTCGAAATCGGCGTACAGAAAGTCGACGTCTGTCTGGGCGGCCGCCTCCACCTGCTCCAGCGAGCGGCAGAGCGCTGTCAACAGCGGTTTGTCCACGGGCTGCTTGGCAGGCACATCGGCGTAGACGTCCACGCGCCGCTTCTGGTACACCGGCGGTTTCGTCCGCAGGAAGAGAAGCTGCTCCACCGCTTCCCGCCGCATCCGGTTCAGTTCGCTCACGGGCAGGATCAGGTCGCCGTCCAGATCCGTCGTCAGGTCCTGCACGTTCAGGGAAAACAGGGTGCCCCCCAGCCGGCTCAACTGCTCGTACAGCAGCTCCGGAGTCAGCGGCCGTTTCAGCGCCGCTTCCAGCGGTATTTCCGACTTGACGGTCACCGCGTGGTCGGCGGTTTTGTCCACCCAGGTGACGGACAGCTTTTCGCCCAGCCGGCCGACGACGTGCACCGCGAGCGGAAAGGTGCGGTACGGCTTTTCCGTCTCAAACGTTTTGCGCAGCCGTTTGTCCAGCTCGGGGTCGTTCGTCTTCCAGACGCGGTCGCCGACGTTGACCCGCTGCAGGTTGACGTCGTTTCTCCCCATGACGATTTCGTACAGGCCCTTCTCAACTTCGCCCTCCACCTTTTTGCCGCGGGTGAGGATGTCGTAGACGCGCCCGCCTTCCTCTTTTTGTGTCGGATCGCCGGCGTCAAAGACGATGCCGTCGCCCCGCTTCAGGGGAGCGTTCAGCTCCACCAGCACCGCGTGCTTCAGCACCTTTTTCACGGTGCCGAGAAAGACGCCGCGGCTTTTCGGGAAGGTACCGTCCAGAAGCGTCTTGTTGTTTGTGCCTTTCAAAAACCCGTGCGTAAAGCCGCGGGAAAAGCTCTGCTGCAGCTCGCGGATGTCCTGCTCGCTCGGCGCCGCGTCCTGCCCGGCGAAGTAGCGGTCGATCGCCGCGCGGTATTTGCTGACCACGTTGGCCACGTACTCCGGCGACTTCAGGCGGCCTTCGATCTTGAAAGAGGTGACGCCCGCCTCGATCAGTTCCGGCACCAGGTCGATCGCCGCCAGGTCTTTGGGCGACAGCAGGTAGGCGACGTTGCCCATCTCCTTCTGCACCCCGTCCACGATCAGGTCGTAGGGGAGGCGGCAGGCCTGGGCGCATTCGCCGCGGTTGGCCGAGCGGCCGCCCCACATTTCCGAAGTGAGGCACTGGCCGGAGTAGGAGACGCACAGTGCGCCGTGCACGAACACCTCCATCGGCAGCTTGGCCTTTTCGCCGATTACCTTGATTTCCTTCAGCGAGTTTTCACGCCCCAGCACCACCCGCTCCAGGGCAAACGGCTTGGTAAACTCCACCGCTTCCGGCGAGGTGATCGTCATCTGGGTCGAGCCGTGAATGGGAAAGTCGGGGGAAATTTCGCGGATCAGCTTGACGAGGCCGAGGTCCTGCACGATGACCGCATCCACCCCGGCATCGATACAGGCTTCGATCAGCTCCTGCGCTTCCTTCAATTCATTTTCAAAGACGAGGATATTAAAGGTAAGAAACCCTTTGACTCCGTACATGTGCAAAAACGACATGATGTCCGGCAGTTCGGACATCTGGAAGTTTTCGGCGCGGGCCCGGGCGTTGAACTTTTCCACGCCGAAGTAGACGGCGTTTGCCCCGTTGGCGACGGCCGCGCGCAGACACTCCCAGTTGCCGGCGGGAGCCAGTAGCTCAATATCTTCACGCTTGATACCGTTTCGCATGTGTATGTGAATACCTCCAACGTGTTGAACAGCTCTTCTCCATCATCATAGGGAAATGTCACCGTCTCCGCAAGGAAAACATCGGCCGCAGGCGGGCAGGCAATTCTTCCAGCGATCCGTGCATCCAAAACGTCAGAAGGGCCGGTCACATGATGAACTCATGCGTCCAGCCCTTCAAACACGATGGAGACCTTTTCCTCCATGATTTCCTCCAAGGCCCAGGCTCCTTCGCTGCGCACCCAGTCGTACAGGGCGTTGTAATAGATGTTTTCCAGCATGTTGGCAGCGACGAGCGGATTGAACTTCGCCTTCAGCCGCCCTTTTTCCTGCGCTTCTTCGATCAGGTCTGCAAACAGCTGCCGCAGCTCGTAGTAGACGTTCTTTTCGTTTTCCAGGATCTTGCGGTGCTTCATCGAGGACTCGATCAGCACCTTGATGAAATCGTAATTCTGGATGTTGACCTCGTTCATGATTTTATAGATCCGCAAGACCTTCTGCTTGCAACTGTCTCCGTAGTCCCACTCTTCCCGCCGTTCCTCGATTTCCTGCAGCCGCTCGTATCCCCAGTTGGCGAGAATCGCTTCCTTTGACGTGAAGTGAAGAAAGATGGTGCCGCGGGCGACGTCCGCTTCTTCGGAAATCATGTCAATCGTCGTGTTTTCAAAGCCGTACTGCTTGAACAGCTTGATCGCGGCGTTGAAAATCTTGTCGCGCGTTTCCCGCTTTTTTCGCTCCCTGCGTGTCGTCAAAGGGAAACACCTCCGTTCTGTTACAGTGATTATAGCACAATTGTTCCATTCAAAAGAAATGCGTTTGTCCGTCCAAGCCGGCCTGACGGAAAAAAGGATAGACTTCTCTTTCGACTGGATGTATATTTATATATTATCATGAATAATTATTATTCGGACCGAGGCTTTGAGGAGATGGAGTGGGGGAGTGTAGAATGAGTGTCACAAAGACGTTGACCGTGCGCCAGGCAACCATGAGGGACGTCGACCAGATGCTTGACATTATTAATCAATATGCACAGCAGGGGCTGATGCTGCCGCGGACCAAACTCTCCGTCTGCGAACACCTGCAGTCGTTCATCGTCGCCCACGACGGGGAAAGCGTCATTGGAGTGGCCGGCCTGCATATTCTCTGGGAGGATTTGGCGGAAATCCGTTCGCTCGCCATCGCCGAGAAAGCCAAAGGCATGGGCGTCGGCAAGCAGTTGGTGCTGCATCTCGTAGAGCAGTGCCGCCTGCTGGGAATCAACCGGGTGCTGGCGCTCACCTACCAAAAGGCGTTCTTTGAAAAGTGCGGATTCCGCGTGGTGGCCAAGGAGACGCTGCCGCAAAAGGTATGGAAGGACTGTATCAACTGCTCCAAGCTGCCGATGTGCGACGAGATCGCGATGATCGCGGAGACGGCGACGGCGTAGGCGGGCACCGCCCCCCGACCGGCAGGAAAAGACGCGTGTGTGCGGCAGACTGTATCGGCCGTCGTGCGGGCGCGTCTTTTTTTTTTGCCATTTTTTCTGACACGAGCGGACAAAACTGGATATTTTTTGCTAGGTCTATGGTAATATATTTGTACCATTCATAGAATTTTGAAAAAAGAAACAGGTCGTTGCAAGGGGGCTCATGTTATGAAACTGGGGGCGCGGGTATTGATCGCTCTGCTGCTGACCGGCATTGTGCCGCTGACGGCGGCGGGGGTGTTTGCCTACACGGAGACCAAGCGGGAACTGCTGGAGGGCAGCGCGGCGACGCTGGAGGCACTCCGCAACAGCAACAAGGAGCAGGTGGAAAACTACTTCCGCGAACGATCCAAAAACCTGGAGACGCTGGCGGCGTCCGGTTCGGTGGCGCAGTCGCTGGCGGCCTTCGATGGCGTGTGGAAGCTGGGAAGGGAGGCTCCCGCCTACCAGGAGGCGGAGCAGACGTGGGGCAAGGAACTGAAGATGGAGGTGTCCCGCTACGGATTTGCCAACGCGTACCTGCTCAACGAGAACGGTGACGTGGTGTACCAGACGAAGCCGCAGGCCGACTTCGGCACCAACCTGTACAGCGGCCCGTACAGCGGCACCCCTCTGGGCCAGACCGTAAAACAAGCGGCCAAGGGACTCAGTCTGGAACTGTCGGACGTCAGCCGTTACGAACCGTCCGGCGGCGTGCCCGCCGTCTTCATGGCCGCGCCGATCTTTGCTCACGGGACGGTGATTGGACAACTCGCGGCGGAGGTCTCCCTGGAGTACATCTCCCGCCAGTTGAACCGGCGCGAGGGGTTGGGTGACACGGGCAAAATCTACCTGATCGGGGCGGACAAGCTGATGCGCACCGAATTGGGGAACGGGCAGGAGACGATGCTGCGCCAGAAAGTGGAGACGCCGATTGCCGAACAGGCGCTGTCTTCCGGCAGTACCGCGGGCACGGCCCAGGCCGTCGACTATCGCGGGGAGGAGGTGCTGGTCGCCTACGACCGGGTGCAGGTGGGCAAGCTCAACTGGGCCATCCTGGCGGAGATGGACATGACGGAGATCATGGCCGGGCCCAATCAGATTCGGAACGCCATTGTGGCGTTTAACGGCATTGTACTTGTGCTGGTGGTGGCCATCGCCTGGGGGGCCGCTGCCGGTCTGCGCCGCTCGTTCGCCGGCATGCTGTCCATCGCCGGGCAGATCGGCCGGGGGGATTTTACCGCTCCCTTTCCCGCGAAGCTCCTGAAGCGCTCGGACGAACTGGGGGAGCTGGCCCGTTCCCTGCTCGCCATGCGGGAACAGCTTCATGACATTTTGCGGCAGGTGCGGCAGGCGGCTGCTTCGGTGACGGAATCTGTCCGCGAGATTCACGGCAATACCGCGGAAATCGCCTCCTCCAGCGAGCAGATCACCCGGGTTGTGGAGGACGTGTCGGCGTCGGCCGACAGGCAGGTGGACAAAATGGGGCACACGCTGCATTTGGCGGAGGCGCTGACCGCGAGCGTCAACAGCGTGACCAGCCACGTGGAGCAGGTTACGCTTTCGTCGCGCGAGATGAAGGGCGACGCCGAAGCGGGGCGGCAGGCGGTGGAAGCGGTCATCGCCAGCATGGAGGAGATCGACCGGGCGGTGACGGCCACCACGCAGACGGTACACCGGCTGGAGCAGCGATCGCGTGACATCTCGCAGATTATCGCCGTAATCACGGAGATCGCCCGGCAGACCAACCTGCTCGCGCTCAACGCGGGCATCGAGGCGGCACGCGCCGGCGAACACGGCAAGGGGTTTGCGGTAGTCGCGGGGGAAGTACGCAAGCTGGCCGAAGGGACGAACGCGGCGGCGCAGCAGATCGTGGCGATGATCAACGAGATCCAGAGAAGTACGGCCGCCATCGTGGAGCAGATGGACGACGGCACCCGCACGGTGGCGGAAGGCAGGCGGACCGCCGGACAGTCGGACGAGATGTTTCGCCGGATTGAACAAAATATCCGCCGCGTCTCCGCGGAAATGGAAGGCGTCAGCCAGGCGTTTGCCCGGATGGCTCCGGACGCGCAGCAGGTGGTGGCGGTCGCCCAGGAGGTGTCGGCCGCTTCCCGGGAGGCGGCCGCCGGGGTGCAGGGCATCTCCGCCGCCGTCGAGGAGCAGAACGCGGCGATGGAGCTGATCGTGGCTTCCGCAGACCAACTGGCCGTGCTGGCGGAGCGGCTGAGCAGCTCGCTGACGGCGTTCCGTCTGGACGACATAAAAGAATAGCGGGAACGGCCGCAACGGTTGGCGAAGGGACGGACCCGGTTCCTTCGCCGCTTTCCCAAAAATCGCGCCGTGCCTGGATGGAGAGACCCGAGATGCGGTCTCTTTTCTCTTTATGGGAGGATATCTCCCCCAAAATGTTGAATCATAAGGACGATGGAGTTTCGGGCCGGAGGGAACTAGCGTGCACAAACTAGATTGGGAACTATATCTGCTACCGTTCGAACAAGCCGTGGAAGAAATCAAGGTCAAGCTGAAAAACATCCGCAACGAGCTGCGCAAGCGCAAGGAACACTCCCCCATCGAGTTCGTCACGGGACGGGTCAAGTCCATCCCGAGCATTTACAACAAGGCGAACCGCCTGCAGTTTCCCATCGACGAGAACATCTGCTGGGAGCTCAGGGACATTGCGGGGATCCGGATCATCTGCCAGTTTATCGATGACATTCCGGCCGTCGTGGAAATGATACGACAGCGAAGCGACATGCGCATCTACCTGGAGAAAGATTACGTCTCCAAACCGAAGGAAAGCGGGTACAGAGGGTATCACCTGGCTGTGGAATATCCGTTGATGACGGCGCGCGGACAGGTCACCATTCCGGTGGAAATCCAGATCCGTACGCTGGGCATGAACTTTTGGGCGACCATCGAGCACTCTCTCAACTACAAATACGAGGGGCTCATCCCGTCCGCCATCCGGCAGCGCCTGATCGAGGCGGCCAAAGCGTCCTACAAGCTGGACAGCGAAATGAACAACATCCGCGAAGAGATCAAGGAGGCGCAGGTGGAGTTCACCGCGCAGGAGGTGCCGATGGAGTCGCTCATTTCGCTGGTGGAGCTGGATTTGGATCTGGACGCGGCACAGGCGGCAGAAGACGACAGTACGACGACAGAAGGGACGAAAACGAAGGATGACGAGCGTTAATTGGCTGGAAGAGACGGAAAAGCGGAAAGACGAACTGCTTGCCGCCGTGCGGGAATTTCTGCAAATCAAAAGCGTGCTCGATCCGGCGACCGCCCGGGACGGCGCGCCGTTCGGCGAAGGCATCCGCCGGGCGCTTGACTACGCGCTCAAGGTGTGCGCCGACGCCGGCATGACGGTCAAGGATGTCGGGGGGTACGCCGCCCATGCCGAGTTTGGCGAGGGCGAGGAACTGATCGGCATCCTCAGTCACGTCGACGTGGTGCCGGAAGGGGACGGCTGGAGCTCGCCGCCCTATGCGGCCGAAATCGTGGACGGCAAGATCGTGGCCCGCGGCGCGATCGACGACAAGGGGCCGGCCATGGCCGCCATCTTTGCCGCCAAAATCGTCAAGGAACTGGGGCTGCCGCTGTCCAAGCGGGTGAGGCTCATCTTCGGCACGGACGAGGAGTCCAACTGGCAGTGTGTGAAAACCTATTTCCAAACGGAAGAAATGCCGACGATGGGCTTTACGCCGGACGCCGACTTTCCGCTGATCTACGCGGAAAAAGGGCTGACCGACCTGACGCTGACGCAGACTGCGGACGCGTATGCGGCGCAGCAGCGTCCGCCCGCTGCCCGGCCGGACGCCAAACTGCTGGCGCTGTCGGCCGGCCTTCGCATGAACATGGTGCCGGACAAGGCGGAGGCGACGCTGGAGCCGCTCGCCATGACGGGCGAGGAACTGGCGGAGCGCTATCGCGCGTACCTGCGGGATACCGGTCTGAGCGGAGAGGCGGACGTGCGCGGCGGTCAGGTGCTATTGCGCATGGAGGGCGTTTCCGTTCACGCCATGGATCCGAGCAAGGGGGTAAACGCGGGCACGGAACTGCTTCACTTTTTGGCCGGCCTGGAACTGGACGAACGGGCCCGGCAGTTCGCCCGTTTTACGGATCGCTATCTCCATCGGCAGCACTACGGGGAAGCGATCGGCATTGCCCACGACGACGAGGAGATGGGACCGCTCACCCTCAACACCGGCGTGATCCGCTACGAAGCGGACGGGGATGCCGTGTTTGGCGTCAATATCCGCTATCCGCATTCCCAGCCGTTTGAACGGTGGAGGGCGATTCTGGAGGAGCGGCTGGCGGAAGCGGCTTTTTCGCTGGAGGTGGTGGAGCACCTGAAGCCTCATCGGGTTGACCCGCAGCATCCGCTGGTCACCACGCTGCAGCGGGTGTACACGGAGCAGACCGGGCAGGAGGCCGAGATCATCGCCATCGGCGGGGCCACGTACGGCCGTTCGCTGGTGGTAGGGGTGGCGTTCGGGCCGCTGTTCCCGGGCCGGCCGGACAGCGCCCACCAGCGGGACGAGCACATTCGGGTGGATGATCTGATCAAGGCGACGGCGATCTACGCCCAGGCCATTTACGAACTGGCGAAATGATTACGCAGGCGGCACGTTGCGGAAATTCCGCAGCCGGCCGCCTTTTGTTGTTTTTTTGGCAAGACTGTCATACTATTAAAGGATGTGAAAGGAAGTGATCACCATGGCGAAAACGTTTGCGATGTTTGGCTTTCGACCGGAGCTGATGCAGGGCATTCACGACCTGTTTTATAAAGAGCCGACGCCGATTCAGGCGGAGGCGATCCCCCTCATCCTGGAAGGAAAGGACGTGATCGGTCAGGCGCAGACGGGGACGGGCAAGACCGCCGCGTTTGTGCTGCCGATCCTGGAGCGGCTGCAGCCGGGCAAACGGGACATTCAGGCGCTGATTCTCACGCCGACCCGCGAGCTGTCGATCCAGATTGCCGAAGATGTGGAGAAGCTGGGCAAATACCTGGACGTCAACGTGCTGTCGCTGCACGGCGGGACGGATATTGAGCGGCAGTTGAGCAAGCTCAAGCAGACCGTCCACATCGTCGTCGGCACCCCGGGGCGGGTGCTGGACCACATGAGGCGGGGCTCCCTTCACTTCGGCCGCATCTCCACGCTGGTGCTGGACGAGGCGGACAAGATGATGGAGATGGGCTTTCTCGAGGAGGTCCACGAGATTATCGAGGGGACGCCGCAGCAGCGGCAAATGCTGCTGTTCTCCGCCACCATGCCGGATTCGGTGAAAAAGCTGGCGCAGTACTTCATGAAGCAGCCGCCCCACATCCGGATCGAGGCGAAGCAGAAGACGGTGGAGAGCATCGAGCAGATCTACTACGTGGTCAATCAGAGCGACAAGATGGACGCGCTGGTGGACCTGTTGGAGCGGGAGAACCCGTATCTCTGCATCGTCTTTGCCAACACCCAGGCGCGCGTCCAGCAGCTGACGGCCCGCCTGCAGGAGAACGGCTTCGCGGCGGAAGCGCTGTACGGCGACCTGTCGCAGAACAAGCGGGAACAACTGATGAAGCAGTTCCGCGACATCAAGTTTCAGTATCTGGTGGCAACCGACATCGCCGCCCGCGGTCTGGACGTGGAAGGGGTGACGCACGTCGTCAACTACGACGTCCCCAATGACGTGGAGAGCTACATCCACCGCGTCGGCCGCACCGGACGGGCGGGGCAGAAGGGAACGGCCATCTCCCTCGTCTCCCCCCGCCAAAAGGGCATCATGACCCGCTTCGCCAAGGCGACCAAGGCGCCGATCGAAGAAAAACTGCTGGTGGCGGGCCGCCATCTGGACGCCGGCCGCCGCAAGCGGGCCGAGGAGCGGGAAGCGTACTTTGCCCAACTGCGCGAGCAAAAAGCCAAAGAGCAGTTGAAGGAAAAGGAAAAGCAGCTTGCCCCCGTCCGTGAGGCCCTGAAAAAGAAGCTCAAAGTGAAGCCGGGCTACAAGAAAAAGCTGGCGCGGGAACTGGAAGAGCTGAAGACCCTGTACGAGAAAAACCGCCGTCGCCAAGAGGCAAAGGCAGCCCGCAAGGCGGGGAAGGCGGCCGGCAAAAAAACGCGCGGCAGGGGATAACCGCAGGCGGGAAACCACCGCGAGGAAAGCAGTCCAATTGGGATGGACTGCTTTTTTGCGTGGGCCGGCCAAATGTCCGCAGGAGGAGGCAGCCTTTTCGCCCAAGCTTTTCCTGACGGCTTGAAACGGGTACAATAAACGGGAGGGATGTGGCCCGGGCCTGCCAGCCCAAGAAGGGTCAACACAAGGTGTGAGGAGAAACACGATGAGTCAAATTTGCAGCCAATGCGGTCATCCGATACCGCTTCACGAATCGTCCGGTCCAACCTGCATGCAGTGCGAGCTCGACGAATACCGGATCGTACGGAACTACCTGCGCAGCCACCCCAACTCCAACGCCATGCAGATTGCCAACGCGACCGGCATCTCCATCTCCAACATTTTGCGCTACATCAAAAGCGGCTCGCTGACGATGGTGGACAACGACCGCCGCCGGCCGGGCCGGTAAACAGCAAGAAAAGCGGCAGCCCACCGCGCGAGTGCCTGCTCGCCAGCGGTGGGCCGTTTTCCGTTTGCGGGCCGACATCGGCCTCCCGTCGGGCCTCTTGGGGATCACAGCCAGCGCAGCCCTTTGGGATAATGGTTTTTCAACTGTCCGTCCGCCTGCTTGCCCCAGCCGAGCGGAAACCCGTCCACGGTGACCAGCGTCCAGCCGTTTTCGCCGTCGCGGGCCAACGCCTCTCCCTTCAAGTAGCGCAGCAGCTCGGGGTCATCCGCCGCAAACGCAGCCGTGCGTGCGGCGGCCTCTTGGGGGACGGCCAGCGCCAGCGCGTGGGCCGGTTCCAGCCGGTTCTTTTTCACGGTGCCGAGGTGAAGACCAGCCCGCACCACTTTCAGACCGTCCAGATCAAGGTCAGGCGCCGGGGTGACATACAACTGGTCGCCAAACAGCAGGAAGGCGGCGTCGTCGGCATATCGTTCCGCCACGCCGGGCAGGGACTGGGCCGCGAACGTGCGCCACGCGGCAATCGCTTCCTTCCGTCCGGCTGCCGCCGTTTTCCCGCGCTTTTCCCTGCGCCGCCTGGAGGGGGCGTCCCCCTCGTCGTCCGTCTCTTTGCATAGTTTGGCCAGGTAATGGCCTTCCCCGTCGAGGCGGTGCGGCCAGAGCCGCGCCGAGCGGGCGAGTTCCGGAAGCGGCGGCTCCGCCCACTCGGGTACACCGGGCGCGAACCACTCGGGGTGGGGCAGAGAGGTCAGGGCAAACCCCGGGTTGCGGGCGAGAAAGGACGCGATCGACTGTTCGTTTTCCAGCGGTGCGAACGTGCAGGTGGAATAGACCAGCGTCCCGCCCGGTTTCAGCATGGCCGCCGCGGCGTCCAGAATCTCCTGCTGGATGCGGTGACACTCCGCCACCTTTTCCGGCGACCAGTCGTCAATCGCTTCCGGCAGCTTGCGAAACATTCCTTCGCCGGAGCAGGGAGCGTCTACCAGGATGCGGTCAAAGAAGCGGGGAAACCGCTCGGCCAACCGTTCCGGCGTCTCGTTGGTGACAATGGCGTTGGCGATGCCGAGCCGCTCCACGTTTTCCGAGAGCGCCTTGGCCCGGACGGGATGAATTTCGTTGGCGACCAACAGCCCCTGACCGCGCAGCGCGGCGGCGAGTTGGGTCGTTTTTCCGCCTGGTGCGGCGCACAGGTCGAGCACGGTCTCGCCCGGCTTCACCTGCAGCGCTTCGGCCGGCGACATGGCGCTGGGCTCCTGCAGGTAGTACAGGCCTGCAGCGTGGTACGGGTGTTTGCCGGGGCGTTCCCCTTCGGCATAGCGAAAGCCCTCCGGACACCAGGGAACCGGTTCGAGGGCAAACGGGGAGAGCTGCAAAAAGCGCTCCCTGTCGATTTTCAGCGGATTGATCCGCAGCCCTTGGCTGGGCGGCTGGTCAAAGCCGGCGGCAAAAGCGTCGTACTCGTCTTTCAACAGCGTTTTCATCCGCTCGACAAAAGCGGTGGGCAGTGATCTCATGGTCAGCCTCCGATGTCAGATTTCGACGGGCCCCGAGAGGAAAAGGGAGAATCGTGGCGAATCATTTCAGGATGTGAGGTGAGAACAATTGAGAGAATCCCGCGCGGAACGGCACCGCTCGCGCCGGCGCAACGACTCGGAAGTGAGCCGGTTCTGGATCATGGGCCTGCTCTTCTCACTGCTGGTGCTCGCCTTTGAGTTTCTGATCGACATTCCCGCCGATGCAGCCTGGCTGCAGGATATGGAGATGGCGCTGTTCAGCGCCAGTTTTACGCTGCTCGCCTTTTACCTGCTGGGCCTGACGTTCGTCTTTTCCCGCCAGCAGGAAGCGGGCAAGGTGAATCATCAGGTCATCATTTACGCGTGGCTGGGAGCGATTTTGTTTCACCTGTTCCTGCTGATCAGCAACATGTCCAACCAACACGTCTACAAAGCGGGGATCATTTTATTTTTGGGGCCATTATTTTTAACTGTGTACCATTTTATCACGTACTTGTCCGCTTTGCGCGCGGCTCGTCGGGAGGAGGAACTGGCCACCGCGGCCTCCCACGAACGGGCGGCGTACCAGATCATTCTGGAGGGGACCAAGGTGCACGGGGAGATCAACCGCCTGAAGTCCGCCTACCCCGAGGTGGAGCAGATGCTGAGGGCGAACGACTTCGCCGACAAGATGGAGCGCTGCGTTCTGGAGATGCAGCAGTACCTGCAGGCCAAAACGATTACCCGCAAGGACGTGGAGCTGTTGGAAAGCCACTACTACTACCTGGAAAACCTGCTCGTCCTGGCCAAACAGCATCCCGGTGTGATGGAGTCCCGCGTGTTTGCGCACCGCGACGACGCTCATCCGCTGTAGCGGTCGGCGGCGGAGAAACTGATGAGAAACCAGCATAGAGAGCAAACGAGTACACGCTCTCCCGAACCGGGAGAGCGTTTTTTCGCATGGGCTGTTGCCTGCAAAACGGCTTCTTCCCGGCGGGAGGAGCCCTGGAAGTGGAAGCAAACAAAAACGGCTGAGCAGCCTCGCCGCCTGCCCAGATGAAACGTCCCTTTCCCGGTAAGCCGAAACGGGGAAGGGACGTTTTGCGTCAAACAGAAGGATGCGTGATCCCGTGGAGAGCGGCTGTTCCGGCATGTACCGGGGGCCGGGCGCCTCACCCCCCGCTTCGGCCGGGGGGACGGAAGCGTCACGCCGCTCTCCGCCGCCCCCGGCTCCAGCGCCAGGGCGGCGGAAACGGTGAAACAGTCTCGCTTGTACATCGGCTGCTGCCATCCGACGGCAGTATGAAGGCAGGTTACCCCACTTCTGACGCGAGGAGGATTCGATGATCAGGTCCTTTTCTTTGTTCGCGATGTTGTTGGCGACCATGCTGATCACCTCATTGCTTCCCTGTGCGGCCTCCGCTCCCCAGCCGGGGATCCCGGTGGTGACGGAGGCGAATCTGGCCCGGGCATGGGGGACGCTGCACGAAAAAACCTACGCGTTTCCCAACGGCGACCGCTACTGGGTCAAACGGTTGGAAGCGGGTACACACGACCAGCCGTACACGTTTTCCCTGTTCCTGCCGGGCCGGACGGGGACGTTCCGGTACATCCGGTACGCGGACGGCGACCCGCAAAAGCCCGTCTGGAGCGTCGTCAACCTGGAGGAGACGGCCCAACTGCCCAACGCGCCCGGCTTTCTCGAAACGCCCGACCGTCACGTCTGGATTGGTGCGCCGATCGTCTACCGGCCGTTGGGCAGGGGGACGATCGAAGAGAAGCGGGAGCATTTTTTGCCGATAGCCGTGCACAAACAGGCGGGCGGTTTTGCGCTGGAGATCCGGATGCCGGTCCAAGCCGGATTGGTCAGCGAGATGTGGGCGCTGGAATCCAGCCATCCGCTGGTTCCCTGGGAAAGGGAGCAGTTCGCCTCCATCTGGCTGGCGCTCGATCTGCAGCGCAAGGCAAAGTGGCTGTACGACGGGTACTACTACCAATCGCCGAGCACCTATGTTCCCTCTTCCCCAGACGCGTACTGGCGCATTCCCGAAAACTACGTGCTGCGCTCCCTGCTGTTCACCGGTCAAAGCCGGGCGGCCGAGGACATGGCGTACGTCATGCTGGATACGTCGGTGCAGAATCAGGAAGCGGAGGGGTACTGGAAGACGCTTCCGCTGTCGGAATGGCTGTGGCAGGAGTACGGCATCCCGGACGGGTTTTTTGACACCCGGTTCAACACGGGCGCGGCCGAACTGATGCTGGAGGGCTGCAGGCAGTACAGGGACGCCCGCTTTTGTCAGGCGGCGCAAAAGTACGCGGCCTTTTTCCGCGATTATGCGGCCCGCCACCACTTCGTCGTCGACGGCGTGAATGTCGGGTGGCTGGTGGCCGATTACGCCCACCCCGGCGGGAACCGAAAGACCCACGTTTCGCTCAATCACCAGTTGGCGGAGATCAACTTCCTGCTGAACATGTACGTGCAGTTTGGCAATCCGACCGACAGGGAACTGGCGGCGATCATGCTGAATGGCGTCGTCAATCTGGGCGCCAAGTGGGTGGCGCCGAACGGAGACCTCTACTATGCGCGATTCCCCGACGGATCGTTCGGCCGTACCGACTATCCCTATCTGACCTACAATGACCTGCGGGAGACGCAGAGGCTGTATGGGACCGTGTACGGCCGGGAAGAGCCGGAGCTCGACCGGCTGATACGCAGCAAGCGGGCGTGGATGGACGCCAACGGGGTGGTCAATCCGTTTCCGGAGTAGGCGAGCAACAGCGAGGTGCCGCGCGGGCACCTCTGTTTGTTTTTCTTTCAGCAAGGCGCTTTCTCCAGCGCAAACAGGGTCATGAAACTGAGGGCTTCCCGCAGTTCCGCCGAAAGACGGCCGGCCAGCTCGGCGGGCACGCCGTCCTTGTAGACCGGCACCTCTTCCAGAAGCTGAAAGCCGTTTTCGGCGGCCAACTGCCTGGCTTCCCACGGCATCATCGTGTTCTGGATCGTCTCTTCGCCGTACAGGCGCCGGTAGCTGTGGGCCCGCGGGCCGGCCGTGGGGCCGAGTATGCCCAGGAGCAGCACGCCGCCGGGGGTGAGCAGACGGTGCAGCTCGCGCAGGGCGGCCAGCGGCGATGGCGTGAACTCGGTCACGTTGATGCAGAGAATGCCGCCAAAGCTGGCGTCGGCAAACGGCAGCGACGAGACGTCGCCGGTCTGAAACCGGACGGGCCAATCCTTTCCGCGTACCCGTTCGTTTGCCAACCGGATCATTTCCTCGGCAATGTCCACGCCTTCCACCCGATAGCCGTTTGCGGCCAGTTTGAAGCTGGCGTAGCCGTCCCCGCAGCCGGCATCCAGTACCGGTCCCGCTTCCGGCCGGACATGCCGCATAAACATCGGCAAAACGGTGCGGCGGCTGCCCGTTTCCCACATGGCTCCGCTGCGCGCATGCCAGTCGGCGGCAAATTGATTCCACTGTTTTGCCGCCTCGACGCTCCATTGATTCATGTCAACCTCCAACCCCTTTCGCAATCGACGTGTCTCCCATCGCTTTTCGGAAAAACTTCACTTCGGGCAAACTTTCTTCTTCATTGTACCAGGAGCGGCTGCAGCCGCGTACTTTATTGAATGAAAGCGTTCGCGCGTCTGCGCGTTATCCGGTGTTCTTGCGGGAGAAAACGCTTTCCATGTACGCTCATGATAACGACAAAATCATCTCAATTGTTGTAACATTTTGAAAAAACAGGAGGGCGGAAGCGATGAGCAGCACCGATTTCTTTCCGATTCAAGACTGGGACTACGTGGAGTTTTACGTGGGCAACGCCAAGCAGGCCATGCACTACTTGACCAAGGCGTTCGGTTTTCGGGCCTGCGCGTATGCCGGACTGGAGACGGGTTTGCGCGACAAGGTGTCTTACGTGCTGAAGCAAAACCACCTCACCTTTGTCGTGACGGGGACCCTCACTCCCGACGGACCGATCAGCGAGTTTGTGAAATTGCACGGCGACGGGGTGAAGGACGTGGCGCTGCGCGTCGAGGACTGCGAGCAGGCGTTTCGCGAAGCTGTCTCCCGCGGCGCCGTGCCGGTGATGGAGCCGACGGTGTTCAGCGATGAGCACGGCACGATCAAAAAGGCGGTCATCGCCACCTACGGGGACAACGTCCACTCCTTCATCGAGCGAAAACAGTACAGCGGGCCGTTCTTCCCCGGCTACGTCGCCTACGAATCCCCGGTGGAGGCGGAAGGCACCGGCCTGATCGGCATCGACCACATCGTCGGCAACGTGGAAGTGATGGACGAGTGGGTGCAGTACTACCAGAAAGTGATGGGCTTCACCGCCGTGCAAAACTTCAGTGACGAAGATATCTCCACCGAGTACTCCGCGCTGATGTCCAAAGTGATGCAGAGCGGCACCGGACGGATCAAGTTTCCCATCAACGAACCGGCGGAAGGACGCCGCAAGTCGCAGATTCAGGAATTCCTGGACTTCTACAGGGGACCGGGCGTGCAGCACATCGCCCTCTTGACCAACGACATCGTCGACACGGTTTCCAGGCTGCGGGCCAACGGCGTCGACTTCCTCCACGTGCCCGATACGTATTACGACGAGCTGAAAGACCGGGTCGGGGAAATCGAGGAGGACGTCGATACGCTGCGCCAGCTTCGCATCCTGGTGGACCGCGACGACGAAGGCTACCTGCTGCAGCTCTTCAGCAAGCCGATCGTCGACCGCCCGACGCTGTTTGTGGAAATCATTCAGCGCAAAGGGGCGCGCGGCTTTGGCAACGGCAACTTCAAGGCGCTGTTTGAGGCGCTGGAGCGCGAGCAGGAACGGCGCGGCAACCTGTAAGCCGCATGGACCTGACGCCATGCCCCCGGACCTTCCCGGGGGCTTTTGGTATTTTCAGTCTTGCGCGACGATTCTATTGACCGGGCGGCTGCCCGCTGGCGATAATGAAAGCATCAGTTTGACCGAAAAAAGGAGGGGCGCCGATGAATTTGTCCCTGATGGTGCCGCTGGCGGAGCGGACCGCCGTGCTGGTGGTGGCCGCGCTGCTGTTTACCCGCGTCAAGGCGTTCCGCAGTTTGCTGAACCAACGGGCGACTTTCAAGGATAAAGCGGTGATGGTGCTGATCTTTTCCGCCATCTCCATTCTCGGAACCTACAACGGCATCTGGTACCTGGACGCGATTGCCAACTCGCGCGTGATCGGCACGGTGGTGGCGGGCCTCTTGGCCGGGCCCTGGGTGGGGCTGCTGACCGGGCTGGTGGCCGGCATCCACCGGTACACGCTCGGCGGCTTTACCGACCTCGCCTGCGCGATCTCCACGATCAGCGAAGGGCTGCTGGCCGGTCTCGTCTACCAGTTCCGCCGCTCCCGGGAGATTCGCTGGACGACGGCGCTGGCCGTGGGGTTCATCGCCGAATGGATGCAGATGGGCATCATCCTGCTGGTGGCCAGACCGTACGCGGACGCGCTGGCGCTGATCAAGGCGATCAGCGTGCCGATGTCGGTGGTCAACGCGCTGGGCATCGCGATCCTGATCATCATCATCGACCTCGTCAAGACGGAAGAAGACCGGATCGGCGCCCTGCAGGCCCAGCGGACGCTGCAGGTGGCGGACAAGACGCTCTCCTACCTGCGGCAGGGCCTGACCTACGAGTCGGCGAAAAAGGTGGCGGAAGAGATTTTGCGCACGACCCGGGTGGCGGCGGTGGCGATCACCGACACGAAAACGGTGCTGGCCCACGTCGGTGCGGGCTCGTCCCATCACGTCGTCGGCCAGGCGATTTCGACCAAGGCGACCCGCGAGGTGCTGGCCACCAAAGAGGTGAAGATCGCCCGCACCAAGGAGGAAATCGGCTGCCGGGAGCCCAACTGTTCGCTGCGCTGCGCCATTCTCGTGCCGCTGATGCGGAAGCGGGGGGAGATGGCCGGCGTGCTGAAGCTCTACCAGGACCGCTCCCGCAAGCTGTCGGCGGTCGACCTGGAACTGGTGCGGGGACTGGGCAACCTGATCTCCACCCAACTGGAATTGGCCGATCTGGAGCGGCAGGCGCGCCTTCTGGCCGATGCGGAGATCAAGGCCCTGCACGCGCAGATCAACCCGCACTTTTTGTTCAACGCGCTCAACACGATCGTGTCGTTTATCCGCTTTCGCCCGGAGCAGGCGCGGGAGCTGCTGATCCATCTGGGCGAATACTTCCGCCGCAACCTGCACGACTCCGGCGGCTTTGTGACGCTGGCGGAAGAGCTGGAGCACATCGAGGCCTACCTGGCGATCGAGCGGGCCCGCTTCGGGGAAAAACTGCGGGTGGAGTACGACATCGAACCGGGGGTGGACCGCTATCTGGTGCCCGGTCTGGTGCTGCAGCCGCTGGTGGAAAACGCCGTCAAGCACGGCCTGCTGCCCAAGCGGGAAGGGGGCGTCGTGCGGATCGCCGCCCGCCGCCGGGACCGGCAGACGCTGGAGCTGTCGGTGGCGGACAATGGCGTCGGGATCGACGGCGATCCGTTCGTGCCGCCGCCGCATCCGGACGGCAAGCGCCGCCTCTCCGGGATCGGGCTGTCCAACGTCCGCAGCCGGCTGCAGTCGATCTACGGCGAGCCGTACGGAATCGCGATCGAGAGTGAAAAGGGGAAGGGAACGACCTGCGTCATACATCTGCCGATAGGAGTGAAAGCGCATGCTGAAAGCGTTCATCGTGGATGACGAAGCGCCCGCCCGCGCCGAGCTTCGCTATCTGCTGGAACAATTTCCGGACGTGACGGTGATCGGGGAGGCGGCGAGCGGTGAGGAAGCGATCGAATCCATACCCGGGGCGGAACCGGACGCCGTCTTTCTGGACATCCACCTGCACGACCGTGACGGCGTGGATGTCGGCCAGGAACTCTACGAGTCGATGGGGAACCCGCCCGTCATCATCTTTGCCAGCGCGTACGAGATTCACGCCGTGCGCGCCTTCGAGACGGACGCGGTGGACTACATCGTCAAGCCGTTCAGCGAACACCGCCTGGAAAAGACGATCAACCGGGTCCGCCGGCTGCGCCGGCAAAGCGAAGCGGCACAGGCCCACGCCCCCCATCTGGAGGAGCGGCTGAACACCCTGCTCCAGTCCGTCCTGGCCCACCAGCAGCCGCGCCGCATCCCCGTGGAGAAAAGCGGCAAGATCATGCTGATCGATCCGAACGACATCGTCTTCGCCACGCTGGACGGCCGGTACGCCACCATTTACACCGAAGCGGACCAGTACGCCACCTCGTTTACCCTGCAGGAGCTGGAGAGCAGGCTGTCCCCGCACCAGTTTTTCCGCACCCACCGGGCCTACATCGTCAATCTGTCGAAGACGGCGGAACTGGTGCCATGGTTCAAGGGAGCGGTCCACCTGGTGATGCAGGACGCGCGCCGGACGGAAGTGCCGGTCAGCCGAAACGTGGTGAAGGAACTGAAAAAGCGGCTGGGGTTCTAATGGAAGTACCGCTCGTTCATGCGCCGTTATCGCCGTTCATGTCTCCATTTGTACTGTTCGGACAATTTCCATTCTTCGCACTGCCCCTTCCGTGATACGGTATGGTTAGGTTTTATGTCTTTATTCATAGGCAAGGGGGAAGGACCAATGAAAAAATGGCTGCTCTCAGCCCTGATCTGGGGCGGGATTGCCGCCTTGGGCGCGATCGGATTCGGCTTTTTGGCGCTCTCCCGGGGCGAACACGTCAACTCGTTCTGGCTTCTGACGGCCGCGATCTGTACGTATGCCGTCGCGTACCGGTTCTACAGCCGCTTCATCGCGAAAAAAATCATGGGCCTGGACGACAACCGGGCCACGCCGGCGGAAGTGAACAACGACGGCAAGGACTTTGTGCCGACGAACAAATGGGTGCTGTTCGGCCACCACTTTGCGGCGATCGCCGGGGCCGGCCCGCTCGTCGGTCCGACGCTGGCCGCGCAGATGGGCTACCTGCCGGGGACCATCTGGATTATCGTCGGGGTGGTGCTGGGCGGCGCCGTCCAGGACTTCGTCATCCTGTTCGGGTCGATGCGCCGCAACGGCAAGACGCTCGGCCAGATCGCCAAGGAAGAGATCGGGCCCTTCGGCGGCGCGCTGGCGCTGGTGGGCATCCTGGCGATCATGGTGATCCTGATTGCCGTTTTGGCGATGGTTGTTGTAAACGCTCTCGCGGAATCGCCGTGGGCGACGTTCACCATTTTCATGACGCTGCCGATTGCCCTGCTGATGGGCCTGTACATGCGCTACATCCGTCCGGGACGGGTACTGGAAGGCTCGCTGATCGGTCTGGCGCTCTTGTTCCTGTCGCTCTGGTGGGGGCAGGCGGTGGCCGCTTCGCCCACCTGGGGACCGGCCTTTACGTTCAGCAAGGTGCAGCTCGCCTGGATGATCATCATCTACGGGTTCATCGCGTCCGTCCTGCCGGTCTGGCTGCTGCTGGCGCCGCGTGACTACCTGAGCTCGTTTTTGAAAGTCGGCACGATTGCCGTGCTGGCGGTCGGCATCCTGCTGACGCTGCCGCCGCTGCAGATGCCGGCGCTGACCAAGTTTATCGACGGCACGGGCCCCGTGTTTGCGGGCAATCTGTTCCCGTTCCTGTTCATCACCATCGCCTGCGGCGCGGTCTCCGGCTTCCACGCGCTGGTGTCGTCAGGGACGACGCCGAAGATGATCGCCAAGGAATCGCACGCGCCGCTGATCGGCTACGGCGGGATGCTGATGGAGTCGGCCGTCGCCATCATGGCGATGATCGCCGCCTGCGTGCTGACGCCGGGCATGTACTTTGCGATCAACTCGCCGGCTGCCGTGATCGGCGTCGACGCCGCCGCCGCGGCGCAGACGATCAACAGTTGGGGCTTTACCATTACACCGGACCAGATTACCGCGATGGCAAACGACATCAAGGAGAACACGATTCTCTCCCGGACCGGCGGAGCGCCGTCGCTGGCGATCGGGATGGCGACCATCTTCTCCGGCATCCTCGGCGGCAAGGCGTTGATGGCCTTCTGGTACCACTTTGCGATCCTGTTTGAAGCCGTTTTCATTCTGACCACGATTGACGCCGGCACCCGCGTCGGCCGCTTCATGGTGCAGGATCTCCTGGGCAACGTGTTTCCGAAAATGAAGCGGGTGGATTGGATGCCCGGCAACCTGATCGGGTCCGCCCTGATTTCGGCCGGATGGGGGTACTTCCTGCTGCAGGGCGTGATGGACCCGCTGGGCGGCATCTATACGCTGTGGCCGCTGTTCGGCATCGCCAACCAGATGCTGGCCGCGATCGCCTTTGTCGTCGGGACGACGCTCATCTTCAAGATGGGCAAGGCCCGGTACTCCTGGGTCACGCTGGTGCCGATGGCCTGGCTGACCGCCGCGACGCTGACGGCCGGCTGGCAAAAGCTGTTCCACAGCGACCCGAAAATCGGCTTCCTCTCCCATGCCGAAGCGTTCCAGAAGGCGCTTGACGCCGGCACCCTGCCCAAAGGCGTCAAGTCGGTGGAAGCCGCGCAAAAGATGATTTTCAACGACCAGATTGACGCCGTTGTCTGCGCCATCTTCATGGCGATCACCATCGGCATCATTCTGGACGGCCTTCGCCTGTGGATCAACATCCTGCGCGGCAGGCAGTATCCGCTGTACGAGTCTCCGTACGTCCAGTCCAAAGGGGACAATTACTACGACGGGAAAGGGCATCACGTGGCATGAGACGCAGGTGGAGAGCGATTCGCCAGTCGCTGCGCAAGGTACGTTCGACCATCAAGACCATCTTCGGCATGCCGGACTACGACCGCTATCTGCAGCATTGGTACGCGACCCACGCCAAACCGGGCATGTTTCCGATGACGGAGCGGGAGTACTACATGTACGCGCTGCGGGAGCGGTATGAAAAAGGCGGGGTGACGCGCTGCTGTTAGACGCGCGCGGCCGCTGGCACACAAGAGGAAACGGGAGGTCCGGCTGACGGGCCTCCCGCCGCTTTCCGGCTGTCCGGCGGCAGACAGGCGCGTCGACAACCGGGACAGACGGAACGGTGTATCGGCAGGCAAAGTATGGTACACTATAGGCAAAGTCAAGATGTGGGTGGCGATTCGTGTGCAAGCATCAACTCTGACGGCGTTGAAAGAGCTGGCCCTTCACTGCGCCCGAAGCGCGGGTGAGCTGAGCCTCGCGCGAATGAAGCAGCCGTTTACCGTCGAATACAAGACGTCCGCCTCCGACTTGGTCACTGCCGTGGACAAAGAAGTGGAAAAACACGTGGTCGAGACGATTTTGCGCCATTTTCCCGACCACGGCATTCTCGGGGAGGAGAGCACGTTTGCCGGCGATCCCCGCCAGTTTGACACGCTGTGGGTGATCGATCCGATCGACGGCACCACCAACTTTGTCCACCAGCAGATCAACTTTTCCGTCTCCATCGCCGTCTACCACAAGGGGGAGGGACTGGTCGGCGTGGTGTACGATCCTTCCCGCGACGAGATGTTTTACGCGGCAAAAGGAGAAGGAGCGTACCTCAACGACCAGCCGCTGCGCCTGGAGCGGCAGGTGAAGCTGGAAGAAGCGCTGCTGTGTACGAGCGTCTTCTGGAACAAGCGGGCGGAGCAGATCGGCATTGACCTGATCGTGAAAAAACTGGCCGGCAAGGTGCGGGGGATGCGCCTCTTGGGCAGCGCGGCACTGGAAATGGCCTACGTGGCCGCGGGAAGGCTTGACGGATACGTCAGCCTGTCGCTGAACGCCTGGGATTTTGGCGCCGGCAGGATCATTGTGGAAGAAGCGGGCGGACGCGTGACGACGATGACCGGCAGTCCGCTGCCGTTTGACCGGAAAAGCAGCGTGATGGCCTGCAATCCCGCGTTTTACGAAGAACTGCAGCATTACCTCAACCTCACGGAAAACGATATGGCGGACAATGGCGCGACATGACAAAAAACCACTGGAAACCGGTCCAGTGGTTTTTCGGTTTTTCCGGACAGCGTATCGTGACGTTTCCTACAACTGTTCGTTCTCCAGCAGCATGTGCACCGTCAGCACAAACATCGCGTGGGACCAGGTCAGCGGCACCACCCAGGCGGGCTCGCCGGTCTGCCTGTCGACCTGCTCCGGCAGCAGATCGAGCGGGCTGGCGTGGGCGACGGCCCACGCCAGATGACGTTTGGCCTCGTCAAACCGGCCCTGGGCGATCCGGAACTGGGCGAGCCACAGGGTGGTGAGAATCCACGGATTGCCGCCGATGTAGCGGTCGTCTTCGTAGCGGCGGATGCCGCCGACGCCGGGGACGGCGCAGGCGCGTTCGATCGCGTCGGCAGTGCGGGCCATGCGCGGATCGGACGCATCCAGCAGGCCAAACGGCACGCTGAGACCGAGCAGACTGATGTCGTAGACCGGATCGTGCTGGACGTAATAGGAGACGTATCCCTTCTCGTCCGTCTCCGCAAAAGCGGGGAAGCCGGACTCGACGGCGCGCTGGTAGGCGGAGCGGTCCACCTGCAGCTTGAGCGCGCGGTAAAACGTTCCCCGCCGTTCGTCGTAGGCCCGCGTCAAAATGGCCTCTTTCAAAGCCTTCGCGGCCTCCTCCCAGCGGTGGGCCAGGCCGGTTTTCCCCAGCTCCCGAGCCATTGCCGCCGCGGCGGTTACGCCGGCGTGTACGGCGGCGGCGGAATACGTGTGCTCCGCGCTGCGCTCCTCCCAGAGGTCGCGGCTGGGCAGCGGCAGCCCGGTGTCGCGGTCCAGGTAGGAGAGCAGGAAGGTCGTCCCTTTTTCCACGGCCGGCCACACCTCTTCGAGAAATGCCCGGTCCCGCGTCGCCACATAGTGCTGGTGCATCCCCCAGAGGATCGAACCGCCCTCGTCGATCTGCAGCCCCCAGGAAGGGGCCAGCCGTCCGTCGTGATAGTGGCGCTGCTGAAACGAGCCGTCCGGATCCTGGGCCGTCAGCGTCCAGCGGTAGAACATCCGGGACATGCCGCTCAGACCGGCCCGGTCAAAGGCGGTCGTGATGTACGCCGCGTCCCGTCCCCAGCAGTAGGCGTAGCCGCCGCAGCGGGTGAAGGCCTCGTCAAACTCCGGCGCGGCGATCACGCAGCCGGTCTGTTCGTCCGCCATCAGCCGGAAGACGAGCAGGGAACGCTCGTAGACGCGGCGAGTCCGCTCGTCGCAGCCGGCAGGGAGGGCGGGCTGTACGTCCAGGTAGTCGTGCCAGTAGCGCACGGTCCGCTCCAGATGGTCCTCGGCCGAGGCGGCAAACGCCCGGCGCATGGCGTTTACCGCCTCGTCCACCCGACTTCCCGCCGTGAGATAGACGGGGATGGCGGCCGTCTCCCCCGGTTCCAGCGGGAACGTCCAGCCGAGCGCCCCGTCCGGCGCCATCGCCACCCTGGTGCCCGGCAAATACCCCCGGGACGCGTGCTTCCAGGCGTCGGCGCAGGTGTACTGGGCGCACCCCAGCGGACTGGCCAGCGCAAACGCGTATTGATGACGAAAGTACACCAGTCCGTCGATGTGGGGGTCATAGGTGACGCAGTTGTACAGGCGATTTTCCCCGATGGTGAGCGAAGCGGCGCAGAAAAAGCGGAGCCGGATCGGTTTGCGGCCTGTGTTGGTCCATTTGTACAAGCGAACCAACAGCGGCTCGCCAGGAACGGCAAAATCGACGGTTTCCCAGCGCAGAGGCAGACGGCGGGCCGCCCCTGCCGTGCGCAGCACGTTGGTCCGCGGCAGGTAAGCCTGCTCCCATTGCCACTCAGCCGGGTCGTCTGTCCAAACGGTCTCCTCGCTTTCTTCCTCCACAAAGACGCCGGCGCGCATCCGCTCCACGTGCTGCGGGAAGTCAACATGCGGCCACCAGAGGCGGTACAGCTCCCCGCTGCGCCCCAGAGCGGCCAGCATCGACGCGTTGCCGATGACAGCGTCGTTGAGATACGGTTTTCCCGTGACAGGATTCATCATGTGGATTCTCCTTCCCAAGAAGCGTCTTCCCCGATTACGCATCCGGCTGTCGGGCGGATGAGCCGCGGACGATCAGCCGGTGGGGCAGCACGATCTGTGGCTGTGTGATCGTCTCGCCGGCCAGCTTGCGGATCAGCAGTTGGACGGTCGTGTAGCCGAGGTGGTAAATGCCGATGTCCACGGTGCTGATCGGTGGATTGCTCAGTTCGGACAGCATGATGTTGTTGAAGCTGACCACTGAGACATCGTCGGGGACACGCATCCCCGCTTCGTACAGTTGGCGGATAAACCCAAATGCGATCACGTCGTCGATCACGACGAAAGCGGTCGGCCGTTCCGGCTGGCTCATCATCAGGGACGTGGCGTGGAAGCCGCCGGCCTGAAGCATCTCCGCCGTCATTACCCACTCCTGGCGAAACGGGAGCCCCGCTTCGGCGAGCGCCCGCTTGTAGCCTTCCAGCCGATCCTCCGAGACGACCATGTCCGGCGGTCCGCTGACAAAACCGATATGCTCGTGCCCCTGAGCGATCAGATGGCGGGTGGCGTCAAACGCGGCCTGCACGTTGTTGTTGTTGACGCACAAGAGGTCGCTCCGCTCCAGCGAGCGGCCCAGCAGGACGAAGGGAAAGTCGTGCTCCAGCAACAGATCCACCAGCGGGTCCGCCTTGCGGGGGGCCATCAGGATGATGCCGTCTACGCGGCGGCCGAGGATCATCCGGTTGACCGACTCCAGCTCTTCCGGGCGGCTGTTGGCCGATGACATCAGCACGTCGTATCCGGCTGATTGCGCGCAGGCCAGCATGCCGCGCAGCACCTCAGAAAAAAATGGATTGACAAACTCTTCGACGGAACGGGGCAGAACAAGCCCGATCGTTTGCGTGCTTTTGGAAACGAGGCTTTTGGCCATGATGTTGGGATGGTAGCCAAGCGCCTCCATGGCCTCCCGGACTTTTCGCACCGTCGCCGGACTGATTTTCGGATGATGGGACAGGACCCGGGACACGGTGGAAGGAGAGACTCCCGCCGCGCGGGCCACATCCTTGATCGTAACGGACATACAATCCTCCCAGTTCTGTGCAAACGTTTGTTTTTCAACATCGTACCGGAAAAGCATCCGCTTGTAAACTGTTAATGCGCAAAAATAGGGAATGAATGAAATATACAGAAAAAAGACGCATGCGAGAAAAATTGGTAGAATTACGGCGATATTCTATCATAAAAAGGAAAAATGACCAAATATGGCTGTTTGCAAGCGTTTTCTCGGCTGGATTGTTTCGTGTAGGATGGTAGTACATGCAAGGCGGTTTTGCCGCGTGTTCCATTTGGGGGGCTCTGACACGATCATGTGCAATCGTTTGCATTAACTTGTACGCTGACCCGCAACACTGCCAAAACAGCTTCGGTTTGCAGACTGTCCCCCAAGCAGCCGCCCTCTCGACGGGGGCACCGCCAGAATGGTCCGCGGCGACACGTCCGGCAGATTAACCTGTATATCAGGAAGAAAGAGGGGTACATGGATGAAACGCTTTTTCAGCATTTTTACCGCGATGGCGTTGGTTGGTTCGCTGTTGGCCGGCTGCGGCGGCTCCAGCGAGGCAGGCGGTCAGCAGGGAGGGCCGGCGCAGCAGAAGGACGGGCCCGTCACGCTAACATTCTGGACGACGATGCGCGAATCAGAGACAGTGGCGCTGAGGGAACTGATCAGCCAGTTTGAACAGGAAAACAAAGAGATCAAGGTAAACCTGGAGCTGATCCCGTTCGGCGAGGCTCAGAACAAGTTTCGCACTGCGGCGCAGGCCGGCAACGGACCGGACGTGATCCGCTCCGAAGTGGCTTGGACGCCGGAGTTTGCCAAAATGGGGCTGCTGGAGCCGCTGGACAGCTACTTTACGGATCAGGACGACTTCCTGGAGGCGCCGCTCTCCTACAGCAAGTGGAACGGCCACGTCTGGAGCGTACCGGAGGTGACCGACGCGCTGGCTCTCTTGTACAACAAGCGGATGCTGAAAGAGGCCGGGTTCAACGAGCCGCCCCGGACGATGGACGAATTTGCCGCAGCCGCCAAGGCGCTGTCCAACGGCAAAGACAGGTGGGGCTTCTACCACCGCCAGACGGAAGCCTACTTCTCGCTGCCGTTTATCTGGGCGTTTGGCGGGGGGCTGATCGACGACAACTTGCAGGTGCTGATCAACACGCCGGGTGCGGTGAAGGGCATCGAGTTTGCCTTGAAACTGCGCGATCAGGATCACGTGTACCCGAAGGATCTGGATGCGGCCAACAGCTACCAGAACATGAATGAAGCCTTTAAAAAAGGGAGCGCGGCAATGATTTTCAACGGCCCCTGGGCTACCTCCGACATTCTCTCAGGGGAAGAGTTCCGCGATCCGAACAACCTGGGGATCGCTCCGATTCCGGCCGGACCGGACGGGCATACCGGCTCTCCCGTGGGCGGGCACAGCCTGGCCATCTACGCCGGCTCCAAGTCAAAAGAGGCCGCCTACAAGCTGATCGCTTTCCTCACCAGCAAGGAGAGCCAGGCCAAATTGGCGAGCAAAAACGGCACACTGCCGACGCGTAAATCGGCGTACGAGATGCCGGAAATCAAGGAGAACCGGCTGATCTCCGATTTTAAGGCGGTAATGGAAAGCGCCAAGAACCGGCCGGTCATTCCGGAAGGGGGACAGATTTTCGCCTCGTTCGATCCCGAGATCCAGGCGATCTACAAGGGCGAGAAAAAGCCGCAGGAAGGGCTGGACGCGGTTGCCGGCGCGTGGAAGGCGCTGCTGGGACAATAGCGAATGAAAACGAAAACCGCATGAAGGCGCGAGGGAGAATGGCCGATGGGCTTTTCTTCCCTTCGCGCTGTCGAAGGACGTTGTTGGAAAAAGGGGGGCGTGATGGTTGACAATATGCAGCAACAAGTGGATCGCCTGGCTGTTTCTCACGCCTGTGCTTGTGGTGATGGCGCTGTTGGTGTTTTATCCGCTGGTGCAGGGAATCATCTACAGCTTTACTGACATGAACCAGTACAACATGGGCAGTAAATTTGCCCCGCCCAGTTGGACGTTTGTCGGACTGGACAACTACGTCGATTTGTTTGCCTCGATTTTCAAGCCCGATTCGGTGTTTCGCGACGTGATTGTGCAGACGCTGGTCTGGACGTTTGTCAATGTCTTTTTCCATTTCGTCATCGGGTTGGGGCTGGCGCTTCTGCTGAACCGCAACATCAAAGGACGCGGCATCTACCGCATGCTGCTGATGGTTCCGTGGGCGGTGCCGTCGTTTGTCTCCGCCTTTTCCTGGACGTGGATGTACAACCAAACGTACGGCTTGTTCAACATCGTCCTGCAAAAGCTGGGCTTCGCGCCGATTCCCTGGCTGAGTGACAGCTTTTGGGCGATGGTCTCGGTGATCATGGTCAACGTCTGGGTGGGCGTGCCGTTCATGATGATCACGCTGTTGGGCGGCCTGCAAAGCATCCCGCCATCCCTCTACGAGGCGGCCCGCGTGGACGGAGCTTCGCCGTGGAGCCAGTTCTGGAACATCACGCTGCCGCTCCTGAGGCCGGTGGCGGCGACGGCGACTGTGCTCGGCGTGATCTGGACGTTCAACATGTTCACCATCATTTTCCTGGTGACGCGCGGCGGGCCGGTCCGCTCCACGGAAATTCTCGTCACCTACGCCTACCGGGAGGCGTTCATGAACTGGAACTTCGGTATGGCCGCCACTTACGGCGTGGTGATTTTCAGCTTTCTGCTCGCCTTTACGGTGCTGTACCGGCGGCTGATCAAAGCCAACAGCGGCGAGGGGGTGTACTACTGAGATGCGCACGTCCAACTGGTGGGTGCACCTTCTCTTGATCGCCGCATCCGCGATTGCCGTCTTTCCCGTGCTGTGGATTCTCGCCACCAGCTTCAAACCGCGGGCGGAAGTGTTTTCGACCGAGCTGTCCATCGTTCCGCACACGTTTACCTGGGACAATTACGTTCACGTGCTGACCCGTGCCGACGGCGTCTTTTTGCAGTGGATGGCCAACAGCTTCCTCGTCGCGCTCTTGACCGCGCTTGTGGCGCTGTCATTGTCCACCACGGCGGCCTACGCCATGTCCCGCTTCCGCTTTGCCGGCAAACGGGCGATCTCCTTCAGCTTTTTTCTCACCCAGATGTTCCCGGGGGCGCTGTTGATCGTGCCGCTGTACCGGATTGTCAACGCGCTGGGGCTGTTGAACAGCTACCTCGGCCTGGTGCTCGCATATGCTACGGTAGCGGTGCCGTTTTGCGTGATGATGCTGAAAAACTACTTTGACACGATTCCCTACGAGCTGGAGGAAGCGGCGCGGGTGGACGGCTTGTCCCACTTCGGCGCGTTTTGCCGGATCGTGCTGCCGCTGTCGCTGCCGGGTATCGCCGTGACCGGCTTCTTCGCCTTCATCACGGCGTGGAACGAGTTTTTGATCGCCCTCACCTTCATGTCCGAACAGCGAATGTACACGCTGCCGATCGGCTTGCAGCAGTTTGTCAACCAGTTCAATTCCGACTGGCATTACATGGCGGCCGGGGCGATCATCGTCACGCTGCCCGTGCTGATCGTCTTTTTGCTGGCGCAGCGCTATCTGATTACCGGCTTGTCCTCCGGCGGGACAAAAGGGTGAAGCGACGGGAGGGGAGTGCCGTGACGACGAGGTCCTTGATCGACCACAGCATCGACATCATCCTGCGCCACCAGGCGGAGACGGGCGCCTATCTGGCATCGCCTGCGTTTGTCCATTACCGGTACGCCTGGCTGCGGGACGGGGCGTTTGTCGCCTATGCGCTGGACCGCTTCGGCCGCCATGAGAGCTCCCGCCGCTTTTACGCCTGGTGTGATTCCGTGGTGAACAAACACGCCGGCAAGGCCAAAGCGGCGATCGCCGCTGTTCGCGCGGGGTGGGCAGGCAGCGCGGCGGAGGCCAACAGGCGCTTCCTGCACGCCCGCTTCACCGTCGACGGAGACGAAGTGGCGGGAGAATGGGGCAGCTTTCAGTTGGACGGGTACGGGACGTGGCTCTGGGGGCTGGCGGAGCATGTCCGCCGCAGCGGGGAGCGGAGCCTGATCGAGCGGTTTCGCGCCTCCGTCGACCTGACGCTGGACTACCTCGGGGCGTGCTGGCAGATGCCTAACTTTGACTGCTGGGAGGAGCACGGCGACCGCATCCACCCGGCGACACTGGCGGCCGTATACGGCGGCGTGCGGGCGATGGCGGACTGTCTGCCGGAACGGGCGGAGGAGCTGAACGGCTTGGCCGATGCCGTCCGCCGCTTCGTGCTGGAGCGGGGAACGGAGAACGGCGCGTTTGTGAAGTCGCTGGGCGATCCGTCGGCAGACGCCAGCCTGCTGTGGCTGTCCCTGCCGTTCGGACTGGTGGACGCAGACGATCCGTTGATGGTCCGGACCGTGACGCGGATCGAGCGGGAGCTTCTGGCCGGCTTCGGCGTTCACCGCTACCGGGGCGACACTTATTACGGCGGCGGGCAGTGGCCGCTCTTGTCCGCCTGGCTGGGCTGGTATTACGTGCGAAACGGCCGACGCAGCGAGGCCGCGGCAATTTGCCGCTGGATCGAATCGACCCGGACGACGGACGGCCTGCCGGAGCAGGTGCAGGAGCATCTGCTCGCGCCTGACCGCTACCAGCCGTGGGTGGAGCGGGCCGGGATGCCGGCGGTGCCGCTTCTGTGGTCGCACGCGATGTACCTGGTATTGGCGGATGAGCTGAAGGCGGCGGGGCATGAAGAACAGAAAACGCGGGTACCCTGAGGGGGCCCGCGTCTTTTTTTCAGGGGGCTAAAACAGTATCAGAAAGGCGGCGACGGCCAGCACCAGGACAATCCCGATCATGGTCACGGAGGCAAAGCCGATGAAGAGGGACTTGAGTGGTTCGATGATCCACTCGAAGACAAAGCGCGCCAGCAGAATTTTCCCGTCCGTCTGCCTGTTGGCCACCCGCAGAAACGCGACGAGGACGCAAACGGCGGTAAACATCAACGCGCAACGGAAGACCATGTAAAAATAGTCAGGGTAACTCACAGCCGTGCTGACATCGCCCAGCCAGCCGATCCGCTCCTGGCCGATGGGCACGAAGATGACCGTCAAGGCAAATCCGATCAGAAAGCTGTAGACGGCCGTCTTGAGCAGCCTTTTCTCCACGTGCATAAACCTCCACTTTTTTACAGATCATATAGAAAGAATATGTTTGTTTGCACATAAAAATGCTGATGTGACGCGGATTTTTTATACTGGAACTGTATAAGTTTATCAATACTAATTAAATAAAAAATATTTTTAATATGGGGAGATTCACAAAAACGATCAAGTCCGTATTTGTGTGTAAATTCCCCTCGGTAGAGAAATAAATTAGCCAATGCGAGTCACTTTAGACACCGCTTTTGTTGCCTGAGTTTCTCGCCATTCCAAATACTCTGCCATATCGAGATACTTTTTGCCACTTGCCCATTTTTCGTCTATCTCCATAAGCAAAGCTCCGATTAGGCGAATAACCGATTCACGGTTAGGAAAAATGCGAATGACACGTTCTCGTCGTCGAATTTCTTCGTTGAGTCGCTCCATGCCATTTGTTGTCCGAAGTCGTTTACGGTACTTTTCGGGCAGCAGAAGAATGGCTGTGGCATCATCAAAACCATTCTCCAAAACCGAAATCGCCTTTGTAGCTTTGGCCTCGTATATTTCCACCGTTTGTTGCAACAACAACCGTGCCGTTTCAAGATCAGGGGCATCCAAAATCGCACGAACACGGGGATACAACTCCTCCTGCAGCTGCTTGGGGGTGGCGTCAAGAATATTTCGCATAAAATGAGTCTGACACCGTTGCCACGTCACCCCTTGAAAATGAGTACGAATGGCTCGTACGAGCCCACCATGTTGATCGGACACAATCAGTTCTACGCCTCGCAAGCCTCGATCTTTCAGCCAGCTAAAAAACTCACTCCAACTGGCCTCTGATTCACTATCTCCAAGCATCAGTCCAAGGACTTCTCGGTAGCCTTCCTTATTCACCCCGTAGGCCAACATCACGCCACGAGAGCGTACACGCCCCTCTTCACGCACCTTTAAAACGAGGGCATCTACAATGAGAAATGGATAGAAGCTCTCTCGTAGATTTCGGTTGTTCCAAGCCGTTACAATCGGATCCAGGCGTTTACACAGGTCGGAAACAGTAGACTTAGAGAATTCGGTTCCACACAGTTCCTCCGTGATTTGGGCAACTTTTCGAGTTGATACCCCATTCACCACCATTTCCATGAGAGCTAAAACCAAGGCTTGTTCACTTCGCTGATAGCGGGCAAACATTTCTGTCGAGAACTTTCCGTTTCGAATTCGTGGCACCCGAAGGGTGACCGTTCCCACACGCGTGGTCAATTGATGAGGATATGTACCGTTTCGATAACCTTGACGTTCATCTGTACGTTCGTACGGTTCCGCAGAAAGCTGTTCCGTAGCCTGGGCCTGCAATACCTGATTCAATACCGATTCCAGCAGCTTGGCCACCCCCGAATCCTGCGAATTTCCGAGAAATAGTTGCTGCAAAAGCTGCGAATCTACAGTAATCTGGTAATGAGCCATTTTCAAAATCCCCTCTCCTGGAATGTTGTCTGGACAACTTCATTCTAACCGAGGGTTTTTTGAAATGGCTCTCTTATTTTAAAGAGACTCCGTTTTTACACAATTATATGGACTCAACTACAAAAACTGTGATATGATACAAAACGTTAGTTGTCAGACATCTAGGAGGGACTTATATGGAGGCAGCTTTGAACACGCAGCAAGGCAAACCAAAACATCCTCCTGGCTTGCACTTGCTGTTTTTTACGGAGCTGTGGGAGCGGTTCAGCTACTACGGCATGCGGGCGCTGTTGACCCTGTATCTCACCACCGCGCTGATCAGCGGGGGACTCGGGTTTGAAAAAAGCGTCGCCATGAGCATCTACGGATTTTTTACCGGAGCGGTTTACTTCACGCCGCTGATCGGCGGATACCTCTCCGACCGCTACCTGGGCAGAAGGCTGGCCATCACGATCGGCGGGATCACGATGGCGGTCGGCAACTTCGTGCTGTTTGCGGAACACAGCCTGTTGGGCTTGTATCTCGGTCTGGGTCTGTTGATTATTGGGAACGGTTTCTTCAAGCCGAACATTTCCACGCTGGTCGGCGAACTGTATCCGGAAAACGACAACAGACGTGACTCTGCGTTCACCATTTTCTACATGGGGATCAATATCGGGGCCTTTTTCGCGCCGCTCGTCTGCGGATATCTGGCGGAAGACCTCTTCAAGACCACGGTGAACGGCGTGGTTCAATACGGCTTCAAATACGGCTTCCTGGCCGCCTCGATCGGCATGATTATCGGCCAGCTCATTTTCAACGTGTTTGGCAATCGCTATCTCGGCGACATCGGCAAGAAGCCCGTGGGCAAATCGGAGGATAAGGCCAAGGCCGCCGCGGCCAACGCTCCGCTGACCAAAAAGGACAAACAGCGGACCGCAGTCATTATCATCATCACCTGCTTTGTGGTCTTCTTCTGGGCCGGATTTGAACAGGCGGGCAGCTCGCTGACGCTGTACACCGACAAGTTTGTGGACAAGCAGGTGTTCGGCTACGAGGTGCCGACTTCCTGGTTCCAGTCGCTGAACCCGCTGTTCATCGTGCTGCTGGCGCCGATCCTGTCCGGTTTGTGGGTGAAGCTGGCGTCCAGCAGACGGGGCGACCTGAAGATCCCGACCAAAATGGGTCTCGGCATGATCATGCTCGGCCTGGGGTACATGGTGCTGCTCCTCGCGGTCATGCAGACCGGAAGCGACGAGAACCACATTCTGAACAAAGCCAACGTCATGTTCATCGTGCTGACGTACTTCATGCACACGCTGGGGGAACTGTTCCTCTCGCCGGTGGGGCTGTCGATGGTGAGCAAGATCGCTCCCGTCAAGCTGGCCTCCCTGCTGATGGGCGTCTGGCTGGCCAGCTCGGGCGTAGCCAACATCCTGGCGGGCGAACTGGCGTCCTATACGCAGTCGCTCGGCTATCTGGAAGTGTTTGGCCTGATCGGTTTGCTGGCGATCGTGATGGGGCTCTTGCTCCTGCTGCTCTCCCGCAAGCTGGTGCAGATGATGGAATAGCATGGCGTGAGAAGATGGTGACATTGGAGGCATGGCACACGTGGAAACACGTGACATGCCTCTTTTTGCATGAAGAAAAGAGGCCAGCCGGGCAGAGCCGGTTGGCCTTCTCTTCATCGGGCACGTTTCTGCGACGGGCACTTCCGCGATTCTCAAAGCAGCTTGAACCGCCGCAAATGGTCCCACAGGCGTTCCTTCTGCAGGATTTCCTTCTGCTTCGGACCGATCAGGTCGTAGTGGGGGAACGGCGGACGGTTGTGGATATATCGGGGGTCAAGTCCATGGGCGGTGCACCATTGGGACAAGACCTCCAGGTTTCGGCATCCCACCTTGGTTACCGTTTTGACGTCCGGAAAACGCAGATCGAGCCAGTAGTGCGTCAAAAACGCAATCTCTCCCCTGGCGACCGCCTCTTTCCAGTTGTTCAGCTCTTCTCTGGTGATTCCAAATGCCACCGTGCTTCATCCTTTTCATCCATGGGTTGGTCGCTGCTGCGTGTGATGCATAACTTACAGCCGTATGTCCCGGGAGCGCTGCTGCGAGCCGTCGTGTTTCGGGGGAACAAACCCGCGCCGCACGAAAGCGGGACTACGCCGAAGTCGAACGGGGGTGTGCCGCTGCGGCGAAACGCTGGCTGTGAACGATAAATTCGGCGGTGATGGGGGAGACGCACTGCAGGCTGCGGACGGCCAGCACCAGCTCCCGCCGGATCGCCGGCTGAAGCGGAACGGCCACCACTTTCGGCATCACTTCCGGCAGGTACAGTTCCGGCAGGATCGTGACGCCGATCCACTCCTGCACCATGGACAGGATGGTGGTGGCGTCCCTGACTTCGAAGGTGACGTTGGGCGTGATGCCGTGTGCGCTCAGCAGCCGTTTGATGCAGGTGTCCTTCGGCATGATGAAACACCGGTCGCGGATCTGGGCAAAGGTGAGAAAGGGCTCGTCCTTGAGCGGATGCTGATCGGGCAGGATCACTTTCATCTCGTCGCACAAGAGCGGAATGGTCTGCAGGTCCTTGTCGGGCATGGTGGTAAAGCCGATGTCCACGACGGAGCTGGTGATCCAGTTGTGGATCTCTTCGTGCTCCCCCTCGAACAGGACGATGTCCACCTGGGGAAACCGCCTGCGAAAGGAGCCGATCAAGCCCGGCAGCACTTTGGCGGCCACGCTGGGAATGGAGCCGATCCGCAGCACGCCTACCTCCAGTCCGCGGGCCGACGCCGCTTCCTGCTGCATGCAGGACGTGATCTGCAGGATGTGCCGCGCGTGGGAAAGCATCCGATCCCCGATGCCGGTCGGTGTGATGCCGCTGCGGCTGCGGTGAAACAGTTGGACGCCGAGCTCCTTTTCCAGGTTGTTGATCATCTGGGAAACGGCAGACTGCGTATAGCCGAGGGCGTCGGCGGCACGGGTAAAACTGCCGGACTCGGCGGCGGCGACAAAGACCTGCAGCTGCGCAAGCGTCATCGCGTTCACTCCGTTTCATTAGAAAAAACTTATGATCCCTATTATAAAGCATCATTTTACTAATGCAAAAGGCGCTCGTATACTCAGGGATACAAGCATGATCAACCTGACTACCCATGGGAGGAGAGAGAAACATGCATCCCGATTGGCAGCGCATCTGCAGCGAATTCCTGGAAGCGACCTCGTACGCCCTGGGCGATCTGGAAAAGGGCTGGGCGTCGCGCTACGACTTTTCCAAACGGCCGCCCACCTATTTGCGCCACGAGGAGGCCCTCGCCCGCATTCCGTTGGGAACGCCCGACTTTCCCGCTTCTCCCGACCTGTGGCGGCTGCTGCGCGAGCGCCGCTCCAAGCGCAATTTCACCAAGACCCCGCTGACGCTCCATGAGCTGAACCTCCTGCTGTGGGGGACGACGGGCATCACCGCCGACATGGGCGATTACCAACTGCGCACGGTGCCCTCCGCCGGGGCGCTGTATCCGATCGAAACGTATCTATTGATCAACAACGTGGAGTCGCTTGACAAAGGGCTGTATCACCTGGATGTGCAGAACTGGTGCCTGGAGCTGTTGAAGCGGGAGGATGTCTCGGAGGTGGCCTACCTGTTTACGGAGGAGCAGGAGATGACCCGCCGCGCCGCGGTCAATTTCGTCTGGACCGCCGTGGTGGAGCGGACCAGGGACAAGTACAGAGAGCGGGCCTACCGCTACGTCTGGTGGGACGCCGGTCACATCGCGCAGAATCTGCACATTACCGGCAATGCGATCGGGCTGGGGGTATGTACCGTCGGACACTGGTTCGACAAAAACATGAACGAGTACCTGGGCATCGACGGCACCTCTCACTTTTCCGTCCTGATGGCGTCGGTCGGCAAGGTGGCGGGCGGTCATTGGCTGGAGGACAGGCGGCCGGTTTGATCGCGCCGGCCGCTGCCCGCAAGACATGACGGGCACAGGCGGACGCCTTCTTTTTACAGGTCAATCCCGTGCCCGGCCAGCGTCTCCCGCAATACCGCGGCCATGATGTCGTATCCGAGCACGTGCGGGTGCAGGCCGTCGTCGGCCAGTCCCTCCCGCAGCGTCACGCCGTCCGCATCGGCCAGCGCCGTGTGGTAGTCGACGTAGATGACGTTCAATCGTTCGGCCAGGTCTTTCAGTCCGCCGTTGATGCGAACAATCAGGCGGTTGCGCTCTTCGTTCCGCGCATAGCGGTCGATCCGCGTCGGCAGGATGGAGCAGAGGATCGGCACGATGCCGTGTTCCTGTGCCGCCTTCAGCATGCTTTCGACGTCGGCGACAACCTCCTCGCAGATCTGCTCCGCCGTCTTGCGCTCTTCGGGGTGCCACGCGTCCAGGGCCCAGGTGTTGTTCACCCCGATCAGGATGACCGCGTATTTGGGCTTGAGCTGCAGCACGTCGGCCGCAAACCGCCTGCGGGCGTATTCGCTCGTGTCGCCGCCAATGCCCCGGTTGACGACGACGCGTCCGGCCCGGCCGAAATAGGTGGACACGTCCCACCAGTGGGTGATCGAATCGCCGAAAAAGACCACGTCGACCGGCACCTGCTTGTGCAAAATCGCTTCGTTATGGTGGTCAAATTCCCGGCGCCGCCGGTCCGCCGCCGCCTCCACGCTGAACAGTCCGGGCCTGATTACGGATGGTCGGCTGCTCTCCACCGCCATCTCCTCCTCGTCATGATCTACGGACGATTGTACCACAGCCGCCCAGCGCCAACACGTCCGTCGCGATACGCACAAAAAAAGCCCGCCCGGCTTAGAAGGGGGCTAAACGGGCGGAAACATGGAGGACGATTTGTCCATCGTAGGGTCTGACACCTCTAATGGTAGGCCACAGATGTTGCGGGAAGATAGAGAAACCTTAAAGAATTTGTAAAAGTTCTAGAAGACGTGAAAAGGCTCCTGCTGTTTTTCAGCCTGCTGGCGGCTGACGCCTTCCACGCAAAAGACTCTGTGTTCCGCGAAAACACAGAGTCTTTTTTGCCGTACAGGAGCGCCGGCTGATCACTGCAGGAGCTGCAAAAACTGGCGCGTACGCTCTTCCCGCGGGCGGGTGAAGAGCTGCTCCGGCGTGCCGTGTTCCACAATCACGCCCTGGTCCATGAAGATCACCTCGTCCGCCACGTCCCGGGCAAACGCCATTTCATGGGTGACGACGACCATCGTCATGCCTTCCAGGGCCAGTTCCTTCATTACCTTCAGCACTTCGCCGACGAGCTCCGGGTCGAGGGCGGACGTCGGTTCGTCAAACAGCATCACCTGCGGGTCCATCGCCAGCGCGCGGGCGATGCCGACGCGCTGCTGCTGGCCGCCGGAGAGCTGGGCGGGGTAGTGGTCCAGCTTGTCCGCCAGCCCCACCTTGGTCAGCAGGGAGACCGCCTTGGCCCTGGCGCTGTCCGGATTTTCCTTCTTGACCGTGACCGGCCCCTCCATCACGTTTTGCAGGGCAGTCATGTGCGGGAACAGGTTGTAGCTTTGAAACACCATGCCGGTTTGCCTGCGCAGCCGGGCAATCTCCGCCTTGTCCACCTTGCCCCGGGCGGAGAAGTCCAGCTTTACCTCGCCGATTTGGACGCTGCCTTCGGTCGGCAGCTCCAGCGCGTTGAGGCAGCGCAGCAGGGTGGTTTTGCCTGAGCCGGACGGCCCGATGATGACGACCACCTTGCCTTTTTCCACCGTCAGCGAGACCCCTTTTAACACATGCAGGTCTCCAAAGCGTTTGTGAAGATTCGAAATGACGATCATCCAACATTCTCCCCTTCTAGGCGACGTAGCGGTCCAGCCTGTTTTCGATCCGGTCCTGGATGAAGGAGAGGACCAGGCAGATCAGCCAGTAGATGAACGCGGCTTCCGAGTAGACCAGCAGCGGTTCGTAGGTGGTGGCGGTGATCTCCTGCGCCTTGCGGAACATCTCCGGCACCAAAATGGCTGCGGCCAGCGACGTGTCTTTCACCAGGCTGATGTACGAGTTGGAGAGCGGCGGCACCGAGACGCGGGCGGCCTGCGGCAGGATGACGCGCTGCAGCGCCTGCCGGTAGGTCATCCCCAGCGAATAGGCGGCTTCCCACTGTCCCTTGGGGATGGACAGAATCGCGGCCCGCACCACTTCCGACGCGTACGCCCCGACGTTCAGGGAAAAGCCGATCACCGCGGACGGAAACGGGTCGATGGTCAGACCCACGCTGGGCAGCCCGAAAAAGATAATGAAGAGCTGCACCAAAAGCGGCGTGCCGCGGATGATGGAGACGTAGGCGCGGGCGACGGCCACCAGCGGCTTGCTGCCGGAGATGCGGGCCAGCGCCGTCAGGATGGCGATCACCAGGCCGATGGCAAACGAGATGATGGACAGCGACAGCGTATACGTCAGCGCTCCTTTCAACAGGGGAAGAAACGAGCTCTGCGCGATCTCGATCCATCTGTTCAGGCGTTCGGGATTGTCGAACAAGCTACTTGGAAACATCTGCACCAAACCATTTCTCCGAGATTTTTTGATACGTGCCGTCGTTCATCCTGTCGTCCGGCGCCGTGTGGAACGCGTCCACAAGCTCCCTGCCGCCTTTGCGGAACACGAAGCCGTTCCTGGCGCTGTCCGGATGCTTGACGACGATTGTGATCGGCGTGTCCGGCTTGTGCTTCCGAAAGTCCAAGAGGGACAGGCCGTCGTGATGAGGACGCCCACCCGCCTGGAGACAAGCAGGTCGATCGCCGGTTGAAGCTGACACCCCTTCCACGTCAAAGCCGGTCAGCTTGCCCGACGGGTCGTGGAACATAAAAGGGGATACACACAAAAGCAGGGGGAGATGAGTGCGGAAAACCATCGTGTTTTCGTGAAAAATCCCCCTGAAGCGATGTGACGGGTTGCGATGTTGAGACCATACTAAAAGGGTTTGGCCGTTTTGTCAACGTGCCGGATTCCGCTCTGTCGCAAACGGGATTGAGGTCGGTAAAGCCTCGCCGTTTCTTGGGTGTAAGAAGAAAAGTGGCCGACCTCCGTCCGACCGGAATCAGAGGCCGCGCCACTTGGCAGAGGCAACCGGGTTATTGGCTGATGTCTTCGCCAAACCATTTTTGGGAAATCTGCTTCAGCGTACCGTCCTGCTTCATGCTCTCCAGCACCTTGTCGATCTCCTGCACCAATTCGTCGCTGCCTTTGCGGAACATGAAGGCGCACGGGACACCATCCGTTTTCACCTTGACGATCTTGATCGGGGTGTTCGGCTTCTGTTTCAGGAAGTCGAGGACGGACAGGTTGTCGTTGATCACGACGTCGACGCGCTTGGTGGCGATCAGGTCGATGGCGTTGTTGAAATTGTCGACGGCGACGATTTCGGCGCCCAGTTCACGCGCCATGTCGGCGTAGTTGCTGGTCATCGACTGGCCGGCTTTCAAGCCTTTGATGTCTGGAAAGTCCTTGACCGTTTTATTGTCCTTGTGCGTCACCAGCACGGCCCGGGAAACGGAGTACGGCTTGGAAAAATCGTATTTTTCCTGGCGCTCCTTCTTGATGCCCACCTGGTTGGCGATCACGTCAAAGCGCTTGGCGTCGAGGCCGGCGAACATGGCGTCCCACTGCGTCTCCTGGAAGACCGGCTCCACGCCGAGCCGTCTGGCCACTTCGGTGATGACGTCCACGTCGTAGCCGGTCAGTTTCCCCGATTGATCGTGGAACGTAAACGGGGCATAGGTGCCTTCCGTGCCGATGACCAGTTTGCCTTCCGCCTTTACTTTCTCCAGCAGGTTTTGCGGGGCGGCCTGGCCGGCGGAAGAACCGGATTGTTCAGGCTGGGCGGGCGTTGTGGAAGTACCGCAGCTTGTAATTCCGAGTAACAAACTAGAAATTAATGCGACACAAACCCATTTTTTCATCGAGAAACCCCCACTAAGTTGATATGAATTTCATGGTTCATACTAAAAGGCTGTGCCCGATTTGTCAATGACCAGAAACATCCGGCCTCCCTTCTCTTTTTTTAGGATAACCAAAAAGGCATGAAGGGTGATGGCTGCGCGACCACAATGGCTCGCCCAGTCGCCGCCCGGCTGTGAAGTTCGTGGTTGAGTCTGCACACGAAGAGGCGTACAATAGGAACGAAGCCCCCCTTTACCGGAAAGCGGGGGCTGCTTCTTCTGGCATCATCGCATCATCGAAAAACGGACCTCCGGCGGCGCTCGTGGCGATATGGCGCCGGAGAGAAAAAAGGAGATTTCACGATGCTGAACGACTGGCGCATGTATACGGACGAAACCGGTACGGAGCAAAACCACACGGCCTGGCACGAGGTGTTGAAGGCGATCGCCCAACTGGACGGAACGACCCGGACGCTGGTGCACGCCGCGTACGGCGACCACGTGGATCTGGTGGTGGCCGGCGGGAATCAGGGACTCGTCCTGGTCCAGTGGAAAGAACACGAGCCGGTCGAGCGCCATTACGTGCTGGCGCAGGACAAGCCGCCGGCCGTCATGACGACACTGACGATCGAGGGCAGCGAGGTGGCTTTTCCCGCCGCCTGGTGCGTACCGTTGGAGCAGGCGATTCCCGTCTGCGGCGACATTTTGCGCACCTGCGAAAAAGGGGAACCGAACGGCCTCTCCTGGCAGCCGGTGGAGATGTAGAACCGGGAAGAGGCACCGGAGGTCGTCGAAGATGGAAATAAACACGCTCATCCAATCGATCCTGGTGATGGCGGCGATCATCGGCATCGGTGCGGTGATCGGCTGCCGACAGCCGCTCGCGGCCGATTCCCGCCAGATCCTGATCACGATCATCGTCAATGTGGCGATGCCCTGCATCATTTTGGACGGGGTATTTCAAACGCCGATTGACGACCGCCTCATGCTGCAAATTTTTGCAATATTCGCTGTTTCCGTACTATTGAATTGTCTCGGCATTCTGATCGGCTGGCTGGGGGCGCGGACGCTGCCGCTGTCTGCCAAAAAGCGGCGCGAACTGGCTATTCTCTCCGGCTTGGGCAATACTGGATTTATCGGCCTTCCGCTGTGCGCCGCCCTGTTCGGGCCGAAAGGGGCGGTGCTCGCCGCCGTCTTTGACGCCGGGCTTGATTTTGTCATGTGGACCGTGGCGGTGATGATGCTGCAGGAGAAAGGGGCCTTCTCGCTGAAGGGACTGAAAGCGATGGTCAACATTCCGATGATCGCCATCGTCGCCGGTCTCGGCTTCGCGATGTCCGGCCTGACGCCGCCGGAACCGGTGAAGCAGTTGGCCGCCGCGCTGGCCCGGCTGGCTTCGCCGCTGGCGATGCTGTACATCGGCATGCTGCTGCCGCTCCTCTTGCGCAGCAAGCCGCAGGTGTCCCTACCGCTGTTGGGCGTGCCGATCACGTTCAAGCTGTTTGTGTTTCCGCTCTCGGCGGCGCTGCTGTTGTCCGTGCTGCATGTGGACGCGGAGATTACCCGCGTCGCGGTCGTTCAGGTGGCCATGCCGACGGTGGCGATGGCGTCCATCCTGTTCGCCCGGTACGCGGCCGATGAGGAGATGGGCGCAATGACGACGGTCTTTTCCACGCTGCTCGCGCTCTTGACGATTCCCGCCGTGCTGATGGTGGGCAGTTTGTTGATCCGCTGACCGCGGTCGGATCGGTTTTGGCTTATCATGAAACATTACCCATCTCCATGCAGTCATACAAGGTGAACAGCAATACAGGATGTAACAGATTGGAGGAATTGCGCATGAAATGGAAGAAGGCTGTGGCCTGCGCCGTCGGGCTGCAACTGCTCCTCGCCATTCCGGCCGGGGCTGCCGTGAACGCCAAGATCACGGTGAACGGGCACGCCGCGCAGTGGAAGCACGAGGCCATTACCGTGAACCAGCGGACCTACACGGCCGCGGAGGATGTGAGCGGGATTCTGCAAGCCGCCTGGCAGGTGGAGGGCGATACAGGGGTGCTGACGCTGCCGTCGAACAGGACACTTGCTTTCAAACTGCACACCGACGAAGCGGCCGTCGACGGGAAGTGGACCACGATCGAGCACGGAGCCCGGCAGTACAACGGCACCGTCTATCTGCCGCTCCGCTGGGTGATCGAACAGGCAGGGCTTTCGATCCGTTGGAACCCAAGCACGAAGGAGGTGGATATCGTGAAGCCGAAAGGAGACGATGATGCGTTCAAGGTGCTCGAGAACGCGCTTTTGAGCGCAGAGGAAAAAGCGTTTGTCCAGAAGGTGAAGGAGCAGCGGGGCGTACACAAGCTGGGCAGCCTGTACGTGATCGCCCTCGGCCAGGCGCCCAATCCCGGTTACGGATTGAAGGTGACCGGTACGGAGTGGAGCCTGGAACAGCTCAAGGTGTACGTCAAGCAGACCAAGCCGGACCCGGGCAGGATCTACGCCCAGGTGATCACCTACCCGTATCTGATCGCCCGGGCGAAACTGCCGCCGAACACAACCGTCCAGTTTTACGATGCCGATACGAAACAGCCGCTGTTTCAACAGCAGAAGAACAGCCAGCCGGGCCGATGAGGGCCTGGCTTTTTGTTGCCTTTCCCACCCGGATGCTGTAAAGTAATAAGATAGAAAAGATTGGTACGATCATCCTGGGGAAGGAGGTGCAGGTACGTGTTTGGTGCCGTTCAAGCGTGGTTTGTGGTAGAAGTTACCAGCATGACGCATGAGGGAATCCGCCAAGGGGGTAGTCTGCCCTTTTTTGGTCATACAATTGAGCGGAATCAACCAAGGCGTACCATGCATCGATAACCCATCGACTGTCCGATTGCGCGACGATGCCGCAGGTGTAGGCCTGCGGCTTTTTTGCGTCCAAAAAAGGCCGCCGGCGAGTGTGCTGCCCGGAGCAGGAGGCGTTTCCAACGTTTCCGGGGCGGGAGCGGGCCCGCTTGGCCGGACCTGTCTGTCGGGCAGGGCGGTGGCACAACCCCAAGGAGGCGTTTTTCCATGATCATCATCGCGACCCAACACGTGCAAAAGTCGTACGGAGCGGACCCCGTTCTGCGGGATGTCACGCTGGAGATCAAGGCGGGCGAGCGGGTCGGCATCGTCGGACCGAACGGCGCGGGCAAAACCACGCTGTTCAAGCTGCTGGCCGGCCTGGAGCAGCCCGACGCGGGAGAGGTGTTCCGGGCGAAGGGCATCCGCTGGGCCTACCTGCCGCAGACGCCGCAGTACCCGCCGGAATGGACGGCGCGGGACGTGATCGCCAGCGCCTTTGGCGACGTCCTGGCGATACAGGAAGAGATGCGCTCACTGGAGCGGGAGATGAGCCGCGTCGGTGAAGCGGACCGAGAGCTGGAGCGGCTGATCGGGCGCTACCAGACGCTGCAGTCCGAGTTTGAGCGGCTGGACGGCTATCAGTGGGAAGCCCGCATGGCACAGGTGACGGACGGCCTGGGTCTCTCCGAGGGATTTCTGTCCACGCCCTTTGCGCGGTTGAGCGGAGGGGAGCAGACCAAGACGGGACTGGCCAAACTGCTCTGCCAGCAGAGCGACGTTCTTCTCCTGGATGAGCCGACCAACCATCTCGACCTGGAGGCGATGGAGTGGCTGGAGGGGTTTTTGCGCGACTATCCGGGAACGGTGCTGATGATCTCGCACGACCGCTGCTTTCTGGACGCGGTGGTCAGTTCCATCTACCACCTCGACGGAGGCGTGGCGGAACACTACACCGGCAACTACAGCACCTTCGTCAAAGAGCGGGAGGAGCGGCTGCTGCGCCAGTTTGCCGAGTACCAGGAGCAGCAGAAAAAGATCAAAAAGATGCAGGAAGCGATCAAACGGCTGAAGGAGTGGGGCAACCGCTCCAATCCGCCCAACGAGGCGTTTCACCGCCGGGCGAAAAGCATGGAAAAGGCGCTGGACCGGCTGGAGCGGATCGAACGGCCCCGTCTGGAAGCGGAGCGGATGGGCCTGGCGTTTCACAAGGCGGAGCGGAGCGGCGAAGAGGTGCTGGTCGCGGAGGGCGTGAGCAAGTCGTTCGGGGGGAAGCGGCTGTTTGACGGCGCCTCCCTCCTGCTGCGGTACGGCGAGCGAAAAGCGATCCTCGGACCCAACGGCTGTGGCAAGTCGACGTGGATCAGGATGATGGTGGGCGAGCTTCCGCCCGACGCGGGAACGGTGCGGATCGGAAGCAGTGTCAAGCTCGGCTATCTCTCCCAGCGGGCGCTGGAGGGGGACCAGGAGCGGCGGGTGATCGACGTGTTTCGGGAGACGGCGGCCGTCTCCGAGGCGGAAGCGCGTCACCGGCTGGCCGCGTTTTTGTTTTACGGCGAACAGGTGTTCAAGCGGATCGGCCAGTTGAGCGGCGGGGAGCGGATGCGCCTGCGGCTGGCGCAGTTGATGCACCAGGACGTCAACCTGCTGGTGCTGGACGAGCCGACCAACCACCTGGACATTGAGGCGCGCGAAACGCTGGAGGAGGCGCTGGCCGGCTTTCAGGGATCGCTGCTCATCGTCTCCCACGACCGGTACTTTTTGCAAAAGATGGTGGACGGCGTCTACTGGGTGGAAAACGGCCGGCTGGTCCACGACGAGGGAACCTTTGAAGAGGCGCGGGAAAAACGAAGACAGCGGCACAGCGGGGCTGGCAGCCGGACGGCGGAGAACGCGCGGAAAGCGGGGGAGCCGCTGCAAAGCGAAAAGCGGCCGCATGCCGAAACGATGCCGCACACGATGAAACCGGCCGGTTCCGGCCCGGATGCGGCCAGCTCCCGCAAGCGGCCCAACCCGTACAAGCTGGCGGAACTGGAGCGGGCGATCGCCGAGCGGGAAGCCCGGCGGGATGAGGTGATGGCCCTGCTGTCCGGCGGCGAGACGGACTACCGGAAACGGATCGGCTGGCAGCAGGAGCTGGAGCGGTTGACGGAGGAGATCGACGCCCTGTACCGCGAGTGGATGGAGCGGCAGGAGAGCTAGCCGGGAGAGCAGGCAGGAGAAAAGGTGTCCCCCTTGACGGAACGCAACGGTATAAGTTACCATTATATTGACAATTGATATATTTTGAAAAAAGGCAAACCTATTGAAAAGTAGGGACGCAAAGCTAAGGGCCTAAGGTAACTTCGTTTACTATGGCAGCCGGTTGCCAATCTGTTTTTTAAGCCTTCTTGCCCTTTTAGCAGGAAGGCTTTTTTTATTTTGGCAGAAAAAGGGGGTTGGGCCCGAATTTGGCAGGGATTGACGAGAGGCAAGGATGAGTGGCAACCGTAATCATGAAACCTGGAGGTATCAAAAGTGGCAGCAAGACATGCAGTTGACAATGAGCAAGATCATCATGCAATCGTTGTAAAACACAAGAACGTAGCCAAAAACGTGAAAATCACCACATTATTGCTTACATTATTTGTCGTCACATTGGTTTCCGTCGGATATCTTTCCTTCACCGCCTTGAACAACATGGCAGCGTTCAGTCAGGACATGGACGATCTGTACGAGAAAAACATGCTCAAATCCCTTGCACTGAAGCAGTTTGAAACGGACTTTTACAGCATCAGGCTTGAAACCGCAAAACTGTTGTTTGCCAGTCGCTATGATCAAAATGTGGTACAGTCGATCGAAACCCAGAAGTCCAGCGCGGGCAGCATCCTCGAAGAAGTTCGGAATCAAGAGATGAGCGAGGAACAGAGGGCCATTATTGACGAAATCGACAGAAATTATACCCGTTATCTGGAAGCAGTGGACTCGTATATCGGCAGATTGAAGTCCAACGTGGCAACGACGGAAGAAGAGAGAGCCCAACTCACCCAGTATGCTGACACTGTTCAAACCAATATCAACAAACTGGTGACCTTGCAGGCGGATGAGGCGAAACAAGTGGTGAATCAAGCCGACGGGGAATACCAGCAGGCGAAAAACCGGTTTATTGGAGTTGCTGTCGGAATCGCCGTAATCGTTGGTGGCCTGACGCTGCTCCTGACAACACTGATGAAAGGCTCCATGGCTCAGATCAACAGCGTCCTGGCAAGGCTCTCGGCATATGACTTCACCGTTTCGCTGGAAGCGGAAGGCAAAAACGAATTTGCCCAGATGAACAGGTCGTTGTCAGTGGTCATCGACAACATGAAAAAAGCATTGACAGAGGTAAAGAGCAATTCGCATGAAGTGACGGATCATTCCCGAAACCTGGCGGCTGTTTCGGAGGAAATGTCGGCATCCTATCAGGAGCTTGCTGCGACCATGCAGCACGTAGCAGCGGGAGCGGCCACTCAGGCCCAGGATTTGTCCGAGATTGTCGGGGCTCTGTCGCAGTTGACCAGCAACATCGAACATGTGTATCAGGAACTGCAAAACGTCAAGGACGAAACCGAAACGGCTGAGAACAAAGCCCATATCGGAAAAGAAGAAATGGATAAGCTGGTCACCTCCATGGAGGAGATCAAACAAGCCATTGGAGTCGTTGTCAAGAAAGTGGGGATTCTGACCGACTCGGTCAAGGAGATCAGCGGCATTACCGATATCATTTCCGGCATATCGGACCAGACCAACCTGCTGGCGTTGAATGCGGCCATTGAAGCGGCAAGAGCGGGAGAAGCAGGCAGAGGGTTTGCGGTGGTGGCGGAAGAAGTCAGAAAACTGGCGGAAGAGTCCAGGCAGCATACCAATACCATTCTCCAGTTGGTCGAATCGATCCACAACGATACGGATGAAGTGATCAAAACGTCCCAGAACGTGGAAGCCTCCGTCATGGAGCAGGTGACATCGGTGGAAAACACGGTAAAATCCTTTGCGGATATCCTGGCTTCCGTCGAAAACATCGCCCCTCTGATGAAGAAGACGTACATGGCCATGGACGAGATCGTGAAGTCCAAGGATATCGTGATGGAACGGGTGGAGCAGGTAAGCGCCGTTACAGAGGAAAACTCGGCGACCACGGAAGAAGTCGCAGCCTCTTCCGAAGAACTGACCGCATCGTCGGAAGAAGTGGCGTCCACCGCTCAACAATTAAGTGAAATCGCCACGGGCTTGATGGAAACGGTAAACAGGTTTAAAGTGTAGCGTTTTTCCTGAAACGAAAGGGAGTGTGTCGATTACGATTCCCGTATCGATGCACTCCCTTTTGTCATGGAGCGGGGAAGCCCTGGTCAAGCCCGGGCCTTCCCCGTTTTCCCCCGGGCGTTCGATTACGAAAGGATGGTGGGCATCCTACGCTTGGGCGCTGGGCTCCGGCAGCCGGCGGTAGCGGGCGCGGAACAAGACCAGCATGACGACCATCAATACGCCTCCGACGATGAACGGACCGCTTTGGTACCATCCGTAGACGGCGCCGCCGGCCAGCGGACCGAGGATGCGTCCCAGGCTGTCCATGGAGCTGATCGTTCCGCTGGTGACGCCCTGGCCCTGGGTGGTCCGCTGCGTAATCATCGCCGTTCCGGTGGCGCGGATCATGCCCTGCCCCGCTCCGAACAGGGAGAGCGTGAGCGCCAGCGCCCAAAAATTGGCGGCCAGCGGGATGGCAAAGAAGCCGATGCCGTACAGGATCAGGCCGATGGTCAGGACGAGCGGTTCGCCCATCCGCTTCACCATTTTGCCGATCAGTCCCCCTTGGACGAAGGCGGAGATGATCCCCATGACGAGAAACATGTAGCCGAGGTCTTTCGATGAGTAACCGTACAAATCGTTTATGTAGAGGGCAAATGTCGTCTCCAGGCCGGAAAAGGCAAACGAGACGATGAACATGATGCCGTACAGGAGCGAGAGCGGTCCAAACAGGGCGGCCAGCGGATTGCCCCGCTTGTCCCGGGAACTGCCCGTCCGCTTCTCTCGCGGCAGGCTTTCCGGCAGCGCAAACAGAATGATCAGAAACGTCAACAGCGCCACGCCGCCCGAGACGAAAAACGGAACGGCAAAGCCCCACCCGCTCAACAGGCCGCCGAGGACGGGACCAAACACGAAGCTGAGGCCGACTCCGGCGCCGATCACGCCCATTCCCTTCGCCCGTTCTTCGGGCGGAAACAGGTCGGCCACCATCGCCGTGACCGTCGGCATCGCGGCGGCGGAGACAATCCCGCCGATGATGCGGTAAGCCAGCATCGCGGCATAGCTCTCGGCCAGGCCAAACAGGATAAAGGTGACGGAAAATCCGAACAAGCCAAAGGCGATCAGCGGTTTTCGGCCGATCCGGTCGGACAGCATGCCCCAGATGGGGGCGAACAGGAGCTGCATGATGTTGTAGCTGGCAAACAGAATGCCGATCTGCAGCGAAGAGGCGCCGACGTTTTCGGCGAAATACGGGAGAATCGGTATGATGATGCCAAAGCCCAACATGGTGAGGAAGGCGACCAGGAACAGGAGGGCAAGGTACTTCTTTTTCACGCGAACCATACCTCTTTCCACACAGTTTGTCATGCTGTTTCCACCTTACGGGATGGTTTTGTCGAAGTCAAGCGATTCACCGGGACGCCGCCCCGCCGGCGTGGTATAATAACAGGAAGTCACACATCGTATTGAAATCCGCGATGTATCCGCGCATGAGGGGTTGTCAATCATGTCTACTGCAATGATCTACTACCTGGCCTGGGAAGAAGACGACTGGCTTGACGAGCTGCTAGACCGCTTTCCCGAGCTGAACGCGCTCGTGCCTACGGCCAAAACGTTTCAGATGATACAGGAGCTGCGCCGGACGGGCGAAGTGGAGCGCTGCGTCATCGTCCTCAACGCCGCTGCCGAACAGGAAAAGTGCCATCAGTTTTTACGGCTGCTGGCGGAGGACGAGCAATTGTCCCGCGATCCGCTGTACATCGTCGGGCTGAAACCGGATGAGGAGGCCGCCTGGCAGGAAGCGTACCCGCACGCGAACATTGTCGTCATCACCGGGTTTGCCGTCGAGTTTGACTACGATGCCGTGCTTTCCCGCATGGCGGCCGATTTGGAGGGAGTGCGTTGAAGGAACAGCCGGGCGACTTTGACCTGAGCGCGTTTTTGCAGCGATACGGTCTGTTTATCTACACGGGCGATCCGGAGGGCGACCTCCTTTTGATCGAAGACGAAATCCGTGAACTGTACCAGCTCGGCGTAATCGACAAGGAAGAGATGGTGCAGGCGCTGGCCGCCCTGCGCAAGCGGCGCAAGGCATAGGGGAATCCTTCAGAAAACAGTCTCGTGCAGACTGTTTTTTTCTTATGGAAAAGGGCACACGCTTGAAGGAAGGGCCTCTCTGTCCGATCCCCCGGCAATCTTCAGAAATTCTTAAGCGTTTCCCTCTCTTTTTGCTAAGGTTTCCGCGATAGGATAGGGACAACAAAGAGAGGGAGTGACAGGAATGATGAAAGGCACGTCTGAACGAATAGGCATGCCGACGCCGGGACGGGGGCCGATTGCGGACGGGCTGCTGTTTGCCGGCAAGTTTTTGCGCTCGCCCCGGACGGTCGGCAGCATCATGCCCAGCTCCCGCCAGCTTGCCCGGCGGATGCTGGCGCCGATCGACTGGACGACAGCGACGGCGGTGGCGGAGTTGGGGGCGGGGACGGGCGTGTTTACCCGGATGATCCGCGAGCTGAAACAACCCGGCTGCACGGCGCTGATTCTGGAGAAGGACGACGGGATGCGCCGTCAGTTGGCCGCGCGCTATCCGGAGCTGCATGTCGGCGGGGATGCGCGGGAGCTGACCCGGATCATGGAGAGATGCGGCATCAGACAGTTGGACGCGGTGGTGTGCGGGCTGCCGTTTGCCAATTTTCCGCAGGACCTGCGGGACGCCATCATGGACCAGGTGGAGGCGGCGCTGAAGCCCGGGGGCGTGTTCGTCTGTTTCCAATACTCGCTGCAGATGAGAAAGCAGTTGGCGGCGCGGTTTGGCCGCGTGGAGATCCGCTTTGTGCCGCTCAATGTTCCGTTTGCGTTCGTCTACGTCTGCAGGAAGCGGGGGAATCACGATGCCGGCTGACTTCCTGACGCAGATGGTGGAACAATACGGGTATCTCGCGCTGTTTTTCTCCTTGTGGCTGGGCATTGTCGGCATGCCGATTCCCGACGAAATGATCGTCATGTCGGCTGGGGCCCTGACCGCCCAAGGGTGGCTGGAACCGCTGCCGGCGTTTGTAGCCGTCTATCTGGGCGTCGTCTCCGGATTGTCGCTCGGGTACGTGCTGGGGTATCGCGTAGGTGCGCCGATTCTGCAGTGGGTCGTCCGCAAGTGCAATGGCCGGCGCTATCTGGCCAAAGCGGAGCGGCTGATGGAGCGGTACGGCAGTTGGGCGCTCTGCCTCAGCTACTTCTTTCCGGTCGTGCGCCATCTGGTGCCGTATCTGGTGGGCATCCAGCGCATGCCGCTGCGCCGCTATGCGATGTACACCCTGCCCACCGGATTCGTCTGGACCTTCAACTATTTTTGGGCCGGCCGCCTGTTTGGTCGCCACCTGGACGCGATCGCCCAAGGCGTGCAGACGTACGGCCGGATTACCTTGGCTGCGCTCTTGTGCATCGGTGCGGCGTACTGGCTGATCAGGCAGCGGCGCTGGGCCGTGTCCGTCGAAACAGAAGCAACCACGGGAGGAAATGAGAGTGGAGGAAATCACTGTACTGGTCGTGGATGACGACGAGGAGATCCGCAACCTGATCGCCATTTACCTGCAAAACGAGGGGTACCGCGTGCTGAAGGCGGCCGACGGCTTGGAAGCGCTGGAGGTCCTGAAGCAAAACGAGGTGCACCTGCTCGTCCTGGACATCATGATGCCGCGGCTGGACGGCATTCAGGCCTGTCTGAAAATCCGCGAAGAACAGCACATGCCGATCATCATGCTCTCCGCCAAATCGCAGGACATGGACAAGATCTACGGCCTCAGCACCGGAGCGGACGACTACATGACCAAGCCGTTCAACCCGTTGGAGCTGGTGGCCCGCGTCAAGTCGCAGCTGCGGCGATACCTGCGGCTCAATCAGGGATACACGGCCCGGGAAGACGAGATCGAGATCGGCGATTTGACGATCAACACGGCGACGCGCGAGGTGAAAGTGAACGGCCGGGACGTGAAACTGACGCCGACCGAATTTGCCATTCTGGAGCTCTTGGCCCGCAATCGGGGCGTCGTATTCAGCACGGAACAGATCTACGAGCGGGTGTGGAAGGAGCCGTTTTGCCAGTCGGACAACACGGTGATGGTTCACATCCGGAAAATTCGCGAAAAGATTGAGGAAGACACGCGCAAGCCGCGATACATCAAGACCGTGTGGGGAGTGGGGTATAAAATTGAGAGCGTTGTTTAGATGGCTGTCGCCGTTTTACGTGACTCGCCGCCTGTACCGCTGGACGATGACAGTCGTTCGGCGCGCCGTGGAACACTTTCGGCGGAGCCTGCGCCTGCAGTTGATCACCACCTTCGTCTTTTGCCTGCTGGCTGCCCTCCTGGCGGCGAGCCTCGCCCACGAGATGACCGAGAAGCTGTATTTGCGGCCGTACGTCGACTACAGCCAAAGCATGGAGCGGATGGACTGGGATACAAGGCGGCTGGCCTCCATAATCCGGGAGCAGAAGGTAACGGACAAAGCGGCCCTGCAGCAGATGATGAACAATTTCGAGCAGGATGTCGGGCTGCGGATGCTTTTGGTCAACCTGGACGGCAAGGTGGTGCTCAAGTCCGCCAAGGCGACGGAGAGCCAGGTCGATTTGTACAGCGTCATCAGCAGGGCGATGGAGCTGCGCCTTGATCGCGACAGGTACCGTCCCCAAGAGTTTGTCGCCTTTTACCCGGTGGAGCTGGCCGGACAAAAAGGCTACCTGATCGCCCGCGGCATGCCGGAGGCGAGCATCCGCTATGAGAGCACCGGCGTCAACATGATTGCTCTGCCCGTGTTTTTGATCGTCTTATTTTATCTGTTTTACCGATTTACCAAGCGGAAAACAGGCTATATCGAGGAATTGGCCGACAGCCTGCTCGTCATCTCGCAGGGCAAGCTGGATCACCGGGTCGAGGTGCGGGGCGAAGACGAACTGGGCTCGCTTGCCCGCAACATCAACCGGATGGCGGAGGAACTGCAGGCGAACATCGAACGGGAGCGGCAGGCGGAGAAGACCAAAAACGAACTGATCACCAACGTCTCGCACGATTTGCGCACGCCGCTCACCTCGGTGCTCGGCTACCTGCGGCTGCTGAAAGACCATCCCGCCGGAGGGCCGGATCAGCAGGAGTACACGCGGATCGCCTATGAGAAGGCGGAACATCTGAAGCGGCTGGTGGAGGATTTGTTCGAATACACCACGCTCAGTGGCCAAGGAGTCCAGCTCTACCGGCAGACCATCAGCATGAACGAACTGGTGGAGCAGTTGGTGGAGGAGTACGTGCCGCTGGCGGAGGAACAGCAGCTCAGCTTTTGCAAAGCGCTGCCCGACGAACGGCTGTACGTCAGCGTGGACCCGGAAAAGTTCGTGCGCGTGCTGGAGAACCTGTTCAGCAACGCGATCAAGTACGGCAAAAAACCGGGCAGCATCGACGTGACGCTCGCCCGCGAGGCAGGCGGCATCCGCTTGTCGGTGGCCAACAGGGCGGACGAGATGGCCCCGGAGGCGCTGAACCGACTGTTTGAACGCTTTTACCGGGTGGAGCAGTCCCGCTCGCGCAAGACAGGCGGCTCCGGGCTGGGGCTGGCCATCGTCAAGAGCATCGTCGAACTGCACGGCGGCCGCATTCAGGCGGACTACCGCGACGGCGTTCTGTCGTTTCACATCTGGCTGCCGGCCCCCCGTTCATGACGGGCAAGGCCCGGACAGGAGCGCCCTCTCAGCCGCGCTTGTCCCATCCGAAGCTGTCGAACCACTTGCCCGAGCGGTAGTTGTGAATCGCCTGACGGACGTACGGGATCACGTTGGCGGGCAGGTCGTCCACGTCGCACCAGCGCAGTTCGTCGCATTTCTCCGGTTCGGCGTTGACGATCTCGCCTGTCCACGTGCGGGCGGTGAGAAAGAAGTCGATCCGCTCGTCCGTCGATTTTCGGTGCATCACGCCGACCACTTCCAGATCGGCCGGGTCGATGTCGATGCCGCATTCCTCTTTCGCTTCCCGAATGGCCGCTGCCTTCACTTCTTCTCCGCCGTCCAGATGGCCGGCCGGGACGCTGTAGCTGCCGTCTTCGTAGCCCGTATTGAAGCGGCGCAGCAGCAGCAGCTCGTTTCCCCGCCGGAGAAACAGGTGGACGGCGGCGGGCATGGTGAACCGTTCTGTGCTCATGCAAACCTCCAACGTTTATACGACATGGTTGCAAACATTCTTATTATTCCGCCAAGTTTTCCCATCTGTCAACGAACAGCAAGCGGCCGGATCGCTTGCTGCAGGATCCGGCCGAGCTGTTGACGAAACCGCTGTCACTCCCGCGGCGCCTCTTCCGCAACCCGGTGGTGCTCCGCGCTTTTTTTCCGCAGTTCCTGATCCCGTTTTCGCTGCAGCGGAGAGATGGCCATGGCGTAAAACAGCATGCCGAAACCGGCCAGTCCCAACACAATGCCGATGATCAGATACAGGGTCGACATGAACCGGACCACCTCCTTTTTCCGCCGTGGACATGATTGTACTGCCGAACTGTGCTATAATTGGTTCGTCGTTTACCCGTAAAAAAACGCAGGGAGGATTTGCTTGATGACTCAGCACACGTCTGTCGATCAACTGGCGATCAACACGATCCGCACGCTGGCCATTGACGCTATCGAAAAAGCCAACTCCGGCCATCCGGGCATGCCGATGGGAGCGGCACCGATGGCGCATGTCTTGTGGAGCCGTTTCATGAAGGTAAACCCGCGCAATCCGCAATGGATCGACCGGGACCGTTTCGTGCTGTCTGCGGGACATGGTTCAATGCTATTATACGCCATGCTGCACCTGATGAAATACGATGTTTCGTTGGAAGACATACATAACTTCCGCCAATGGGGCAGCAAGACCCCGGGCCATCCGGAGTACGGCCACACGCCCGGCGTGGACGCCACGACCGGTCCACTGGGTCAGGGGATTGCCATGGCCGTCGGGATGGCGATGGCGGAGAAGCACATGGCGGCTGTCTACAACCGCGACGGCTTTGACATCGTCAACCACTACACCTACGTCATTTGCGGCGACGGCGACCTGATGGAGGGCGTCTCCGGCGAGGCCTCTTCGCTGGCCGGCCACCTGAAGCTGGGCAAGCTGATCGTGCTGTACGATTCCAACGACATTTCGCTTGACGGCGAGCTGTCCCGTTCCTTCTCGGAAAATGTGGCGCAGCGCTACCAGGCGTACGGCTGGCAGTACCTGCGCGTCGAGGACGGCAACGATCTGGCGGCCATCGAGGCGGCGATTGCCGAAGCGAAGCAGGATCTGGATCGCCCGACCCTGATCGAGGTAAAGACGGTGATCGGTTACGGCAGCCCGAACAAAGGGGGCTCCAACGCGGCCCACGGCGCGCCGCTGGGCAAGGAAGAAGTGAAGCTGACCAAGGCCCACTACCAGTGGCCGCATGACGCCGAATTCCACGTCCCGCAGGAAGTGGCCGACTACTACGCCAAACGGGCGGAAGCGGGCGAACAGGCGGAAGCGGCATGGCGCGAACGCTTTGCCGAATACGCCAAGGCGTATCCGGAGCTGGCCCGTCAGTTCCAGACAGCGGCGGACGGTCACCTGCCGGCCGGCTGGGACAGCCAACTGCCGACCTACGAAGCCGGAACCAAGCTGGCCACCCGCGCCGCGTCCGGCCATGCGATCAACGCACTGGCCAAAACGGTTCCGTACCTGTTCGGCGGTTCCGCTGACCTGGCTCACTCCAACAACACCATGATCAAAGAGGCGGGGAACTTCCTGCCTGGCAGCTACGACGGACGCAACATCTGGTTTGGTGTGCGCGAGTTTGCGATGGGGGCCGCCCTCAACGGGATGGCGCTGCACGGCGGACTGAAGGTATACGGCGGCACGTTCTTCGTCTTTTCCGATTACCTGCGTCCGGCCATCCGCCTGTCCGCGCTGATGAAGCAGCCGGTGATCTACGTCTTCACCCACGACTCGATCGCCGTCGGGGAAGACGGTCCGACGCACGAGCCGATCGAACAGCTCGCTTCGCTGCGGGCGATGCCGGGCCTGATAGTGCTGCGTCCGGCCGACGCCGTGGAGACCAATGAAGCGTGGAAGTACGCCATCTCCCGCACGGATGAGCCGGTCGCCCTGGTGCTGACGCGTCAAAACCTGCCGGTGCTCAACGAAACGATCGAGAAGGCGGCCGAAGGGGTAAGCAAAGGGGCCTACGTACTGGCCGACGCGCCGGACGGCAACCCGCAGCTCGTCCTGATCGCCACCGGTTCCGAAGTCTCCCTTTGCATGCAGGCTCGCGAAGTGCTGGCCGCGAAAGGCATCCAGGCGCGCGTCGTCTCCATGCCGAGCTGGGAGCTGTTTGAACGCCAGCCGCAGGAGTACCGCGACGCCGTGATCCCGCCGGCGGTGAAAGCCCGTCTGGCTGTGGAAATGGCCTCTCCGCTGGGCTGGGAGCGCTACGTCGGCGACGGCGGCAAGGTGCTGGGCATCAACCAGTTCGGCGCCTCCGCTCCGGGCGAACGGATCATGAAAGAGTACGGTTTCACCGTGGACAACGTGGTGGCGGAAGCGGAAAAGCTGCTCAAGTAAATATCCTTTTTGCGTGCAAAAGCCTGTTCTCCCTTGGGGAGACAGGCTTTTTCCAGTGACAAACGGGCGCAGATATGGAATCATAGACGGGGGGGGCGGACAGAAACTTTTTTGAAAAGGATCCGTCTATATGGTGTGGGAGAGAGAAAGCAACCAGGAGGTCATTCATGGCAACAAAGGCCAAGCAACAAGGGAAGAAGAAAAAGAAGAAATTGCTGATGTTTGCCGTATCCTTTACGGTCTTTCTGATCTTGAGCGTCATCGGCGGATACTTTGCATTGCTGTACGCCGGTGAAAAAATGATTGACACGCAGATACAGAAACTGGAGGCTCTGAAATCCGAGCCTACGGTGATCTATGACAAAGACGGTACCGAAATCACGAAGCTGCTCCGTGAAAAGAACACCAAGTACGTACCGCTCACCGAGATGCCGGATCATTTGATCAACGCCTTTATCGCTACGGAAGACCGGCGCTTCTTCGAGCACAAAGGCGTGGACATGTTTCGGATCGGCGGCGCCATCATCAACGACATCCGCAAGGGATCGCTCGCCGAAGGGGGCAGTACGATCACGCAGCAGCTCGCACGACGAGTATTCCTCTCCCTGGAACAGACGTTTTGGCGCAAGACGAAGGAAGTCTGCATCGCCATGGCTCTGGAGCGCCGGTATTCCAAGGACCAGATTCTGGAGATGTACCTGAACCAGATTTACTTCGGGGAAGGCGCCTACGGCGTTGGCGACGCCGCCGAGCGCTACTTTGGCAAGAAGGTCTCCGAGCTCGAACTGGACGAGGCGGCCATGCTGGCGGCCATTCCGAAAGCGCCGTCCACCTACTCGCCGTTTAACAATCCGGAAAAGGCGAAATTGCGCCGCGACACCGTGCTGCGCCTGATGAGCGAACAGGGATTCATCACGCAGGAGCAAAAGGTGGCGGCGCAGGCCAAACCGCTGCCGGAGGAGACGGAAGAAGCGAAGGCAGGCGGCGGGTTGAAAAAAGGCTACCGGGCGTTTTACGACTACGTGATCCGGGAGGCCGAGGCGAAGTACGGCGTCACGGAAGAAGATCTGTACCGCGGCGGCTGGAAGATTTACACCACGTTCAACCCGAAAATGCAGGACGCCATGGTGGAGGCGTACGAGAACCCGGACAACTTCCCGAAATCGGGGCCGCAGCGGGCCGTGGAATCGTCGATGATCGTCGTCGACGCCAAAACCGGCGGCATCGCCGCGATGATGGGCGGCCGCGATTACAAGCCAAAAGGCTACAACCTGGCGACCGACATGCAGCGGCAGCCCGGTTCGGCGTTCAAGCCGCTGGCCGTTTACGCTCCGGCAATCGATTCGGACTCCAGATGGGAGCCCAATTCGTCGCTCTCCAACAAGCGGCAGAGCTTCAACGGCTACGAGCCGCGCAACTACAACGGCAGGTACAGCGATTCCGTCAGCATGACCCGCGCCGTGATCGATTCGTTGAACGTGCCGGCGGTCTGGCTGCTGAACGAAATCGGCATCGATACCTCGCTGAAGTATCTGAAGAAATTCGGCATCGAGCTGACTCCGAAAGACCGCAACCTGGCGATCGCGCTGGGCGGTCTGGACAAGGGCACGTCGCCGCTGAAAATGGCGCAGGCGTACACGGCCTTCCCCAACAGCGGGGTGGTGTCCGAAGCGCACGTGATCGAGAAAATCGTGAACGAACAGGGCGGCGTCGAGAAAGTCTACCAGCCGAAACAGGAGCAGGTGATCAAACCGGAAACGGCATGGAAGGTACACACCATGCTGGAGCGTGCGGTCAAAGAAGGGACGGGGCGCAACGCGCGGATTTCCGGCCGCCACGTCGCCGGGAAAACGGGGACGACGCAATCCCTCATCGGGGACAGCAGCGTCAACAAGGACGCCTGGTTCGTCGGGTACACGCCGGAGTACGTAGGCGCGGTCTGGATGGGCTTTGACCACGAAGACGCCCAGCACCTGATGCGCGAAGGCAGCAGCCTGACGGCCAAAATGTTCGCCACCGTTCTGAAAAAGGGCTTGAAAGGAGAACCGGTGCGGGATTTTGAACCGCCGGCAGGCATGAAGCGGGAAAAAGAGCCGAAAAAAGAAGAGGCCGCTTCCGTGCGGCTCTCCGCCGACCTGACCCTGGACAACAACTCGCTGAAAGTGGTATTGAGCTGGTCCGGCGGGGCTGACGACTACACGTACGACGTGTACCGGATTTCTCCGGACAATCCGGATGATCGCCAGCTGATCGCCGCCGGCGTGAAGGATAACAGGCACGTGGATACGCTGGACTCTCCGGTCATGTACAAGTATGTCGTCGTTCCCCGTGATGCGGATGGCAGGGAACTGGAGCCTTCCAACATTGCCGAAATCAACACGAAGCAATTGGAGCAGCTGCTGCAGGAAGGGGAGCACCACGACGACAGCGGCACGCATGAGGACGACAACAGCGGCTCGCATCAGGACGACGGCACGGTCGAGGGAGGCAACGGCCAGTACCCGTCCACCGGAACAGATGGACAGAACGGAACCGGTCAGCCTGCAGACGGTCAGTCTCCTGGCGGCGAAACGCCGGTGATTCCGCCGGATATCGTCCAACCGAACAACCAGCAATCGCCGCCAAACGGCATTGTGCTGCCGCCGCCGCCCGAAGATGGGGAAGACGGCCGACGACATTCGCGAGGGAACGGCCGCAACGGCTAACAGTGGAAATCTGCTGCACAGTTAGCACATTTTCGAGTATTTGCACTTCCTCTCCCGCGTGGTACAATACACATAAATCGGGAGACAGGAGGGACGGTCTATGACTGACTTCGCACAAGTGGATTTGCGGGCGTTTTTTGTAGAGCAGTTGCGGCGGGCCAAGGTGAATTTTGAACGTGCTCTCGACTGTAAACACACCGATTTTGACGATTTGTATCCGTACATGAACGAACAGCCCCAGTTCTTCTGGTATAAACGCTACGTGGCGTGGTCCGAACTGCTGACCGTCGTCCGTCTGGCGGAAGAGTTGGGGATCGAGTGGACGGAAGAATTCAGCGACCAGCAGGTGGAGTTTATCAAAGGCAAAGTCCTGCAGGGCAAGGTGCTGGATCAGTGGAATCCGGAAGAAGAACAGGAAGAAGAAACCCTGAGCCATATGGAAGAATAAGAAAAGCGCGTTCCCGCAGCGGGAGCGCGCTTTTTTGCCGTCGATCCGCCTTTGCCTGTCCATCGGTTGCAGGAGGGCCGCTCTCCGCATGCCGGATGTGACCCGGACAGCGGCTTGTTCGTCCTTCCTGTTAATGAAGCCAATGATAGACGACGCGGGGCGTTTCCTCGTCGCGACCGGCCGGCAGGGCAAGCGCTGCCGGGTTGGCCCACCGGGGAACGGGAGCGGCATGGGCGGAGATGATCACTTCCGTTCCCGGCGCGGCAAACGTGTACAGTTCCTCGACGTCCCGGTTGTGCAGGCGAATGCAGCCAAGCGAGACCGACTGGCCGATGCTGGCGGGATGGTTGGTGCCGTGGATGGCGTAGCCGTCGCGCTGAAAAATCAGGCCTCGCGTTCCGTAGATGTCGCCGGGGCCGCGGGGACGGCTGATTTTTTGCAGCACGGAAAAGTAGCCTTCCGGCGTCGAGCCGTTTTTGCCGATGGCGATCGGATAGCGCCGGACGAGGTGTGGCCCGCTGGTCAGCGTCATCGTGTGCGAGTCCAGGTGGACGTGAATCTGCAGCGGCTCCAGCGGCACCGACGGCTCCGGATAGCCGCGCAGCGGGACGACCTGGCGCATGCTTTCCCAGGCGGCTTCCGGGCGAAACGCCGCTGGCCGGTACGCCCAGTCCGATGATCCGTACCAGGCAGGCGGCGGGGGAATCTCCGGCAGCGCGTTGCCGGGATAGGCGCCGGCCAGGTCGCTCAGGCGCCGGGGCAGGCTCCCTTTTTGCTGGTAGCTGCGGTACAGGGCGCTGCGCAGGATCAGCAGGTGTTCCAGCGTGCGCTGTTCCTCCGCGAGCTGGAGCTTGGCCGTCCGCACCGCCGGATTCTGGTCGCAGGCGCAGGGACGGTCAAACCACTGCTGGCTCAAGACGGTGCGGCTGACGGGGTCATACCGCAGGAGACCGCGCAGTTCGCCCGGCCGGTAAAACAACAGCGGCGTAAACAGCGGCGCCCCCGTCACTTCCGGGACGGCCAGCACCGTGTACGGCTGTGTGAGCGCAGGACGGCGCCCTCTCACATAGTCGTACACGTGATCGCGCAGCCGCTTGCCGTCCATGCCGGCCGGTACGGCGATCACTTCCACGTGCGGCCGCTCTAGGACGGATGTGTTCCTTCCATCGGGGGAAGCGGCGCCTGTCGGAGCCGCCCGGTCCGGTTCCGACAAGAGCCCCGGCGAGAAGGCAAATTGGGCATGGAAAAACAAAAGCGAGGCGAGCAGCAGGCGGATTCTGCCGGCCCACAACCGCCGCCTGCGCCTGCGCAGCAGGTCCTGATAGGCGGCGGCCGCCTCTTCCGAGAACGGGCCGTGCCTGGCGTGCAGCGCCCGGCGGTACGCGGCCAGCGCCTCTTCCGTTTCGTTCCGCATTTCCCGTTCGCGGCCGAGATGGTACCAGCCGATGGCCAGGTCGGGATGCCGTTCGACGAACCATCGGTAAAAGGCGAGGTCGTTCTTGTCCGGATAGGTCATGTGAAACGTGCTTTTTTCCTGGAGAAACTGTGCCTTGTTCACCGCACTCCCTCCTTACTGGAAGTATCGGCCGGGAACAGGGAAAACGTGAGAGAGGAGGAGAGACATGATGTATCTGCATGCCATCATCTTGCGCAGGGAGCTGTTTCCCACGCAGGCGGGCTACCCGTTTTCCCTGCCTGCGTACCAGGGCGTGGACGAAATCCCCTTGACCAGCAGCGTCACCTTTTTTGTCGGCGAAAACGGCTCCGGCAAGTCGACGCTGCTGGAGGCGGTCGCCTACCAGTGCGGCTTTCACACCGCCGGCGGCGGCCGTCACAACCTCTACCACGTGGACCGGGCGGAGGCGGCTCTGGGAGAATATGTCCGCCTTTCCTGGCGCCCGAAGATGACCAACGGCTTTTTTCTTCGGGCGGAGAGCTTTTACCAGTTTGCCAGCCACATCGACGAGACGGAGCGCCTCAGTCCGACCGGGTACCGCAGCTACGGCGGGCGGTCGCTGCACGAGCAGTCGCACGGCGAGTCGTTTTTCTCGCTGTTTGCCCACCGCTTTCGCGGCAAAGGCATCTACCTTCTGGACGAACCGGAGGCGGCCCTCTCGCCGATGCGGCAGATCGCGTTTTTATACCTGATGCGGGAGATGGTGGAGGAAGGGGCCCAGTTTCTCATCGCCACCCACTCGCCGATCCTGATGGGCTTCCCGGGCGCCCGCATCCTCAGCTTTGACGAGTCGCCGCTGGCGGAGGTCCGCTACGAGGAGACGGAGCACTACCAACTGACCCGCCGCTTTCTGGAGAATCCCCGGGCCTTTTGGGACATCTGACGCGATTGCCCCGCCAGTGCCTGCTTTCGCGGGAAGGACCGTTCGACAGCCGGCCCCAGGCTGGCGGGCCAGCATGTTTTCCGGCCCTGCTCAGCCGCACTGCTCGATGCAAACGACGCGGGAAAAGTCGCCCCGCTCCAGCGCCTCCTGCTCGATCCAGAAGTAAAGGCGGCCGACGTCTCCCCACATCATCCCCGTCTTTTCCTCTTCCGAATCCACCTGGAACAGCAGCCGCCAGCGGGTCGCTCGCCGCAGCGCCGCCTGATCGTTTCTGTCCGTGGAGGGATCGGCCAGAAGCTGACATTCCCGCTGCATGTCCCCCTGTATCGGGTCGGGACAGCCGAGCAGGCGATTTTTCATGTCGTCCGGATGAAGAAACCACTCCTCAACGCGTTGGCCGAATACCTCCCAGTACCGGTCGAAATCGTCCCGGTTTTCGTTCCAGCTCATGCCAAGCTGCTCGATGTCGCACGACTCGCCCGGTGGTACGGTCCACTCCACAAGATAGCGGAGGGAGCAGGGCGAGAAGCGGGCGGGCGGATCGTAATCGTCCAGCTCCTCGGGCGGCGCGGTCCGCTTCAAGCCGGCACCGTCCGGGTCCGGTACGAACAAGACCCTGGCTGTCTCCACGCTGTCGTAGAAATCCTTGTCGTCGTACATCGCCGCCGCGGCGAAAAAGAAGAGGAGCAATCCCCGCTCCGGCAGTATGTTCTCCGGAAACGGGGGCAGTTCGGCCAGGTTGATCTGCGCCAGGAACGACAGCGGATACGACCTCCAGTACGGCCAAGGCGTTCCCGCCGGCAGGTCGGGGCAGCCGCCGATTTTGGACGAGCCGGGGGACAGCGCCTCCTCGTCCACCGGATGCGTGAAAATTCGGAAAGAAGGGCGGATGAGCGGTTCGAAACGCTCCGCGTAGCGTGACAGCCCCGCCTCGTGAAACAAGGACAAAATCTCTTGTTTCATCGGTTCTCCTCCTTGTTGTCCGGCAGGCTCCCGGCAGTCGTCTCACGCATCAAGCGGATCAGCTCGCCCAGCTTGGCGTTGCGTTCCCGGTCGCTTTCCGTCTTTTGCTTCATGAAGCGGAGCAGACTGACGAGAACGTACACGATGAACCCGTAAAAGGCGAGCGTCAGCAGCAGGGGAACGAGCATGAAAAAAGACGGCCCCACATCAAGAGCAGTCCTTCCAAAATTCAGCATGCGAATCTCTCCTTTCTTAGAAAAAAATGGAATACACGACACGATTATTCTATCATGGCTTCATGCAGCCGGCAAAAAGAAGAAGCCGTGACACTTCCCGTCTGTGTCCGTTTGTGAACCATTCGTGAACAGACGGCCGTTTGGCGACATGTTCCTGATCGTTTGCTTGCCACCCGGCAGCCCATCTCATACAATAGAAAAGACCAAATACTTACAAAAATAGAATATTTTTAAATGGACGAAGCGGAAGGAGTGCATGCACATGATACGGGAACTTCATGCCGACCTGGTCGTCATAGGCGGGGGCGTCGGCGGCTGTGCGGCTGCCTTGGCCGCCGCCAAACTGGGCAGAACCGTCGTCATGACGGAAGAAACCTCCTGGATCGGCGGGCAGCTCACCAGCCAGGCCGTTCCGCCGGATGAACACCCCTGGATCGAACAGTTCGGCTGCACCCGCAGTTACCGGGCGTTTCGCGACGGCGTGCGCCGCTATTACCGCGATGTTTATCCGCTCACGGAAGCGGCGAGAGCTGTCCCGTACCTCGACCCGGGAAACGGATCGGTCAGCCGCCTCTGTCATGAACCGAAAGTGGCGCTGGCCGTTTTGCACCAGATGCTGGCTCCGTACGTCAACAGCGGCAGGGTGACCGTACTCGTCCGGCACAGGCTTGTGGCGGCCCGTACCGAGGGAGACCGGATCGTCTCCGCGACCGTCACCCATCTGGAGACGGGGGATCGCGTGGAACTGGCGGCTCCTTATTTTCTCGACGCGACGGAGTGCGGCGACCTGCTTCCGCTGGCCGGTGTCGAGTACGTGACCGGGGCGGAATCCGTCGGCGAAACGGGAGAACCCCATGCGCTGGAAGGGGACCCGCAGCCGATGGACATGCAGTCGTTCACGTACGTGTTTGCGATGGACTATCTGGAAGGGGAAGACCATACGATCGACAAACCGGCCAGCTATGAGTTCTGGCGGAACTACCAGCCCGATTTCTGGCCGGACAAGCTGCTGAGCTGGACAGGCGTGAAGCCGGATACCCACGAACCCGTCCGATACGAGCTGTTTCCGGGGACGGACCACTTCTCGCTGTTTCTCTACCGGCAGATCGCGGACAAGGACAACTTCGCCGCCGGTTTGTACCCGAGCAGCATCACGCTGGTCAACTGGCCGCAAAACGACTACTGGCTCGGCCCGATCATCGACGTCAGCGAGGACGAGCGGACGCACCATCTGCATCAGGCGAAACAGCTCAGCCTGTCGCTCTTGTACTGGATGCAGACGGAGGCGCCCAGGCCCGACGGCAAACAGGGATATCCCGGACTGCGCCTGCGCCGGGACGTCCTTGGAACGGACGACGGATTGGCCATGTCCCCCTACATCCGCGAATCCCGGCGGATCCGGGCGGAGTTTACCGTGCTCGAACAGCACGTCAGTCCGGCGTGCCGCCCAGACGGCAGGGCGGAGACGTTCGAAGATTCCGTCGGCGTGGGCTGCTACCGGATCGACCTGCATCCCAGCACGGGCGGCCGGAACTACCTGTACATTCCCTCCCTGCCGTTCCAGATTCCGCTCGGCAGCCTGATTCCCCTCCGGATGGAGAATCTGCTGCCGGCCTGCAAGAATGCGGGGGTCACGCACATTACCAACGGCTGCTTCCGGCTCCACCCCGTGGAGTGGAATATCGGCGAAGCGGCCGGCTTTCTGGCCGGCTACTGCCTCGAGCGGGGGATTTCCCCCCGCGCTGTCCGCAACACGCCGGAGGATTTGGCCGATTTTCAGCGGCTCCTGGTGCGGGAAGGCGTCGAGCTGGCCTGGCCGTCGATCGGCCCGGTCTGAGCTCCAACCAAAACAACAAGCGCGGGAAAGCCATCGCTGACCCGCGCTTGTTTCGTTTGTTTCTGGTTGACGATGACTGACGGATGCCGGGTCGTGTTACTCCGGCAGAAAAATGGCTTCCGTCCGGTAGATGCGCTGTCCGCGCGAGGAGAAGCGCTCCTCGTACTCGGTCATCACGTTGTCCGCGGCAAACGGCGAGTTGTGCAGGTCAAACGTGATGTGGCGCAGTTGAAAACGCTGGTCCGAGAACTGGTTGAGCGAGAACTCGAACAGCTTTTCGTTGTCCGTCTTCAGGTGAATCTCCCCGTACGGCTTCAGCACCTGCTTGTACGCCATCAGGAAGCTGGCGTGGGTGAGGCGCCGTTTGGCGTGCCGCTTCTTCGGCCAGGGATCGCTGAAGTTGAGGTAGATGCGGGACACTTCGCCCGGCACAAACAGGTCGGTCAGCATCGCCGCATTGTACTGGACAAAGGCCAGATTGGGGATCGCCCGCTTCTCCGTCCGCTGGGCGGCGCGCAGGATCACCTCCGCCTTCAGTTCCACGGCGATGAAGTTGATGTCCGGATGCTTTTCGGCCAGCGTGTTGATGAACCGCCCTTTGCCGCAGCCGATTTCCACATGAATGGGACGGTCGTTGCAAAACCGCTCGCTCCATTTGCCGCGATAGGAGACCGGGTTGTCCACAAACGTGGGATATTCGCGCAGGGCCTCCTCGGCGCCTGGGATGTTGCGCAGTCGCATGAAAACATGAACCTCCTCTTTACCCGACACGCGTGCGTTTTCAGCACGCTGCCCATGACAAGCTCCTATTTACTGTACGACGAGTCGGCCCAGGTTGCAAGCGTTCATCCAGAAGACGGGCTACTGCCAAAAAGATACAGACGTTTCAAGGGCGAAACGGAATGTGTTGGAAGTTTCCCCGGACCAAAACCGCATGACGGCGGAACAAGCCGGGATCAGGCCGGATAAAATTGGCAGATTCCCGTGGTAGTTTATGGGAAAAGCCGATGCAGAAAAGGGGCGGGATCGCCCGTCGTTATGGGAACGACATTGTCAAGCGGAAATGTCCTCCAGGCACGACAGGCGGAATTGGCAGGAATTTGAGAATTATCAACCGGTGACGTGATGGTAGAGTAGAGGACAAGCGTGAAATTGGCGATCGATTTTGCAACAAGGATTTTGCAACAAGGGAGGAGAAACAGCATGAAACTTCACAAAACGCTTGCCGCCATTTTGATGGGAACAGCTCTCGGCGTCACCGGGGTGGTGGCTCCGCTTCCCGGCAATCACGGTGTGGCAGAGGCAAAATGGACCCAATCCCGGGCGGATAAAGTCATTCAAGTGGGCACCAAATATCTCGGCACGCCGTATAAATTCGGCTCGAAAAGCAGCACGACACGCACGTTTGACTGCTCGTCGTTTGTTCAGCGCGTCTACCGTGAAGCGCTGGGAATCAGCCTGCCGCGCACGTCCCGTTCGCAGGCGAAAGTCGGGGTCAAAGTATCCAAGAACAGCTTGAAAAAGGGCGATCTGGTCTTCTTCCGCTCGTCCGGCAGCAAACCGACATCCACCTACATCACGCACGTGGCGATCTATGCCGGCGACAACAAACTGCTGCATACCTACGGCAAACCGGGCGTGACGTATACCAAATTCCGCGGCACGTCGTGGGAGAAGCGCTTCGTTACGGCCCGCCGCGTCCTGTAACAACCGAATCGCGAATTTGTGGCACGTTTCCAGTTGAACGGACAATCGCGGCGCGGCGCTCCAGCCCAATCCCGCAAGTGCAAAAGCCCCTTCGGCGGTGGTATTATCCCCTTTGAGTAGACAGTAAAAAGCAAGTCCCTTACTGTTAACTCGGAGGGGATTTTCTATGGGGAAAATACGCAAGACGTATCCAATTGAAATAAAGAGAAAAGCGGTACATTTATACCTTGATGGCGACAAAAGTTATAAAACCATCGCAAAGGAACTTGGCATCTCAGATAAAAACATTGTGATGAGATGGGTCAAGCATTTTGAGAATGAAGGGATGAAGGGACTCGAAGAAAAACGAGGGAAAGCGGTTGGACCGAGGAAAGGAAGGCCGAGAAAATGTCTTTTCACCCTAGAAGAGGAAAACTTGAGATTGCGAGCTGAGAATGAATATCTAAAAAAGTGGCTCGGACTCGAAAGGCGGTGAAGAAGCAAAAAGAACAATCAAAATCTTACTCCATCATCCATGAAATGATGGGAACATACTCCGTTTCCTTGCTGTGCTCGGTATCCGGTGTATCACGGAGTGGCTTTTACAAGTGGGTAAAACAGCAGCAGAATCCGTCTCGAAAAATGGTGGAAGACGAGAAATTGAAAGAAATGATTAGGGAATGCCATCAAGAAGTAAACGGCATTTACGGGTACCCGCGAGTAACGGTTTGGCTAACTCAAAGATATGGTATACACGTAAATCGTAAGCGTGTGTATCGACTCATGAAGGAAATGGGGATCCAGGCACGTATTCGCAGGAAACGGAAATTCTTTGGCCGCAAAGAGCAAGTTGTCATTTCCGAAAACAAACTGAACCGTGATTTTATCGCTTCCCGTCCTAACGAAAAATGGGTTACAGATATTACCTATCTGATCTTCAATGGACGTCGACTCTATCTCTCCGTCATTTACGACCTTTTCAACAACGAAGTCGTCGCCTACAGGATAAGTAAACGGAATGACATACGGCTTGTCATGGACACGGTAAAGGCAGCCATAAAAAAAGGAGATGTGAGTGGAGTTCTGTTGCATAGCGACCAAGGATTCCAGTACACATCCCGACAATATCATAACCTACTCAAACAATATAACATTACCGCAAGTATGTCCAGAAAGGGAAATTGTCTGGACAACGCTTGTATGGAGAGTTTTTTCAGCCATCTGAAATCAGAATGCATGTATTTGCACAACTTCCAAACGGATGAAGAAGTACATCACGCTGTTGATCGCTATATTCGTTTTTACAATCACAAACGTTTTCAATCCCGGTTACATAACCTGAGCCCGGTACAATACCGAGCTCAGGCATCTTGAACTAGGGCTTGTTTAAAGTCTGTCTACTTGACAGGGGTAATACCACAGCGGAGTGGGCTTTTTTTATGGAGAAAAAAATATTTTCTGAAAAATCAAAATGCAAGCTATTTTCTATCGACATTTTGTGTGGTATAAAAGGAGTAACCTTCCTGAAGGATTTCATGCATCATAAACAAAACATGAAGGATTTCATCCTGCAAAAGAGGGTGGGAGACGTTCGCATGTCGTTTGATCAGCTTGTCAAGGAGTCCTTTGCCCAACTGTCACCAGGGCAAAAAAAGGTGGCGGAGTATCTGCTGCAAAACATTGAGAAGGTCGCGTTCAGCACCGCGGTACAGATCGGTCGGGAAGCGGACGTCAGCGAAACCACCGTGATCCGCTTCGCCTACGCCCTGGGCTTCGGCGGTTTTTCCGAGATGCAGGCCGCCATCCAGCAGCACGTGCTGCACACGAATACCGCCCGGCTGGCCGATTCGTCCCCTCCCTCGGGAGAGGAGCAAAACCTGTTTGCCAGGGTCATCGAGCGGGATATCGCCATCTTGCGCCAAACCCTTCACCAGCTCAATGAGCAGGACGTATGGACAGCCGTCGATTGGCTGCTGCAAGCGGATCGGGTGCTGGTCGTCGGCTACCGCGCTTCGTACGCGGCCGCGCACTGGTTTTCCTTCATGCTGCGCATGATCCGCCCGGACGTACTGCTGCTTCCGTTCAGCGGCGAGACCGAGGAGAGGATCGTCAGCTTAACCGAACGCTCCGTCGTCTTGATCATCTCGTTTCCGCGCTATACCAGGCAAAGCGTCCGGGTGGCGGAAGCCTGCAAGCGAATGGGGGCCCGGCTCATCGCCGCCACCGACCGTCTCCTCTCGCCTGTCGGGCGCCTATCCGACCTGGTGTTTATCACCGACATCAACATCGAATCGGGACAATACTCCAACGCGTCCGTCATCAACCTGCTCAACCTGCTGTTTGCCGCCATCACAGTCAAAACGGACACGCGCCCCCAGAAGAGGATGAAACAATTGGAGCAGTTGTACTCCAGTTGGGACGTTTTCGTGGAATAAGCGGATTGGATCAGAAAGGGAGGTGATTGTGCGGGTTTTCTTTTTGGGTTAAATATTCAGTTTATTATGAATAATACGAGTTTTGCAAAGGAGGTATATCATGAAACAAGCGAGACTGCCTGGTCTGTTGGCTGCCATCATGTCGATTGTCTTCGTCTTGGCCGGCTGTTCTTCGTCGTCGTCCACTTCGGAGGGGCAGAAGGAACTGGTCGTGGCTTTTGATTCCGACGTCCCCACCATGGATCCGCACATGCACAATGAACCCAACGCCATCACCATCAACTGGCACATCTTCGACTCGCTGCTGTACCTCTCCCGCGATCTGAAAATCGAACCGGGGCTGGCGGAGAGCTACGAGCGAAAGGACGATTTGACCTGGGTGTTCAAACTGCGCAAGGGGGTAACGTTCCACAACGGGGAACCGCTTGACGCAGAGGCCGTCAAGTTTTCGCTGGAGCGGGTGCTGAACGAACAGCAGAAGAGTCCGCAGCGCGGAAATATCAGCGCCATTTCCACGGTCACCGCAATCGACCCGTATACGGTGGAAATCAAGACGAAAGAGCCGTACAACCTGCTTCCGCACCGGTTGTTCTACCTCAGCATCGTCCCGCCGAAATACCTGCAGGAGGTGGGAGACCAAGGCTTCGCGGAAAAACCGGTGGGAACCGGTCCGTACAAGTTCGTCGAGTGGGTCAAAGGGGACAAAATCGTGCTGGAGGCAAACCCCAACTACTTTAAGGGAGCGCCGAAAATCGGCAAAGTCACCTTCCGCGTCATTCCGGAGGTGGCGACGCAAATCGCCGAACTGCAGAGCGGGGGCGTGGACATCATCCGCATGGTTCCGCCCGACATGCTGGCACAACTGGAAGGCAACCCGCAGCTTGCCGTCACCTCGACGCCGCTGCTGCGCGTCTACTACCTGGCGTTTGACACCCGGAAAAAACCGTTTGACGACGTCCGCGTGAGACAGGCGATGAACTACGCCGTCGACATTGACACGATCGTCAAAAAAGTGCTGGGCGGCAAGGCCGTGCGCACACCGGCGGGGGTAAACCCCAACCACTTCGGCTTCGATGCGGGGATTCAACCGTATCCGTACGATCCGGCCAAGGCCAAGGCGCTTCTGCAGGAGGCCGGGTACCCCGACGGCTTTGAAACCGAGATCCACTACTTCACGCCGGGAATCGGCCAGCAGATTGTCGACGCGGTCATTTCCGATCTCAGCAAGGTGGGGATCAAGGCCAAGGCCAAATTTTATCCGGAATCCAGTTCGTTTGTGGAGAAGCAGCGCGCCGGCGACCTGCCGTTTCGTCTGGGCCATTGGGGCAGCTACTCCGTGTACGACGCGGACGCGATTTTGCAGCCGATGTTCCACAGCGAAGGGGTGTACGGCACGTACTTCCACACGCCGGAGCTGGATCAACGGATTACGGACGCCCGCTCGTCAGTCGATCAGGAAAAACGCAAGGCGCTGTACAGCCAGGCGCAGCAGCTGCTGCACAAGGAAGCGCCGTGGATTTTCCTGTTCTCGCCCATGGACAACCAGGCATACAACACGAGACTTGATTTCCAGGCACGCGCCGATGAACGGATTTTCGCGTACGAGATCGACATCAAACAATAGCCGGGGGGATCGCTCCCCCGTTTCACCGGAAAGGAGGGAAACATCGAATGGGGACCTTGGCCACGCAGTGCCTGCGGATCGTGCTTGTGCTGTTCGGCATTTCGACAATCGCGTTCTTTCTCATTCACTTGTCGGGAGACCCCGTGCTGCTGATGCTGCCGCCGGAAGCCACCCAGGAGGAAATCGAGGCGTTTCGTCACCAGATGGGGTTTGACCGGCCGCTGTCCGAACAGTACATCAACTTTTTGTCTCAGGCGGTGCGAGGAGACTTCGGGGAGTCGCTGAAGTTTCACCAACCGTCGCTTCAGGTCGTTCTGGAGCGCATGCCGGCCACGCTGGAACTGACGCTGTTCGCCACGCTGCTGAGCGTGCTGATCGCTGTTCCGCTCGGCATCTACTCCGCCGTGAACCGCAACTCCCTGTCGGAAAACCTGGTCACCGTGGCGGTCTTTCTCGGCCAGTCCATGCCCATCTTCTGGACGGGGATTATGCTGATGCTGCTGTTCGGGGTCAAGCTTCACTGGCTGCCCGTCTCCGGCAGGGGCACCTGGGCCCATCTGCTGATGCCCGCCTTTACGCTAGCCGTCTGGGTAGCGCCGACGACGCTGCGGATCGTCCGCTCCAGCATGCTGGAGGTGCTGCAGCAGGACTACATCCGGACGGCCCGGTCGAAAGGCCTGGCGGAGCGGGTGGTGATCTATAAACACGCACTGAAAAACGCGTCCATTCCCATTATTACGGTCATCGGGTTTCAGATCGGCAAACTGCTGGGCGGAGCGGTTGTGACAGAGACAGTGTTCGCCTGGCCCGGCGTCGGCCAGCTCGTCGTCAAGGCCATCTACACCGCCGATTACCCGCTGGTGCAGGCGTGCGTCGTCATCCTGGCCTTGATTGTCGCCGCGATGAACTTCAGCGTTGACGCCATGTATCGCCATCTGAATCCGAAGATCACATCCGGCTAACGGGGAGGAAACATGATGAACGACTTGGGGGTGCAAACCGCCGACCGACCGCTTGCGGAAACCGCACAGCCGCCCGTTTCCGAGTGGAAGCGCACGTATCGCAAATTTGTGAAAAATCCCGTCGGCATCATCGGCCTGGCGATGGTGCTCATGATCACGCTCATGTCCATCGCCGCTCCGCTCTTGACCAGCCACGACCCGATTGACGTCCATCTGGAGAAGAAACTGCAGCCGCCCGTCTGGCAGGAGGGGGGAAGTTGGGAGCACTGGCTGGGCACCGACGAAGTAGGACGGGACGTCTGGGCGCGCCTCGTTTACGGCTCGCGGATCTCGCTTGCGGTCGGCTTTTTTGCCGTCGTCATCTCGCTTGTTCTGGGAACCGCGTTGGGCATGCTTGCCGGCTACTTTCGGGGCAAAACCGACTTTGCCATCTCCACCGTGATCGACATCATGATGGCGTTTCCGTTTATTTTGCTGGCGCTGGCCACAATCGCCGTCATGGGGCCCAGTCTGCTCAACATGATTCTGGTGCTCGGCCTGACCGACTGGACGCAGTACGCCCGCCTGGTTCGCAGCGAGGTGATCAATCTGCGGGAGCAGGAATTCATCCAGGCCGGCTACGCGCTGGGCAGCCGCCATTGGCGGATTATCTGGAAACACCTTTTGCCCAACTGCCTGCCCTCCGTGATTGTGCTGGCAACCTTGGCGATGGCGCGGGCGATCCTGATGGAGTCGTCCCTCAGCTTTCTCGGCCTGGGCGTCAGTTCACCCACGCCGAGCTGGGGGTTCATGATGAGCACGGGCCGTCCGTACATCGCCACGGCGTGGTGGCTGGCGACGCTGCCGGGCATCGCCATCCTGATTACGGTGCTGGGGATCAACCTCGCCGGGGACCGCATCCGCGACCTGCTCGATCCCAAGGTAGACTGACCCAAAAAACGTTAGGGAAAGGGAGTCTTGCTGCATGAAAGCCGAAAAGATCGTTCTCCGAAAAATGCGTATGACACTGAAATCACCGTTTCAAACCAGCTTTGGCACCCAGACCGTCCGCGATTTTATCCTGGTGGAGGTTCACACCAGGGATTTCGTCGGCTACGGGGAGTGCGTCGTCTCCGGCGAGCCGCTCTACAGCGAGGAGACGGTGGGAACAGCCTGGCACATCATGGAGGATTTCCTCGTGCCGATGCTGTTCGAATACGGAGAGCTGGCACATCCCGACGAGGTGGGGCGCCTGTTTGCCCCGATTCGCCGCAACAACATGGCCAAATCCGCCCTCGAAGGCGCGTACTGGGACTTGTACGCCAAACAGCAGGGCATTCCGCTGGCCCGAGCGCTGGGCGGCACCAAGGACAGGATCGAAGTGGGCGTCAGCCTGGGGATCGAGGCGGACATCAACGATTTGTTCCGCAACGTGGAGAAATACCTGGAGCTGGGCTACCGCCGGATGAAAATCAAGATTGCGCCGGGCAAGGACGTGGAGGTGATCCGTGCGCTGCGCCAGCGCTTCGGCGGCATTCCGATGATGGCGGACGCCAACTCCGCCTACACCTTGCGGGACGTGGACGTGTTGAAGCAGTTGGACGAATTTGACCTGATGATGATCGAACAGCCGCTGGCCCACGACGACATCATCGACCACGCCAAGCTGCAGCGGGAGCTGAAAACGCCGATCTGTCTGGACGAAAGCATCCACTCGTACGAGGATGCGCGCAAGGCGATCGAGCTGGGCAGCACGCGGATCATCAACATGAAGGTGGGACGCGTCGGCGGACTGTCGGAGGCGAAGCGGATTCACGACCTCTGCGTGGAAAAGGGGATTCCGCTCTGGTGCGGGGGCATGCTGGAATCGGGCATCGGCCGGGCGCACAACATCGCCGTGACCACCCTGCCCAACTTCACGCTGCCCGGCGACACAGCAGGCTCGTCGCGCTACTGGCGGGAAGACATCATCGACCCCGAGGTGGAAGTGGCCGCCGACGGCACGATCGCCGTTCCCCAGGCGCCGGGCATCGGATTTGCGCCGGTGCCAGACCTGCTGGACAAGTACACGACGGCGGTAAACGTGATGAAGAGAGGGTAAGACCATGAGCAGCGTTCAAGCGGTTTGCCACTATCTGAAAGAGCGGCGCGACGAGATCATTGCCACGTATCACGACCTCCACGCGCTGGCCGAGCCTAGCTGGCAGGAGGAGAAAACGTCGCGGTATCTGGCTGACCGCCTGCGGGCAGCGGGCCTTCGCGTGCGGACGTACCCCGACCACTACGGCCTGACGGTGGACGTGGCCGGGCGGCGGGAGCGGGTCGTGGCGCTTCGGGCCGACATGGACGCGCTGGTACAGGAGGTGGACGGCATCCTCCGGCCCAATCACTCCTGCGGCCACGACGGCCACAGCACGATGGTCCTGTATGCCGCTCTGGCTCTGGCCGCCTGTGAGGTGCAGCCGGAATACACGCTTCGCTTCATGTTTCAGCCGGCAGAGGAAAAGGTGGGCGGAGCCCTGCAGATGATGCGGGATGGCTCGCTGGACGGCGTGGACCTCCTGTTTGGCGTCCACCTGCGCCCGGTCATGGAACTGCCCAACGGAACGGCCGCTCCCGCCATTTTGCACGGAGCGAGCGCCTCCATCCACGGCGACATTTTCGGTCTGCAGGCGCACGCGTCGCGGCCGGAGCGGGGCAAAAACGTCATTGAAACCGCTGCCGTGCTGGTTCATTCGCTTACGGCCATTCGCCTTGAAGCAGGCTGTCCGTTTTCCGTCAAAATGACCCAGCTCGCCGCCGGAGGAGAAACGTCCAATGTCATTCCCGACCGCGCCTCCTTCAAGCTGGACCTGCGGGCGCAGACCAATGCCGGCATGGACGAGCTGCAGGAGAAGACGAGAATCGTGCTGGAGCGCGTGGCTGCGCTGACGGGAACGCCGATCGAGTGGAAGCTGGCCGGCTCCGTCCCCGCCGCGACGGCACACGACCGGGCGATCCGGCTGATGCGGCAGGCGATTGCCGCCGTGCTCGGAGCGGACAATGTCGCGCCGCCGTGCGTGACGCCCGGCGGGGAGGATTTCCACTTTTACAGCTATCACAACCCGCAGCTGGCGGCGACCATGCTGGGGCTTGGCTGCGACCTGCAGCCCGGCCTCCATCATCCGCAGATGCGGTTTGACACCGGCGCGCTGGTGAACGGGGCGCAAATCCTGGCGGTGGCGCTTCTTTCCGCCGCTTTCGGAAAGGATGTGTGACAGAGATGCAGCCCATTTTGCAGGTGGAGCGCTTGCAGGTGACATTTCGCAGCGATGACGGGGAGGTTCATCCGGTCAGCGGTGTAGACTTTGTGGTCCATGAAGGAGAGACGCTTGGCATTGTCGGCGAGTCCGGCTGCGGCAAAAGCGTGACGTCGCTATCCATCATGGGGCTTTTGCCGAAAGGGATCGGGCGGGTCAGCGGCGGCCGCATTTGGTTTCAGGGACGGGAGCTGACGGCGATGACGCCCAAGGAAATGCAAAAGATTCGCGGCAACGAGATCGCGATGATCTTTCAGGAACCGATGACTTCGCTCAACCCGGTTTTCACGGTGGGCGAGCAGTTGGACGAACAAATCCGTCTCCACCTCGGCCTGTCCAAACGGGAGGCCCGGCAGCGCTCCGTGGAGATGCTGCGGACGGTCGGGATTCCCCGGGCGGAGGAGATTGCAAAGGAATACCCCCACCAGCTTTCGGGCGGCATGCGCCAGCGGGTGATGATTGCCATGGCGATGTCGTGCAGCCCCAAGCTGCTGATTGCAGACGAGCCGACGACGGCGCTGGACGTGACGATCCAGGCGCAAATTCTGGATTTGATGCGGCAGTTGAAGGAGCGGCAGGGGACCTCGATCATTTTCATCACCCACGACCTGGGCGTGGTGGCGGAGATGTGCGACCGGGTCATCGTCATGTACGCCGGCCAGGTCATCGAAGAAGCGCCCGTCCGTGAGCTGTTTCAACACCCGCAGCACCCGTACACGCGAGGGCTGATCGCCTCGATCCCCACCCTCGACCAGCAGAAGAGCCGGCTCTATTCGATTCGCGGCACCGTGCCCCATCCGGCGAAAATGCCTGCAGGCTGTCGCTTCGCTCCCCGCTGCGACTACGCCCAGAACATTTGCAGGGACAATCCGCCGCTGAAGGAAGTGGAGGCAGGTCACCGCTGCCGCTGCTGGCTGGCGGAGAAAGGGGGAACAACGGATGGCGGACGTATTGCTGCAGGTTCGTGAGTTGAAAAAATACTTCCCGGTCCCAAAAAAGTGGTTTCAGCCCGCCTCGGTTGTCAAGGCGGTGGACGGTGTCTCCTTTTCCATCCGCAGGGGAGAGACGTTCGGTCTGGTTGGCGAGAGCGGCTGCGGCAAATCGACCACAGGGCGGGTCATCCTGCATCTGCTGCCTCCCACGGGCGGAGAAGTGCTGTACAAGGGAAAACATCTGACCAACCTCTCGGCTGCCGAACTGCGCGGCCTGCGCAAGGAACTGCAGATCGTCTTTCAAGACCCGTACGCGTCGCTCGATCCGCGGATGAAGATTCGCGACATCCTGCAGGAGCCGTTGGAGATTCACGGAATCGGGAGCAGACAGGAGCGGCTGAAAAAGGTGGAGGAGATCCTGGAGATTGTCGGGCTGGGCGGCCATTACGCCAACCGGTATCCGCACGAATTCAGCGGCGGCCAGCGACAGCGGATCGGCATTGCCCGTTCGCTGATCCTGCGCCCCTCGCTGATCGTCGCGGACGAACCGGTATCGGCACTGGACGTCTCCATCCAGTCGCAGATTTTGAACTTGCTGCAGGACTTGCAGGAACAGTTTGGCCTCACGTACCTGTTCATTTCGCACGACCTGAGCGTGGTCAAACATATCGCCGACCGCGTCGGCGTCATGTACCTGGGACGGCTGGTGGAGCTGGCACCGAAGGAATCGCTGTACGCCTCGCCTGCCCATCCCTACACGCAGGCGCTGCTGTCGGCGGCTCCCGTGGCCAATCCGGACGCCAAACGGCAGCGCATCATCCTGACGGGCGACGTGCCCAACCCGGCCCATCCACCGGCCGGATGCGCCTTCCACACGCGCTGTCCGCATGCGATGGAGACATGCGAGGTGGTTCGGCCAACGCTAAAGGCTGTCGACGGGCACGAACATTTTGTCGCCTGTCATCTGCATGGAGAATGAACAAACAGGGGCGGATCCTTGCGTGTTGGGACCGCCCGTCAGAACCCGCCGAGGGGAAAGGCGGCGGGAGACCGGGAGTCGAATCGAGAACGGGCACCTCACGAAGAGGTGCCCGTGTCATTCTGTGAAGATTTCAGATTTCAGATTTTCAGCACGCCGCCCTTGCTGGCGTTGGTCACCAGTTTGGAATAGCGGGCCAGGTAGCCGGTTTTTACCTTCGGCTCGAAGCCCTTCCAGTTGGCCCGACGGCGCTCCAGTTCCTCAGCGGAGACCTGCAGGTGGATGGAGCGCTCTTCCAGGTCGATGCTGATGATGTCGCCGTCCTGGACGAAGGCGAGCGGTCCGCCTTCCGCCGCTTCCGGCGAGACGTGGCCGATGCTGATGCCGCGGGAGGCGCCGGAGAAGCGGCCGTCGGTGACGAGCGCCACTTCTTTGCCCAGCCCCATGCCGACGATCTGGGAGGTCGGCGCCAGCATTTCGGGCATGCCGGGGCCGCCCTTGGGTCCTTCGTAGCGGATGACGACCACGTGGCCCGGTTTGATCTTGCCGCCCGCGATGCCGGCCAGCGCTTCCTCCTGCGAGTCGAAGCAGATGGCCGGTCCTACGTGCCGCTTGATCGACGGATCGACGCCGCCCGTCTTGATGATCGCGCCCTGCGGAGCCAGATTGCCGAACAGGACGGAGAGGCCGCCCGACTCGCTGTACGGGTTGTCCAGACGGCGGATGACCTTGTCGTCCTTGATTTCCGCCTCGGCGATGTTTTCCCCCAGCGTTTTGCCGGTGACGGTGATGCGCTCCAGGTGCAGCGTCCCCGGCTTTTTGGCGATTTCCTTCAGGATGGCCGATACGCCCCCTGCGTTGTGGCAGTCCTCGATGTGGTAGTCGGAGGCGGGGGCCAGCTTGCACAGGTGCGGGACGCGTTTGGCCACTTCGTTGATGCGCTCGATCGGGTACTCGATGCCCGCTTCCTGCGCGATGGCGAGCGTGTGCAGCACGGTGTTGGTGGAGCCGCCCATCGCCATGTCCAGCGCGAACGCGTCGTCGATCGCTTCCAGCGTGACGATGTCGCGCGGTTTGATGTCGCGTTCGATCAGCTCCATCAGCTTTTTCGCCGACGCCTTGACCAACTCCCGGCGCTCCGGAGAGACGGCGAGAATGGTGCCGTTTCCGGGGAGGGCGAGGCCCAGGACTTCGGCCAGACAGTTCATCGAGTTGGCCGTAAACATCCCGGAACAGGAGCCGCAGGACGGACAGCCGTACTGCTCCAGCTCTTCCAACTGCTTGTCGTCGATCAGGCCGGCCTGGTAAGCCCCGACGCCTTCAAAGACGGACGAGAGCGAGATGGAGCGGCCGTCGCTGGTTTTCCCCGCCTTCATCGGACCGCCGGTAACGAAAATGGTGGGAATGTTGACGCGCAGCGCGCCCATCATCATGCCGGGAGTGATCTTGTCGCAGTTGGGAATGCAGATCATGCCGTCAAACCAGTGAGCGGAGACGACCGTCTCCAGGCTGTCGGCGATGATTTCCCGGCTGGGCAGGGAGTACCGCATGCCGATGTGTCCCATCGCGATGCCGTCATCCACGCCGATCGTGTTGAATTCAAACGGTACGCCTCCCGCCTCCCTCACGGCTTCCTTGACGAGCCGGCCAAACTCCTGCAGGTGCACATGGCCGGGGATGATGTCGATGTACGAGTTGCAGATGGCGATAAACGGTTTGTCAAAATCCTCCTCTTTTACACCGGCCGCGCGCAGCAGACTGCGGTGCGGGGCGCGGTCAAAGCCTTTCTTGATCATGTCGCTTCTACGTTTGACCACTGTGTAAAACTCCTTTCCAGTAGAAAAAACCTGCCGTGTTTTGAACTATCTTATCACTTTTTCACAAATACAAACAACCATAAGAGTCTGAACATTCGCTCAGCAAGGAAACTTCTCAGCGCGGGCGAAAAAACGCGGAGCGTGAAATTGCACCGGCATTGTTCTAGAATAAGGAAGTGAACGTTTTTTGGCGTGGAGTGAACAGAGATGAACGAAGAGTGGAAAACGATCTGGGAAGAAGGGAGCGACGAGGAGCGGCAGATTCTGGCGCTGGCGGTGCAGGCCATCCGGCAGCGGCGGGAGCGGAACAGCGCCTTTTTGTCCGGTTTTCTCGGCTTGAAAGGTGAATTTGTCGACGAAAACACCTACCGCTTTGACGTGCCGCTGACGCCGTTCATGCACAACTCGCTGGGCGTCGTTCACGGCGGCATCCTGGCGACGCTGATCGATTCGGCGATGGGCTCCCTGGTCAACCGCAGCCTGCCCCCCGACCGGTACGCGGTGACGACCGAGCTGAAGACCAACTACCTGCGCCCGGGCAAAGGGGAGCGGCTGCGTGCGGAAGCCAGCTTTCTGCATCGCGGGCAGACGCTGGTCGTGATGCAGGGCAGCGTGTACGACGAACGGAACCGGCTGATCGCCCACGGCACCGGCACGTTCATCGTCCTGAAACGGTAGGGCGAAAAGGGCGAAAGCGGGCCGCGAAACGAAAAACCCCTATGCACGCCTGGGCGGCATAGAGGTTTTTCATGTTACGTGATGGCCACGAGGCCGCTGTATTGGGCGATGTACGACAGCATTTTGCCGGAGAGCGGGACGATGAACTCCATGTTTTCCCGTTCGACGACGCCCGAGCGGGTGACGATGCGCGCCCACTTCACGGACAGCTTGTAGTAATCGGAGCCGAACGCGGATTGAATCACTTCGTTTTGGTGACGGAACGAGATCGGCGTGCTGTCCAGCTTCACCGGCACCATGCTGACGATGTCGTGTAAAAACAGATGGTAGGTCATGTGCGGCTTTTGAAACACCAGTTCTTTGCTGGTGACGGAGCAGCCCAGGTTCTTGTTCATCTGGGTCAGCTTCAGTTCGCCTTCCAAATTTTTTAGACGAATAAAATCGCTGTTCATGTGGTTTCCCCTCCTGCGGCAGAAGGTCCCGTCCGGAAGCGGGGAACGGGATTCCGCCCGATAATGGGCTTGCGCGGCGCAGTACGCGACCGCCAAGCGGCTGATGGGGCCTCGGAAACGGGTGTCTCTTTATCATAGGAAAAAAACCAGGAAAAACGCAAGGGAAAACCATGGATGACGACAGGGAAAAGGAGATGGAGCACCATGCTGGACATAGCCAAGGAAGCCGCACGACAGGCGGGCGCGTTTTTGCAGGAGCGGTTCTTGGAGCGGCTCGTGCCCGATGAGGAACTGCACAACGACGTCAAGCTGCCGGAAGACAAGGAAAGCGAACGGCGCATCATCGAGGTGTTGCGCCGTCATGTTCCCGCGCATGCGATCTATTCCGAAGAGATCGGCATGGTGGAGGGCGACGAGGAATACCTCTGGATCGTCGACCCGCTGGACGGCACCAACAATTACTTTATCGGCTTTCCCTACTTCGCCGTCTCCATCGCGCTGCAGCACAGAGGCGAAATCGTGCTGGGAGTGGTGTACAACCCGGTGGCCGGCCAGATGTTTTGGGCGGAGAAGGGAAACGGGGCGTTTTTGAACGGCAGACGCCTTGCCGTCAACGAGCGGGACGATCTGACGAGAGCGGTCGGCACGTACATTCGCGGCCGCGACACGGTGACCAAGGAGGAAGAGTGGGTGTTTACCCGTCCGTTCGCGATGAACACCAAGCGGCTGATGCGCAACCTCGCTCCCGCCCTGGACTGGTGCCTCCTGGCAAACGGGTGGCTGGACTACATCGTCATGCAGCGCTCCGGCATCATGGATGTGGCGGCCGGCATCCTGATTGCCCAGGAGGCGGGGGCGGCCGTAACGGATTGGGAGGGGAACCCGTACCGGCACGGATCGTTCCGCGCCGATCGCTTCCCGTCGCTGGTGGCCAGCAACGGACGGCTTCACGAACGGATTTGCCGCTTGATCGGCGGATAGGGGGCGGCCGTTGATTCGGTCCCTGCGAAACCGGACCGTTCCTCCTGCATGGAAAATGGTGTTCTGTTATCTCATGGGGAATGAGAGGTACTGCACATGGCACGCCTGGAGTACCGTTTGCTGGTCGAAGCCAATGGCTATCCCGTCCTGTTCTACTACGACCCAAGGGACACGTCGTCTACGAAAAGACGTCCTGCGCCGTCGAACCCGGCTGTTACGTCATCTACGTCGTCGAGTGCCGCCGCCGTCGCAGGAGCCATCGTCGTTTTCGTCGTAGCAGTCGTCGTCGTAATAGGTGTTGTCATCAGCCGCGCACCGGGGCAAAGGGCGGCATCGGCAGCTCGGGCTTCAGCAGTTCGGGGTAACGATGACAGACTATCTGAATCGGCGCGAGCGGCTGTACGGACCGCTCAGGGCGAGCGGTGTCTTTACCTGGGATTGGTTGTACGGAGAAGAGTACGCCCTGGCTTGCCTCCGGGAAATTTCGCCCGATCTCCGGCGACGCTTGGCCGAGGCGACGGCCAGGCTCGGGCGCGTCCTCGCCAAGGTGGTACCCGTGCTGCAGCAGGCGGATGACGAGCTGCTCCTGGAACTGGGGGTGCCGAAGGAAGCGCTGGCTGCGGTTCGCCTCGCCGTAGCAGGCATCAGTCCCACAGTAATCGGCCGGTTTGACTTTGCCGAGACGGACGATAGGCTGAAAATGCTGGAGTGTAACAGCGACACGCCGACCGGGATTGTCGAGGCGTTTTGTGTCAACGAACACGCCTGCCGCTTTTTCGGCGTGAAAAATCCCAACGAAGGGATGGCCGCACAGATTGACGCTGCGTTTCGCGGCATCATCCGGGCGTACCGCAGACAGGGGCACGCGGTCAGGCACATTTGGTTCAGTTCGCTGGATTGGCACGAGGAGGACAAGGGAACCGCTTTCGAGGAACGGAGGCCTACGTCAGCAAGCCCATCTTCGGCCGGGAGGGCGGCGGCGTCGTGCTTTACGATGCGGACGGAACAGCGGTGGAGCGGGATGGCGAAACGCTGTACTGGGAGCAGCCGATGATTTACCAGAAGCGGGTGGAACTGCCCGTCGTGACCGTCGAGACGGCCAACGGGCCGTATGAAGGACGGCTGCTTTGGGGCTCGTTCTGGATCGGCGGGTTCATGGAGACGATCGGGATGCTGCTGCCGGCCGGCCGAGCGTTCGGATGGCGGTGACCAATAGGGGCCCGGGCGTGCACAAGGAACTGCGAACGAAGCATGTCATGCCGTTCGCGGGGTTCTTGCATGCCCGGCGCTTTTTTTGTTGACGGCCGGCGTGGATGCCACTATAATTCCAAGTAACTATATAGGAATTATAAAAATTTGGGGGAAAGGGGGAAGCCGAATGACCCATGCGGCCGTGCTGGTCATCGCCCACGGATCGCCCGACCCCGACTGGATGGAGCGGGTGGAGGAAGCGGTCCGTCCCTACCGCCGCCAGATGTTGATTCGGGTCGCCTACTTGGGCGGGGTGGACGGGCGCGGCATCGCCGATGAAGTGGAGCGCCTGGAGCGGGCGGGCGTGGAGACGATTGCCGCCGTGCCGCTGTTTGTCACCGCCGGCAGCACACACGTCAGCGAGATCAGGGGAATGCTCGGGCTGGAGCCGGACGCTGTTTTGCCAAAAGAAGTCCGGCCTGTCTCCACTCGGGCCCGGTTTCTCTGGTGTCCGCCTTTGGAGGACCATCCGCTGGCGGAGCAGATCGTCTGTGAACGGCTGCGGGGGCTGTCCGTCGATGCCCGCCGCGAAGCGCTCCTGCTCGTCGGACACGGCAGCGACCTGCCGGGGTATCGGGAACGCTGGGAGCGTCTCCTGCACCGCTTGACGTTCCGCCTGCAAAACCGCTTTTACTTCACCGCCGCGGGCTATGCCACGCTGCGGCCGGATACGGTCGCGACCCGCGCCCGTCAGCTTGCGGCTTGCGGCGAGCTGATCGTGCTGCCGCTGTTCGTCAGCCAGGGGTATTTTACCCGCCGCGCTCTTCCGGAGCGGCTGGCGGGGGTGCCCTACCGGTACGACGGCAGCGCCTACCTGCCTCACCCGCTGATCGGCGAGTGGATCGTACAGTCGGCGGAGGCAGCGTTTTTGTTGGACTATCAAACGCAAAGGAGCGTGTATGGCGATGGCCGAGCAACGTAAATGGAAATGGGCGGATGACCCGAACCTGAACAAGGTGGAGCTGACCAAGCTGGAAAAAGACGGGCTGGACGTGATCGAGACGATCATCAACACCTATTCGAAGCAGGGGTACGACTCCATCGAAGCTTCCGACTTCGACCGATTCAAGTGGGCGGGCGTCTACCAGCAGCGGCCCAAGGACGGCCATTTCATGATGCGGGTGCGTATCCCCGGCGGGATTTTGACCAGTGATCAGGCCCGTGTACTGGCCGGCATCGCCCGTGACTACGGCCGCGACCTGGTGGACGTGACGACGCGGCAGGCCGTGCAGTTCCACTGGCTGACCGTGGAGTCGCTCGCCGACATCTTCGAGCGGCTGGGGTCAGTCGGTCTTTCCTCGTTCGAAGCGTGCGGCGACTGTCCGCGGACGATCGTAGGCAATCCGCTCGCCGGCATCGATCCGCATGAAGTGATGGACACGCGTCCGATCGTCAAAGAATTGGAGCAATTCTTTCTGCTCAACCGGGACTTTTCCAACCTGCCGCGCAAGTACAAGATGTCGATCTCGGCCAACGTGTACAACGCGGCTCACGCGCAGATCAACGACCTGGCGTTTACCCCGGCGAAAAAGACGATTGGCGGGGAGGAGGTCATCGGCTTTCACGTCTGGGTCGGCGGCGGCCTGTCGGCCAAACCGTACCTGGCGCAGCAGTTGGACGTCTTCTGCCGCCCGGAAGAGGTCGTCAAGGTGGCGGCCGGCGTCACCACGCTGTTCCGCGACCACGGCTATCGGTACAAACGGACCCATGCCCGGCTCAAGTTCCTGGTCGCCGATTGGGGAGTAGAGCGGTTCAGGGAAGAACTGCTGAAGCTGACCGGCGAACTGGAGACGAGGGGAGAAGACCTGCTGAAGGGCTGGAACGCCGGCTACTTTTACGGTATTCACGAGCAGCGGCAGACAGGCTTCTACTACGCCGGGCTGTCGGTGCCCATCGGCCGCATGAACGCGGATGAACTGCTGGAGCTGGCCCGCCTGGCGGACGAGTACGGCGACGGAACGATCGGCACCTGCAACACGCAAAACGTGCTGATCCGCAACATTCCGGCGGAAAAAGTGGAGGCGTTCCGGGCTGAGCCGATCGTGGTCAGCCGGTTCAAGCTGGAGCCCAACACATTCGTCGGGTATGCCGTCTCCTGCACGGGGATCGAATACTGCAATCTGGCGATCGTGGAGACCAAGGCGCGGATGCGGGCGCTGGCGGAGTATCTGGACGAGACGGTGCCCTTGGACACGCCGCTGCGCATCCACATGGTGGGGTGCCCCAACTCGTGCGGCCAGCGGCAGATCGCCGACATCGGCCTGCAGGGCGCGCTGGTGAAAACCCCGGAGGGAATGGTCGACGCGTTTGACGTCCACGTCGGCGGCACGCTGGAAGACGCTCGCTTCAACCAAAAGTTGAAGGTGCGCATTACCGCCGACCGGCTGGGACCGTTCCTGGCGCAGCTCATCACCGTCTACAAGAAAGAGCGGCTGGAAGGGGAGCCGTACTGGCGCTACGTGGAACGCGTCGGAATCGAGGCGATTCAGCGGCAGGCGGAGGCGATTTTACAGACGGCGTAAGCGGCGCCGAGGAGGAGACGAGATGGCGGAACAGCAAGCGGAAACGTATCTGTACAAATTGGAAGCGGAGCTGGCGGACCGGCTGCTGACGGTCGTGGTCGTCGCACAGTCGGACGAACGAGCGTTCAGCTCGGCGGAGAACAACATTCTCCGGCACACGGTGGCGCCGCCGCAGATCAAACAGCTCAGCCTGGTGGAAAAAAAGCCGCTGGGGCGGCAGGGCGTGGGCTATGTGATTGAAACGTCGCAGTTTTGAAAGGAACAACGGCGCGGCGGCTTATGCCCGCCGCGTCTCAGGGAAACCCGGCAGCGAAGCCTCGGCGGGGCGCGCCTTGCCGCGTCAGACAAGGAACGGGTACAGCGAGGAGGGCGGTTGATGAGGAAGACAGGCAGCGTCATGTTTGTGGGGGCCGGCCCGGGGGATCCCAAGCTGCTCACGATCAAAGGCAGGGAGGCGATCAAACGGGCGGATGTGGTCGTGTACGACCGGCTGGCTAATCCGCTGCTGCTCGCCCACGCCAGAACGGATGCGCGGCTGATCTACGTCGGCAAGGAAGCGGATCGCCACTCGCTTCCCCAGGAGGAGATCAACCGACTGCTCGTTCGGGAAGCGCAGCAGGGCCGCCTGGTAGTCAGGCTGAAAGGCGGCGATCCGAGCATCTTCGGTCGGGTCGGCGAGGAGGCGGAAGCGTGCCGGAAAGAAGGGATTCCGTTTGACATCGTGCCCGGCATCACCTCGGGCGTGGCGGCTCCGCTGTACGCGGGGATTCCGCTGACGCACCGGGAGTACAACTCGGCGGTGGCGTTTCTCACCGGCCACCAGTGCGAGCAAAACGCGGGCAGGGAGCCGGATTGGGCGGCGCTGGCTGCTGTCGAAACGCTGGTGATTTACATGGGCGTGAAAAACCTGCCGTTCATCCGGGAGCGGCTGCTGGCGCACGGCAAGGCGGCGGATACGCCGGTGGCGCTGGTGCGCTGGGGCACGCTCAGCGAGCAGCAGACGCTGGTCGGCGTGCTTTCCACCATCGATCGTCAGGCAGCGGAGGCGAAGTTTTCCGCGCCGGCGATCATCGTCATCGGCGAGGTGGTCAGGCTGCGCGATACGCTCGAGTGGTACGAGAGCAAGCCGCTGTTCGGGCTGACGGTGGCCGCGGCCGCCGACGATCCGGCGGAACAGGAGGAGAGCCTGTTGGCGGAGTTGGAGTCGCTGGGGGCCGATGTCCTGCCGGTGGCGGTCGCCGCGCGGGCAGCGGGGGCTGATGAAGACGCGGTACGCCTGACCGATGAGCTGGAAGCATGCCGGTGGCTGGTGTTTGCCGACGAGCGGCAGGCGGACTTCTTTTTCCGCACGCTCCGTGAACGGCGGATCGATATCCGCCGGATCAAGGCCCGGATTGCCGCGCTGGGCGAACGGACCGCCCAGGCCCTCGAGAGTCGGGGACTGCCGGCGGAGCGGCTGTTTGCCGCAAACGAACCGCACGCCGCCGTATACCGGAACCTGCCGCTCGCCCCGGGAGACCGGGTGCTGTGCCTGAGCAGCGGCCCGAGCGGGATCGTCGCGTACCCGGACGGGGGGGTTTGGCGCACGGCTTCCGCAGGCCGTCTGGCATGGGTCGATTCCCACCCTGCGGCCCCGCTGCTGCGGGCCCGGACATTCGACTGGCTGGCGGCGGATGATCCGTACCATCTGGAGGCGCTGGCGCAGTTCGCCGGAGAAGGCTGGCAGGACCGGCCGCTGCTCTGTGTCGGCGAAGAGACGGCTGCCCGTGCCCGTTCCATGGGCTGGAGGCAGGCGGTGTTATGCGAGCGGGGAACGTCGGCACTGGCGGAGGAACTGCAGCGAGGTATTCGCACGCTCGGCGTTCGTACGGCCCAACATGCCGAGTATCTGTACCAGCACCATGGGCGGTAGTGGTCCCACGGCGAAAAGCGGTATCACCATTGCCTTGTTGTTCGCCAGAAACATCGGCGCCAGCGGGACGGCAACTTCAATGGGAGCGGCGTGCGCCGGGAAAACAGTTCGGTCAACGATCAAGGAGGAGGCATATGAACTGGAATTACGAATCGGCGACGGATGCCGATCTCGCCTTTGTCAATCGGGGGATGGTGGGCAAAGACGCGCTGGACGTGATCAAATGGGCGTACGGCACGTTTGGCGACGACCTGGTGTACGCCTGCAGCTTTGGAGCGGAAGGCATCGTGCTGCTCGATCTGATCAGCAAGGTGAAGCCGGACGCCCCCGTGTTTTTTCTCGACACCCATCTCCACTTTGCCGAAACCTACGACCTGATCAAACGGGTCCGGGAGCGCTACCCGACGCTGCGGATCACGATCAAGGAACCGGCGCTCTCCCTGGCCGAGCAGGCGGCCGCTTACGGGGAGGCGCTGTGGGAGCGGCAGCCCGACCTGTGCTGTCAACTGCGCAAGGTGGAGCCGTTGGCGTCGGTGCTGGAGGGGGCGGTCGCCTGGCTGTCCGGTCTGCGGCGGGAACAGTCGCCGACGCGGGCCCACGTCCAATACGTCAACCGGGACAACCGCTTCCGTTCGCTCAAGGTGTGTCCGCTGATTCACTGGACGTGGCAGGAGGTATGGCAGTACATCCGCACGTTTGACCTGCCGTACAATCCGCTGCACGACCAGGGGTATCCCAGCATCGGATGCGCCCCCTGCACGCGCGCGGTCCAAGAAGGAGAGGACGCGCGGGCCGGCCGCTGGGCGAACACGGGCAAGACCGAATGCGGCCTGCACGTCGCGCCCGCTTCGGCAACTCGATCCGATACAAAGGAGTGAAGGACATGACGACAAGCCGACCACACGGCGGCACACTGATCAACCGGTTCGATCCGGAAGCAGACCTCTCGCTGGCGGTGCGGGAGGTGGAACTGGACGCGTTTGCGCTGGCGGACCTGGAACTGATCGCCATCGGGGCGTACAGCCCGCTCACCGGCTTTCTGGAGCGCGGTGATTACGAATCGGTCGTGGAGCGGATGCGGCTTGCGAACGGGCAGGTGTGGAGCATTCCCGTCACGCTGCCCGTCGCGGAAGCGGATGCGGCCGGACTGAAGGCCGGCGATTCCGTGCGGCTGTCGCACCAAGGAACCGTATACGGCCTGTTGGAAGTGCGCGATATCTACCGTCCGGACAAACAGGTGGAAGCCCGCCAGGTGTACGGCACCGACGACGTCAACCACCCGGGGGTAAAAAAGCTGCTGGAGCGGCCGAATGTGTATCTCGGCGGTCCGATCACGCTGGTTAGACGGCCTGACAAAGGCGTGTTCGCTGCCCATACCTTTGACCCGGCCGAGACCAGAAAACGGTTTGCCGAGCGGGGCTGGAACACCGTGGTCGGCTTCCAGACGCGCAATCCCGTTCACCGCGCGCACGAGTACATTCAAAAGGCGGCACTGGAAATCGTCGACGGCCTGCTCCTCCATCCGCTGGTCGGCGAGACAAAGGCGGACGACATCCCCGCCGCCGTCCGCATGGAGAGCTACCAGGTGCTGCTGCGCCACTACTATCCGGCCGATCGCGTGCAGCTCGCCGTGTTTCCCGCCGCGATGCGCTACGCCGGACCGCGGGAGGCGATCTTTCACGCGCTGGTGCGCAAAAACTACGGCTGCACCCACTTTATCGTCGGCCGCGACCATGCCGGTGTAGGCAATTACTACGGCACGTACGACGCGCAGCGCATCTTTCTGCGATTCACCCCGGAAGAGCTGGGCATCACGCCGCTGTTTTTCGAAAACAGCTTCTACTGCCGCGCCTGCGGCAGCATGGCCTCCAGCAAAACCTGCCCGCACGGCGCGGAACATCACGTGGCGCTGTCCGGCACCAAGGTGCGGGAGATGCTCTCCCGCGGGGAAGCGCCGCCGCCGGAGTTCAGCCGCCCGGAAGTCGCCAAGGTCCTGATCGAAGGACTGCAGGCGCTGTCCGTCTGACGGAGAGAGGGGAGGAAACGCGATGAGCAGAGAGACGACGAGCACCCATGTGGTTTGGCATCCGACGACGGTGACGAAGGCGGACCGGCAGCGGCAAAACGGCCACAAAAGCTGCATCCTCTGGTTTACCGGACTGTCCGGCGCGGGCAAGTCGACGCTGGCCAACGCCGTGGAGCAGCAGCTCCACGAGCGCGGCCTGAAGAGCTACGTGCTGGACGGCGACAACATTCGGCACGGCCTGAATCGCGGGCTGGGGTTCGGCCCGGCCGACCGCAAGGAAAACATCCGGCGGATCGCCGAAGTGGCCAAGCTGTTCGTCGACGCGGGCGTGATCGTGCTGACGGCCTTCATTTCCCCATTTCGCGAGGACCGCGAGCTGGCGAGGGGACTGGTGGAACCGGACGAATTTGTGGAGATCTACGTCAAATGTCCGCTGGAGGAGTGCGAACGGCGCGATCCGAAAGGCTTGTACCGGAAGGCGAGAAGCGGAGAGATAGCGGAGTTTACCGGAATCACGTCTCCGTACGAAGAACCGCTCGCCCCGGAGCTGGTCGTGGAAAGCGGCACGCAGTCGGTGGAGGAGTCGGTCCAAATCGTCCTGCGCCATCTGGAAGAGCGGGGGATTATTCCGGCAAGCCGGTAGAGCAGAATCATAATGAAACGAAAAAACAGGCATGGCGGTTGGTCGCCATGCCTGTCATACGTTATCCCCTTACTTTTTCGTCTCCTGTTCAATTGCCTTGAACTGCTCCAGGGACTGGTGCTCTTCCAGCGCTTTTTCCACGAACGTGCGCAGGAAGCCTTTTTCATGGAAAGTGTCGAGCGCTTTTTTGTCTTGTTTCAGTTGGTCTATCGTTACAGCAGCGTCTTTGGACGGAACGTCGTACTTGGTCGGTTTGCCGAAGTTGTAGGCGAACTGGTCGGATTCCAGCCCGATGGTCAGCGGCTGTTTCATTTCCGGAGCCTGGAAGGTAACGTTCAGCGTGCTCTTTTGGCGAACCGGCAGTTTTGCTTCGTCGATGTAGAAGTCCAGGTTCCATGTCAGACCGTGGAAGCCGTTTTGTTTGGCCTTTTCCAGAAGTTGTTCCGGCGTCAGCTTTTTGCCCTCGGTATTCAGCCATTGTTTGGCTTGGGCCAGACCGGCCGTTACCATTGCTTCGGCGACCGCGCGTTTTTCCGCCTCGGTGGTTTTCTTCTCCGGATTGAGCAGCTCTTCCTGCAGGCTGTTGGAGAGCACCAGCATGTCGATGGCGAACGCTTTGACGTCCTGATTGGCCACCGCGTCGTTGGCGGTGTAGAAGAACAGGTTGATCAGTTCCTTGGCGTCAAGCTTCACGGCTACGTGGGTCGCCTTTACCTTTTCGCCGTTGGGGAGCTCTACGGTCTCGGTGCCCAGGTTTTTCGCGTTGGACAGCTTGTAGCCGTATGTAGCGATGTACTTCTTCGCGAAGTCGATCGCCAGTTTGTTCATCTTGTCCTGATACTCTCTTACTTTGGCGGCGTCTACTTTGACTTCTCCGCCGAGAGCGGCCGCGTTGTCCACGTTGGTGTCAACCAGCAGGTACTTTTGATCCAGCGGCGTTTTCGCAAACACCTTGTCGTCGTTTACAATCAGCTCCAGCGCGGCCTTTTTGTCGCCGGTCCAGAACCCTTTTTCGCGAAGCAGCTTGTCGTCGTTTACTTCCAGATTGACCTTCACGTTTTTCAGGTCGAGCTGCGTACCTTTCACGGTTACGCCCGCTTTCACAGCGGCCAGGAGTGCGGCGGTGTCCTTGTTCTGCTGTTCCCCCAAGGCGGCCGGCAGCTTGTCGACGTCGCCGGTCAATTTGAGTGTCCCTACAAAGTCGTAGTTGGGCTTCTCCAGAGATGCCACCACGGCGTCGCGCACGAGAGACGCTTCGCCGGCGCAACCGGTCAGAAGCAGCATCAGCGCGAGAAGCAGGGCACTACCTTTTTTCCACATGCTGTCATCCTCCCCTACATCGTCTTTGTGTTTTTCCAATATGTACTACGTTCCATATGAAAAAAGGTTGCGGAATTTTGGAAAAAAACGCGGGACTGAAAAACAAGGGGATGATTCATGGTAATATGATAGAGAAAATTGATCGATACAGAAGGTAGAAGAAGGTTACGGAAGAAAGGAACGTTGCAACATGTGGTCGTGGCTGCACAAGCTGATTCGATATATTCTGGGAGAAGAAGAGCAGGAGTGGGAGCAGGAGCGTGAACACGCTCATCGCCCGCCTGCCGGGCCGTCCGCCGGTCAGCTCCGGGCAAAGACGAAGAACATTTACCCGAAACAGCGGGGCGACGAGCAGGAACCGGAGCTGCCGAGAAGGGAGAAGCAGCGCCATTTTCGCTTTCCCGTGATCTCGGACGAGGAGCTTCGCCGGCCGAAGAAGAGAGGGTCGGTGGAAGCGGACAAGCCCGGGCGGGATGCCGGTCTGTCCTCCGGAGGGCCGGATTTGATCTTCCGCAGCGGCTCATCCGCTCGCAGCACCGCTGACGGGATGAAGCCCGACGAACAAGTGAAGCCAGAAGTCCTTCAAGGGAAACGGGAAGCTGAGCGTCTCCCGGGCGAAGCGGACCGCGCGAGAGTGGAACCGGTCCGCCGTGAAGAGAGAAAAGCCGAGCCGTTTCGCCCGGCACGGCCGACTGCGGAAAAACGTACATACACACCGTCGGAGTTCATCTCCCCGGTATACGGAAAAATGACGACGTCCACGCGGGAGACGGAGCACCGGATTCATACGACGTCCGGGGTCGTCTACGCCGGAGCGGACAGCCTGCGGGAACTGGCGGACAGGGAGGCGGCCGCGGAGAGCGACCGCACGGAGGTGCCGACTGCAGCGGAGACAGACGCGGAGAGCGACCGCACGGAGGTGCCGACTGCAGGGGAGACAGACGCTGTTTCGGCGGATCGCGGCGCGTGGGCGCTGCCGGATGAACCGGCAGCGGGAACGGCTGCAAAGCTCCCGTGGACAAAGCGGGAAGTGCCCGCGGCCGAGACCGGTACGGGTGCGGGGGAAGCTGCTGCCGCACGGGCCGTTCCGGAGGCACAAGCAGAAGCGGCGGCGTCCGATGCGGTGACAACACTCGATTTGGTGTTCAAAAACAAGGCGGCGGCCGAGGCCGTGGCAAAGACGGAGACGGTGCCCGAGACGGAGACGGTGCCCGAGACAGAGACGGTGCTCGAGACAGAGACGGTGCCGTCGGAAAAGATGGACGCGGGAACAGAATACGCTCCAGCGGCGCAGGATGTTTTCCGGAAGGAGGACGGGTCCGACGGAAACCAGCCGCCGCTCCCGGTTGCCCCTTCCGTTCCAGACTCGGCGGTGAACACGGAAACGGCAGAGACTGCCGCAGCGGCGAATCCGCCCTCTGTCCCGGGGACTGCCGCAGCGGATGGGGTGATGGAGGCGCCGGCGAAAGCCAAGTGCGAATCGCCCGCAGAGCCCATCGAAACAGCGGCGGGAGACATGGCCGAAGTGCCGACAGAACCGGCCGAAACGCCGGCGGCAGTGAAGTCAGAGGCACCGGAAGAGCCGGTCGAACCGCTGGCGGCAGCGAAGTCCGACGCATCGGCGGCAAAACCACTCTCTCCTTCATGGGAGTCGTCCGCTCCCGTACTGCCCGCTCGCGCCCATAATGAACAGCCCGCAGCAGCCGGGCTGGATGCTGCCGCAGAGTGGACAGCCCTGGAGGAAGAGACGAGCCCAGGAGAAACCGCCGCATCGTCCGCTTCCGCCGTCGGGCAGGAAAGGGCATCGTCGGCTGTAGGAGCGGCGGAACCGGCCGCCTCTTACGTGCTGCCGTCGCTCGATCTGCTCGACCCCAGCCCGCCGATGAGCGAAGACGACGACGAGCACACGCAGCTCCAAAAACTGCTCCTGGAGGAGACGCTGGCCAATTTCAACGTCAACGCCCAGGTGGTGGGCATCGTCAAAGGGCCGTCCGTCACGCGCTTTGAGCTGCAGCCGGCGCCGGGGGTCAAGGTGAACAAAATCACCAGCCTCATTGACGACATTAAACTGAACCTGGCGGCCAAGGACATTCGCATCGAAGCGCCGATCCCCGGCCGCAACGCCGTCGGAATCGAGGTGCCCAACCTGACCAGCCAGCCGGTCCTGATCAGCCGGATCATCGGCTCGGCGAAATTCCGCGAGCATCCGTCACCCCTGGCCGTGGCGCTCGGCATGGACATTGGCGGGGAGCCGATCGTCGCCGACATCAAGAAGATGCCGCACGGACTGATCGCGGGCGCCACCGGCTCGGGGAAAAGCGTCTGCATCAACTCGATCATTGTCAGCCTCTTGTACAAGGCGACGCCGGAACAAGTGCGGTTGCTGCTGATCGACCCGAAAATGGTGGAACTGGCTCCGTACAACCATCTGCCCCATCTGGTGACGCCGGTGGTGACGGACGCCAAGCAGGCGACGGCCGCCCTGAAGTGGGCGGTGGAGGAGATGGAAAAACGCTACGCCCTTTTCGTCGACGCGGGGGCGCGGGACATCGAACGCTACAACCAGACCGTCGACCAGCCGCTGCCGTACATCGTCATCGTGATCGACGAGCTGGCCGACCTGATGATGGTCTCGCCGCAGGACGTGGAGGAATGCATCATCCGCATCGCACAAAAGGCGCGGGCCTGCGGCATTCACCTGCTGCTGGCCACGCAGCGGCCGTCCGTGGACGTCATCACCGGCAACATCAAGGCCAACGTGCCCACCCGTCTCGCCTTTGCCGTCTTCTCGCAGGTGGATTCCCGCACCATCCTCGACCAGTCGGGGGCGGAGCGGCTGTTGGGACGGGGCGACATGCTCTTTTTGGAGAGCGGGGTCACGCCCGTCCGCCTGCAGGGGAACTACGTCTCGGACGACGAAATCGAACGGGTCACGCGCGCGATCAAACAGCAGCGAAAGCCGTCCTACCTGTTCAGCAAAGAGGAGCTGGAGCAGCAGGTCCAGTCGTACGACATGGGCGACGATCCGCTGTACCACGAGGCGCTGCTCTTTGTCGCAGAACAGGGACAGGCCTCCGCTTCCGCGCTGCAGCGCCGCTTCCGCATCGGGTACAACCGGGCGGCCCGCCTGATCGAGATGATGGAGGCGGACGGCTACGTCGCCGGCCAGAGCGGCGGCAAGCCCCGCGCCGTGCTGATCACCCGCGAGGACGCCGAGGCGCTTGCAGAAGGATCGACACTGTTCTAGGGAAACGAGGGAAGCAGCAAAGGTCTTGCCGATTCGGCAAGGCCTTTTTTTGGCTTTCTGGGACAGCCGGGACGTGGTTGGCTCCTTGTCGGCACGATGTCGGACAGACGGACAGGCTGGATGGGGGTTATGGAGTTGGTCAATCAATGAAATTTGGATGTCCAAAAATTCCCAGAAAGGGGATTCCAAACGATTCTCAAATTTTGTAAAATAAAGTAAAAAATTGTTTCCTTTCAAGGGGGAGTGCTTATATGGGGAGACAGCGGTCGTTGCGCTCTGAAATTGAACATCACTTGAAGGAGCACGATTACACGCTGAGTAAACTTGGTGAGTTGACCGGCATTAATCCTGGACACTTGAACGAATTGCTGAATGGCGATCCGCCGCGGGTCATTACGATCGGACAGCTTGATGCGATGGCTGCGGCTTTGGGTCAGGCTCCGGGATGGTTGTACGAACTGTACGAAGAAGAGTGTTTCTCCGAAGGAAAAGTATCCAGGTCACGAGTCGTTCCATTTCTGGTTCGATGCGCAGAGATCGGTCGGCATGATTGCATGGAGCAGGTTGTTTCCAAGCTGCTGGAGAACCCGAAGAACGTCTCCATTCTCTTTTCCGTGGCCGAGCATCTCTTTGAACGCGGGAAGCAAAAGGAGTCAGTTCCTTTTTATCAGCTAGTGATTGAAAACGAAAAAGATAGCCACGCTGAGCGCTTTGTAATGAGCCAATACCGGTTATTTCGAGCTTTACAGGGTACTGATGCAGAGAAAAATTGGGAGGCTGTTATCCGGTTTGATCCCTATCGAAAGTGGCTGCCGGAGAATCATCAGTTGGATGCACTGCTGCAGTTGGCCAATGTCTGCTACACGCTACGAAGGTGGGAACTCGTTGAGAAATACGCGGACGAGTTAAGGGAATTGGCCCAGAAGACGAGATATGCAAGCGAAAAAACCCGAAAAGTGGCCAAACCCAAAAAACGGAGCGGCCATTGGAGCGGCATCTTGTCGTGTACTATGGACAAGGGTATCTCTTAAAAGGTGTAGCATTAAAAAATCAAGGGAAGTACGAAGAAGCGAAGCGTTATGTGGATGCTTACGCAGATTTAAGCTGGTTTGAAATCTTGGACGAAACCGGTCAAGCAGAAGTACAGAAGTTTCGCCTATGGGCAACAGCCAATTCGTATACGTTGGATATGCTCACGGGGAAAACTGATATTCTTCCGGACTATATCCGGTTTCTTGCCGATCACCCGAATGAGGTTCTGCCCGGCCTGGTAACAATTTTAAAATCGGCGAATGAGTACGGTTTCTCCGTCGACCATGTACTTCAACAGTTCGGGGAGCGCATAAGTCGTTTTGAGGGACAGCAAAACGTAGTCCGACTGAGCCACCATATCCAATTCCGCTATCAATTGGCAGTATACTTATTGAAAAAAGGGAAATGGAAAGAAGGGCTAGAAGAAACAGTAAGGTGTCTTGTTTTGTCTGATACGATGATGGATTATGACAACTTCAAAAGATGTTCGGCATTGTTCTGGGCGCATCTCCAACACGCATCGGATCAGCAAAAAAGAACCTATCAAACCGTCATGATGAAAGGAGAGGTAAAGGATGAAAGGGATTTTGCTTTCATTGGCTCTGGTATTGGGATTGTCTAGCGGCATTTGGTCTGCAAGTCCGATAGCAGCGGCCAAGGATAACATCATCCAGTACGATCACGGCGTAGGCGGTTAATCAAGAAGTCCCCTGTTCGGGGGCTTCTTGTATTCATCACATTTTGGCGTTTCTCCTGCTGCTCGGTATCATCCCGCAGGCTTTCTGGAAAACATGTGCGTACAAGCAGGTACAACGACTGTCTCACCTTCATGAGCACCCCTACCTCACTTGCGCAAACCGGGTCAGTAAAAAGTCGGCCTTCCGTGCCTAAGCGCACTCAAACAGACAGACAGATCTTGCCGAAACATCCGTTGCTGCTTTATTCTGAAAAATATGACAAAAGGAAGCGGAGGTACGCGCATGGACCCGCTGAAAAAGAAGTACCAACCGATTGACGAACAGATTGTCCTGTTCAATGACGAGCATTACCTGAGCGTGCAAAGGCTTGATGTGTCAGGCCTGGACGCGGAAGCGAGAGCGTCGCTGTTCAACCATCTGTTCGCGTTTGACAGCGGCGACATCGAACTGGAGATCGACATCTCCGAGGAGCATCAGGGGATTTGGTACCTGCAGCTGCTCGTGCCGCACGTGCTGACGCTGCCGGATGCGGCCCGCAAACGCCTGGAGAGAGGAGCGGAACAGCTTGCCCTCCATCTGACGCAGCAGCCGCATCGTCCGGCGTCCAGCCGGGTGGCCGGAGACGACATGCTTCGGTATGTACGGCGCTACAATCCCAATCTGGACGTAACGGCCTGACGGTTGTCCAGGAGAAAAGAAGGAACGAAAAACCCAATCACCCCTTGCCCACGAGTGGACGAATCCACGGGGATTGCGCCGCTGCCTGCAAGGGGTGTCTGTTTGGAACGGAGGGGCCTCGTTTAATTTGCAGCCGCATTTGTGCTATCATACGTGGTAGACAAACCTGTACGAAAGGCGGGCTGCCTGTGAAGCTCAAAGAGATCTGGGATTGGATACGTTCCCTGGCCTTCGCGGCAACGCTGGCGCTGGTTCTGGGCGTCTTCGTCTTCCAGCCGTTCAAGGTGGAAGGCCACTCCATGGACCCGACGCTGCACGATCAGCAGAGAATTTACGTGTCCAAACTCCCCCACACCTTTTCGTACCTGCCCGATTACGGCGACATCGTCGTGATCGACAGCCGCGTGAACCGAAATCGGACATTCCGGGATGACCTCTTGGGCCATCCGTTGATTCACCTGATGCTGGGCAACCAGAAGGAAGATTTCATGTACGTCAAGCGCGTGATCGGCAAACCGGGCGACGTCCTGGAATTTAAGGATCACCTGGTATACCGCAACGGCAAGCCGCTGGACGAACCGTACATCAAGGAGACGGCCCAATACGACGGCCTGGGGAAAGTCGTCGTGCCCGACAACCACATCTTCGTGATGGGGGACAACCGCAACAACAGCCGGGACAGTCGGGACATCGGCTTTATTCCGCTCGACCACGTGATCGGCACCAAATTGGAGTGGCCGTTCTAAAGGTGGTTTGACAAGCTGGCCGCCGCAGACTGGTGAATGAAGAAGCGGACAACGAAAACGGAAGCGGGCCCGATAAGGGACTCGCTTCCGTTTCGTGTTTTTCAGCCGCACGTGCGGTAAACGCCATCATTAATTGGTAAAAAATACATATTTATGTTGCGTTTTCTAAAAATATGACTTAATATGTTGCAGTAGAAAAATTTGGAATTTGCGGTGGTGTTGAACATTGAAGAAAACGTTGCTTTTCCTAGCGGTTTGTATGGGGATTGTTTCCTCAAGTGCTGGTATTGCCTATGCTGCGACGTTGGGAAAGATCTCCTATTGGTACTCCGACAAGGATATTATCAGTAGGTGGAGTACGAAACGGTATGTGTGGGCAGGGATGATGGACAAGAGCATAGCGACTTCTGCTTTTGCATCCTATGTTAGTCACGCGATGAGTCAATGGCGCACAGCAGGGATTTCAAGTGATGGAGTTGATGAAAAATCTGATGCGAATATAAATATTTACGGGGGAACGTACAATACGTTGAAAGCAATGGAACCAAGTTTGAGCAGTTCAAATACTGGTCTCACTGTCTATGATGGAACATTAACGTATGAAGGCGATTGGCAATACGGTACTTCACTCAAGCAAAGTTACAAAATCGGCTCACCTGTGAACGTATATATCGTGCAAATAGACGGAAAAACGTCAAACGGATACAAAAAAACAACCACTCATGAATTCGGACACGCTCTTGGCTGGCGTGGGCATTCTGGCAATTCAAATGATGTCATGTATGGGACCGCCAGCGAAGTAACCACATTGACATCGAGGGATAAGAATCATCTTGTTCAAATATATTAATCCTTTCAAGATTGGAGGATTTATTGTGAAACAGCTGAAGAAAGTTTTCACAATGGCCATCCTATCCTTGCTTGTAATCACAGCATGCGCGCCGGAACATCGTGATGCTTCTTTGCACATTACCAGCAGGGAAGGAGAAACCGTGACAGCAATAACAAACGTAGATGATGCCGTAAAGGCTTCCGACCATGTCGTGATTGGCGAAGTTGTGGATGAAGCGAAATTCAGCAGCACCAACACATACCGATACACTGTCGCTGTGAAAACGGAATTGAAAGGGAATGTAAACGCGAAGTCAATTGATGTGTATGAAGCGAAAGATGCGTTGAAAAAAGGGAAAGAGTATTTGTTGTTTCTGGAATACTGGGAACATGAGCTGTATCCCCGGCCTGTCTATACGCCGATAGGAGAGGAGACGATCATTGAAATCGACAAGAATCAATTACGTGGCAATGAAAACATTGTGATGAACAGAAAGAAAGACGACATGGTGACATACATCCAAAATTCCCCAGAGGCAAGGCGTCTGACGAAAAAGAATTTTCACATTGTCGAAAAGGCAAGCAGTACGGAAGAATTGATAGATCAGTCCGATTTTGTGCTTCATGTCATGCCTGTGGAAGTCGTGCATGAAAACGAGTATGTAAAGACCGTTACGGCAGACATTTTGCAAGCGTACAAAGGACCACTCGACCAGGACAGTACCGTAATCAATTTGCCGGCTGATGTGGAAGTAGGCAAGGAATATCTGGTGTTCTTGAAGGGAGAAAAGGATTTCCGGCTGACGACAAGACAGGGAAGCGTAATCGCCAAAGACCAGGAATCACAATGGAATGATGTATTGAGCAGCATCAACAAATAGATACCGAAAAGACCACCTTGACGTGATATTATCCCCTTTAAGTAGACAGTAAAGGATAAGCCCCTTTACAGTTTACTTGGAGGGGATTTCTTTATGGGGAAAGTAAGGCAGACATTCCCACTGGAAGTGAAACTAAGAGCCATACAACTATACGAAGAGGATGGAATGGGATCGAAAGCTATCGCAAAAGAACTTGGGCTCACTTGCCACAAAATTGTCCTGAGATGGGTGAAGCATTACCAAAACGAGGGTTTTTCCGGACTTGAGGAAAAACGCGGTAAAAGCATAGGCCCGTATACAGGAAGACCAAGGAAACGTCCCTTAAGCTTAGAAGAGGAAAATATGAGGTTACGAGCGGAGAATGAATATCTAAAAAAGTGGCTTGGACTCGAAAGGCGGTGAAGAATCAAAGAGGACAAACCAAAGCCTACGCCATCATAAAGGAACTGTCTGAAAGATATCCGATTCTTTTGCTGTGTTCCCTCGCAGGTGTTTCGCGAAGTGGTTATTACAAGTGGGTAGCCCGGCAACAGGATCTGTCTCGCAAGATGGTGGAGAATGAGGATTTGAAGGCAAAGATTTTGGAGTGTCATCAAGAGGTAAACAAAATATACGGTTATCTTCGAGTAAAGGTGTGGCTTCGCCAAAAGTATGGGATTCATGTGAATCATAAGCGGGTGTATCGACTCATGAGGGAACTAGGCATCCAGGCTTGCATTCGGAAGAAGCGAAAACATTTCGGCCGCAAAGAGAAGGTCGTGATTTCCGAAAACAAACTGAACCGTGAATTTACTGCTTCACGTCCGAACGAAAAATGGGTAACGGATATTACTTACGTAATCTTCAATGGACGCCGACTGTATCTATCCGTGATTTACGATTTATTCAACAACGAAGTTGTTGCCTACAAAATGAGTAAGAGGAACGATCTGAAACTAGTGATAGACACAGTAAAGGCAGCCATAAAAAAAGGAGATGTGAGTGGGGTCCTGTTGCATAGCGATCAAGGATTCCAATACACATCCCGACAATATAATCACCTACTCCAACAATATAACATCACAGTGAGTATGTCCAGAAAAGGAAATTGTCTGGACAACGCTTGTATCGAGAGTTTTTTCAGCCATCTGAAATCAGAGTGTCTGTATTTGCACAACTTCCAAACGGATGAAGAAGTACAAAACGCCATTCGTAGCTACATTCGTTTTTACAATCACAAACGTTTTCAGTCCCGTTTAAACAACCTGAGCCCGGTACAATACCGAGCTCAGGCAGTTTAAAACTATAGGGCTTGTTAAAGTCTGTCTACTTGACAGGGGTAAGACCAACGTCAGGTGGTCTTTTTTTGCTGCACGGATGAGGACGGTTCTGACCAGCTTGCTACGACGCTGCGCGGGCGGCCCCGGCGGACAGCTTGAGCTGTCTGCGCTGATACAGGTTGTTGGCGACCAGCGCCGCGATGATCAGGAGCGTTCCGCCGGCGTCAAACAGGGTAAGGCGATACCCCTGCATGACGGAGATGACAAAGGTCGTGACGGGCACGAAGTTGATAAACAGGATGCCGTTGATCGGCGTCAACTGCTTCACGCCCGCATTCCAACTGACCAGCGCCAGCACGCCGGCGACCAGGATCATGAAGCCGAGCTCGGGGCCGGCCGACCAGATCGACGGCAGCGAAGGGACGGACAAAAGGCCGAAAGCGGCCAGCACCAGGACGACCGCAAGCGAGGTGGCGGTGCCGAGCACGCAGCTCAGCGTGGAGTAGCGCAGCACGGACCATTCGGCAAAGACGTCGCCGCCGATCGTGTAGATGACCCAGCCCAGGACGCCGACGAAGATCACGAGAACCGGAAACAGCCGGTCGGCTCCCAGGAGAAACGCGTGGAAATCCCCCTTGGTGATCACCAGGAAGCAGCCGACGAGGGCCACCGCGATGCAGCCGACGGTAAACGGCGCCGGCCGCTTCCGACTCCAGATCCACAGCACCAGCACCGAAATCATCGGCATCAGCGCTTCCATCACCGAGGCGAGAATCACGCCCGACGTGCCCAAGCGGTTTTGGCCCCAAAAGACCAACAGGTTATAGACCGTAAACGCCATCGTGCCGAAGAACCAGAGCGGTGCGCCGCGGCCGTCGAAACGGAGCGCCCGCCCGCCTTCCTTCAGCCACAAGAGGACCAGCAGGATGACGGAGACGGCGGAGTAGCGGATGACGGAAAAGAAAAACGGATCGAGATGCGCAAACGCGCTTTCGGCCACGGGGAACATCGCCCCCCACGCCACGCTGGCGATCAGGCACAAAAAAGCCCCTTTCAGGATGTGGTTGGTGTTCATGTCGCTGCACCTGCCTGCCTTTCCCTTACCTTGACCAAATTTCACGATCACCATCATATTCCGGAAATTTCATCATGTAAAATGATTGAAAATGATCGTGTGCATCACTATGATTGATACCGGAACGGAAGGGAGAGGAACGAAGTGGAACTGAGCGACCTGCGCATTTTTCAAACCGTCGCCGAGTACGGAAGCGTCAGCCGGGCGGCCCGGGAGCTCAATTACGTGCAGTCCAACGTGACGGCGCGCATTCAACATCTGGAGCGGAAGCTGGGAACGTCCTTGTTTTACCGGCACGCGAGAGGGGTGACGCTGAATCCCGACGGCAGAAAGCTGCTGGCCTACGCGCAGAAGATATTGGCGATGATGGACGAGATGGAAAAGGCGTTTCAGGACGAGGAGAATCCGTCCGGCCCGCTGTTGATCGGCTCCGTCGAGACGGTCTCCTGCCTGCCTGCGATCCTGTCCGTCTACTGCAGGCGTTATCCGCGCGTCGATCTGTCTCTGGTGACCGGGGTGACGGAACACCTGGTGAACGAAGTGCTGGCCTATGAGCTGGACGGGGCGTTTGTCAGCGGACCGATCGAGCATCCGGAGATTGTCCAGGAGCTCTTGACGGAAGAAGAGCTTGTCCTGATCGCGAGCGGCGACGGCGCCCCCCATTCGCTGGACGAATGCAAAACCAGGCCGCTGCTCGTGTTTCGCTCCGGCTGCGGCTATCGGGCACGATTGGTGCAGTGGCTCGCGGCGGAAGGGATCACACCGGCCAGGATCATGGAGTTTGGCACGCTGGAGACGATTTTGGCCGTGGTCGCCTCCGGATTGGGGGTCTCGCTCGTGCCCAGGGCAGCCGTCGCTCACCTGGAAGCGGCGGGGCGCATCCGCTGCCATTCCATTCCGCGCGAATTCGGCCGCGTCTCCACGGTGTTCATTCGCCGGCGCGACGCGATCTCGTCCAGCTCGATGCGGAAGCTGCTTGAGACCATTCGCGGGTTTCGCGACGAAGGGGGCACGGGTACGTCCCAGCCGGAAGCAGCGGCTCGCAGCTGACTGGACGAAACGAGGAGGAAGTGAGGGAGCCGGAAAGAAAATAGTAGGAAAACGGCCGTTGGGGGGAATGAAGGGATGAAAGCGATCGTGGTCACGCAGTTTGGCGGACCGGAAACGATGATCTACACGGACGTGGAAATGCCGGAGATCCATTCCCGACAAGTATTAATTCGTGTCGAAAAAACCAGTGTGAATTTTGCTGATATTAAATCGAGGTACGGGAAAAAGGGGACAGGCACGCTCCCGTTCATTCCCGGCCTGGATGCGGTCGGAATTGTCGAGCGGGTGGGGGCCGACGTGAAGCACGTCAAGGTGGGCCAGCGCGTGATTGCGTTTCCGCAGCACGGCTCGTACGCGGAGTATGCGGTCGCGGACGAACCGCTCACCTTTGCGCTCCCCGACGAGGTGGATGTGGATACGGCGGCGGCCTGTCCGGTCGTTTCCTTTACGTCCTACAAACTGCTCGCCGATGTGGCCAGACTGGAACCGGGCGAAACGGTCCTGATCCATGCCGCGGCAGGCGGCATCGGCACGACGGCGATCCAGTTGGCCAAGATTCTGGGTGCCGGCCTCGTCATCGGGACGGTCGGCAGCGAGGCAAAAGCGGCGGCCGCTCTGGAAGCCGGTGCGGATCACGTCATCTGCTACGAGCGGGAAGACTTTGCGGAAAAGGTAATCCAGCTCACAAACGGGGAAGGGGCCAATGTCATCCTGGATTCGATTTCCGGATGGGTCTCGGAAAAAAGCATGACCTGCCTCGCTCCGTACGGCAGGCTGGTTCACTTCGGCAATGCAGGCGGGGCCGTCGGGACGTTTGCGACAAAAGACTTGCATGCAAGCTGCCGCTCCGTGCTCGGATTCAGCTTCGGCACGACCCGGAAAATGCGTCCCCATCTTTTGCGCGACACGGCGGAGCAGGTGTTTCGCCTTCTGGCCGACGGGCGTCTGCGCATCAAGATCGGGAGGCGGTTTCCGCTGGAAGAAGCGGCCAAAGCCCACGAGTGGGTGGAGAGCAGACAAAGCACGGGGAAAGTATTGCTGGAAGTCAGGGGATAGCGCATGACAGCCTGCCCCAGGCCGGCAGACTCCGGTGACCGCTTCGCGTGATGAGCGGGTTGAATTCGCGCCTCATGTCCGTTTTGAATTGCCCCAATCGCCGGACGATTCTGTGCGATGATAGGCAATAGCAGTGACAAACACCGGCAAGGAAGGGTGTAATCGGATGGAAAAGGAGACGATCTTTCGGGACGTGGTGACAGCCGAGGCGGAACTGCGCGAACTGTTGGGCGAGCCGAAGGAACTGGTAAAGCGGAAGGCCATTGACCGCCTGGACCGGCACTGTCGTGCGTTCATTGCCAAATCGCCGTTTCTGGTTCTGGCCACGGCGGACGCCGCCGGCAACTGCGACGCGTCGCCGCGCGGGGATGGGCCGGGCTTTGTGCACGTGCTGGATGACCTTCACTTGGTCATTCCCGAACGACCCGGCAACCGGCGGATGGACTCGATGCGCAACATCCTGACCAATCCCCGGGTAGGGGTGATCTTTCTCATCCCCGGTCTGGAAGAAACGCTGCGCGTCAACGGCCGGGCCTGCGTCATCCGGGACGCCGACATCCTGAGCCGAATGGCGGTAAACGGCAAGGTGCCGGTCGTCGGCATCGGGGTGCGGGTGGAGGAGTGCTTCGTCCACTGTGCCAAGGCGTTCAAGCGCTCCCGCCTGTGGCAGCCGGAAGCGTGGCTGGACAGGGAGAATCTGCCGGCCATGGCCCAGGTGCTGGCGGACCACGCCAACATGAACGCGCCCGGCTTTACCGCCAGGCAGGTGGAGGAAGCGCTGCAGGAGAGCTATACAAAGCGGTTGTACTGATGAAAGAGACGGCATCCGGTGCGTGCGCCTATCTCCGGATGAAGCAGGTTCCAAACAGTTTCCGCCTTTTTTTGGAAGTATGGTTGTGTTACACTATATACGCTTATACATATTGGAAAAGACGGGAGGAGATCCAAATGGCAACGCATATCGGAGACAGCACTGTATTGAACAACGGAGTCAGCATGCCGTGGCTGGGTCTGGGCGTCTACAAGGCAAACGAGGGGGAAGAAGTGCAGCGCGCGGTTCGCACCGCCATCGAAGTGGGCTACCGCAGCATTGACACGGCGGCCATCTACGAAAACGAGACCGGCGTCGGCACAGCGATCAAGGACAGCGGCATCGCCCGCGATCAACTGTTTATCACGACCAAGGTGTGGAACGCTGATCAGGGCTACGAGACGACGCTGAAGGCGTTTAACGAGAGCATGAAAAAGCTCCGCCTGGAATACCTCGATCTCTATCTGGTGCACTGGCCGGTCAAGGAAAAGTATCTGGAGACGTGGAAGGCGCTGGAGAAGCTGTACCGCGAAGGGTACGTGCGGGCGATCGGCGTAAGCAACTTCCAGGTGCACCATCTGGAGGAGCTGCGCAAGGTAAGCGAGATTGTGCCGGCCGTAAACCAGGTGGAATGCCATCCGCTTCTGACCCAGCGGGAACTGCGCGCATACTGCAAGGAAAACGGCATCCAGCTGGAAGCGTGGAGCCCGTTGATGAAAGGCAATCTGGACCTGCCGCTGCTGATAGAACTGAGCGAAAAGTACGGCAAGACGCCCGCACAGGTCGTCCTGCGCTGGCATTTGCAAAACGGCGTGGTCGTCATCCCGAAATCGGTCACGCCGGAGCGCATCCGCCAAAACGCGGACGTGTTCGACTTCACGCTGAGCGGCGAGGACATGGAGCGCATCAGCGCGCTGAATCAAAACAAGCGGTTCGGTCCCGACCCGGACAATTTCGATTTCTAAGAAGCGCCATCGCGGCCCCGTCCCGGTGGGCACACGCAGGCAGCCGCCTTGAAAGCGGCTGCCTTTTTGCTGCTGGACGCGGCACGGCAAGTCCGCCTGCAGGGACGATACGGTTGTACTACATCGTTTGGGCCGCCCGGGAACGGCGCTTTTCCGCTTTACGTGCGTCCGCCTTTTTTCTATACTGAAGAGTAGAACCATATTTCATCTAGTGAAACGATCGGTGACATTCCAAAACGAAAGCGGGTGAGAACACATGGAAGAGCCAAAAACAAACGTGCGGGCGGTGGAGCGGGCGCTGGACATCCTGCTCTGTTTCACGGACTCGACCGATCTGGGCCTAAGCGAGATCGCGAGCCGCCTCTCTCTGCATAAAAGCACGGTGCACCGGCTGCTGGCGACCCTGGAAAACAAAGGCTTCCTGATCCGCGACGCACAGACGGAGAAATACCGGCTCGGCTTTCGGATCTGGGAGCTTTCCGCCAATTTGACCCATTCCGATGACCCTGCCACCGTCCTGCTGCCGGAGATGGAGCGTTTGCGCGATCTGGTGGGCGAGACTGTCAGCCTGTACGTGCGCGACGGCAACGAGCGGATCCGCATCCAGGCGGTGCAGAGCAACCAGCCGATCCGCCGGGTGGCGCCTATCGGGGCTCGCATGCCGCTTTTCGTGGGCGCGTCCAGCAAGGTGCTGGTGGCGTACGCCGAGCCGGAGGTGCTGGAGGCCGTGCTGAACGATCCGGAGTGGCCGGAATCGATCGATCGGGAGGCGTACCTGGAGCAGTTGGAGCAGATTCGGGCGCAGGGTTTTGCCACCAGCGTGGAGGAACGGGAATTGGGGGCCGCCGCCGTAGCCGCCCCGATTTTTAACCGCAACGGCAAATTGGTGGCCGCCATCGCCGCGTCCGGGCCGTCCAACCGGCTGACGCCGGAAAAAATGCGCGAATTTGCCCGTCCGATCATGGAGGCCGCGTACCGGATGGGCAAAATGATGAAATAGCACACGACGAAAGCGACCATGTCCAAAACGAACGCTGCGCGCTGTCGGGAACGTCCGGCAGCTTTTTTGTTGCCGATATGGGAAAGAAACAGGCGTCTGACCGCAATCAGACGCCTGTATTTCAAAACTCCGGCAGGTTGTCCAAATTGTTTTCCTTGATTCCGTCCGGTTCGCTGCGCAGGATGTCGCGGCCGTACTTGTGAAACACGTCGACATGTGCCAGGCGGCCCGCTTTCGCTTCCTGCAGGGCGGTCACGTAATCCAGCTCCCGCCCGGACTCGGTTTGAAACGCGATCAGATTGCCGTCTTCGTTTTTGCGCACGGCGACGATCCGTTCCTGCACCGGAGCCGGCGCTGCGTCCGGCCCGTTTTCCTGCCTGGCCTGCCGCTCGCCGTCCGCTTTGTACGCCGCGTACCGCCGTTCAAAGTCCTGCCCGTTCATGACAGCATGCCCCCCTTGTTTTGCCGCTTTCGCAGACGTTTTCCCTCTCTCATAAGGATGCCTTGCCAGCCGGGCGAACATGCATGCGTTTTTTACAAGGACGGGCGCTCCCGCCACACGCAAAACAGGCAAGCGTTCGCTTGCCTGTTTCATGCGGGTGCTGTAAGGAATGTTGGTTGTTAAGCCGTTACCGGTTTGCCTTCGTCCAGCAGCTGACGCAGGACGGTTTGCAGGATGCCGCCGTTGCGGTAGTAGTCGACATCCACCATCGAGTCGAGACGGACGATGACGTCGAATTCGAACTGGCTGCCGTCCTGACGGGTTGCCTTCACTTTCAGACGTTGGCCAGGCTGTACGTTGTCGTTCAAGCCGACGATGTCAAACGTTTCCGTACCGTCGATGTTGAGCGATTTCCAGCTTTGGCCGTCGGCGAACTGCAGCGGGAGCACGCCCATGCCCACCAGGTTGGAGCGGTGGATGCGCTCGAAGCTTTCCGCGATTACCGCTTTGATGCCGAGCAGGAACGTACCTTTTGCCGCCCAGTCGCGGGAGGAACCGGTACCGTACTCCTTACCGGCCAGTACCACCAGCGGCGTGCCGTCTGCTTGGTACTTCATGGACGCATCATAGATGGACATGATTTCGCCGGTCGGCAGGTACTTGGTTACGCCGCCTTCGGTGCCCGGAGCGATTTGGTTGCGGATGCGGATGTTGGCAAACGTACCGCGCATCATCACGTCGTGGCTGCCGCGGCGAGCGCCGTAGGAGTTGAAGTCCTTGCGTTCCACGCCTTTGGACTGCAGGAACAGGCCTGCCGGGCTGGTCGGCGAGATGTTGCCCGCCGGCGAGATGTGGTCGGTGGTGACGGAATCGCCCAGAAGAGCCAGTGCGCGTGCGCCTTTGATCTCTTCGATGTGACCGACGTCGCCGGTAAGGTCTTTAAAGAACGGCGGCTCCTGGATGTAGGTGGAGTTTTCATCCCACTCGTAGAGGTCGCCTTTCGGTGCGTCGATTTCGTTCCATGCCTTGTTTTGCGTAAACACGTTCGCGTATTGGGCGCGGAACAGTTCCGGATTCATCGCCTTGTTCATCGCTTCCGCCAGCTCTTGCGGCGTCGGCCAGATGTCTTTCAGGTAAACCGGCTGGCCGTCTTTGCCAATGCCGATCGGGTCTTTCGTCAGGTCGATGTCCACGGTGCCGGCCAGGGCGTACGCGATGACCAGCGGCGGGGAAGCGAGGTAGTTCGCTTTTACCTGCGCGTGGATGCGGCCTTCGAAGTTGCGGTTACCGGACAGAACGGCTGCCACGGTCAGGTCGTTTTCAGCGATCGCCTTGCTGGTTTCTTCCGGCAGCGGACCGGAGTTACCGATGCAGGTGGTGCAGCCGTAACCGACCACGTTGAAGCCGAGCGCGTTGAGCGAATCCATCAGGCCGGCGTCGATCAGGTACTGGGTCACGACGCGGGAACCCGGAGCCAGCGAGCTCTTCACGAACGGCGGTTTTTTCAGTCCCTTTTCCACAGCTTTTTTCGCCAGGATGCCGGCGCCCAGCATTACGCTCGGGTTGGATGTATTGGTACAGGACGTGATGGCTGCGATGACGACGGAACCGGTTTTCAGGGTTGCCGTCTCGCCGTTCGGGTAGGTGACGGTTGCTTCCGCCTTGATCTTTTCTTCGGAGAGGCCGAAGCCGCCTTTTTCGATCGGCGTGCGCAGGCTGTTGTTGAAGGATTCCTTCATGTTGGTCAGTTCGACGCGGTCTTGCGGACGCTTCGGACCGGCCAGGCTGGGCACGACGGTGGACAGATCCAGTTCCAGCGTTTCGGTGAAGACCGGATCCGGCGTGTCGTCGGTGCGGAACAGGCCTTGCGCTTTGGTGTACGCTTCCACCAGGGCGATTTGCTCTTCACTGCGGCCGGTTTGACGCAGGTAGTTGAGCGTTTCGGCGTCGACAGGGAAGAAGCCCATGGTTGCGCCGTATTCAGGCGCCATGTTGGCGACGGTCGCGCGGTCTGCCAGCGAGATGTTGGACAGGCCCGGGCCGTAGAACTCGACGAATTTGCCGACCACGCCTTTTTTGCGCAGCATTTGCGTAACGGTCAGCGCCAGGTCGGTTGCGGTTGCCCCTTCTTTCAGGGTGCCGGTCAGCTTGAAGCCGACGACTTCCGGGGTGACGAAGTAGAGCGGTTGGCCGAGCATGCCGGCTTCCGCCTCAATGCCGCCGACGCCCCAGCCCAGCACGCCCAGACCGTTGATCATCGTGGTGTGGGAGTCGGTGCCGACGAGAGAGTCCGGGAAGGCCACCAGTTCGCCGTTTACTTCGCGGGTTGCCACAACAGTTGCCAGGTACTCCAGGTTTACCTGGTGCACGATACCGGTTGCCGGCGGAACGGCGCGGAAGTTGTCAAACGCGGTTTGCGCCCAGCGCAGGAAGCGGTAGCGCTCCTGGTTGCGTTCGAATTCCAGCTTCATGTTGTTTTCCAGCGCCTTGTCGTTGCCGAAATCGTCAACCATGACGGAGTGGTCGATGACCAGGTCAACCGGTACGAGCGGATTGATCCGTTTCGGATCGCCGCCGGCGCGCTTCATCGCGATGCGCATGGCAGCCAGGTCGACGACGGCCGGCACACCCGTAAAGTCTTGCAGAACGATACGGGCCGGCATGAGCGGCACTTCCTTGTTTTCGTCGCGGCCTTTTGTCCAGTTGGCCAGTTGTTGCACGTGTTCTTTGGTGATGGCGCGGCCGTCAAACTGACGCACAGCCGCTTCCAGCAGCACTTTAATGGAGAACGGCAGCTTGGAAACTTCGCCGATTCCTTGTTCTTCCAAGCCTTGCAGGCGGTAGTACGCGTACGTTTTGCCGCCCACTTGCAGGGAAGACTTCACGTTGTAAGCATCGTGTTTAGCCAAAGTTCACAACCTCCCTTATCCTCTTGGAGTTTCATCTGATGAAACGCAGTTTCGTTTCTTCGATACGCCCCTATTATACTCGATTTGCTGCTCGGCTTCTACCCCAAAATTCATGATGGCTTCACAAAATCAGTCAAAAAATCATTGTGCAGCGTTCCGCGTACTTGCGAAGAAATGTCCAGACTTACTATAACCCCAACAGGCAAATGTATGCGACATGAACTCCCTTTCCTGGAAGTCTCCACCTCCGCCAGCCTGAAAAAAAGGCCGCCGTCCGTTTGACAGCGGCAAGGGGGGCGTTGCCAGTCGCTTCCTTACTACTATATATGGCTGCGGGCAGCCGTTCGCCGCGCGCCTTCTGCCAGCCATCCACGAAAGCAGCGTCCCTGCCCGCGCGGTCACAAGGCGGCGGTGGCCGGTCGGAGCGAACGGACGGCCGGTTTTCGCCGATTTACGCACCGATGTACCGCGCATGCAGTGTGCGGGCCAGACTGATGTCGTCCGTTCCCTGCACCAGCACGCGGCCGTCGGGGAAGACGACCAGCGTGTGCGGGTCGACGTGAAAGCGGAGGAGAAACTTGTTTCGCTCGACCTGCCCCAACGGAGCCAGCCGTTCCGCCAGTTGGTCCAGGTCGAGCTGCGCGCCGGCCGCCGGCGAAATCTGCACCGTGTCGCGGCCGCACAGGGAGACGGCCTGCCCCTCCTGGGTGTCCGGCATCAGATAGGAAAACTGGCGCTGTCCGCAGGTCGGGCAGTCGGCCCGCCGGCCGTTTTGCACGCGGATCTGCTGGTGGCGGTTGTTCCAGATGTCGAAGTGCTCCAGATGGGGGTTGAGCGCTTCCTGGTCGCCCACGAGCAGTTTCAACGCTTCCGTCGCCTGGTAGGAGGCGACGATGTGAATGATCGGGCCGATTACGCCGGCCGTGTCGCAGGTCGGCATCTCCCCCGGATTGGGCGCTTCCGGAAAGAGGCAGCGCAGGCAGGGGGTAATCCCCGGCCGGATCGCCGTAAACGTGCCGGTCGCGCTGACCGCCCCACCGTACACCCAGGGAATGCCGTGCTTGACGCAGACGTCGTTGATCAGATAGCGAACCTGAAAGTTGTCCGTGGCGTCCAGGACGAGCTGGACGTCGGCGAGCAGCTTTTCCGCATTGTGAGCCGTCAGGTCGGCCACCACCGGCTCGACTGTCACTTCCGAATTGATCCGCGCCAGCTTGGCGTGGGCGGCGATCGCCTTGGGCAGGTGCTGGCGGGCGTCGTCTTCGTCGTACAGCATCTGCCGCTGCAGGTTGCTCGGCTCCACAAAGTCGCGGTCGATCAGGCGGACAAAACCGACGCCGGCCCGGACCATGTGGTTGGCCAGCACCGTTCCCAGCGCGCCCATGCCGACAATGGCCACGCGGCTTTGGAGAAGCTGTTCCTGGCCGGTCCGGCCAATGGGGGGGAACAGGATCTGCCGGGAGTATCGCGTCTTCACGTCTCTATCTCCTTTCCGCGTCGTCGGGAAGCGCCAGCGGGTTCCACGGTCCCTGCTGGTGCCCTTTCCACTCGCTGCCGTCTTCCCAGACTTCCTTTTTCCAGATGGGAACGATCTGCTTCAGCCGTTCGATCGCGTACCGTCCCGCTTCAAACGCTTCGTTCCGGTGCGGCGTGGCGACGGCGGCGACGACGGCAATCTCCTCGATTTGCAGGTCGCCGATGCGGTGATGCATGGCAAGCTCCGCCCCCGGCCAGCGCTCGGCCACCTCCGCGGCAATTTGCTTCATCTTTTCCACGGCCATCGGGGCGTACGCCTCGTAGGTGAGGGAGACGGTCCGCTGTCCGTGGGTAAATTCGCGAACAGTTCCGACAAAGGTGAGCACGGCCCCGGCCCGCGGATTGGAGACGAGCCGAACCAGCTTGTCCGCGCTGAGCGGCTCCGTCGTCACGGCAAAACGCGGCTCTTCGCCGCCGCTCACCGGGGGGAGGATCGCCACTTCGTCGCCCGGCGCCAGCGCCTTGTCCGGTACGGCGTATTCCTGGTTGACGGAGACAAAACAGCCGCCCAACAGCGGCGCCAGCGCAGGATACTGCTCCCCGACCGCTTGCAGCAGGTCGCGCACGAGAGCCCCTTCGGCCACGCTCACTCGAATCTCCCGTTCACCGGCCCTCTCGGCGAGGCCGGCAAACAACAGCACGCGTATTTGCATCGATGCACTCCTCATTTCCCGGTTTTGAACAACCTGACGCCGGGTATCTTGTATAGCGTAGCGGCGGCAGGTTGAAACGCTTTCTACCGGAAACGATAACACACCCAAGCGGAAACTGTCTAATGAACGGTGCCGCTTCGCGCAGTTTCCTCATTGATTTTGTGCCGCTCCAACGGTAAGGTTAGAGATAATGAGAGAAACGACGGGCTAAGGCATGTCCAACTGGCGGAGACGGTATGGACCGGCCGGTTTGGACGGTGATACGCCATTCCCCGCCATTGAGGGGATCGAATATGGGAGGAACGCAATATGAACGATAAATTGACCCACTTTAATGAGCAGCATCGCGCCCGCATGGTGGACGTCTCCGACAAGGAGGAGACCAGGCGGGAAGCGGTGGCGAAGAGCAGGATTACGATGAAGCCGGAGACGCTGGAGCGCATCCGGGAAGGGCGCGTGTCCAAGGGAGACGTGCTCGCGGTGGCCCAGGTGGCCGGCGTAATGGCCGCGAAAAAGACGTGGGAGCTGATCCCGATGTGCCATCCGCTGCCGCTGACCGGCATCGACATCCGCTTTGCCTTTGTCAGCCCCGACACGCTGGAGGTGGAGGCGACGGTCAAGACGACCGGCAAGACGGGCGTGGAGATGGAAGCGCTGACCGCCGTCAGCGCCGCCGCCCTCACTGTCTACGACATGTGCAAGGCGATGGACAAGGGGATGGTCATCGGCCCCACCTGCCTGATGAGCAAGACGGGCGGAAAAAGCGGAGATTTTCATCGGATTGAGGAGTAATCAGTCATGAGCGGAATGGGGAGCATGTATCCGCGCAGCATACGGGTTCTCGCCGCCGTTGCTGCCATGACTTCCACGGGCATGGCGTGCATTTGGCCGCTGGTCACCATCTACATCCACGATTACCTGGGCAAACCGCTCACTGTAGCCGGGCTGCTGCTGCTGTTGAACCAGGGAGCGAACCTCGTGGGGAGTGTGGCGGGCGGCATTCTCTTTGACCGCTGGGGACACAGGCGGACGATTGCGGTCGGTTCCGTCGGCGCGATCGCTGTCTCCGTCGCGCTTGGCCTGACGACCGACTTCACCGCCTACACCGTGCTGCTTTTGTTGAACGGATTTTTCTTTGGCATCATCTTTCCCGTACTGAACGCACTGGTCGCCCGCCTCTGGCCGGAAGGCGGGCGCAAGGGGCTTAACGTGATCTACGTCGCCCTCAACATCGGGGTGGCCGTCGGTTCGGCTTTGTGCGGCGTCCTGGCCAGCATGTCGTTCGCCTGGACGTTTTTCGGCAACGCCATCGCGCAGGTGGCGACGCTGGTTATGTTTCTCCGGTGCCTGCCGCAGCATCTCGCGGAACAACCGAACGAACGAGCCCACGCGGCGGAAGCGGCCGGGACGGAGGCGAAGCAGGCTGCGGCGGGAACGGAACGACGTCCGGTCGCCTGGGGGGCGATCGGCCTGCTTTGCAGCGGCCTGTTGGTCTGCTGGATCGTCTACGCGCAGTGGACGACGGTGCTCTCCGCCTACATGCAGTCGCTGGGCATTTCGCTTCGGCAGTACAGTCTGCTCTGGACGCTGAACGGAGCGCTCATCCTGTTCGGCCAGCCGCTGCTCTCCTGGATGATCAACCGATTCGCCCGGACGTTGAAAGCGCAGCTGCTGCTCGGCACGTACGTGTTTGCGCTGTCGATGCTCATCCTCTCCCAGACGACGGCCTACGCCGGATTCGTGGCGGCCATGTTCGTGATGACGATCGGCGAAATGCTGGTGTGGCCGGCGGTGCCCACCATCGCCGCCGATCTGGCCCCGGCCGGGCGGGAAGGGATGGTCCAGGGCATTGTCGGGGGAATCGCGTCCGCCGGCCGGATGGCGGGACCGCTTGTGGGAGCGATGGCCTTCGAGGCGCTCGCTCCGCAAGGGATGCTCTACCTGATGGCGGTCTTGGCGCTGGTGGCGGTCGGCTGTTTTGCCGCGTACAGTTCGTTTGTCAAGCGGCCTGAGACCCAGCCTGTGCTGAGCGTGCCGGAGAAATGAGCCGGGGGAGAGGCCTCTCTCCGCGGCCCCGGATTTGAGTCAAACGGAATAGGCGAAAAGACCGAAGCGGATACGTCCTTACGGCAGCGTCCCTCCCGTGCGAGGGGCGTTTTTTTTGTGGGAGACATGCGTCACCGTCCGTTCATATTGGGTTCATAAACGCGTGGTATGGTAGGGGATGCGCCGTGACAGCGGGAGGATGGTCTGTCGAAAAGATAATACGTTTTCAACACGAAAATTTCTTGAGGCGAAATATGTCCTGTGTCATAATGTTTCGTGACGCGAAATAATAGAGGTGTGGCCTATGAATCCTATGAGGCGCATGTCGATGCAGTTGATCCTGATGAACAAGGTCTACCTGGACGTCATCGCCCAGGAATTGACCAAATGCGGATTGACCGTTCCGCAGATGTTCGTCCTGGGTCCCGTGATGGAGGCGCCTAGGACCATCGGGGAACTCAGTCGGCTGATCGACCTCTCCTACAGCACCGTATCCGGCATCGTCGACCGGCTCGAACGGGACGGCTTTGTCAAGCGGGTGCGGGACGAAAAGGACAGGCGCATGGTTTGGGTGGAGCTCGCCGACACCCCGCAAGCGATCAAACAACGGATTCCCTTCATGCAGGACAGCTACTTTGACGAGCTGTTCGACGGCATGTCCGACCAAGACGTGGAAGCTGTCTGCCGATCGCTGACGATCTTGACACACTATTTGGAAAAACGGCAACAATCGTTTCCGAAAAAGGGAGGTAGCTGTACACGATGAATCTTTCCCGATTCTCCATTCAACGCCCCGTTACCATCCTGATGATGACGGTGGCTCTGCTCCTCTTCGGCTTCGTCTCCCTGCCCAAGCTGGCGATTGAGCTGTATCCGGAGCTGAATCTGCCGGTGGCGGTGGTCGTCACCACCGTAGAGGGCAGCACGCCTGCCGAAGTGGAAAAGCTGGTGACCCGTCCCATCGAGGAAGCATTGGGAACGGTGCCCAACGTAGACAAAATCATGTCCAACTCCGCCGAAGGGGCCTCCCAGGTCATCCTGCAGTTCAACTGGGGGACCGACATGGACCAGGCAACCTTGGACATGCGGGACAAGGTGGATCTCGTCCGCGGCAGATTGCCGGACAACGCCAAGGCTCCCCGCATTCTGAAACTGGACCCCAACAGTCAACCCATCATGACCTTTTCCCTGACCGGGGAAGAAGACGTCGTCAAGCTGAAGTCGATCGCGGAAGAAACGATCAAGCCGCGCCTGGAGCGGATTGAAGGCGTTGCCTCCGTCGGCATCTCCGGCGGCAAGGAGAAGATCGTCGAGGTCGTGCTCGACCCGGACCGGCTGGCCGCGTACGGGATCGGCATCGATCAGATTCAGCAGGCCTTGATGGCTACCAACGTGTCCGGTTCGTCCGGCGTCATCCGTCAGGGCGACACCAAGTTGAGCATCCGGGTTGACGGCGAGTACGCCTCGGTTGCCGACATCGGCGAGACGCCGATTCGCGTGCAGAACGGCAGCATCCCGCTGAAAAACCTGGCGACGGTCAACGAGACGTACAAGGAAGTGACGCAGAAGGCGTTTATGAACGGAATGCCCAGCGTCGGCCTGACCATTACCAAAGCCTCGGGCGGCAACACGATCGAAGTGGCGGACGAGGTAAACCGGGAACTGGAGGCACTGAAAAAGGTGCTGCCGCCCAACGTCAAGGTGACCACGATTCTCGATGCGTCCAAGTTTATCAAGGATTCCATCTATACGGTCGGCGAGCACGCGCTCGTGGGCGGGCTGTTCTCGATCATCATCCTGTTCCTGTTTTTGAACAGCTTCCGCTCCATGCTGATCGTCTCCATCGTGATTCCGATCTCCGTGATAGCGACCTTCTGTCTGATGTACTTTACCGGCCAGACGATCAACATGATCTCGCTCGCCGGTTTGACTCTGGGGCTGGGGTCGCTGGTAGACTTCGCGGTCGTCATTCTGGAAAACATCTTCCGCTACCGGGAGCAGGGCAAGGGCATGCTGGAAGCGGCCCGGCTCGGTTCCAAGGAAGTGGGCACGGCGGTGATGGCCTCCGCGCTGGCGCAAATCGCCGTATTTGCTCCGATCGTCTTCGTCGAAGGGCTGGCCTCCGAGCTGTTTGGCCCGCTGGCGCTGACCGTCGTCTACTCGCACATCGCGGCGCTCTTGGCTTCGCTGACGCTGGTGCCGATGCTCAGTTCCCGCTGGCTGAAAAAAGTGCCGCACACCGAAGGGGAGAAAGTGTCCAACTACCGGGGCTTCAATCCGGTGATGTGGTTCAACAAAGGATTTAACAAAATCGCGCGCGGCTACGGCCGCCTGCTGAAATGGGCCCTCGGCCACCGCAAGACTGTGTTTGTCGTGACGATTGCCCTGTTTGTCGGCGCCGTCGTCCTCTCCGGCAAAGTCGGCGCAGAATTTATACCAAAGATGGACCAAGGGCAAATTTCCATCTCCATCAAGATGCCGAACGGCACCATGCTGGCGGAGACGGAAAAAGTCGTCGCGGAAGTGGAAAAACGCGTAAAAGGTTTGCCGGAAATGGAGCAGCTGTACACCTCGATCGGATCCAGCGGCGGTCCCGCGCTGATCGCAACCGCCACGTCCAACCAGGCGCAGCTGCAGGTGAAGCTGGTGCCCAAGGATCGGCGCTCCGTCAGCACCGAGCAGGTGACGGAACAGCTGCGCGAAAAGCTGGCCGACATCTCGGGAGCGGAGATTGAGGTAAAAGAAATGGACCAGTCGGGCGGCCCGATGGGGGCACCGCTGGAAGTGAGCGTGCGCGGGGATAACCTCGACGTGCTGGAAGACATCAGCTCGATCATCGCCGGTGAGATCAGGCAGGTGCCGGGCACGCGCAACGTCACCACCTCGCTGGAAGAAACGCGCCAGGAAGTGCAGGTGCTGGTCGATCCGCAAAAGGCGAGCCTGTACGGGCTGACCACCAGTCAGGTGCTGTCCAACGTGCGCACGGCGTTTGACGGTATGACGGTCACCACCTACCAGACGGGAGACGACCAGATTGACGTGAAAATCATGCTGCCCAAGTCGTATCAGGACGACATCAGCTACTTGCAGCAGCTGCGCATCCCGACGGCGAGCGGCGCGCAGGTCGCCCTCTCTTCCGTCGCCGAGATCGTCAAAAAGGACGTGCCGCAGCTGATCAAACGGACCAACCAGACGCGGGAAGTGACGATCAGCAGCGAGTTTGTCGGACGCGACCTGAACTCCGTTACCCGTGACGTGACGGCCAAGCTGAACGCGCTGTCGCTGCCGGACGGCTACACGATCGAAGTCGGCGGACAGAGCAAGGAGATGGCCGAGTCGTTCGGAAGCCTGGGACTGGCGATCATTCTGTCGATCGCGCTGGTCTACATGGTGATGGCCAGCCAGTTTGAATCCCTGTTTACGCCGTTTATCATCATGTTCTCCATCCCGCCGACGTTCATCGGCGTGGTCGTGGGGCTGCTTACGACCGGCTATCCGCTGAGCGTTCCGGCGCTGATCGGGTACATCCTGCTCATCGGGATTGTCGTCAACAACGCGATCGTCCTGATCGACTACGTCAACCAACTGCGCAAACGGGGCGTGGAGCGGAACGAGGCCATCCTCCAGGCAGGTCCGATCCGGCTGCGTCCGATTCTGATGACGACGCTGGCGACGATTCTGGCGATCACGCCGCTTGCCTTTGGCGGCGGGGACGGGAACGAATCGCAGGCGCCGATGGCTGTTGTCGTCATCTTCGGTCTCAGCTTCTCCACGCTGATCACGCTTGTGCTGATTCCGGTCGTCTACTCCTGGTTTGACGATCTGGGTCAAAAATGGCGCAATCGCAAAGAGAAACGCAAGCAGAAAAAATCGGCCGGCCAGGAAATGCCGACGTTGGGATAGGAGGCTACACGGTATGAAGATGAACAAGGGAAGTCTTGGGCTGCTGCTGGCCCTGGCAGTCGCCCTGGCAGGTTGTACGGCTCCGGATGCGGCCACGCAGCAGACGCAAACGGAAAACAAGCCGGTGCCGGTACAAGTCGATACAGTGAAAAAAGGAAGCGTGTCCACGCGCGCGGGGGTAACCGGGAAACTGGCCCCCAACAAGGAAGTCACCTTGGCGCCCAAAGTGAGCGGCAAGATCGTGCAGTTGAACGTGAAACTGGGGCAGTATGTCCAAAAGGGACAGGTGCTCTTCTCCCTGGAAAAAACGGACCTGGTGAATGCGGTGCAGCAGGCGCAGGCGGCGTACGACCTCGCCGTAGCCAACCTGAAGCAGAGTGATGCCACCACCAGCCAAGGGCTGCAGCAGGCGAAAAACGGTCTGGTGCAGGCCGAGCAGGCGCTGCGGGACGCGGAACGCAACTACCAGCGCATGTCCGAACTGTACAATCAGGGGGCGGTGTCTCCTCAGCAATTGGAACAGGCACAGGCGACCCTCACAAACGCGCAGACGGCGTATGCCAACGCCAAGCAGGCGCTGGAGGCGGCAGAAAAGCGGACGGGAGTGGCCGTCACCCAGGCATCCGTGGAACAGGCCCGCGTCTCGCTGGAAAACGCCCGTGAACAGTTGGCCAACGCGACGGTGACCGCCCCGATCTCCGGCTTCGTCTCCGCCGTCAACGGACAGGTAGGGGAGATGGCTTCGCCGCAATCGCCGGTGGTCACCATCGTGGATACCGACCCGCTGATCGTCAAGGCCAACCTCTCCGAAGAGGAAGTAACGTCGGTGAAAAAAGGGGACAAGGTGAAGATCCAGATCTCCGCCCTCTCCAAGGAGCTGGACGGCACGGTGAGCGCGATCAGTCCCGTGATGGACCAGACGCTGCGCGCGTATCCGGTGGAGATTTCCCTGGCCAAGCAGGACGCCTCGCTGAAGGCGGACATGGTCGTCAGCATCCAGTTTGCGAAACAGCAGGCCGCCAACATGCTGGTGGTGCCGCTCAAGGCCGTCTTTGACGAGAACGGCAAGCGGTTCGTCTACAAGCTGGAAGGCGACACGGCGAAAAAAGTGGAAGTCCAGACCGGCACCGAATCCAGCGATCTGGTGGAGGTAAAGGCGGGCCTGAAGGAAGGCGAGAAAATCGTCGTGCGCGGCCAGACGCTGCTGAAGGACGGCGCCAAAGTGCACATCCAGCCGACATCTTGACACTGCCGTTTTGCTCAAGTAGTATGAAAGAGATTACCAACCAGCGCAGTCCGGACGCTGCGGTGACCGTGAACGGACGTCGTGACGAGGGACCGGCATGATCGCCGTCCCGCCGGATGTGTGCTGGCATGAAGCTGTGACGCAATCGAAACCGAATAGCATGCAATGACCTTATCCAGAGAGGCGGAGGGACTGGCCCGATGAAGCCCGGCAGCGGATCTGCCCGTACGGCGGCAGATGCTGTGCCAATTCCAGCAGGAGCATTCCTGACAGATAAGAACGTGGAGATGTCGATCTGCCCCTTTTTCTGTACAGGAAAAAGGGGCTTTTGCCTACGTGCCGATGTCTGCACGATTTACCCGAGGGAAAGGAACGAGAGACCGATGCGCATCCAACCGTCCGCCATGATTGACCGACTGCCGACGCAGTTTTTTGCCTCGCTGGTGGCAAAAGTGAACAAAGCCATTGCCGCCGGCCATGACGTGATCAACCTGGGGCAGGGTAACCCCGATCTGCCCACGCCGCCGCACATTGTTGAGGAACTGCAGGCCCATGCGGCCCGGCCGGTCCACCATAAATACCCGCCGTTCAGCGGCCGTCCGGAGCTGAAACGGGCCGTCGCCCACTGGTACAAGCAGGAGTTTGACGTCGATTTGGACCCGGAAGAGGAAGTGGCCATCCTGTTCGGCAGCAAGACCGGACTGGTGGAAATCTGCCAGGTGCTGCTCAATCCGGGCGATGTGGCCCTGGTGCCGGATCCCGGCTATCCCGATTACTGGTCGGGCGTGGCGATCGCCGACGGGCGGATGGTGATGATGCCGCTGCGCGCCGCGAACGGCTTCCTGCCGGATTACGGCGAATTGGCCCGGGAGGATCTGGACAAGGCCAAGCTGATGTTCCTGAACTATCCCAACAATCCGACAGCGGTCAATGCGCCGTTCGAATTTTTCGAAGAGACGGTCCGCTTCGCCCGCAAGCACGAAATCGTCGTCTGCCACGACTTCGCCTACGGAGCGATCAGCTTCGACGGCAAGAAGCCGGTCAGCTTCCTGCAGGTGCCGGGGGCCAAAGAAGTGGGCGTGGAGTTCTACACGCTGTCCAAGACCTACAACATGGCCGGCTGGCGCGTCGGCGCGATGGTCGGCAACCGGGAACTGGTCCGGCTGATCAACCTGATCCAGGACCACTACTTCTGCAGCCTGTTCGGCGCCATCCAGATGGCGGCGGCCCGGGCGCTGACCGATTCCCAGCAGTGTGTCCGCGAGCTGGTCGCCGTCTACGAAAGCCGGCGCAACGCACTGTTTTCCAACCTGCACCGAATCGGCTGGGAGGCGGCACCGTCGCAGGGATCGTTCTTCACCTGGCTGCCGGTGCCGAAAGGGTTTACGTCCGCCGATTTTGCCGACCTGCTGCTGGAGAAGGCCCATGTCGCCGTCGCGCCAGGCGTCGGCTTCGGTCCCACCGGCGAAGGATACGTCCGCGCCGCGCTGCTGGCCAGCGAAGAGCGGCTGGCGGAAGCGGTGGAGCGGATTGAGCGTTTGGGTATTTTCTCCCCGTGCAAAAAATAGTTCATGTCCTAGAGAATGAGAGTTGACCGCCAGGGTGTTCGCAGAACGGCCTTGGCGGTTTGATTTTTTTGAAGTGACTTCCGGCCCAAATAGGCGAGTGTCGTAGAGCCCGAAACCGGGTGGGCGAATAGCATGGAAAAGGGCGGGGGCGATCACCCATGCCGCGCCAATGCGAAAAAATCCATTCTCAGTAAAAATCATTCTCAGCATTGACAGATAATGATTTTCATTATACGATAGGTATGGTAATGATAATTGATCTCAATGATCACGTTTGCTCGGCAGGAGGGTGTCATGCGCTATCAGATCAACGGATACACCGACATGTACACGGTCATCACCAATGAGCGCAAGGTAGGCGGCGCCGTTGAAGCGGGCCTGATTCGCCTGCGGTCCGGCGAGGAGTTTGCCAACGCCGTTCTCACGCGGCTGGAGATGTCCGGCGCGCAGTATTGCTCGCTCGGTTTTGTCACGGAGGAGGGCAAGCGGCTCATTGTCCATGTCAATGACATCAGCATGATTGCCGACGCGGTGCACGTAAACGTATGCGAGCTGCGCAACGAGGTGATGCGCGCGGAGAAGATGGCGGAGCGGCTGAAGCGCCTGAAGCGGCTGTGCCAGTTGAACGAAGGAAGCTGTACGCCGACGTTCCGTGAAGAAGCGCTGCTGCTTGCCGAAGACATTGGCTTCGACGTGGCGCGGGAACACGTCGATCTGCCGTTCCTGCCGCAGACGGAAAAGGCACAGGTTGTTCGCATCGCGTAGGGAAATCTGGCGTGCCAAAGAGACGAAAACGTTCCAGAGAAAGTAGACGGGAAGCGGTTCACGCTTCCCTTTTTGCTTGCCCGAATCCCGCAGGCGATCAATGTTCTTGGCAAGCCAATGAATCAGTCCGCAGTTGTCACAGGTGAGGGTGTGAACCTGCCGGCTGGCGAAGTCCAGGTTGAAAAAGGTCATCCTCGCTGTGATCATGAGCTTGTTGGCGTAACGAAACCGGTGGTGCCCGCTGAATCCGCTAAGGTTTTACACCGGCATCGATCTGGAATCACCTATCGAATGGTTTATCAAAATAGTAGAACGGGCAGACTTGAAGATCAGAGAACAATAGCCAAAACCTATTCCACTTATAGCAAGGATAGATTGGACTTCTCCCGGCGTGAGTGATACAACAAGGATAAGCTCAATCAAGGGGGAACGGAACATGGAGTACTCTTTTTCACACTCGGTTGACGCACTGAGCTCCTCGGCCGTGCGGGAAATCCTGAAATTGACGCAGGGCACCCAGGTGCTGTCGCTGGCCGGCGGACTGCCGGCGGAGGAGTTTTTTCCGCTGGAAGAAATGAAAGGCGCTTTTGACCGCGCGCTCAGTCAAGGGCCGAAATCGCTGCAATACGGTCTGACGGACGGATACCTGCCGCTGCGCGAGTGGGTGGCGTCCAGGATGAAACAAAAGAACATGAACGTCGGCGTGGAGAACATGCTGCTGACCACCGGCTCCCAGCAGGCCGTCGACTTGCTCTGTCGCGTCTATCTGGACGAAGGCGACGTCGTGCTGGTAGAAAACCCCACGTATCTGGCTGCCGTGCAGCTTTTTCAGTTCCGCGGCATTCGCGCTGTTCCGGTGGAGGGGGACGACGAGGGCATGGACATGGAGGATCTGGCCCGCAAGATCGCCCAGTACCGTCCCAAAATGGCGTATGTGATTCCCACGTTTGCCAACCCGACCGGCAAGGTATGGAGTCTGGAACGGCGTCTCGGCCTCTTGCGCCAGTGCCGCGACAACAACATCCTGATCCTGGAAGACGACCCGTACGGCGAGATTCAGTTTGACGGGGAGGGGCCGTATCCGACCATCTTCTCGCTGGATCAGCATCCCGACGGTTCGGCGGTCGTCTACACCAGCACCTTTTCGAAAACGGTGGCGCCGGCGCTGCGGATCGGCTGGGCGATCGGAGACGCTCAGGTGATCCAGACGATGGTCAAAGCGAAACAGGCGGTCGACCTGCACTCCAGCTCCATTGACCAGATCGCGCTGCATCAACTGCTGTCCCACTTCGATCTGGACGCCCACATCGGCAAAATCCGCGCCGCCTACCAGGAGCGGATGGAATGGATGCACCAGCTCCTGGCCAGCCAGAATTGGAGCGGCGTTACCTGGAACAAGCCGCGGGGAGGCATGTTCCTCTGGGTGAAGCTGCCGGAGCACGTCCATTCGGAAAAACTGCTCGCCCAGGCCGTGCGCGAAGGCGTCGCGTTCGTTCCGGGCATCCCGTTTTACGCGGCCGAACCGCAGGTGAACACGATGCGGCTAAACTACACCCTGTTGAACAGGGAAGATACCAAGCTGGCCATCAGCCGCCTGTACAGCGCATTTGCCGCATACACCGCCGTTGCGGCGCAGTAAGCAGCCGACCGTACGAAAGCGGCTGCTGGAACAGCGTGATCCTCACACGAAAGAGTCCTCTGTCATGGAGGACTCTTCTTGTTCTGGGCGGAAGTGCCCGATCTGCTCACGGTATTTGGCGGAGTCCTGATCGTGGCGTCCTGCATCGCATTGTCGCGGAGTAAGGGAAGATGATCACAGCCTGGGCAGGAAAAAGAAGAGCGGCTGCTCCCCGAATGGGAGACAGCCGCTCACTTTTTGGTTGATTCGCAGGAAGAGAAAGCCCCGCGTCCGGGGTCCGGGACTTATTCCTCCGTTTCTTCCAGCGTGCAGATGGCGCTCGGCCGCTTGATGCGGAGCACGACGCACTCGTAAACGCGGAAGAAGCTGTTCATCTGCTCGTCGCCGAGGAACGCCGTGTCGAAGTCTTCGGCGATCGCCAGGTCCAGGTTGTGCCGGCCGGTGGCGACCAGCACGCCGGTGCGTCCCTTGATGGTGGGGGATTGGTACACCCCGTCGGTCACCAGATTGCGAATGTGCTCGATTTCCAGGACGTTGGTCCCCTTGTGGACACGGTGCAGAAGCGAGTACAGCTCCGGAGAGACGACCAGCGCGTACGGGCCGCTGTGTCCCATTTTCAACAGCTTGTTGCGGGCCTCGACGATGTCGGCAAACGCGTTGCCGGATTCCATCCAGTCGCTCTTCAGGTGGGTGAGGCGACCCTTGACGTTCATCAGGCCGGGCAGATCAAACTCCGCGGAGCCGTTGAAAATCAGGTCGTCTTCCATCAGGGCGCATCCTGCGGCCGCATTGGCTGCGGCGCTCATGTCCAGCGGCATCCCCAGGGTGCGGGCCTGGGCGACGTCGCGCCAGTACAGCACGAAGTCTTTGTACAGGATCGGGATGGTCAGGCTGACCCGACGGCTCGGCTGGGTCAGCTCCAGGGATTCGCCGCGCAGGCTTAACCCCCCGAAGCGGGATTCCTCGTAAATGTCGTTGGTGATCGTCTGGATGCCTTCGCCAAGCGGTCCGTAGATATCGATAAAGCGGCGTCCGACCAGTTGGCGGCGGGCCATCTCGACGACGGTCTGGTCCAGTTGGCGCCACTCGTCATTCGTCAAGGGAGAGTCGGGAAACTTGCGGAGCTTGTCCATCGTTGCTACCTCCAAATCGTTCGAAATGGTGATGAAGCGGTGTTGGCGGCAGAGCCGAAACGGCCTCTTACAATCCTTTCAAACTGCCGACGGTCAATCCTTTTTTGGCGGCCGGGGCGGAAACGGTCTGTGCGGCTCCCGGCGCTTTCCCTGCATGGGCGGCTCCTGTCTGTGCCGCGGAAGCCTTCAGGTGATCCACCTGGTGAATGTCGTGCCCTTCGTCGTGGTCGGTCAGATCAGGACGGCGGTCGCCGTCGGAAAAGCGTTCGCTCAGCGCGGCGATGATCTCTTTGACGCGGAGGTAATCTTCCTGTGTCGCTTCGCGCATGCTGTTCAGGGCACTGCGCGTCTCCTCGTCCTGAAACTCGTACAGGGAGAGTTCCAGGTGCTCGCGGAAGTTGTGCAGGCCGAATCGCTCCAGGTTTATGTCAGAAAGCAGGCGGGAAAGTTCCCGGTCGCTGAGCTGTTCCGCCTTGTTCCCGTCGATGAGGGAGCCGAGGTAGGGAATCAGTTCGTTCAGGCGGCCGAGGCGCTGCTCTTCTTCTTCCAAAATATGGTGATAGTACAGGCGGGTATGCTCATCCTGCGCCGCGTCGATAATCGGCTGGATGATGCCCATGAAGCGCTCGATAAAGCCGCTGGTGCGGGTAAATATGGCGTGCAGTTGCGACATCTCTTGCACCCAACGCTACCTCCTCACTGGTGATGTGTGTCTTCATTATATCATACGGCTGGAAAAAAGCACCGGGAAAGAACAATGCAGAGTCGTTCTTAGTATTCCGGCTGACACAAAAATGTTACCACGGAGAGTATTGTCAAAGCTAATTGGGAATGATAATATTTATCAATAAGAGTGAGATTCATTATCAATTAGAAAACAAGCGAGGTACCACATACAACGAGTCAGAGAACCATTCATGTAGGAGGGAATTTGAAATGTCGTCCATTCTCGTCATCGGCGGTGACCGCCTGGGCAATATCGTTGATTTTCTGCAAGATCAAGGATTTACCGAGATTCATCACGTGACCGGCCGGAAAAGCTCCCAAACCGGCGTGAAAATCCCGACCGGCGTCCACATGATTTTGGTGTTGACCGACTTCGTCAACCACAATCTGGCCAAGACGGTAAAAAATCAGGCAAAAGACCGGGAACTGCCGATTGTGTTCTGCAAGCGTTCTTGTGCCGCCATTGCCAAGGCGCTCCTGCACGTGGCGTAAATACATAGCCTCCGGAGTGGGCAGACTAGACAGCGAGTCTGACATCAAACGGAGGAATGGCACGTGAAACAGAACCGGCTCGACGAACTGCCGATTGCCCGCTTGACGGAGGCCCAGCTTCAGCAGCTGAAGCAGGCGGAACAACAGCTCAACCAGCAGGGCAGCGGCGTGTACCTGATTGCCTTTGAAAAACAAGCCCCGTCACCACGGTAGACGGGGTTTTTTGTTGGGGGCAATAGCCAATGCGGCGGGGCGGCGGCATCATCGGCCGGACGGGACGAAGAGGGGCTTAGGTGAACACGAACTGTCCCAACCGCTCTTTCAGCGCGTCGATGCCGATGGCAAACCCGAGACATTGGCTGGATTGAATGATGAACGCGTTGAGTCCGACCACTTCGCCGTTCAGATTGATCAGCGGGCCGCCGCTGTTGCCGGGGTTGATGGCCGCGTCCGTCTGAAAAATATCCTCGTACATCCGCTTGGCCACCTGCAGGCGCCGGTTTTTGGCGCTGATGATGCCGGCCGTGACGGAGTTTTCCAGACCCAGCGGGGAACCGTCTGCTCCCGTAGGGGCAAACCGCGTCAGCGAAACGCGAGCAGCGTGAGGCGCACGGCCAGCCCGGGGCCGGACGCTGACGGACACGCCTCCGCTTCCAGGCGGCGGAGCAGGATGTCCGCCAACTGCCGGCACTCTTCCCGCGTAGCCCACTCCCAGATGGAGGACCAGTCGGCCAGCGCTTCCTGCCACTCGTCCGGCCCGCCCACAGGAGGGAGCTGCCGCCCCGTGGCCTGCGCCTCCCGTTCCGCCCGCTTCAGCTCTCCGAGTTTGGCGCGATATTCCGCCAGCGTGATGACCCCTTCGGCGTAGGCGTCTTCCCAGCGCTTCCGCTTTTGCCTGCATTTTTGCAGCAGCGCCTGGGCCGCCTCCCATTCCGTTGGTGGCGCCCCGGACGAGACGGCTTCGCGGCAGGCCGCACGGAGTTCCTCCCGATAGCGGAGGAGGTGGCTGATCACTTCCCGGGCCAGGCGGTCTTCGCGGATCGCGGGGGCCTGGCACCCGCCCTTCTGCCTGTTTTTGCACAGGTAATAGTGGTGCGTGTACCGTTTGCCGTTGGGCTTGTTGGTATGGGCCGTCTTGCCGCGCATCGGCGAGCCGCAGCGGGAGCAGTACAGGAGACCGGAAAAGATGAACGGTGAAGAGAGGACCCGTGGATGATGAGACCGCCGCTCCGAAAGCCGCCGTTGAGCCGCCGCAAACGTGGAGGCGTCGACGATGGCCGGGTGTGCCCGCTCGACGATCACCCACTCCTCCGGCCGGTTGAGCCGCTGGCCGCCTTCCGCGTAGTTCCACCGCAGGGCCCCGTAGTACACCGGATTTTTCAACAGGCGGGTCACCGCGCCGGCGCTCCAGCGGGCGCCGTGTTTTCCGCGAAAGCCCTCGTGGTTGGCCCATTCCGCGATCTGCCGGGGAGACCATCCGGCCAGAAAGTGCCGGAACATGCCGCGCACCGCATCCCCCTCTGTCGGATGCACCGCCAGCCGGCCGTCCTGCCATTCGTATCCGTAGGGCGGGGGGCCGCCCGGCCGTTTTCGCTCCCGCACCATCTGCTCCATCCCCAGCTTCACCCGCTCCGCCAGGTTTTCCCGTTCCCATTGGGCCAGAGCCGCCACCAGCGTGATGAACAGCCGGCCGATCGCCGTCGTCGTGTCGTAGACTTCCGTGCAGCTTTTGAAGCGGACGCCGTGCCGTTCAAACTGGCTCAGCAGCCGGTACAGGTCCAGGACGGAGCGGGTCAGGCGGTCCAGCCGGTACACCAGCACGACGTCTACCCGCCCCTGCCGCACGTCTGCCAGCATCCGCTGCAGCGCAGGCCGGCGCGTATCCTTGGCGCTCTCGCCTTCGTCGGCGTAGATGTCCGCCAGCGTCCAGCCCTGGGAGCGGATGTAGGCGAGCAGCCGTTCTCGCTGGGCGGCCACGGAAAATCCTTCCTTTGCCTGTTCCTCCGTACTGACGCGAACGTAGACAGCCGTTCTCATCGAACCACCTTCCCTCATCGCGGATGGTAGAGTCTACAGCAGGGAGGCGGCGCGTATGCCTGGACAGCCAAAAAAGCCCCGCCGTCGTTCCCGGCGGAACGCAGCGGGGCGCGGATCAGCCGGTGCGGCCGGCTACATCCACTTCTGGCCCCAGGCGTGAATCGATTCGATTACGGGGCGCAGGTCTTTTCCTTTTTCCGTGAGATGGTATTCGATGCGGACAGGAATTTCCGGAAACACCTTGCGTTCCAGGATGCCCAGTTCCTCCAGTTCTTTCAATCGTTCCGACAGCATTTTATCGCTCATGTGCGGCACCATTTCGCGGATGTCCTTGAAGCGGACAGCCCCGAGCAGCAGCACATGGATGATCAATCCGGTCCATCTCTTGCCGAGAATGTTCATGGCCCCTTCGTACTTCGGGCACATTTGCTCGCCAGCAAATTCTTGACCCACGTCGGTGTCACCTCTGTGAAACAGCTTTTTGTATTGCCCTTAATTGTAACACACTTACTTGAGAAAGGTAAGTTGCATTCACCGCCAATCGGCTCTCGTCATGTTGTCTCCCGCGAACGGTCCGGCTATGCACACAGGCGGCCGGGACAGGCGGTCGGGACGGGCGGACGCCAGTTTCCCGCGTCGGCGTTCCGGGGGCAGGGACCGCCACCCCCAAGCAGGCGCATGGGAAAATCCTGTCTTCGGTTTGCCTCTATGGCGGCAGGCGGGGAACCAATGCTGATGACCCATTCGCCCACCTTCGTGTCGGATGAGCTGCCCAGCCGCAGCGGGGTCAGTTTGCAATCCGCGTCGATTTTGATGACGGCGTAGTCGCGGACGCGGTCGGCCAGCACGCGTTTCGCTTCATACACCTGCCCGTTGTACAGCTTGACGAGGATGGTCCGCGATTTTCCGACCACGTGCTCGCTGGTTAGAATGTATCCTTTGGGATGAAATATAAAACCGGAGCCGTAACTCCGCTCGGAGGGAAGCGGCGACTCGTCGGTGATCAGACTGCGGATCAGCGATTCCACGTTGTGCCCGTGGGGCGCATCCTCGGTCACAATGGAGACGACGCCTTCCTTGACGCGCTCCACAATCGGCACGAAAAAATTGAGAGGATGCAAACTGCTGCTCACAGGGTACTTGACTTTGGTGTAATGGGACCATTTTTTACTTTTCACGGTATCTCCCCCCACAGCAGATAGGTATGTATCATCTTATGGCACGGCGGGGGAGAAGGGACGCCCAAAAATCCACGGGAGGGATATATCAATATTTTTGATTGATATAATAAAGAAATAGGATTGGTATAATCATAAGAAAGTGCTTATAATACATATAGAGAATATTTTGAACATAAAGCGCATTCGCGAGAGAGAGCAGACAGCGTGTTGGAGGGATGTAGAGAGATGGATGTCAAAACAATTATTCTCGGATTTTTGAGCTACGGAGAGATGAGCGGGTACGATATCAAACAGGCGTTTTCCAACAGCATCGGCTTTTTCTATGACGCCAGCTTCGGCGCCATTTACCCGGCGCTCCGCAAGCTGGAGGAAGAAGGATACGTGACCAAGCAGGAGGTCATCCAGTCGGGCAAGCCGAACAAGATCCTGTACAGCATCACGGAGGCCGGTCGGGAGGCGTTCCGCAAGGAGATTCAGACCCCGATTCTGCCGCCGGTGCTGCGTTCCGACATGCTGGTAAAAATTTTCTTTGGCAAGAGCCGCACGCCGGAGGAGCAAAGAGAACTGCTGCAGAGCTGTCTGGAGATGCAGCGGCACATGCTGCAGCAGAGCCGCCGTTCGTACCAGAAACTGCAGCAGCATTTTGACGAATACCAGCGATTTTGCTGGGAGTACACGATCCACCACCTGGAGACCACGATTGCGTTTTTGGAACAAAAAATGCCGGCCCTGCTGAAACAGGAGCCCGCCTGTACCCTGTAGGAACGGACGGGACCGTCCGATCCGCAGCGAGCGGGGAGAGCGGACATAAAAAAGCGAAGGGATGCTGCGTCCCTTCGCTTTTTTGTGCGGCACCTGTTGCGTTATTTCAGGTTTTCCGGGTTGAGGCATTCCAGCTCCGGAACGACAAAGCGGCCGTCTTTGCGGATCAGGCGATCGTCGAACCAGATCTCGCCGCCGCCCCACTCCGGACGCTGGATGCAGACCAGGTCCCAGTGGATGGACGACTTGTTGCCGTTGAACGCTTCGTCGTAGGCCTGACCGGGCGTGAAGTGGAAGCTGCCGTCGATTTTTTCGTCGAACAGGATGTCTTTCATCGGGTTCTGGATGTACGGGTTGACCCCGATGGCAAATTCGCCGATGTAGCGCGCGCCTTCGTCCGTGTCGAACACTTCGTTGATCCGCTTCGTGTCGTTGGCGGTCGCGTCGACGATTTTGCCGTCCTTGAAGGTCAGCTTGATGTTGTCAAACGTGTAGCCCTGGTACGGCGACGGGGTGTTGTAGCTGATGACGCCGTTGACGGAGTCGCGGACGGGAGCGGTGAACACTTCGCCGTCCGGGATGTTGGCTTGCCCGGCGCACTTGATCGCCGGAATGCCTTTGATGGAAAAGGTGAGATCGGTGCCCGGGCCGGTGATGCGCACCTTGTCCGTCTTTTCCATCAGCTCGACGAGGCTGTCCATCGCCTTGTCCATCTTGCCGTAATCCAGGGTGCAGACCTTGAAGTAGAAGTCTTCGAAGGCATCGGTGCTCATGTTGGCCAACTGGGCCATGGACGCGTTGGGGTAGCGCAGCACGACCCACTTCGTCTCCGGCACGCGCACGTCCAGCACGGGACGAAGCAGGAGCTTGGAGTAGAGCTGCATCTTGTCCCCCGGTACGTCGGACAGCTCGCTGATGTTGTCGCCGCCGCGGATGCCGATGTAGCAGTCCATTTGCTTCATGAAGGAAACCTCCGCGTCGCGCATCACGCCCAACTGCGTTTCGTTTGCGCCGAGCAGGAGTTCCCGCTGGATCGTTTGGTCGATCAACTGCACGTACGGGTTGCCGCCCGCCTCGTACACCTTGCGGATGACGGCGCGAACCAGTTCGCTTACCGCGCCGATCGCGTAGATGAGAACGTTTTCACCGCGCTGGACGCGCGTCGAGTAGTTCACCAGGACATCGGCCAGTTTGTCGATACGGGGATCTTTCATCGGAAGGATGTACCTCGCTTTCCATTGCATTCAGTATGTATTGTACACAAATCGACGAGAAAAAAGCTACCCGTGGTCAGGGTAGCGTGCGTATGAAACGCGCTGTGCAGGATTCGGTGCTAATGTATATGCAATCATTTGCGCGGATGTGCGCACTGCCGTTTAATTGTCGCACGAACAACCAACAATTACCAGCAGGATGAACAGGATCAACACCAGAGTGAAATCGTCCAGGTCGCCGTTAAAGATGCTGCTCATCAAACATCCTCCTTTTGTTTGTTAAGCCTCTTGTGCTTACATCCATAACATATGGGTTTTCGCACAGAGCTGTAACGGGCAAATGCCCATTTTTGGGAAGTATATTATTCTGAAAACATGGAAAAGCTAGAGGATACGAAAAGACTATGCGAAACGAAAGGATGGCAGTTGTCATGCGCAGAGCTTTGTCCAGCACGCCTCACGAAATCCCGGCGATCCTGATCAGCGTCGGCGAGGATTTTAAATCGATTGTATGGAAGGCACAGTACGATATGGATTTTAATACGGAATGCCTGTTTTGTTTTTCCGAGCGAATCACCGGATACCGCGTCGAGGACGAGCTGGGCCGTTCCGGAAAAGTGGCCGTCTGCCCCCATTGCGAGAAAGTGAACGCCATTTACGCCTGATCGCCGGCAGTGTTGCCGAGCATTGCCGTTTGGGCGTTTCGCCCGGCGGTTGATCCTCTGTTTGAGCCTGTTTTCATGGCAGGACGGAGGTCAGCCGCCGGGCGTTTTTTCGCTGCTTGGGACTGACAATCCATCCACCAAGTACCACCTCGTTTGGGGCAGGATTGCAGGGAGAAGGCTCGAATAGTAGGAGGAGTATACAGATGCGGATAGAGGTGAACCCATGTACAAGAAATGCAGCCGCTGCGGAAGTGACATGGAGCTCGTGCTGCGCAACGTCGTGTACCGCAGCCGCGTGAAAATCATGAACGTGCCGGTACACGTCTGCGGAAACGATGCCTGCGGTCATTCCCAGGTGGTGGACGTCATCAAAGATGATCTGAAGAAACTCATGGAGGAATGGGGGCAACATCCGCAGCGCCAATCGATTGAATTTGAAGAAGTGTCGGAGCTTTCCCATTTGATGGTGCTCATCGCCAAAGAGAAAGAGGATGCGACTGTGCGAGAGGCGCTGCAGGAGCGGGTGAACGAACTCCTGGACCTGTTTTTGCTGGCCCGATCGCTGGGGGATCAGAATTGGATGCACGAACTGCGGCAGCGTTTGACGAAGATCATGGTCTAGGCGAACCGGGTTGTCCTCACGGCAGGGACGGCTCTTTTTTCGCTGTGCCGCGATATCACGGATGCGGTGATGAGGCAGTGCCCCGCGGATCAGCGGACCGCATCCACACTTGAAACGTAGACTTCGCCGATGCGATTCCGTATACTGGTAACCACATGCACCAGATGTGAGAGGAGCGATTCATCGTGACGGAAGTACAACTGCACACGCTGGAAGAACTGGATCAATTCGTGGCGGGCGCGGGCAAGCGGCTGCTGTTCAAGCACAGCACCATCTGCCCGATCAGCTCGGCCGCTTATGAAGAGTTTCAGGCGTTTCTTCGCGAACAGGAACTCCCCGCGGCGGTGATTCTCGTGCGCGAGGACCGTCCCGTCTCCAACGCGGTGGAGGAGCGCTTTGGCATCAAGCACGAGTCGCCGCAGATCTTTCTGGTGGAGGACGGCCAGGTAAAATGGCACACCTCCCACTGGAAAATTACCAAGGACGCCATCCGTGAGGCGGTGCAGGGCTAGAGCGGATGCGGCGAACGACGGGGGAGGGTGCGGGGAGCGGCAAGCGTCCGCCCTTCGCATGAAACGGCGGGCGGCTTGGCCCCATCGCGGCGTGCCGCGAATCGAAAACGCAAAAAAACGGGTGGGCATTGTAAGGGCCGCACCCGTTTTTTTCTGTGCAGAGCAGACGGTTACTCCCAATACAGCTCCAGCTTGTCGCCGCTCTTCAACTCCGTCTGGAACGAGGCCGGCTCCCCGTTGACCAGCGTCACCAGGCGGGAGATACCTTCGCCCGTCGGCTTTTCCAGCGAGACGTCGACATAGCGGAAGACGTCGCTGAACAGGGGCGCGGCAGGAGCGGCGGCCTTCACCGTAATCACCGCGCCGTCCCGGACGGGATCGTCCGCCTGGGCGGGGAGGCCGTCCATCGTGATGGATACGCCGCCCACGGGCAGCACGACAGGCTGACCGTTGAAGTGGACGGTGATCGTCTCCTGCCCCCACTCCTCGGGAGGAATGACGTCGCGGATGGCGGGGATCGGCGGCTCTTCCGCCCGGAATACCAGATCGTCGCCCGGCCGCACGCGATCGTCCAGTGCGGCCGGTTTGCCGTTTACCTCCACCCGGAGGATGCGAGCTGGCAGGGTGTACAACCGGCCGTTGACGCTGAACCGGAGGGGAGGCGTCGCTTCTTCGTCCCCGTTCGGGAGCAGCCCCGCTTCCCGCAGCACCTCTTCCACCGTGCGGGGCAGGCGGATCTCCACTTCGCTGCGGTCGGCGAGCGGGGCGTCCAGCGGCTGCCGCACGCCGTTGACCAGGGCGATGGGGCCGAGCGAAAGCGGTTGGCCGTTGCAGGTGAGTTCCAGCGTGTCCAGGTGGTCCAGCAGATCGAGCACCCGCGCCTCCGCTTCCCGGCCGTCCTGACCGGGCACGACGACGATCACATCGCCGTCGGCCACGGGGGCGTCCAGGCCCGACGCTTCCCCGTTTTTCTCGATGACGGGCGGGGTGCCGTGGCCGCCCGGAATGATTTTGATCCGGCCGTTCACGGTCAGCGAAATCGCCATGCCGGGGCGGCCGTAGAGGCGGCGGATGTCCATGCCGGCCGCGATCAGGGCGTCACCGAGCGTCATTTTGCGCAGGTCGAAGATGCGGACCGGCGCGTCGTTGACGGTGACGGTCACGTATTTGACCGGATGGCGGCGCGCCGCGACGGCGATGCCGACAGGCGTCACGAATTCCGGTCCGGTGATTTGCGGATGTTCGTCCACAAACTGCCGGATGGCGTCCGCTCCCCGGACGGCGACGCGGGCCGGCGGCAGCTTCAGCGCTTCCGCGACGCGTTCCGTCAGTCTTGGCGTCAGGCTGCCTCCGCCGATCAGCATCACGGCCTGCGGCGGCTTGCCGTTCAGTTCCAGGATTTTGTTCGCGATGTTGGCGGCCAGGTGGCGGATGTCGCTGTCGATGGCGGCCGCCACCTCGGCGGAAGACAGGCTGTGCTCCATCCCGAGAATGTCGGTGAATGTCACCGTTTCGCGGGAAGTGAGCGCCCGCTTCACTTCCTCCGCCATCGGGAAGTCGAGCAAAAAGGCGTTCATCAGGGCGTCGGTGATTTCGTCGCCGGCCACCGGCACCATGCCGTAGGCGGTGATTGCCCCTTCCTCGGTCAGGGCCACGTCGGAGGTGCCGGCGCCGATGTCCACCAACGCGATGTTCAGCCTGCGCATGGTGACGGGGATCAGCACGTTGATCGCCGCGATCGGTTCCAGGGTCAGCGCCTGCATTTCCAGGTCGCAGCGCTTCAGCGCCGCCAGCAGCGAGTCCACGACCACGCGGGGCAAGAATGTGGCGATCACGTCGACGCTGGCCGTCTCCCCGCGCTGGTCGATCAGGCTGCCGATCAGTTCGCCGTCCAGGTAGTAGTTGACGACGCTGTACCCGACGCAGTAGTAGCGGGTGACGTCCCGTTCGTTCAGCTCCTGGGCCAGTTGGGCCTGGGCTTCCTGCACGGCGGAAAACTCCAGGGCCAGCACGTCGTCGCGGGAGATGGCGGCGTGCCGGGCGATCGGCATCTCCATCCGCACCCGCCGCGTCCGCAGCGAACGGCCGGCCGCCGCCACGGCCACCCGTTTCAGCGGGCCGTGCGTTTCTTCCAACTGCTCCTTGACCTGCCGAATGACTTTGGAGACGGCGACGACGTCGTGAATCTGTCCGTCCAGCATGGAGCGTTCGTCATGCTCGCGGATGGCGCAGTCAACGATGCGGAACCGATCGCCCACCGGCTCCACGATCAGCCCGACCACGCTGCGGGTTCCAATATCCAAAGCAAAGATCAGCTCATCCGAGGCTGTTTGCACAATGTCCGACAAAACCAGGTCACTCCTCGTTCCGGAGGAAAATCCGGGAAATCACTTCGGAAATGATTTCGACTCGAAGCGCGGAGAATCCTGTCGAAACAGGCAATCTTCTCGACAGGAGGAATTTTGCAAACGTTTTAAAACAAATTTACAATTTACTTTCGCGCTTTTTGGCGCTAAACTGCTGACAAGGGCAGTTTGATTGATTATAATAACCCTAATTTATCGTGTGAGTACAAAGGAAAACGAGGAGAGTGGAGACGAAGATGGCACACGACCAAATCGAAACCATGCGCAAACAGATCGACGAGATCAACCTGCAGATTCTCTCGTTGATCAACAGGCGGGCCGAACTCGTCCAGGAACTGGGCAAGGAAAAGGTGAAGCAGGGCGTCAACCCCTTCGACCCGGAACGGGAGCGCCAAATGCTCACCCAACTGGTGGAAAACAACAACGGTCCGTTCAGCGACAACACGATCCGCCACCTGTTCAAGCAAATTTTCCAGGCGTCGCTCGACCTGATGAACGACGACAACAAAAAGGTTCTCTTGGTCAGCCGCAAGAAACAGCCGGAAGACACCGTGATCACGGTCAAGGGCGTGGAGTTCGGCGGAGGCCGTCCGATCCTGATTGCCGGCCCGTGCTCCGTGGAGAGCTACGAGCAGGTGCGCGCCGTGGCGGAGAATCACGTCAAGCGCGGTCTTCGCGTCCTGCGCGGGGGAGCGTACAAGCCGCGCACCTCGCCGTACGACTTCCAGGGTCTGGGCGTGGAAGGCCTGGAGATTCTCAAGCGGATCGGGGACGAATTCAACCTGGTGACGATCAGCGAAATCGTCAATCCCGCTGACCTGGAACTGGCCACCCGCTACATCGACGTGATTCAGATCGGGGCCCGCAACATGCAGAACTTTGAACTGCTGAAAGCGGCCGGACGCATCAACCATCCGATCCTGCTGAAGCGCGGGCTGTCGGCGACGATCGAAGAGTTCATCTACGCTGCGGAGTACATCCTGTCCGAGGGCAACAAGCAGGTGATGCTCTGCGAGCGCGGCATCCGCACCTACGAGAAAGCGACCCGCAACACGCTGGACATCTCCGCCGTGCCGCTGTTGAAACAGGAGACCCACCTGCCGGTATTCGTCGACGTGACCCACTCCACCGGCCGCCGCGATCTGCTCCTGCCTACGGCCAAGGCCGGTCTCGCTGTCGGCGCGGACGGCGTCATGATCGAAGTGCACCCGGATCCGGACGTCGCCCTGTCCGACGCCAAGCAGCAGGTCAACATCCCGCAGTTCAACCATATCCTCGACGAACTGCTCGCATCCGGTCTTTATAAGGAAGAAACGGCAACGGTGCGGCGCTGATCCGTCCGTCTGAATAAGCAATGTCCAGGGCTCTTCCGATCGGCGGGAGGGCCCTCCTCATTTGACGAAACGCGTCCCAGCCAGTAAGCTAAGCACAAGAGGACATGGCTGAAGGGAGCGATGGCGGATGAGTGAACAGGAGCACTGCTGTACGTCGGAGCGGTCCACCCCGCGTCCGGACAAGATCAAGAGCAATCTCATCTCCCGGCTGAACCGGGTGGAAGGACAAATTCGCGGCATCCGCGGCATGGTGGAAAAGGACGTGTACTGCGACGACATCCTGAATCAGATCGCGGCGGCCCAGTCGGCGCTGAACGCGGTGGGCAGGATGCTGCTGGAAGGACACATGAAAAGCTGTGTCATCGACCGCATTCAACAGGGAGACAGCGAAGTGATTGACGAACTCTTGAAGACGATGAACAAGCTGATGAGATGAGGGGCCGCTCGCCCGGAAAACGATTGCAACCGGGCACGGCTTGTCGTATCATAAGTGCATACATTTATGAAAATGATCATGAAAACCATAAAATGGGGAAAGTGAGGGTATGTGATGCCGGTTACTATCTATGATGTGGCACGAGAAGCGGGAGTTTCGATGGCGACGGTTTCCCGGGTTGTCAACGGGAACCCGAATGTCAAACCATTGACGCGCAAAAAAGTGTTGGCTGCGATCGAACGACTCGGGTATCGGCCCAACGCAGTCGCGCGCGGATTGGCCAGCAAGAAAACAACGACGGTCGGTGTCATCATCCCGGACATCTCCAGTCTGTTTTTTTCCGAATTGGCCCGCGGCATCGAAGATATCGCCACCATGTACAAGTACAACATCATCCTGTGCAATTCGGACCAGCGCATGGAAAAGGAACTGCAGTTGATCAACACGCTTTTGGAAAAGCAGGTGGACGGCCTTTTGTTCATGGGAGCGGAAATCAAGGAAGACCATTTGCAGGCGCTCACCAGCGCATCGGTGCCGACCGTTCTGGCGGCGACGCGGGATGCGGACAACACGCTGCCGTCCGTCACCATCGACCATTTCCAGGCGGCCTACGACGCCACCAAGGCGCTGATCGATCACGGACACAGGCGGATCGCGATGATCACCGGACCGATCAACGACCCGCTGGGCGGTCTTATGCGCTACGAGGGCTACAAAAAGGCGCTGGCCGACGCCGGGATTCCGCTTGACGAGAAGCTGGTGGCCCACGGCAACTACTTCTACGAATCGGGGCTGCGCACCGCCGGAGAGTTTCTCAAGCTGTCCGACCCGCCGACCGCCATTTTTGCCGCCAGCGACGAAATGGCGATCGGGGCGATTCACGCCGTGCAGGATGCCGGCTTGAACGTGCCGGCCGACATCGAAGTGATCGGGCACGACAACATCCGGCTGGTGGAAATGGTGCGGCCGCGGCTCACCTCGGTCGTCCAGCCGATGTACGACATCGGAGCGGTGGCGATGCGCCTGTTGACCAAGTACATGAACAACGAGCACGTGGAGGAGCACGTCGTGCTGCTGCCCCACCGCATCGAATACCGCGAAAGCACCCGGCCGCGGGAAACCTGAAGCGCCGCGAGGGACGAAGCGTTTGACAGCAGGAGAAGCAGGAGGGAAAAAGAGATGCGCATTGGGATTATCGGCGCGATGGACGAGGAAATTGCGCTGTATCTGGAAGCGATGACCGGCACGGTCAGCACGGAGAAGGCGGGCATCGTCTACCACGAGGGAGAGATGGAGGGAACATCCGTCGTTCTCTGTAAATCGGGGGTGGGCAAGGTAAACGCCGCCGTCACCACGCAAATGCTGATCGATCAGTTCAAGGTGGACCGCGTCATTTTCACCGGGGTGGCGGGAGCGGTTCACCCCGATCTGAACATCGGCGATATCGTCGTCTCCACGGACTGCGTACAGCACGACATTGACGTGACAGCACTGGGATTCGCCCCCGGCCAGATTCCGTACACCGAGCAGTGGGTGTGGCAGGCTGACCCGGAGCTGCGGGAGCTGGCGATCGCAGCGGGCAAGGACCTGGAAGACGGCGTGCAGGTCGCGAGCGGGCGGATTCTCTCCGGCGACCAGTTCGTCGCCAGCCGGGAAAAGGTCAAGTGGCTCCGCGAGCAGTTTGACGCCCACTGCACGGAGATGGAGGGCGCAGCCGTCGCGCAGGTGTGCGCCATGAACGGCGTGCCGTTTGTGATCGTTCGCTCCATGTCGGACAAGGCGGACGGCTCCGCGCACGTCAACTTCGCGGAGTTTACCCAGTTGGCGTCCCGCCGTTCTTACGCGATCGTCAGCCGGATGCTGCGCGCGATGACGCCCGGCGTGATCGTATACTCCACCAAAAACTGCATCGACTGCGACATGGTGAAACAGTGGCTGACCGCAAAGGGCGTCGCGTTTGAGGTGCGGGACGTGATGACCAGCCGCGCCTACCAGGAAGAAGTGGAGCGCTTCGGCTTCATGGGCGTGCCCGTGACGGTGGTCGGCGGCAAAGCGGTCAAAGGCTTCCAGCCGGACGAGCTGGAGAAGCTGCTGAGCCGTTCGTAACGAAACGCGCATGAAAAAACCGGTTTCTCGCGGGAGAGACCGGTTTTTCGTTTTTGGCCGGCGAGCCGGCCCGCTGGCTGCCCGTTCAGTTGTCCGCTCCGATCGGCGCGTACATCAGCGCCCTCTCCAGCGTGATGCGGTTTTTCTCGGTGATCTCCGCGCGGCGGGGGATCGGGGGAAACGGGTCGTCAAACAGCCGGGCCGGCAGTTCCAGACTGCTCAGCGGCTGCCAGCGGGAGCGCCACGCCTCCGGCAGCGGGCCGTCCGCGAGCGGCTGATCGGTCATCTCGCTCCAGAGCAGCGTCCAGGCGCGGGGCACCACCCGCCAGATGTCGTAGCCGCCGCCGCCCACGGCGATCCAGCGGCCCTGGCACCACTCGTGCGCCAGGCGATGAGCCAGCCGGGGAATCTCCTGGTAGATGCGCATCGAACAGGAGAGGTGCGTAAGCGGGTCGTAGGCGTGGGCGTCGCAGCCGTTTTGCGTCACGATCACGTCCGGCTTGAAGCCGCGCGCCAATTTGGGAACCAACTCGTGGTAAATGTCCAAAAACGACTGATCTTCTGTAAACGCTTCCAGAGGAATGTTAACCGTATAGCCGTAGCCGCTGCCTTCCCCCCGCTCCGTCAGGCTGCCGGTGCCGGGAAAGAGGTATTTGCCGGTCTCGTGCAGGGAGACGGTCAGGACGTTGGGATCGTCGTAAAAGGCCCACTGCACGCCGTCTCCGTGATGGGCGTCGGTGTCGATGTACAGGATCCTGGCGTCCCAGTGCTTGCGCAGATAGGCGATGGCGACGGAGCAGTCGTTGTAGATGCAAAAGCCGGATGCCCGCCCGCGAAAGGCGTGGTGCAGCCCGCCGGCGGGGTTGAAGGCGTGCTCCGCCTGTCCGTTCATCACCGCGTCCACCGCCTGCAGGGTGCCGCCGACGATCAGGGCGGCGGCCTCGTGCATCTGCCGGAAGCAGGGGACGTCTTCGGTGCCAATCCCGTACCCCGCCGCCAGCGGCAGCTCGGCGTCGCTTTCCCCCTGCTGCCGCACAAACTGGATGTAGCGCGGATCGTGGATCAGGGCCAGCTCCTCGTCGGTCGCCATCCGCGGCGGCAGGATGTCGGCGTCGTTCAGCAATCCGTAGGCGCTCATCAGATCGTAGGTCAGGAGCAGACGGCGCTGGTTGAACGGATGTTCGTCGTGAAAGTAATACCGGGTGTAGTCGGCGGAGTAGATCAGACGAGCGTTGCGGCTCAACGCCGGTCCCCCCCTTCCCCGGGAGCGACGACCGCAAAGCCCTTGTCGCGCAGCAGTTGAACGACGGGGCGCGGGTCGATCGTCTGGACGCGGAAGACCAGATTCTTCCTGCCCGGCCGGCCCCCGGGGAAGACGACCACGCTGCAGACGTTCACCTGGGCTTCACGCATCACCTGGCTGACTTCCGCCAGCATGCCCACGCGGTCGTCCACCTCCACCTCGATGTGGGAACTGGGTTTGTTCACGCCAAACAGTTCGATCAGGCTGTTGAACAGGTCCGATTCCGTGATGATGCCGACCAGCCGGTTTCCTTCCACGACCGGGAGCGAACCCACCTTGTGTTCGTAGATTTGCACCGCCGCGTCTTCGATGAAATCGAGCGGATGGGCGGTGATCACCTGACGCTGCATGATGTCCGCCACCGGCTTTTGCAGGACGGTGTGATCGTCGTCGTGCACGAGCAGCGTGGACGGCAGGGCATCGCGCAGGTCGCGGTCGGAGATGATTCCCACGAGGCGCTCCTGTTCCACGACGGGCAGATGCCGGATGCGGTTGCCGCGCAGCAGTTTCAGCGCGTCGCCGATGCTGGTGGCGGGGTGGACGGTGACGACCCGCCGGCGCATGATCTTCTCGATTCGCATGGGCAAAACCTCCCCCTTTCCCTGGCGCTCCTAATAGAAATAGCGGTTTTGAAAGCGCATGGCGTCAAAAGCGGCGATGCTCTCCGGCGGGACCCGCCTGCCGATTCGGGCCATCAGGCAGTTGGCCGGATGAGAGCAGATTTCCGGATCGTCCGTGGCCATCCAGACCATGCCGACGCTGCCCATCACCTTTTCCATCACTTTCCGGTACTGCCACACATCCAGCCCCGTTCCTTTCAGGTCCCAGTGCCAGTAATATTCCGTCGTGATGACGATATAGTCTTCCATCGCGTCGTCCGCAAAGGCCACCTGCAGCATCGTCTTGGCGACGCCGCCGCCCCGCACGGCCTGGCTGACTTCGATTGCCCCCAGCTCGAGCAGGTCGGGGAGTTGGGCCTGCGACCAGCGCTCCAGCGGGTCGGGATAGAGAAACGTGACGTAGCCCAGCACCAGGTCCTCTTCCCGGGCCACGATAATCCGCCCCTCCGGCAGGGCGGCAATTTCCACGAGGGCCTTGTGCTGCTCTTCGGGAACGCGGAATGCCTTGAGCCCTTCGTCGAAGCGGAGGGAGGCCAGACGTTCCGGTTCGATGGGCCCTTCCACCAGCAGCCGCTTTCCGCCGGCGACGAGCTGCTGTGAATGATAGCGCTTGACGTGCTTCATCGATGCACCTCCTGGTCTAGAAAACAAGAGATGGCAGCCAAACCATCTCTTGTTCACCTCTCTATCCCTATCATACGTCGTTTAGTGGGCGGAGACGCTGTTCGATTGCGGCGATTCTCCGAAACTGTTGACGGCGGTGACGTAATACGTGCCGCCGGCGTCTTCGGTCATGTGCACGTAGCTGGTGCCGGTCACCGATTCCAGGAGCAGGTATCCGGTTGCCGGGTCCGGGCTGAAGTAGACGTTGTACGCGATGACCTGTTCATTTGCGCTGTTGGCCTTCCACTGCAGCTTCCAGCCGCCCTGGGCCTTTTTCAGCGTCAAAGACTTGGGCGCACTGGGCGGCGCGGCAGCGGGCTCTCCGCCGTTTCCGGCCGGCTCTCCGCCGGATCCGACGCCGGTCGAACCGTTTGGTCCAGGGAGCGGCGTTTCCGTTTGGCCGGGGACGGTCGGGTTCCCCCAGGTGCCTGCGGAATCGCCGGCCGAGGCCACCGCTGACGGCGCCGACTCCTGGCCGGTGATGTCCACGGCGGTGACGTAGTAGCCGTACCGCCCGCCGTTTGCCGACGCATCCGTATAGCTGAGCACGGCCGGGTCCTTCACCGTGGCGATGCGGACGAATCCGTTCTGCGCGTTGGCGCGGTAGACGCGGTAGCCGATCAGGTCCGCTTCGCCGCCTGACTTCCACGAAAGCGTCACGTGCTCGCCGGAACGGACGGCGGTGACGTTGGCAGGAGCGGCGGGAGCGCCGGCCACCTCGGTCCTGGGGTCCTCCTTGTCGGGCAGGCGCTGCTCCCAATCGAGCGGCTTGGCGCTGGCCTTTTTGTTTTTGGCGAGAATCTGCTCCTTGTCGGGCAGCGGGTCCGGCGAGCGGAAGAAGATGCCCTCCGACACGAAGTCGTCCGGCGTCCCTTCCTTGGCCAGGTAGCGCTCGCCGTTGTAGAGGACGACGCGGGCTTTCTGGTGGGAGTCGTCCGTTTTGGTCGGCAGGAACTGCCGGTTGAACAGATCGGTGATCAGATGCCCCGCCTCTTTGGACAGTTCGCTCGGCAGGAGGCCGGACTTGCTGTCCACGGTGGCGGTAACGATGCCGGCCGGTTTGTCGAAGGTCTTGTCGGGCGGCGACAAGTCCGGGTGTTTGTCGAGAATCTGTTTCATGATCTTGCCCCACACGGCCATCGGCACGTATTTGTCCCGGTCCGGTATGGGATAGGGCTCGTCGTACCCGATCCAGACGCCCATGGAAAGGTCGGGGGTGTACCCGACGAACCACAGGTCGTTGCTGTTGTTGGTCGTCCCCGTCTTGCCGGCGACGTCCACCTTGCGCGGAACGTACTGGCGGATGTGGGTGCCGGTGCCGGCGTTGACCACCGAGCGGAGCACGTCCGTGATCAGATAGGCGGTCTGTTCGCTGTACACCTGTACCGGCTCCCCTTCGTGCCGGTAGATGACCCTGCCCTGGCTGTCCTCGATCCGCTCGATCAGGTAGGCGTCCACGAACGACCCGTGGTTGGCAAAGGTGGCGTAGGCGTTGGTGATTTCCTCCACCGTCAATCCGTACGTCAGCCCGCCGATCACCCCCGTGGCGGCGTAATTGTCGCTGTCGACCAGCGTGGTGACGCCCATTTTCTTCACGTATTCCAGCGCCGTCGGGATGCCCACCTTCAGGTACGTCTTGATCGCCGGGACGTTCCAGGACATCCGCAGCGCTTCGCGGGCGCTCATGATGCCGTGAAACTTGTTGTCCCAGTTCATCGGCAGGTGGGAGCCGGTTTGCCCGTCCGCCAGCAGCACGGGGGAATCGTCGATCGGCGAGGCGGGCTGCAGCAGTCCCAGTTCAAACGCGGGCGCGTAGGCGGCCAGCGGCTTCATGGCCGAACCCGGCTGACGGGGAACGGTGGCATGGTTGGTCTGTTCCACGTTGAAATCCCGTCCGCCGATCATGCCGAGGATGGCGCCGGTTTTGTTGTGAATCAGCATGGCGCCCACTTCTTCCAGGGCGTTTTCGATCTTTTCCGTCTTGCCGTTGGAGCGGCGAATCGTGTATGTCGCGTTTTTTCCGAAGTTTTTCGGGTCCTGGGCCACGTCCTGCATGATCGCGTTGACGTCCTTGTCGATCGTGGTGTACACCTTGTAGCCGTTGCGCAGGATGTCGCGCCGCTTTTCTTCGATCAACTGGCGGTACTCGTTGCGTCCGACGCTGGACTTGTCCCGCCCTTTTTCCTTTAATTCGGTGTCGACCAGCGCGCGGGCGGCCCGCTCTTCGATTTCCATCATCAGGAACGGCACTTCCCGGTACGCCTGCTGCGTCGGTTTGGCCAGCCGCGCCTTCAGATCGGACGCCAGCGCTTCATCGTACTGGGTCTGGGTGATGTACCCGTTTTCCATCATCCGGTCCAGCACCATCTTCTGGCGATCCTTTCCGCGCCGGTACCCTTCGGAGTTAAACGGCGAATACGCCCCGGGATTTTGAATCATCCCCGCCAGATAGGAGGCTTCCGCCAGGTCCAGGTCCTTCACGTCCTTGTTGAAAATGCCCTTGGCTGCGGCCTGGACACCGTACACATTGGAGCCGTTGGCGTTTTTCCCGAGGTAGATCTCGTTCATGTAGGCTTCGAGAATCTGGTCCTTGGAAAACATCCGCTCGATGCGCAGCGCGTTGAATATCTCCCGTGCTTTGCGCATGTGGCTCACTTCATGGGAGAGGATGGTGTTTTTGACCAACTGCTGGGTCAGCGTGCTGCCGCCGGTGACGACAGGCTGGTTGGTCAAGTCCTGATAGGCGCCGCGCAGCGTCGACTGGAGCACGACTCCCTTGTGGTGAAAGAAGTTTTTGTCTTCGGTGGCGATGATGGCGTTGATCAGATAAGGAGAGACTTCGGATTTCCTCACCAGCCGCCTGTCCCCTTCGGACGCGCGGAGCTGTCCGATCAGCGAACCGTCGTTGTAATAGGCGAAGCCGGTGAGGTAGTTGGTGAAGATTTTTTTCTGCAGTTCTTCCCGGCTGCGCACAGGCTCGTCCTTGACGAGCGCGGCGACGTAGCCTGTCACGATGCCTCCGGCCAGAATGACGCCCAACAGCCCCATCAGCAGCAGGCCCTGGACCATCAGCAGGACTGTCCGCCTGCGGCCGCGGCGGCGCTTGCGCTTGGCCGGTTCAGAGGAAGAAGAGTGCTTGTTCGACATAGATCTACGACCCCCTAGCGTTATCCTGATTATACCATAGGAGGGATCGGGAGGATAGAAGTGCGCCGTTGACAGGGGATAGCCGCTGTGCAACAATAACGGTGTACGTTTTTACAGCAGACCGTGGCGTCGAACGGTGACAGTAGCGAGTGACAAGCGGAGTTTTCAGAGAGCTGGTGGTCGGTGCAAACCAGCCCCTTCCACATCGCGAAGTACACGCCGGGAGCCTTCCGGACAATCCGGACGGAGCAGGCCGTTACCCTGCGCAATGAGCGGAAAGGGTGCCGTGCGCATCTTTTCAATTAGGGTGGTACCGCGGGTGCAGACTCGTCCCTAACCAGGGGCGGGTTTTTCTTATTTTTATGGATGTCAGGGATCAAGGAAAAGGAGCTGTACAGGGATGAGTGTCGAACAGACAAACGAGACGTACGCGCTGACGGAAGCGCAGAAGCAGGAAGTGGAACGCCAGTTGGCGGTGATTCGCCGAGGGGCGGTGGAAATCATTCCCGAGGAGGAGCTGCGGCGCAAGCTGGAGCGCTTTGTCGCGACCGGCCGGCCGCTGAAAGTGAAGCTGGGGCTGGATCCGTCCGCTCCCGACATTCACGTCGGCCATACGGTCGTGCTGCAAAAGCTGCGCCAGTTCCAGGAGCTGGGCCACACCATCCAACTGGTCATCGGCGACTTCACCGGCCGCATCGGCGACCCGACGGGCAAGTCGGAGACGCGCAAGCAGTTGACCGAGGAACAGGTGAAGGAAAACGCGAAAAGCTACGTGGAGCAGTTCGGCAAGGTGCTGGATGCCAGCCGCGTGGAAGTGCACTACAACTCCAGTTGGCTGGCGCCGCTGACGTTCGCCGACGTCGTGCAGTTGGCGGCCAAGACCACGGTGGCCCGGATGATGGAGCGGGACGATTTCGAGAAGCGCTTCAACAGCGGCCAGGCCATCTCGCTGCATGAATTCTTCTACCCGCTGATGCAGGGCTACGATTCGGTGGCGCTGGAAAGCGACGTGGAGCTGGGCGGCACCGACCAGAAGTTCAACCTGCTGATGGGCCGCCACCTGCAGAAAGAGTTCGGCCAGGAGCAGCAGGTGATCCTCACCATGCCGCTGTTGGAAGGGCTGGACGGCGTGCAGAAGATGTCCAAGAGCCTGGGCAACTACATCGGGGTCAACGAGCCGCCGAACGAAATTTACGGCAAAGCGATGTCCGTGCCGGACGAGCTGATGCTCCGCTACTACGAACTGGCGACCGACATCTCCAGCGAGGAACTGGAAGCGCTGAAGAGCGGCCTCGCCGACGGCAGCGTGCACCCGCGCGACGCCAAGATGCGGCTGGCGAAAACCTTTGTGCGCATGTTCCACGGGGAGGAGGCGGCAGAAGAGGCGGAGACCTACTTCAAAACCGTCTTCCAGCAGCGCGCCCTGCCGACCGATCTGCCGGAAGTGGCGCTGGATGCGTCCGCGTACGAAAACGGCGAGGCCAACATTGTCAATCTCGTGTTTGACCTGAAGCTGGTCGACTCCAAGGGGGAAGCCCGCCGCATGGTGCAGCAGGGAGCGGTCAAGGTAAACGAGGAGAAAGTGGCCGACATCAATCAGAGCGTGCCGCTTGCGGACGGCATGGTCGTCCAGGTGGGCAAGCGAAAGTTTGCGAAGGTAAAGCTGGGATAACGCTGCAAAGCCCGTGCCGTTTTGGCGCGGGTTTTCTTCTTGATGTTAGCGACGGCATGCAGCGGATGAAAAAACGTTGCGCCCATCAAAAAAGAGCAGGCCGGCAATCGGCACTGCTCTTTTTTCGACTCGCTCCACAGATTAACGGCTGTAGAACTCGACGATCAGTTTTTCGTTGATTTCCGCCGGCATTTCTTCGCGGTCCGGCAGGCGGGTGAACGTACCTTCCATCGCGTTGTCGTTGAACGAGATGTAGTTCGGCAGGAAGCTGCGCGCTTCCAGCGAATCCTTGATGATTTGCAGGTTGCGGGACTTCTCGCGAACGCTGATCACGTCGCCCGGTTGTACGCGGTAGGACGGGATGTTCACTTTTTTGCCGTTTACCAGGAAGTGGCCGTGGTTAACCAGTTGGCGCGCAGCCGGACGAGTCGGCGCGAAGCCCATGCGGTATACCACGTTGTCCAGACGGGATTCCAGCAGTTTCATGAAGTTTTCGCCAACAACGCCGTGCATTTTGGTAGCTTGCTCGAACGTGCGGCGGAATTGTTTCTCGCTTACGCCGAACATGTGGCGCAGTTTTTGTTTTTCTTGCAGCTGGATGCCGTATTCGCTCAGTTTGCGACGGCTGTGGCCGTGTTGGCCAGGCGGGAAGTTGCGCTTGATGTCTTTGCCGGTGCCATCCAGGGAGATGCCCAGACGACGGGCCAGTTTGTGACGTGGACCAGTGTAACGTGCCATGTTTTCATTCTCCTTTGAAATGGGATTCACAGGTGTTTACTTCCGGAAGGCTAGTTCCATCTTTACCTACACGAACTTCGGACGGTAGCGTTTCCGCATCGTGCTCCTCACAGGTAGTTCAGCCGCAGCCTGTAAAGGGATGAAACTAAGAGGGTGGTACCTCCCGTTTTTACCTGCAATCAATGCTACCCTGTACACATACATCCAATATTATAGTCTTGGGCCGCGCAAAGTCAAGGAAAATGTACGGGGCGGCCTGCTTGGGCACGCCCCGGCTGCGTTCCCGGCCGCGGGTGCAGCTGCCGGTTAAAACGTGCGGCTCTCTTCCAGCTCGCTCCGTTTTTCCAGGAAACGGGCAAACGCGATGGCGGCGTCCGCCCGGGAGACGCTGCCCTTCGGCCGGAACTCCCCTTTGCCGGGCGGCATGATGCCCAGCGTCGTCACGATGACGATGGCGCCCCGGTGTGTGGACTGGTCGATGTCGGTCAGCTTCGTCGCGAACATCTCGGCGTGCTCCGCCAGTTTGCGGTATCCCAGGGCGCGCACGATCATGTCCGCCAACTCCTCCCGGGTGATCGTCTCATCCGGCTTCAGCGACGGGGAGTCCTTGTCCAGCAGGCCGCGGTCGACGGCGGCTTCGACGGCGGCGAAGTAGCGGGAATCGCTGGCGACGTCGCGAAAGCTCGCTTTCCGCTCGGCGGCCAAGGGCAAAACCCGTCCCTCGTTGAGGCTGAGCATCAGCATCTGGATCATTTCGCCGCGGGTGATGCTCCGCTCCGGCAGGATGTTCCCGTCGATCAGGGAGAGCGCCTCGTACTCGTACATCAGCATGAGCTCTTTTTCGGCAGGGTGCCCATTCAGGTCGGCGGGGGCGGGACGATGAAGCTGGATCGGCTTGCCCGTCGACAGGCTGCGCCAGCCGCCGCTGACGGCGTCAAGGACGTACGGCTGATCCAGCGGCGTCAATGCGGCGCGATACACCAGTTTCGCCTTGCGCGCGGGCAAAGTGGCGGCTTTGCCGACGCGGGAAGCGGCCGCGCCATCCGGGAAGGGCTCGAGCACGTAGACCGCTTCCACCTCCGTTTCATTCTGCCAGGCCGCCAGCGCTTCTTCGGCGGGGCGGTGTTTCGGCACCTGCGCCGGGTAGGTTTCCGGTCCCACATTCACGTTGTAGGAGAGCAGTTCGCCGGTGGCGGCATCAAACGAGACGCTGGCGGAGCCGGTGGCGGCCGGAATGCCGTTGACCAGCCGCTGGAACCGCACCTCGTACCGCTCGGCGTCCGGCTGCTGGGGCTCCGCCGATTCCGTCAGATAGAGCCGGTCGGCCCAGGTCGGCGTCCAGGAGCGGATCGCTTCCGCCGCTTTTTTCTTCAAGCTGTCCGCGTCTGCGTTTTTGGCCGCCGCCTTTCGCGGCTCCGGCAGCCGGTTGTTTTTGCTGAAGTGGTACACGTCCCCGTTGAGCGCGTCCATGGCGATGAAGACATAGCTTTGGCCGGTGGCGTTCTTCGCTTCGTATTCCAGGTTCCAGACCGGCCGGCTGCCGTTGTAGTCCTTTTCGTTGTAGGTGGCGGCACGCAGTTGGTATCCGGAGAGGTCAAACGTCCGTTCCGCCAACTGGACGGCGGCATCCTGTCCGAGCGGGCTGCCCGTGTGGCGCGGGGGCAGGCGCTTGCCGCTTGCGGGCGGTTTCTCCGCCTCGGGTTTGAGCGGCGCGAGCGTCTCCGTCAAGGGCGTGCCGTCTCCTGCGTCCAGGTAAAAGGAGAAAGGGTTCTGATAGGCCAGAATCGGGTTGTTCCGCTCCTCTCCCCGCGCATCCCAGGGAAGCACGTAGGAGAGCTTCGCTTTCGCGTGCTGCTTGAACAGCGCGGCGGCTTCCTCGGGCGAAAGCATCCGCTGCGGCTTTTCAAAGCGGACGCCGTCGCTCCAGCTCAGCGTGTAGCCGGTGACCGTACCGGCGGCGCTGACGGTAATGTCCGCGCCGTTGTCGGGGAACGGCACGCCGTCCACCAGGCGGACAAACCGGAACGTGTAGGAGGTGCCGGCATCAAGCGGCGTTTTGGGCTGCGGCAGATCGCGCACATACAGGCGGGTCGCCGCCGCTTTGGCCGGGTTATGCCGGGCGAGGAACTGCTCCGCCACCTTCTGTGCCTCGGCATACGACACGCGGCTGGTGTAGGCGGGTTTGGACGGATGTTGTTCGTAGCGGGAATAGCCGGTCAGCTCCCCGCTGTCGGCGTGGATGCTGACGGTATAGGAGAACGTGATCTCGTTTTGGTTCCGGTCTTTTTTCACCCAGATAAACGTCCATTCCGGAAACGTGCGCCAGATGTCAGCCGAACGGAACGACACGTTTTCCAGCTCCAGTCCCTCCGGAACCAGTTGTCTGGCGATGTTCAGCGCCGCCTCCTTGGACAGTTTGGCTTTGCCGGCGGCATCGGCCAGCGGCTTGCCCGCCGGGGCGCTGACCGGTCCGGACTGGACGGGGGCGGCGGACGGCAGCGGTTGCTCCGCGTAAGCCTGGGCGGCAGGCGCCAGCAGGGCGGCGCTCAGCACAACGGAGCCCGATCGGATGATCCACGGTTTCATGTACAATCCCTCCACGGTGTCAAAATCAAGCGTACACCTTCTCTGACGCGTGGAACCGCACGCTCGTTTCACGCGGACGGGGGAAATGGAGAGGCGAGGAAAAATGGGAATTTTGTCCCAGGTGTGTCGCAATCTATATGGAATTGCAAACATTCATCTTATATAATGAAAAAGGACCAGCACCAGAATCACGGCCGGGGAGGAGTAAGCAACTTGGATACGATCGTCTACTTGATTCGCCACGGTGAAACGGATTGGAACCTCGCGCGCCGCATTCAGGGCCACAGCGACGTGGCGCTGAACGAAGCGGGCCTGCGCCAGGCGCGGCAGGTGGCTGCCCGTTTTCGCGGCAAGACCATCCGTGCCGTCTACTCCAGCGATCTCAGCCGGGCGCTGCAAACAGCCCGCCAGATTGCGGAGAACGCCGGCGTCTCCGTTTCCGCCTTGAGCGCGCTCAGGGAGCGGTGCTACGGTCAGTGGGAAGGGTTGACGTACGAGGAAATCAGGGAACGGTTTGCACATCAAGATGAAGTGGCATGCGGAATCGAGACCTTCGAGGGAATGCAACAGCGAGCTGTGACGACGTTGACCGGGCTGGCGGCCGGCCATCCGGGCGAAGAGATTGTCGTCGTATCCCACGGAGGCTTTATTAATTGCTTTTTGCACTACGTGACCAACGGTGAGCAGGGAACGGGCGTAACGCGGATCGACAACACGGCAGTCAACGTGTTCCGTTACACCGGGCAGCGTTGGGAAGTGCTGCAGGTCAATGATACTGACCATTTGGAAAAATGAGAAAACGCTGAGAGAGGGAATTCTCGTGTCAAGCAAAATGTTGGGGAAGTTGGAGACTGTCTTTTCCTACATGGCCCACTTTATTCTGCAATCCTGGCCGGAAAAGCGCCCAGGCATTCTTTTCTTGACAGATTCCGTCGGCCGTTTGCTCAACGTCATCAGGATGCAAGTCGGCCAAACCTGGAATCCCAACGGACTTGACCTGCAAAAGGGCAGCTCGCTTTGCGGCGATGCCCGCTCGCCCGTATCCCGCGCCCTGCGTACGGGAGAGATCACGGTATGTGTGGCGGACAGCGGTCCCCTGGTCTGGGGCGCGTTTCCGCTGTGCGAACGCGACGGGCGTGCCCGCGCCGTTATCGGCATGCTGGCCCCCCAGACGGAGGTAGACTTCGACTTCTGTTCCTTCATGCGCGGATTGGAACCGTTGATCCGGATGGGGTACGATGCCTACATTCAGCACGCCACCAGCGAAATCGTGATGAACCTCACCAGACACGACAACACGAAGGATCTGCTGACCAGTTTGGTGGGGCAGATCGCGGACATCGTGGAAAAAGGGTACTGCTCCGCCGTCAGGCTGACGGAAGCCGGAACGCTGAACAGCCGGGAACTGGTGACCACCGAGCCGGCAGGCGAGGAGGACTGCCACATCAAGCAGGTGGCGGCCCGCCTGGGCGAGCGGATGATCACGCCGTCCGTGTGGGACGAGCACCGCACCGTCGTTTTTCCCATCTCCTGCGAAAACAGGCCGCTGTACGCGCTGTTTCTGCACCTCCCGCCTGACGAGCCGGACTGTGTGTACGACGAACGGGATGTCGCCTTCCTGCAGGAAGTGGGGGAAAAGGCGAGCTACGCCTTGTGGCGGACCATGGTCGCCGATGCGCTGCGCCGCGAGGCCACCCAAAAGGATCTGCTGTATCAGTTGATGACCAGGATTCAGGCGTCCATCGACGTGGAAGACGTGCTGAGCGAGATCGTGACCAGCATCCGGAAGCTCTATCCGACGGCTTTTGTCGAACTGTTTCTGACCGTGGAAACCAACGCCACCACACCCGTCAAACCCCTCTCCTTTCAGGACGATGACGCGTCCACCAGCACGCGGGCGTACCTGGAGGGAAGACTGGTCGTCGATTACGAAGAGCGCGACGGCATCCCAATGGCCGTGATCGCCGCGCCGCTGTTGGGCAAACAGGGCATTTACGGGGTGCTGCAGCTAACGGCCGAACGGCAGGCAGCACCGGGGCCGCAGGAGACGGAGTACATCTCGATCCTGGCGGAGACGGCGGGGAAAGCTTTTGAAAATGCCCAGCTCTACCAGCAGTCGCGCAACCTGATCCGGGAGCTGCGCCTGATCAACGAAATGGCACGGCAGTTGAACCGCAGCCTGAATCTGAAGGAAATCCTCGACTTTGTGACGAAGATGCTCCTGGAGACCTTCTCGGCCGAATTTGTCGCCATCCTGCGCAAACGGCCGGATGAAGACCGCTTCGAAGTCATCTCTTCATCGCTGCCCGCGTGTCACGGACGGCTGGTGTCCGCCTCCGAAAAACCGTTGGCGGATGCCGTGGCCGGCAAACAGGTGCTCATGCTCGCACAGCCCGGCGCCAAACCGCTGCCCTTTTCCCTGAAGCCCTGCGCGTCGCTGATGGGAGTGCCGCTGGTGGTGGAAGGAGAACTGGGAGGCGTGCTGCTCGCTGCCGATTCCCGCCATCATTTCTTTGGTTTTGACGATTATAAACTGCTGGAGATCTTCGGGCAGCACGTCAGCCTGGCCATGACCAACGCCATGCTGCACAACGAAGTGGAGCGGATGGTGATCACCGACAACCTGACCGGTCTCTACACCCGGCGCCACCTGAACGACTGCGTGCGGTCGTCGCTGGAGAAAGACTGCTATGGTTCGCTCCTCTTGATCGACATCGACTATTTCAAAACGGTGAACGACACGTACGGACATCAGGTGGGCGACGAAGTGCTGCTGCAGGTGTCCGACCTAATTCGACGCAACATTCGTGAATCGGATATCGCGGCCCGCTGGGGCGGCGAAGAACTGGCGATCTACCTGCCGCGCGTGGACAAGGCGACCGCCCATGGCATCGCCGAGCGCATCCGCTCCCTGGTGGAGGCGGAAACCACTCCGCGGGTCACCATCTCCTGCGGCCTGGCAGCATGGAGCCGGGACCTGCAGCCGCAGTTCAGCGTGGAGGAGCTGTTCCACCAGGCCGACGTCGCCTTGTACGAGGCGAAAAACAAAGGCAGAAACCAAGTGATTCTCGCGTAGGAGCCGGACGAGGCTCTTTGCTTTTTCTTCCTGGATCAGAGAGTGTGAACGTCCATGAGTCCGCTTCCTGATACAGCAAGAAAAGCATCTGCCAACGATGAATCGGCTGCGCCGACAGGGACGCGGTACACGTCTTTCGTAACGACCAATACACAGACAGGACGGGGGAATGGCGAATGGGAAGTGACAAGCACAAGCGAATTGCGGAGCAAGTGGCGAATGGGGTGTACCGGCTGGAGATTCCCACTCCCTTTTCCGTCGGAGCGGTCAACGTCTATCTGGTGGAAGGGGAGCGTTTGACGCTGGTGGATGCCGGACCGCTGACCGAGGAGGCCTGGCAGGCGCTGACGGACGGACTGGACGAGCTCGGATACCGGGTGGAAGCGATTGAACAGGTCATTTTGACCCACCATCACGTCGACCACTGCGGGCTGTTGGAACGGGTCCGGCAGGCGTCGGGAGCGCGCGCCTACGCCCATCCGCTCGCCGTCCCGTACGTGGAGTGGCACGAACCGTTTCTCGCCTTTCACGACCGGTTTTTCCACGAGCTCTACCGGGAGAGCGGCGTGCCGGAGGAGAAGCTCTTCCTCATCCGGAAGTTCCACCAGTTGATGATGACGTTTTCGCAGCGCAGCCGCATCGACGGTTTGTTGAAGCACGAGCAGGCGGCGCCCCATCTGCCCGAGTGGCAGGTTCTCTACACCCCGGGCCACTCGCAGAGCCATCTTTCCCTGTACCGGGCGGCCGATCGCGTCATGATCGCCGGGGATCACATCATCAAGCACATCTCTTCCAACGCCTTTGTCGAGCCGCCCCGTGACCAGTCGCGGGCCCGACCGCTGACCCTGGTGCAGTACCGGACGGCGCTTCAGATGTGCGCCGACATGGAGATCGACCTGGTGCTGTCCGGGCACGGCGAGCCGGTGACCAATCACCGCGAACTGATCCTGGCGCGATTGCAGAAAAACTGGGAGCGGACGGGCATGCTCCGCCGGTTCCTGGCTGACGGCGAAAAGACGGCCTACGAGTTGAACGCGCTTTTGTTTCCGTCGCTGTACGAAAAGGAACTGCCGCTCACGCTCTCGGAGACGCTGGGCCACATCGACCTGTTGGCGATTCTGCACCAGGTGGAGATCAGGAAGAAGGACGGCGTGCTCTACTATTCCCTTTGACCTGCCAGCAGAATAAGCCTTTTCTTCCTCGGAAACCCTAATGGCGACGAGGAGGAGGGACGAACATGCGCAAAGCGTGGAACTTCATATTCTTGCCCCTGCTGTGCGCGGCGCTGGCGGGCTGCAACACGATGGGGACCAGGCCAAACGCGGCAGCCGCCTTTGACCAGGTCCGCGACCGTTTTGCGGAGCAGGAGGCGTTTGCGTTTTACGGCCAGACCAAGCTGCTGACAGGGGATACCGCCAACGGAAACGTCGTCAGTTTCTCCGGGCGGAAGCATGGGGACGGAATCCTGATGAATGTGAATCTGTCGCAGCCTGAACGGAAACGGGTGAACACCCTGTCGCTTTTGTCCAGGCAGCAGCGGCTGTACGTCAAGCAGGGCAGCGACCAGGAGTGGAAGAGCGTGGGCCGCGACGGGTCATTTCGCCAGGAGTTGAACAACTGGGACCCGGTCTTTGCCTTCCGACAGATGGACGAGTTGAAAAAGAGCGTACTGCCGCTGACCGACCGCAATACGGCAGACGACATCGAAGCGGTGCGGGTGCTGCTGGACTCGACGAGGCTGAAGAATTGGCTGGCGGAACAAATGAAGGAGCAGGCGGGTCCGCATGTCCAGTCCGCCCATCAGCCGCGGCTCAAGCTGGCGATGATGCTCTCCGACGGCGCGTGGAGAGCGCCCCGGCAGGGAGCGGCCATCCAGGCGGCGGAGCCGAACGTTGACGAGATAATCGACCAGATGGAGCTGGAGGCGGAGTACACCGTGTATTACAACAAGACCACCATGCTGCCCACCAGTCTGGTGATGTCTATCCGCTCCGAGTACGACGCCAACAACCAGCGGGTGCTGGAGCACGCCCAGGTGGAGACGTTTCTGCAAAACTACGGACAAGTGCCGCCGCTGCCGGAGCCGACGAGCGCGGAGAAAACGGCAAAGTGAGGGAATGGAAGCAGGCGTTCACGTGCCGCAGGTGCGGTGTGTGAACGCCTTTTTGCGCGGGGCGGGGCGTCGCGGCAGCCGCACCATGTGCGGTCGTGCCGCTTTCGCGTACTTGCTAAAATTGGCAGGAGGAACTCTGGAAAACTTTGTCGAACTATCTACAGGACTATCTGTTTGTTGGCGAATGGTCTGTACAAGGGAATTTGCCTGAGCGGCCTTGCTGCCCGGTTCGGATTTGCGATGGCCGGAACAGGAGAGGGGAATGGCGAATGGATCAGACCAAACTGCGCATTCTGTCGGCAGCGGCCAAGCTGTTTGACATACACGGCTACCACGGCACGTCCGTGCGTCAGATCGCGGAAGAAGCGCGGGTGAACGTCGCGCTCATTTCCTACCACTTCCGGGGAAAACAGGGCGTGCTGGAGACACTGATCGCCTCATACTTCGAGACGCTGTTTCGTCTGCTGGAAAATCGGGAAAAAGAAGACAGCGGACTGCCTTCCATGGAACGGCTGGAGCGGGTGATTCGCCTCTACCTGTCGTTTCAGCGGGAGCACGCGCCCATCACCCGGCTGATTCAGCGCGAATTGAGCGTGGAGTCCATGCTGGCGCGGGAAGTGATGACGCTGTACCTGAGCCGCTGGAAGCACGGCATCGCCAACGTGATCGAAGAAGGAATCGCTGCGGGAGAGTTTCGCGCCGTGCCGGTGGATCGCATCGCCCTGGCCACGGCCAGCCAGCTCATTTATCCGTTTTTGCAGCCGCAATCGGTACGGGAAGTCTACTATCTGGAGCCGGCCTCGGAGGAGTTTGCGGAATGGCTGCTCGTCTCCGTCATGCGCTATCTGGAGGCGTGGCTGCTCCCGGCTCGCGGGTAAGCCGGCCCGCACCACTCGAGAATTTTACGCTAAGGGGTTGTCATGACCGTGAAAAGAAAATGGGTCCTGCTCTGTCTGGCAGGCATGCTGTTATATGCCAATCCGGCGATGGCTACGCCGTTTCCGGACAAAACGGACGAAGTGATTCAAGACGCCGACGGCTATCTGAAACAGAACGAGCGGCAGAGCGCTGCCGAAGCGATCAGGCAGCTCGGCGGCAACTACAAGGTGGTGGTTGTCGAAAGCACCCAGCCGGAGGCCCAAACGCCCGACGAATACGCGAAAAAGCTGTACGACAACTACAACCTGCCCGAGGACACCCTGATGATCGTGCTCGACATCAACACCCAACAGCTTGGGGTGCACGCCGGACCCGCGCTGGAGGCAAAAGGCGCCACCCCGGACATGCTGCGCGAAAAGGTGGCGGCCTACTATGAACCGTTCCGCGTGGAAAAACAGTACCTGCAGGGGATCCAGGCGTTTCTGGCGGAAGTCAAGGGAGAATTGGAAGGGATGAAAAACAAGACGGGCGCAGCGGCAGGTTCCCCTGACGCTGCCCAGCCGTCCGCTCCGGCGGCGAAGCCGGAGGAACAATCGGACGCGGGACTGCCCTGGTGGCTGTACGGGATCGGCGCGGTCTTTGCCGCTCTCTCCGCTGCGCTGGTGTACGCGATGATCCGCCGCCGCTCCATTTTTGCCCAGGTGGATGCGGTGGAGGAGTGGAAGGACGAACTGGTGGAAAAAATCAACGTCATCGAGGTGGACAAGCCGCTGCGCCGTTCCCGCGGCAAGACCGAGGAGCGGTACATGCATCTGGCCGACCGGAAGGAAAACCTGCTGCGCATCCGCATCCCCGACGTGGAGATGATGATTCTGGACGCGGAGGAGGCGTGCGACCGCTTCCGCTTCCAACTGGCGCTCGGCCTGCTGGCGGAAGCGCGGGACATGCTCGGCGCCATCGAGCAGGAACTGGACGAACTGAAGACGGATACCACCCAGGTGGTCGCCACGAAAAAGGAAAGCAAGCTGGCCATTCCGGAAATCGGCAAGCAGGTGGAGCAGGTGGAACGGCGCCTGTCCGACCTGCGTCTGGAGTACGGGCTGTCGTTCCACGAACTGAAGACGGCGCTGGATGAGGTGGAAACCATGCGCGCCATGATCAAGGAAGCGCGCGCGGACGGCGACGACGTGCTGGCCTACGACATCACGCTGAAGGCGCAGAAGCTTCTGGGCACGCTGGCGAGCGACCTGGAGCGGATTCCGGCGCTGGTCGGACGCGTGTTGAAGGAGATGCCGGAAGAGTTCAAGCAGTTGGAGGAGGGCATCATCCAGGCGACGGGCGACGGGTACGATCTGAACCAGGACCCGCTGGAAGGCTCCCTGCTGCAGGCCAAGCAGCTCATCAACGCGGCGAAGTCGGCTTTGGAAGAGGGAAGCCTGGACATGGTGGAGACCCATGTCAAAGCGTTTGACGTGCTGATTGACAATACGTACCAGAATATCGAGAACATGGTCCTGAGCCAACGGCAGGCGGCAGCGACCGTTTCCGCGGCGGAACCGGAGGAATGGGAGCAGGCTGGCGGTGAGCCGGATGGGAGCATCGGACACGTCTCTTCTGACGAGATGCCGAGCGAGGCGGCGGCGGTGGTTGACCGATCGGCGGCACCTGCGGCTGCTCTCGCCGATACGGCAGCGGCGGCCATTTCCGCGGCGGCGGCTGAAACCGCATCGGGAGCCGCCGCATTGGGAGCCGCCGCATTGGGAGCCGCCGCATTGGGAGCCGCCGCATTGGGCGCAGCAGGACATGTCCGGACAGGAGAAGGAGAGGAACGGACACCTGCGGCACCGGGGCGCGTTGAAGGCCGGCGGGAGGAAGGCGGTGTCTCCCTCTCCGCAGCGGCGGACGAGGCGCTGACCCAGGCGGAGCGGGAATGGCTGTTTGACACGCCGGCTGCCCTGGGCGGAACGAAATCGGCTGGTGTCAGGGAAAAGGCGGACGACCGGCATGCGGGGGGCATTGCTGTCCGGGAACACCCGGCTGCCCGTCCCGGTGAGAACCCGGCGCTTCAAGCCGAGGAACGCATGGCTGCCAGCCATATGGAAGAACCGGCGGACCAGGAGGACGCAGAATTTGAACTGGTAATTCCCAAGGGCCACGATACGCGGGAAGAGGCGGAAGCGGAGGAGCAGCCGGTACCAGAGCGGCTGGTCATCGAGACGGAGGATGACGCCCTCGACGAGCTGGAGCGAATCTCCGGCACGCTGGTGCGGCTTCGCCAGGAGATCAAGCGGAGCTACCTGCCGGGGATTCCGGCCCGGTTGAAATACCTGTTTGAAGACGTGGTGCAGATCCTCGCGCGGATCAAGGCGATGATGGAGCAGTACCGCTACGATCTGGACGAGGTGGCCATCCTGATCAATGAAGCCAATGAACTGCTGCTGGAGACGGAGCGTCTGGCGGAAATGACGATCTCCACCTGCCAAAAGGCGGAGGGAGCGATCCAGTATACCAACCGCTACCGCCGCCAAAACCGGCAGGTGGATGACATGCTGACCAAAGCGGAGCAGGCGTTTCGCCAACTGGCGTTCGACGAGGCGTACCAGCTTGCGGAGGCAGCCCGCCTGATCGTGGAAGGGGCATCCGAAGAGCCGGAAAAAGGATGGCTCTTGCGGCGCAAGAAAAAGGGGTGAGGCGCGGATGATGCTCCCCCTGTTTCTCTTCGCCGTCGGCCTGCTTCTGATGTGGCAGCCCCGCACCAAGCGTTGGCGCGCCCGCCTGCTCGCCCACTTCAACGGCGACGAGCGGCGCGTCAGGCAGCGGGCCCATACCTTTTTTCTCCTGGGCTTCGCCTTCATCCTGTCGGCGCTGGCCTACCTGTACCGGCTGACCGTGTAGGGACAGCCGCCCGCAGACAATAACGGACGCCGGGATGTAAAGTCGGAAGGCAAAAAAAGGGGAGCGCCGACTGTTTCATCGACGCCCCATGTAGGAAGATAAAGGGAGTAGAGGTGTGAGAACCCCGCAACTAGGGGGAGTAGGGGTTCTGCTCACTCTTTTTCCGAAGAAAAGAGTACCTGCTCCATAGTTTTCCCGTTTTCTCCCAATTCAAACCTCTTCGTCTCAAAACGAAGAGGTTTTTTCCGTTACGCCGTCCCCAACGCCATCCGTGCGCTGTGGGTGCCGGCCACGAAGCCGGAGGAGAAGGCGATGGTGATGTTGTATCCGCCGGTGTGGGCGTGCACATCCATCACTTCGCCGGCAAAAAACAGCCCGGTCATCCGCTTTGACTGCATGGTCCGGGGATCGATCTCCTTGACGCTGACGCCGCCCCCCGTGATGAACGCCTCTTCGAGCGACAGGGTGCCGGTCACGGTCAGGGGAAACGCCTTGATCAGCCGGACCAGGGCCATCCACTGCTGTTTGCCCATGTGGTTTCCGGTTTGGTCCTCCGGGATGGCGGCCATCGCCAGCAGCAGCGGAATCATCCGTTCCGGCAGATAGCCTTTCAGCACGTTTTTCGCCGCTTTTTTCGGCTGGTCCTCCAGGAGGCGCCAGCTTTCCTCGGCCACTTCGTCAAGGTGCTTCGCCGGCATCAGGTCGATGGTGAGCTGCAGCGGCGCGTCGCCCTGCTTCCGTTTCGTCACCGAGACGTAATGGCCCATGCGCAGGGCGGCCGGCCCGGAGATGCCAAAGTGGGTGAAAATCATGTCGCCTTCCTGGGTGGTTACCCTTTTGCCCTTGGCGTCGTAAAGCGTCAATGCCACATCGCGCAGAGACAGCCCCTGCAGCGACTTGTCCCGGATGAACGGGTCACTCGCCACCAGCGGCACTTCCGTCGGATACAATTCGGTGATGGTGTGTCCCGCTTCCCGCGCCCAGGCGTAGCCGTCTCCGGTGGAACCGGTTTGCGGAACGGAGCATCCCCCGACGGCGATCACCACACAGGGGGCGTGGAGCCGCTCGCCGCTACGGAGCTGTACCCCGCAGGTGCGGCCGTCCGCGTACAGGACACGCTCCACCGGACTGTTCAGGCGAATCTGCACCCCCTGCCGCTTCATCCGCTCGATTAGCGCATTAGCCACGGTAATCGCCTTGTCGGTGACGGGAAACATCCGGCCGCGGTCTTCTTCCTTCAGGGCGACGCCCATCTCTTCGAAGAAGCGGATGATCTCCCGGTTGCCGAACTGGGTAAACGCGCTGTACATGAACCGGCCATTGCCCGGCATCTGCTTGATCAGCTCGTCCATGTCCTTGGCGTTGGTCACGTTGCAGCGCCCGCCGCCGGAGATGATCAGCTTGCGTCCCCTGCTTGGCCCCTTTTTCCACCAGGCAGACCCGCGCTCCTTCCCCGGAGGCGGCGATCGCAGCCATCAGCCCGGCCGGTCCGCCGCCGATGACGATCACGTCGTATTCGCTTGCCTTCATGTCTTCTCGTCCTTTGTCGTTGTGATAAATGGCATCTCCCATTGTACCACAGCAAAAGGACGAGCGTTTTCGCCCGTTCAGCCCCGCAGAATGTCCTCCACCGGACGCTTCTCCAGGACGTAGCGGACGACCGGCTGATCCCGCAGAAGATCGGTCACCACATAGCCCTGCTCCAAGTAACGGGTAAACAGCGTGCGGGTCGCTTCCCGCCAGGCTGCGGCCGCTCCCATGTCCGCCTGTTTCACCGCCTGAAAATGAGCGGGGACGGGCAGCAGCAGCCGTTCGCCGGAGCAGTCCGGCCGGATGTCCCGCGGGCGGGGCAGCTCGCCGCTCAGGTCGCAGGACAGCACCTCCGGCACACCGGCCGTGTCCGGGCGTCTGGGCTGACCGGCGCGGTGCCGCTCCACCCGGTCGCTGGCGATGAACCACTCGACCAGGAAGCGGTCGGTCGGCAGCCCCCGGTTCAGGTCGTCGTTCAGCTCGCCGTAACAGTCGGGGAGATAACGGCAGACGACGCCGCCCAGCTTGGCGATGTTCAGATAGCCGTTCACCGTCTCCAGCGGGTCGTACGTCCAGGTGATCTTGGGATACCCGGCGAGCAGGGCTTCCTCCCGCTGCATCCATTTCATCCGGACGCCCAACCCCTGTTTGCGGTACTCGGGCAGAAATCCCAGCATGTGCGAGCAGAGGTGCAGTTCCCCGTCCGTGTAGCCGGGAAAGCTGTACAGAAAGCCGATCATCCGGTCGCCGTCGTAGGCGCCGAGAAAGAGGCCGCCAAACTTGGCGACCGTCAGCGTCATGTGCAGCGGAATCACGGACGAGCCGCTCCATATAGTTCCTTCCAATGCTTCCAGTTCCTGCAGCTCCGCCTTGTCCGTCAATTTGCGAAAGGTTATGGTCATGACTGCTTCCTCCATCCGTGTGTGTCTGTAAATCCATTCGGGGCGGGAACCCGTATTCCTGCCGGATGGGCGGTTGCATCCCGCTACCCCTTGGCTAATAATAGAAGGGACGCGGTTCGCCGCGTACAGGAGGAGGTTTGCCGGAATGGAACATCAGTTTCAGCTTGAGCTGTGGAAGCGATTGACCGAAGCGCCGGGGATTCCCGGTTTTGAAGGGCCCGTGCGAACCGTTATGCGGGAGTACATATCGACGTACACGCAGGAAATCGTCTGCGATAATCTGGGAAGCTTGTTCGGCGTCATGCGCGGGGATGAAAACGGCCCCCGCATCATGGTGGCGGGCCACTTGGACGAAGTGGGCTTCATGGTGACGCGGATCTCGGACAAGGGGTTCCTCTCGTTTCAAACTGTCGGCGGCTGGTGGGGACAGGTCCTGCTGGCCCAGCGGGTGCAGGTCTTGACGCCTGCCGGCGCGATCGACGGAGTGATCAGTTCCATCCCGCCGCACGTGCTGAACGACGATCAGCGCCACCGGCCGATGGACATCCGCAACATGTACATCGACATCGGCGTGGATTCGCGCCAGGAGGCGGAGCGGCTGGGCGTGCGGCCGGGGCAGCCGGTGGTGCCGGTCTGTCCGTTTACCGTGATGGCAAATCCGAAGCGGCTGATGGCAAAAGCGTGGGACAACCGCTACGGCTGCAGCCTGGCGGTAGAGCTGGCCAAGGAACTGCACGAACGCCCCGACCACCCCAACGTGGTCTACGTGGGAGCCACGGTGCAGGAAGAATTGCCGGGCGCCCGCGGGGCCAAGACGGCGGCGGCCGTCATTGAACCGGATCTGTTCCTGGCGCTGGATGCGAGTCCGGCCGGCGACATCCCCGGCGTCAGGGAGGAGGGCGGCAAACTGGGCGGCGGCGTGCTGATGCGGCTGTACGATCCGCTCTTTATTCTGCAGCCGGGACTGCGCGACTTTTTGATCGCGATCTGCGAAGAAGAGAACATCCCCTACCAGTTCTACGTCGCCAAAGGGGGAACGGACGCCGGTCCGGTTCAGTACCACGGAAAGGGCGTTCCTTCCGCTGTCATCGGCATCCCGGCCCGTTACATTCACAGCCATGCGGCCATCATCGACCGGGACGACTACGAAGCGGCCAAGCGCCTGCTGTTTGCCGCCGTGCGCAGGCTGGACCGATCGGCGCTGGACGCGATCCTGCCGCGCTAGGAGGGACGAGGCGTGAATGCTGTAACGTTTTACACCCGGTGTCAGGGCGAAGAGACGTCGTTTGAGTACAACTTCTACGACAACGGCTTCTCCCCGAGCAATCTGGCCGTCCGCAAAGTTCTTATGGCGATGCTGGAGAGCGTCCGCCCCCGCTTGACCCACCTGGAAGTGGAGTACAACGACGGCATGCTGGCCGACAAACTGGGGGCCCGCCGGGCGGGCGATCTGCTCCGGTTTCTGGGGGCGTCCAAAGCGAACATGAGGGAAACCTACAGCGGGGACGTGGTGGTCAGCCGCGTGTTTCGCGCCCCGCTGACGCCCGAGCGCTACGACTACTTTCATACCCTCCCGGACGTTTCCCAGTTGTCCCACTACCGGCTGCAGGAACAGGAGAAGGACCGGATCGTCTTTTACTTCACCCGTTACCTGCAGTTGATCGCGCCACAGCGGGAAGCGGAACGCTTTGCCGCCCGTCTGGAAGCGTACGGACTGCCGTACAGATGGGTGCCCATCGACGGGGAGGATTGAAAAACAAACAGCCATGTTGCTCCAAACGGGTGAGCAGCATGGCTGTTTTATTGCGGAATGCCCGGTTCCCGGTTGAACGGCGGCTGGGCCAGGGCAATTTCGCGGGCCTCGTCGAAGCGGTCGAGCAGGAGCTGATTGGCCCGGGAGATGTGATGGGCGTGAAAGAACGTCTCTTCCGTCACGCTTTGAAAAAAGGCGTCCACCACTTGGGGACAAAACTGCGTGCCCGTGTTGCGGATGATTTCGTCGCACGCTTTGGAAAAGGAGAGTCCTTTGCGGTAGGCGCGGGACGAGGTCATCGCGTCAAACGCGTCGGCTACGGCGGAGATCCGGGCGACGAGCGGAATGTCCTCTCCCTTCAACCCATCGGGGTACCCTTTTCCGTCAAAGCGTTCGTGATGGTGACGGGTGATGACGAGAATCGTCTCGATCTGCTGCGAATCCTGCGTTCCGGCCTGGGCAAACAGTTTGCGCAGCAGCGCTTCCCCGCGTACCGGATGGGCTTTGATGATCTCGTATTCTTCGTCCGTAAGCCGCCCCGGCTTCAGCAGAATGCTGTCCTCAATGCCGATTTTGCCGATGTCGTGCAGCAGTCCGCCGGTGTACACCGTATCCAGCATCGCCTCGTCCATGCCCATCTGCTTCCCGATGACCCGCATGTAGTAGGCGACCCGCTGGGAGTGGCCCGAGGTGTAGGAATCCCGCTCCTCCAGGGCGACCGCCAGCGATTTCAGGATGCTTTGGTTGGCTTCGGCCAGTTGTTCGCCGCGCCGCTTGGAGCTCAGCAGCAGCTTTTCCTGCCGCTGGGTCAGGTAGATCAGGACGGCCGTGATCAGGTAGCTGCCGGCCACCAGCAGGACCAGCAGCGTCTTGAAGCTGGAAAACTGCTGGTAAAAACGCTCTTCCGACGTGACAATGCCGACGTACCAGTCCCACTGCGGAAAGTAGCGGACGACGGAAATTCTGCTTTCGGGAGAAGCGCCGTCCGGGGGCTGCCACTGATACGAGAGGTGGTGTTTTCCCTCGTTCAGCACTTCCCGGATGAGATAGCGCCCTTCTGGAGTGGGGGTGTTGTTCAGGTTCTGCCCTTCCCATTCGGCATGAACCGTCAGGGTTCCCTGAGAATTGAACGCAAACAGGTTTTCTCCCTCGCCCATCGTCAACCGGACGGCGCTGCTGTCGCGCGTGCCGTCAGGCCGTTTGGGGCCGGCAATCAGATCCTTCACCCGCTGTTGGGCTTCGGTGAAGGTGAGGGAGTCCTCGTCGACCCGTTCGTGAAACAGGGAAAGGATTTGGAAGACAGTGTCCAACTGCCTGTCCATCGCTTGCACTCCGTTTTTGTAGTACAGCAGTTGTGCCTGTGAGTACCCGAAGAACACGACGCAGGTAAACAGAATGGGCAGCAGCACGAGGAACAAGGGGTAAAGGCGCGATTGGGTTGCAGGTTTTAGAGGCAAGGCGCTACGTCCTTTCCGCATTTTGGTATTCTTCTTCCTCATAATAGGGCAAATCGACATAACCTTCAATAAATTCCCCGAATATTGTCGAAAAATAGTGAAGGAGTGGTCGAACCACTCCTTCTGCTATGTCGAGGGACGATTTGGCCCTTCCAGCTTCTTGTCCCCGTACCCCGGACTGTCGTTTTGCGTGGATGCAGGCTGGACGTTGCGCTCGGAACGCACGTCCTGATTGTTGGAGACGCGTTTTTCCGGTAGCTTCACGTGTGTTTCCCTCCTTTCACAGCCATGGTTTGCGGCTGGCCGTTTCCCCGCGGCTCAGATGCTTGTGCTGCAGGCTGTCTTCGAGATGGATCAACAGGGACGAAAGCGGCAGGCGCAGCAGGATTTTCGCTTCGGCTGCGGGCATCTCCCGCTCGTCGGCTCCCGGTTCCCCATTCATCGGGCTCCCTCCTTTCTGCCGGCTGTCCGCGGCTCTCCCTGTGCGTCCGGCACCCGGCCCCGCTTGTGACGCGGCATGGCGTACAAGGCAAACAGGCCGAGAATGGCAGCCAGCAGCACCGTTGCCAGCGCGTAGGCGATCCACGGGTAAGGACTGGCTACTCCGCCCAGCCGTTCCACCAGGGCGCCACCGATGCTGGTGCCGAGCGCCGTGCCGATCCCGGAGACGAAGTTGGCCACACCGAAGTAGGCGTTCAGCCAGTTCTCCTTGGCAAAATAGCCGACAAGGCTGTCCAGTACGGGCAGAAACAGCATTTCTCCAATAATGAACAGCACGGCCGATGCGCTGAGCGTGGCGAACTGCCTGGCAAAGCCGATCCCGAACAGCCCGGCACCCAACAGCGCAATTCCCGCCACAAGCGCCAGATACGGATTGATCCGCGCGAGCACGAAGCGGGAGATAACCCCCTGCAGCAGCACAACGCTGACGGAGTTGATGGTCCAGATCAGGCCGATCAGGGTCGAAGTGTGCAGTACGTGTTCGCCGCGCAGGGGGAGCACCAGGGCAAACTGGGCATAGAACGCCCAGATGAGCAGCGAGATGCCGGAGAACAGCAGGAAACTGCGGTGACGCAGGATGTGCAGATACTCCGGCAGCGGCGTCCGGCGGCAGTCCGGCCCCACGCAGCGGTCGTTGGGCAGCGTCAGCCACGTGATGACGGCCAGCGTGGCAAACACCAGGGAGGCAAGCAGAAAGGGCGTTCGGCCAAGGGCAGTCAGCCAGGTGATGGTCAGCCCGGCGACAATAATCCCCAGATGGGCAAAAATGCCCCGCCAGGAAAAAGCGGCCGTCCGCTCCTCCTCCGCCACGGCGTCGGCAATCGTGGCCTTGATCGTCGGGGCGAGAAGCCCGACGCCCAGCCCGTTTACGCCTGAAAACACGAGAAACAGCCAAAACGTCTGGCCCCAGTGATAGCCGAGCATCGCCAGCCCCTGCAGCAGCGCGCCCGCTATCATGACGGAGCGTCTGCCGAAGCGGTCGGACAGAGGTCCCCCGAGGAGACTGGCCGCCTGATAGGCAATGCTCCCCACCCCGAGAACCAGTCCGACTTCCGCGATGGAAAAGGCTCGCACGTTTTGCAGGAAGACGGGAAACACGGGGACGATCAGATAGGCGGCCAGATGCATGAAAAAAACCAGCGCCAAGAGCAGCGTGTAGGTTTTGTTTCGCCGGAGCGATTCCGTTCCCCAAATCATGGCGCCGCCTCCTTGTGACACAGTCTCTCCGATAGTATGGATGAACGCTGGCAAAAACTATGCACCCGCGCGGCCGTTGGGCGAAAGCGGAAAATCGCGGCGAACAGGCGGCCGTCCAATCCATCCGACTCCCCGCGACATATACCTATTACTGTATACGGCCATGGGCCGAACGTACGGCGCACGGGTACAGGCTGGAGGAACAAGGAGGGACAGATATGAATCGTTTTTTCAAACACGAAGGGTTTGAAGTCATCATCTGGATCCTGGTGATTGTCTTTCTTCTCTCCATTTTCTTTGACGAAGGGATAGAGTAGGATGAGCGCATACCGCCCGATCAGCCGATTGAACCGCTACTACAAAAACAACAAGGGCTTCAGGGCCTGGGTACAGGCCAATGAACAGTGGTTCAAGGAAAATCCGGAAGTGTTCCAGCAGCTTCTGCGCAATCCGAACATGGTCAATCTGTTCATGAATTTGATGGTCATGCACGCGCCGCGCATCCAACGCAAGCTGGGCCGGATGAGACGAAAAAAAGGATGAGAACGAGCGGCATGTCAGCGGCAGGCATGCCGTTTTTTCGCGTCCGGGACAGGTTGCGTTTGCGCGGTGTCCCGGGAACTCGCCGGCGACCCGGCGGGATTGCCATGCCCCCTGATATGGCACCGTTGTTTTCCTCTTCATATTTGCCTGACAAGCGGCGTAGGGATAAGCATACGCTGCCAAGTCGGGAGGAATGAAGACATGTCTCAGGTGATTCTTACCTTTTTTATCGCGTACGGCATTGTCGTCGGAGGGTCCCTTTCCGGCGGATTGGGCTATTTTCTGGCGGCAGAAAAACCGCCGCTCTGGTCGATGAAGGAACTGGCGGACCAGTTGAAGATCTGGGGGCTGGTGGGCGCTCTGGGCGGCACGTTCGACTCCTTTTTGCAGATCGAAAAGATCCTCGTGGGCCACTTCCACCCCGTGGTAAAACAGTTGGTGATGATCGTGGTGGCGTTTCTCGGCGCCCACATGGGCACGATCACCGTCCAATGGCTGTGGCAGGTGCGTTCATGAGCGTGAGTCTGTGGAAGCGGTACGTCGCCCTGCTGGTGGTAGGCGCCGTGCTGGGCGGAACCGGGGTGCTGCTGGTATACGGGCGGGAAATGGAGCAAATGCTGGTCCTGAACCAGAGTTTGAAGCTGTTGACGGAGAAATTGCGGGAAGAGAACGAGGCGCTGAGGCAGTCCCAGCGGGTTTCCCGCAAACAGCAGGACGTCGTGATCGAGGAAATCCGCGTGGTCGTGCTGGATCCGAAGCCGCACCCGACGATCGAGGTGCAGGTGGTGCGCCGTTTGGAAAAAGACCTCGCCTCCCTGAAGGGCAAAAAAGTGGAGCAGGTGGCCGGCGTGCACGAGGTGCTGCATGAAATGCTCAGGCGCAGGGAGTACGTCGTGGACGACGAGGGCACGATGGCCGAGGTGCGGGTGAAAACGGTGGCGATCAGCCGCGATCTGTTTCTGTTCGTCACAGTGGAAATGAAGCGGGAGGGAACCTGACGGCGAACAGGTGGTATCGCCGGAAAAATCGCCGCCGCGATGAAACTTTCTGCTCCTCCTCCCGTATATCCATACAGAAACTCCGGCGGACTGCGATCCGTAGCGAAGGAGAGAATGAAGCGATGTCGATGTTCAAAAAGCTGCTGGCCAGCGTCGGGATCGGCTCCGCGCAGGTTGACACCCGACTGGAGCAGGATTCCCTCATCCCCGGCGACATGGTGAGAGGGGAAGTCCACATGGTGGGCGGGGACGTAGCCCAGGAGATCGACGACATCTACATGTACGTCGTCACCCACTACGAACGGGAAGTGAACGACAACAAGGTAAAAGAGGAGTGCATACTGGTCAAGCACCGCCTGTCCGAGCGCTTCACGCTGCAGCCGAAAGAACGAAGAGTGCTGCCGTTTGCCTTCCAACTGCCGTACGAGACGCCCCTGACGATGGGGCGGCAGCCGGTCTATCTGCGCACCGGACTGGACATCAAGAACGCCATCGATCCGGGCGATTCCGACTTCATCGAGGTACGGCCCCATCCCCTGATGGAAAAAGTGCTGGACGCCATCCACCTGATCGGGTTCCAACTGTTCAAGGTGGACTGCGAGTACAATCGCTACCTGGGCCGCCGCTATCCGTTCGTGCAGGAATTCGAATTCCGTCCGACCGGCCCGTACCGCAGCCGTCTGGAAGAGCTGGAAGCGGTCTTCCACCTTCGTGACGGAGAGCTGGAAGTGCTGCTGGAACTGGACAAACGGGCGCGCGGTTTCCTGGGCGTCTTTGAAGAAGCGTTCAACCTGGATGAACGGTATGCCCGCTTCCGCCTGACTGCGGCCGATCTGAACCGTCCGACCGATGTGATTGCCGACCAGATCGACGAACTGATCCGCCGTCAAATTCACTAAGCACGGCAAAAAGACTGCCTGGCGAGTGCCGCTCAGGCAGTTTTTTTTTCGCTCACGGATACCAGCGGTCAGTTATCTACCCCGACGATCGACAGCAGGACAAACAGGACGAGAATCAAAGCGATGCCGGTGAAGCCTCCACCTTTAAACAGGTTCATTCTCTTCGCCCCTTCCCGGATGTGGTTCTCTATCATGGTAATGGCAAATACCCGCGCAGGTGCAGGACAGGCGCCGATGGGTCAACGACCTGAAGGTGCCTGTTCCTTTATTGCCTATTTTTTGATTTGCATGTATGAGCCGGGATTTTTCAGACAATACTGAGACCATACATAACCGCAAGGAGGAAGAAATGGAATGAATTTGCTGGAGAAAACGAGAAAGATTAATGTGATGCTGCAAAAAACGATGGGAGGCAGCGGTGTCGGCTACCATGACCTGGCCCGTCTTTTGTCCGACGTCATCGACGCCAACGTCTACATCATCACCGCCGACGGCTCCATCATCGGCAGCGGCCTGCGGCAGGACTTTGCCGTCGGGGAGCGGACGCATGACCTGCTCCCGTCCGGCTATCATCAGCGGCTGCTGGAGGTAAGCCAATCACTGGCCAACGAACCGGTGCAAAGCCCTTACAGCATGGTGACGCCCGACCTGGTGTCACTCTTCCCGCAGATGATGACCACCATCGTGCCGATCAACGCCGGAGGCAGCCGCCTCGGCACGCTCGTCCTGATGCGGGCGTACGGCCTGTTTGAGACGGAAGATCTGATCCTGGCGGAAATCGGCGCCACCGTGATCGGCATGAAAATCGTCCGTCAGCGCACGGAGCAGATCGAAAGCGAGGTGCGCGACAAAACCTTTGCCAAGATTGCGCTCTCGTCGCTGTCGTACAGCGAGCAGATCGCAATCGAGAAAATCATGGAACAGCTCGATGCCAAAGAAGGGCTGCTCGTCGCCAGCCAACTGGCCGACCAGGCCGGCCTGACCCGCTCCGTCATCGTCAACGCGCTCAGAAAACTGGCCAGCGCCGGCGTGCTGGAGTCCCGCTCGCTCGGCATGAAAGGCACCTACATTAAAGTGCTGAACGACAAGTTTCCGGCCGAACTGGCGAAATGGAAGACGTCGTAGCACGCGGCGGCAAAACGCGCCCGTTTCCGCAGGGAAAGGGCGCATGCATGCCCGCGATTTGCTTTCGAAGAGAGAAAACACACCCGCAGGCGTTACAGCGCTGCGGGTGTGTTTTCGTTGCGGCTGCCGTCGCCAGGTTGGTGCGGCTGCGGCGAGTCGGTCGTTTCCGCCGCTGTCCGGCCGGACCAGAGCGGATGCTCCTCCATTCGGCGAAACTCCCGGAACAAAAGCAGGCTGAGGCCGATCGTCCCGAGTGACAGGCCGCCGACCAGGAGCAGCGTGTCCGGAGCGGCCCACCTGCGCTCCAGGAGAACAGAGCAAAGCGCGTAGCTGACCGGGCCCAGACCGACCGACATCAGCGTGAGCAGCGACATCACCCTGCCCAGCTTGGCGGCGGGAACGATCGCCTGTATGTAGGTGATCAGCGGGATGTTGGTCATGCTCATCGCCATGCCGACGGCGAACAGCATCGCCAGCCCAAACGCCAGTTGATGCATGAGCGAGACGGCGGCGATGCCTGCCCCCATCAGCCCGACCATCAGGGGCAGGAACGTGTAGCGCCCGCGGAATCCGCCGCACAGGGCGGTGATGACACCGCCGGCGATGGTGCCCACGCCGAGCGCCGAACTGAGCGAGCTGTAGGCGCTGCCGTCCCAGCCGAGCTGCTTGACCAAAAGGGGCAGGCCCATGTTGACCGGACCGGAAAACATCATGTTGAGCACCAGGGACGTCCCGAAGATGATCGTCAGGATCGGGATGGAAAAGGTGAAGCGGATGCCTTCCCAGACGTCGCGGAAGTAGGAAGGCCGCGACGCATGCGGGCGATCCGGTTCCGCTGCCGGCTCCGTTTGGACGGGCTGGAGCCGGAGCGTGAAGAGAATCAGAGTACCGGCGAAAAAGGCGGCAGCCATGATCAAAAACATCGGCGGGTACGGGACGGCGTGCAGCAGCAGGGCGGCGACCAGCGGACCGCCGACCATGCTGAGCTGCTGCGAGATTTCCATCAGGCTGTTGGCCGCGGCCAACTGGTCGCGGCCGACGACAAACGGCAGAATGGAACTGCGCGCCGGCCAGAAAAAGGCGTCCACCGTGCCGAACAGGGCGGCCATCGTGTAGGCGGAGTAGGGAAGCAGTTGGCCGGAGTCGTACAAGAGCAGCAGGCCGAAGCCGGAGAGCACTATCCCCCGGGCCAGAATGGAGCCGACCATGATCCGCTTGCGGCTGAACCTGTCGGCGGCCACTCCGCCCGCCAGCATAAACAGCAGGCGGGGAATGGACATGCAGATCAGGGTGGTGCCGAGCACCGTCTCCGATCCGGTCACGTCCACGATAAACCAGGAGAGGGCAACGAAGAACGCACCGTCGGCCAGCGCCGAAATCAGGTTGCCGAACCAGAGCCGGACAAACTGGCTGTTTTTCCACAGCGCGCGTTTATTTTCCTGACGGGTCATGTTCCGTTTTCCTCCTGCAGATTTTCCCTGCCGTCACATCGTCTGCATGCACGAATCCCTCGGGCAGCGATTCATCGTCGGCCACGTAGATCTGCTCGTTGGTCATGAAGCCGACGCCGACGAAGTAAAACACTTCTCCCGTATCTTCCGCCTCCCCGGCCTTGATCCGCTGCAGGTGGCGTTCCTCCATGTCGTTCAATTCCTCCAGCAGGGCGCGATACTTTTTGATCCATGCCTTGATCTCGTCCCGCGGCGCCTTTACTTCCCCGTTGAAGGCGTAGAGCGGCGGCCGTTTCTCCTCTTCGGCAAAGAGCAGAAACGATTCGTCCGGCGCGTTGTACAGCCGGGTGATGCTGGAACGCAGGTGGTTGAGTATCGCTTCCTGCTGCAAAAGGGTGTCCTCGCGCAGGGACGGCAGCAGGTCTTCGCTCACCTTGAAATCGAAAGCGACGGAGCGGTAGAACTTCTGCACAATCCCGTTTTTCTCCTCGGTGCGGACCACGTGGACAAAGCCGTGGTGCTCCAGCTCCTTCAGATGGTAGTGAACCTTGGAAGGGGAGAGGGAAAGCATCCCGGCCAACTGTTTTCCCGTGTACGCGTCTTTGGTCAGCAGCGTGATCATTTCCAGGCGCAGCGCGTCACTAATGGCGCGCAGTTGTTCCAGACTTTCGATGACCAGATAACGTTTCAAGAAACAATCACCCTCTTTTAAATATTTGAACATAACGTTATTATTGAAACGTTCAAATTTGTTTGAACGAATTGTATCAGATGAACGTGCAGGTTTTCAATCATGTTTTTCGATTTGTGATGGAATCCGCATCGCATGTTCCTTGAGGCCACCTCCTGATTCTGGGGGACGAAGCACCACCGCGTCAGCATCCGGCATCGGCTTCGGTGCAATCATCCGCTGAAGATGAACCGGCTTCTCGGACGGGGGATCAATAGAAGCCTTTCCTGACGCAACGTGGTACAATACGGAGAAAACGGTGAAAGGGGTTTGACCATGACGGCGCTTCTGCGTCATCCTGTCTTTCGCCGTCTGTACACGGCTCATGTCATCCATATCATCGGAAACGAGTTCACGTTTATCGCCGTCGTCGGCCTGCTGCACGACCTGAGCGGGTCCGGGCTGTCGTTTGCGGCCGGCACGGTGTTTCGCCTGATGCCTTATGTGATCACCAGCGTTTTTTCCGGCGCCTTGCTGGAGCATTGGGACAAACGGCGCGTCATGATCGTCGTCAATCTGCTGCGGGGCATCCTCGTCAGCCTCTTCTTCTGGATCACGTCGCCCGCCTATCTCTGGGCGGCCTATGTGCTCCTGATTATGGTCAACATCTGCAGCGCCTTTTTTCAGCCGGCCATGCAGGTGGCCATCGTCCGCACGGTGAAAGCCGAAGACAGGCTGGCGGCCAATTCGCTCCTGCAGGGCACGACGTCGTTTTTGATCATCGTCTGCCAGGGGATCGCGGCCATGTTGGTCTACTTGTTTTCCTACCGGTTTAACTTTCTTCTGGACGCCGCCTGCTACGCTGTCTCGCTGTTGATCCTGCTGCGGCTGCCCGCCTTTGCGGACGAGTCGGAGCGGACCGGCAGCGGTTTTGTGCAGCGCCTGCGCGAAGGCTTCCGATACATCGGCAGGCAGCGGGAGATCGCCGGGGTTCTGCTGTACCAGATGGCGGAGCGGTTCCTGGGAGCGTATTACGTCATGCTGATGTACTTCGTGCTGCAGGAGAGAGGCGAGGGGTTGTTCGTCTTCGGGCTGCTGGACATCCCGCTCGGCCTGGGCGGCGTTTGTGCCGGTCTGGTGGCGGGCAGGCTGGCCGACCGCATGGGGACAAAAGGGATCAACATGGCGCTCGGCTGGGCACTGGCGGCGATGGGGGTCTCAATCTACGCGATCTTCCACTCCGGGCCGATCGCCGCTCTGGCGGCAGCGTCGCTGTTCTGCGCCTTTGCCTCGTTTGGCTCGTCGATCCTGGCGGTGACGCGCCTGCAGCAGTTGGCCGATCCCGATTACCTGGCCCGCGTCTTTTCCATCAGGGAAATGGTGACGATGGGCAGCTACTCGGTTGGCTGCCTAATCGTCGGGTACGGCGCCCAACAGGCGGGAAGCGCCGCCGTCTCCAGCGGGTTGGCCGTGTTCGGGGCAGCGGCCGGCCTGATCTGGCTGTTGGGCAGCCGCGGCCAAACGGACAGCAGGACGGGCAGGCAGCTTGAAAAGGAAACGGGAGCCGGGATGTAAACGGATCACACCGACGGCGAGGACCTATCCCCTTTGCCTGAAGACAGGCAGGGGGGATTTTTTTGGTATATTTATAAATATAATAATTGAAAAAGTTTAATAAATTGGCTACAATGATGCCAAACCGGAAAGAAAAGGAAGATGCGTGTGAAAGAACTGTGGAGGCAATCGTCGTTTCGCTGGTACTGGTTGGGGTTGTTTCTGTCCGGCCTGGGCAATCAGTTCGGATGGATGGCCTTGACCTGGTTTGTGATGAACAAAACCGGTTCATCCGCCGCCATGGGCGGTGTCGTCCTGGCGTACAACATTCCCGCGGTCTTGGTCGGACTGGTCGCCGGCGTTCTGTTGGATCGCTTTGACCGGCGAAAACTGATCATGCTGGACAACGTGCTGCGCGGCTTGATCTTTTTCGCGCTGGTGGTGCTGCTGCAGATGGAGGGGACGCCGCTGTGGCTGGTGTACGTGCTGATCGTCATCGCCGGGATGCTCTCGCCGCTCAGCAGCGCGGGTGCCCAGACCCTGCTGCCCCGGCTGGTGATGGACAAATCCCTTCTGGTCAAGGCGAACGGTCTGATGGAAAGCCAGTGGCAGATCACGTATCTGTTCGGGCCCGCCGTGGCCGGGGTGTTGATCGCCTGGATCGGGGCGGCCAACGTGCTGGTGGTGGACGCCATCAGCTTTTTCCTCTGTGCCTTCTGTTTCGCCCGCCTGAAGCCGGCGGCGGGATCGGGCAGCTTCGCCGTCGGGCGGATGGACGAAAAAGAGGCGGAGAAGGTCCAAGGGAAGGCTGCGGAAAGCGGCGGCGGAACAGGCGTAGTCGCGATCGGTCCGTTTCTGCGCTTGCTGGCCGCCGATATCCGCACCGGCTACCGCTACCTGCTGGGGCATCGCCGCCTGTTGTGGCTCGTGCTGTTCACCTTTTTCTTCAACATGGCGTACGGCCCGGTGGAGGTGGGGCTGCCGCTGTACGCCAAGAACGACCTGGACGGCGGGGCGGTCTCGCTGGGCCTGCTCTGGTCCGCCATGGCGGCGGGGGCGCTGCTCGGGTCGATCCTGTTTTCCGCCGTTACCTGGAAAATCCCGACCGGCGTGACGCCGGCGGCCATCATCGGCCTGTGGGGGATCACGACGCTGCCGCTTGCCCTCTTTACCCGCACCGATGTGGCGATGCTGGGATGGGGCTGGCCGGACTCAGTTTTTCGCCCTACAACATCCTGTACCGCAGCCATCTGCAAAAACACGTGCCCGAAGAACTGCTGGGGCGGGTGCTGACGAGCGTCCGCACGATTACGGGGACGGGAATGCCCGCCGGGGCGGCCGCTGCCGGCTGGCTCATCCCCGTATGCGGAGTGCAGGGATTGTTCGGCGCCGCCTCCGTCGTCTGCGCCGCGACCGGTCTGCTCGCGTTTATGGCACTGCGGCGGCTGGATGAGCCGGAGCTACTTCCGGTTCAGCAGGGGGGCGAGGAGGCGCTTCACGCCGTGGGGCAGCATCGCATAGAGCAGTGACAGGAGATGCAGCCGGAGGGGCATGGCCACTTCCGGCTGCTTTGCTTCCACGGCCCGGATGATCCGCACCGCCGTCTGCTCCGGCGTCAGGAGATAGCGGCGGACTTTTTCCCTATACCCGCCTGTCTGGTCCGCCCGCTGCAAAAACGGCGTGTCGATCGGGCCGGGCATGGCGCAGGTGACGTGGATGCCGCTGTCCGCCAGCTCATGGCGCAGGCCTTCGCTCAGCCGGATCACGGCCGCTTTGCTGGCGGCGTACACGGCCGCTTTTGCCGTCGCCACCTGGCCGGCCAGCGAGGCGATGTTTACGATGTGGCCGGAGCGGGCCGCCAGCATCATCGGCAAAAAAGCGCGGACGACGTACAGCGGACCTGCGATGTTGGTGGCCAGGATGGTTTCCAGCTCGTCCAGGCGCATCTGGGCCAGCGGAACGAAAACGGCAGTGCCCGCGTTGTTGTAGAGAAGATCGCAGCGGCCGAAGCGAATCTGTACCCAGGCGGCAAATTGCCGCACGGCTTCGTTGTCGGTGACGTCGAGCCGGTGGAGGAACAGGCGGTCCGGAGCGCCCAGCCGTTCGCGCATCGCTTCCAGACCGGCCATGGACCGGCCGGTCGCGATCACCGTATCCCCTTTTGTCAGGTGAAGTCTCGTCAGTTCCTGCCCGAGGCCGCCTGCTGCGCCGGTAATGACGACGATGCGCGGGTTGGTCATGAAACAGGTCTCCTTTCGCGAAAACATGCCGGGGGAACCGGCAGTTGGCATGATTTTGTAAGGGCGCGATGCCATGTAAAGCCTCTGTTTGCGGGGGTATAAGCTGTTTGCTTGTGGTGAAGGATAGCCCCTAGGAGGTGAAACACATGCCCATCGTCAAATGCAGTGTCGCCAACTGTGAATACTGGAGCGAAGGCAACAACTGCACCGCCGACATGATCATGGTGGAAGTGGACAGTCACGCTCACACAGACTTTAAAGAAGAGTTTGCCGGCGAGTACGGACACGACAGCCAGCACAAGGATCAGGCGAATGACTCCTCCCAGACCTGTTGTCACACGTTCAAACCGAGGAAAACCGAGAAAAAGTAAGGAAAAAAAGACGTATCCCGTGCCGGGGATGCGTCTTTTTCCATGCGCTGCGGACCGTTCCAAGCGCTGCGGACCGTTCCAAGCGCTGCGGACCGTTCCGAGCACTGCGGACACCGTTCCGAGTACTGCGCACACCGTTCCGAGCGCTATGAACACCGTTCCGGACCGGCGTGTGCCCCTTCGCCGGCTCCTCGGCGGGGGAGGCCTCTCTCCGTTGAGCGGTTGGGCGCTTTACGCGTTGGCCTTTTCCAGCGCCAGCCGCTCCACCAGGGCGTCCACCTGCTCCCAGGAGGTGACCCGGTGCACCAGCCGGGGCAGCGTTCCCTGGTTGTACGGGGTGTCGAACAAAAAGACCGGGATGCAGAGGGCGTCAGCCAGCTGCAGCGCGTTTTCCAGCCGGTCTTCCAGAAACAGGTCCACCTGCCACTTTCGGGCGGCGGCCAGCTTGTCGTGCGAGCCGATCAAATCCATATGGTGGTACGGAATCTGATAGCGGGAGAACCAGTTTGCGGTGACGTCCAGATGACGGGCCTCGCGGGCGCTGATGTACACCAGCTTGTGCCGCTTGTACCACTGGCGCAGTACCCGGTCGGCCGCGCCGTGGACGGGGGCGTTGTCGTACAGGCGCTCGCCGTGCTTGTCCAGCCAGTCCGCAAAGACCTCGTCGCTGATCCCATAGACCGTGGCCAGATTGTAATCGATACAGTCTTCGTATCGCAACTGTTTGCCAAAGCTTTCATTCATCAGAGGGACTATGCTGCTCGGCTCCGTGACAGTGCCGTCAATGTCAATGCCAATCGTTAGGGATTTCTCTGGTTTCATCCTCTCGCCTCCAGTTTAAATTGTACACCCTCGGCAGAGAATAAGGCTACTTCCTTCATCACAATCCTTTGGAAAAAGGAGCTGAGCATGGCATGGCGTACGATCGAGACGAACGTGTGAATGCCGAGCGGAAGGAAGGGGACAACGGCCCTGCGGAGATGGTCGATCAGCGGGACACCGAGTTTGCCGACTCCTGGATGGGGGCTGTGTTGGATGAGAATCCCGTCCGTTCCCATGGGAACATCCAGTATGATCCCCACACCCAGACCGAACGTTATCTGGGGGAACAAAGCGTGGACGCGGCAGGAGCCGACCTGACACAGCAGGTGAACCGGGAAGGGGACAAACGGGGCGACAATCGCCCGGATGCCTCTCCCCTGACCGGGGACGACGTGGAAACGGCGGCCGAAATTGCCGAACCTATCCGGGAGACGCGCACCACTGACGACGTCGACGCGCAGGCGGAAAACGGAGCCAGCGGGATTGGCTGGACAGGATTGGGCTTGTCCATTCTGTCGCTGTTCCTACTCCCGTATATCGTGGCTCCCATTGGCATGGTGCTGGGATACCTGGCGTACCGGCGAAATGCTCGTACGCTCGGGGTCTGGGCGATGATCGTAGGGGCGATCGCCATTCTCGGTGCGCTGATCATCTACCCGTATTACATCGCCCGATGACGACGGCGCCTCGCCGAAAAAACCTCTCCGGTGACGGAGAGGTTTTTTCCTGTCTGTTCTGCCCGGGAGGCCTGGGGGATTATCGGTACAAAGCGGAGACGAACGGGGTGACGGCGGCGATGACGGCGTCGCGAAACACCTCGGCCCGCCGGATCCGTCCCCCCGTCAATAATCCGTAAGCGCCGCCCCGCTGATTGCTCCCCGTGGTGCCGCTCCACTCGTCGATGATCATCCGCAGCTCGATGCCTTCCCGCTGGATCCGTTCCACCGCCGTGTTTGGGATGGGAAAGAACAGTCCCTTGCCCAGGCAGAGCTGCCTGCCGTTCCAGGCGGCGCAGACGGAGAGCAGATACCATTGGTTCGTGTACCGGTCGTCAAACGTCAACCCCCCTTCCAGCCCCAAGCCGATGTCGGCGTTCGGGACCCGGTCAAGCACCGCTTTGGCCCGGTTGACCGCCCCGGCGATCGTCTCTTCTTCCGAAAGCGGCTGGGCGGAGACGCCGGACGGCACCGCCAGACAGACCGGTTCCGTTCCCGTCGCCAGCACCACTGCCGTCTTTTTCGCCTGATTGGTCGTGCCCAGCGCAAAGCGCAGCGCGGACATATCCATGCCGCACACCTCCTGCTCCAGATTGGCTAGGGGTAGTATACCACTTTCCCACGCCCCGGACTTCTGTGGTAAGATAAAGCGAGAAAAACATCGGAGTAAAAATGAGGGGCGAACCATGAAATTTACCAAAATGCACGGACTGGGCAACGACTACGTATACGTGGACTGTTTTTCCGAACCGCTGACGGGCGTGGATCTGCCGGAACTGGCACGTCGGGTCAGCGACCGCCACTTCGGCATCGGCGGTGACGGCTTGATCCTGATCATGCCCTCGGAGCGGGCCGACTTTCGCATGCGGGTCTTCAACAACGACGGCAGCGAAGCGAAAAACTGCGGCAACGGCCTGCGCTGCGTGAGCAAGTATGTGTACGACCACGGACTAACGGACAAGACGTCGTTTTCCGTGGAAACGCTGGGCGGCATTGTCACCCCGTCCGTCACGGTGGGAGCGGACGGCAAGGTGGAGCAGGTGACCATTGACATGGGGGAACCGCAGTTTGTCCGGGCGGCCATCCCCATGACCGGAGAGCCCGGCGAGCGAGTGATCGGACAGCCGCTCACCGTCGACGGCCGCACGTTTACCATGACCGCCGTCTCGATGGGCAATCCTCACGCTGTTCTGTTTGTCGATGAAGTGAACGAAGCGGACGTGGTGAAGTACGGGCCGGTAATCGAACGGCACGAGTGGTTCCCCGAGCGCACCAACGTGGAATTCATCCAGGTGCTGAACCGGCGGGAAGTGCTGTTCCGCGTCTGGGAACGCGGTTCGGGTGTGACGCTCGCCTGCGGCACGGGAGCGTGCGCCGCGGCGGTTGCCGCGTGCCTCAGCGGCATGACCGACCGGACCGTAACCGTTCATCTGGCGGGCGGGGATCTGGTGGTCGAATGGCGGGAGAGCGACAACCGCGTGTACATGACCGGGCCGGCAACAGAGGTATATTCTGGCGTATATCACGGTCCGATTCCGTATGCAGACTGACCGCTGATCGTGGATCGTTGGCCTTGGCCGTCCCTTTGCGCAAAGGGGACGGTCTTTTTTTGCAAAGGAACGGCCTCACATGCGCACACTATGGAAAAGAACGTGAAGCGAGGTGCGCTGATGGCGGCAAAGTTTGCGTATGTGACAGCGACGATCGTCGGATTGCTGATTCTGGTCGGGTACGCGTACTGGCGGAGTGTGAGACGATAAGGGGGGATCATGGACCGGGGCAGAGGCGCAAAAAAGCGTGGAAGTCCGCACAAGGAGCCGTGCTTCTTCCACGCTGACAGGAAAGGCAAAGGCAAAGGCAAAGATTCACCCGTTGTACACCTCGTTTAAGTAGGCGGTTTCCGTTTGATCAAACTGCGTGCTGCTCAGCTTCGCCAATTCGGCCTGCAGCCGTTTCAGCTCCGCCTCCATTTTGCGGATTTTCTCTTCCATCTCCATCGTCCGTGTCGTCATGGTGCTTCTCTCCTCGTTCTCTAAATTTATTGACTATTCTAACGAATGGGCCGCGTTATGTAAAGAGCCTGCCTGCCAATGTAAGCGTTTGTGTTTGTGAACAATTTGTGAAGGTTGTGCCACCTTTTTTCTCCCCGGCGTTGTTCCCCGCCGAAAAGTGGGAGAAAATAAGGGGAAGTATGCTCCCGGCTATATGTTGATCGGAACTGTCGTGTTATGATGAAAAGTAGACTTTGGGCGATCAGCCCTCAGGAAGGTGTGGACTGGTGATTTATTTGGACAACAGCGCCACGACCCGTCCTCATCCGCAGGTGGTTGAGGTGGTCAAACGGGCGATGGAGACCTACTACGGGAATCCGTCCTCGCTGCATCAAAAAGGGCTCGAGGCGGAGAACATCCTGAAGCAGGCACGTGCGGTCGCCGCCCGTTTCCTCGGGTGCAAACCGTCGGAAATCGTCTTTACGTCCGGCGGCACCGAGAGCAACAACGCGGCGATCAAAGGTGTGGCGATGCAGTATCAGAGCCGGGGAAGACATATCATTACGACGAGCGTGGAGCATCCCGCCGTCTATGATGTATGCAAGCAGATGGAAGAGTTCGGCTTTTCCGTTACCTATTTGCCGGTCGACAGCGCGGGTCGTGTCTTGGTGGAGGACCTGAAACGGGCGATCCGGCCCGACACCATTCTCGTTTCCGTCATGCACGTAAACAACGAGTTGGGGACGGTGCAGCCCATCGCCGAGATCGGCGCCCTGCTGAAGCAGTACCCGAAAATCCTGTTCCACGTCGATGCCGTGCAAAGCGTCGGCAAGCTGCCGATTCGCCTGAAGGAGTGGGGCATCGACCTGCTCAGCGTATCGGCCCATAAATTTTACGGACCGCGGGGTATCGGCATCTTGTACAAACGGGAGGGATTGATTCTCCAGCCGCTGTTGATGGGCGGGGGGCAGGAGGGCGGTTTCCGCTCCGGAACGGAGAATCTGCCGGCCATCGCCGGCATGGCCAAAGCGATCCGATTGCTGGAAGAGATGGGGCCGGAAGAACCCGCCCGGCTGGCGTCCATCACCCAGGTGCTGCGGCAGGGGTTGGCCGAGATTCCCGGATGCGTCGTCAACACGCCGAGCGAGGGAGCGGCCCCCCACATCGTCAACGTCTCGTTTCCCGGGATGAAGGCGGAAGTGCTGCTGCATGCGCTGGAGGAACGGGGCTACCTCGTCTCCACCAAATCGGCCTGCTCCTCCAAGGCGAACGAACCCAGCCGGGTATTGATGGCCGCTCTTCAGGACCGGGAGCGGGCGCTGTCGGCCATTCGCATCAGCGTGGGCCGGGAGAACACCATTGATGAGGCCCGAGCGTTTGTTGCCGCCGCGGCGGAGTGCGTCGCCAGCATCCGTCCCCATATGAAAGCGAAAGCGTAACCATGTAAAGGAGCAAACCATGAAGTACGATGTCATTTTGATTCGTTACGGCGAACTGGCGTTGAAAGGCCGGAATCGCGATTTGTTCGAAGAAGCCCTGGTGCAGAGCGTCAAAAGCGTGCTGCGCCCGTTTGCCAACATCAAGGTGCGCCGCAACTACGGCCGCATGTACGTGGAACTGCACGGAGAGGACGCCCATGCGGTGGTGGAACGGCTGCGCCGCGTTTTCGGCATCTCCTCCATCAGCCCCACTGTTCAGGTGGAGCCGGATGAACAGACGATCAAGGCGAAGGCGTTGGAACTGATCCGCCACCTGCAGCCGCAGCCGAAAACCTTCCGGGTGGAGACCCGCCGCGCGGACAAGCGTTTCCCGAAACAGTCGATGGAAGTAAGCCGCATGGTGGGAACGCACATTCTGCGCAGCATCCCGGAAATCAAGGTGGATGTTCACCAGCCGGAAGCGGTCGTGAACATCGAGATCCGCGCCGAGGGCACGTACATCAGCTGCGAAACCATTCCCGGTCCCGGCGGTCTTCCGGTCGGCTCCGGCGGCAAAGTGCTGCTCTTGCTCTCCGGCGGGATTGACAGCCCGGTTGCCGGCTGGATGATGATGAAGCGGGGCGTCACCCTGGAGGCGATTCACTTCCACAGCTATCCGTTTACCAGCGAACGGGCCCTGCAAAAGGTCCGCGATCTGGCCCACAAGCTGGCCCACTGGGGCGGGACCGTGCGGCTGCACGTCGTTCCCTTTACGGAGATTCAGACGGCCATTCGCGAAAAGTGTCCGGAAGACTACCTGATCACCATCATGCGCCGGTTCATGATGCGGATTGCCGAGCGGGTCGCCGCCAGGACCGGCGCCTTGGCACTGGCGACCGGCGAAAGCCTGGGCCAGGTGGCTTCCCAGACGCTGGAGAGCATGAACACGATCAACAAGGTCGTCTCGATTCCGATTTTGCGTCCGCTGATCGGCATGGACAAGACGGAGATCACTGACATTGCCCGGCGAATCGATACGTACGAGCTGTCCATTTTGCCGTACGAAGACTGCTGCACCATTTTTACGCCGAAAAATCCGGTGACCCGGCCCAAGCCGCATGTGGCTGAACGTTTCGAGGAAAAACTGGACGTGGAGGCCTTGGTGGAGGACGCCGTGAACCGCACCGTGATCGAGGAGATTACGGCGGAGCCGCGCGAAGCGGAAACCGACTTGTTCTGAGCGGCAGAGACAGATGGAAGAGACGGAATCAAAACAGGGAGGGGAAGGCCATGATCATCCGCTATGAACGAAACGGCAAAGTCAAGCATGGCTGGATGGTGGAAGCGGAAAACAAGGTGCGGGTGATTGAAGGGGACATCTACAAAGTGAAGGCGGCCAAGCCCATCATGACGGGACTGGAACTGCCGCTTGACGAGATCGTGCTGAAA